>UBTY01000020.1 GCA_900468535.1 Hyphomicrobiales bacterium | reverse complement strand
ATTCCGAGCAGAAGCGCGGGATGTAGTTGCGATAGACCTCGTACCCTACATCGTTCCAGACGTCCCAGATGTGCTTGCAGCCATGCTCATCGGCGTTGGGCTCGATCTCCATCGTCCCCGAATAGGGGCTGCCGGGATAGTACGGCCTATCCGGATCGAGCTCAGCGCAGAGCTTCGGCAGAACATCGAGATAGTAGCCGAGCCCCCAGCTGACGCCATCCTTGATGATCGGCCGCCAGCCCCATTCGTCGAAGCCCCAGATATTCTCGTTGTTGCCGTTCCAGACGATCAGCGACGCATGCGGCATCAGGCGCACGACGTTGTCACGTACCTCCGCCTCGACCTCGCCGCGCAAAGGCTCTTCCTCGGGATAGGAGGCGCAGGCAAACAGGAAGTCCTGCCAGACGAGCATGCCGGCGCGGTCGCACGCCTCGTAGAACTCGTCGCGCTCGAAGATGCCGCCACCCCATACGCGAAGCAGGTTGATGTTCGCAGCCTTCGCTTCCTCGATCCGGGAAGCATAGCGCCCGGCCGTTACCCGCGGCGGGAAGCAATCATCCGGAATCCAGTTCGCGCCGCAGAGGAAAAGCGGCACGTCGTTGATGACGAAGGTGAATGCAGAGCCGTGTTCATCAGGCGCGGTGTCGAGCCTGACGGAACGGAAGCCGATCTCTTTCGAATAACTGTCGAGTAAGTCATCGCTTACACCGTCGCGCAATTCGATCTGCAGCGGATAGAGCGGCTGGGCGCCAAGATGATGCGGCCACCAGATCTGCGGCGAGGGAACAGTCAGCTGGAATTCAACCTCATCAGTTCCTTCCCGGAGTTCGGCGACGTGGCTCACGCCGGCGATGGTTGCGACGAGCTTTGCGGAAACGCCGGCGTGGCGCTCGACGCTTGCACGAACCGTCACGCGCCCGTCGCCACCGGCAAGCGTCGCCGAAACTCGCGTCTCCGCAAGCCGCGCCCGCTCCCAGCTTTCGAGCCGCACCGGCTTCCAGATCCCCGCTGTCACCAGCGTCGGGCCCCAGTCCCAGCCGAAGTTGCAGGCCATCTTGCGCATCAGGTTGCCGGGGCCGGGATAGTTGTTCGGCCGATAGCCGTAATGCGCCTCCATCTCGGCGCCGTAGGCATAGGCGGAGCGGAAGGTCACGGCGAGCTCGTTGACACCTTGCTTCAAGCGCTCCGACACGTCGAAGCGATAGGTGCGATGCATGTTGAAGGTTCGGCCGAGCTCTTCGCCGTTCAGCACGATCGTCGCGACCGTGTCGAGGCCTTCGAACACCAGCTCCTGAACCTTCCCGGCGTCCGGCGATGCATCGAAACTGCAGCGATAGGTCCAGTCTTCCTTGCCGACCCAGTCGTTGGTGATCTCGTTGATGTCGAGATAGGGATCGGGGATGAGCCGATTGGCGAGCAGGTCGAGATGCACGCAGCCGGGCACCTGTGCTGGAATTTCAGCCGGCAGGTCGCGGCGAGCTGTAACGTTGCAGGAGAGCGTCCAGCCCCGGTTCAATTCGGTCTTTTCGATCATGGGAAACTCTTAGAGATAACGGCCGTGGCGCTGCAGGACTTCGATCTTGTAGCCGTCGGGATCGGTGACGAAGAAGAATAGCGCCAGCAGCTTGCCGTCGCGGTTGAGCTCGACGATCTTGCCG
>UBTY01000034.1 GCA_900468535.1 Hyphomicrobiales bacterium | reverse complement strand
GCCGGTATCGAGGTCGACCCGGGCCTGCGCATCCCGGGCCCGCGCTCGATGCAGGGCGGCTTCGAGGCGGCGGTGCACTTCCTGTCGCTGCCGCAGAAGCCGACGGCTGCCGTCTGCTGGAACGACCTCGTCGCGATCGGCCTGATGAACGGCATCGCCCGCGCCGGCCTCGTTCCCGGCAAGGACATTTCCATCACCGGTTACGATGATCTCGAGGAAGCGTCGATCTCGATGCCCGCGCTGACGACCGTATGGAACGGGCAGGCCGAGGTCGGGCGTCTTGCCGCTCGCGCGCTCCTCGACCGTCTGGCCGGCAGCCACGAGCCTGATGGCATCCATCTTATCAAGCCTGAAATGCGCATCCGCCAGTCGACCAGCCCCTATCGACCGCGCCCGTAAGCAAGCCAAGAGGAAATGCCATGTCCCGCATCGCCGTTCTCGTTCCCGGGAAGATACACGAACGCGTGCTCGCGCGCCTGAAGGAGAGCTTCGACGTTATCGAAGCAGAGCCTGCGACGCTCGATGCAGAAACCGCAGCGCGCATTCGCGGCGTTGCCGTCTCCGGCACGTTGAACGCGGCCGCCATCGACAGCCTGCCGAATGTCGAACTGATCTCAAGCTTCGGCGTCGGTTATGACGGCGTCGATGCCAAGCACGCGGCGACCAGGGGCGTCATCGTCACGAATACACCTGACGTGCTGAACGACGAGGTTGCCGATACGGCGATCGGGCTTCTGCTCAACACGATCCGCGAATTTCCGCGGGCGGAGAACTGGCTGCGTGCCGGAAACTGGAAGCCGGGGCAGAATTATCCTCTGTCACCGTTCTCGTTGAAGGGACGGCATGTCGGGATCTATGGCCTCGGCCGGATCGGCCAGGAGATCGCCAAGCGTCTCGAGCCTTTCAAGGTTAAGATCAGCTATCATACCCGTACCCGCCATCCGGACGCTCCCTACGGCTACTATCCGTCGCTGAAGGATCTTGCCGAAGCCGTCGACACACTGATCTCCATCGTTCCGAAGACACCGCAGACGCACAAGACCATCAATGCCGAAATCCTCTCCGCGCTTGGTCCGGAAGGTGTCTTCATCAATGTGGGTCGTGGCTGGACGGTCGATGAGGAGGCGCTTGCGCAGGCGCTGAAATCAGGAACGATCGGTGCCGCCGGTCTCGATGTCTTCTACGACGAGCCCAATGTCCCCGCGTCGCTGCTCGATCTGCCGAATGCGGTGCTTCTGCCTCACCTTGCCTCGGGCTCGGTGCCGACGCGCAACGCCATGGCCGACCTGGTCGTCGATAATCTTGTCGAGTGGTTCGCCAAGGGCAAACCGCTGACACCAGTGCCGGAGACGCCGCCGAAGGGGTAAGTCGGGATCCAGGGAGGGATCATGAGTGAGACCAGCCGCAAGCTGACAACGATCTTCTCGGCCGACGTGCAGGATTATACGCGGCTGATGGGGGCGGACGAAGAAGGCACGCTCGCAATGCTGAAGCGATCGCGGGATGCAATGTCGCGCCTGATCGGCGCGCATGGCGGTCGCGTCATCAACACCTGGGGCGACGGGCTGATTGCGGAGTTTCCGAGCGTCGTCGAAGCCGTGCGCGCCGCGGTCGATGTCCAGAGCGAGTTGGCCGGCCTCAACGCCGGAAGGTCGGAAGATGGCCGGATGCTTTTCCGGATCGGCATCAATCTCGGCGATGTGATTGCCGATGGCGACGACATCTACGGCGATGGCGTGAACATTGCCGCCAGGCTGCAGACGTCGGCAACGCCCGGCGGAATCGTCATCTCCAGCACGGTTTATGATCAGGTCCGCAACAAGGTTGCTGTCGGCTTCGACTTTCTCGGCGCCTTGACCGTGAAGAATGTCGACGAGGCAGTGCCGAGCTATGCGGTGAGGATCGGTGAAGCGCCGATCGCGCAGGCCGAGCCGGTGGTTCAGCCGCGGCATGGCGCTCCTGCACAGCCTCAAGCTTCGGTGGCGGGTCTTAGAAAACGGGCAGGGTTCTTTGCCATCATTGCGGCTGCGCTTGTGGTGATCAATCTTCTCACCTGGAGCGGTGTGTTCTGGGCGGTGTGGCCGCTGCTCGCCCTGGCTTTTGTCGTCGCCATGAACTGGGTCCGGACGCAGGAGCGGTTCGACCGTGGCTTGGCCGTCCTCGGTGTCCTCGCCATCGGGATCGTCGCCATCAACCTCTTGACCTGGCATGGGGTATTCTGGGCGGTATGGCCGCTGCTCGGCTTTGCCGTTGCCGGCGGGCTGCAGTGGCTGCGGCGGAAATAGTGCCCGCCGCGTGATCACCGTTCAGGCGATCTGCTTCGTGCGGGTGGCCGCAAGCTTGCCGGCGGCATAGTCCCTGACGGCATCGCCGAAAGCCGAGAAGATCTGGTTCGACGGCTTGTCCGTCTCTGCCCAATACTCCGGATGCCATTGCACGCCGACCGCGAAGGCCGGTGCATCGATCACCGAAACGGCTTCGATCGTGCCGTCCTCGGCGACGGCTTCCACCTGCAGACGCGGCGCGGTTTCGGCGATCGCTTGCCGGTGCAGCGAATTAACCCTAATCTCGCCGGACCCGACGATCCCCGCAATGCAGGAGCCTTCCTTGACGAAGACGCTCTGGCGANNTGCCACGGCAGATCGCCAGCAGCGGAATGGCGCGTTCGATCGACCGGCGGATCAGCGGCAGGCTGGTGGCATCGCGGGCGGGATCGAACGGGCCGTCGGCTTCCGTTGCTTGCTTGCCGTAAAGCGTCGGGTGGACGTTGCTTGCCGACCCCGAAACGAGAACGCCATCGACCCGATCGAGGATGGCATCGGTGTCGTAGCCCTCCTCGAAGGCCGGAATGATGAAGGACATCACGCCGGCGGCATTCAGTGCGGCGCGAAGATACTGATGCTGTGCGGCATGCCATGTCGCGCCGTCGAAGACGCGGATATCGGCAGGAACGGCGACGATCGGCTTCGTCATTTTGACTCCGGCTGAAGCTGTTGGTGCATATTGTGAGAAACCAGAAAGCGTCCCAAGTCAACGTTTCGATGAGCTGTCGGGCGGAATTGCGGCGGCGGGCGTGCCATTCCGGCGCGGCGCACTCTCTAACCCGCTGATTTCGATGGAAATGCGCGCGCCGCCATATTGGTGTCGTGATCCCAAAGACTAATGAGCCGACGCTTGAAACAGGTGCGCCA
>UBTY01000002.1 GCA_900468535.1 Hyphomicrobiales bacterium | reverse complement strand
GGCGAAGATATCAGGCAAGCGCCTGGCGCTCGACGGAACGGTGCTTGCCGAATTCGAGTTCTGGCGGCTGCTCTGCGACCGCTTCGAGGCTAAGGCGTTTCCGCTGCCTGCGGAGATTGCGACCCCCGGCAGCGCCAATGATGAACTCATCGTCGTGCAGATGCTAGACCGGCGTGCGTTCCATTACTTTGTCGAGGACATCGATCTCAAGCTTCCGCCACCGCGGGCAACGATCGAGCTTAGCGCCACAGCCGATGGATATGCGGTCAAGGTGACGGCCGAGACCCTGCTGAAGGACCTCTGCCTGATGGCCGATCGGCTCGATCCCGATGCCGTCGTCGATTCCATGCTGGTCACGTTGCTTCCGGGAGAAAGTCACGTCTTTGCGCTGCGGACCGCGAAAGCATTGTCGGCCAACGACATCGTCGTTGGAAAGGTTCTGCGTTCGGCAAACGATCTCGTCGCCAAACGCTGAAAAGGCCCCGTCAACGACGGGGCCCATCCAAGTCGTTTTACCACGCCATGCACCAACCGAGCGGTGCGACGCAGCGCATTTGCGCGCGATCAACTCATCGCACGCGTGCGGACGACGTTACATCCAGTAGGGTGGCACGCCATAGTAATCATACACGCGGCGGCCATTGTCGTTGTACCAGCTGTCGTCATCATCCGCATAGCTCGGCGCGCCTTCGATCTGTTCCTTCGTCAGGTCGATGCGGTAGCCGTCGAGTTGGGTATCGTAGGTCAACTTTTCCCACGGCAGCGGATAGTGCTCGTGGCCGATGCCCATGAAACCGCCGAAGCTCAAAACGGCGTAGGCAACCCGGCCATCCTGCTTGCCGAGGATCAATCGTTCAATGGAACCAATATGCTTACCATCGGCGCCATAGACGCGCGTGCCTTCCACGCGGTCGCTGGCAATCAGCGTCGGCGTATCCTTGACGTTCGGGTCGCGGCGGGTTCTGTCAGCGTCCTGATGCAGCATCGTGCACCTCCTTATTGTTTCCTCGTGGTTGGTCCACAGTTCTGAAAACGCTTCGTCGAACTCGATGTTCCCGATTTCCTTACACGCGTCGGCCTCTCGCGATTATTGACGTTTACGTCAAGGTCAGTATAACTCTATTCCAGCTTGAACCATTCAGGCGATGACATAAGCTGCCGCGTTGGAAGATGGAGGATCGTCCAACCGCGTTGCCGGTGGGACCGGCCGGCAGCGACAGGGAGAGAGACACGATGAACAGCATTTCCGTCCATCCAGGCGGTGCGAATCCCCGAAAGCCCTGGCTTGCCACCTATCCCGACAGCGTGCCCGCTGAGCTTCCGCCTTTGCAATACGAATCGCTGGCGGAACTGCTCGAAAAATCCTGTGTGCGATACGCCAATCGCGTCGCGTTCTCCAGCATGGGCAAATCGCTCACCTACGGCGAACTCGAAAGCCAGACCCGCAAGATCGCCGCATGGCTGCAGAGTATCGGCCTTGAGAAGGGTGACCGCATTGCAGTGATGATGCCGAACGTGCTGCAGAACCCGGTCGCCGTCTACGGCATCCTGCGCGCCGGCTTCGTGGTCGTGAACGTCAATCCACTCTATACACCGCGCGAACTGGAGCATCAGTTGCGGGATTCAGGCGCAAAGGCGATCTTCGTGCTTGAGAATTTCGCCCGCACGGTCGAGCAGGTGCTGGTCAAGACGGATGTGCGCCATGTCGTCGTCACGTCGCTCGGCGAGATGCTGGGCGCCAAGGGGCTGATCGTCAATCTGCTCGTGCGCAAGGTCAAGAAGCTGGTCCCCTCGTGGTCCATTCCGCAGCACAAGACCTTCAAGCAAGTGCTCGGCGCGGGTGCCGGCAAATCGCTGAAACCTGCAATCCTCAAGGGCGACGACATCGCTTTTCTGCAGTATACGGGCGGCACGACCGGCGTCGCCAAAGGCGCAATGCTGACGCACCGCAACCTCATCTCCAACAAGCTGCAGCTCGAGCTGTGGCTGCAATCGGCCTTCGACAACAAGCCGCGCCCGGAGGTCCTGAACTTCCTCTGCGCCCTGCCGCTCTATCATATCTTCGCACTGACGGTGAATTCGCTGATGGGCATGTCGCTTGGTGCGCACAACATCCTCATCGCCAATCCGCGCGATATTCCGGCCCTGGTTAAGGAATTCGGCAAGGTGAAGGTCCATATCTTCCCTGGCCTCAACACGCTCTTCAACGCGCTGATGAACAATGCTGATTTTGCCAAGGTCGACTTCTCGTCCATGGTGATGTCGCTTGGTGGCGGCATGGCGGTGCAACGCCCGGTCGCCGAGCGCTGGATGAAGATCACCGGCGCCCATATCACCGAAGGCTATGGGCTCTCGGAGACCTCGCCGGTCGCCACCGCGAACCGTTTTGACTCAGCGGAGTTCACCGGTTCGATCGGGCTGCCGATTCCGTCTACCGAGCTCGACATTTGCGACGAAGATGGCAACTCGCTTCCGCTTGGCGATATCGGCGAAATCTGCATCCGCGGCCCGCAGGTGATGGCCGGTTACTGGAACAAGCCTGAAGAGACCGCCCGCGTGATGACAGCGGACGGCTATTTCCGCACCGGCGACATGGGCTTCATGGATGCGCGCGGCTACACCAAGATCGTGGACCGCAAGAAGGACATGATCCTCGTCTCCGGCTTCAACGTCTATCCGAACGAAATCGAGGAAGTGGCAGCGATGCATCCCGGAATCCTCGAGTCCGCGGCCGTAGGGGTCGCCGACGGACATTCCGGCGAGGCGGTGAAGCTCTTCGTGGTACGCAAGGACCCGGCGCTGACGGAAGCCGATGTGAAGGCGCACTGCGCCGCGAACCTCACCAACTACAAGCGTCCCCGTTTCGTGGAATTCCGCACGGAATTGCCGAAAACACCGGTCGGAAAAATCCTGCGCAAGGATCTGCGCGGCTAAGCGCACGCCTGGGCGGCACGGTTAAGCCACCCGCCTGGTGCGGGTGGCTTTTCCATTGTTTTGTTCAGACGGTGCCGAACGATCAGAACTCCTGCACGGTCGGGCGCAGGACGATTTCGTTGATATCAACGTCGTCAGGCTGCTCGATGGCATAGGCGATCGCCCGGGCGACCGAACTGGCCGGAATGGCGATCTTGTAGAAGTCCATGACATTCGCCTGCGCCGTGCCCGAGGTCGAGAACTTGAGGTCACTGTCGACGGCGCCGGGCTCGATCGAGGTCACGCGCACCTTGGCGCCCACTTCCTGGCGCAACCCTTCGGATATTGCCCGTACCGCGAACTTCGTGCCGGAATAAACGGTTCCGCCGGGCGCAAAGACCTTGATTCCGGCCACCGAACTCAGATTGATGATATGGCCATGTTCCTGAGCAAGGAAGACCGGCAACGCGGCGGCAATGCCGTAGAGTGTGCCTTTGATGTTGACGTCGATCATCGCGTCCCATTCTTCGGTATTGACCTCGGCCATTGGCCGGATCGGCATCAGGCCGGCATTGTTGATCAGCACGTCAAGCCCGCCGAAGTCGGCAATCACGGCGTCGACGACAGCCTTGACCTGGCGCTTGTCGGTTACATCGAGTTGGTAGGCCCGTGCCTTGCCGCCCGCACTGGCGATCTCGGCGACGACCTCGTCGAGTTTTTCCCGGCGCCGCCCCGCCACGGCGACGTGCGCGCCCTTTGACGCCAGATGGCGTGCTGCCTCGGCACCGAGGCCGGTGCCGCCGCCAGTGATAAGGACGATCTTTCCCTGAATTCCTTCACGCATATTCCATCTCCTTTGAGTAACAGTTTGTGGCGCAAACTCGACTGGCTTTCAGGCAACTTCGACGGGCTCGAGTACGATGGCCGTACGCTCCGCGAGATCGTTGATCCGCGCGAAGTAATCCTTGAAATGCGCAGTCTCGCGGTGGGCGACGACGGCCGCGCGGTCGGCATACAGTTCGTCGAGCGCAAAACGGGTGGGATCGGTGGCATCCTGCCAGACATCCCAACGCAGGTTTTCCGGCTCGGCCCGGCAGGGGGCTACCATCCCGAAAAGAAGCGCTTTCAGTTCATCAGCCTTGCCGGGCCGGGCGGCAAGGATCGCCATGATCTTCACATGAGCAGGCATGGGATTCCCCTTTTGCGTAACTAGAGCCTGGCTGGGGTCTGACAACGAGATCCCAGCCAGGATTTACAGGTTCAGGCGGCAGCAGCCGCGCGATCGAGTGCAGCCACGAATTTCGCAGCGATCGGATGATCCGAACGCGGGTTCTGACCGGTGATCAGTTCGCGGTCCTCAATCACGTTCGGCTCGAAATCCACGTTGGTCGTGCTCACCGCGCCACCCGCGATCGTCAGCGCATCGACCATGTTGAAATAGAGCTTTGCGTGGAGAATGTAGTCCTCGACGACCTTCTCTTCCGTGTTGGAGAAAACGGTCATGTTGTAACCGGCATACTGCCAACCTTTCGCCCACTCCGCCGCCTTGGCAGCGTCGCCGGCGATCAGAGCGGCGCGAAATTCGCGAGCGTGCGGCATGGCCGAGACAACGGCGATCGGACCATGGCAGAGGAGTGCCGTAGGCTTCGCGCGCTCATGGAAGTGGCGGAGGACTATGCCTGTGTCGGGGTCCTGCATCAGATCGACGACAGGAGCCTGGCCACCGGGCACGAAGACACCGGCATAATTATCCAGTCCCTCCTCGATTACCGAGCGAAGCGTGCGCGGCTGGTTCATCGAAGGATCGTTGGCATAAAACGCCTTGGCGCGATCATAGGCTGCCTTGTCGCCACCAAAGTGATCGACACTGTCGGAGGCTTCGTCGATATGCGGCTTGGTGCCATCAGGCGTGACCAGGACGACGTCGTAGCCGGCGGCGATCACCGCCATTGCCGGTACAACGGTCTCGTTGAGATACTGGCCAGTCGCTCCGGTACCGCCGCCCTGGACCTCGATGCGGGTGGCATTGGAACCGATCAGAAGTACTTTTCCCTTGCTCATTGTCATCTCCGTAGAAGTTGGTTGGCATCCGTTTTGGATGGGCTGATCATGCTCGCAACCAACATATTTCGGAAATTTATTTGATTGATTTCAGATATTCACATGACATTATAACTGCATGCGATACGACCTGAACCTGCTGCCCGTTTTTGTGACGCTGATGGAAGAGCGCAATGTAACCCGCGCGGCCGAACGGCTCGGGATTACGCAGCCGGCGCTGTCGAACGCGCTGAACCGGCTTCGTGATATGGTGCGCGATCCCCTCTTCGTTCGCGAACGCTATGGCATCCAGCCAACGCAGATGGCCCAGGAGCTTGCGCCGATCATCGCGGCGGCATTGGCGAAGATAGATGAAGCCGTCGTCGGTCAGCAGGATTTCGATCCGGCGAGCGCAGAGCGGCTGTTCACCATTGCTCCGAACAGCTACGTCGAATTCGTTCTTGTGCCAGCGATCGTCGCCCGGCTTCGCGAGGTTGCGCCGGGTATCCGGCTTCGGCTCACGCCGTTCGGCAACGATCTGGTCGAGACCGGCGCAATCTCAGGCACGACAGCGATGGTACTCGGCCGTATCGTCGATCCGCCTGACAATATGGTCGTGCAGCATCTCATGGACGAGGGACTGAGCTGCGTTGTCCGAGCCGGCCACCCGGATATCAGGGCCAATATCTCCCGTGAGCAATACGAGCGGCTCAAGCATGTGAATGTGCTTCCGCCCGGCCGGTTGCGCGTCGGCCTCGGTCAGGCGCTCGAGCAGCGCGGCCTCAAGCGCGACGTCGCAGTCTCGGTCACTCATTTCCTGGCCGTGTCTGAGATGATTGCAGTCACCGACTATTGCGCCACACTGCCGAACCAGATCTGCCGTCACCTTGCCAACGACAACAGGCTGAAGGTCCTCCCCGCGCCGGTCGATCTCGGAACCTTTCCGGTGGATCTCGCATGGCATGTCCGCTACCGCCACGACCCGGCACACCGTTGGTTGCGCTCGCTGATCGCGGAGGTCGCCAGAGACATTGGCTCGACGGCGGGGGCTAAGTCGAAGCGAAACCTGGAAATTACGAGCGAGTGACAGCTGGCAGCGTTCCAGTCAGTTGCGGGATCGGTTACCGGCCGCAAATGGCGGATCCCGCCCTGCCCTTCGCAGCATTTTCCTGATGATAACGCTTTTTTCCAGTGCGGTGGTCGCCGACCTTGATTTGCGCCCTACAAAGCGAATAGTTTCCGCGACCCTCTCGCCCTGCAAAGGAGCCTCCCATGAATGCCATCGTCGAACAATTGAAGAGCATTGCGGCCGCCACCAAGGCGACTGACCTGCGCGCCGCCTTTGCCGCCGATCCGCAGCGCTTCTCCCACTTCAGCGTGTCGCTCGACGACCTTCTGATGGACTATTCCAAGACGGCCGTGAACGACGAGATCCTGGCTCTGCTGGTCAAGCTCGCGGAAACGGGCGGCGTCGAAGCCAAGCGCGACGAGATGTTTGCCGGCAAGGCGATCAACTTCACCGAAAACCGCGCCGTTCTGCACACAGCGCTGCGCAACCGCTCCAATACACCGGTGCTGGTCGATGGCAAGGACGTCATGCCTGACGTCAACGCCGTGCTTGCAGCCATGGGCAAATTTGCCGACGGTATCCGCTCGGGCGCCCTCAAGGGCGCGACCGGCAAGGCGATTACCGACGTCATCAACATCGGCATCGGCGGCTCCGACCTCGGCCCTGTGATGGCAACGCTGGCGCTGGCACCCTTCCATGACGGCCCGCGCGCGCATTTCGTTTCCAACATCGACGGCGCGCATATCGCCGACACGCTGAAGTTGGTTCAACCCGAGACGACACTGTTCATCGTCGCCTCCAAGACCTTCACGACCGTCGAGACGATGACGAACGCGCAGACCGCGCGCAAGTTCATCGCCGACGCGCTCGGCGAGGCCGCTGTCCAGCATCACTTCGCTGCCGTTTCGACCGCCCTCGACAAGGTCGCGGCCTTCGGCATCGAGAGTGAACGGGTCTTCGGCTTCTGGGATTGGGTCGGCGGCCGCTATTCGCTCTGGTCGGCGATCGGCCTGCCGATCATGATTGCGATCGGCCCTGACAATTTCATCAGGTTCCTCGAAGGCGCCCACGCCATCGACAACCACTTCCGCACCGCGCCTGTTGCCAAGAACCTGCCTGTTCTGCTCGGCCTGATCGGCTTCTACCACCGCAATGTGCTCGGTTACCCGACCCGCGCGGTCCTGCCCTATGACCAGCGCCTCTCACGCTTCCCGGCCTACCTGCAGCAGCTCGACATGGAATCGAACGGCAAGGGTGTCACGATCGATGGCACGCCGGTCGAGGGCAACTCCGGGCCTGTCGTCTGGGGCGAGCCCGGCACCAACGGCCAGCACGCCTTCTACCAGCTGATCCATCAGGGCACGAGCGTCATCCCGGCGGAGTTCATGATCGCCGCCAACGCCTTCGAACCGGAACTGCGCCATCAGCACGAGTTGCTGATATCGAACGTGCTCGCACAGTCCGAAGCGCTGATGAAGGGCCGCACCTTCGAAGAGGCGAAGAAGCAGCTGACCGACAAGGGCATGGACGACAAAAAGGCCGATTTCATCGCGCCGCACCGCGTCTTCACCGGCAACCGCCCGTCGATCACCTTCGTCTACGACAAGCTGACGCCCTTTGCACTCGGCCGGCTGATCGCGCTCTATGAGCACCGCGTCTTCGTCGAAGGCGTGCTGTTCCGCATCAACTCCTTCGACCAGTGGGGCGTCGAACTCGGCAAGGAACTGGCAACAGGCCTCCTTCCTGTCGTGGAAGGCAAGGAAAGCGCTGCCGGTCACGATTCCTCGACGCAGGGCCTGGTCGCCGCACTGGCGAAGCTCGCGAAGAAGTAAGCTCGCGCACAACATGACTGATCAAGAGCTCGCCCATCTCACGTGGGCGAGCTTTTTTGTTTGAAGCTGTCGAAATCGGCTACATCTCTTCGTCTCCATTGCAGAGTTCCAAGGGGAGAGCAGCATGACCGACACGGACGACGAGTTGGTGGCATTCGAAGCGAAGGGCGCCGCGCCCTTGCCCGAGACGGCACGTGAAGGCTTCGTGGAGAACGATGGCGCCAGCATCTGGTATGCGAGCTACGGCTCCGGCCCGGCCGTCATACTGCTGCACGGCGGGCTCGGCAATGCCGGCAACTGGGGCTATCAGGTGCCGGCACTCGCCGCCGCC
>UBTY01000030.1 GCA_900468535.1 Hyphomicrobiales bacterium | reverse complement strand
CAGTGCTGCCGGCTCCTCGACGGTCGGAGCCGTCATGGACATCTACTCGCCGGCCGCCGGTCCGGTGACCGCGGGAAGCGTCGTCCTAGCTTTTGCGGTGTTCTACGGCCTGTCGCTACCCCGCAACCGGTCCCGATCTAGCTCTTGAGCAGATCGTCGAGCTTTGCCTGCTCTTCGGCGGTCAGCGCCGATCCGGTTGGCTTGCCTGTCCTTCGGCGCGCGAAAACCAACAGCGAAATTCCGCCGACGACGAACAGCACCAATGGTGCGCCCCACAGCATGAGGGTCTTTGCTTCGAAGCGTGGGCGAAGAAGAACGAACTCGCCATAACGGGAAACGATATAGCTCATGACCTGCTCGTCGCTGTCGCCATCCGTGATGCGCTGACGGACGAGCAAGCGGAGATCCTTCGCCAGCTCGGCATTTGAATCGTCGATCGACTGGTTCTGGCAGACCATGCAGCGCAACTCGGACGAGATCGTCCGGGCGCGCGCCTCAAGAGCGGGATCCGCAAGCACCTCATCGGGATTAACAGCGAATGCAGGCGCAGCCCCGAGCACCAAGGCGGCAACGAGGAGCAGGCGGCGTATCATTCTGCAGGCTCCATGACCGGCGATGCAGGCCGCGCCTTTCGGCGAGGCGCGCCAACACGGAGGCGGCGATCACTGAGCGACACGAAGCCGCCAAATGCCATGACAAGCGCCCCACCCCAGATGAACAGGATATATGGCTTCCACCACACGCGCACCACGACGCCGCCATCGTTGGTCGCATCGCCCAGCGATACGTAGAGCTGGCTGGAGCCGAAAGTGAGAATCCCGGCTTCGGTGGTCGGCATCTGCCGCGCCGTATAGATCCGTTTGGACGACCAGACGTCAGCGACCTCGACCCCGCCACGCCCGATGGTGAAATGTCCTCGCTCCTCGGTGTAGTTCGGTCCGCGAGCCGGCTTCATCCCGTCAAACCGCAGGCTATAGCCTCCGGCCTCGATGACTTCGCCCGGCTTCATCTGCGTGACGTGTTCCGTCTCGAAGGTGGTGACGGCCACGATGCCGAGAACGCTCAACCCAAGGCCGGCATGGGCCAGCGCGGTACCGAACGCCGAACGCGGCAGGCCAGTCAGGCGGCGAAACGCAACGTTGGCCGCCACCTTGCCGACGCCGGCACGATACCATAGATCCGCGATCGCGCCGAAGACCAGAAACAGACCGGCGGCAAAGCCAAGCGCGGCGAGAACCGGCCCGCCATGCTTGACGTAGAAGAAGACCAGGGCGGCAATCAGCGAAAGGGCTGCGGCAACATAGAGCCGTTGCAAGGCGCCGAGCAGGTCGCCGCGCTTCCAGGCCAGCAGCGGCCCAAAGGGCACCGCGACGAGCAAAGGCGCCATCAGGAAGCCGAACGTCATGTTGAAGAAGGGCGGACCGACGGAAATCTTGTCGCCCGTCAGGGTTTCAAGCAGCAGCGGATAAAGTGTTCCTGTCAACACAGTGCCGCAGGCCACGGTGAGAATGAGATTGTTCACCACCAGCGCGCCTTCGCGGGAGATTGGTGCGAACAGGCCGCCTGCGGAAAGCAGCGGTGCACGGAAGGCGAAGAGCGACAACGCCCCGCCGATGAACAGCAGAAGAATGCAAAGGATGAATACGCCACGCGTCGGATCGCTGGCGAAGGCGTGAACGGATGTCAGCACGCCCGAGCGGACGAGGAAGGTCCCCATCAGCGACAGCGAGAAGGTCAGGATCGCCAGCAAGACCGTCCAGATCTTCAGCGCCTCGCGCTTCTCCATGACGAGCGCGGAATGAAGGAGCGCTGTTCCTGCAAGCCAGGGCATGAAGGAGGCGTTCTCGACCGGATCCCAGAACCACCAGCCTCCCCAACCGAGTTCATAGTACGCCCAGTAGGAGCCCATCGCGATGCCAAGCGTCAGGAATGTCCAGGCTGCCAGCGTCCAGGGACGGACCCAGCGTGCCCAGGCGGCATCGATGCGGCCTTCGAGAAGAGCGGCCACGGCAAAGGAAAAACAGACCGAAAAGCCGACATAACCGAGATAGAGCAGTGGCGGATGGATCGCGAGCCCGATGTCCTGCAGCACCGGGTTGAGATCCTTGCCCTCGGCGGGCGCGGGATCGAGGCGCGTGAAGGGATTCGACGTCAGCAGGATAAACAGAATGAAGGCAACCGATATCCAGGCCTGAACGGAGAGCACATTCGCCTTCAGCGTATCCGGCAGATTGCGACCGAAGACGGCAACCAGCGCGCTGAACAATGCCAGGATCAGCAGCCAGAGCATCATCGAGCCTTCGTGATTGCCCCAGACGCCGGAGTATTTGTAGATCAGCGGCACGAGGGAGTGCGAGTTCTCCCATACATTCGCGACCGAGAAATCCGACACGACATGCGCGTAAGTCAAAACGCCAAAAGAAAGCGTGACCAGCGCAAACAGAAGGACTGACCCGACAGGCGCAACGTCCATCATCGCCTGATCAAGACGGCGCGCACCGATCGCCGGAACAAACGAGAGGACGATAGCGGTGGCCAGCGCCAGGATGAGTGCGTAGTGCCCGATCTCGATAATCATTGCGCTGTCTGCCCTTCCTGCCAGAGGCCCTGCGCCTTCAGCCTGTCGGCGACCTCCTTGGGCATGTATTTCTCGTCGTGCTTGGCAAGCACCGTGTCCGCGGTAAAGACGTCGCTGCCCGTTTCAAAACGTCCCTCGGTCACGACACCCTGCCCTTCCCGGAAAAGGTCAGGCAGAATTCCCGTATAGCGAACCCGCACCAGATCCCCGGTGGCGTCGGTCACGGCGAACTGAACCGTCGACCCGACACCGCGAATGATGCTGCCGGACCCGACCAGACCGCCGAGGCGGATCCGCGTTCCCGGCGGCACAGGGTTCTTTGCGAGGTCCGCAGGCATATAGAAATAGGCCACCGATTGGCTGAAGGCGAACATGACAAGCAGCACAGCGGCGATGATGAAGCTCATGCCGCCGCCGATAACCGCAAGGCGCTTCTGCTTGCGCGTCATTCCGTCAATCCTTCCGTCGCTATGCCGAGCTCATTTGCGAGCGCGAGGAGTTGCTTGCCTTTCTCGCCGTTGGCCGGAAAAGTCGCAAGCCCGCGCTTCAGCGCATCGACCGCGTGATCCTTATCGTTCAAGACCGCGTAGGAGCGGATCAGGCGCAGCCAGCCTTCGAGATTGTCAGGGTTTTCTGTGAGCTTGGCATTCAGACTTTCCACCATGCCCTTGACCATCTGCTGTCGGTCACCTGTGCTCATCTGCTCGGCCGCGGCGACATCCGCCTGCGTGGGATTGCCGGGCGGCTGCGCTTGCGATGGAGTACCGCCGTTCCTGGTAATGTGCTCGTTGACGAGCGGCAGCCAGGGGGCATCCGGAGCAGAGGCTTTCGCAAGCTCTTCAAATCCCGCCAGCGCCTGCTCCTTGTGACCCGCCTGCTCAAAGCCCAGAGCCATATAAAAGCGTCCACGCGGGTTATCCGGCTCCAATTGCAGCAACTGCTTCAGGACGGCGGCGATCTCCTCGGTCACGGCTCCGTCGGATTGCTTCATCAGAGTTTCTGTCAAACCATCCAGGCGCGCCGCTGTCGGCCCGAGCAAGCGGATCGCATTGCGATAGGCAAGCTCGGCATCGTCGACGCGCATGGTGCTGTAGTAGATCGGCGCGAGAACGTCCCATCCCTTGCCGTCGTCAGGATTCTCCGCAAGGTGGCGCTCCGCCTTGGAAACAAGGATCGCCAGGTCGTTGCCAGGGTGCTCGAGGCGCGCCTGGAGCGGCTGGGACGGCAAGTCGGGCCGCCCCATCGTGACGTAAAGACAGAGCCCGACAAGCGGCAGGAGCAGCAGCACGAAGGCTTCGGTGAACAGATGCCTGCCAATCCTCGGCTTCGACGGCTCCGATGCGACGCCGGACACGGCGATGAGCCGGCGACCGATTTCCGCGCGCGCATACTCCGCCTCTTCCGCGGAAATCAGCCCGCCGGACAGGTCCCGATCCAGTTCCCGAAGCTGGTCACGATAGACTGCTGCTTCGCCGGCGCGATCGTCGGCGGCCGCTTTCGCTCCACGCAAAAGCGGATAAAGCAGGACAGCGGCAACAGCGGCCGTCATCGCGGCCACAAGAATCCAGAAAATCATAGCCGCCAATTACTTGAAGCGCGGCCTTATTCCAACCTTCAAAGCTGTGATGACGCGGATTTGAGGCGTTTGGCCGCATTTTACCTTCGGCGCGGCTCTCCGACGTTTCAACCGAGCGGCGACCAGCTGCCGTCGTCGTTGCGGCAAGCGGAGCCGCGGGCCACGGTTTCTTTGCCTTCGACCGTCAGGGTGTGGGTGTACTGGCGGCAATTCTGCGAGCCAACCTGATAGGGTGCGGCGGCAATGACCTTGCCGCTGACATTTCTGCCACTCCAGACAACGGGTTGGCCGACACCGGCGCCCTCAAGCGCACGATATTCCGCCTCAAGCGCACGCTGCTTGTCGCTGTCGCTCAGCTCGATCCCGGTACGCCCGACGATGCCGCCCTGCAGCGCAGAGATGAACGTAGCCGAGGCAGACGGCTTGCTGCTTCCGAAAAATCCGCTGGACGGGCCGCCCTTCGTCGTTTGGCAGCCGGACAGCGCAACGACGGCGCAGAGAGAAGAAACGATCATGCCTTTTGAACGAAGCATCATTTACTCGAACCCAGATCAGGTAATCATTACGCTGGTACAGACATAGCCTGCCGTAAAGCAATCATGGCAAAGCATGCTATGCAAATTCGATATCTTTCTGGCATCAAGCAGTTGCTCACGCAACATCCTTTGTAATGCCGGGAAGAATAAGGCGCGCTTTCAAGCCGCCCTGATCGCTGCGGGACAGTTCCAGCCGCCCCTGGTACTCGTTAGCGATCTCGGTGACGATCGACAGCCCAAGCCCGGTGCCGGGCTTGCTCTCGTCGAGCCGGCGCCCTCGTTTCAGGGCTTCGCGGATCTGATCCGGCTCAAGCCCGGGGCCGTCGTCCTCGACAATCAGCTCGACCCAATGGCGGCGGGCGCTCTCGCCGGCCTTTGGTTCCTCATGTGTTTCCGCAGCCACCAGGCGGACCTTGTGGTTCGCAAAACGCGCGGCATTCTCGAGAAGATTGCCGACGATCTCTTCCAGGTCCTGCTGCTCCATGGCCACGGCAATATGCGGCGGCGCCACCTGCAGCTCGAATTCCTTGTCCACGTTCAGCCTGCGCATGACGCGCACCAGGCGCTCGAGCGCCGGCTCCGCATCGGTGCGCGCCAGCACGGATTCACGCTGTGCGGCGATACGGGCACGATTGAGATAGGACTGAACCTGCCCCTGCATCGCTTCGGCTTGGCTGCGAACCAGCTCGCCATGCGATCGCTCCAACACTCTTGCCTCATTGAGCAGAACCGCGATCGGGGTTTTCAGCGAATGAGCAAGATTGCCGACCTGCATGCGAGCGCGCTCGACGATGCGGCGATTGCTGTCGATCAGGGCGTTGACCTCATTGGCAAGCGGCAGGATCTCGCGCGGGAATTCACCCTTAAGCTGTTCGCTTTCGCCTGCACGGATGCGTTCCAGCGCGGCACGCGCCTTGTCGAGCGGCTTCAGGCCATAGAGAATTGCGAGCGCGTTGACGATCAGACTGCCGACGCCGAAGCCGGCAAGTGCAAGATAAAGACTGTGGGAGAAGTTTCTGACGTCGTCCTCGACGACATCAACGTTGCCGGTCACGCGAAAGCGCGCCGCTCGTCCGTCTGTGTCGAGCACTACTTCGGTTTCGGCGACCTGGATCCGGTTACCGGACGCGTCCGTCACCTGATAGTAGCGCTCATAATTCTTGTCGAAAGGCGCTTCCAGCACCGACGGTACCGGAATGGTCGTGGATCCAAGAGAGGGCGAAACCAGGGGCGGCGCCGTATAGGTACCGAGCGGCTCCACCACCCAGTACCACCCGGTCTTCGGCTGCGCGAACCGGAGATCGCCGAGCTGAGGGCTGCCGTTGAGCGCACCCTGATCGCCGATCGCGACGGAATTGATGACGTTGTAAAGCTGGGCGCGCAGCAGATCCTGAAAGCCGCGCTCGGCGCTCTTGCGGTAAAGCGTCGAGATCAGCAAACCAATGACGACAAGCGCCACGCCCGACCAGATCGTGGTCAGCAGCAGAACGCGCGCTGTGAGCGACTTAATTCGCATTGCTCGGCGCTTGGATGCGGTAACCGAGCCCGCGCACCGTCTCAATCAGATCAACGCCCATCTTCTTTCGAAGACGGCCGACGAAAACCTCGATCGTGTTGGAATCGCGATCGAAATCCTGATCGTACATATGCTCCACCAGTTCGGTGCGCGAGACGACCTCGCCCATATGGTGCATCAGGTAGGCGAGCAGGCGATATTCGTGCGACGTCAGCTTCAGTGCCACGCCGTTGACCATCGCCTTCGATGTCTTGGTATCGAGGCGAACCGGCCCGCAGACGATCTCGGAGGAGGAATGGCCAGCGGCACGGCGGATCAGGGCACGAATACGGGCAAGCACTTCCTCGACGTGGAACGGCTTGGTGACATAGTCATCGGCGCCAGCGTCGATGCCGGCGACCTTGTCGCTCCAGCGGTCACGGGCGGTAAGGATCAGAACAGGCATGCCGCGACCCGCGCCGCGCCATTTCTCGAGAACGGTCACGCCATCAAGTTCGGGAAGTCCGATATCGAGGATGATGGCGTCGTAGGGTTCGGTCTCTCCGAGGAAGTGCCCCTCCTCGCCATCGAACGCCTGATCGACGACGTAGCCGGCTTCCTTGAGGGTGTCCGCCAGCTGACGGTTCAGATTGACATCGTCTTCGACTACGAGAATGCGCATCGGTTGGCTTTATCCTGCTTTGTCCGTTCGGTGTTTCTTAGGCCGATTCTGCCTACATCGGAACCTTGACAGTGACCTTGCGCGGCCGCTGACCGTTTCCCTGCACCAGCACGGTAATGATGCAACTGTCGCCGGAGGGCTGGACGGACAACAATTGCCCGCCGGTTTTCTCGACAACCTGCTGTGCGGCTTCGCTGCAATCGCCTGCCACGCGCACGACAAAGTTGCGCGAATTTTCCGGTGAGGGCGACGACAACGCCAGCCCGGCGGCCAACGCTGCGACACTCAAGGGAGAGGCCATGTGCTACGCTTTCAATGGATACCAACTTGGCCCGACTATGTACCCAAGCGACCTGAATGGCAAATGAATGCCTTGTAACGCCGCTGTTTGGAACGATTTCAAACTGCTTTCGGGCACCACGCTAAGGCATTGAAACGACCCGCAATCATGCAGGTCGCCAAGGCGGCCAGATCGCCTCAGGAGGAGGACCGGATCGCCGTTTTCGCCGTTACGCGACCGTAGACGGCAATCAGCCCTCCGAGCGCGCCGACGATGTTGACGATCGAATCAACGATCTGTCCGCGATCGACCGCGGAGATATCCACACCCGTAAAGTGCATGACCGATGCGAGGATCGCGACCAGCGCTCCCCATATGGTTTTGGAGCTGTACCAGTTCTTCAAATCGTTCATTGCGCTTCGTCCTTTCGTTGAGAAGCTACAGGGAAAATGTCGCGGTGGCGGCGATGCCGAGCGGTATGCTCGTACCCATCTGCCTGATACGAACGGTGAGTGTTGCCTGTGGTGCGCCAAAATCGGCGATCTCGTCGGCGAGCGGATAGGTCCAGGATGCTTCCTGCGTCTCGACTGATCTCACGACGTCGCCGCCGGCTAGGATCTCGACACGATAGCGTTCGAATGGCTCATCGAGAGGAATGTCGGTGCCAATCCAGCTATCGGCATCGTTCCTCCCACATCGCGCCCAGGACAGGCTGGTGTCGCCAGCATTGCTGCGCAGACCGCGTAGATGCACCGGCGCGAGCGGTGTCCGCGCCCGCATGCCGCCTTCGAACAGGTAGGGTCCCGCCATCTCGGTCGAGCCGGCGGCCTCCGCGATCCAGTTTAGGCGGAGACCGACCTCCCCGCCACCGAGACCAAGCGGTTTGACGGCTTCATCCAACACGACGACAGGCGAACCTGCCGGAATGCCTGCCCGCATGGCATCATCAGTGCCGGCCAGCCCACGGAGGAGGCCGGTGAGCCGCCAGCGGCGACTTTCGATCTCCTCGGCGCGCTGGAAGGACAGGACCTCCCAGATACCGCCTGCCGAGCGCGCAGCGGTCAGATTGGCGCCGTTCAGAACCGCGACCGCCGGCGCCGAGGCCAGTTCGCCGAACGGGAGGTCGATGAGCAGCTCCTGCGACCAGTCGAAACGGCCGCGGACACCCGGATCGAGTGCTGCGACCGTCGTCCCGATCCTTGCGGGCCTTTCGAGCAGCACTCGGCCTCGATAGCCTTCTGTTGTTGCCGATGACGACAAAGCGATGGTTTTCCACGGTGCGGCAAAGGCAGCACCCCGCGCGAACGAACCGACGTCGCCGTCTTCGAAACAGGAGAGGTCGAGCAGATGAACCACGGGGGCAAAGAGGTTCGAAGCGCCGTTGCCGCCGTTTTGCTCGCTCGTCCGCTGCGGCCATGCGGCACCGCCCGAGACGGCAAACTCTCGTGCCTCTATCCGGCGCTGGCCCTCGTCCTCAATGCTGGAAACGATGAACCGGCCAGCAGGACCGTCGGCGATCGTGACGGCATCTCCCGGCTGCAGCTCGAGCGCTCCCGGCGAGAGGCTGAAACGAACTGTCCGGCGCGACACACGATTGTCTCTCAGCAAGGCTTCAGCTGCGGCCAGCGCAGTCTCTTCGGGCATGGCGGCGGAGAGATCCTGCTTGATCACCCGGCTGGTCGCCGCCGCTGCCCGGTGCGACCGTGCACTTGCCTGTTCATAATCCAATGCGGGGTGGGTCGTAGAAAGTCAGAACGGCTTCTGCGGCGAAGTCGCTGTCGTGGCCGCGCGTCTCGCGCCACAAAGGCTCGTCTTCGACATCGACGAATGTCTCGACGGCGACCGGCGGCAGGCTTGCCCGCCCCCGCGACCGGAAATGCAGCGTGCCCGCATCCTCGAACACGTCGATTGCGAAAGCTTGCAGCAACGGCTCGATGAGACTGCGCGCGGAGACCACATCGCCATGCACGTAACCCGTCAGATCGCCGGCAACGTCGGCGACGTCGAAATCGGCAAAGCCCTGATCACGCAGGATCGCCGCGATGACATCGGCAAGCGTTCCCGCTCCCAATCGGCCGTTCAGCCAATGTCCGGTCGTCCAGTTGGCGCCGTCGCTCCAGGTGGATGTCTCTTGCGGAAAAGCAGGATAAGGCCGGGCGTCCCAGCACCAGACGAACAGATGCGCCGTATCCACCATCCCGGTCGAAGCGGCGTCTGCGCTCCATCTGGCGTGATGGGCTTCGAGAAAGCGGCGCTGCATGCTGTCGGCGCGCATGCCGCTGGAAAAATAGGGGAGCCCGCTTTCGCGCGACTTGGGATCGACGAAGATGTTAGGCTGATTAGCGCCCTTGTCCACGGCCGCGCACCCAAGCTCGGTGAACCACACCGGTTTGCTCGCAGGCTGCCAGGCCGAAGGAGCGGCTCGCTCCACGCCACCGACACGATCGTAGTGAAGATTGCTCCACCAGCCGCCGATGTCCTTGTAGCGAAACGTCCACGGCTTGGCCGCCAGACCATCCGTTATCATTGTCCGGATCCGCGCAAGCCGGTCTGTTTCGCTGGCGTAGTACCAGTCGAACCCCTCGCCCGCGGAGATCGCCGCCGCCATGGCCGCGCCATCCTCGGCGGAGCGGAAGCCGTCGGGATTGGCCTCCGACAGATCTTCGTCCCGCCAATCGGCGAGCGGCATGTAGTTGTCGATGCCAACAGCATCGATTGCTGATGATGCCCAAAGCGGATCGAGGTTGAAATAGACATCGCCGCTGCCGTCCTGCGGATGAAAGCCGAAATACTCGGACCAGTCGGCGCCATAGGTCAGCCGGGCCGTCGGCAGCAGCGCCTTGACGTCGACGGCCAGCTCGACGAGAGCATCGACGAAAGGAAACCTGTCGGTTTCATCCCGCACGCTCGTTAGGCCACGCAATTCCGAACCGAGGAGGAAACCGTCGACGCCGCCGGATGCTCTTGCCAGCTGCGCATAGTGCAGGATGAAACGCCGGTATCCCTCTCCGTTTCCAACGTACGTCACCTGCTGTCCGGAGAGGTGGAAATCAGCAGCGCGCGCGGTGCCGACGAAAGCATCGACCTGCCCACGCGCCGCCGCCGTCCGATCCACGCTATCTGGCCGGCCGGTGACCGGAAAGCAGGTGATGCGCCCCCGCCACGGATAGGCTGGCTGAACGCCTGAAGAAAAAGGGTCGGGCAAAGAGTTGTCCGAGGGAATATCCATCATCAGGAACGGGTAGAGGTAGACTTCCAGACCCCGCGCCTTGAGATCGGCAATCGCTGCAAAAACAGCGTTATCGTCGGGCGTCCCGCCATAGGCCGGCGCTCCGCTGCTGCCGCTGACGACATGGGCGCTGCCGCGCGAGATCCCCGAAACGGACCAGGCCTTGCTCTCGCCGTTCCGTGCTGCCGTCTCGACACCAGGCACAATCCGGCATTCGCCCGCCCGCAGGTCCGTCCCGAACCAGGAAACCACCAGGGCGACCCGCTCGAGATTCGGGCAAAGCGCCATCAGTTCGTCGATCGACACCTGCCAGTCGGTGGTGCCCTGCAGCGTATTCCGGTTGAGGAGGCGCGCGCTTCCTGCGCCGCTCTGCTCCGAGACTGCAACCGGCTGGTAGCCGTGCTCCGTCGCGCCGGGAATGATGCAGACGGCCTTCAGCTGGTTTTCCAGCGCGCCAACAGGACGGACGACCTCGAACTGCAGCAATGGAATGCGGTTGCCATAGGCGTCCAACGGCAAGCGTTCGAAGACGACATAGGCCAGGCCACGATAGGCGGGCGCGTTGCCCGCACCCTGCTTCGCCTCGATCAGCGGATCCGGCTGCTGCGTGCCGGTGCCGTGATAGACGCGCATCTCGATGGTGGTCTGGTCGACCTCCTTCCCATCCGCCCAGATGCGGCGAATGCAGGCGATCTCGCCTTCGCAGATCCCGAAGGCGACGTTGGCGAAGTATCGAAACGTCTCGACACGGGTGCCGCCCGAGGCCTTGCCGCCCTTTCGTTCGGTGGTGACCTGCTCCTCGAAGCGTGTCGCCCAGATCATCGTGCCGCCGACGCGGGTACTGCCGTAGACGCGGTTGATCGGCGTTCCTTCGTCGGCGCCGGGGATGCGGGCCGTCGCCAGATGCGTTGCGCGCACGGTCGAACCGCCGGCAAGCAAGGCGTGATCGACCACACTGCCGGCAAGTGCGCCCGCGGCCCGACCGACGATCGCCCCGACAGGGCCGAAGACACTGCCAAGAGCCGCGCCAGCGGCCTGCAAGAGAAGGGTTGCCATCTATTTCTCCGGAAAGCGAAACACCGCCGCAATACGTCGGCGCCAGCTCGGCTCGAGCGGCGAGCGGATCACGCAGGCCTGCTCGTAGGCGTGAATGAATTGCCGGTCGCCGGCGAATATGCCTGCGTGCTTGGCCGCAAGCTCCGGCCTCCAGCGAAACAGCAGGAGGTCGCCGGCTTGCATGTGAGCCGTTGGCAGGGGGGCACCAAAATGCCTGGACGCAGCATCAAGCAGCCGATCCTCGCCGCTGCGTTCAGCCCAGTCCGGCGCGTAGGGAGGCACGAACTCGGGCTCGCTGCCGTAGAGCTCGCGCCAGATCCCGCGGATCAGCCCCAGGCAGTCGCATCCGACGCCCTTGCAGGACGCCTGATGGCGATAGGGCGTGCCTGTCCAAGCCTCGGCTATCTCGAGGACCTGCTCTGCAATCGACATCATTTGAACAGCGCGCTCCCGTCGTGAACGCTTTCGCCATCGGCGTAGGTGTAGGCGAAATCGGCGCCCGGCATATGCGGGAAGCCCCGGAAATTCAGATGATTGGAAAACCTGCCGCGACATGTCGAAAACGACTTGTCGCATCCAACAGTGAGAAGCACACGGTCTCCCGCTGCAGGCGAACGATGCAGCGGCAGCCAGAGGACGACTTCCACCAGCCCTCCCTTCTCTGCGTTGGTCTCGATATCAGCACGCAATCCAGCATTCGCGCCATCGACGAATGTGAGAAGACCCAGACGAAGAAGACCGTCGGCAATCTCTTCGGGGCAGGACAGGAGAAGCCTGCCGGAATCAGGAATGGAACCGACCGTTGCCTCGAACCGATAACCGGGGTCATTCAGGTTCACGCCGCAGCGCTGATCGCCGAGCGTGGCATCACACCGCCGGCCGTAGATCCGCCCCTGCGGCTCAGCCAAGCGGCTTGCAAAGCTTCGCAATTCGGCCTGAAAGCCGGTTGCATCGCGGGTGACGTCGCCAATTTCCTGAACCTTGAGCAGGATGTGCTGTTCGGGCGCCGCCCAGTTGACGAGCAGGACCTCCACGCGGGCGCCGTCATAGCGCCCCGCCTCCAGATCCGCTTCGGTGATCACATCGCTGGAAAAGCCGCCGGCGACCTGGCTCGTTGCCGCCGGCATGCCCGCCGCCTCTTCCGTCGCGGTTGCGGAAAAGCCCGTGGCCGCGAGGTAGGTCGTGCCGTCGATCGTCAAATCGTGGTCATGCTCTGTAAAACCGAGGATCGCGCCGTCGCGACGCACCACCCGCCACGCATGGCAGACCGTGGTGGCATCGCCGTTCAGGTGCTCCTTCAGCGCGGGCGGAATGGTCCTCATGGCACGATCTCCGTCAGCGGTATGGTCGGGATCCGTCCGGCGTTGAAGGCGGACAGGTTGATATCGATCCGGCCGGTCGCGAACCGCACCGGCACATCGAATTCATAGCCCGTGGAAATGACGGCGCCCGGCGGCGGTATCTGGCCCGGAGCGAACGCAACGATCCCGGTCGCCGGATCGCAGGCAAAGGCGTTGTCCGGTCGCTGCACGCCGTCGATCGCGACGACCACCGAGCCCGCGACCGGCTTGAAAATCCGGCGCAGGCTGGCGGCTGCGGCATCCCCGTAGGTTTTCGTCAGAGCGAAATTCGCGGTAACGCCATCTCCCGTGCCGATCGGCTGATCCGTCGGAGACACCGGCATTCCGGGCCGCCCCGATGTCCAGTCGACCGGATCGCGAAAACGGAAACCGTAGAGCTCGCCGCCGCGCGCTTCGAAGAACTCCAGGACCTCGTAGAGATCGGCGACGGAGCGCAGGCCGGAGCCGGCATCGTAGCTGCGCCGCGCATCGCGCCAGCGGCTGTTGCGGCTCTCGCGGCCATTGGAAAGATTGACGATATCGGTGCGCCGGACGGGGCCGCCGCTCGTCGAGAGCGACAGGCGCAGCGGAAAGCGCACCTCGTGGAAGCCGTTTGCCATGATTGCCTCAGAGATTGCGCTGGCCGCGCATCGCCGTGCGCGCCAGCATGGCGGAGATCTGCGCCTCGCTTTTCTGGAAGCTCTGCGCATCAGCTGCAGTGACGTTGAAGACGATCTGCGGGCCGGCCGATCCGCCTGACGCGGCAACGCCAAGCGCTCCGTCGGCGCCGCGTTTCAGCGGCAGGATCGCCTCGCTGCCGGCTTCGCCCATCAGCCCCATGTTGCCGCCCATCGGGAAATAGGTCGGCTGCGAGACCACGCCGCCATCGGCAAAAGGCAGAAGCTTGCCGAAGCCACCAAGCAGGTTCGACGCAGCGCCTGAGATCATCGTCTCCAGCGGCTTCAATCCGGCCGACAGCGCGATATCGGCGAGCCGATTGCCGAGGCTGCGCAGCACATCATCGAGGCCCTTGCCGCCATCGGCAGCACTGCGCAGCGCGCTCGACAGCGCCGAGCCGAACGAGCGCGAGCGGGTCTCTAGGCCATCGAGCGTACGTTGCAGGGTTTCGGCCTGCACGGCCATGGCGGAGAGGTCGGCGTCGTCAGTCTCCATGATCGTTCCTTCGTTTCGAGGGTGTCAGGCCGTCCGGAAATTGCGCCATCAGCGCGCCGAGATCGGCCCGGGCGACGGCGCTGCGCGGCGCCAATCCACCGGCAACGGCGTGAAATTCGACGGGTGTCATTGTCCAGAAGATTGCGGGAGGCAGCCGCAGCAGACAGAGGCCGACGTGGAGGACGCGCGCCCAGGGGAAAGGCGTCGCGCGATCGGCCTCGATATCTGCTGCGGCTAAAGGGGGCGCGCGGCAATCTCCGCGCTCTCCCCGATGAATGTCGCGGCAAGCAGGTTGCCGACGACAACGGCGCAACCGGCAATGCCGCCATCGATGCTCGCCTCCGCCACTTCCTGATCGGAATAGAGATTGCCGCCGCCGCGAAGGCCGGCGCCGATGATGCGGATCATGTCGGCTGCCTTCAGCTGTCCGCGCGAGAAGCGCTCGGCCAGACCCACGAGATTGTCCGCGGAAAACGCTGTCTCCAGTTCCGCCAACGCACCGAGCGTCAGGCAGAGAATGCGCTGTTCGCCGTCGATGACAGCCTCGATCTCGCCGCGGCGCCGGTTCGCCCTTGCCCCCGCCGTCCGCATCAGAGTACCTCGAAGCTGATGGCGCCGGCCGATTCCAGCGCCAGCTCGAACATCACCTCGCCGTTATACTGGCCGGAATATTCGAGCGCGCTCGCCTGGAACGGCCCCGTCACCATGCCGAAACCGGGAACGATGATCTGCCAGCTCAAGATCGACGCGTTGAAGAAGGCATTGCGCACCAGGCCATCGGAGGCGGCATCCTTGAAGATACCGGCGCCCGAGACTGACGCGCGCTGCACGCCCGCGCCACCCAGCAGCTCACGCCAGCGCCCGGCGCTCTCGGCGTCGGTCACGTCGACGGTTTCGGCATTGAAAGCCAGCCGTTTCGACCGCAGCCCCGCCACCGTTTCGTAAGCCGTTCCGTTGAATATCTTCAGGAGCAGGTCCTTGCCCTTCTGCGCCACCATCGTCCGATCCCTTCAAGAAGCGGGCGCATTCGGCGCCCATCGGTGTCATCCACTTGTCACTTTCAACCAGTCGGCGAAGCTGCTACGACCTTGCGCCCCTACCCCGTTTCCGTCAAAGCCCGCCATGTCTCGATCCATCCCCCTGCGCTCGGTGCAGACGATTGCCGTGCTTGCCGTCACGCAGCTGATCGGCTGGGGCACCACCTTCGACATGCTCGGCGTCATGGGTCGCGTCATCGCGCCGGATCTCGGTCTGCCGAACGAGGTAGTCTTCGGCGGGCTGAGCATCATGATGGTCGTCAGCGCCTTGGTCAGCCCGACGACAGGCCGCCTGCTCGCCCGACATGGAGCCGCCCGCGTGCTTGCCGCCGCGTCGATTACCTTCGCGATCGGCCTGTTGCTGTTGTCGGCCGCGCACGGCATCGTCCTCTATGGACTTGCCTGGATCGCCATCGGCGCCGGCGGTGCCTTCGGTCTTTCCGCTCCGGCCTATACCGCCGTCGTCGAGCGCGCCGGACCTGACAGCAAACGGGTGATTGCCATCCTCATGCTGTTTACCGGCCTTTCGAGCGCGATCTTCTGGCCGATCCTCAGTCAGCTGAACGCGGCCGTTGGCTGGCGCATGACGTTTCTCATCTGCGCGGCGTTGCAGTTTTTCGTCTGCCTGCCGCTGCATCTTTTCGCCCTGCCGAAACCGATCGCCTTTACCGCCGACGGCGCCGCCGCTCAGGAGACGCCCGTACCGCTCTCGCCCGCCGGACAGCGCAAGGCGTTCCTGCTGGTTGCCGCTGCAACGACGATCTCGACTTTCGTGACGTTCGGCGTATCGCCATCGCTGCTCGAAATCTTCCGCCAGTCCGGCGCCTCGCCCACGCTGGCGCTGCAGCTCGGTTCGGCGCGCGGCGTGATCGGCATCTCGGCCCGCTTCCTGGACATGCTCCTCGGCCGCCGCGGCAATCCAATCCTCAGCGCCGCAATGGGCGTGAGCCTGATGGTCTCAAGCTTCCTGATGATGCTGCTGATACCACCCTCGACGCCGCTGCTGATTACCTTCATCCTGCTCTATGGCTTCGGTTCAGGTGTCATGACAGTCGCCCGCGCACTGCTCCCGCTTGCGCTGTTTTCGCCGCGCGAATTCGGGCTGCAATCGGCCCGCCTGTCGCTGCCGCAGAACNNCCAACGCCATCGCGCCCGTCGTTTTCACGGCGATCCTCGATCGCGCCGGAGCAGGAACCGCAATCGCGACCTGCGCCGCGCTCGCCGTCATCTCGCTCGGCTTCGTGTTGATGCTGGCGGCACAGGTCAAGGCAGCGACAAGGGTGTACGAACCGGCCTGAGAGGTGCAGGCAGCTGCGGAAATGGACGGGACATTTGAAGTCGCCACCCCATCTTCATTGCAAGGCGGTCCGCCGCCTGATCGTGGAGGAGAGCAACATGGACCGTTTCACCGGCGGCTGCCGCTGTGGCAATGTCCGCCTTGTGGCAACCGGACGCCCCTATCGGGTCGGCATTTGCCATTGTCTCGACTGCCGCAAGCATCACGGCGCGCTTTTCCATGCGTCGGCGATCTTTCCCCAGGATGCGGTGAAAGTCGAAGGCGAAACAGGCGCGTACGACGGTCGCTTCTTCTGCCCCCGCTGCGGCTCCCCGGTTTTCGGGCGGTCCGGAGATGAGGTCGAAGTGAACCTCGGATCGCTCGATGCTCCCGACCAGTTGCAGCCGACTTACGAACTCTGGACCATCCGCCGCGAATCCTGGCTGCCGCCGTTTCCACTGGCGAGACGCTATGAACGGGATCGCGACGCCACGAGCCGCTACGAGGAGTAGCCTGCTACGCCGTAACGGCGGCAATCGGCTCCGTCACAGCCCGAAAGCGCAGTTCGACAACATACAGCCTCGTCTTCGCTTCACGCCGGCTCTGTGTCCTGACATGCAGAAGGCTGGCGAGCTGGTGCTGGCCAAGATCCAGCGCCGCATCTTGCAGCAGGGCGTGGAGACGCGAGGCCACCAGCTGCGCCTGCTTTCGTCCACCGGCATCGATCCAGATTTCGAGCGAGAGCAGATGCTCCTCGCCTCCCTCCGTCGAGGTCGAATAATCGTTGCTGACAACGTCGCCGATCAGCACGCATGGGAGCTTTCGCCCGGTGACCAACCGGTCGCGGACACCATCCTCACCGATCATGCCGAGAAGCTCGGCATCGCCGGTCAGGCGTGTATGGATAGCCGTCAGCAATTCACTGGCTGCGCTCATGGCTTTCGCCTCCCTTTGCCGCCGACCTACCCCTAGCATCTTGCGCCACCCGCGCCAGGATCTCCGCCAGATCGCGGAGTGTGATTGCCAGAGCGGTGCTCATCGCCCCTCCTCCTCGCAGAGGCAGCAGAGGTAGCGGCCGGTTTCATCAGGGTCGCGCCAGGTGCCGATGGCGAACAGCCGATCACCCTTGCGTAGCCGCATCCCGGCCTTGATGTCGCTGCGGAACCGCAACCAGATACGATGGGTCAGCGTGAAAACGTCTGAACCGGCCCGCTCTTCTCGTACTTCGGCCAGCGGTTCGATCCGCGCCCACACCGAGGCAACAGCAGTGAAGGTGACGGTCGCACCGCCCTGTCCGTCCGGCACTTCTTCCGGTGCCTCCAGTTCAAGCCGCGCCGTCATCTGGCCGGGATCGAAGAAGACGGACCGCATCAGAGCCTCCGCATCAGGAACGGTGCGACGAGCCGGTCGTAGCCAAGAGGGATGTCCGCCGGCTGATCCTCGACGGCCACCGCACCCCGGAAGGCGAACATCTGGGCGACATGCATCAGCATCGCCCGCTTCAGCGTATCAGGCACCTCTGCGCCGCTCTCGCCGAAGCCGGCGGAAAAATCGATCTCGATCCCGTTCGCGGCAATGGTAGGGTTCAGGTTTCGATCAAGCACCAGACGCGCCGGCCGAGCATTGCCGTCGAGTACATGACCGGTCGCGGGCAAGGCCAGCTCCTCGCCGGCCTCATCGTAAATGCTCAAGCTTTCAATCGCTTGCACCGGCCCCTTGGCAATCTGAATCACACGATCTTCAGGTATCGATTCAAGATGGAGGCGCCAGATCTGCGTGATCAGGCAGAGGCCTGTCGTGCGCTCCAGATGCTCGCGGGCGACGCGGATCAGCGAGGCCAGCAGCGTGTCTTCGTTGCCGTCGTCGAGCCGCAAATGGGCCTTCACCTCGGCAAGCGTCAGCGCTTCCGCGACAGGCGGAGTAATCAGTGCATAGGTCATGGACGATCCTGAATTGGTGTGGCGCAGGCATGTTCGGCAGGCGGATGCGGGCAGCCGCACCCGCCCTGCCGTGCTCAGCTCACGGCGAACTTGATGAGCTTTATCGCCTCGAAGTTCTGCACCCCGCCACCGACGCGCTTGGTCGTGTAGAAGAGCACGTAGGGCTTGGCGGAATAGGGATCGCGCAGCACGCGCACGCCGGTGCGGTCGACGACGAGATAGCCGGCGCGGAAGTCACCGAAGGCAATCGGCAGCGCATTGGCCGCGATATCCGGCATGTCTTCCGCCTCGACAACCGGGAAACCAACCAGCGACGCCGCCTCGCCGGCCGTTGCCGGCGGCTGCCAGAGATAACGGCCGTCGCCATCCTTGAGCTTGCGCACTTCGGCCTGGGTCTTGCGGTTCATCACGAAGTTGGCGTTTTGCCGATGCCCCGCCTTCAGGGAGTAAATCGTCTCGATCAATGTGTCGGAGGCCCCCGTGGTCTTGAAGGCGCCAGCGGCACCCGTCGCGATATAGCCGAGATTGCCCCAGCTCCAGGCGCTGTCGGCGACCGCGGTATAGGCGAGGAAGCCCTTCGGCTTGTTGGTGCCGTCGCCGTTGACGAAGGCCGTGCCTTCCTGTTCGGCAAAGACGGTATCGACCTCGCTCGAGATCCAGGCCTCGATATCGACAGCGGCATCGTCAAGCAACGCCTGCGTTGCAGCCGGCATGGCGTAGAGTTCCATGGTCGGGAAGGAGAGTTCGGCCAATTGCGCGCTTGACGTCTGCGGGCGGGCAGCCGCCTCGGCCACCCAGCCGGCCGCCATGCCCGAGGTCGCAAACGGCTTCTTCAGCACGGAGCCGGAGACCTGGCGGACGGTCGCAAGCGAGCGGATCGGCGAAACGACGGAGAGGCGGCGGCCGATCTCGGTGTCCGTTTCGGGCGGCACGAGATAGCCGCCATCGCTCCCTGACCCCGCCGACATCGCCTTCGCCTCAAGCTCGCGCAAGCCGGCCTCGTCGCCGCGGCGGATATAGTGCTCGAACGCCGCCTTGTGCTCGTTCGCCTCGACGCCGTTTCCGCCACCTCGGCCGAGCGGCGGCCGCGCCTTCTTCAGCGCGAGCTGGTCGAGCACCTTCTTCTGCTCGTCCATGGCCCTCGTGATGCGGTCCATCTTGTCGCGGGTGACGACATCGGCCGTCAGCTTCTCCTCGATCTCACCAAGCCGGCGATCGTTCGTGTCCTTGAAGGCTTCGAACGCCTCCATGAACTCGTCGAAGGCTGCCGTCATCTCGGGCGCCGCCTTGATCTCCGGCGCGATCAGCGAACCTGTCTCATGCATGTCGGTCATGTCCCGTTTTTCCTATCTGAAGGTTTCTGTCAGCATCATCCGGGCGGCCCGGCGCATGGCGCGGACCAGCTCGGTCTCCTTGTCGCGGAACCACCGCGCATTCTTGATGTTCTGCACGCGCGCCGACGGCAGCATCGGGAAGGTCACGATCGAGATCTCCCAGAGGTCGGCTTCGAGGATGCGGCGCACACCCGACTTCGCATCGGTCTTGGCGCGCACGGTGCGGAAGCCGATCGAAAGCCCGTCGAGCGCGCCGTTCTTCAGGAGCTGGTGCACCTCGCGTGCCCGGGAGACGCCCTCGGCAAGCATGCCCTCGACATAGAGGCCGCGGCTGTCCTCGCGGATCGTCTTCCAGGCGCCGATCGGTTCGGCCGGGTCATGCTGGAAGAGCATACGCACCCCGCCCGCCCCGCGTTCGGCTAAGGACTTACGGAAGGCGCCGCGCTCGATCGCATCCTTGCCGAGATCGACTTCACCGAAGACGCTGGCATAGCCGGAAAAGCTGCCATCGCGCTTCAGCCCCCTGAGCTCCAGATTGGCGAACTTGCGCGTATCCGCGCCCATGGGTGATCGCGCCAGCGCGCGGCTTGCGGTCATGATGCTCTCCTCGTTTGTTGGAATGGTCTTGCGGACTAGCGCCCGCGCGCGCCGTATCGTCCGGCGATGCGCGACAGGATGCCGAGACCCCACCAGGCACAGAGGCTTGCCGCCGCCGATCCCGACAGCACCACCTCCGAGGCCGAGAGGCGATCCGCCAGCGCCAGCCTTTCGGCAATCCAGATACCGGTCGGGCCGCCGAAGATTGTCCCGCAGGCAAGGCCGGTGAAGAAGCGGCTCGCGGCCTCCCGCCGGCTTTTCGGCAGGAGGTAGACGAGCGACACCGCCGCCCCCGCCGACGCGCCGAGCGCCCTGGTCGCCCAGAGCCCGGCATCGTTGGAAAGGTCTGTCATCGCAGGGATCCTTGGTTGAAGACGGGCAAAAACCAGCCAACGATCGGCGCCGTTATGCGAGTCTTTTGAATCGCTTCGTGCGGTTTGCTCCCAGATCGAATCTGGCGGTTAAAGTCGGTTCGAGTTTGCGCTTGGTCGATCATCCGCAGGTTCAATGAGATAGAGCGTCCTCAGACGCATGGCGCTAAGTCGGGTTTTCGCCAAGCGTGACGTTGCGGAACGTCAGAGAGATTCGCCGCCCACGCAAACGCCGTTCGCCATCGACAGTATCGGCCAACCGCGCCGGGATCTCATGCGTCCATTGATAGCGCGCCGGTCCCTCCATCTTCAGCAAGGCACCGGGCTGCAACATGATAGACCGGCGATCCCAGGTCTCGGGATTCCGGAAGATCATCTCGCAGGGGGACAGCAGGCTTAGAGAAACAATGCTGCCGCCGAAGCATGGCACGCAATCCACGTGGGCGCTGATGCCCTGCCCTGGCCAGTATTCATTTGCGATCACCTGATCCGGCGCCTGATGAAAATGCCCCTCACCAACGAGCCGTTGGGCAACGGTTGCGAGCCAATCCGGCAGTGGCCCGAGATAGGCATCCGCTTCCACGGACCGTGCGCGGTAGTCATAGCGGTAGCCGAAATGCTGGACGCGCCGTTTGAGAGTCCGGTTCCATTCATCTGCGTCCAACGCATCAGCCAGCGCTTTCGACGCCGCCTCCGACAGAAATTCGGGCACGTAGGTCAATCCCTCGGGGAAACCCGCATCCATCGTCGATCCTTGTGGTCTGTGTCTTGAACTGCACGTTCCGTGGATATCGGCCCCGCAAGACCATTCATGCGACAATAGGCAGGCTGTTCCTCGAAATGAAAGAGGAAAGAGCGACCGCTGCTGCCTCAATACCCCACCGCCTGCCGCTTCTCCTCGTCTGTGAGAAAGGCCGCACTTCCCACCCGCGTCCATAGCTGATCGCGCTCGGCCGCAAGCCCCGCGACCTTGTCGAGATCGGGCTCTAGCCGCAGGCGGTCCTCGTAATGTCCGGAGAGCCAGGCGGAGAGCGAGGCGGCGGTGCGCGTCAGCATCGGCAGCACGGTCAGCCGGTAGAAGGCGCGGTTTGCTTCCTGATAGTTGGCATAGGTGTTGTCGCCGGGAATGCCGAGCAGCATCGGGGGCACGCCGAAGGCGAGCGCGATGTCGCGGGCGGCGCCATTGCGGGCCTCGACGAAATCCATGTCCTTCGGCGATAGCCCCATCGACTTCCAGTCGAGCCCGCCTTCGAGGAGCAGCGGACGTCCGGCGCGCATCGGGCCGGAATAGCCCTCGTCGAGTTCCTGCTTCAGCCGCTCGTACTGGTCGGGCGAGAGATTGCCGCCTTCCTTCGGCTGGTAGACCAGCGCGCCTGAAGGTCGGGCCGAATTGTCGAGCAGCGCCTTGTTCCAGGTCGCCGCCGCATTGGAGAGATCGAGCGCCACCTGGGCGGCTGCCAGCGGCGGGAAACCGAGATGATCGTCGAGTGGATGGAAGAGCTTCAGGTGCAGCAGGCCAAGCCCTTCCGTCTCCGCCGGAAAGCGACGCACGGAACCGCCGGCGCGATAGTCGTAAGCCTCAGGCCAACCATCCCTGCCGTCGACAATGCCGATGCGATCGGGCCGCAGCAGATGCAGCTCGCGCAGGTTTCCGCCGACCAGCAGCGGTTCGACATAGGCGTTGCCCGACAGAAGCAGGTGCCCATACAGTGCCTCGAAGAAATCGGGTCCGCCCATGCGTCCGTTCGGCTGGGCAAGCAGCGAGAGGATGGCATGATCCGGCCGCTCGCGATCGCCCTCATAGAGCAGCCACGGCACCGAGGCGGCGGCTTCCGCGACCAGCCGGACGCTGCGATGCGCGACCGGGTTCTTCATGAAGCCCTCACGTGAAAGGGCGGCGTATGAGCGGCCAGTCCAGCTCGCCCGCCCCTCTGCCGTCAGCGACATGAAGCCGCCTGTCGCCTTCTTCTCGGGCACGGTCCTGCGACCCGCCGTGGAGCCCCACGGCAGCAATGATCTCAATCTCATGGTTGATTTCCTGGAGTTAGCGGGCTCTCAACAGGGCGGCGTGATGACAGAACCGCGTGTGACCACGCGGATCGGATTTACAGCCAGCCAGTATCGATGGAGCCAGATCAGGCGCTGAAGGCGACTTCTATGCTTTGCCGGTCCTGCGCCACGATCCGGCATTTGGTCTCGAAACCCTCGCCCTTGATCATCAGGACGAATTCCGGAGGTATGCCGGCGGAACTGGAGACGGAGAGCCCCGCGCTATCGACGCCGAGCGACTTTATGGTGCAGTCTATCGTCGAGCGATGGTCGTTGAAGATGATCGACCCTGCTTTCAGGACGCGACGGCGGGAACCGGTCGGACCATCGGCACCAATCGCGTTCCACGATACGCATCGGTTTCGACCGTGGTGCTTGGCATGGTACATCGCGGCATCGGCCTGGGCCAACATCGTCTCGATGTCCTTGGTGATGATCGAAAGCGCCGAAATGCCGAAACTTGCCGTCACGTTCAATTCGCCGAAGTCTCCGGCGATCGGCCGGGACGCGATCGCAAGCCTTACCTTTTCGGCGACTGCGGCGGCCCCGTCACGATTGATGTGCGGAAGGAGGATGGCAAACTCCTCGCCGCCAAGCCGTCCGAACAGATCGCCCGCCCGCAGGTTGGCCTTGCAGGTTTCGGCGACCGCATGCAGCACCTGGTCTCCCGCAGCGTGGCCATGGGTATCGTTGACGCTCTTGAAATGGTCTATGTCCAGTACGACGCAGGACACGTCGTGCTGATGTCTCAAGGCGAGCGACAGAACTTGATCGGCCTCCTGCCTAAAGGCGCGGCGGGTCAACGCACCGGTCAGGCCATCGGTTGCGGCCGACTGCAGCAACTCGATCCGGTCCATCGCGACGCCCGCCAGTTCGTTGAGAACCGAGAGATCCTTCGCACCGAACGATCTCGTCCGGCGGTCGATCGCACATACGGTTCCGACAACGTGTCCAGCTTTGGTTTTCAACGGCACCCCGGCATAGAAACGTATGTGGCTTTCGCCCGTCACGGCGGGATTGTGCGCGAACCGCGGATCGCGGGTCGCATCCTGCACGACGATTGCTTCCTCACGATCGACCACATAACGGCAGAAGGTATCCTGAACAGGAACCTCGTCCACTCCCATCCCGGAACACGCCTTGTACCACTGCCGATGCGCGTCGATGAGGGACACCAGGCCGATATCGACGTCGAAGATCTGCTTGATCAAGCGGACGATGCGCTCGAAGCCTTCGTCCTTGGGGGTATCGAGGAGGTCGAGCTGTTCCAGCGCCGCGAGACGCTCCATTTCCCGCTTTTTCACATCCGAGGACGACGTCCCGAAAGCCCTCACCACCACCATGCAGCGCGCTCCTACCCCAGTCTGAGACTCATGCGTCTCATATATTGGTGAATAAAGTCGATACTGACGTCTCCATCACATGATCGATGGCTTGTCAGGGTGGCTCTGGAGATGCGGGGCGATGGCAGCACTCAGCCCCGCCGCGCCGCCTCGATGGCGGCAACGTCGATCTTTCGCATGGTCATCATCGCGTCGAACGCGCGCTTGGCTTCGGCGCCGCCGGCCTTCATGGCGTCGGTGAGAGCACGCGGGGTGATCTGCCATGAGAGACCCCATCTGTCCTTGCACCAGCCGCACTCGCTCTCCTGGCCACCATTGCCGACGATGGCATTCCAGTAGCGGTCGGTCTCTTCCTGGTTCTCGGTTGCGATCTGAAACGAGAAGGCCTCGCTCTGCTTGAAGGTCGGGCCGCCGTTCAGGCCCATGCAGGGAATGCCGACGACCGTGAATTCGACGACCAGCACGTCTCCCTGTTTGCCATCGGGATAGTCTCCGGGCGCACGAATGACGGCGCTCACGGCGCTGTCGGGAAAGACTTCGGCATAGAAGCGGGCCGCAGCCTCGGCGTCCTTATCGAACCACAGGCAGATCGTATTCTTATGCATTGCGTGTTCCTTCCGCACCCGGCCATTCGGCGTTTCTGTCGGCCACACCCTCTGACATAGGCGGGAAGCGGCCTTTCGCCACCCCACGACCGGGTGTGATCGCCACCACGCAGATTTGCCGGGAGACGGTGAAGTCCTTTCGCGCTATGAAGGTGGCCCAGATCCCGCCTGTCAGATACCGAGGTTTCCAGATGGCTTTGAATGTCCTTTTCATTGGCGGCACCGGCCAAATATCCTACCCATGCGTCGAGCGCGCCGTTGCCGAAGGTCATCGTGTCAGCGTCTTCAACCGCGGACTGAGACAAAGCCCTTTGCCTGCAGGCGTCACCTCGATCGTCGGTGAGCTCGGATCGTCTGATTACGCGGATCTCGCCAAGGCGAACTATGACGTCGTCTGCCAGTTCATCGCCTTCACGCCCGATCAGATCGCGCGCGATATCGAGGTGTTTTCCGGCCATTGCGGCCAGTACATCTTCATCTCGTCGGCCTCCGTCTACGAGAAGCCTGCGCGTCACTACGTGATCACCGAGAAGACGCCGGCGATCAATCCTTACTGGCCCTACAGCCAGGCGAAGATTGCCTGCGAAGAGCTGCTCGCAAAATCAGACAACCTCGCCTGGACGATCGTGCGCCCCAGCCACACCGTGCGTACCGGCTTGCCGATGATGATGGGCGAAGCCGACATCATGGCGAGGCGCCTGCTCGATGGCGACCCGATCATCGTTGCCGGCGACGGACACACGCCCTGGACGCTGACGCGCTCGGTCGATCTCGCAGTGCCCTTCGTCGGGCTGTTCGGCAAGCAGGCCGCGCTTCGCGAGATTTTCCACATCACGTCCGACCGCGCCCACATCTGGGACGACATTCAAAAGGCGATCGCCAGACTGCTCGGCGTCGAAGCGAAGATCGTTCACGTGCCGACCGACACGCTGATCAAATACAATCCGGCCTGGGAAGGCCCGCTCAGAGGCGACAAGGCCTGGACCGCGATCTTCGACAATTCGAAGGTCAAGCAAGTGGCAGGCGACTTTACATGCGCCGAGAGCCTGGATGAGATCCTGGCCGAACCGATCATGCACCTGAAACAGCGCCTCGCTCAAAATCGCCCGCCAAGGGGTGACGTCGATGCCCTGATCGACCGAATTTGCGCCGACCAGAGCGCCCTTGGCTAACCTCGTTCGTTGCGGTGTTCAGCGTCTGCCTCTCGAGGAGCAGGGCTGCGGCAATATCACTGCAACGGCTGCTTTGCCGCCGCGTCGCTCTCGTAATCCGCTGCCATCCGCATTTCGCGGATGGGGCGCACGAGGTCGATCGAGCGCTGGTAATCAGGATGCGCCTTGTAGGCGGCAAGGGCCGCCTCATCGTCGAATTCGCCGTAGACCACGAGGTCGACCTCGGTGCCGAGCTGGTCAGTCTTGATGTTGGTTCCGATCTCCAGCAGGCGGGCATGCGGAATTGCCGTCAGGATCGACAGGCCGGCGCGCACTTTTTCCAGTTGCTCCGCGGGCGCAGTGAAGAAGACGATATGGCGGATCACGCGGAACTCCCTGCGAAGGTCTAGCCGAAGACCCGCGCGATAGCACGCAGGAGCCAGGCCTTCAACCGCGCAAGCGGCGCCGCCGGCTCTTCGCGGCGGATCGCCGCAAGGAAGGTCTTGCCGTAGCCGGCGAGCTTTTCGGCCCGATCGGTGCCGTTGACGATGCGACGGGCATTGACCCAGTCGTCGGTGGTGTCATTCAGGTGGTCAGCGAGCTTGTGATTGGCAAAGGAGCCCTGCACCATGCCTTCGATCAGGATCGAAACGGCGGCATCCATCTCCATCGCCCGGTCCGGTTCGGCGACGAGATCGATGCCTGTCAGCTTGCTCATCGCCTCGTAGTTCCGCTTGTGGGTGAGCTGCACCAGACCGCGACCGAGCCAGCTCTTGCCGTCTTCATCCGGTCGCCAGTACGGGGTCTTCACCCAGGATAGCTTGCCCGCCGCATAGGCATTCTCCAGGATTTCGATCGCCCTTGCATCCGTCGTTGCCAGCGTCTCGCGCACCGGCTGCATCGTATAGGCGGTCTCGTGGTAGGCGGTCGCCAGGATGTAAGCGAGCCAACGCGGATCGGCGTCCGCCATCCGCGCTTCCCAGAAATCGAGGATCGCCGTCATGCCTTCCACCTGCGGCTGATTAAGCGTTCCCTTGAAAAGCGCATCGCGCGCCGTGTCGAAGAAGAAGCGCCTGTCGATGTGGATAACCATAATGTCAGCCTCAAAAAGTGGTACGGCGCCCTGCGCCTCAATCGATTAAATTTAATTCAATCGTTTAAAGTGTTTAAGCGCCTGATTTACAGATGGTTTAAGCCGTGCCAGTGATTGAATCACCGTCACATCAAGCCCTTGGAGGAGAGCATGCAGCAGCCGGCCAACAGCAATCAGCCGACCATTCCACAGCATGTCGTCGACCAGCTCGAAAACGAATGGCGTCAGGTTCGTCCCGAACAGCAATCACCGCGTCCGACGCAACAGCAACCTCAACGCTAGTCCAATCCGTCCTTCAGATACCCCTCACCCGGGGTTCTCCATTTCCCTCCAGCATCAGTGCCGTCAACGCCCAGACCAGCGCATCCAGCCGGTCGGGCGAACGGCCGGATGAAAGTCCATCCGGACCGAAGTCGCACATCTGGTCCTCCAGCGCGACGAAACGCCCGGCATGGGCAACCCGCCCCTGCTCGTAGAGTGCCGCGACCGGTTCGGCCCTGAGATACTTACCGCGCGTCGCACGCACGGTCGAGACCGGCAGGCTCTCGTCGATGCTCTTCAGCATCGATGTCACCATGTCGCCACCCTGGTTGATTTCCGCCACCACCCGATCCGCCGAAAAGCGTCGATAGGCCCGCACCACTGCGCCTGCCCAGCCGGCCGGGCTCTCGCCTTCGACCGAGCAATCGGCAAGCACCACTGCGCGTCCCGATGACTCCAATCCCGCCACGACGATGCCGCAACAGGAACTCACACCAGCAGCAGCCGGCGGATCGACGGCGATGACGATCCGCCTGATCTCGCCGGCGAAGCGGATCGTGGCCGTCTCGATCATCTCGCGCCGCCACAACGCGTCGTCGCGATCCTCGATCAGTTCGCCGTCGAGCTCCTGGCGCCCGAGCCGCGTGCCGCCATAGCGGTGCGCCAGTGCATCGATGAAGCCCGGCGCCAGATTGGCCGCATTGGCAAATGTGCTCATCCGTGTCAGCCGGGTGCCGGTGTCGGCGATCAGTTGCTTCAGCAGCGGCACGGGGCGCGGCGTTGTCGTCACCAGCTGGCGCGGATGAGTGCCTAAGCGCAGGCCGAACTGCAGCATGTCCCAGGTCTCCTGCCCGTGCTTCCATTTCGCCAACTCGTCGCACCAGGCAAAATGAAACTGCGGGCCGCGCAGGCTTTCCGGGTCCTCGGACGAGAAGATCTGAGCGACGGCGCCACTCGGCCAGACAAGCCTGCGGCGCGAAACCTCAAATTCCGGACATCGCCGCCGCGCTATGCGACAGATTCCGGAAACGCCATCGATCATCACTTCGCGCGCATCTCCGAGCGTTTCGGCGACCAAGGCGATCCGCAGATCGGATCGCTGCCCGGCGCTGGCGATCGCATGGACCCATTCCGCGCCTGCCCGCGTCTTGCCGCACCCACGGCCGCCAAGCACCAGCCACGTACGCCAGTCGCCGGAAGGCGGCAGCTGCTCTGAGCGGGCGTTGAACTCCCACAGGCCGCCCAAGGTTTTCCAGAGATCGTATTGCTCGGCGAAAACCTCGGGCGCAATCGCCGCATCGAGCGAAATGACGGGCTCTTCATTTGGCGCCGCCGGCTGCGGCCGGGCAACTCCGTTGAACAGCGCGTCGGTGGTTGCAGCGATTGCCGCCATCGCCTGCCGCACCTGCGAATGTTGCGCCACGATGCCTGCCATCCTTTGCTCATGCCGCGCCAGCAACCGTGCCGCCCGCCGTTCATCCGCACGCGCGGCCAGGCATTCAGCCCGGCTCGGCTTCGCGGGTCGCCCTGGCGGCCTGGTCTTCATCGACTGCGGGAGGGCCGTTTTGCCGCCAATCTTCAAACAGCTGCCGGGCGCGCTCTGTCGCACGTTCTTCGATGCGTTTGAGAAAGCGCGTCTTCGCATCGTCCAGCCCCATCGCCGTCTCGTGATCCTCGATCGCCAGTTCCCGATCCCGCGCGAACTGGCGTTGAAGCTGGTCGATTTTTTCGAGCGTGCGCACGATCAGCGACATGGCATCGGTCGCGGCCTTGAGATCGGCGCGAGCAAGTTTTGCCGCCACCTCCTCACCACTTGCCGATGCTGCGGCCTCCGCTGATCTGCGCAACTCGCGGAAGGCCGCAAACTGCTCGCGCATCTCCGCGGTCATCTCGTTCAGAAGCACCCGCAGATCTTCCGGCGAGGCGCTCGCACCGGATTTCGTCTCAAGAAAATATTCCTCGACGACAGCTTGACTGGCCTCTGCCGCGACGCCGCAGCCATAGGCGCGCGTCTGCTGCCACAAGCCATACAGCTCGGGCATGAAACTCTCGACTTCCATCGTTGAAACCTCTTTGGCCGCAAGCCCTATTCCAGGCTGATCGAGTCACCGCGAGCGAGCATCCAAGAAGATCGTGGCGAAGGAATCGCAAAGATCTTCATTCGGTCGTTATGGAGAGCGAATTCGTGATCGAAGCCGCTGCGTTATGAATAGAAAGCAGGCAGATAGCGATCATAGCTCTGCAATAACTACCGCTATAAGCTATCTTTGCCCAATATCGCCTTCGCTATTTCATCTATACTATCTTCAATACTTAGATCAGCAGGTCTCGTTGATGCTGTGGCACTTTCAAACGCTGAGCACCTTGATAAGGCATTTTGGCCTACAGGCAGCGCTCGCCGTCTACTTTACCCGGCAGACCACGCGCGACGTTGCGGAAATCAGGAAGATCCGCATACCAGGTGTCGATGGCGATATTTCCCTGCGCCTCAAATCGACGGACTGGGAGATTTTCATGCAAGTCTTCATGGACAAGGAATATTACATAGAAAGCACGGCGCACGCCGAGGCTCTAAACCACCACTATCAGAGCATCCTCAGCGACGGAGGAACGCCCGTCATCGTCGACTGCGGTGCAAACTCCGGATTGGCTTCCATCTGGTATTCCCAGCTGTTTCCACGCGCCGTCATACTTGCCGTAGAGCCGGAACCAGCGAACTACGCCGTGCTGTGCCGGAATGCCGAGAATCGCCCGAACATCCGTCCCATCAATGCCGCCATATCCGATCAACCCGGACGCATCACGCTTCACGACCCGGGCTACGGCTCCTGGGCCTGGCAGACGGTCGAAAGCGCATGCGGAGAGATCGAAGCGCAAACCATACCCGGCCTCCTCCCATCTGTTCCCGACGGGAAACCATTCATTGTCAAGATCGACATCGAGGGGAGCGAAATCAGTTTGTTTCGAAGCAATACCGATTGGGTCGCTCAAACTCCTCTCATCGTCTTTGAATCACATGATTTCCTCGCCAACTGGCATGGCACAGCCCACTCAATCTTTTCGGTCCTGACGAGAGAACGCCGCGATTATTTTCTGGAGGGCGAGAACATATCCGCCTTCTCGCATTCACTCCTTGGACCGACAACAGCGCAGGGCTAGGAAATTATTTGCCCGTGAGGGCGTCGCGATGCTTTGGTCGTGGCCCGCAAAACAAGCTCGGCCGCTTCAGCGAACCTCTCCGTTCGCAACTTTCCGACTATGCCATAACCCTATCAAACCACCGTCACGCCGTCAAGGATTATTTTCCTATATTCGATTTTTTCTAGCCGTGCCGATGCCCGAGGCTTGAATTTTTCTGATTGGTGCCATCGAATAAGGCTATGCTAAAATGCCGAGCATGGATCAGGAAGAACTCGTTTCCTTTGCGCTTAGCCTGCCGGAGGCGGTCGAGAGCGCTCATCACGGCACGCGTGATTTTCGCGTGCGCAGCAAGATATTCCTGACGATGCCCGACCAGGACTATTGCGTGGTCCGGCTGACGCCCGACCAGCAGCATATGACGCTCGCCGTGGCGCCAGACGATACGGCTGCCGTGCCGGGCGGATGGGGACAGCGCGGCTCGACGCGGCTCTTCTACGGCAAGGCGAGCGACGAACTGGTGCAGGGCCTGGTGCGCAAGTCATGGCAGAACGCCGCGCCGAAAACCCTGCAAAAGCAGTTCGTTGTCATCCCGTCCGGCTAATCCGATTCAACGATAGCCGCTGGCATCGGCGGGTTTGCCTGCCTCCATCACCTCGTCCATGTAGCGCCAGCAGTCCGGCCGAGAGCCGTCGATATCGTCAAAGCCGTAGACCTTGGCGAGCCCGCCGCTCGATAGCGACTGACCGTTCCAGCGGGCGCGCTCGGGATCGGCGGCAAGCGCTTCGACTGCCCGGCCGGTGAAGCGCGGCGTCTCGGAGATCACGAAATGCGGCTGCGCCGCTGTCGCGTCGCGCCAGGTCTCCTCGGTGACGCCGAAGATGTCGAGCATCATTTCCGAGCGCATCCAGCCCGGTGTCAGCGCCACTGCGGTGGCGCCATGCGGCGCGAGATCCTTGGCGTGCGCCCAGGCCATGCGGATCACGCCCGTTTTCACGAGGTCATAGTACGGACAGAGGCGATAGTGGGTGGCATTATACTCGGCGGTGCCGTCGGTCAGCTCCACCAGCAGCCCGCCGGGCTGTTCGATCATCAATGCAAGGGCGAAATGCGCTGTGATCAGATGCGTGTCGATCGCCAGCCGCAGCATGTGCAGGCCCTTGTCCAGCGAGTGCTCCCATACCGGCTTGTTCCATTCGGTGAGGTGTTCGCCGCCCCATATATCGTTGACCAGGATATCGAGCCGGCCCTGTTCGCGACGGATGCGCTCAACCAATGCCTCGACCTCTTCGGGCACGGTATGATCGACGCGCACCGCGATCCCCTCACCACCGGCAGCGGTTACCATTTCCGCCGTTTCCTCAATCGTCTCCGGGCGGCCATATTCCGATTGCGTTGCCCGCGTCGTGCGGCCGGTGACGTAGACCGTTGCGCCGGCGGCCCCGAGTTCCACGGCAATGCCGCGACCGGCGCCGCGCGTGCCGCCGGCAACGAGGGCGATCTTTCCTGAAAGCGCTGCTGTCACGTGACTGTCCTCCACGCTGGAACCCATTCGATGGGTCTCACCATTCCGCTTGAATATAAACGAACGTTCGTTCATATTCATCGCGAACGCAAGAGGAAACTTCATGCCCCGCCCCCGCACGCTTTCGGACGAACAGCTTCTCGACATGGTTCTCGGGCTTGTGCATGCGGAAGGCCCGGGTGCAGCGACCTTCGGCGCCGTGGCGAAAATCAGCGGCCTCTCCGGCTCGACGCTGGTGCAGCGTTTCGCCACCAAGGCGGCGATGCTGCGAGCCTGCCTGCTGCGGGCCTGGGACCGGCTGGACATGGAAACGGCGCGGCTGATCCGGTCCGTTGCCGAAACGCCCGAGGGCGCCATCGAGCTACTTGCGGGACTTTCCAGGGACTACGGCGACGATGCCGCATCCTATGCGGAAGGCCTACTGGTGCTGAGGGAAGATCTGCGCGACCCGGCCTTGCGAGCGCGGGGCGCGGCCTGGGGAAAGACGCTCGCGGCAGCGCTCGACCGATGCCTCGGCAAACCGCCGCTCGGGCGGCTGATGCTCTCGCAGTGGCAGGGCTGCCTGCTCTGGTGGGGCTTCGAGCCGAAGGGCTCGGTCGAAGACTATGTGCGCGAGGAACTCAGCCGGTTTCTTCAGGCTGCCGCCTAGGCCGATATCACTTGGCCGCCTCGGGCTCCTGCGCCCGCGCCTCGTCACCGACGGTCAGCGGCCAGTCCACCACATAGTCCTCGAAGTCGTCGACCTTGACCTCGGTCTCGTTGATGGTGCGACCGCGCGCCGAGATCCCGGCCACATGCACCGTCTCGGGGTCGCCCGAGACCAGCGGATGCCACCAGTAGAGATCGCGGCCCTCGTTGATCAGCCGATAGCCGCAGGTCGGCGGCAGCCAGGCGATCTCATCGACGTTTTCCTTGGTGAGCTGGACGCAATCCGGCACGAAATCCCAGCGGTTCTCGTAGCTCGAACAGCGACAGCTCTCGCCATCCATGAGCTTGCAGCGGATCGAGGTGAAATAGATGTCGCCGCTATCCCACTCCTCGAGCTTGTTGAGACAACAGAGGCCACAGCCGTCGCACAGGCTTTCCCATTCCGTCGTCGTCATCTCGGCGAGCGTCTTCGTCTTCCAGAAGGGTATGTCTTCCATCATTCCGTTCTTGCAACAGCTCCCCGCAAAATCACGTGAGAGCTTTCCATTTCTCTTGTTCTTGGCAGGCAAATCAACCAATGATTCATCATGCGCCGGTTACCCCCGGATGCGGGCGGCAGATTTGCCATAGTTCGACATCAGGCTATCCGACGTCGAAGTGACTGATCGGGCGGGAATATAAGACGTGACGGATCCGGACAATCCAGAAAAACAGCCGCGCAAGAAACGACACTTGCTGCTGAAGATCGATTCCTGGATCGACTCCACCATCTGGAACGCCGGTTTCCGCTCCGCAGAGATCTGGGAAGACATCACCATCTTCTTTCGCCGCTTCCGCGTTCGCGGCTGGAAGCGCATCGTCTTTGAACTCGCCGGCGAAGGCCTGACCTGGGGGTCCGTCGGCGCGGTCCTGATGCTCACTCTTGCCCAGCCTGCCTTCGAGGCTACCAAGGAAGATTGGCGCAATCGCGGCGACTACGCCGTCACCTTTCTCGACCGCTACGGCAACGTGATCGGCCATCGCGGCGTCATCCATCAGAATTCGGTGCCGATCGACGAGCTACCCGACAGTCTGATCAAATCGGTACTGGCGACCGAAGACCGCCGCTTCTTCAGCCACTTCGGCATCGACGTGATCGGCCTCTTCCGCGCGATCGTCACCAACGCCCAGGCCGGCGGTGTCGTCCAGGGTGGTTCGACGCTGACGCAGCAGCTCGCCAAGAACCTTTTCCTGTCAAACGAACGATCGATCGACCGCAAGATCACCGAAGCATTCCTGGCACTGTGGCTCGAAGCCAACCTGTCGAAGAAGGAAATTCTCTCCACCTATCTCGACCGCGCCTACATGGGCGGCGGCACGTTCGGTGCGGCGGCGGCGGCGCAGTTCTATTTCGGCAAGAACATCACCGATGTGAACCTTGCCGAATCCGCCATGCTCGCCGGCCTCTTCAAAGCGCCGGCGAAGTACGCTCCGCACGTCAACCTGCCCGCCGCGCGCGGCCGCGCCAACGAGGTCCTGACCAATCTCGTCCAAAGCGGCATGATGACCGAAGGCCAGGTGATTGCCGCCCGCCGCAGTCCGGCGACCGTCGTTGACCGCAACGAAGTGGAATCACCAGACTTCTTTCTCGACTGGGCCTTCGACGAGGTGATGCGGCTTTCGCCACGCTTCCACCAGCACTCCCTCGTCGTCCGCACGACGATCGACATGGGATTGCAGGGGGCCGCCGAAGATTCCGTCGAAACCTCGCTGCGGGAATATGGCGAGAGCTATCACGCCAAGCAGGGCGCGATGGTGATGATCGAGAACGGCGGCGCGGTGCGCGCCATGGTCGGCGGTCGTGACTACGGCGAAAGCCAGTTCAACCGCGCCACGAAGGCGCTGCGCCAGCCAGGCTCGTCGTTCAAGGTCTACACTTACTCCGTTGCCATGGAAAACGGCATGACACCCGACAGCGTCGTCGTGGATGCGCCGATCTACTGGGGCAACTGGAGCCCGCACAACTACGAGAACCGCTATGCCGGTCGCGTGACATTGGCGACCGCGATCGCGCAGTCGATCAACACGATCCCAGTGCGCCTCGCCAAGGAGAAGTTCGGCATCCAGCCGATCCGCGCGATGGCGAAGAACCTTGGCGTGGAATCCCCTGTTCGCGACGACGTGACGATCCCGATCGGCACGTCCGAAGTGACCGTCATGGATCAGGCGACCGCTTACGCCGTTTTCCCGGCCGGCGGCATGCAGTCTCGCCGGCACGGCATTACGCAGATCCTCGATTACGGCGGCGACGTACTCTACGACTTCGACCGGGACGAGCCTCCGGCAAAGCGCGTGCTGTCGGAACAGGCCGATGCCTACATGAACCAGATGCTGTCGCGCGTGCCCTATGTCGGCACCGCGCGAAAGGCAGCGCTCGACAACGGCATTCTCACCGCCGGCAAGACGGGCACCACCCAGGCCTACCGCGACGCCTGGTTCATCGGCTTCACCGGCAACTACACCACCGCCGTCTGGTTCGGGAATGACGACTATACCTCGACGAACAAGATGACCGGCGGCTCATTGCCGGCGATGACATTCAAGCGCGCGATGGACTACGCCCACCAAGGCATCACGCTCAGGCAGATCCCGGGCGTTCCGACCCCCGCCCCGGAAAAGACGCCGAAGACGGTCGCCGCCAAGCCGCCCGAAGGCAGTCCGCCGCCGCTCGTTCGTCCGCGCATGCTTTCCGTCGAGTCGACGCGCATCCTCAAGGATCTCGGCGAGAAACTGAAAAGCGCCCCGCCGCTGGTGACGCAGAAGGTCGCCAGCGCGGAGTGAAATCCCAGCGAAGGAAAAGTGCAGCCGCAGCGGAGAGCTGAGCCATTCCACCCTGCCGGAATCAGTGGTAACCCTTTCAACTGATTTGTTGATCAAAGGCGCCTAGTGTTTCGATTTCCTCTTTTCATTGCGATGATCCTGACGATCGCCTTTGGCGGCGGAATTCTGGTATCCCTTTATGCGCTCGATGCCACCGCCGGCTTCGGAGCCATCAAGCTTGGCGCTTGGGAAGCTTTCCCGCAGTTGCAGACCGAAGACGCAGACCCCTATGCCAAATCGCATCGCGCCCGTGCCGGCCGGTTGCTCTACGGCAGTGCGGAAGGGCTGATGTTTACCGCCAAGGTCGACGACGATGGAGAACGCCTGAACGCGTCCTGTAGCTACCGGATATCAGGACAGACGCCGGCGGCGCGCATCTGGACGCTGTTTACAGCAGACAATAGCGGCAGCCCCGCCTCGCTGCAGACAGGCCTGCCCGGCGCGCTCAATTCCTGGACCGTGCTTCGCAGTCCTGACAGCACCTTCACGATCGACATTTCGTCTCGCGCACGACCGGGCAACTGGCTGGCCGTGCCCGCGGCCGGCACCTTTCAACTCGTGCTGACACTTTTCGACACGCCGACTGCCGGCAGCTCCGGCGTCATCGATCTTGCCATGCCGAAGCTTCAGAAGACCGGGTGCGGCAATGCTTAGGATCCTGTTTGCACTGCTCGCCGGCCTTTTCGGCGCCGCGCTTCTGCACCTCGTCATCATCCTCTCCCTGCCGCATTTCACCGGCAAGGACGCAGCGACCCGGGTGGCTTCCGAGGGCGATATCGATACTTTCTACCTGCTCAGCGGCACCGACGACACCGCCGGGCTCTCAAACGACGACCCGTTTGTTCACACAGCCGTTTGTTCCTTCGATACGGAGGAGAATCCGGTACGGTTTACCGCGAAGGGCAACGTGCCCTTCTGGTCGATCGCCCTCTACGACGAGGCATCGAACGAGATTTTCAGCATGAACGACCGGACTTCGGTGGGAGGTGCCGTCGATATCCTGATCGGGAGCCCGATCCAGCTGACGGAGCTGCGCAAGGCTCTGCCTGCGGAATTGCAGAAGACGATCCTCGTGGAGTCGGCGCGATCCGAGGGCTATGCCGTTCTGAGAACGGTGGCGCCGCAATCGAGCTTCGACGCTGCTGCGAAGAGCTTCCTTTCGAACGCCGGTTGCGAGGAATTCGCATCCGACGCCAATTGATCCCTACTTGACCTTCGAACGTACGGAGCGACGGACGCTTGCACGCTTTGCGGTATCACCCAGGCGCTCGTAGCGAACGCCGGTGAAAAAGAGGATCTGCGCCTCGATCGGCGCTGTATGCTTGCGGCTCTGCGTCCGAGACAGACGGTCAGCCAATGCAACGACTTTTGCCATTCTCGTCTCCCTGCACTGCCCGAGACGGATGAACTCGTGAATCTCACCCTGTCCGCATCAACGGACCAGCGCGTCCTTTCAGGCTTCGGTTTGCCCTTGGGTCATTCGCGCCTTTCTCACGGCACGTCCTAAATACCGTGATGTGGATACCCGACGATCGCTAGCCGACCGCGTTGTTCCTTCCCGAATTGAGACATACGACAGTTAACAGATTGTTAAATTCTCGTGCTTCCATCGGCCGCCAAGGCGGTGAAGCTATAACGCTTGAACCGGCGTTTTGGTTTCAACGGTTTTGAGAAAGAAACGTCTTCGATGGCGTCAATTTATTTTAGCGCAAAATCATATACTTAGTGAGAGTTGCACCGCGCGCGCAGGCGGGCGTAACGCTTGTTGCATAATTACATCACGAAAATACTAATTGCAGTCCGATTCAATTTCGATAAGGTCAGACTACCAGCCGAGGGCGAGGCTGGCGAAGTGGCATCGGGTCAATCAGTAGCCAAGGCGGGCAGGCAGATGTCTTTGTTGATCGGTTCGACATTTTCCCCTGAGGATCTCGACATTTTGAGGCATGCGCTTGATGCGTGGTGCGCGGAACGGCGCATCGACATCAAAAGCTCGGAGGCGCAAATTGCAGCCTCGGCGGCGCTTGACCTCTATCAGTCCGGCTTCGACGACAGCGACAAGCTTCTGCTCGCATTGCGCGACCTGAAAAGCCTCTGAGCGGTCGCCTCCTCTTCCTATCCACAGGCACCCATTGCGGCTGCGCCTTTCCGGCACAAATGCTTCTGCTCTTTAGCAAGCATTAACCCTGCCCCTGTAGGATTTGTTCATAAAACCGTATGAGGTAGAGGGCGTCCCAACACGTCCAGTCCTGCGGCATCCCTTTCGTTAGTTTCCAGGGTGTGTACTTGTGCGTGATCGGTTCCGAGACCTAGAGGCCCCCTCCGCCAGCCGGAAGAAGGACGTGGTTCTCATGGCGACCGTCAGCAGCTTCGAGGGATTGCAGCCTCCCACGCGGTCCGAGCTTCGCCAGTTTGCCGAACTCTTCACACCTCTGTTCACCGCCTCTTCGCTCGAGGCACGGCGCCAGGCGGTTGCCGCACTTTCACAGTGCCAACAGATACCGCAAGCCGTCGCCCTCTTTGTCGGCTCGCAGCCGATCGAAATCGCGGCGCCGTTTCTCACATCTTCGCAAGCCATTGACGACGATACGCTGATCGCGATTGCCCGGATGCAGGGCAGCGCGCATTCGAAGGCCATCGTCAGCCGCGCCTCGCTGTCTCCAAAGGTCGTGGATGCGCTTGTCGGGCTTCGGCATGTGGAGCCGAAGCAACCACCCGCACCCCCCCTCCCCCTCGAACCGGCCGAGCCTGTCGTCAGCGCCCCTGTTGCGGCCGAGGCAGAGGCAGAGGCAAGCGATCGTCGCGAGAGTGAAGAACAGATGCGCGAGCGAATCCGTCAGCTCGCGCGGCACCTCGGGGACAACGAGGGTGACCGCCTCGGCCTTAGAACCCTGTCGCCGATACAATCGGCCCTTCTCGTCCGTTTTGCGCGCAACCGCGAGGCCCTGCAATTCGCAACGGCGCTTGCCGATACGCTTTCGGCCAGCCGCTGGCTCTCCGAGCGCATCATGCTCGACATGTCCGGCCAGCAACTCGGGACGACGCTGACCAGCGTCGGCATGGATTTTATGGATGCGGTCTTCGTGCTCGAGAAGCTCTATCCGCATCTGGCGGAAGCGCAGCACAGCGTCACGCGCGCCTGGATGCTGCTCGACGCGCTCGATCCTGAGGAATGCCACGCTCGCGTCGAAGCCTGGCGCCGCGCCGACAGCTACACCTATCTGCCGGAACAGGCAGAGCCGGCAGCCGCACAGTCGAATGGAAAACGTCCCGCGCGTCAGATCCCGGCAGCGCGCGATCTGAAGCTCGTCAGCCGCAGCAGGTAAGAGCGCTTACAAAGGGTTCTCGTTGCGGCGCGCGGTCGGCACGAGGTCACCGATCTCCTCGGCTTCCAGCTCCACGATCCAGAGGTCGGAATCGAACTTCCGTTCGCGGTCCAGCATGTCCCTGACATCGTCGGCCGGTTGGCGCTCAAGCCTTACCTCGAACAGCCGCTCGGTACTGCCGCCATCGTCGAAGAGGCTTTGAGGGGCGGGCCCGTAAAGCGTCTCCAGGCCATCACGGAAATGCTGGCGGATGAAGACGGCACCAGCCTCTTCGGCCCCCTTCTTCTCGACGGCGGCAAAGTCGCCCTTCGCGAAGACGCGGCGCAGCAGTGCGGAAACGAAAATGTCGGAGCGCAATCTCATTCGGGCGATATAGCTCGCCCTACCCGCGGCCGCAATGTGCCCGGCAAAGCCGCTCGCCTCAGAGCGCGCCGATTTCCTTGAGCTTCTTCAGGACGGTGTCGCTCGGTTCGCCGTTTTCTGGAAGGTTATAGTGCTTCTGGAAATGGCGGATCGCCACACGCGTCTGCTCGCCGGCAACGCCGTCGACGCCGACATTGGCATAGGCCATGTTGGCGAGACCCTGCTGGATCTTCAGGACGAGGTCGACATTCGACAGGGCGGCGGACTGGGTCTGCTTGACCGGCGTCGGCGCCGTCTTCACCGTCTTTTCCGCGCTGCGAATGGCAGCGGCTACCGGATCCTCGCCGGCGGCACCGGAGGTGATGTCTCCCGACGGGCGCTCGACCGGTATCGGCGACGGGCCGACTGAATTCGTCCGCAGCGCGGCCAGCACGTCAGGCGTGGCATCGCCCTTCTGCGGCATGCCGACCGTTTCCTCGAAGAAGAGGATCGCAGCGCTTGTGCGCGGGCCGATAACGCCGTCAGCGACACCATTGTAGAGGCCCCGGCGCGAAAGCTCGGTCTGTATGTCCATCACCAGCTGGCTTGCGTTCGGTGCCAAGGCGGCGACCGGCGGTGTCGAATTGGTCGTCGGGTCGCCGGCGTTTTCGTCCTGCCGCTCGATCTTGAACGTCGTGACCTCGCCGGAATGCTCTTCCGTCACAGGACGGCCACCAAGCGCGTAAGGAAACAATGGATCGCGCGTGCGCAGGAACGGATGCGGGTGGGTGCCCGGCTGATACCATAGCGCGTTGGCGGCGACGAAGCTGAAGATGACGAGGAAGGCAGCCGAACCACCGGCGATCGACGGATTGCGGCCGATGACGCCGCCGAGCAGGCTCGCGCCTTGCAGCCCGAGGCTGCCGACGACCGTTGCGCCGGTGAGGAGCAGGCCGGGTTTCTGCCGGCCGCGCTTCCCCTTAGGCGATTTTCGCTTGCTCGCGGCCATCGAAAAGCCCCTCTTCCAAGAGACCGGCACTGGCCGGCGCAGTCTTCAAACGCGGCGGAAACTCAATGAGATCATGAGGCGCGGCTTCCGCCGCCTGTATGCCGGACCCATCCACCGCAATCGAAATCGTAATGATCGTGCCGGCACCCGGCGCGCTGGCGATCGCGAAATCGCCGCCGTGCAGCGCAACGAGGCCCTTCACCAGGGACAGGCCAAGGCCGGTGCCTTCGAAGCGGCGGGTATAGTCGTTCTGTATCTGGACGAAAGGCTGTCCGAGCATTTCGAGCTTGTCGGCCGGGATGCCGATGCCGGTATCGCTGACACAGAGGGTCAGGACGCCGTCGCGCGCAGAGGCATCGACCGAGATCGCGCCGCCCGCATCGGTGAACTTGATGGCATTGCCGACGAGATTGATCAAAACCTGCTGGATCGCGCGCTGATCGGCGACGACCTCGTCGAGACCGCGCTGGATGCGGCTGGTCAGGGACACGCCCTTGGCCTTGGCCTGCAGCCCGAGCATCGCCTCGCAGGAACGGATTGCGCCGCCGACGTCGAAGGCTTCAGGCATCAGCTCGTAGCGGCCAGCTTCGATCTTGCTCATATCCAGCATCGTGTTGACGACGGAGAGAAGGTGGGCGCCGGAATCGCGGACGAGCCCGACATATTCACGCTGGCGCTCGTTCTCCAGCTTGCCGAAATACTCGCCGAGCAGGATGTCGGAAAAGCCGAGGATGGCATTCAGCGGTGTGCGCAGCTCGTGGCTGACCGCGGCAAGGAAACGGGACTTGGCGTCGTTTGCTGATTGCGCATCTGCGGCGCGGTTCTGCGCTTCAACGCGCAGCTGCTGTTCCACCGAAACATCACGCAGCTGGGAGACCACGCTGAGGAGGTTGCCGTCGGCATCGCGGCGCGCGGTCAGCTCCGTCCGCAGATAGGCGAACTGGCGGCTATCGCGCGAAACAGACGGACGCTCGAGGCGCAGGTCGACAGTTGCCTGCTCCTCGCCCTGGCGCAGCTGATCGAGCGCCTGAAGGAAAAGGATGCGATCGGACACATGGATCTGCTCGAGGAAGCCGCGGCCCTCGGGGCTGCGCATCCAGACGAGAAAATCACGCTTGTCACGGCCACCGACGGTCGTGACGTTGCCCTGCGGATCGAAGATCAGCACGAGCCCGGCGCTGACATCCATGAAGAAGTCTTCAGCAGGCTGGCTTGCGAGACCCGAGCCCGCCAGGCTCTGGCGCGAGAGTGCTATGCTGCCGACGGCGGAAAACAAAAAGCCGGCGCAGACGGCCGCAACTCCGGCGGGTAGCGCCACGGCTGGCGTCGTCACGAGAGACAGGCCCGCAGGTGCGGCAACGAGGGCAGCGGAGGAGATGAGCGCAAGCCGGCGCAGGATCGAAAGCTCCCGCTGGCGCACCGATGCTGCCCCGCCTGTCCGGGAAAGCCAGCCATCGGCCGCCCGGTCCACGAGGGCCGCAGCCCGATCTCCGATGTCACTCATTACACGCACGCAATACCCGCCCAAAAGGCTCTTTAACGAGTGCCGACAATAGGCCCCGGGCGCTTAAAGAAAGGATAAGGGAAAGTCCCGCTCCACAGCCGGAAAGGGCTAAAAGTCCCATTTTGGGCCAGTCCAAAGGGGCTTTGTTTTTTACGGTTAACAGCAAGTAAGCGACGGATTTCGCTCACATTTCGGCTTTTCGTTAATATTTGTGGCGGCATCGCCCGCCGGAAAGCTTGCAATTACAGGAGGCAGGCTCCGGCATGCTTAACGCCGATGGCTAGAATTCGACTGAAATGCGTCACAAATGTCATTCGCTACAATTTGAATTAAATTTGCCGCAAATGCCGACGAGTTTTGAAAACAGGCATTCGCAAGTTCTTTCTATGGTGAAGCCACACCGGAAGACCGGACCGATTCGGCGGCAAGACCGAACGGGAAACAGGATGGGCAACGACTATGTGGTTTCTGATCAAAGGATCGTTCTGGTTCGGGCTTGTGCTCGTGCTGCTGTCTTTCTTCAGCGGCGAGAGCGCAGTGAAGAATGCCAACGAACCGACATTGCAGATTTCCGATGCCTTCGTGGCCGCAACTGGCGCCTACGATTATCTGAGCGGCCTGTGCGGCGAAAAGCCGGAGGTTTGCACCAAGGGTGCCGAAACCGTCTCGGCGCTCGGCCACCGTGCCCGTGAAGGCGCGCGGGTTGCCTATGAGCTTCTCGACAATCAGTTCGGCAACGGCAAAAGCGCCGATGTCGCCTTCGCTCCTTCTTCCAAGCCAGCGGTTGCTCTTGCGCCGACGCAGGCTTCTCCTGTCGCCGCCCTGCAGGCGCATGAAGAGAAGACTGCCGCGCTGAACCAGCCGATGCCCTATCGCCCGCCTGTCGATGACGGTCAGGACGTTTCCTCGGACAACGTGACGACCGGCACCATTCCCCTGCCGACACCGCGCCCGGCCACCTGAGAATTTCCGCGGCCAGCCCGCGACCAAGCTTGCACCGGCGACCTCCTGGGGTACGCCCTGTGCCTGACGTGCCTGCCCTGTTTATTTTTCAGCTTAGTTGCTGCGCCGCGAGGATGCCCATCCTTCGCGGCGTTTCTTTTTAATGGTTCAAATCTGGCGGTCTTTCCCCTATATGAAGGTCCAATAAGGAAAGGCCCATTTGCCCATGACCACCCTCGAGCAGATTATTGACGATTTCTCCTTCCTGGATGACTGGGAAGACCGGTATCGCTACGTGATCGAACTCGGGAAGGCATTGCCTGACCTGGCCGAGGAGAAGAAGACCTCCGCAAACAAGGTGATGGGCTGCGCCAGTCAGGTCTGGCTGGTCACCCATACCGAGGGCAACCCCGACAATCCCGTCATGACCTTCGAAGGCGACTCCGACGCCCATATCGTGCGCGGCCTCGTGGCGATCGTGCTTGCCACCTACTCCGGCAAGACCGCATCCGAGATCGCGGCGCTCGACGCCTTCGAGGTGTTTTCAAAGATCGGCCTGGTGGAAAATCTGTCGTCGCAGCGTTCGAACGGACTGCGCTCGATGGTGAACAGGATCCGCGAAGAGGCACGGGTTCGCGCAGCGGCCTGAGCGCCTATCGCAAGGTCAGCTCCGGCCGGTAATTCTCATCGCCCCAATGCTCGAGGCGCTGCCGGCGACCGGCGGCTTTGGGCGCGTAGTGTCGCGACAGGGCGAGAAGTGCTGTTCGCAGCATCAGCTTGGCGGAGCGCGCTGGCCACTGGCGTTCGCGCTCGACCGTCTCCAGCCCTTTCATGAAGCAGCAGACATCGAGGGCAACGCCCGATAATTCTGGACCGATCGCCTCAAGCGCGCGGTTGACGGACAAGCGGGCCGCCACGGCGTTGTCGCTGAGGTCGGCCATGCCGCCCCGATCGCCCTTTCCGCGCCCGGACAGACGCGGTTCCCAGGATGCGGTCATCCGCGGCTGCAGTTGGCCCCGCGTGAAATCGGCAAGCAGCTTCTCCCCGGCGGCAAATGCCTCCTCCGGCAGGAAAGGACTGCCGTTCTTCTCCCTCAGGCGAAGCAGGCATGCGAGGGGTGACTCTTCCCTGTTGATCCTGAGATGCGTCTTCGCACCATCGACCGCGACAACCACCTCATCAACGAGCCTGTGTTGATCGAGGAATGCTTCCTCCCGTTCCGCTGCCGCGCGCCGTAGAAACGCGCGCCCCTCCGATGGCAGCGAGATGACGTTTTCCTGTCGACTTAGCAGGCCACGAGCCTCCGCGGCAGCAAGTATTTCGGCGGGAACCGAATGGGACGTGCCGTCCCCGAAGGTCAGAATGACGACGCCGTCGCGGAGGTTCGTTTCCGCCTTGCCGCGTGCGAGCAACTTCAGCAGCCTGACGGTAGCCTTGCTCGTGGTTGCCTCACTCATGCGCTTCACCTCCCGATCGGAAGACGAAGCCAACCGTGCGTTCGACCGTCGACACGAACTCGTCGAAGTCAGGATCGTCGCGCCGGTCCTCGACGACGTGGCAGGCATGACCTACGGTCGTGCGATCCCGCCCGAACGCCCGGCCGATCTCGTGGAGCGGGATTTGCAAGGCGACATGGCAGACATACATGGCGATCTGGCGGATATGGCATGACGCACGGCGGCGGTCGCGCCGGCGCTGAATGCGCGTGCCAACAAGCGACGCCATCTCGCCTGTGATCTCAGCGCAGATCCGGCAGACTGCATGACTATGCAGCGTGGCAGGCGCCGGGCTTCGACTGGATTCCAGTTGAATTGCGGTGGCAGAAACAGGGGGAGCCGCGCCTGCGGCGGGCGGAGAAACATTTCCGATCGGCATACGAACACTCCTATGAAATAGGAATTAATTCATACACCCTAGCGACTGCGGGGGACGATGGAAAGACCATTGCCTGCAACTTTCCATTGTTATCTCTGATAAAATTCGCTCTTGCATGACTTTATTTGGGATTATTTTCCTCTGCCGTGAACGCGTGGCAACAAAAAAAGCCGGGCATTGCCCGGCTTCTATGTTCCCACTCCTGGATCGTTCAGCCACGACCGCGCTTGCGACGCTGGCCGAGACCCATTTCCTTGGCGAGACGCGAACGAGCTTCGGCATAAGCCGGAGCGACCATCGGGTAATCCACCGGAAGGTCCCACTTCTCGCGATATTCTTCAGGCGAAAGGCTATGGTGAGTCATAAGATGGCGCTTCAACGACTTGAAGTTGCCGCCACATTCAAGGCAGGTGATCTGCTCGTCCTGGACAGACTTGCGCACCGATACGGCCGGCTTCTGCTTTTCAACGACGGCCGCGGCTTGCTGCGGAGTCGATGTATTGCTGAGGGCCGAATGCACGTCGGAAATCAGATTGGCGAGATCACCAACCGGAACGACGTGGTTGCTAACATAGGCGGCGACAATATCTGCGGTAAGCTCAACCAGCAATTCCGGCCCGCTACCGGCTGCAGTATCCGTCATGTTTCGTTTCTCCTGTTTTCATGCTCACACGATCGAGTGCCTCGCGGCATTCGACCACTCTCGTAGAGCGAACAGCAAAAAACTCAGTCTGCGGCTACCTGTTTCGAAAAACTGAAATCCACCCCTAGATTCCTGAGGCCGAAACCTGTTTTTATACTGCTTGATATCAAATCAGTACGAACTAACTAAAGCCATCTTCCCCAATTAAACACTGAAATTCAAAGCCAACGAGGAATAAGCGTCGTCATTCTAATTCAATATCAGAACTCTACTTGGACAATCAATTATCACCGTTTTGCGAAAACGCCAATTATTATTTCATATATATCCAACGAAAAGCGACCAATTTCCAAGAATTGTCGTGGGGCAGCACAAACATTAAACATCAAAAACGCTGCTTAAAGCTGCAAAAAGCTGCTTAAAATACTGAAAGCGAACCCCGCTCACCTTCCAAGAAGATCATCCTGCGTCGAATCCGGCCCCAGACGATATCCAGTGATATGTGCTGCTCTCGCAAGTAAATGTGCAGCAACGGGTGCCGTGAGGATGAAGAACACGAAACCGGCGAGAGCCCGCGCGAAAACGGCCATTTCCCCGGAATGAAGCCCGGCTGCAAGCAGAAGCAGCCCGGACCCGACCGTTCCCGCCTTCGAGGCGGCGTGCATGCGCGTATAGAGATCCGGCAGGCGCAGGATGCCGAGAGCCGCGACAAGCGCGAAAAGCGCGCCCGCAATCAGCAACAACGCGACGATGACTGCCATTGCCTCTGCGATCACGATTTGCCTCCCTTGCCCTTGCGGCGGCCAGCGCGCTTACCTGAAGGCTCGGGCTTGCGTTCATACCGTCCGGACTGATTCGATCCATATGTACCACCTTGCGACAGCATAAAGCGCGCAAAGGCCACGGTTGCCAGGAAGCCGACCAGGCCAAGCGCGATTGCGATATCGATATAGAGCGTGAAGCCCGTCTTCACGGCAACGACGGCTATAAAGCCGATTGCGATGCCGGACAACGTATCAAGCGCCAATACACGATCGGCAAGCGTCGGCCCGGCAATCACGCGCCAGCCGGCAAGCAGAAATGCTATTGCCAGGATGAACAGTGCGGCTGTGGCCGCCGTGTAAACAATCGGTCCCAGCAGCATCAGCGAAACACCTCCGCGATCCTGCGCTCGAAGCCATCGGCAATGCCCCGTCTGGTCGCGTCCGGGTCGGAACAATCAAGCGCGTGGACATAGAGGGTCTTGCGATCGTCCGAGACATCGACCGACAAGGTGCCTGGCGTCAGCGTGATGAGATTGGCGAGCAGCATGATTTCGACGTCGGTCTGCACCGTCAGCGGAAAGGCGAATATCCCGGGCTTCAGGCGCATGTCCGGGCGAAGCACCGTCAGCGCCACCTTGCAGGCCGACAGTGCGAGTTCCTTGAGGAAGATCGCCGCAAGCGACAGGACAGCCACGAAGCGCCGCAGATATCCGCGACTGCCATAGGGTTCGCGCACCACGAAAAGCGCGAGTGCGCCAAGGGCAAAGCCGAGGATCATGTTGTGAACAGACGGGCTGCCGGTGACGACGCACCACATGATCGCAAGCAGGAGATTGAACAGCAGCGAGGTCACGGTGCGACGCTCCCCGGAAAGACCGACCGGAGGTAGATCGTCGGGTCGGCAAGCTCCATCGATGCCCCCTGAACCAGCACGAGCAGACGTTCGGGCAGCAGTCCGAAGCCAACGACGAGCGCTGCCAATCCGAGCAGCGGCAGAAGCACGCGCACATCAAGCGGCTCGCGTGTTTCCGGCACCGCCGCCGCGGGCCGCCAGTATGCCAGGAGAAACAGGCGGCCAAAGGCGATCGTCGTCAGCAGGCTGCCGATCAGGATCGGCGCCGCCAGCCACCAGGCTCCGACATCGAGCGACGCCTTGACCAGCATCACCTTCGGCCAGAAACCGGCAAACGGCGGCAGGCCGCATGCGGAGAGAAACAGGATGAGCGAGATCGCCGCAAAGGCACCGTTTCGCCTGTAGAGACCGCCCAGCTCCGTCAGCGAGAAACTCTTCCCCAGCGTCGCTGCCTGTCCGGCAACGAAGTAGAGCGCCGTCATCAGCACCATCGACTGCAGCGCGTAGAAGATCGCGCCGGACAGGCCGCCGGCGGTGCCAAGTGCTGCCCCGATCAACATGTTGCCGATACCCGAAATGACGACGTAGCCGAGGAGACGACGGATATCGTCCTGCGCAAGCACGCCAAGGGCCGCGACGATGATGGTCACGGCTCCGACGATGGCGATCAGCAGGCTCAGCTGCTCGCGCTCCACCGGCAAAAGCAGGAACATGACACGTAGAAGCGCATAGATCCCGACCTTGGTCAGCAATCCGGCAAACAGCGCCGAGACAACGATCCGCGGCGTATGATAGGAGGCAGGCAGCCAGAAATTGACAGGAAAGGCGGCAGCCTTCATCGCGAAGGCCAGCAGGAACAAGCCGGCCAGCGTCATCATCGGCGCCCCCTCCCGCAGCGTTTCGGCCTTGATCGCGATATCGGCCATGTTCAGCGTTCCGAAGACGCCGTAGAGGACGCCGACCGCGATCAGAAACAGCGTCGTGCCGATGAGATTCAGCACCGCGTATTTCATCGCCCCATCGATCTGGCCGCGCTCGGAGCCAAGCACAAGCAGACCGAAGGACGAGATCAGCAGGACCTCGAACCAGACATAGAGGTTGAAGACGTCGCCGGTCAGAAAGGCGCCGCTGACACCGGCCATCAGCATCATCAGCAGCGGATAGAAGCCGTATCGGCGGGCAGTTTCGTCGATATCGGCGAGCCCGTATATGCCGGCCGCGAGCGCGACGATGGCAGCGGCCAGTGCCATCAGGGCGCCAAGCAGATCGACGGTGAAGGCAATGCCGAAGGGCGGGTGCCAACGCCCCATCACCATTGTCACCGGCCCCTCGGCAATCACCTTGGCAAGCAAGGCGGCATCGATCAGGATAAGCAGACCGAGGCCGCAGAGCGCAATCCACGCCTGCAGCCGCAGCGAACTGCGGGCCATCAACAGAATTGCGCCGAGCACAATGCAAAGCGCGACCGGCGCGACTGCCAGCCACGCGCCCATCGGTACCGGCACGACAGTCATCGCGGTGGAAATATCGATCGTTGCCCCTGGTGTTGCTGCCATCGTCAGTATCCCATCGGCGGCAGCTGCGGCTTGTCAGGCTCGGCGATGCGCATCTCGTCCGTATCGTCGGTGCCGATGTCCTGGTAGGCGCGATAGGTGAGAACCAGCAGGAAGGCCAGAAACGAGAAGGAGATGACGATCGCCGTCAGGATCAGTGCCTGCGGCAAGGAGTTTGCCGCGCCTGCCGGCAGGGTCTGCATGCCGGCAGGAATGATGGGCGGCACCTCGCGCGTGATCCTGCCGGTCGTGAAGAGCAGCAGATTGACGGCATTTCCCAGCACGGCGATCCCCAGCATGATGCGGATCGAGAACTTCGACAGCATCAGATAGATCGCCGCGGCAAAGAACAGGCCGACGAGAACGGCAAAGACCGGTTCCATCATTCCACCTCCCGTTCCTCAAGCGCCAGCGCGATCGACGTCAGCGATCCGACGACCACGAGATAGACGCCGATATCGAACAGCATGACGCTCGACAGGGGGACTTCGACGCCGAAGAGCGACGGATAGATCCAGAGACCGGTCATGAACGGAACGGCAAGAAACACCGACAGCAGGCCCGCGCAGCAGGCCATCAGCAATCCGGCGCCGGCAATCGCCAACGGATGAAAGACGATGGCGCGGCGGACGGAACCGACGCCACGCGCGATGGCGAAGATCGCCAGCGCCGAGGCTGCGATCAGCCCGCCGATAAAGCCGCCGCCCGGCTCGTTGTGACCACGCAGCAGCACGAAGACCGAGAAAAGCAGCATCAGGGCGGTCAATCCGGGTGCGATTGTCCTGAAAATCAGCGTGTTCATGGGCGCTCGGCTCCCAAATCCTCGGGCGCATTCGGATCGTTTTCCGCGAGCTTTCGCTCGGTGTGCGCCCGAACGCGGATCAGCGCCAGTATGGCAAGTCCGGCCATCGCCACCACGGCGATTTCGCCAAGCGTGTCGGTGCCGCGGAAGTCGACGATGATGACGTTCACGACATTGGCGCCATGCGCGATCGTCTTCGAATAGGTGCCGAAGAAATCGCTGAGCGCCATGTCCAGCGGCCGCTCGGTGGCCTTCATCAACAGGAGCGCAAAGCCGCAGCCGCAGGCAATCGCAATGCTGCCGTCGAACAGCATCTGGCCAACCGATCGCCGGTCCCTTGGCGACAGACGCAGTCGCGTCATCACCAAGGCCAGGATGACGACGGCGAGCGTTTCGACCATCAACTGCGTAAAGGCGAGATCGGGGGCTCCAAACAGCAAGAACAGGATGGCGACGGAGAAACCCTGGATGCCGAGCGATACGATCGCGGTCAGCCGATCGCGCGCCACGACAACGGCAAGGAGGCCGGCAAGCGCCAGCACGAATATCCCGGCCTCGTGCAGCTGGAAACGCGCGGGCCAGACAGGCATGGCCGGAAGCTCGCCGTAGATCCAGAGCGGCAGCAGCAGGATGGCTGCGACGCAGAGGAAGGTACAGGTGATGTAGATCTCAAGCCGCCCTGGCTGCAGAATGCGTGTAACGACTGCGGACAGCCGGATCAGGCCTGCTATGGCATGGTCAAATCCGCGGTCCGGACCGGTTCCCACCCACTTCAGACAGGCGGCCATCCCGGCGCGCAGACGGTCGAGCTGCCAGTAGAAAACCGTGCCAAGGGCGATAGTCAGCAGCGACAGCGCCAATGGCAGGCCGATGTGGGGGACGAGCGAAATGTCGACTTCTATGGCCCTGCCGCCGACTGTCGAAGCCATCGGCGAGGACACGCGCTGATGAAAGAACCCCGAGAACAGGGCGGCCATCACCCCGAGAACCGCCAGAATGGCGGGCCCTGCCAGCAACGAGACCGGGGCCTCGTGCGGATGTTTCGGTGTCTCCTTTGCCGTGCCCCAGAAGGGTTTCAAGCCAACCGCGAAGGCGATCGCGAACATCAGCGCATTGCCGACAACGGCCGTTGACGTCGCGACGGCGGCCCATGGCGATGCCGTGGCGAGTGCGTCATAGATCTGTTCCTTGGCGAGAAAACCGAAGGCCGGGGGCAGGCCGCCCATTGAAATGGCCGCCACCAAAGCCGCGGCGAAGGTGGCCGGCAGCGCATGCCGCAACCCGCCGAGACGGGTCATGTCGCGCGTGCCCGTTTCGTGATCGATAATCCCGGCGACCATGAAGAGCGCGCCTTTGAACAGCGAATGGGCGATGAGGTAGACCACGGCCGCCTCGATCGCATGGGGCGTTCCAAACCCGACCATCATGACGAGCAGGCCAAGGGAGGCGACGGTCGTGTAGGCGAGCTGAAGCTTCAAGTCGGTCTGCGCGACGGCGAGCAATGCGCCGACCACAAGCGTCACGCCGCCGAAGAGCGGCAGCAGCACTTCCCATGCAACGGTGCCGCCCATTGCCGGATTGAGCCGCATCAACAGATAGACGCCTGCCTTCACCATGGTCGCGGAATGCAGATAGGCCGACACCGGCGTCGGCGCCTCCATCGCATTCGGCAGCCAGACATGAAACGGGAATTGCGCCGACTTGGTGAACGCGCCACCCAGAACAAGCAGCAGGACCGGCAGGTAATACGGGTTGTCGCGCAGGATGTCGCCCGATTGCAGCAATTGAGACAGCTCCGCCGCGCCTGTCGCGCTTGAGACCAGCAGCAGGCCCGCCAGCAGCGCAAGGCCGCCGCCACCAGTCACCACAAGCGCCTGCAGCGCTGCCCGGCGTGCCGCGGCCCGGCGATGGTCGAAGCCGATCAGCAGGAAGGACGCGATCGAGGTCAGCTCCCAGAAGACGAACAGCATCAGGAAGTTATCCGACAGGACCAGCCCGAGCATCGCGCCCATGAACAGGAAGATGAAGGAGAAGAACCGCCCCTGATCTGCGTGGCCCGCGAGATAGCCGCCGGCGTACAGGATGATCAAGGCGCCGATGCCTGTGATCAGCAGCGCAAAGGTCACCGAAAGACCATCCAGCAACCAGGAAAACCGCAGGCCGAGGCTTGGGGCCCAATCATAGCCGCCCTGGATAGGGCCGCTTGAGACCGCCGGAAGCTGACCGAGAAAATGAACGAATGCCAGCAACGGCAGGAGCGCAAGCAGCCATGCCGCCCTGGCCCCGAACATCCGGACAAGAAACGGCGCCACGACAGCGCCGAGGAACGGCAGGCATAAAGCCGCAAACGTCAGTGCCGTTGCATCGGCCATCCCTGCTCCTCTGGCTAAGGCCTTTTCTCGAAAGGCGGTCCCATGCGGAAGTGGTTGTAACGTTTAGGAGAAGAAGGGCTGGGCCTCAAGCAATCTTCGAGCGGCCGGGACGTTTCGCACAGGAAGTGAGCACCGGCAGCTGCGCGGAGTTGCGAAACAGGAGGTCATGACCGACGAACGCTGCGAAGGGCAGCGGCCAGACGAGGCAGGCGGCGAGGCCGAGCAGCCGGCGCGGCGGCCAGCCGTCTTGGCTGACCCAGCCTTCCAGAAGCGTCAGCAGGAGGCACATTGCCGCGATCGCCGCGTAGATGCTCGAAACAACAGGATAAAGCACGTCCGCCCCCCAGATCGCGACGCCTTGGAATTAACCAATTCTATACCAAGATGTTCTCGGCGGTGAATCCCCTCTTTGGCGTAGAGCCGCGGTTCAACCGAAAGGCAGATGCCTTGATCGTTTTGATGGAGGGCCCACATTTCCCGGCAGGAGCGCAAATCCATCCATTTCATCCGGAAGGAGAAGATCCATGACAGACACGATCGCAACGTTCCGCAAAACCGACGCCGAATGGAAGGAACAATTGACGCCCGAACAATACCGCATCACGCGCCAGCACGGCACGGAGCGAGCGTTCACCGGGCCTTATTGGGATTCATTCGAAACCGGGCTGTATCGCTGTGTCTGTTGCAATTCGCCACTCTTCCGATCCGACACGAAGTTCGACGCGGGATGCGGCTGGCCAAGCTATTTCGAACCGGTCACGCCGGATGCGGTGACTGAACACCGCGACACGTCCTATGGCATGGCACGCACCGAAATCCGTTGCAGCGCCTGCGACGCGCATCTCGGCCACGTATTTCCCGATGGCCCGCCCCCGACGGGACAACGCTACTGCATCAATGGCCATTCCATGGTCTTTGAACCCGGACGCTAAAGCGTCTAGGCTGTTTGCTTCGAGACCTGAAGCTCCATGAAGGTAAGGTCTAGCCAGCGACCGAACTTGATGCCGACCTCGTGGAACGTGCCGCCGTTGCGGAAACCCAGTTTCTCGTGCAGGCCAATGGAGGCCGCATTGCCGGCTTCGATGCCGGCGATCATGACGTGAATGCCGTTTTCCGCCGCCCGGGCGATCAGGGCCTTCATCAGAAGCTTGCCGATACCGGCGCCCTGGTGGTCCTTTTCAACATAGACCGAGTGCTCGACCGTATGGCGGAATCCTTCAAATGCACGCCAGTCGCCATAGGACGCATATCCGGCAATCCGGCCGTCCTTCTCGGCGACGAGAACAGGGAACCCTCGGGCCTGACGCATCCGGAACCATTCGACGCGATTGTCGAGATCCACCACAGTCTCGTTCCAGATGGCTGTCGTGTGCTCGACGGCATGGTTGTAGATATCCCGGATCGCCGGAAGGTCTGCCTCGCCTGCGTCTCGAACGATGGCGTCTTGCGTCATGAGTGTTAGTCCACTATTGTTTCATTATGTCTACTATATCAAACGATTTTGACCGCTGTCTAGGGGAACGCATCCGCACCGAGCGAGAAATGCGTGGATGGTCGCTCAGTGATCTCTCTGAAGAATCCGGCGTGTCACGGGCGATGATCCACAAGATCGAACGCGGCGAGAGCAGCCCTACCGCCTCGCTGCTCGGCAAGCTCTGCGGCGCATTCCGCCTGACGGTCTCGTCGTTGATCGCAAGGGCGGAAGCCGGCGGACAGAGGCTGGTCCGGCGCGCCGACCAGCAGGTCTGGACCGATCCGGAAACCGGATATTCCAGACGGCACGTTTCCCCCGCTGCCGGCAGTCCGATCGATATCGTCGAAGTGGATCTGCCAGCCGGCGCGATGGTTTCCTATCCGGCATCGTCCTTCGTGTTTCTCAGGCAATGCATATCGATGGTCGAGGGCGAACTGACCTTTGTCGAAGGCGATCTTGTCCACGAACTGGCGACCGGCGATTGCCTGCTGCTTGGTCCGGCGGCGGATTGCACGTTTCACAACCGCGGCGACAAGGCGTGCCGCTATGTCGTCACGGTTCTGAAGGCAGCCTGAACGCTAAAGCGCGTCGCGATCTTTCAGATTCGCTCATGCGCTTTAGCTCCTTGTTTTCTCGCATATCTTTGTCCCGAAACCGACGACCACTTTCGGGAGACATGCTTTTAGCCGGTCGTGGCCGCGCTGAGACAGGTCAGCACAGCCGAGTAGTGTACAGCGGCGGCGGCAACGACGAAGGCGTGCCAGATGGCATTCTGGAAGCGAAGCTTTTCCCATACGTGGAAGACGACGCCGGCAGAGTAAATGACGCCGCCGATGATGATGAGCAGCATCGAGACGAACGGAATCCGCTCCGCGACCGGTCCAGCGACAAGGACACCGCTCCAGCCCATGGCGAGGTAAAGCAGGATGGCGAGCTTGTCGTAGCGCCCGGGGAATACGCATTTCAGCACGACGCCGGCCGCCGCCACGATCCAGATCGCGATCAGCATGCCTGACAGCAAAGGATTGTCCGCGCCGCGCTGCAGGAAGGGCGTATAGGTTGCCGCGATCAGGATGAAGATCGAGGAGTGATCGAGCCGCCGGAGAAACCATTTCGTGCGCGAAACCGGCCAGGCGTTATAGGAAAAAGAAATGCCGAGGGTAAGGACAAGGCCGAGGCTGTAGATCCACGCTGCCGCGAGCTCCCCATGCGAACTCCAGACGGTCGCGTAGAAGATCAACGCGGTCGCCCCCACCAGCGCGAGCGCAAGCCCGACACCGTGGACGATCCCGTCGGCGATCAGCTCGTATTTATCATAAGCCCAGCGGATCCCGTTGAACTCGCCCATGAGAAACGTCCTTGTCGTTGCCGAGGAATGGTGGCACCGAAAACGGGCGCACGCAACTGGCAGAGAGGCGAGATGACCGGCGATGACATAAGCTCTTCGAAGAGCCTTCCGACGATCCGGCGTTATATGGCCGATGATTGCGATGCGACCATCGAGATTTTCCTGCGCGCCATCCGCGAGGTGGCATCGAAAGACTATGGCCCGGCTGAGATCGATGCCTGGGCCAAGGTCGAGGATCGCGAGGCATGGGCGACTCGCCGCGCCAGTCGGCCTGCATGGATCGCGGAGATCGACGGCAGAGCAGCGGGCTTTACCGATCTGGAGCCCGACGGGCATCTCGACATGATGTTCGTTCACCCGGATTTTCAGGGAATGGGGATCGCCAGCCGGCTGCTGCAGGTGGTCGAAGCGCAGGCACGGCTATGGTCGCTGTCGCGTCTGTTCACGGAAGCGAGCGTGACTGCCAGACCATTCTTCGAAAGGTGCGGCTTCGTCCTCCTCGCGCAGCAGAGCGTCGAAAAGCGAGGCCAGTGGCTGACGAATTTTCGCATGGAGAAACGGATCTAGCTGCTCGCGGCGTCGGCTTATTGCCCCATGCAATCCTCGCAGAGCGGCGCATAGGGAACGGCTTCGAGCCGCTTGCTCGAAATCGGCTGGCCACACCGCACGCAGAGGCCATACGTGCCCTTCTGGATCCGCTCAAGCGCGGCACCGATGGCGCGCAGTTCTTCCTGTCCAGCCTGGCCGAGCCCTTCCAGAACTTCGTCGTTTTCGCTCTCGGTGGCGCGATCGTCGCTGTCCTGTTCCTTGGTGCGGCCAAGATCGTCGTCGATGCGGTGGAGCCGCGACTGCAACTCGCGCTGCCGGTCTCGCAATATCTTTTCATAGGCCCTGATGTCGTTCATTTGGCCCTCCATCGGGTGATTATCTTCTGGTTGCTTCCTGACGTCTTCGATCGACCAACACGGAGCATTTGGCGTGGCGCACGACCCGGTCCGCGGTGGCGCCGATGAAGTAGTTGCTGAAGTCCGGAAGGTGCGACGCGAGGATGATGAGGTCGGCACCATGGGATTCGGCCGCGGCGATGATGCCGCTGGCAGGCCGGCCATGGCTGATCTCGATATTGGCGGGAATGCCGGTCGCCAGGATCAGCTCCTCCAGCCGCGAGCGCGCATCCTTGGCAGCGTTTTCGACCAGTTCCACCGGCAGGTCGACGGCCACATAGGTCGGGATGTCCTCGACGACGTTGAGCAGGATGATTTCGCCGCCCTCGTCGAGCAATGTCGCGGCCTTGCGGAAGCTCAGCGCCCCATCTTCCAGCGCACCGATCTCGATGGCGACAATGATCTTTTTATACATTCCGGCGCTCCCTCTATCGCGTGTCGCGGTGGCACAGATATCTCTCAGAAAATAGATAAGGCGCTTTGATCAAGATCAAGATCGCCGCATATTATCGTCAACGATCGTCGAACGCTGAATCGCCAAAAACTGGACTTCTGTGAACAATCGAAATCCGCCATATAGAGGTCAAGTACAGCAACCAAGGGGACCTATGAGGCACATGGACCGGCGCAAATTCCTTGGTATTGCTACGGGCGGCGCTTTCGCCGCCACCGCCGGTACGCCTCTCCCATCCACGGCAGGAGAACGACGCATGACCACTGAAACTTCCTACGCCCTGACGCGCCCTGCCTATGTCGACCAGTCGCACCTGGTCGTCACCGACCTGCCGCTGGTTTCGAGTTTCTATCAATCCATGCTTGGTCTGAAGGTCATCGAAAAGAGCGCGAGTGGTGAGGTTCTCGGTGTCGACGGCACGCCGCTTCTGGCGCTGACGACGGGCAAGGATGTCCGCGTCGCCCCGCGCAACGCCGCCGGCCTCTTCCATACCGCCTTCCTGATGCCTAACCGTATCGAGCTGGCCCGCTGGCTTCGCCATGCCGCACACAACAATGTCGCTCTCGACGGTGCCTCCGACCATCTTGTGAGCGAGGCGATCTATCTCTCCGACCCCGAGGGCAACGGCATCGAGATCTATGCCGACCGGCCGCACGACCAATGGAAATTCCATCAGGACGGACAGGTGGAGATGGCGACGCTGCGGCTTGATCTGCAGGCGCTCTACAACAGCGCGCCACAGGATAGCTGGAACGGCATGGCCGATGGCACGGCGATCGGACACATCCACTTGCAGGTCGGCAATATTCCGGAGGCTGACGTCTTCTATCGCGACGTCCTTGGCCTGAAGCTAATGGCGCGTTATCCGGGCGCGAGCTTCTTTGCGACCGGCGACTATCATCACCATGTCGCCGCCAACATCTGGAACAGCCGTGGCGCGGGAACCCGCGTGGACGGCATGACCGGGCTGTCGGACTATACGCTGCGTTTCAACGACAAGGCCTCGCTCGACAAGGCCGTCGCCAAGCTCGACGAACTCGAAATCAAGAGCGAGAAGCGCAACGGCGGCGTCTTCCTGCACGATCCCTGGGGTATCGGCCTGACGCTGTCGGTCTGAGTACACTTCTCCCCAACTATACGGGCTGCGCCTGATTGCTGCCCGGCATATCGCACCGATTGGCAAACAGCGTCTTCGTGAGAAAATCGACGAGGACGCGCACCTTCGGCGAGAGGTGACGATTGGACGGCCAGATCATGTGAAACTGGCCGGGACCGTCGATATGATCGTCGAGGATGGTGCGCAGCCTTCCCTCGGCAACCGGGCCGCGCGCCAGAAAATCCGGCATGCAGCCAATTCCCAAACCGCTGAGCGTTGCGCCGCGAAGCGCCTCCATGTTGTTGCAGATGAGCGCCGTGCGCGACAGCGGCTCGGGCTGACCGGGCGGAAGCGCTAGCGGCCAGCTTTGCAGCTTGCCGCTGTTCGGAAAGCGAAACCGGACGCCGAAATGCTCCTGCAGGTCAGCGGGGCATTGCGGCACGCCATGCCGCTCCAGATAATCGGGCGACGCGCAGAGCAGCATCTGGAACGGCCGCAGGGCACGCGACATCAGACGCGAATCCTGCAGGTTGCCGCTACGGATCGCGACATCGACGCCCTCCTCTATCAGATCGACGATCCGGTCGTTGAAATCGATATCGAGCTCGACCTCGGGATAGAGCCGGGTGAAATCGGGGAGAATCGGCAGCAGGAGGTGGTAGCTGACGAGCGGCACGCTCAGCCGCAGACGCCCGCGCGGCGCGGCGACGGCCTGCGCAAGCGATGAACGCGCATCGTCGAGATCGTCGAGAACGCGGCGGCAGCGTTCATGGAACAGACGCCCTTCCTCCGTCAGCCTGATGCTTCGGGTGGAGCGCTGAAAGAGGCGAACGCCCAGCTGCCTTTCCAGGTTGGTGACCGCCTTTCCGACCGCCGAGGCAGACAGGCCGAGCACGCGACCGGCGGAGACGAAGCTGCCTAGGTCGGCTGTCTTTACGAAGGCGGAAAGCCCATTGAACTGGTCCATCGGCGCACCTATTCGAGCGAATTATTCCATTATATCTGGAGAAGCCCGAGGCTTATCCGATCATTCGCGCAAATTTATCCTCATGGTGGTGCGGATGCAAACGGGACTTCCACCCGTCGCCCGCGCAAAGATCCTCCAACCACGCGGATTTTCCATGACCATGATCGATCGAACACCCGCCAGAACAAGGACGCTGGCTCTCATCGGCGTCTGCTGCGCGGCTGCCGCCATGCCTCTGACATTCACCGGGCCAGCCGTCGCCTTGCCCGCGATCAGCCGCGACCTCGGCGGCAGCCCGATTGCGCTCAACTGGGTGACCAATGCCTTCATGCTGACCTTCGGCAGCAGCCTGATGGCAGCAGGCGCGCTGGCCGACAGCTACGGGCGCAAGCGCATCTTCCTCGCCGGGCTTGCCGCCTTCCTGATCTTCTCGGCCGCCCTCGCCCTCTCCTTCGATATCGTCTGCTTCGACATCGTGCGCGCGCTGCAGGGGCTGGGGGCGGCCGCGGCCTTTTCGGGCGGCATGGCATCGCTCGCCCAGGAATTCGACGGGCATGCCCGCATGCGCGCCTTCAGCATTGTCGGCTCGAGTTTCGGCGTCGGCCTCGCGTTCGGACCGATCGCCTCCGGCCTGATGGTCGAGAGTTTCGGCTGGCCGGCCATATTTGCGCTCGTCTTTGCGCTGGGCGCGATCGCCTTTGTTCTCGGGCTGTCGTTCCTGCATGAAACGCGCGACCCGGCCGCCTCCGGTCTCGACTGGCCCGGCGCGATCAGCTTCACCCTGTCGCTGACGCTTTTCACCTTCGGCGTCCTGCTTGCGCCGGAACGCGGGTGGCAAGACATGGCCGTTGTCGCCCTGCTTGCAGCATCGGCGCTGCTGATGGCGCTCTTCTGCGTCATCGAGCAAAGGGTGAAGCGACCGATGCTTGACCTGTCGCTCTTCCGCTACCCGCGCTTCGTCGGCGTGCAGCTGCTGGCTGCGGCACCCGCCTATGCTTTCGTGGTGCTGCTGATCCTGTTGCCGGTCCGTTTTGTCGGCATAGACGGCATGAGCGAGGTCGCCGCCGGACGAATGATGATCGCGCTGTCGGCACCGCTGCTCATCCTGCCTGTCGTCTCTGGATTGCTGACACGTTGGCTCGGACCGGCAACCATCTGCGGCTTCGGCCTGCTGGTCTCAGCTGCCGGGCTGATCTGGCTGTCGGAGATCGACGCCACAGCCCATCCGGCACTTCTTGTCGCACCACTGCTGGTAATCGGCGTCGGCATCAGCCTGCCCTGGGGCCTCATGGATGGGCTGGCCGTCAGCGTGGTCCCGAAGGAACGCGCGGGCATGGCGACCGGCATATTCAGCACGACGCGGGTGGCTGGCGAAGGCGTGGCATTGGCCATCGTGACCGCCGTTCTTTCGGCGCTCGTTCGCGGTGCGATCGGTCAAGGCAACAGTGAGGCAGCGACAACGGCCGCCCAGCGGCTTGTGACCGGGAATCTGGAAGCGGCCATCAATGCGCTGCCGCAGGCAGGCCGCGATGCTCTGATCCAGAGCTACGGACATGCGTTCTCGACGCTGCTCGGGTTGCTGGCGGGTGTGACGGTCGTGACCGCGATCGTGGTCATGGCCTTTCTCGGGAGCCGCAACCGCGCAATGGAGACGGCGACCGGAGAAGCTTGACGCTAGCCAGACAGGGCCGCAGACGGCGCTTCGCTTCGAAACAGCCAGGAGCGGCCCTGCCTCCCCGCCGAACTCGTCGCCAAGATGCCGCGAAGATGCGGCGATATCGGGGCACGCCCGGAACTCTTGCATGCCATCCCGCGTTATGGCGGCGAAGCATCGGGGCTTCCGGGGACATTTTCATGGGTATTGCCAACGGCATTCGCAGACAGGCGAAGAAGGTCGCCATCGCCGAACCTCATGTGAGCGCCTGGGCGCGCCACATGGCCGCGGCAGCCGAGGATATGCCCCAGACTCCGGTACGCCGGGTCGAAAAGGACGGGCTCGATGTCAGCATGGCCTGGGCGATCATCGGGATATTCGCGATCCTTGCGCTGGCAGGCATCTACATGATGTCGCTCATCCTCATCCCGCTGACGCTCGCGATCGTCGTCGGGATGATCCTCGGCATGCTGGCCGAAAAGCTGACCAAGCTCGGTGTCCCCCGTATCACCAATGCGGTCATTCTCTCGACCAGCGTGGCTTTGGTGATCTTCCTCGTCGCCAACTCGCTGGCCGGCCCGCTGACGACACTCGCCAACGAAGGCCCGGCCTTCGCCGAAAAGACGATGAACCGGCTGATGCCCTATCTCGAGCGGATCAAATGGCTGCACATTACGCCGGAAACCTTCCAGAGCGGCCCGATGTCGGCCGACAAGCTCCTCGAGAATACGGGCAACATCCTGCATATCGTGACGGCCAACCTGACGCCGGCGCTGATCCAGACGCTGATCTTCTTCGCGGCACTGCTGCTGTTCCTCGCCGGACGCGTCAGCCTCAGGAAATCGGTCATTATGATGTTTCGCACCCGCCCGCAGCGGCTCGCGGCGATCAGGGTGATCAACGGCGTCGAACAGGTGCTCGGCTTCTATTTCGCGACCGCATCGCTGATCTACGCCTGTCTCGGCGTCGTGATGATGGTGATCGCCTATGCGGGGGGCCTTTCTGCGCCCGTTCTCTGGGGCTTCTTCGCCTTCCTGTCGAGCTTCATCCCCTATCTCGGGATCACGATGATGACGCTCGCCGTTGCCATTGCGGGCATCATCACGCATGACAGTCTGCTGTTCGGGCTGATGCCGGCTGCGGCGTTCTTCACCGTTCATCTTCTGATGGAGAACCTGATCTTTCCGGCGGTGATGGGACGGCGGCTGGAGATCAATCCTTTCGTGGTCTTCCTCGCCATCCTGTTCTGGACATGGATGTGGGGTGCCGTCGGCGCCATGCTTGCACTGCCGCTTTCTCTGATCGTCATGACCATCGTCGATGAACTGCTGATCGAAGAGAAGGTGCAGCCGCAATTGCCGAAGTGATGGCGGGGCGGCCCGGCACCGTTCAATTGACGCCGCTTACTCGGTCGTCTGGTCGTCGCCCTTGTCTTCGACATCCTGCAGGCGGACGAACTCGACGCCCTTCGCCTTCAGATCGAGGATCGCCTTGGCAACGCCCTCACCGGCCGCATGCGTCGGCTGGTTGATATGGGAGATCACCACGTCGCCATCCCTGGCGGACGCGATCCGCTTTTCCGTCACGGCCGCGCCAAGCAGCGAGCCGCCGTCGCCATTCACGGAATAGCCGGCGATGCGGTATCCCATCTCACGGATCTGGGCGATCGAGGAGAGATCATATTTTGCCGTCGAGCCGCGGAACCAGCGCGGCTGCGCAATGCCGGCCGCAACCATGGCGTCGGCGCCGCCCTGGACTTCCTGACGAACCGCCTCCGGCGAGCCGGCCGATGCGATGCCATAGATAGAAACCGGCGTGTCGACGGCCGGAATATGGTTCTGGCCGTGGTTTTCGAGTTCAAAGAGATCCGGGTTCTGAAGCAGGACATGCAGCGCCTGCGGATTGTGCTTCAGCCAGCGCGCCGTGACGAAGATTGTCGCGGGAATGCGTTCCCGGACCAGGACGGAAAGAATACGGTCGTCGGCCTTGCCCATGCAGGCATCGAAGGTGAGCGCGACGCGGGCATGCCCCTTGATGCCCGAGCTTGCGATGCGCAGATGCGGCTCCACGAGCTTCGGGCCAGCGGTCTTTTTCGACGGCGGCGTGATCTTGGCGGGCGCGCCGACGACTGGCGCATCCGCTGACGGAAGAACGCCAGCAGACACAGCGGAAACGGAGGCAACCAGCAGAGCCGGGATCAGGAAAATACGATTCATAACAGAGACAAGCCGTTCGATATTGAACCGCTGCATAACCCATGCAGCGCGTCGACGCCATGCGGTTCGATGCCGCTTGCCGGCCGGTCGCCGGCATCGCTTGGGTGGCTAATGCCGACGGACTAAGGCCTCAGGAAGGCAGGCTGCCGATCAATCGTAGAGGTAATATTTTTCCCACTTCTCGCGCGGGACCTTGTCGCCGATCTTGTATTGCAGATCGCGGACGTTGATGTGCTGCGGGCCGGTAACGCAGGTATAGGAGAGATGATACCAGTCACCCTTGCTGCGGAAGACGGCGCCTGGCGCCTCCAGCTTGTCGTCGCTGGGGACCGGATCCTTGAAGGTGTAAGCGATGACCTTATCGGGTTTGTAGCCCGTTTCGTCCTTGTTGATTCGGCTCATTGCCTCCGTGTCGCAGCTCTGCTCGAGGCGCGTCGCGGGGTCGAGTTTTTCCAGTTGCTTCTTGATTGCGGGATCGACTGCGAAGGCAGGGACGGCAAGGCTGAAAACGGACAGAAGCAACACGATGCGTTTTGGCATTACAGTGGGATTCCTTTGCATTCTTCATTCCGGAATAGCTTGTGGAAAACCGGGCTTTCCACGGCCGAACAGGGCGCAAATTCCGGGCGACGTAGCGGACTTTGTTAAACAATGTGGTGACATCAAGGCAACGTGAGCATTCCTTCGATTTTCACACAGAGGTGATCGCGGCACGCCTTCGACGCTTGATCGGAGGCATCCGCGCCTCTATCTCTTGCCCACCTGACATCACGTATCCGGAGCCTTCCTTGACCGTCTTCAAGAACCTGCCGAACCCGCCCGTCGCCGCCAAGAAGCCGATCTCGGATACGCGCCACGGCATTACGCGCACCGACGACTATGCCTGGCTGCGCGCCGACAACTGGCAGGCGATGTTCAAGGATCCGTCGATCCTCGACCCCGCGATCCGCCAGCATCTGGAAGCCGAAAATGTCTACATGAACGCGGCGATGGAAGACACCAAGGCGCTGCAGAAGACGCTGTTCTCGGAGATGCGCGGCCGCATCAAGGAGGATGACAGCTCCGTGCCGATGAAGGACGGCGACTACGCCTACGGCACCTTCTTCGTCACCGGCGGCGAACAGCCGCGCTATTTCCGCATTCCTCGCGATGGCGACGTGAAGGACGAGACGATCCGCACCGTCCTGCTCGACGGTGACAAGGAAGCGGCCGGCAAGGCCTATTTCCGGCTGGCAGGTATCGACCATTCGACCGACCACAGCCGCGGCATCTGGGGCTACGACGACAAGGGCTCCGAGTTCTATACGCTGAAGGTCCGCGATCTCACGTCAGGCGAGGATCTCCCCGACGTGATCGAGAACACCGGCGGCGGCGGTGCCTGGGCACCCGACGGCAAGAGCTTCTTCTACTCGGCGCTCGACGAGAACCACCGCCCCTCGAAGGTGTTCCACCACATCATCGGGACGCCTCAATCCGAAGACCGGTTGGTCTATGAGGAGAAGGATGCGGGCTTCTTCATGGGCGTCGGCGGCTCGCTGCTCGACGACTTCATCTACATCGACATCCACGACCATGAGACCTCGGAATACCGCCTGCTGTCCACCAAGGACCTGACGGCGGAGCCGAAGCTGGTGGCCGAGCGCGAGGAAGGCATCGAATATTCGATGACGGAAGGCGGCGACGTCTTCTACATCCTGACGAACGACGGCGACGCCAAGGATTTCAAGATCATGGAAGCGCCGGTTGAAAACCCGGGCAAGGCGAACTGGCGCGAGGTCGTGCCGCACAAGCCGGGAACATTGATCATCAGCCACATGGCCTATGCCCGCCACCTGCTGTGGCTGGAGCGCAAGGACGGCCTGCCGCAGATCATGATCCGCGACCGCCGTACCGGCGAGGAGCATGCAATCGCCTTTGCCGAAGAGGCCTATTCGCTCGGCCTGCAGGGTGCTGCGGAATACGACAGCGACGTCATTCGTTTCTCCTACTCCTCGATGACGACGCCGAGCCAGCTTTACGACTACAACATGGTGACGCGCGAGCGCACGCTGTTGAAGACCCAGGAAGTGCCGTCCGGCCACAATCCCGATGACTACGTCACCCGCCGCGTCTTCGCGCCGGCATGGGATGGCGTTGAAGTGCCCGTCACGCTGCTTTATCGCAAGGACACCCCGCTCGATGGCTCGGCCCCCTGCCTGCTCTACGGCTACGGCGCCTACGGCATCACCATTCCGGCCGGCTTCAACACCAACTGCCTGTCGCTTGCCGATCGCGGCTTCGTCTATGCCATCGCCCATATCCGCGGCGGCAAGGACAAGGGCTTTGCCTGGTACGAAGACGGCAAGATGGAAAAGAAGACCAACACCTTCAAGGACTTCATCTCAGCCGCTGACTATCTGAATCAGGAGAAGTTCACCTCCTACAAGAACATCATCGCCGAGGGCGGCTCGGCCGGCGGCATGCTGATGGGCGCCGTTGCCAACATGGCGCCGGAAAAGTTCGCCGGCCTGATTGCTGCCGTTCCCTTCGTCGACGTGCTGAACACCATGCTCGACGACACGCTGCCGTTGACCCCGCCGGAATGGCCCGAATGGGGCAACCCGATCGACAGCAAGGAAGAATACGAGCATATCGCCGCCTATTCGCCCTACGACAATGTCGACGCCAAGGCCTATCCGCCGATCCTGGCGCTCGGCGGCCTCACCGATCCGCGCGTGACCTACTGGGAGCCGGCAAAGTGGGTGGCGCGGCTGCGCGAAAAGACGACGGGCTCCGCGCCGATCCTGCTGAAGACCAACATGGATGCCGGCCATGGCGGCGCCTCGGGCCGCTTCCAGCGCCTCGAGGAGATTGCGTTCGAATACGCCTTCGCGATCAAGGTCGCGGAGAAGATGTAACGGCTGGGAGGAGCCCGTGACGGTCTATGTGGCGCTCCTGAGGGCGATCAATGTCGGCGGCACGGGCAAGCTGCCCATGGCTGATCTGAAGGCGGCCTGCGAAGGGCTCGGCTTCAGCGATGTGAAAACCTACATCCAGAGCGGCAACGTGCTGTTTCGCGCCGAAGCTGAAGAAGCGGAGGTCGAGCGGAAGCTGGATAATGCGCTCGGAAAGCTGCTCGGCAAGAAGCCCGGCGTGATGTTGCGCAGCCGCAAGGAACTGGAAGCGATCGTCGTCAACGCGCCGTTTCCGGATGCCAAGCCCAACTATCTGCTAGTGAGCTTCCTGCCGGAGGCAGCACCTGGCGATGCACTCGACAAGATGGTGGCACCGGATGGCGAGGAGGCCGTTGTCGCGGGTCGTGAAATCTATGTCCACTTCCCCATCGGTTCCGGCAAGTCGAAGCTCAAGCTACCGGCCTTGAAGCCGGGCACCGCGCGCAACATGAACACGGTGCGCAAACTCGCTGAAATGGCGGCTGCCATGGAAGCGGGCTGAGTACGGCTGCCGCCTACATTAGAACACACTTAACAATCAATGTCGCAGTGCAGCATTCCTTTGGTCTAGGCGGGAGGGATCCGATGGCGACCTACAGACATAGCTTGCCGCAACTCGATGGCGGTCTATTCGTGACCGATGGCGGGATGGAAACGACTTTCATCTTCCACGACGGCCTGCAGCTTCCCCACTTTGCATCCTTCGTCATGCTGGCTTCGGAAGAAGGGCGCGACCGGCTGAAAGCCTACTATCGTCGCTACCTCGACATCGCCCGCAAGCACGGCGCCGGATTTATCCTCGATACGCCGACATGGCGCGCCAATCCGGATTGGGGCGAGAAACTTCGCTATACGCGCGAAGCACTGCATGCAGCCAATGTGGCAGGCATCGATTTGCTGGCCGAGCTGCGCGCCAAGCATGCGCGGCCGGACAGCCCGATCGTGCTCAGCGGCGCGATCGGCCCGCGCGGCGACGGCTACAAGGCCGGCAACATGAATGCGGCCGAAAGCGAGGACTATCACAGCGTCCAGATCGGCAGCTTCGCGGAAAGCGAAGCCGACATGGTGACCGCGTTCACGCTGACCAATATCGACGAGGCAATCGGTGTCGCCCGCGCCGCGGCGGCGCGAGGCATGCCCTGCGCGATCTCGTTCACCGTCGAGACCGATGGCCGGCTGGTGACCGGGCGCAGTATGCAGGATGCGATCGAGACGACGGACGCGGCGACCGGCGGTTCGGTGGCCTATTACATGATCAATTGCGCGCACCCCACGCATTTTGCCGATGCTTTCGACCACCGCAGCAGCTGGACCAAGCGGATCTACGGCTTGCGCGCCAATGCATCACGCATGAGCCATGCGGAACTGGACGAGAGCGAAACACTCGACGCTGGCGACCCTGATGATCTCGGGCAGCGATACCGCGAGCTGATGCGGCAGATGCCGCAGGTGCGCATTGTCGGCGGCTGTTGCGGCACCGATCACCGCCATGTCGCGGCGATCTGCGAGGCTTGTATGCCCGCGCAGGCGCAGGCCTGACGGTCAGTGCTCGGACGCGTGCGCGGCCTTGCCGGCATCGTGGCCGCTGATGTCGGCGCCGGCGCTTCTGGAGAAGCGCAGGTTCCAGAACGTCGCGGTGATCGAGATCGCGGTGACGAAGAGGAAGGCGGCGGAGAAGTCGTGGAGTTGCGGCGTCTGGCTGCCGTTGGCCACCATCGACGTGTGCAACGCCAGGGCGCCGACGCAGATGCCGAGCGACAGCATCAGCTGCTGGAACGTCGTGTAGAAGCTGGTGGCCGAGCTCATCCGGTCGCGGTCGATCGCGTCGTAGGCGACCGTGTTATAGGCCGTGAACTGGAACGACATGAAGAAGCCGCACATGACGAGGATCGCGAAGATCAGCGCCAACGGCCAGTCGGGCCGGAAGGCGGCGCAGAGGGCATAGCCGAATGTGGCGACGACGCCGTTGGCGACCAGGGCGTTGCGGAAGCCGAAACGGCGCAGCACGCGCGGCGCAAAGGCCTTCATCGCCATCGAGCCGATTGCCGCGGCGGTCACGAGCTGGCCGGCCTTGGCCGCCGACAGGCCGAAGCCGAGCTGAAAATAGAGCGGCAACAGGAAGGGTTGAGCACCCTGGGTGATACGGGTCAGCGATCCGGCGATGACCGAGGTGCCGAAGCTCGGCACCTTCATCAGCGAGAAGTCCATGATCGGCGACGGGTGGCGGCGGGCGTGCTTCAGGTAAGCAATGCCGAAGAGCATGCCGACGGCGATCAGGAACAGCGAGAACGCGCCCTCGCCGGGGCGGCTCGAGCTTTCAAAACCGAACAGCAGGGAACCGAGCGCGATGCCGGAGAGGATGAAGCCTATCGTGTCGAACGGACGCTTCGCCTCGCCCTTGAAATCCTCGATGAAGATCGAGACCAGGGTGAAGCCGATGATGCCGATCGGTACGTTGATGTAGAAGATCCAGCGCCAGTCGAGGTAGGTGACGATCAGGCCGCCGACCGGCGGGCCGAGGATCGGGCCGATCAGCGCCGGCACCAGCAGCCACGACATGGCATTGACCATGTCCTTACGGTCGACGCTGCGCAACAGCACGAGGCGACCGACCGGCAGCATCATCGCCCCGCCAAGTCCCTGCAGCAGTCGCGCCAGTACGAGACAGAGGAGGTTCGGCGACAGCGCGCAGAAGATGGATCCCGCCATGAAGACGGCGATTGCCGAACGGAAGACGGTGCGTGAACCGAAGCGGTCAGCGATCAGGCCACTCGCCGGAATGAAGATCGCCAGACTGAGAAGATAGGAGGTCAGCGCGATGCTCATCGACGGGGCGCTGACACCGAAGTCGCGCGCCATGGTCGGCAGCGCCGTCGCTAGGACGGTAGCGTCGAGCTGCTCCATAAACATGGCGCTCGCCACGATCATCGCAATCACGCGGAAGTTCGGCTTGGCGCGCCCGATGGCAGCCGCCTGGTAGATCTGATCCGACATCGTCAGGGATCACTCGCAATGGCGTGGCCGGCGCGGAAGCGATGGCCGCGGTATGGTATGGCGTAATGCCAAAAGGGGATTAGAGATCTTTGTATACGCCCGCAAATGTGGCGCCGTTATGCTTATATGGAAAGGCTGCCGTGTCGTCGCGGAATGGCTGGGCGCCGTGCCGGTTCAGTGGTCGCGCAGCAGTGTCTCGTAGTCCTGTCCGCCGGAGAAGATGTTGGCAATGCTGACCACGTTATCCTCGACAGAGTATCACGATATTTTTCTCGAAGACGGCCATGCGCAGATTGGCGCCGAGATCCGATCTCGCCACACCGCCAAACGGCGCGTCGCCGATGCGCTCGCAACGGTCATAAAGGCGCTCGATGTAGCGTTCGGCCGTGACGCGATTTTGACTGGCCTCAAGAACATAGGCGAAGATAGCGGCAGTCGCTTCAAACGCCGCCGACCAATACGCTGCGCGATAGCGCTCGATGGTTCACCGGTGTTTTGCAAAGAGAGCATCGATAGCCTCTCTCATTTCCCGGCTGCTCAGATCGGGCCTTGGATCATCCAGCGACGACTGCACCTTGGCGCGGATCGCAGCAATGCGTTCCCTGTGCTCTTCTTCGCGCCGCATCCAGACACGCATTGCCTCACGCAACACTTCGCTTGTCGAGGCAAAGGTGCCGGCTTCGACCTCGGCCTTGATCACGTTGACCATCTCGGTCGGCAAGGTGATGCTCAACTTTTCCATCGGACATGCTCCATAGGGAAGTAGGATAAAATCCTACCACCGCTTCAGGCTTGCGGCAATCGGTGCCGAAGCCTACCTATGAGGCATGACACAGATCCTGCCAGAGACCGAGCGAACCAAAGCGCCCTTCGCCTTCGACAACAGCTATGCGCGGTTGCCGCAGCAATTCTTCACGCGTCAGGCGCCTTCGCAGGCCGCAGAGCCGTGGCTGATCAAGCTGAACGAAGCGCTGGCCGAAGAGCTCGGCCTCGATGTCGAGGCGCTGAAAAGAGACGGTGCGGCGATCTTCTCGGGCAATCTGGTTCCCGACGGTGCCGATCCGCTGGCGATGGCCTATGCCGGGCATCAGTTCGGCTCCTTCGTACCTTTGCTTGGCGACGGGCGGGCGATCCTGCTCGGCGAGGTGATCGATCGCAACGGCAGGCGTCGTGATATCCAGCTGAAGGGTGCGGGACAGACGCCGTACTCGCGCCGCGGCGACGGGCGGGCGGCACTCGGCCCGGTGCTTCGCGAATATATCGTCAGCGAGGCGATGTACGCGCTCGGCATCCCGGCAACCCGGGCGCTTGCGGCGGTTTCGACCGGGCAGCCAGTCTATCGCGAGAACATCCTGCCGGGTGCCGTCTTTACCCGCGTCGCTGCAAGCCATATCCGCGTAGGCACCTTCCAGTTCTTCGCGGCACGTGGCGATACCGACGGCGTGCGGGCGCTGGCCGATTATGTCATCGACCGGCACTACCCCAAGCTCAGGGACAGGGACAATCCCTATCTGGCGCTCTATGAGGCCGTCTGTGAGCGGCAGGCTGCCCTGATCGCCAGATGGCTGCAGGTCGGCTTCATCCATGGCGTGATGAATACCGACAACATGACGATCTCGGGTGAGACGATCGATTTCGGCCCCTGCGCCTTCATGGACGAATACCATCCCGGCAAAGTCTTTTCCTCGATCGACCAGGGCGGCCGCTATGCCTATGCCAATCAGCCGGGCATCGGTCAATGGAACCTCGCCCGGCTTGGCGAAACCCTGTTACCGCTGTTCGATACCGATGCGGAGAAGGCCCTCGAGCTCGCCAATGCGGTGATCCAGCAGTATGGCGAGCGCTTCCAGATCCACTGGCTGCGTGGCATGCGCGAGAAGATCGGCCTCGCCACCGTCGAGGATGGCGATCTCGAGCTTATCCAGTCGCTGCTTGCCGCAATGCAGGCGAGCCAGGCCGATTTCACCCTCGCCTTCCGCCGGCTTTCCGACGCTGCTGTTGCCGGTGATGGCGAAGCGTTGTTCCTCTCCACCTTCCGCGAGCCTGATGGCGCGCGCGAATGGCTTGGCCGCTGGCGCGACCGCCTGACCCGCGACGATGGCCGGACGGAGGAGGTTCGCCGTGCGGCGATGCGCGCGGTCAATCCGGCCTTAATTCCGCGCAATCATCGCATCGAGCAGGCGATCACTGCGGCCGTCGAGGATGCGGATTTCTCGCTGTTCGAAGCACTGCTTGCCGTCCTTGCAAAGCCCTACGATGACCAGCCCGACTTTGCCTCCTACATGGAACCGCCGAAGCTGGATGAGCGCGTTCTGCAGACCTTCTGCGGCACCTGACCCGGCGAGGTCTTCCTCACTACCACCGCGTTAACTGCTCCCTCCCCGAGGCAAGGTCCGGGCAGGCCTTGCGCGCCATTCTCCCGCCCAATTGTTTCAGGGAGAATTTTCATGAAGATCGGCAGCAGCGTTTCCGGCACCTATGGACTGAGCAACCTCTTCAGCCAATCCGGCCAGCGCAACAAGCAGCAGACTGGCGACACCGAGGTCAGCGTTTTCAAGAGCGGCGCGGCGCTGCAGCCAAGCACCACGCCGACATCGATCTCCAGCACGATGTGGGCGCTGCAGGCGAGCGGCACGGCGACCATGGATGGAACAGAGGACGCTTCCAAAGCGCGCCATGACGCCGTCGTCTCCGAATTCACCGAGCTTGCCGACAAGACGCCGGCGGAGCGGATCCGCGACAGCATTCTCAAGAGCCTCGGGATCACCGAAGACGAACTGGCGTCCATGCCGCCGGAAGAACGCGCAGCCGTCGAAAAGCAGATCGCGGATGAACTGAAGCGGCAGCTGACCGGCGACGAGAGCAAGGACAAGCCTGACGCGGACACGATCGCCGGCGCCTGAAGCCTTCACAAACTGATTCAGCTGAATGCGACGGAGATTCACATTTCCGTCGCATCTGTTTGAAGACAAAGCCTTATCCGACCATGTCGGTAACGATGCGGCCGACTTCCGCGAAAACCGGATTGATGTCGGCGACAGGCACGTTTGCCTGCTTGACGTAAACGGTCATCAGCAGAGGTCCATGGCCGGGTGGCCAGGCGATGGCGATATCGGCGGCGCAGCCGTTGTTGCCGGTTCCGGTCTTGTCGCCGATCTTCCAGTCATCGGGAAGCCCCGGGCGCAGCCGCGCGCCGCCCGTCGTGTTCGCCACCATCCATTCGACAAGAGTGTTCTGCGACGGCTCCGACAACACCGATCCGAGCGTCAGGTTGCCCAGGGTGTCGAGCATCGCGTCCGGTGTCGTCGTGTCCCGGGGATCGTCCTTCTTTCCCTCGTTCAGATCGGTTTCCCAGCGATCGAGACGGGTCGAGGCATCTCCGAAAGTCCGCAGCCAGTTGGTCAGCTCCTTGGGACCGCCGAAGCTTTCGAGCAGCAGATTGGCGGCGGTGTTGTCGCTGAGTGTGATGGCCGCCTGGCACAGGTCCCCAACGCTCATGCCGTCGCCGCCGACGTGCTTGCCGGTTTCCGGCGAATAGGTCACCAGCTTGTCTGTGTCGTAAATGATGCGGCGCTCGAGGTTCTCCTCGCCCTTGTCGACGCGTGCCAGCACGAAGCCGGCGGCCAGCACCTTGAAGGTGCTGCACAGCGGGAAGCTCTCGGTTTCGCGGTAGCCCAAGCTGATGTTCGTCTGCGTGTCGATGACCGAGACGCCGATGCTGCCGCCGATCTGTTTCTCGAGCGCGGCAATGCGGCGATCGATCTCGTCATCGCTCTCTGCCGCGCAAGCCCAGGATGGCAGGAACAGCGCCGGAGACAACAGGGCAGAGCCGAGAAGCGCGCGGCGGCGGATCGAGAAGCGATGCATGAAACCCTCTGAACGAATCATTCCATACTATCGCTAGAGGGAGATTATGGCTCGCTCGCGTCGCGTCAGGCCGCCTGCGTCACTTCGACGGTGACGTGGGACAGCTCGGAGAAACGCTCGAGTTTTGCCTTGTAGAAGGCCGGCGAGCGGGCGACCGGCGCGGTCAGCGCAACGATGGCCGCATGATGGCCGGGCCCGACCTGCCAGACATGCAGATCGGTGATACGCTCGCCTTCGGTTTCGATCGCGGTGCGGATCTCGTTCGGCAGCTTCTCCCGATCCGGTATCGCATCGAGGAGAACGGTCGCGGACGAGCGCATCAGGCCAACCGCCCACTGGGCGATGATCAGGCCGCCGACGATGCCCATCAGCGGATCGAGCCACAGCCAGCCATAGGAACTGCCGAGCAGCAGTGCGATGATCGCAAGAACAGAGGTCAGCGCGTCGGCGATGACATGCACATAGGCGGCGCGCATGTTGTTGTCCGTCGCATGGTGCGCGTGCCCACCCGGGTGAGCGTGCGCACCGGAACGGGCGTGATCTCCATGGTGAGCATGCTCACCACGATGGGCGTGGTCGCCGTGGCCGTGGTGGTGGCCATGCGCGTGATGATGGTTGTCCTTGAGGATCCAGGCGCTGACAAGATTGACCAGCAGGCCCACCACCGCCACGCCGATCGCCTGGCTGAAGCTGATCGCAACGGGATGAAGGATGCGGATGACGCTTTCCCAGGCCATCAGCAGCGCGATCAGAGCGAGGATGATCGCGCTTGCGAAGCCGGCGAGATCGCCAAGCTTGCCGGTTCCGAAGGTAAAGCGCGGATTGTGCGCCTGCCGGCGCGCGTAGACATAGGCGATGGCCGCGATCAGCAGCGCGCTGGCATGCGTCGACATGTGCCAGCCATCAGCGACCAGCGCCATGGAACCATAATAGGTGCCCGCGGCGATCTCGATCACCATCATCACAGTCGTCAGGGCGATGACCAGCCATACCCTGCGTGCGTTGTTGTCATGGTCGTCGCCGAGAAAGACATGCTCGTGTTCGAAGCCTTCGGTATGTGCAGCCATGATGGCTTTCCTTCCAGTCGTCGTCAGCGGATGTAGGTCCGCAATACTTCCGATATTTCCTGCACCGCCTCGCCCCTCGCCTTGTCATCGGCAGCATGCAGCACATGCTCGTGCAGATGATCGTCGAGAACTTCGCCGGTCAGGCCGTTCAGCGCACCACGAATGGAGGCGAGCAACTGCAGGATCTCGCCGCAGGGCCGCTCACCTTCCAGGGCGCGCTCGACGGCTTCCATCTGGCCCTTCAGCCGGCCGACCCTGGCGAGGAGTTTCTTCTTGTGGTGCGCGGTGTGAGACATCGTCATTCCATAATAGCATAGGGGGGTACCCTATAATAGATGCGCTTAGGTGACAAGTTCGATCTCCGCGCACCCACAGGCTACCAGCGTTTCGGGGGCGGCTTGACAAAGACCGCGTTTGCGCCGATGTATCTGCGCATGATCAAGCACGCGCACATCACCAGCTCGTATTTTTGGCTGTACCTGTAAAGGGCGGCTGGACAGATCATATTGTCAACAAGCCGCCGTCAGGCGGCTTTGTTGTATCGGCAGCGTCCTGACGGCAGAAAACCACAAAAGGACGCAGGACCATGATTGAAATCGAAGACAGCGAAATTTCATTGATCCGCCCGCCGGTGATCAACATCCGGGCCGCCAAGCCGCGTGATCTGCCCGAACTCAACGAGATGATCGCGCTTCTCGCCACCCATCATGGCGACGCCGCCGCCTCTACCCCCGAGCAGCTCGAACGCGACCTCTTCGGCCCGGTACCGTGGATCAATGCGCTGGTTGCCGAAACCGACAATCGCCTGATCGGCTACGCCATTCTCGTCCCGCTCTACAGGGCGCAGGACGGAGCGCGCGGCATGGACCTGCATCACCTCTTCGTCCGCGACGGCCACCGCGGCCACGGCATCGGCCAGCATCTCGTCAACCGCGCCCGCGATACTGCCCGTTCGGCGGGCTGCGCCTACCTTTCCGTCAGCGCCGCGACCGGCAACGTGCAGGCGCACCGCTTCTACGAGAACATGGACTTCGTCCCTCGCCCCGTCACCGGCATGCGCTATATGCAAGCTCTGGCGTGAGCGGCAGTGGCCGCTCGTTCCCCCTGAGGAGATGGCCCGGCAAGGAGAAGGCAATGACCCGACTTGCAATCCTGCTCACCGAAGGTTTCGCCGATTGGGAGGTTGCGCCGCTGACGGCTTCGGCGCGCACCTATTTCGGCTTCGACGTCGTGACAGCCTCACCTGATGGCGTCGACGTCAGATCGATGGGCGGCATGCGCGTCGCCCCTGATATCAGCACGAACAATCTTCACGCCCACGCATTCGACGCGCTCGTGCTCTGCGGCGGCACCGTCTGGGAAACGGAAAAGGCGCCCGACGTCGCTGATATCATCGAGGACTTCATGGCGCACGGCAAGGTCGTCGCGGGCATCTGCGGCGCGACACTGCCGCTCGCCAGCGCCGGGGTCCTTGACCGCGTCGCGCACACCAGCAATGCCGCAGATTTCATCGCCATGGCTCCCGGATATACCGGCAAGACGCGCTATCGCGACGGACCGCATGCGGTGCGCGACGGCAAGGTCATCACGGCGGCAGGCTCCGCGCCCGTGACATTCGCGGCGGAAATCTATCGCGCGCTCGGCCATAGCGGCGACGAGCTCGATCAATACGTGCTGATGTTCGGCGCCGAGCACCAGCCGAAGGCGGCCTGAGGCGAAATCGACGCCTTAGAGCCTTTCCGGGTTATATTGAACCATTCTGTTGGCTCAAACGGAGTCGGATGGTCGACCGGCCGGCGCGCGTCGTAGCCAACGCATACGGCCAAGCCGGCCGGTCGATCAGGCGGCCCGTTTCAGCCAACCCCGGAGGGGCCGGGCATCTTTCCGCCAGGATCAAAGGCGATCGGCTCTGACGTACCAAGGGGTATGCCCTTCGCCAATCGCCTTTGCCCTGTCGAAAACCTGCCCCGGCAGAATGGTTCAATATAACCCGGAAAGGCTCTAATGACTCGGGACGGCCTTGAGGTATGCAGCGATCGCTTCGAGATCCGACTTCGGCAGATGGGCGATATTCTGCTGAACTTCCGTCATCGATCCGCCGGCTGAATCGAAATCGGGCGTGAATCCGGTTTCGAGGTAATTGGCGATATCGCTCTCGCTCCACGAGCCTATTGTTTTCGAACCGGGGGTGATGTCAGGGATACGGCCCTCGCCCTCCGGATTGGGAGCGCCGGCAAGCCACATGCCCGGCTTGAAGCCGCCCAGCGCATCACGCGGCGTATGACACTCGCCGCAATGGCCGGGGCCCTCCACGAGATACTGGCCTCGCTTGACCTTTTCGTCGGGGTTTTCAAGCACGACGCGCGGCTGCTCGTTGAAATACAGGAATTTCCATCCACCGAGAGCCAGCCGGATATTGAACGGGAACGGCAATTCGTGCGGCGGCGCAACGTTTGCGCTCTTCGGCAGCGTCTTGAGATAACCGAACAGGTCATTAACATCCTTGTCCGTCATGCGGGCATACGAGCCGTAGGGGAACGACGGGTAGAGATGCTCGCCGTTCGGCGCCACGCCACGCTTCATCGCATTACCGAACTGGGCGAGCGTCCAGCTGCCGATACCCGCCTTGTCGTCGGGCGAGATGTTGGGGACATGGAAGGTTCCGAACGGGCTTTTCAGGGCCAGTCCGCCTGACAGCACCAGCTTGGCATCGCCCTCAGCCCCGGGGGCGGCATGACAGCTGACGCAGCCGCCGGCCCAGAAGACAGTTTCGCCGTTCTTCACATCGGGTTCGCCGAGCCCGGACCAGTGGCTGTCGGGCAGCGGGTTCGGCGCCGTTATCACGTAAAACACCGCGCCGCCGACAACCGCGATGCCGACGAGACAGAGTAGAAACCGGATGAACCTGCGAACCATATTCCGCCCCCTTGGCCACTACAGGCGCTCAAACATAAAGCGATCCGCCGGGCGGGCAAGGCCGCGGCGGATCGCAACGATGGCGATCGGGTCGGCTAATCCTTCTTCACTCGGTAGCTCTGATGACAGCCGCCACAGTTCGCGCCGAGGGTCTTCAGGCCAGCGCCAACACCTGCGGCATCGGCAGGAAGCTGCGCGACCAGCGCATCGGCATCGCTCGAAAGCTTCAGCGAACGCGCCTTGAAGTCATCCATGTTTTCCCAGATCTTCGGGCTTGCCTCGGAGTCCGCGGAGGCGTTTTCCGTGCCCGGCTTGAACTGATCCGGGAAAGCCTTGGCGGTTTCCGAGATCGTCGCCAGCGCCGTCTTCACCGCTTCGGCGTCATAGGGCTTCTCGCCCTTGGCGATGGAAGCGAGCGAGCCGGTGGCGCCGCCGATCTTCTTCATCATCGCGACGCGCGCATCGTGCGTTCCTTCGCCGGCCGCAAAGACCGTGCTCACCCCCATGCCCGCGACCAGAACCGCCGCGGCAATTGCTTTCATGCGCATATCATCACTCCTCTTCGACACCGAGATCCGAAGCCCGGCGCTCCGTTTCAACGCCGGCATGATGTCAAACTTATGCCGGGCACGAAGTAACAAGTGGGTGATACCGCAATCATTTCAGTATTCTAATCGGTTCGTGCAGACCGGCCTATGCCGGCACCCGCCAACCCTGCCAGGCGGTCAGCACCGAGACGGCGATCAGCAACGCGCCGGCGATCCTGCCGACCATGACGGTTGCAGCAGGATTGGAGACGAGAAGAGTGCGGCTGCGGCCAGCCGTCAGGGCCAGCGTTCCGTAGATTGCAGCCTGCGTCGCCATCGTCATTGCACCCATGACGATGCCTTGAAGCCATATCGGCCCATAGATCGGCTTCAGGAACTGCGGGTAGACGGCAATCATGAACAGATAGGCTTTCGGGTTCATCAGGCAGGTGGCGGCACCACGGCGGAAGGCCCGCCAACTGGAACGCGACGCATCGGCCTCGACGCTATTCACGACGATCGAGCTGCGGATCAGCGTGTATCCGATCCAGGCCATGTAGGCGGCGCCCGCGAAAAGCAGCGGATTGAACAGGGATGGCAGCAGGCTCGCCAGTATCCCGACGCCGATTGCGCCATAGAGCGAATGCACGACGCCACCGGCCATGATGCCGGCCGTCGCCGCCATCCCGGTCCGCCGTCCGCCCGTCAGTGAATTCGCCAGCACGAACAGCATATCCATGCCGGGCACGACGATGATGCCGAACAGGAGCGTAAAGTAGAGCCAGAGATTTTGTGTAGGTCATGTCAGTTGCAGGCTCCCCATTCGAACGACCTTCCTCGAAGGTTCGTTATTTTTCAGATCGATAGGGAAATCTATACGGGAGCCCAACTGACAGTGTATTGTCAGGAGCGTCGGCTTGTGGAGAGGCTAAATGCGCAAGGCTTCGCGCCTTTTCGAGATCATCCAGATGCTGCGGCTGGCGCGGCAGCCGTTGACGGCGGCTGCCATGGCCGAAGCGCTCGAGGTGACCGTCCGATCGATCTACCGGGATATCGCCGCCCTGCAGGCGATGCGGGTGCCGATCGAGGGCGGGCGCGGCATCGGCTACATCATGCGGCCGGGTTTCGACCTGCCGCCGCTGATGTTCTCGATCGAGGAGGTCGAGGCGATCGTGTTGTCTCTGGCGCTTCTGGAGCGAACCGGCGATGAGGAATTGAAACAGGCCGCGAAGCGCGTCAACCAGAAGATCGCCGGTGCTGTTCCCTCGCCTTTGCGACAGGCGATGAACCGGCGGGCACTCTATGCCTGGGGATCGGCCGCCGAGGCGCCTGTCAGCGTCGATCTCGGCACTATCAGGCGCGCGATCCGCGATGAACAGAAACTCAGCCTTGATTATCGCGATGAACTCGGTCGTGCGACCGAGCGAACTGTCCGCCCGATCGCGCTGATCTACTACTCGCAGACCACCAACATCGTCGCGTGGTGCGAACTGCGTTCTGCTATCCGCAACTTCCGCTCCGACCGCGTGGAACATTGCGAGACTGTCGAGGCATACTTCAAGGGTGAAGGCGACCAGTTGCGTGGTCTGTGGACCGCGGGCTGGACGGAGCCGCCGCCCGCGGCAGCAAGGTTCTAGAGGTAGGCGCCGCCCGACACCTCGATGCGCTGCCCATTGACCCAGCGATTGTCTTCCGACAGCAGCGACGCGATCATCGGACCGATATCGTCCGGCAACCCTGCGCGGCCAAGAGCCGTCGCGTCGGCAACGAGCTTGTTGTAGGTCGGATTGTCACGAACGAGGCCACCGCTGAAATCGGTGGCGATCGCGCCCGGTGCGACCGTATTGACGGCAATGCCGCGGCTGCCGAGTTCCTTGGCGAGATAGCGGGTGAGGACCTCGATCGCGCCCTTCATCGATGCATAGGCACCCAATCCGGGAACGGTAAAGCGCGCCAGCCCCGTCGATACGTTGATGATCCGGCCGCCATCGGCAATCAGCGGCAGAAGCTTCTGCGTCAGGAAGAACACACCCTTGAAATGGACGTTGCAGAGAGCGTCGAAGTCCTCCTCCGTCACCTCGGCGAACGGGGCATGATGGCTGATGCCCGCATTGTTGACGAGGTAGTCGAAATTCGTCCGGCCGAGCGATCGCAGGACCGACGTCACCTCCTCGACGAAAGCACCGAAGCTTGCGACCTTGCCGGTATCGAGGGCGATCGCAAACGCTCTGGTTCCGAGTGCCGAAATCTCCGCGACCGCAGCGTCTGCTTCCGCCTTATTCGAGCGGTATGTAATGATGACATCAACGCCACGCCGCGCCAGGCTGATTGCCGTATTGCGGCCGAGACCGCGGCTGCCGCCGGTGATGATTGCGAGCTTGGATGTTGGATTTTCTGTATTTTCGTCCGACATTTCCGTCTCCTTCAGTGAAAGTCGATGGATAGAAAATACGCCTTGCATGGGCTTTGTTTGAATGCCGGAACTCTCGAATTTCTTGCCTATTCCTCCAATCGCCTTGCGGGACCGCGAGAGAAGCATAAGATCTGCTCATGCCGGATGCCTGCCGGAATGAACGCGAGGAGCAACGCGGCCATGGATTTGAAGAGCGTGATCGCCAGCTACATCGACGCCATGGGCGGCGGTGACGGGATGATGCATACGGCGATCGAAGGGCTGGTGCTGACACGCGCGAGCCAGCCGGTGATGCCGCACCATCGCATTTACAAACCGACGATCTGCCTCGTCGCGCAGGGCGCCAAGAAGATCGCGGCGGGCGACCGGGTGCTCGACTACGGCGAGAACCAGCTTCTCATCGTCACGGTGGAGATACCCGCCGCCGGACAGATCGTGGCGGCGAGCCCCGACAGGCCTTATCTCGGCCTCAACATCGACTTCGACCCGGCCATCATGCGCGAGGTCATGGACGAAATGCCGAGCCCGCCGAAGCCGGCGGGCGACGGCATCGCCACCGTCTTCGTTCAGGATCTCGATGCCACGCTGGAGGATTGCATCCGGCGCCTGCTGCAGCTTCTGGACCGGCCGGGCGCAATTCCGGTGCTGTCGCGCTCGATCATGCGGGAGATCTGCTACTGGCTACTGACCGGACCGAACGGCCGGGAGATCTGCAAGCTCGCCCTTCCCGGCAGCCATACGCGCCGGGTTGCCGACGCCATCTACAGGCTGCGGGACAACTTCTCCGAACCGGTCCGCATCGAAGAGCTTGCCGCCATCGCGCGGATGAGCCCTTCGTCGTTTCATCAGCACTTCAAGACGCTGACCTCGATGACGCCGCTGCAATATCAGAAGCACATGCGGCTATTGGAGGCGCGGCGGCTGATGGTTGCCGATGGCGCCAGCGTTGCGAGTGCCGCCTACCAGGTCGGCTACGAAAGCGCCTCGCAGTTCAGCCGCGAATACAGCCGCATGTTCGGCGTGCCGCCAAAGCGAGACGTGACCGACATCAAGGCGTTGCCGATCGAAGCGGCGGCATAGGGGTCAGAGTGGCAACGTCCTGTCGTCCTCGCGGCCGAAGCCCCGGATTTCCAGCCGATCGCCCCAGACCTCGGCGATCGCGAAGGTGTTGTCGCTTTCGGTATCGACCATGCCCTTGAAGTTGACGAAGTAGCAGCCGCCGCGCTTGCCGAAATTGCCGGCGTGGTTATGGCCGTTGAAATAGGCCGCGACGCAGTCGTTTGCGGTCAGCAATCCGATGATGCGCTCGCGGTCCCAGCAGTCATGCTCGTTTGGCGGATAGACGGGATAGTGGTTCATGACGACCACCCGCTCGCCCGCCTGCGTCGCTGCTTTGATCTCGTTTTCCAGCCAGACGAACTGCTCGTCGCTCAAGGCAGCATTCCATTCCTGCGCATTGATTGCTCCCTTTGCGCGGAGATCGGCAAGCATGGTTGCCGCAAGAGCGCGATGCGGATGCCCTGATGGTGGCGCAAAGGTGCTGACTTCGTTGCCGTTCAGGACGATGAAGCGCCAGCCATGCCTGATGAAGCTGTAGTATGGCGAGGTCAGGCCCACGCGCTCGGCGACGGAGGCCAGATGCTCGGGCGCGACGGAAAAATCGTGATTGCCGAGAAGAAACCGTGCTTCATGCCTTGAGCGCTCGTAAACCGGCAGGATGTCGTCGAAGCTCGCGAAGTCCCGGTCGATGATATCGCCAAGCGTCATGATGAAGCTCAGATCCTCGCCGTTGAAGACCTCGATCGCATCGGCAAGCTTGCCGAGGCTTGCGGCATAGTAGCGGTTCATCGCCATATGCGGCTCGATGTCGGCATATTGCGGGTCAGCGACGATGCCGAAGCGGAAAAGCGGAGTATCGGAAATATGTGTCATGGCGGTGCTTTAGGCATCCTGCGTGACAGGTCTGTGACGCTGCCCCAACGAAAAACGCCCGGTGCGTTTCAACACCGGGCGTCGTGTTCAGTCGGCTATGCCGGCCTTACTTGGTAGCGGCTTCGTAGCGCTCCAGCACGTAGTCCCAGTTGATCAGGCTATCGACGAATGCCTCGAGGTACTTCGGGCGGGCGTTGCGATAGTCGATGTAGTAGGAGTGCTCCCAGACGTCGACGCCGAGGATCGGGGTCGCGCCGTGAACCAGCGGGTTTTCGCCGTTCGGGGTCTTGGAGATTTCCAGCTTGCCGTTCTTGACGGAAACCCATGCCCAGCCGGAGCCGAACTGCGTCGTGCCGGCTGCAACGAAATCAGCCTTGAACTTGTCGTAGCCGCCGAGGTCGGAGTTGACAGCTGCTTCGAGCTTGGAAGGCAGCTTGTTGCCGCCGCCGCCCTTCTTCATCCACTTCCAGAAATGGACGTGGTTGTAGTGCTGGGCAGCGTTGTTGAAGAGACCGGCATTGGTGCCGAAAGACTTCTTGACGACTTCTTCGAGCGAAAGATCGGCGAGACCAGCTTCGGCCGCCAGCTTGTTGCCATTGTCGACATAAGCCTTGTGGTGCTTGTCGTGGTGGAACTCCAGGGTTTCCTTCGACATGAAAGGCTGCAGCGCTTCGTAGTCGTAGGGAAGTTCAGGCAATTCAAAAGCCATTGTCGTCTCCTGTTAGCAATAGTTTGCGTGATCGGCAGGTGAGCGGGAACATAGGAGCGCAAGCCCTGTGAGGCAACCGGAGAAATATCAAAAAAGGCGGGCGCGGAGGAAAATTTGCCTCGGCTAAGGGCTTGGCATCCAAGGCGCAAATCAACGATGATGCACCGGCGGCGCGAATGAGAAGATGGGGGTTGATCATGCCAGATTGGACGATCCGTTACGGCATCCTTTTCGCTTCGTTCGCCGGCGCCTTTTCAGCGCACGCATCGTCGGGGGACGCCTGGCAGGAATTCGCCACGGAAGTTCAGGGCAAGTGCGAAATCGCAGCACGAGCCGCGATCGAATTCCCGCACGCGATCGTCGACCCTTTCGGCAGCGAGCACTTCGGCGTCGCGCTCGTTACCGGCAAGCCGAAGGGCGCCAACGGCTTCGTCAGTTACTTCTGCATCTTCGACAAGCGGACGAAAGACGTGGAGCTTGGCAGCGAGCTCAATACGGAACAAATCCGGTTCCTGCCGGAGGAGTGACCGGCCAGAAATGGCCTGTTGCACAAATCCCACAGAAACCAGCCCAAACGACAGCACCCCCAACAACCCTGTTGATTGTCATCTGCCGTATTTTGACAGCCATACATAGGCGTTTCTAGATGCAACCCGCAGTACGGGTTTGAGGAATCGGCACAATTTTCGACAATTCGCTTATTTAGCTGAAGTCCATATTTCACCGGCGTTTTTTGACAGTACTTTTGGGGCACGAGTCATGGTCATGAGCTTTTTTCGTCGCGGAGAAGACGGTCGGCCGCAGCCGACAGCCGGTTACCGGCCGACATCGATAACCGAGCAACGGTCGACCGGCGGCGAACCGCTTCGCTATAGCGTTGCCGATGTCAACGAATTCTCTGCCTTCGGATCGGCGTTGGAAGAAAGCCAGCGGACGTCGGAGGATCTGATGTCCAGCATCGCCTCCCTGCAGCAGCGCGTGTCGAGCCTGCTCGGAACGCACAGCCAGTCCCTGACCGAGACCGGTGCGCTGCGCGCCGAATGCGCGCGGATCAGCTCGCTTCTCGAATATGAGAGCAATGCCCGCCAGAAGGCCGATCAGGACAATGCGCGACTGAGCGGCGAGAACAAGGACTTCCGCAACGACAACAGCCAGCTGCGCTCCGAAACCGAGGCTTTGCGCGACGAGCTGAACAAGCTGCAGGGCGTTCACGGTGTGACCTGCGAAGAGTTCACCATCGTCGAGACCCGGTTGCTCGACGCGGAACGTGAGCTCAGCGATCGCGCCATCCAGTTCGATGAGGCATCCGCCCTGCTGAAGCGGACGCAGCTGGAGCTGGATCAGCGCAGCCGCGAACTGGCGAGCACACGCGAGAAGCTCGACGGTGAAACGACCGCCCACCAGCTGCTGATCGAGACCTCGCGCCGCGAAAACGGCGTCCAGGCCCGCGAGATGGCCCGCCTCAACGAAGAGCGCAGCCAGCTGAAAAGCAGCCTGATGGAACAGGAAGCGCTCGTCCGCAATCTGCAGATGACGACGGCGAGCCTGAAGCAGGATCTCGCGCTGTTCGAAGAACGCCACAAGCGGCTCGAAATGGAATTCGAAACGCTGCAGGCATCCTCGGCGCTCGAGATCGCCCACCTGACAACCAAGCACGAGGCAATCGGCTCGAAGGCCGAGCTGGTCGAAAAGCTGCTGGTCACCGCCAACGGCCGCAACCGGATCACCGACGAGGAACTGCAGGCTGCGCGCGCCGAACTGAAGCGGGTTCGCTCCGAACTCTCGACATCGCTTTCCCGGACCGAGCGGCTGAATGAAGAGCTGCAGCGCGCGCGGACATCAGGCGCGGAAAGCGAAGCGGCGCGTCGCGAACTTGCGAGCCAGTCGAACGAACTGACGCTCAAGCTGCGCGAGACCGACAGCCTGCGGCTTCAGCGCGACCGCGATGCCGACGCGCTCCGCCGCGACATGGACACGCGGATGGATTCGGACCGGCACGAAATCGGCCAGCTGCGCACGAGCCTCGAGATCGCCAAGTCCGAAATCCGCCAGCTGCGCGCCGAGCGCGCGATCCTGACGGGACAGCTCGAGGTCGCCCGCAGCGAACGCCCGGGCCCGCTGTCGTCAAGCGAACGGGCCGAGGAGCCGCGCATGCCGGCCGCCACCTTCACGCCGATGATCGACATTTCCGAAAAGTCGCTCCGCCTCTCCGGCGATCTTGTCGATCCCAGGCTGACGCCGGCGGAATAAGCGAAGGGTGCCGTCGCGCGTCTCGGCCGGATCGTGACCGACGCGGCCCCCGCTCAGCCATGGCGCTTACCTAAGGTATTTCCCAAAAAGATCTCGGGCGCGATCCTTCGTGCCCGAGATCACATCTCCGAGAGCCGTTTGTCGTTTCGTTGACTCCCGACCAACTAGTCGGTAGAGACGGTCATCATGGCAACCGATACCTACTCTCGCATCCTCGACAGCGCCCAATCCCTGATCGTAACGCGGGGCTACAACGCCTTCAGCTATGCCGACATCGCCGCCGAGGTGGGCGTCGGCAAGGCGACGATCCATCATCACTTTCCCGGCAAGGCGGATCTGGCCGTTGCCGTGATCGCCCGATATCGGCAGGCGACGGCGGATGGAATGGGAGCGATGGCGGCGCAGGTCACGCAGGCCGACATGCGGCTTGCCGCCTATGTCGGCTTCTGGGAGCAATGCATCCGCGACAACAACGCGCCCTTCTGTATCGCCGCCCTGCTCGCGGCCGAATTGCCGAGCCTGCCGCCCGAGGTCGCAGAACAGGTGAAGGCGCATTTCGACGAACTGATCGACCGCCTCACAGTCTTCATCGACGAAGGATTACAAAGCGGCGCGCTGAAGAGCCCCGACAATGCCGAAAAGAGTGCGCGGCTGCTCGTCGCCAGCGTACATGGCGCAATGCTCGCCGCCCGTGTTGCCGGCGGCGATGCGGATCTGTTTTCCAGCATCACCCAGGCGGCACTGCAGCGGCTCACCGGCTAGGCCGGAGATCACTAGGCATCGCATTTTTTCAACCGAATTCCCGACCAACTAGTCGGTCCAAACAGGAGCATTCGACATGGCCAATCCGCTTTCGCTTCTTGGAGAAATCCACACCGCCATCAGCATCATTCCCGCCGTTGCCGGGCTCTACAGCTTCGCCAGGTATCGGGCGATCCGGCCGGAGACATCAGTCGGCAAGCTCTATCTCGCGACGCTGGCGCTTTCCGCGATCAGCGCCTTCGGCCTCTCGTCCACCGGCGGCTTCAACGCCGGGCATGCGCTTGCCATCATCGTGCTTGTCGTTTCCGCCATCTGTCTCGTCCTGCCGAAGCTTGGCTTTCTCGGCCGGCTGATCCCCTATCTCAGGAACCTGGGCTTCTCCTTCACCTACTTCCTGCTCTTGGTTCCCGGCATCAACGAAACGCTGTCGCGGCTGCCGCCCTCGCACCCGATCGGCAACGGTCCGGACTCACCGCCGGTGAAGGCGGCGCTGCTGGCATGGGTCGTCCTGTTTGCGGCAGGCAGCCTTGCGCAGGCCTTCATCGTCTCGCGCCGCCAGGCGCGACGCGCGGTCGGCTGAGGCCTCAGGCTTCGCGCCCGGAATAGACTTCGACTGCCGTGACCTTATCTCCCTTGAAGCGAAGCGTTTCCATGTTGCGAAACGCTCCGCCGCCGCGCTTGATCGCACGATAGCGCACCACCGCCTGATCCTCCGCAAGCCCGAGATATTCGATCTCCATGCGCTCGAATGGCGGCGGCTTCGGCCAACACCTGTCGAAATAGGCGTCGCGGCCGATATGGTCGTCGCGCGGGCTGGAAAAGGTGAAGTCCTCCGCCAGCATGGCCGCGACGATATCCTTGCGGCCATCGATATAGGCGGCGTAGAGGGCACGCACGGTCCTCTCGCGCATGGTGTCGGCTTCATCGGTCATCCTGCGTCTCCTCCTGGCGGTAAGGTGTGGTCGCAGGCGCAAAAGACCAGCAGAATAGTCCTGCGCGGTGGCGGACGGCTTGGAATATCGACGGCGATTGCTAGGATCGCTGTCGAACCAACCGCGAGCCACCAATGTCCGACGTCGAACACATACTGGAGCGGCTGCTGAAACTGGCGGCCCGGGACAATCGTCCTTCCGCACTGCCGGACGGCGCCTTGCGTGCGTCGGCACTGTTTTCCTTCGTCACCCGCGAGCGCGAACGCATCGCCGGCTGTTCCTTTCCGCGCGCTTCGATTGTCGTGATCGTGGAAGGTTCGAAGGAAGTCGTGACGATGGGCCGGCAGCTGCGCTTTGCGGCCGGCACCGTGCTTGTCCTGCCCGGCGGCTGGCGCGGCGACGTGGTCAACGATCCGGACCCTGCAACAGGTGTCTACCGCGCGATCTTCATCGATTTCCCGGACGAGTTGGTTGCGCGCGCCAGCCGCGCCTTTCCGCCACGTCGCAAGAGCGGGTCGCTCGATCTGCCGCTCGACGCGGCTCTTTCAAGCGCCATCCACCACGCAGGCGAAGGTATTGTTGCCGGCAACCTGCCTGCCGCGCTGATCGAACATCGAGTGATCGAAGTACTGATGGTTCTTGGCATGCGTGGCGCCTTGCCCTTCAAGGCGCAGACGACGGGAGACGCCGTTCGCGGGCTCGTTCGCTGGCAACCGGACAGAGCCTGGACCGCCGACATGATCGCTGCCGAACTGGGGACCAGCAACGCCACATTGAGACGTCGGCTTGCAGGTGAAGAGACTTCACTGCGCACGCTGCTCACAGAGGTCCGGGTAGAGCTTGCAACCGCCATGCTCGCAGACGATGGCGTCTCCCTTCGCGAGGCTGCTCTTGCGACAGGATATCGATCCCCACGCCGATTTGCCGAGCGCATGCGGTCCGGTGCGCCCGAAAAGCAAGTCGCTGAGGTTTGAGCGCGTATGGCCGCTTTTTGAGCGTTTCGGTACGTCAGTCGTGCATCGAGATTGCTAGAGCTCGTCCATCGAACGAGAGGACGAACTCATGCGTATCAGAACCATTGCAGCAGCCGCCACCATCCTGTCTTTCTCCACGCCTCTCTTGGCCGCCGACATGACGGTAACGTTCCACGACAGCGGGCCTGGCGGTACGCTTCCTGCCGAGAACGCATCGTGCATCGCGGCCGGCGGGAAAGCTGCGGCGGGCAGCAACAAGAGCCCTGCCCTTTCCTGGACGAAAGGTCCAGCTGGAACCCGCTCCTACGGCCTTGCGATGACCGACCCCGACGTTCCAGCAGATCTTTCGTTGCTGAACAAGGAAGGGACAGAGATCGACACCGATATGCCGCGCATGGAATTCACGCATTGGATCCTTGCCGACATCCCTGCATCGCTCACGGAACTTGCCGAGGGCGCGGATGGCGACGGCATGCCGGCAGGTGGTCTTGCGCTCGAGACGACCGAGCACGGCCGGCGTGGGCAGAACGGTTTCGCGGCCTTCTTGAAGGATGGGCCTCATGGGGGCTATATGGGCGCGTGCCCGCCCTGGAACGACCTGCGCATCCACCGCTACCGAGTAACGGTCTATGCGCTCGATACCGACAGGCTCGCGCTTCCCGACGCCTTCACCCGCGCCGATTTCCTTGCTGCCGCGAAGGGACATGTCCTTGCCTCCGGCGCGGCTGAACTGACCTATACGATCAATGCAAAGGCCACGAAATGACCGATACCAAATGGGACGCCGCCGTCGCCGATAGCGGCTCGATCTACTGGAAGCGCAATCTGGTCATTTCGCTGCTCGGCTCCTTCACGACGATCGTCGCGATGACGCTGCTGCTCCCGTTTCTGCCGCTCTATGTCGAGGAACTCGGCGTCAGCGACCATGTGGCGATCGTCCAGTGGTCGGGCATCGCCTACGGGGCGACCTTTCTCGCCGCGGCCTTCGTGGCGCCGCTCTGGGGCCGCCTCGGTGACATCTATGGGCGCAAGCTGATGCTGGTGCGGGCGAGCGCCGGCATGACCGTCGCAATCTCGCTGATGGGCATGGCCGACAATGTCTGGCAGCTGGTGGCGCTCCGCCTGTTTGTTGGGCTGGCCGGCGGCTATTCGTCCGGCTCGATGGTGCTGGTCGCGACCCAGACGCCGAAGGATCGGTCCGCCTGGGCGCTCGGCGTGCTCGCGTCGGGTATCATGGCCGGCAATCTGGTCGGCCCGCTGATCGGCGGCGCGCTGCCGCCGCTGATCGGCATCCGCAACACGTTCCTTGCGGCCGGCGCGATGATCTTCCTGGCGTTTCTTGCAACCACCTTCCTGATCAAGGAAGAGAAGTCGCCTGCCCGCAAGCAGGCGGCGAAGGCGACCGGCGGCTGGGCTTCGATCCCGGACAAGCGTCCCGTCATCGCGATGCTCGCAACCGGCATGCTGCTGATGCTCGCCAACATGTCGATCGAGCCGATCATCACCGTCTATGTTGCGCAGCTGGCGGAAGATCCCGGCAGGGTAACGATGATTGCAGGCGTTGTCATGTCGGCCGCAGCCCTCGGCAGCATCCTGTCGGCCTCGCGCCTCGGCAAGCTTGCCGACCGGATCGGTCACTGGCCTGTTATAGCGGGCGCACTCGGCGTTGCCGGCGTGCTTTTGATCCCGCAGGCATTCGTGACCAGCTCCTGGCAGCTGATCATCCTGCGCTTCCTGATGGGGATCGCGCTGGGCGGGCTCCTGCCCTGCATTTCGGCGGTCATTCGGCATAGCGTGCCCGACAGCGCGGCCGGCAGTATCCTCGGCCTGTCCGTCTCCTCGCAATATGTCGGCCAGGTCGCCGGCCCTGTCCTCGGCGGCTTCATCGGCGGCCATATCGGCATGCGGGCGGTGTTTCTCGGGACCTGCGTGCTGTTGATCGCCGGCGCCGCCTATGCGTGGCTTGTGCGACCGAAAGAGGCCTAGACGCCTACATCAGCAGATAGTCCACCGGCGTCGGGAGTGGCGGCAGATCCGTCTCTCCCAGCGCTTCGCGCAAATTGATCTCGATCGTATCGGCAAGGGCGCCGATCGGGAGCGCGTTCGGCTGGTTGCCGAAGGGCGCTTCCAGTTCGTCGCCCAGCGCGTCGAGGCCGAAGAAGGTGTAGGCGACCAGCGCCGTCGCAAAGGGCATGAACCAGCCGAGAACATCGTCGAAGCCGAACGGCAGGAGCAGGCAGAAGAGATGCGCCGTGCGGTGGAGCAGCAGCGTGTAGCCGAAGGGCACCGGCGTCCAGCGGATGCGTTCGCAGGAGACCTGCGCCAGCGTCAACTCTCCAAGCGTCTTATCGAGGATCTGATAGGAGATGTCCGTTAGCATGCCCCTGGCGCGCAGATCGGCAAGCTCCCGCGCAATTTCCAGCGAGATCGCCTCCGGCGGCGTGCGGCTTGCGTGATAGCGGGCCTTCAGCTCCGGCGACAGCAGATGCTCGACCTTTTCGCGGCCGCTGCCGGCGCGCAGGTGCGGTACCAGCGACTGAATGAAGGCGATGACCAGTGTGACGAGACGTCTTCGCGCTTCGGCGCCTGCCTCGCCATTCGCGGTTTCGATGATCAGCGTCTGCCGGGCGAAGTGGCGTGCGGAGAAGATCATCTGTCCCCACTGCTTGCGCGCCTCCCACCAGCGGTCATAGCAGGCGTTGTTGCGGAAGCCGAGGAAGATGGAGATCGCGATACCGAGAAGCGCGAAAGGAGCGCCGCTGAAGACCGGCAAGGTGCCCGGCCAGACGCTATGGACGAGCACCACGAGCGACGAGAGGAAGCCGGTCAACAGGATCTGCGGGAAGACCTGCTTGATGATCGAGCCACGGAGAATGAAGAAGAGTTTGAGCAGGCTGGGACGGGGGCGCACGATCATGACGCGGGCTTCTCGGTCGTTCGAATGATGGAATCTCGGCCTTCCTCCCTACAGCCGACCGAATGGCCGCGGCAAGCGCGACCATTACACTCAGACAGATGCGACTGACTTAGCTGTCGCTCTCGCTGCGACCGAAGGCCCAGTCCATGTAGAGTTCGAACGCCTTGCGGGTGACCGGGCCCGGCTGGAAATCCCGACCGTCGAGACGGCTGACGCCGACGACCTTGGAATAGTTGCCCGATGTGAAGATCTCGTCGGCGTTCATGAAATCGTCGACCGACAGCGTCACTTCACGCACCTCGAATCCCGCTTTGCGCAGGAGACCGATGACGCGCGCGCGGGTGATGCCGGCGAGGAAGGTGCGGTTGGCGATCGGTGTCGAGATGATGCCGTCCTTGACCATGAAGACGTTGGAGGAGGCCGTTTCGGCGACGTTGCCGGTCATGTCGCGCATCAGCGCGTTGTCGAAGCCGCGGCTTTTGGCTTCGGCGATGGCGCGGCCGCTGTTCGGATAAAGCGAACCGGTCTTGGCATCCGTCATGGCGGTTTCCGGCGATGGGCGGCGGTAGGGCGAAACGGTCAACGAATTCGGCGCATTGTTGCCGAGCGGCGCTTCGAACAGGCAGAGCGCGAACCGCGTGGATTCGCCGTCGACCGTGACGACGCTACCGGACGAGCCATGCTCGCCCCAATACATCGGCTTGATGTAGAGAGGCGTCTTGCCGTCGAACTTTTTGATGCCTTCCCAGGCCAGCGCCTCGATCTCCTCGGCGGTCTTGATCGGCTTCAGGCCCATGTTGATCGCCGAGCGGTTGACGCGCTGGCAATGCAGATCGAGATCCGGCGCGATGCCATCGAACCAGCGGGCGCCGTCGAACACTGTGGAGGCCAGCCACATGGCGTGCGAGGTCGGCCCGATCAGCGGCGGATTGCCGGTGAGCCACTCTCCCTCGACGTAGGTCCAGGTTGAGGAACGGGGCGATGTGTCGACGGCCATGGGCATTCTCCTTGAAAAGTCAAAAGAGCAAAATCCCCCTGCGGAGAGCCGGTCAAGAGGAAATTCTTGCTGCAAAACCGGACGCAAGAAAATGACTGACGCGTCTGTAGTGGAGTAATATTCGTTCGCAGCTCATTTAGCGCTGTCGATGGGTGCATCACCGAAAATCATGGATGGCGCGATTGGAAGCGATGCGGGCGGCGTGTCATCATAAGGCGGAATCGCAATGACCGCTGTGGAGTACAATCGATGAAAGCCATGTTCTACGATGCCTTCGAGAAGGCTCCCGAAATTCGTACCCTGCCCGATCCCACCCCGACCGAGGACGGCGTGGTCATTGCCGTCGGCGCGACCGGGCTTTGCCGCAGTGACTGGCACGGCTGGATGGGTCATGATCCCGATATCAAGCTGCCGCATGTGCCGGGCCACGAGCTCGCCGGCAAGGTGGTCGCAACCGGCAAGGGCGTCGTGCGCTTCAAGGTCGGAGACCGCGTGACCGTGCCGTTCGTTTCCGGCTGCGGCCATTGCGGCGAATGCCATTCCGGCAACCAGCAGGTCTGCCCCAACCAGTTCCAGCCGGGCTTCACGCATTGGGGCTCGTTCGCCGAATATGTGGCGATCGAGTACGCCGACACGAACCTCGTGCATCTGCCCGACAGCATCGACGATGCGACGGCGGCAAGCCTTGGCTGCCGCTTTGCGACCTCGTTTCGCGCCGTTGCAGACCAGGCGCGCACCGGCCCCGGCGAGTGGATCGCGGTGCACGGCTGCGGCGGTGTCGGTCTCTCGGCGATCATGATTGCCACCGCGCTCGGCGCCAATGCGATCGGCATCGATCTTTCCGACGAGAAGCTTGCCTTCGCGCGGGAATGCGGAGCAGTAGCCACGATCAATGCAAGCCGCGTCGCTGACGTAGCCGAGGCGGTGCGCGAGATCACCAAGGGCGGTGCGCATGTCTCGATCGACGCGCTCGGCCATCCCGTCACCTGCTTCAACTCGATCAAGAACCTGCGCCGGCGCGGGCGGCACGTGCAGATCGGCCTTATGCTCGGCGAACATGCAACGCCGCAGATTCCGATGGCACAGGTGATCGGCCACGAACTGGAGATCTACGGCAGCCACGGCATGCAGGCCTGGCGCTATGATGCAATGCTGTCGATGCTGGCTGCCGGCAAGATCGCGCCGCAGAAGCTGATCGGCCGGCGCATCACGCTTGAAGAAGCAATTCCCGGCCTGATGACCATGGATCGTGCCGAGGGCACAGGGATCAGCGTCATCACCCAGTTCTGATCCGGCCTGCAACCGACCTCAATCAAAAAGAGCGTTTCAGTTTGTAGTGTTCTTTTGGTTGCAATCCATACTCTCCACGACCGGATGAACCGGCGTGGAGGGGCAAATGGCAACGCGTTTTATTCTTTCGATCGACGGCGGCGGCATCCGCGGCATCATTCCGGCCGTGATCCTGGTGGAACTGGCCAAACGACTGGACGGGCTGCCACTCCACAGGGCGTTCGACCTGATCGCGGGTACTTCGACCGGCGGCATCATCGCGGCCGGCCTGACCTGCCCTCACCCGTCGAAGGCCGGCGAAGCAGCCTGCACGCCGTCCGATCTCCTTAAGCTCTACGCAAACGAGGGCGGCGAGATCTTTCGCAAACCGCCGCTCGGCGACATCATCAATCCATACGGTCTGAGCGGCCCGAGCTATGAAACCGTGGCGCTCGAGGCGAAGCTGAAGGAGCGGCTGGGGACTGCGACGCTGGACAAGGGCCTGTCGACCGTCCTCATCCCGGCCTACGACATTCGCAACCGGACGGCGCTGTTCATGTCGAACGCCGACAAGAAGAACAGCAATTTCCGCTACTGGGAGGCGGCAAGAGCGACTTCGGCGGCGCCGACCTACTTTCCGCCGGCACTGATCGAGCGCATCGGCGCGAAGAAGGACGACCGCTTCGTGCCGCTGATCGATGGCGGCGTTTTCGCCAACGACCCGATCCTCGCGGCCTATGTCGAGGCCCGCAAAAAGCCGTGGCAAGATGATCGGCTGGTCTTCCTGTCGCTCGGCACAGGCCAGCAGAACCGACCGGTCGCCTATCAGGAGGCCAAAGGCTGGGGTGCCGTCGGCTGGATGCACCCGGCCCACGATACGCCGCTGATTTCCATTCTGATGCAGGGACAGGCAAGCACGGCTTCCTATCAGGCAAATTCGCTCCTCAACCCTGTCGGTACCGAGCTCGACTACTCGACCGTCGTAACGGATACCAACGTTCGGAGCCTCGATTACTTCCGCCTCGACCGTCAGCTGACGCAGAAGGAAAACGATGCTCTCGACGATGCCTCGCCTGACAATATCAAGGCGTTGATGGCAATCGCCACATCGCTTGCCAAGGACAATGCCAAGGCGTTGGACGAGGTTTCCAGGCGCATCCTGGAAGAGCAGGCCAGCGACCAGAAAAGCGATGCGGCTTGAAGCGGGAAACGCGAAAGCCCATATGCGCTGCTACAAGTCGCGACAGCGACGATCGGCGGCCGCGGGTTGCCAAGGGCTCCGGAAAGGTCTAACCGACCCGCCGCCAAGAAAAAGAAAAAGCGAGACATGATGTCCAACTCATTTGTGAAAGCGCCTGCCCAGGCGAGCGCGAAGGTATTCTTCGTACTGGGCGACCGGATCGAGCGGCGGGCTCGGCTGCAGGGAAGCTGGCTCAACATCTTCGACGTGACGGTGCCACCCGGCAGCCGGATGCCGCTGCATCGCCATGCAAGCCCCGAGGTCTTCCGGATCCTCGAAGGTCGGCTCACCGTTCGCCGGGCGACCGGAAACGGCATCGACGAGTTCGAGGCGACGGCGGGCGATATCGTCCGCATCGAGGCGAACCAGGCTCACGCCTATTCCAATCCCGGTACCGAGACCGCCACGTTCGCGGCGATCGTCGACAGCGACATGGCCGAATTCCTGGAAGCCACCGGCTCGCAGGAGCCGCCGAAGGCAACGCCGTCTTCGGAAACGATGGAACGCATGAAGGCTGCCGCCAACGCCCACGGCATTACGATCCTGGCGGCCTGACCGCAACGCCTTGGCTCTACTTCCAAGTATTTGAACAGCAAAGACGAGACCGGCGCCCATGACCGCGCCGGCCTCGGCCTGCCGATCGCATCTCCTCTTCACATTCTCGTTTCAAAACAAAGCTATCCCTTCCGGAAGCGCGTGCCTCGCAATACAAACTGAATGCGCGTAGGCGCAGCAAGCAATGTGTTAGCAAGGAGTGCATCCCATGGCATGGTCTGCCAGCCAGTATGTGAAGTTCGAAGACGAGCGCACCCGCCCGGCGCGGGATCTGCTCGCCCAGGTTCCACTGGAGCGCATCAACCGCGCGATCGATCTCGGCTGCGGCCCGGGCAATTCGACCGAGCTTATCATAGACCGCTACGGCAGCTCAGGTGTCGTCGGGCTCGACAGCGACCTGAACATGCTGGAAGCAGCGCGCAAGCGGCTGCCCTCCACCGCCTTTGTGGAAGCGAACCTCGCGACCTGGCAGCCGAGCGAACCTGTCGACCTGCTGTTTGCCAATGCCGTCTTCCAGTGGCTGCCTGATCATATCGACCTGATGGACAGGCTCATGGACGGGCTTGCACCGGGCGGCGCGCTGGCCGTGCAGATGCCCGACAACCTGAATGAGCCGACGCACCTGCTGATGGAAGAAACCGCGCATGCCGGCCCCTGGAAGGCCGCATTCGCCGCCAGAAGCGTTCGCCGCAATCCTTTGCCGCCGCCATCCACTTATTACAGCCGGCTGATCGCGAAATCGGCCAGGGTCGACATCTGGCATACGATCTACAATCATCCGATGGCCGATGCCGCGGCGATCGTCGAATGGGTCAAGGGCACCGGTCTCCGACCCTATCTCGACCATGCCGGCGAAGAGCATCGCGAGGCGTTCCTGGCGGATTATCACGCCCGCGTCGAGAAAGCTTATCCGAAGATGTCCGACGGCCGCGTGCTGTTGCGTTTTCCGCGTCTCTTCATGGTCGCCGTAAAGGCCTGAGACGTCACGCGCCTGCGCCGCCACTTGTGACGATGCAGGCGCGCTTTATATTGACCGCGGCCATAAGGAGCAGATCACCATGGACGTAGCCCCCACCCCGCCGGTCACCCTCGTCATCTTCGGCGCCACAGGCGACCTCACCCGCCGCCTGCTGGTGCCGGCGATCATCAACCTGACGCAGAGCGGCATGGTCGGAGACGATCTGCATATTCTCGGCATCGGCATCGATGCCGGCGACGACGCGATGCTGGTCGATCATCTCGACAGCTTTCTCGCCGGCATGGACGATGGCGGCGCGCATCAGAAGAGCGATGGCTGGCAGCGTCTCAAGAAACGCATCGCCTATATCTCCGGCGACTTCACAAAAGACGATATATTCTTGCAGATCGCCGAGCGGCTTAAAGCATCGCAGAGCGGCAATGCTGCGTTTTACTTCGCGGTGCCGCCGCAATTCTTCGGTCCGCTCGTCGATAAACTGGCCGAGCATGGGCTGACGAAGGAAAGCGACGGGTGTTTCCGGCGCATTGCCATCGAAAAGCCTTTCGGGACCGACCTCGCCTCGGCACGCGCGCTTAACGCGGAGATCCTCAGCCGCGTGGCGGAAAGCCAAGTCTACCGGCTGGATCACTTCCTCGGCAAGGAAACGGTGCAGAACATTCTGACGGCGCGCTTCGCCAACATGATGATCGAGTCGCTCTGGAACAACAACTACATCGACCACGTGCAGATCACCGCCGCCGAGACCGTCGATGTCGGCATGCGCGGCAAGTTCTACGATGCGACTGGCGCGCTTCGCGACATGGTGCCGAACCACCTGTTCCAGCTACTGGCGATGATCGCGATGGAAGCGCCGAACGGCTTCGGCGCCGAGGCGATCCGTAGCGAGAAGAGCAAGGCGCTCAGCGCGCTGCGCATCTATACGCCCGAAGAGGCCGAGACGCATGCCGTGCGCGGCGCCTATACAGGGGGGACACTGAACGGCAACGCCATCACCGCCTTTCGCGACAGCAAGGACGTGTCGCCCGACAGCGATACGGAAACCTTCGTCGCGCTGAAGCTCTATGTCGACACCTGGCGCTGGGCCGGCGTGCCCTTCTATCTCAGGACAGGCAAGGCGATGACGGCGCGTGACACCGAAATCGTCGTCACGTTCCGGCAGGTGCCCTTCGCGCAGTTTCGCGAAACCGATATCAAGCGCAGCCTGCCGCCGAACCGCATGGTGATCCAGGTGCAGCCCGACGAAGGCTTGAGCGTCGAGCTCTCGATCAAGTCGCCCGGTCTCTCCGTCGATACCGTTCCGGTGTCGCTCGACTTCCGCTACGCCGACATGTTCGATATCGGCAAGATGACGGGCTACGAGTCCCTGCTCTACGATCTCTTCATCGGCGACCAGACGCTCTTCCAGCGAGCAGACGGGATCGAGGCAGGCTGGGCGGCCGTTCAGCCCTTCCTCGACGTGTGGGCATCAGGTGCAAAACGACCCGATCCATATGCGCCAGGCAGCATGGGTCCGGCCTGCGCCGACGACCTCATTCAGCAGGACGGACGGCAGTGGCACGCGCTGGGCGTTTTGACGCACAACCAGAAAAAACAAGCTCAATAAATGCACTTTTAAGTTAGTATATTTTCGGGGCCGACAGAGAAAAGCACAGCTATTTCCGGCCTCGATCCAGCTTTATCCCTCCGGAATTACTGTACCGCTCCGACAGCAAATCCTGCGTCCATACAAAATAAGTAGGAGTTGACTGGAAGCATGCGCAAACGCAAGATTTTTGGGCTGACCGCGTTGCTTTTCCAGTGCGACAAAGAAGGCGGGGCTCGTCAAACCCCGGCGGGCCCTTCTTGGATTTCCAGTTGTTTACGGCAGAGGTGAGTGAAAAAATCGAATTATTAATGTTCGATTAACATATTTACTTGCGCTCTTCAGCCGCCTTGATAAATCTACCCTCTAAATCTGGGGTATTGAGATGACAGATATTCAATCTTCCAAGAATCGCTTGAACTCAGACCAGCGAATGGAGACCTGTAGGTCCGAATTCGAGCCCATGCTTTTCGAACTCATCAAGAATGGGGAGAAGAGAGGCTGGAAGGCTGCCGAAATTGCAATGGCCCTCGCCGATGCGGCCGACGATGTCATTTTGAAGCTCGCCCGGGAAACCAAGAGCAAGCATTGATCTCGCTTGTCGCCGGCAGTGAAAATTGCGGCTTCCGGCGCGCACTGACAACACGTAAAAGAGTAATCGAACTGGCGTGAAGTGATTCACGCACCAGGTTCGAGTCGTGCGACGACGAGGGTCGAAATTGCATTGGGTGGCCGCTCTTTTAGCCTGCGGATGCGTCAGCCTGGCGGAGGTTTCCGACTGGCCTGCGGCGCAGGATTACGTCGCCGAGAAGAGCTGCAGCCAGAGCGCGGACCCCGCGCGCTGCCGAGCGACGCGCGACACCTGGATCGACACCTATCACAAGGCAACCCTCGGCAATTATCAGAGCCAGCATACGGTTGCGATTTGCCTCAGCACGGGCTGTGACGGCGCCATCACGGAAAGCAGAATGTTCGGTTGCGCCTGGCAACAGACCATCGCCGGTTCACGGCATCCGGAATATACGGCTGCCGACAGGGATGAGGTTGCAAAGTTTTGCGGACAGGAATGGCTTGATAATGCCGACCGACAGACGGCGCGCGATCAGGCCGACGTATTTCTGACGCTTCTCGGCATTTCGAAATAGCCGGCGTCGGAAGCAATGGGCAGCAGTGCCGCCCATTGCAAATGCGCGTGAGCTATGCGTCAGACGAACTGGCTGAGGCCAGGCACCGAGGCAACAACCTCGTCGACAACTTCCTTGCCGGCGTTCTGTTCGGCGATTGCGATCGTTTCCTTGGCAAGCGTGGTGATCTCGCCCATGCCGAGGCCTTCGCTCATCAGCTGCTGGCCGAGCGCCATGACGCCACCGGCACCGCCGAGCGCGCCCATGATGCTGCCAAGCAGGCCACCGCCACCGGTTTCGCCCTCGCCGTTATACTTGGCGACGAGATCCGACGCGCCGGGAATGGCGTCGATCATCTTCGCGACCGGGCCATCGGCGGCCTCCCGCTGCAGAAAACCGAGCATCATGCCAAGGGCCTTTTCCGCTACTTCCGCAGGTATGCCTACGCGCGCGGCGATCTGGTCCACGATTTCATTCATCGTCAGCCTCCTATTTTTGACGTTAACGTCAACGTTAATCGAGTTCATGCGGCAACTCAAGCGGTGCGCCCGTCAGACCGAGCTTATCCCACTTTTCCTTTTAATGCAGGCAGTTGTCCGCACGGAGCTGCCTGCTTATAACAGTCAGGCGATATTACAATGACCATGCGGAAACTGCGCTCCGCATTTTGACGCAAGCGGCATCGAATGCCGGAGGGAGACGTTCCGAAATGCTCGAGGAAGGCAAGATTTTCGTCGGTGTCAGCCGCAATCCGGACGACAGCATCAACAAGCCCGAATATCTCGACCTGAAATTCGGAAACCGCCACGGCCTGGTGACGGGCGCGACCGGCACCGGCAAGACGGTGACGCTGCAGGTGCTTGCCGAGGGCTTTTCCAAGGCCGGCGTCCCGGTTTTCTGCTCCGACATCAAGGGCGACCTGTCGGGCATCGCCGCGAAGGGCGAGCCGAAGGACTTCCTGACCAAGCGCGCCGAACAGATCGGCTTCGACGATTACGAGTTCGACCGCTTCCCGGTCATCTTCTGGGACCTTTTCGGCGAGAAGGGCCACCGTGTCCGCACTACTATCGCCGAGATGGGGCCGCTGTTGCTGGCTCGCCTCATGGATGCCTCCGAGCCGCAGGAAGGCGTCATCAACATCGCCTTCAAGATCGCCGATCAGGGCGGGCTGCCGCTGCTAGACCTCAAGGACTTCTCCTCGCTCCTGAACTACATGGCCGAGAACGCCACGGAGCTCTCCAGCCAGTTCGGCCTGATCTCGAAGGCATCAGTCGCCTCGATCCAGCGCGCGATGCTGGTGCTGGAACAACAGGGCGCCGAACACTTCTTCGGAGAGCCGGCGCTGAAGATTTCCGACATCATGCGCACAGACAACCGCGGCTACGGCCAGATCTCGGTGCTGGCAGCCGACAAGCTGATGATGAACCCGCGGCTCTACGCGACCTTCCTGCTCTGGCTGCTCTCCGAGCTTTTCGAGGAGCTGCCGGAAGTTGGCGATCCGGATAAGCCGAAGCTTGTCTTCTTCTTCGACGAAGCGCACCTGCTCTTCAACGACGCACCGAAGGTGCTGCTCGAGCGCGTCGAGCAGGTCGTGCGCCTCATCCGCTCCAAGGGCGTCGGCGTCTATTTCGTGACACAGAACCCTCTGGACGTGCCGGAAACCGTCCTCGCCCAGCTCGGCAACCGGGTGCAGCATGCGCTGCGTGCCTATACGCCGCGCGAGCAGAAGGCGGTGAAGACGGCTGCCGACACCTTCCGCCCGAACCCCGCCTTCGATTGCGCCACCGTCATCACCACGCTCGGCACCGGCGAGGCGCTGGTGTCGACACTGGAAGCGAAGGGCTCGCCCTCGATCGTCGAACGGACACTGGTCAGGCCGCCATCCGGTCGCGTCGGCCCGCTGACGGATCCCGAGCGCCAGGAGGTCATGGACAAGAGCCCGGTGCTCGGCGTCTACGACGAGGATATCGATCGGGAATCCGCCTTCGAAATCCTGGCGGCGCGCGCCAAGAAAGCCTCGGACGCCGACGCAGCCAGGCAGGCGCAACCGACACAACCAACCGAAGGCAGCGCCTCGGGCCGCTGGACGCTACCGGGCTTCGGCGACGACAATGACGAGCAGCAGAGCAAGACCCAGGGCCGCGCCCGCTCGCCAGGATACCAGCGTGAAACCGTCGTCGAAGCGGCGATGAAGAGCGTTGCCCGCACGGTCGCGACGCAGGTCGGCCGGGCACTGGTGCGCGGCATCCTCGGTAGCCTGAAGCGCTAGGAGAAGGGCGCTACCGCCCTTCGAACCGCTGACGAAGTGCTCTTTTCCGCGGAGCTATCACTTTTTCCGTCATGCCGGCCTTGAGCCGGCATCCAGCGGCACCGCGTCCGCGGTGCGAAAGACCTTCTACGCGCAAGGACTTGCGCGCGCTGGCCGGGGTGACGTCGGGCGGGGCATCCATCCCAATATGCCGCGTGGCTTTGCAAGCCGAGAGCGTTGCCGCCTCCTCCCGCATGCATTCTGCTCAACGCTTACGCACGAACTCCGTGCGCAGGACGAGGCCCTTGATGGCCTCGTGGCGGCAGTCGATCTCTTCGGGATTGTCCGTCAGCCGGATCGACCTGATAACCGTACCCTGCTTCAGCGTCTGATTGGCGCCCTTCACCTTCAGGTCCTTGATGAGGGTGACGGAGTCGCCGTCCTTGAGGACGTTTCCAGAAGCATCGCGAACCTCGACGTTGCCCTGGCCCGCGGCAGCCAGCTCGGAAGCCGGACGCCATTCGCCCGTTGCTTCGTCATAGACATAGTCGTCATCACCGCCGCTCATGGCGTTTCTCCTCGAGATCAAGAATTAGCTGTGAGGGCCGCTTACAACAAGCACGCCGCCTCGTGCAAGCCGCGCGGCCGGCCAGCGTGTGACATACCCGCTGCGACCGCCTCGATTGCAATTTTGCCCACGCGATGGTATTTCGGCTGTGCACTCAAAGAGAAAGGAGGGTCGCGTGCATAATTTCTATTTCCGGTTCTACCGGCAACGTGGCCCCGTCAACGCCCTGCAGATGCGTTTGCAGGGCTGACCAGAGACCGTTTCTCAAGACTCTCTTCCTGGTCTGCCCCTCGTGGCAGCAGTTCGGGCATTTCGCTCGTCTGCATCTATTCATTCCCGAGCTCCAGCACACGCACGCGATGAAGGCTGCACGCCCTCGCCCGTGTGACCGCTCGGCAAGACCAGAGCAAGATCATGACCCTTATCAATATCCGCAATCTCGGCGTCACTCTCAGCGCGCCGCTTTTTGCCAAGCTCGACCTCGTCATCAATGCCGGCGACCGGCTCGGGCTCGTCGCAGCCAACGGGCGCGGCAAGTCCACGCTGTTACGCTGCATTTCCGGCGCGCTCGAGGCTACCCAGGGCGACATCACGCGCTCGCGCGGGCTGACGATCGGCTATGTCGAGCAGGACGTGCCGGCCAAGCTGCTTGACGTGCCGTTCCACGACGCGGTCCTGCAGGCGCTGCCGGCCGACCAGCAGGCAAACGAGAGTTGGCGCGTCGATATCGTGCTGGACTCGCTGGACGTGCCGGAAGCCTTACGTAGCCGTCCTGTCGGGCAGCTCAGCGGCGGCTGGCAGCGGCTGGCGATGCTGGCGCGTACCTGGGTGACCGACCCCGATGCGCTGCTGCTCGACGAGCCGACCAACCACCTCGATCTCGGCAAGATCGCGGCACTCGAGGGATGGCTGAACGCCCTGCCGCGGGATGTGCTCGTCATCATATCGAGCCATGACCGCGCCTTCCTCGATGCCGTCACCAACCGGACGCTGTTCCTGAGACCGGAGCAATCGCAGGTCTTCTCCCTGCCCTACAGCCGGGCACGGGCAGCACTCGACGAGACGGATGCAGCCGACCGGAAACGCTACGAGCGTGACATGAAGACTGCCGAGCAACTGCGCAAGCAGGCAGCAAAGCTCAACAATATCGGCATCAACTCCGGCAGCGATCTGCTTGTCGTCAAGACCAAGCAGCTCAAGCAACGCGCCGAGAAGCTGGAGGACGCGGCCAAGCCCGCCCATCTCGAACGATCGGCCGGCGCGATCAGGCTCGCCAATCGGGGCACTCACGCCAAGGTACTGGTGACGCTCGACGATGCGGAGGTGCGGACGCCCGATGGCACGCCACTCTTCCGGACCGGCAAGCAGTTCATCTGCCAGGGAGACCGGATCGTCCTGCTTGGGGAGAACGGCGCTGGCAAATCGCGGCTGATTGCCATGCTTCGAAAGGCGATCGGCAACGCTGAGACGGCGCAGGACGGCATCAAGGCCACGCCCTCGCTGGTGCTCGGCTATAGCGACCAGGCACTTGCCGATCTCAAGGATGCCGATACGCCGATGGAAACGATCATTCGTCGTTTCGATGTCGGCGACCAGCGGGCGCGGTCGTTGCTGGCGGGCGCCGGCATGACGATCGAGATGCAATCGCGCCCGGTCGGACGATTGTCCGGCGGCCAGAAGGCGCGGCTCGGCATGCTGGTCCTGCGGCTGACCGAACCAAACTTCTACCTGCTCGACGAACCGACCAACCATCTCGATATCGACGGACAGGAGGCGCTCGAAGGCGAACTGATGGCGCATCAGGCAAGCTGCCTCGTCGTGTCGCACGACCGCAGCTTCGTTCGCGCGGTCGGCAACCGGTTCTGGCAGATCGAGCGCCGGCGGCTCACCGAAGTCGAAAGCCCGGAGCCGTTCTTCGCCGCCGCTTATGGCGACGAGGTATGATCTAGAACGAGGTGGGAGCGGCGGAAAGAAGGGTGAGCTTTCCGCCGCTGATCGTATAGAGGCTGAGGCGGCGTTCGACCTGGCCTGAGGGCGTCAGCCGGAAGAGCCCGGTCACGCCTCGGAAGCCGGTCTTGCTCGTCAGATTCTCCGCGTTCAGGCCCGCCGGGCCCTTCGTGCGAATAATGCCGGATGCGATCGCCACGGCATCGTAGCCATAGGCGGCATCGGTGGAGAGCGTGCGCTTGTAGTGCCGCTTGTAGCGCTCGGCGATCAGCGAGGCGCCTTCCGGCTCGACCATGGCGATCACGGTACCGTTCGCGGTCGGCTCCGCGTAGGTCTGCGGTGGCCAGGCGCTGGTGCCGACGAAGGTCAGGTTCGGTGGCCCGCCCGCCTTGATCGCACCCTCGATGGTGGTAGCGATGGCCGTTCGGCCGAGGATCAGGACGGTATCGGCGCCCTGCAGCATCGGACGGCTCTTCTGCACGGCATCAGACGCGGACGCATCGGTCAGACTATAGCGCGTCATGCCGAGGAAAGTTCCGCCGGATGCGCGGACCGTGTCTCCGAGCTTGAGCTCACTTGCCTGCGGGAAATCCGTCTGTGCGAAGGCGACCACCTTCTTGTGGCCGCTCGCTGCCGCCGCACGCAGACCCTCCACGGCGCTGTCCATCTCATCCGACACCAGATTGTAGACGTTGCCTGCCGTCGCAGGCACCGGCGCGCCGAGATTGACCAGAGGCGGCCTCTGATCGGCGGGCATGGCAGCGATCGACGCCGTCACCTGTGGTGGAAGGTAGCTGATGAGCAGCGCCGCGTTTCTGGCCTTCGCCGCCGAAACCGCAGTCGCCACATTTGCCGCGCTGGACTCATCGACGACCTTGACGAAGGCCTGGTTGCCGCCGAGATCGCCAACGCTCAAGCCTGCGGCATCCCTGATATCACGCGACGGCCCTTCGAAGAGACCGCTGCTGCCCTTCTGCAGCAGCAACGTGATCTCGGCGCCGCTCTCGCCAAAGGATTCTTCGACATCGCTTGCCGGCGCCTTGATGTCGTTTGTCTTCACATTCTTGGCGACACCATCGACATCGGATTGGCAGCTCGCCAGAGCGCCGCAAAGGACGAAAACCAGCGGCGCCATGAAGCGAGCCGTGAGCCGCAGGCTCCCGAAAGCGCTCAGAGACTGAGCCTGCCGCGCCCGCTGTAAACCATGCGAGCTTCGCGCATGCCCGATCCGTTGCACCGTCACCGTTTCCCCCACCGTGTCCGCAGCCCCACAAAACCGCGATTTTCTTGATCCCATATCTGCACAGGCCGCAAGGGAAAGCAAACCATTCACCCAAAGTTGGTTTATGCGAACGCTAAAATTTTCTGCGTTTTCTAGCAGATAATTTCGTTCAACTTTATCCAAGCTTCCACACCCGATATTTATGGCTGCTGCGTACATTTCTCTCAAACAGAGAGATTTTACGCTCATGAAAAAAAGAACAAAAATAGCGACTTCGGCATTTATTACATTGGCATCCGCATTTTTTCCTTTTGTCGCCAACTCTACTCCGGCAACATTTCTTCCGTCATCTACAATTTCCGGCGTAATTTACTTGTCTTATTCTTCTGTAAGCACAGTGGCGAACCTTTCGAAGTTTGCCGGTGTTGGCGCTATCGGCGACCTGCTGAGCCTTGCCGGGCGCGGACTTTCGCAGACGTTTACGACAGCGTTCAGCGAGCCGGCGCCGGCCGGATGGACGCGTGAAAGCGCCATTGCGCCGAAGCCTGCAGCGCGCCCGTCGATTGCAGCGCCAAGCGACAGCGGCGTGTTCGGTTCGGTCGCAATTCCGTTCAAACGGCTTGCAGCGCTGAAGCGTCTTGCGCCATCTCTCGCCGAGATGACCGACGGCACCGCGATCAACTGTGATGCCGGCAAATGCACCAATGCCGCAGTGGCGATCAAGGCAGCCTTCACGAAGACCTCGCATGCCTCGATCCGCGACAAGATGAATACCGTCAACAACACGGTCAATCACGCGATCCGCTACAAGCGCGATATCGAAACCTACAAGGTTGCCGACTACTGGGCGACGCCAACGGAGACGATCGCGCGCCAGCAGGGCGATTGCGAAGACTTCGCGATCCTGAAGATGGCCGCCCTGCATGCTGACGGTGTCGACCTCAAGGACATGGCGATCGTCGTTCTGTTCGACCAGAAGCGACACTTCTACCATGCGGTTCTCTCGGTCTCGGTCGAAGGCAACCGCTTCATCCTCGACAACATGCGCGACGAAGTGCTGCCGGATACGCGGCTGCCCGACTACATGCCGCTCTATTCGATCGCCGGCGGCAAGGGCTTCATCCACGGCTCGCGCGTCGGCGGCGGGCAGATGGCCTCGGCCATGCCGATCGAGAAGGTCGCGCCCGGCGAAGGCGTTGCCTTCTAACCGATCCCGACAGTCACGAATATCAAAGCCCGGTCCCAGGACCGGGCTCAGACTGCTGACAAAGTCCTCTTTCTTGCGGAACTGTCGTTTTTCGTCATGCCGGCCTCGAGCCGGCATCCAGCAGCGCCGCGTCTGCGGTGCGAGAGAGTCTTTTACGCGCAAGGACTTGCGCGCGCTGGACCCCGGCTCGTCGGCCGGGGTGACGGCTGATAGGGCAGTCATCCCAATAGGTGATAGGGCATTGTCAACAAGCTGAGCCCGATCCCAGGACCGGGCTTTTTGCTTGTCTATAAAGCCTCACGGCAGTTTGAGCTCAATGCCTTCCCGTCAAGCCGCTCGAAACCGGCGACTGGCCAAGTCGCTCTCACAGCTGGCGGAGGCAATAGCAGTGCGAAGTTCAATACTCAGTAGCGGGAGATATAGCCGATCAGCATCGACTTCTCGTGCGTCGGCGCCAGGGCGAGATTGATCTGGCCCTTCATCGTCTGCGTTCCGACGGTGATGGTGAAGCCCGTGTTCAAGGTCTTGCCCTTGTTTCGCTCAAGCGTGGCGATCGCTTCCTCGATATGCGTGTCGATCGAGAAGCGCAGGCCCTTGGTCAGTTGCGCCGTGTCCGTCATCGGCAGGCGCTGGCGCAGCATCGACAGGAAGGGATCGTTGAACAGCTGTACCTTCTTGTCGTGCGTCAACAGGATGGTCGGAGACGGCGACGCCTGGATGATCGCGTTGGTATTTGCCATCGACGAGATGTCTTCGACGGTATCGAGACGACGCAGCGCCCATTTCAGGCTGAGAACACGCAGCAGCGACGCCAGATTGCCCGATTCCGGCATCTGGGAGGCGGTGTAGTGCACGAGATCGGCGGTGCTCATCTTGCCTGAGGTCGACATGCGACCAAGGCCGTCCCAGTAGATCCGCTCGAGCCGAATGCCGCGGCGCTCGCCGCCGCGACCCACCACCGCACGGAAACGCGGCTCGATCTCTTCGGCATCGATCGAGGGCAAAGGCTCCTCGATCGGCTCGAGATCGGACAACGCATCGGTGCGGGGCTTCACAATCAGCATTATCGCTCCGTCAGCGCTTCGCTGCGCGCCTTGTTGATCGGCTTCATGAGATAGCTGAGAACGGTCTTGTTACCCGTCATGATTTCGACGGAAGCGACCATGCCCGGAATGATCGGATAGGACTTGCCATTGCGCTGCAGTTCCGAACGGTCGGTCTTTACCTGCACGAGGTAATAGGTTTCGCCCTTTTCCTTCTCGACGAGGCTGTCGGCCGAGATGTTCTCCACGACGCCCTCGAGGCCGCCGAAGATCGAGAAGTCATAAGCCGTGATCTTGACGACGGCCGGCTGACCGCGACGAACGAAGGCGACGTCGCGCGGCGAAATCTTCGCTTCGACAAGCAGCGTGTCGGCGGTCGGAACGATGCCGGCGATGACCCGGCCCGGATCGACATAGGCGCCGATGGTGTTGACTTCGAGCGTGTTGACGATGCCGTCGACAGGCGAACGGATATCGGTGCGCTTGACGCGATCGGATGCGCCGCGGATCGTTTCGTCGACGACGGAAAGCTCGGCCAGCGCCTGCGCCTTGTCCGTCAGCGCCTGCTGGCGCAGTTCCAGCGCCAGGTCGCCGAGCTGAAGCTTGGCTTCCTGGACAGCGGCCTGCAGTCGATCGAGGCTTTCCTGATAGACCTTAAGCTGGCCCTTCTGGTCGGTCAGGTCACGCTCGGTCTTCAGAACCTCGGTCTCGGCGACCAGCTTCTTCTTGGCCAGCGGGCTGATCAGATCGTACTGACGCTGGGCGCCGTCGATGTTCTGCTCCAGCCGGTCGATATTCGCATGCGCTTCAGCGAGTTCGTTCTCGCGCTGACGCACGCGTTCCTGCAGCACGCCGAGCTTGTTCTTGTAGCTGGCGCGGTCTGCGGCGAAGAGCTGCGTTTCGTTGCTGCACACTTCCTTGGCGACCGCGAGGATGTCCTCAGGGCAAACATAAGGAGAATCGTACTGGCCGGCTTCCTCAAGCTTCAACCGCGCGACCTTGGCGCCGAGCGCCCTCGCCTTGGCCACGGATTCGCCGAGCGTCGAGACCGTCGTCGTATTGTCGAGCTGAACCAGCAACTGCCCCTTGCGGACGACCTGCCCGAGAACGACGGCAATCTGCTGAACCACGCCCGGTTCGGACGACTGGATGATCTGGGTCTTCGAGACCGGAATGACCTTGCCTTCGCCGCGTGCGATCTCGTTGACATCGGCGATCGCCGCCCAGGCCAGAAAGCTTGCAAAGACGAGCGACACGAGGGCGAGAATGCCTCGGGCCAGCAGCGGCGGATTGTCGTGATTGTTGCTCATGGCTGCGCTCCCGCCGGCTTGCGCTGCATGGCTTCGATGACGGCCTGCTTCGGACCGTCAGCGATGATGCGGCCCTTGTCGATGACGATCAGGCGGTCGACCAGTTCCAGCATGCTGTAGCGGTGGGTCGCAATCAGCAGCGTCGTATCGCGGCTGATTGCCTTCGACAGACGCAGGATCAGGTTCCGCTCGGTCGCGAGGTCCATGGCGCCGGAGGGCTCGTCCAGGAACACGATCTTCGGCCTCGTGAGGAGCAGACGGGCAATCGTCAGCGCCTGCTTCTGGCCGCTCGAAAGGTTGGTTCCGCGCTCGCCGACCGGCATATCGAAGCCGCGCGGATGATTGCCGACGAACTCATCGACGCCGGTCATGCGGGCGACCTCGAGGAGTTCCTCATCGGTCGCGTCGGCGCGACCGATCAGGAGATTTTCCTTCACCGTGCCCGAGAAGAGGTCGGAGGACTGGCCGGCGACGGCAACGGCGGAGCGGACTTCTGCCATGTGATACTGGCGGATATCGACGCCATCGATCAGCACGCGGCCGCCCGACGGTGCAAACAGACCATCCAGTAGCCGCCCTAGCGTCGTCTTGCCGGAACCGATACGACCGATGATGCCGATCCGCTCGCCAGGCCGGACAGAGAAGGACAGCTTGTTGATGACGGGATAATCGGAACCCGGATACTGGAACGACACATCCTGGAAGCTGAAGGCGCCGCGCGTAATCTCGCGATTGACGAAGCCGACCGTCGACGGACGATCGTCCGGCTGTTCCATGATCTTGTCGAGAATGCGCAGTGACATGGTCGCCTGGCGGAAGCGCGCCAGCGTCATGGCGATCTGGCCGAGCGGCGCTCCCGCACGGCTTGCCAGCATCACGGTCGCGACGATCGCGCCCATGGCGATGTGGCCCTCGGAGAACTCGTAGGTGCCAGCGATCACGATCAGGACGCTCACCATCTGCTGCACGAACATCGTCATGTTGATGGCATTGGTGGAGATATGCTTGATCTCTTCGCTGGTGCGGCTGGAATACTTGGTGAGCTCCTGCCAGCGGCGCAGCATGGTCGCCTCGGCGCGCAGGCTCTTCAGCGTCTCGATCGTCGAAATCGTCTCGACCAGCAGCGACTGGCGGCGGGACGCCTCGTTGGCGGCCGTTGCCATGCGCTTGCCGATTGCCGCCTGCGCCCAAAGCCCGATCGCAACCGAGAGCACGAAAGCGACCGCCGGGATGACGACGAGCCAGCCTGAAATCAGGTAGATGACGGCCAGGAAAATGAAGACGAAGAGGCTGTCGATCAGCACGCCGATCGTGTTCGAGGTGAAGAACTCACGCACGAATTCATACTGCGTGATGCGATTGGCGTATTCGCCGGTCGACATCGGCCGCGATGCCAGCGTCGAATTCAGCACCTTGTCGAACAGCAGCTGCGAGAGGCGCAGGTCCGCCTTGCGGCCGGCATAGTCAATTAGCGACGAGCGGGCCGTCTTCAAAAGAAAATCAAAGATATAGGCAAGCGATATACCGGCGGCGAGAACCCACAGGGTGGAGATCGCCTTGTTCGGCAGAACGCGGTCGTAGACGTTCATCGTGAAGAGCGGCGAGCCGAGCGCGATGAGGTTGATGAACAGCGCCGCAACCATGACGCGGACATAGGTGCGCCAGTAAGGCGTCAGCGTCGTCGCCAGCCAGTGACGCTTTTCGATCTCGACGGCGTTGCCGACCAGCGCCTCATCGGAGGCATTCTGATAGTAGAGCGTGAAGGCGAATGCCATCTGCGGCCGGAGCGCCGCAAACTCCTCGCGGCTGATCCGGATTGCGGCTCCAGCGACCGGAACGATGTCCGTCACGTAGGAGCCGTCTTCGGCAACCTCAAGAAGCGGCAGGACGCCGCCGTCGGCGAAGGCAACGATGGCCGGGCAATCGAAATTGCCCAGGCGACATTCGCGGTCCCCATGCTTGATGACCTGCAGGCCGATGCGCTCCGCAATGCGCTCCACATCGTCGCCATCCAGCGATTCGGTCACCTCATCCGGAAGACCGGAGAAGAGGACCGTATCGGAGCTTGGTCGGCCATAGAACGCAGCCACGGATTTGAAAGCGGCTTTAAAGGTCTGGAGCGGTGTGCCGCTGGTCGTTTCAGGTGCTACGTTCAGCATGGTTCCATGGCCGTTTCGACTACTGCTGTCGAATTGGCGCTAGGAGATCCAGGGGCATGCCAGCCTTCTGATGAGAGTCGACTTCGGCATATCCGGGATTCGCCACGCCCGCGGGGACAACAAACTCTTCCCGCGCATAAGCCTTGCCCTGATCGACCGGCTTCAGCTTCATCGTCTGAAGCAGGTTACCGGAAGCGGCGAGGATCTTGTACTCGGCAAACAGCGAGGCAACGCGCGCCGTGTCTGCGAGGACCTTGGTATTGAACTTGGTGTTCTGTGCGTCCAGCACGTCGAGCAGCGAGCGCTGACCGACCTTGAACTGCTCACGGTAGGAACCGACGAGCTGATCGTTGATCGACGCCTGCTTGCCGAGGATGCCGGACAGTTCGCCGCGGCTCGAACGCTCGTTCCAAGCGGAACGAACCGATTCCTGAACTTCGCGCTGAACCTGCGCCAGCGCGTAACGCTGCTCGCCGGCACGACGGATCTGTTCCTGCTCGCGGGCAACATCAATGCCGCCGCGATAGAGGTTCCAGCGGGCAACGACGCGGACCTGGTAGTCGTTGGTATTGCCTGAATCGCCGTCGATATCGTCGCCGACGCGGGCCGTACCTTCGAGATTCACCTTCGGCATGTAATTGGCGCGCGCACCGCGGACACCTGCATCCGCCGCATCGACGTCAGCATTGGCCGAGTAGATGCGCGGGCTGTTCTTGTTGGCAACGAAGAGCGCATCGTCGAGCGTCTTCGGCAGATACTTCGCGACCGAAGGCGGAGACTGCGGATTGACGATCGGCTCGCCGACCGCCTTGAGGAAGCGGATCTTCGTCGCTTCGAGCTCTTCGAGCGCCTCGCGCTGCCGAGCCTTGGCAGCCTGCAGACGTTCGCTGCCCTGGAGACGATCCGCATCGGTCAGGGCGCCGCCCTTGATGCTCTCGTTGATGTCGCCGACCATCGCGGTATGGAAGGAAACGTTTTCCTTCGCAGCAGCCACGATCTGGTTCTGCAGCATGTATTCGAGATAGTCCTGGGTTACTTCGAGCGCGAGCGCTTCGGAGCGTTCGAGGACCCGAAAGGAGGCTCCATCGACGCGCGATGCCTGCTGATCGACCTGCGCCCTGCGGCTGCCGCCGTCGAACAGCGTCTGAGTAACGGTCACACCGACATCGCCGGGCGACAAGTAATCATGGTCGGAGCGCAAAGCGCCCGAACTGGCGTTGGAAAGTCTACGACGACCATAACCTGCCTCGAGATCGACGGAAGGCAAGTAAAGACCGCGCGCCTGGCGCAACTCAAATTCAACCGCTTCGCGATCTTTTGCTGCCTGCAAGATCTGCGGATTGGTCTTCATGGTCTTTTCGATTGCCTGCTGCAACGACATGGCGTTGGCATCGGCGTAGAACGCAAAACTCAAAGAAACAGTGGCAGACAAAGCTGCAAATATTCTTTTGCCCTTAAACAAGACGGATGCCCCTCAACATCAAAATTCGACCGGTGTACCCGTATACCGAAGAATTAAATTCGGCAAAGAAGTAACACCATTTTTTCCACATTCCAATTGCGGCACAGGTCCTTCCTACGGAGACAGTTAATTCCTAACCGTAAAGGCCCTAAAGCGAGAATTTTACAGGATTTTTTAATCCCGGGTTTTCCCGCATCTGCTTATCTGGCGTTACTTCCAACGGGTTTGAAACCGCGATGAATTTTGGCCAGCGTTACTCTTCCGCCACAATTGCTTCTGCTCTTCGGAACGCTGCACTTGGCAGTGCCTGCCTTGCAGCGATTTCCGTCGGGGTTTTACTTATCTTAAACCTTGTCGCGCCGGGCCGACCATTTTTGGTAGGATTCGCGGGCGCGGCGCTTATTTCAGTTTTTGTTGCATTTCCGCTTCTAATTAAGCTGCAACTAAAAGGCGCAGAAATTCGCGTCCTTCAGGAAAAGCTGAATTTTGCCACGCGACACGACGCCGTGACCAAAACTTTGAACGGTACGGCCTTCGCCGCGGCGGTCGAACACTACATCGACAGGCGCAAGCGAATCGCCACGGATGCCGGTGGCGTGATGATCGCGGTCGTTATTGATTCGCTCGATGCAATCAGCCGTCGCTACGGCCCGCAGTGGGCCGACACGGTGATGCAGTCGCTCGCCGCCATCATCCAGTCTTCGGTTCGCAGCGGCGATCTGGTGGCTCGCATTGCCTCGAACGAGCTCGGCGTCTTCCTGCCCGGCGCCAGCGTCGAGAACGCCCAGGACGTCGGCACTCGCATCCGCAGACGCGTTTCGGACGCCGCCTTCACCGCCGGCGAAGCGCATCTGACGATCGATATTCGCCTTGGCGGCGCGATCTTCGAAGGACCGACCGACTTCAACCACATTCGTCAGCTGGCCGACGACATGGCCCTGCAGCGCGGCGGCGCCGACGGCGACGAAGCGTTGCCGATCTCGAGGCTTCCGGCCGCCTAGCAGCCGCTGTATGCCCCTCGCAGGCAACAAGAGTCCACTCCCTACCCGCTGGAAACAGAAAGAGGCGCCAAAGCGCCTCTTTCGCGATTCTGGGACCATCCGCTGCCTTCCGGCAATCAGCCGACGTGCGGCGCGGTGGTCGTGTCGTGCTTGTCGTCGAACAGGATCTTGACCGCTTCCGTGGTGTTCTGGAGAACCGCCACTTCGTGCCAGGCACCGTTTGCGTTGACGCTGACCACGGTGTCGGCACCCGATACCGTTGTCTTGACGCTGGCAAGCGCCTCGGCTTCGGTTGCCTGGTGACCGAGTAGGCTGTCGAGAAGCTTCGACACATCGAGCGTGTCGCCTTCGCTGGCCTTGTAGTCGGTGATCACGTCAGCGAGCTTGACATCCCCAAGCGCATCCGCGTCGAGAACGAAGGTATCAGCCCCTGCTCCGCCCGTGAGGGTGAACATGCCGCCGCTGCCGGCCAGCGTGTCGTCGCCATCGGTGCCGATCAGCGAGTGGACGCTGTTGGTGTCCGTGGTGCCGCCGAGCGTGGTGTCGAAGGCCACCTCGACGAAGTGGCCGGTAGAGCCGTCCGTCAGGGTGTAGCTGCCGTCCGCCAGGACCGACTGGCCGTTGATCGAGTGATCAGTCGCGCTGGCATCCAACGAGATGCTGGCGATCGAATGATCCGCGAGGCTCGAGAGCTCGCCGGCATCGGTGATGCCGTTGTGGTTCAGGTCCTGCCAGATGGTGAGCTTTGCGAAAGCCTCGTCATTGGCATCGATCTTGCCATCGTGGTTGCTGTCGAGCGTTGCCAGCGCCGCCAGGCCATCGGCATAGGTACCACCGGCAAAGTGCGGCGAGAAGATCTCGGTGCCGTTGTCGATCGTGCCGTTGCCATCCACGTCGTAGGCCAGGATGCCATCCGTGCCTGCCGTCCAAGCGATCTGATCCTTGTGACCGTCGGCATTGATGTCGAACTGGACGCCCTGGTCGAGCGTGGTCAGCGCGATGCCGTTGTGGTCGAGGTCGAGGATGATCGGGTCGATGGCTGACGTGGTAAAGTTGGCAGTGTCGAGCTTTCCATAACCGACCCCGCTCAATGTCATAACATGATCTAGGGTATAGTTGGAGGAGTTCGCCAACAGATTGCTTGTGCCGCTACCACCGATTGTCAGGAGATAAATGCCAGCATCTGCGTTGCTACCCGTACCGGAGTATACCACAACCTCGTAGGTCCCCGCTGAGATGCTTCCAATCGCGTTGGCGATCGCGGCCTTCACGGAGCTTGCGCTGGTCGAGGTGTCGTCATTAAGGGACGAACTTACGAAGGACGTAATCTCGATCACCTTGTTTTTGTCGCTCGAGGTGAGATTGACGTTCGATGCGTCGATCGACTTGAAGCCGACGCCGATGCTCGTACCGTTAACCTCAAGGGCAATCTTGTCCACAGTGCCCGACGTGGCGAAGTTCGCGACCGTTGCAAACGTGTTGCGACCACCGGCAACTGAGTCATGCTTGAAAAGCAATGTATCAGATGCCGAGTCACCTGCACCCAAGTCGACAGTCCACTGTCTGTTGCTGACAGTGCCGGCATCAATGACAACAGTATCTGCCCCACTTCCCGCGTTGATCGTGTCCCCCGCCGTTCCAGAGCGAATAGTATCCGCACGCGACGAGCCTGTGAGAACGCTCGCGGCGGACGCGCTGTTTGTCAGCGTCCAACCACTGCTTCCACCTGCATTGGCGACACTAATATCGCTTCCCTTGGCATCGATCGTCGCGGTGCCGGCATTGACCGTTGCGTTCGTCGCAGTCCAGTCGGATGTCGCCGTGACGTTGGCCGTTGCGCCGGTCGATACCTTGAGGATGTCGCCGCCCGAAAGGTCGGTCACGGTGTCGGTGCCTGCATCGACAACGAAGGTGTCGTCTCCTGTGCCGCCGGTCAACGTGTCGTTGCCGCCGCCGCCCGTGAGCGTGTCGTTGCCGGCTCCGCCGATGAGGACGTTGGCGTTTGCATCGCCTGTCAGCGTATCGTTACCGGATCCGCCGGTAACGTTCTCGATACCCGAGATCGAGGTGAAGCCGGTTGCCGATCCCGTCGAGAGATTGACGGTAACGCCCTCGGTCGTCGCCGAGTAGGAGAGAAGATCCGTACCTCCCAGAAGATTGGCTGTAACGAGTTCGACACTCTCGAGCGTGCTGCCGTTGAACTGGGTCAGGACACCGCCGGAAACCAGCGCGTTCAGCGTGTCGCCACCGGACGTGCCGGTGATTACTACCTTATCCGTACCGGTGCCGCCAACGATGATGTCAGCTCCGTCGCCGATCGTGTAGTTGAACGTATCGTCGCCTGCGCCACCGAGCAATACGTCATCGCCCGAGCCGCCGGTGATCGTGTCGTCGCCGTCGCCGCCATCGATGAAATCGTTGCCCGAGCCGCCGAGCAGCGTGTCGTTTCCGGCCATGCCGAAGATGGCATCGTCGCCAGAGCCGCCGTCGATGGTGTTTCCATCGCTGTTGCCGATCACCACGTCATGTCCGCCACCCGCCGAAAGCGTCTTGTTGGGTGCGTTGCCATCAAGGATGATCAGATCGCCATAGTCGGCGTTTGCGTAGGAATATGAGCTGCTGTTGTTCCCGCTATTCGTAACGGTAATTGCTTCGCCGCCCAGAGCAAGCGCGCTGAACGAGACATAGGTGCTCTGCTGGGCACCGGTGCTGTCTGTCGCAGTCACGCGGTAAACGTAGAGACCTGCGTCGCCGTCCCAGTCCGAGGGGGTCCAGGCGTTTGGATTGCCAGTAACCATGGCACCCTTGGTCAACCAAGTGTCGGAATCCGTGGCGGAAATCTTCTCGAAGGTGTAGGTCATCGGACCAACCCCGCCGCTGAACAGCGAAGAGACCGCGAAGTTGATGACCTTCGGAAGATCGCTGTCGTCCGCGAAGGCATAGCGCCCGTTTGCCGAGGTTGATTCAACGGCACTCACAGGAATGGCTGCTTCGTCGGCGCCGTGGATTGTGACCGTAACGACCTGCGACGTGCCGTCGAGAGACTTTACCGTCAACGTATCGGTGACCGTATCCGTGCTCTTCAGAGCCTGAACGTTCGCGGCAGCGTTGTTGAGCGTATAACCCCATAAGCCCGTCGCCTCGTTGAAGCTGAAGGTGCCGTAGGTGCCGGCAAGCGAACCCGGAGCCGCGGCCTGGAAGTGCGCCTCGCCCGTATCCACATCGGTTACCGTCAGCGTGCCGGTCGCCGTCTGGACCGCGCCGTCTTCCGTGACGGAGCCGCTCGTCGTGCCGCTGATGGCTGCACCGTCGTTGGTGCCGTTGATGGTGACCTTGATCACCTGCTCAGCCGTACCATCAGCAGACTTGACCGTCAGCGTATCGAAGACAACATCCGTGCCCGTGAGAGACTGGACCTTCGAACCGGCGTTGTTGAGCGCGTAGCTCCATTCGCCGGTCGACGCGTTGAAGCTGAACGTGCCGTAGGTGCCGGCAAGCGATGCCGGAGCCGCAGCCTGGAAGTGTGCTTCACCGGTGTCGACGTCGGTCACCGTCAGCTTGCCCGAGGCCGCCTGAACCGCGCCGTCTTCGGCAACCGTGCCGGTTGCCGTGCCGCTGATCGAGGCGGTATCGTTCGTGCCGACGATCGTGATCTTGACCGTCTGGTAACCTGTAGCAACGCCGTTCTGATCGACGATGGCGACCTTGTAGGTCTGCACGATGGTTTCATCGGCAGCCAGAAAGTCGACGTCCTTGTCGGCGACGGTGAAGTTCAGCTGCGCCTGGCGGCCGCTACCATCCGCATTGCCAACGGCGTCGAGGATCTGCGAAACGGCGGTGCCGAGGAACTTGCCGTTCGCTGCCGTCGTCGAGACTTCGGTGATCTGCAGCGTGTGCGTGTCATGGATGTCGCCGTCGCCGAAGACGATCGTCTGATCGGCATGCAGCAGGGTCGACGAACCTGTCTGGCCAGCGACTTCCTTCACCAAGCCGGCCGCATCGACCGACTGGATGTAAGGCGTGTCGTTGGTACCGATGATGGTGAAGCTGACTTCCTTCTCGGTGCCATCGTAGGACTTGATGATGAAGGTTTCGACCTTCGTTTCTTCATCGCCCAGGTATTGAACCGCGCTCGCCGAGACCGAGTAGGTGTAGGCACCGTTCGAGCTGAGGATCAGCTGTCCGAGCGTGACGCCCTTGCTGCTTACGCCCGTCTGGAACGAAGACTGGTCGTGATCGACGTCGGAGACGCTGATCGTGCCCGATACGCTCAGAAAGCCCTTGTCGACCTTGTAGTCTTCGATCACCTCGGTCTTTGTCGGTTCGCCGATGACGGCTGCGTCGTTGGTGCCGGAGATGGTGACCGAGATCACCTGCGATGCGGTGCCGTCGGCGGACTTGACCGTGATCTCATCCTTCACCTGGTCGGTGCCGTTGAGGCTCTGGACCGCGTTGCTGCCGTTGTCGAGCTTGTAGGTCCAGGCGCCGGTCGCCGTATCGAAGGTGAACGTGCCGTAGTTGCCGGCAAGGCTGGCTGGCGTCTGGAAGTGCGCGTCGCCGGCGTCACGGTCATTGACCGTCACGGTACCGCCGGTCGCTAGCATCACGTCTTCCTTGACGCTGCCCTGGGCATTGCCGGAAATGCTCGCGGTGTCGTTGACACCGTTTACGGTGACTTCGAACACCTTGCTGTCGGTCGCGCCCGACTTGTCGGTGACGGTCAGCGTGAAGTTTTCCTTGTCGGCAGCCTTGAGGCCCTCGATCGCAGCGTCGTTCGGCACATAGGTATAAGCGCCGGTGCTGCTGTTGACATACAGCGTGCCATAGCTGCCTGCCTTGGCGACGTTGTAGCCGGCGAGCGCATTCGAAGAGGTCCCGCCGGATACACCGTAGGTAGCCGTTTCGTTGGCGTCGCGATCGGTGGAGCTGAGATTGCCCTTCACCGCGTAGAACGTGTCGTCGATCGACGTGTCGTTGTAGACGGCGCTCGTTACGGTCGCCGAGAGCACCGGCGTATCGTTGGCCCCGTGGATCGCGACTGTGAAGGTCTGCGTGTCGGAGGCATTGGAGCCGTCGGTGACCTTGATCTGGAAGCTTTCGCTCGTTTCGGTCTTGGTCTTCTCGATGGCGCTGTCGTCTGGCTGGTAGATGTAGGCACCCGACTTGCTGTCGAGATAGAGGGTGCCGTACTTGCCGGCGATCTTCACGTCGTAGGCGATGCCGCCTGTCGTGTAGTTCGTCGAGGATCCGCCGACGATGCTGTACTTGGCGGTGTCGCCGGTGTCGCGGTCCGTCGAGACAAGCTTGCCCTTGACGGGCTGGAAGGTATCGTCTGCAGCCGTGTCAGTGAAGGCGATGCTAACGGGGGTCAGCTCCGGCTTGTCGTTGGCGGCGTCGATCTTGACGGTGAAATCCGTGCTGTCCGTTGCGCCCGAACCGTCGGTTACGGTCAGCGTGAATTTTTCCTGCGTGTCCGTCTTGCGGCCTTCGATCGCGGCATCGTTCGGAACGTAGGTGTAAGCACCCGTCTTGCTGTTGATGTAGAGCGTGCCGTAGCTGCCGGTCTTGGCAACGTCGAAGCCTTCGCGGGCATTGGAGGCGATGCCACCACTGACGCCGTAGGTGGCAGTGTCGCCGGCATCACGGTCGGTGGAGGTCAGCTTGCCGCTTGCCGTCGAGAAGCTGTCGTCAGCAGACGTGTCATTATAGGTCACGCCTGACAGCGATGCCGAAATCTCCGGCCGGTCGTTTGTGCCTTCGACATTGATCGTCAGTACTTCCTTGGCGGAAGCGCCCGACTCGTCGGTGACCGTCAGGTTGAAGGTTTCAGACGCCAGGGACTTCAGAGCCTCGATGGCACCGTCCTTCGGGACGTAGATATAGTCGCCGGTGAAGCTGTTCAGGTAGAGGGTGCCGTAGGTACCGGCCTTGGCAACGTCGTAACCCCAGACATTGGATGCCGTACCGCCGGTGACACCGTAGGTCGGGCGATCGAAGGCGTCGCGGTCGCTGGAGTAGAGCGTACCGGCACGTGCGAAGAAGATATCGTCGCCCGCGGTGTCGGTGTAGGTGATCTTGGTGAGCGTCGCGTAGAGTTCCGGCGTGTCGTTGGCGCCATGAATATCGACCGTGAAGCTCGCGGTGTCGGTGGCGTTGGAGCCGTCGGTGACCTTGATCGTGAAGGTTTCGGACGTGTCGGTTTTGCGGCCTTCGATCGCGCCGTCGTCGGGCTGATAGATGTAGGCGCCAGACTTACTGTCGACATAGAGCGTGCCGTACTTGCCGTCGATCTTGACGTCGTAGACGGTGCCGCCAGACTTGTAGTACGTCGATGATCCGCCGACGATGCTGTACCTGGCGCTGTCGCCGGTGTCACGGTCGGTCGAAATAAGGGTGCCCTTGACGGACTGGAAGCTGTCGTTGGCGGCAGTATCGGTGAAGGACAGCTTGACCGGAGAAAGTTCCGGCTTGTCGTTTGCTGCGTCGATGTTGACGACGAAGTTCGTGCTGCTGGTTGCGCCCGAGCCATCGGTTACAGTCAGCGCAAAGCTTTCCTGTGTATCCGACTTGCGGCCTTCGATCGCCGTATCGTTCGGAACATAGATGTAGGCGCCCGTCGTGCTGTTGACGTACAGCGTGCCGTAGCTGCCGGTCTTGGCAACGTCGAAGCCTTCGCGGGCGCTGGAGGCAACACCACCGTTGACGCCGTAGGTCGCGCTGTCGCCCGTGTCACGGTCGGTCGAGGAGAGGTTTCCGGTCGCTACGGAGAACGTGTCGTCGGCAGAGGTGTCGTGATAGGTCACACCTGACAGCGATGCAGAGATCTCGGGCTTGTCGTTCGCGCCGAGAAGATTGACCGTCAGCGTTTCGCTGTCGGTCGCGCCCGCGCCGTCCTTGACTGTTACGTCGAAGGTTTCGGAAGTCTTGGACTTCAGACCCTCGATGGCACCATCGTTCGGAACGTAGCTGTAGGCGCCGGTCGCGCTGTTCAGATAGAGCGTGCCGTAGCTACCGACCTTGGCGGTGTCGTAAGCGCCGTTGATGAAGCTTCCCGTGGTGACGCCGGCACCGCTAATGCCGTAGGTGGCGGTATCGCCCTTGTCCGCATCAACGGACGTCAGCTGGCCGGTGACCGTCTGGAACTTGTCGTCTGCGGCGGTGTCGGTGTAGGTCCAGCTCGCGGTCGAAGCCGAAAGGTGCGGCGCGTCGTTGACGCCGGTAACCGTGACGGTGATGGTCTGGGCCGCCGTGCCGTCAGCGGAGACAACCGTCAGCTTTTCATCATAGGCCTGGCCCTGGCGGAGTTCTTGCGCCTTGGCATTATCCAGCGCGTAGGTCCACTCGCCGGTCGCCGTGTTGAAGCTGAAGGTGCCGTATGTGCCTGCGAGCGAGGCAGGCGTCTGGAAATGGGCTTCGCCGTGATCGACGTCGACGATCTTGAGCGTGCTGCCAGTCGTGAGGTCGATTGCGTCTTCCGTGACAGCGCCTGTAGCGGTTCCAGAGATCGTGGCTGCGTCGTTCTCACCGGTGACGGTGATCTGATAGACACCGGTCTTGCTGTCGCCATCGGAGTCGGTGACGGTGAACGGGATGGTGATTGTGGCAATCTCGCCGGCGTTCAGCGACTGCACGTAGCTTGAGTCGATAACAATGTGGCCGTCCACGTAGGAGTAGGCCTTTTCCGGCAGGGCCAGCGCGATGCCGCCAGCGGAGGCTACCGTCGCCGCACCCAGCGTTACCCCACCCTTGCCATCGGCGCCGAAGGAGAACTGCTTGCCCTCGGCAAGTTCGAACGAGAAGGTCTTGGCGTCTTCGTCGATCGCGGCCGTGAAGACCGGAACGTTGGAGCTTTCAGTCAGGCTGATGTTGGCAAGGTAGGTGCCCGTGTTGTCGGACGTTCCGACTTCCTTGAACGTCAGCTGGTTGTTGCCGGTGTCGGAGGCGACCAGGCCTTCAATCGTTACCAGCTTCATTCCAGAGAGCTGGTCGTACGTGCCGACGAGTTCGCCGTTCCAGTAGACGAGCAGCTTGGCAGAGTTCGTGTCTGGAGAACCGACTTCGAAGCTCAACGCCAGCGTTTCACCGGCCTTCAGACCCACAATGTCCTGCGAGATGGTGGTATTGCCGGGCGAGGAGCCCATGTCGACCATCGGCGCACCGTTGGAGGTGTGCATGCCCATATAGCCATCGCTGACGCGCTCGAGCTGCACCGGACCGCCCGTGCCTTCGACCTTCCAGCCGATTCCACCTGTTGCCGAGCCAGCGTAGCCGCCATTGTCCCAGCCCTGCTGCTGCCAGCCGTCATCCTTGAAATTGCCGTTGGCGAGCAGGTTCACGGCCTGCGCATCACCGCTGATCGACGGCTTGCCGTCGATGATATCGACCTGCACCGTGCCGG
>UBTY01000031.1:75346-168626 GCA_900468535.1 Hyphomicrobiales bacterium | reverse complement strand
CACGCGGGCAAGTTCGATCACACGGATGCCGCTCAGCGGCGGCGCCTCAAGCAGGGTCTCCGTCATGTTCCTCCCAAGATCAGGTCAGGGTGCCCGCGTGGATTGAGATGTATCGGATACGGGCTTGGATGCAAAGCGGCGTTCTCGCCAGATGATATAGAAGCCGGATCCCATGATGATGAAGATGCCGAGCCACTTGATCGCGTCCGGAAAGTCGCCGAACACAAGCCACGCGAACAGGGTCGCCGAGACGATCTCGAAATACTGCAGCGGTGCCAGCGTCGATGCGGGTGCGGACCGGTAGGCATAGACGCCTAGGATGCCTGCGATCGCGGCGGTGACGCCGACGCCGAGCAGATAAAGAGACGCGCGCGTGTCTGGCATGACTGGATCGAACACATCCGAGCCGCTGCCGTGGCCGAGCACAAGGATGATCGCGCAGATCAGGAGACCCCACAGACCCATGTGAAACTGCATGACCCAGGGGTCTTCGCGCTGCGCAAGGGCGCGGTTCATCATTGCCGAGATTGCTATGCAGACGGCGCTGACAACAGGAAGCAGCGCGACGTAGCCGACTTCCTGGAAGCTCGGCTGGATGATCAGGATCGCGCCCGCAAAGCCCACGGCGCAGGCCGTGTAGCGCCGCCAGCCGATTGTTTCCTTGAGAAACAGGCTGCTCAGGATCGTCAGGATGATCGGCTCAACGAAGAAGATGGCGATCGCGTCGGCAACCGGCATGTACTTCAGCGTCGTCACGAAGGAGATCATCGAGACGGTGATGATGGCGCCGCGGATCGCGTGGAAGAAGCTCTGTTTCCAGGTCGTGTCCATGAGGTTTCGCCGCCAGAGAACGATGGGCAGCATACAGAGTGCCTGAACCGCGAAGCGAGCAGCTGTAATCTCGGCTGATGGCACGGTGGCGATCGCAAGCTTCGAGAAGATGTCGATGATCGGCGATACCAGCACCGAAAGGGACATCAGCACGAGCCCCATCATGACTTCCGACGAAGCGGATACTGGCGGCGATGGTTGGCGATTGCTCATGTCTCAGTCCTTTTGTTCAGGACCGAGCCACGACATCGTCGCACCAATTGGCAAACGCTGCGATCGCTTCATCCGCGCCAATCTCGTTCAACGTCTCGTGGCGCATTCCCTGATATATTTGCGTGGTGATACGGGAGAAGCCTGAGGCTTTCAAATGGTTTGATAGCCACACGACAGCGTTGCCCTTTTCCGTCGCCGGGTCATGGTCGCCGCCGACGAGGTGGAGAGGAATATCGGCAGGCAGCCTGGACAGCCATTCACGCCTGGGGGCGCGAAACGTCAGCTGGAAGACGTCGAGCCACATGGAAACGGATGCGTCGAAGCCGCACAGCGGATCGGCGATGTACTTGTCGACCTCATCCGGATCTCGCGAAAGCCAATCGAAATCCGTCCGTCGCGGCGTAACTGACTGGGCCCAGGTGCCGAAGGTAAGCCGCGGCAACAGGCCGCTTGGCACATCCGAGCCTTTCAGCGCGCGTTCGGTCAGAAGGATCGCCTGCGCGGCGCGACCGGCGATGCCCGGATGGAAATTCGAGTTCCAGACGGCCACCGCGTCGAATTTGCTGACATGGGAGACGGCTGCATTGAGCGCGATCAGCCCGCCCATGGAGTGACCGAAAAGGACAATGGGGAGGGCGCCATGGCGGCTGACTGCGAAATCGCGCATCGCGACGACGTCATCGATGACGCGGTCGACGCCGTTGCGGCGGGCAAAGCGGCCGAGGGGCGCATCATCTGCGGTTGTCTCCCCATGACCACGGTGGTCATGGGCATAGACGTGGTAGCCGCAGGCAGCCATGGCATGCGCAAAGCCGTCGTAACGCTTCGAATGCTCTGCCAGGCCGTGGCAAACCAGGAGGATGCCACGCGGCTCGCCGACCGCTTCCTGATGATGAAATGCAAGTGATGCGCCCGCCGAGGCGAGCCTTTTCGTGGTGTCGAACATTGAGTCCCTCCGCCGCGGAGAAGAACAGAACAGCCGACAAATGCAACTGATGGGATCGGCCTTCCGTTGGAATTTTGCGACAGGGCGCAATTGCCCTTGCGAAGGATAAAGTCGCATGCTTCCATGTTCATGGGTTGTTCCTTGGGAGGTTGCATGCGCGGGCTGGCAAAACATCTCTTCGTGCTGACTATATTCGGTGTCGTCGCCAGCGGCGCGATGGCGCAGCAAATGGGTGGAAAGACGCGGTTCATCCTGGCGGCCAGTTGGCAGCCTTCCTTTTGCGAGACCAACCAGCGCAAGGCAGAATGCCGCAGCCAGACAGCCGACCGGTTCGACGCCAGGAACTTTTCGCTTCATGGCCTCTGGCCGATGCGCCAGAACTATTGTGACGTCAAGGAAAGCCTGCGTGCCGCCGACAAGGATGGCGACTGGAACGAGTTGCCAGAGGTTCCACTGTCCGAGGCGTCGAAAGCTGCGCTCGAGAAGGCAATGCCGGGCACGCAGTCGGGGCTCGAGCGTCATGAATGGTTGAAGCACGGGACCTGCACCGGTCTCAGCGCCGATGCCTATTTTTCCACGGCGGTCCGGCTTGTCGACGAGTTGAACGCGTCCGCCGTTCGCGATCTCTTCGCTGCCAACATTGGAAAGTCGGTGACGGCGGAGCAGATCAAAGAGGCGTTCGACAAGAGTTTTGGGCCGGGAGCGAGTGACCGGGTGAAGATGAGCTGCCACCGGGCCGGCCAGAATCGCGTCATCAGCGAATTGACGATCGGTTTGTCCGAGGAGGCGACCGGCGACGAAAAGAAGAGCCTGCGCGATCTGATCCAGGGCGCGGGCCGCACCTCGTTCGGCTGTAACGAGGGGATTGTCGATGCTGCCGGATTTTGAGTTGCGGGCTGCCGCCGGTTGACGACGTAGCGGAATATTAATCGGATCCAAGCAAGCTGCCGAGACCAGTTGCCCGACGGACTTTGACATGGATGCAGCTTTATCGCGGCCCGATCTGGTTGCCGCAGCCGACCGCAGATCTTTCTTCGGTACGTTCTTCGCGATCTACGTGACCGCGCTCGCCATCGTGTTGTTCGACCTTGCTGACGGCGTGCTGTTCGTCGGCGATATCGACGATCAGATGCGTGAATTGCAGATCCGGTCCCTGCTGTCGCCGGCTGGGCGTTGGTTCGATCTCACGCTGCCCTCCATCTCGATGCCGGAAGCCTACATCTCACCTTGGTCGAGAATGATCGATATGCCGTATGTGGCCATTGCGACCATGCTCCGGCCGTTCATGTCTCTCGATCATGCTCTCGCGCTGGCCTTTCAGATCTGGCCGCCGGTGATGCTTGCGCTGTTCTGCCTGATCGTCGCTTTCATCGTGCGGCGGCTGATGGGGGGCATGCTCATGTCGCCGACATCGTGGCTGCTGGCCTTGATGTTGATGACCGTGCTGATGGCGATCGCCGTTTTCGAATTCGTGCCGGGTCGGATCGATCATCACAACGCTCAGCTCGTCGTGATGATGCTGATGATGGCCGGATTTATTCGCTGGGATCGCGTGGGGGGACTGTTTGCCGGTGCTGCTGGCGCGCTCTCCATCGTGATCGGACTGGAATGCCTGCCGCTGGTCGTTGTTGCCTATGGCTTGCTGGTCTTGAGTTATGTCGCGGATGTTCAGGGTTCGCGGACCATGGTTGTCGCTGCGGGAATCGCAATGAGTGCCGTCGCCACGTTTGCCGCGCTGGCCTTCATCGGTCCGGCGGGCGCCCTGTCGGCGCAATGCGATGCGTTCTCGGCACCCTACCTGTTTCTGATGATCGGACTATCGGGCTCGCTCGCGTGCGTGGCGTGGGTGCTGCCCGAGCGCGCCTCCGCTACCGGCCGGCTGCTGTGGTCGGGTCTGTCAGGGCTTTTCGCCCTCGGTCTGGCTGCCTGGTTGTTTCCGCGCTGCCTCAACGGCCCGTACGACATTATCGATCCACTGTCCCGGACCTTGTGGTTCTCCCGCATCTGGCAGGAGAAGAGTTTCCTCTTCCTCTACGAGAATGGCCAGTATTATGTCGTGGCGTTGTTGGCACTTTGCGTTGCCAGCGCCTTTCTGGCAGTGCCTTTTGTGCTTGCCCAGGTAAGGTCGGGAAAGATCGGCGTGGCCATCGCTTTCGCCATGGCGCTGACCGCACTGCTTCTGACCTTGGTCGTCACACGCAATATCCGCTTCCCGATCGCACTGATACCGCTGTTTCTGCCGCCAGCGATTGCTTATTATGTCGGTTCCTCGCAATCGAGGAGGGCGCTTGGGCTTGCTGCAGGGTGTGCCGTCATGTCCGCTGTTGTGCTGGAGGGCTTTCGTTTTGCACTCCCGTCGCCGGCGCATTCGTTTGACGCTGTCGATTACATGACCGCAAGCGATTGCGGCGGCCAGGACCTCGGTGTTCTCGGTTCGGTGCCGCCGGGACGCATAGCGCTTCCGCAGGGTATCGCACTGCCCGTGCTTTTCGCGCGGATCGAAGGGTTGTCGGTGGGCGCCGTGCCGTTTCATCGCGCGTCGCCGGGGATGCGTCGCATGTTCGAGGCCTTCACCTCGTCCGACCCTTCCGTCCGTCGCGCGGCACTGGCACCCTTCGATTACGTCGCAGTCTGCCATTTTCCGCTGCCCGTCGATCCAAACCAGGCGCCGCTCTATGCAGCCTTGGCTGGGGGTGGTGGCTGGCCGGGGCTGGAGAAGGTTCCCTATGCGAAGCCGAGTGATTTTCAACTCTTCCGTATCGATCACTCGAAGCTTCAGTAAACACGGCTGTACTGCCCAAATTTGACCGGTAGGCTATAAAAGCCTCTGGTTTTTGGCGGCTGCGCGTTGCTCCTTGGTCCCAATTCGCCTACATAGCGGCAAACTTAAAATTCCCCCGCCGGAGCAACTCATCAATGGCACGTCAGTTCATCTATCACATGTCGGGACTCAACAAGTCCTACGGCGCCAAGAAAATCCTCGAGAACGTCAACCTGTCGTTCTACCCCGACGCCAAGATCGGTATCCTCGGCCCGAACGGCGCTGGTAAGTCGACCGTGCTGCGCATCATTGCCGGCCAGGACAAGGAGTTCACCGGTGAAGCCTGGCTCGCGGACGGTGCGACCGTTGGCTATCTCGAGCAGGAGCCGAAGCTCGATCCGAACAAGACCGCCTTCGAAAACGTCATGGAAGGCGTTGCCGACAAGCAGGCCGTGCTCGACCGTTACAACGAACTGATGATGAACTATTCCGACGAGACCGCCGACGAAGGCGCCAAGCTCCAGGATATCATCGATAGCCAGAACCTCTGGGACCTCGAACAGCAGGTCGAGATGGCGATGGAAGCGCTGCGCTGCCCGCCGAAGGATTCCGCCGTCGACAATCTGTCGGGTGGTGAGCGTCGTCGTATCGCGCTCTGCCGTCTGCTGCTCTCGCAGCCGGACCTGCTACTGCTCGACGAACCGACCAACCACCTCGACGCCGAAACGATCGCCTGGCTTGAAAAGCACCTGCGCGACTATCCGGGCGCCGTGATGATGATTACCCACGATCGCTACTTCCTCGATAACGTCACCGGCTGGATCCTCGAGCTCGACCGTGGCCGCGGCATCCCGTACGAAGGCAACTACTCGGCCTACCTGACGGCCAAGGCCAAGCGCATGCAGCAGGAAGCCCGCGAAGAAGCCGGCCGCCAGAAGGCGCTGTCGCGCGAACAAGAGTGGATCGCCTCCAGCCCGAAGGCCCGCCAGGCCAAGTCGAAGGCCCGTATCAAGGCCTACGAACAGCTGGTGGATGCCGCCGAGAACATCCGTCCCGGCGATGCGCAGATCATCATTCCGGTCTCCGAGCGTCTCGGCCAGGTGGTCATAGAGCTCGAAGGCATCAACAAGGGCTTCGAAGGTCGCACGCTGATCAACGATCTCTCGATCAAGCTGCCGCCAGGCGGTATCGTCGGCATCATCGGCCCGAACGGTGCCGGCAAGTCGACGCTGTTCAAGATGATCACCGGTCAGGAAAAGCCGGATGCCGGCTCGATCCGCATCGGCGACACCGTTCATCTCGGCTACGTCGACCAGAGCCGCGATGCGCTCGACGGCAACAAGACGGTCTGGGAAGAGATCTCGGGCGGTGCCGAAGTCATCAAGCTCGGCAAGTTCGACATGAATTCCCGCGCCTACTGCGGCGCCTTCAACTTCAAGGGCGGCGATCAGCAGCAGAAGGTCGGCAATCTCTCGGGTGGTCAGCGCAACCGCGTTCACCTCGCCAAGATGCTGAAGGCCGGCGGCAACGTTCTGCTGCTCGACGAACCGACCAACGACCTCGATACGGAAACGCTCGGTGCGCTGGAAAGCGCGCTCGAAGCCTTCGCAGGCTGCGCCATCATCATCAGCCACGATCGCATGTTCCTCGACCGCCTGGCGACGCACATCCTCGCCTTCGAAGGCGACGGCCATGTCGAGTGGTTTGAAGGCAACTTCGAAGACTATGAAGAAGACAAGGTCCGCCGCCTCGGTCCCGACGCGCTGAACCCCGGCAGCCAGGCCTACAAGCGCCTGACGCGCTAAGTCCTGCGCCCAAGGGTAGCACCAGGAAGCCCCGGTTCGCCGGGGCTTTTTTTGTGGGATGCTATGTCGCTAATTGCGCAGCTAATTTCGTGAATGGTCGAATTCCGGCTTGCCACGCACATTCAATTCACATAAAGATATCTTTATATGTTGATTGGATCGGATATGCGTGAGCCTGTCAGACTCGGATTGGATGCGTTGGTGGACGTCCTCAGGGCGGCCGGCGAGCCCACGCGTCTGCGTCTGCTGGCGCTGCTGGCGGCTGGCGATCTGACCGTCTCCGATCTTACCGAAATTCTTGGCCAGTCCCAACCGCGCATTTCACGGCACCTGAAGCTGCTCGGCGAGGCGGATCTGATCGATCGCTATCAGGAGGGCGCCTGGGCCTATTTCCGGCTTCGGCAGGACGGCAAGGCCGCCTTTTTCGTTCGAAACCTGCTTGCGTATGCGTCGGAAAATGACCCTGTCGTTCTCCGGGACAATGAGCGGCTGGCCGCCGTCAAGCGCCAGCGGGCCGAGCGTGCGCAGGCCTATTTCAGCCGCAATGCGGCCGAGTGGGACGAGCTTCGTCGCCTGCATGCCGCTGATGACGAAGTCGACGCTGCCGTCATCCGGCTGCTTGGCAGTCAGCCGATCGACTCGCTTCTCGACCTTGGAACCGGGACAGGTCGTATCCTCGAACTGTTGTCCGGCCTTTATCGCCGCGCGATCGGCGTTGATGCGAGCCGCGACATGCTGAGCGTGGCGCGGGCCAATCTCGACAAATCAGGCATTACCAAGGCGTCCGTGCGACATGCCGATATCCTCAATCTGCCGTTCGAGGCGCAGGATTTCGACGTCGTTACTATCCACCAGGTTTTGCACTTCTTCGACCAGCCAGAGATCGCTATCGGCGAGGCGGCACGCATGCTGCGGCCGGGCGGGCGGCTTGTCATTATCGATCTGGCTCCACACGGGCTGGAATATCTACGCGACGAGCATGCGCATGTTCGCCTTGGTTTCTCGCATCAGTCGATGTCCGACTGGCTGCGAAAGGCGGGGCTGGATGTCGAGCAGGTCGTCGATCTTCATCCGGGTCATGAAAGCGGGCAGGGACTTACCGTCACTGTCTGGCTTGCGCGTGACCCACGGCGTCTCATGGCTTCAGCCGGGAGCGAAGGCGCCGAACCCACATTTGCCGGGAGAGAATGACATGGCTTTGAACAGCGACGCGCGCCGCAAGATCGGCATTTCCTTCGAGTTCTTTCCGCCGAAGTCGGAAGAGGCGGAAGGCCAGCTGTGGAACACGGTCAGCGAGCTGCAGGACTGGAATCCGGATTTCGTGTCCGTGACCTATGGCGCAGGCGGCACCACCAAGGCGCCGACGCTGGCCACGGTCTCGCGGTTCCTCGCGGATACGCCGCTTGCCACGGCATCACATCTGACCTGCGTCGGCGCGACGAAAGAGGAGACGCACGGCGTCATCGACAGCTTCCGCAAGGCCGGCGTCAAGCATTTCGTGGCGCTGCGCGGTGATGCGCCGGGTGGCGTGGGTGCTCCCTATCAGCCGCATCCCGGCGGCTATGCGAATGCGGCTGCGCTCGTTGCGGGCCTGCGCGAAATCGGCGACTTCGAGATCTCTGTCTCTGCCTATCCGGAGAAGCATCCGGAAAGCCGCGACATTGCCGCTGACATAGACATGCTGAAACAGAAGGCGGACAATGGTGCGAACAGGGCGCTGACGCAGTTCTTCTTCGACAACGACAATTTTGAGCGTTACCTCGAAAAGGTGCGCGCTGCCGGCATCGATATTCCGGTCGTGCCGGGCATCATGCCGATCCTGAACCTCACGCAGCTGAAGCGTTTCGCCGGCGCCTGCGGCACTGTTATTCCGGCGTTCCTGGATGAACGTTTCGCCGGTTACGACGACAAGCCCGAGGAACGGGCGAAAGTTGCCGCCGAAGTCGCTGCCGAGCAGATCGAAGATCTCGCGCGTCGTGGTCTTGCGGAATTTCATCTTTATACGATGAACCGCGCACCGCTTGTTTCAGCCGTGTTGACCAACCTCGGTTTCAAGCGCGAAGGTGCAAAGAATACCGGCGCCGCGGCATAGTGGAACCGGTCTTCTCCTCCAAGCTCAGTGAACGGTCTGGCGGCGCCTCAGGCGCCGCAGCGTCATGAGCAACTCCAGCTCTATCTCCCAGCAGATCTGGTCATAGCAGCGGATCATCTCCGGTGCTTCCGACTTGCGTTGCAGGTGATCGCGATAATCCGTCGCCTCGCCGAAAGCACGCAGCAGATCGACAGTTAGGGGGCCCACGAGACTGTTACGCCATTGCGAACGCAAATGCGGCTGTTTAAGCAGCAGGGTAGCCCTGCCAATTTTTACAAAGTCCTTCACAGCCGCAAACTCCCATAGCACGCTGTACATGTACTATCCGACCGAAGTCGGGTTGCGTCAATGTGAGTTTGGCTCATATTTTAGTGGTAGCGCAAATACGATGTGTCGCGATGATGCCCGGGCGGGCTCGCCCAAGAAAGAGCCCGGGCCTTTCGCCCGGGCTCAAACACGCGTTACACAACCTGAAATCGGTGGATACAATGCTGTTTCCACAGGAGGTCAAGGATAAACAGCGACGGGGTTCTGCTTCCCCAATAGCAGGTCTTCAAGGACGCTACCCTGTGTTTTCATTTAAGGCAATGCTAATATTTTGGCTGTGGATAACTACTGGCATCCCCTGGTTCTCAAGGGATGCAGGCTTTTGGCGCAGTTAGCGATCCGTCTCGCGTTTGCCGAGCAGCCAAAGAAGGTAGGGACCACCAATGAGCGCAGCGAAAAGCCCGACCGGCACTTGATACGGATAGATCACTATCCGCGAAAGCCAATCCGCTGCAACCATCAGGCCAGCCCCGATCAGAACCGCCGCAAACAGATGATCGCGGCTGCCGCGGAAGCCCAGAAGTCTTGCGAGGTGCGGTGCGATCAAACCCGTCAAGCTGAGAGGCCCCACCAGATAGGATGAGATGGCGGTCATCAGCGCGGCCAATGCGGCCAAGCCGAACCGGACCACTGCCACCCTCATGCCGATGCCCTTCGCGATGCCGGAGCCAAGCGGCAGGATCGCGAACCAACGCCTCACCATCGGCAGCGGGGCGATCAGTATCGCGGCGGCTGCCAGCGCGGTCCACGCTTCGAACGCTCCGGCGCGATTGGTGGAACCCGACAACCAGGTGAGCATCGCGTAGCTTCGCATGTCTCCCTGGGCGAGCAGCATGCCGACCACCGCCATGCAGAGTGCGCTCACCGCGACGCCGGCGAGAAGAAAGGCTTCTTCCGAAATGCCGGACCGACGGGTGACGCCAATTGTCAGGATGAACGAGGCGAGGGCGCCCAAGGCCATGCCCGTCAGCGCGACCAGCGGGGAAGGAAAGCCGACAAGCAGAAGGGTGGCCGCAAGGCCGGCACCGGCACCCGAGGAGACGCCGAGGACTTCGGGGCTGGCGAGCGGGTTGGCCGTCATCCGCTGCATGATGAAACCTGTTGCGCCGAGCATGGCCCCTGCGCCGACGGCAACGGCAATCCGAGGCAGCCGGAACGGAAGCAGATCCGAGAGGAGCGAGCCGGTCGCAATGATCCAGCCTCCATCGGACGGTCCGACGCAGATCGAGAGCAGCAACAGCACCAGCAGGATCGCACCAAGGGCGGCAAAGGCGCGGAATCTCTTCAAGCTTTTTCGGACAGGGTGGGCGGCTGCGGTCGCGGCGCGGCCGTGAACGCGCGGCAACAGCCACAGCAGCAAAGGGCCGCCGATCAGGGCGGTGGCGGCGCCTGTCGGGGCGAGATCGGAAAAGCCGGGCCCGAGCAACTGTGTGAGGCAATCCGTGAGAAAAAGCACGGCTGCTCCGGCAAGCGGAGCCGTGGTGATGACCTGGCGGCTGCTGCGGGCGCCGCAAAGTCTGGCGATCGACGGCGCTGCCAGCCCCAGGAAACCGATGATGCCGACCGAGGCGGTGACTGACGTCGAGAGCCAGACCGCAAGAACGAGGATGGTGAAACGAACCGAATGCAGGGCGAGGCCGAGACTTTTGGCGCCTGCGTCGTCCAGCGCCAGGAGGTCGAGTGGTCGCAGCAGCAGAAACGCGGCTATCGCCCCGATGGCTATCTGCGGCAAGAGCGAAGCAACCACGCGCCAATCCTGCTGGTTCAGCGCCCCGGCGCCCCAGATGTCAATCGACAGCGCATATTCGCCGCGCGCAAGGACGAGGGTGACGCTCGCGGATGCGGCGATCATGCTGACGACCATGCCCGAAATTGCCACCGTCACCGGGTCGAGACCGCGCCGCCAGCTGAGGGCGAGCACGAGAATGACGGCCGACAGTCCGCCGGCGAAGGCCATCGTTTCCCGCGAAATGCCGGTCAGAAGCGGCGAGAAGCTTAGCCCGAGCGTCAATGCGAGTTTGGCACCCGAGGCTATTCCGAGCGTCGAGGCATCGGCAATCGGGTTTCTGAGGACGCGTTGCAACAGGGCACCCGCAAGGCCGAGCGCAGCCCCTGCCAGAAGCGCCACGGCCGCGCGTGGCAGGAGGCTTTGCAAAAGAAGCAGCCGGTTCAGTTCCGTGGCTTCGGCCACATCGCCCGGAATCTGAGGCCGCAGCGCGAGAAGGGCTGCAAAGGCTATGACGCAGGCGATACTGAGCGCGATCGCGGGTATGGCCGGATGACGCAGCGGCAGGACGGGCGTGTCGATATTAGCCGTTTCGGACACGCGCAAATCCTTCTGCGAGGCAATCGGCGAAACGGCTTGCGGCGGGTAGCGCGCCATACGGATTGATCGAGCCGATTGTCATGAAACGGCCTTTGCGGACCTGGGGGAGGGCCTTCCAGAAAGGGCTGCCGAGGAGAGCGTCAATGGCGTCCTGAGGATGGGGTGGAATGAAGACGATCCAGGCATCAGGCATCGTCACCAGGGTCTCGATGCCGACGGGAGCCGTTGCCGAATAGCTGGTGGCGCCTGTCCAGGCATTCACGAGGCCAAGGCGTGCTAGCACCTCTCCGAAGATGCTGTCTGATCCGAATACGCGGTAATGACGGGCATCGCCAAGATTGATCGGCAGTACCGGCCGGCCGTCTGCCATGCGGGGGAAGTCAGTCTTCTGACGATCGAGCTTTGCCGTTAGTTCTTCGACGAACCGCCGTGCCGCCGGAAGCTGGAGACGGTCGCCGATTTCAAGGGTCGCACGTTCGGCCAAAACATATGGGCTTTCTCCCGGCATGTAGATCGCGTGATCGATGACCGGAGCAATGCGGCTCATCAGAGGGTCCGCCCAGGCGTAGAAATTCGAATTGAAGATCAGATCGGGGCGGGCAAGACGCAGGGCTTCGAGGTTCGGCGTGCCGCGCAGGCCAAGATCCGCAACATTGGGCGGCACGGCTGGCGTCACTGCGACTTGCTGGAATTGACGCAGTTCCGTTGCGGCGACGACGTTGGCGCCGATGGCAAGCAACGTTTCCAGCAACGCCCAATCAAGCGTCGCCACCTTTGGCTGCGTCGATTGTGCCGTTGCCGCGCCGGCGAAAAGAGCGGCGCCTCCCGCCAATACCGCCCTGCGCGTAAGCCACGATCTGTTCAAATTGATCTCCAGTCACACGAAAAAGGCTCCGGGGGAGCCTTCCTCATTCCTATTGCACGGACGTTACCAGACCTTGCTGAGCTTGAAGGTGAACGTGCGCGCGTCGCCGTAGCCGCATGCACCCAAGCCGCCGCAGCTTTCGACGTAGACCTTGTCGAATACGTTGGTCACGTTGAGCGAGGCAACCCAGTCGTTCTTCTTGTAGCGGACCGCGGCGTCGAACACTGTCGATTCCGGCACCTTCAGCGTGTTGACGTCGTCGGCCCATGATTGGCCCTTGTAGCGCAGACCGCCTCCAAGGCTAAGGCCTTCGAGAGTTCCTGTCGTTACGGTGTAGTCGAGCCAAAGCGACGCGGTGTAATCAGGGACGATGTAAGGCGTCTTGCCAATCAGCGCGGTGTTCAGCGGGTTTTTGGTGATCTCGACGTCAGTAAAGGCGAGCGAGGCGAGAACCTTCCAGTTGTCGTTCAGGTTGACCTTGCCTTCCAGTTCGAAGCCCTTGGATTCCGCTTCGCCAAGCTGCAGCTTCGTGTAGGGAGCCGCTGTCATCGAAACAGTGTAGTTCCGCTTGTTGATCTGGAATACGGATGCGGTCAGCGTGCCATCAAAGAATGTCGGCTCGTACTTGACGCCTGCTTCGAACTGCTCTCCCTCTTCCGGCTTGAGAGGTCCGGCGGTGCCCGTTCCGACCAGCGGATTGAAGAAGGTGGCGGCGCTGACATACGGCGTTACGCCGTTGTCGAATTCATAGGCGAGGCCGGCCCTGCCGCTCCAGGCGCCTTCGGAGCCGTTGTAGCTGCTTGCAGGCGTCAGCTTGTTGTCGAAATCGGTATAGACGTAGTCGTATCGGCCATTGAGGGTCATCAGCCAGCCGTCGCCGAAGTGAACCTGATCCTGGGCATAGATACCCACCTGGTTCATGGCTATGACTTCATTATAGAGCGGTCCGTTCGCAGCCTGCGGCAAGCCGTAAACCGGGTTCAGGACATCGATCGAGCCCGATCCGAAGACGAAGTTCTGGACGTTGTCGATGCGGTAGTAGCGATAGTCGACCCCGGCCATTATCTTGTGCGTCGCGCCGCCAAGATCGAACTCGTTTTCGACGCGATTGTCCCAGGCGACGTTGTCTGCGCTGGTATCACCCTCGAAACCGATGCGGTTCAGCGCGGTTTGTGACGACCATAGGTAGGGGTAGGGGCCGAACTCGTATTTGTTGAGATGGCCATAGCGGAAGTTCGACGTGACCTTCCAGCCGTCGTCGAATTCATGTTCGAATTCGTAGCCGACCATTTCCTGATTGTAGCGTCCGGTATCGAGATCGGGTTCGCCGGGGAAGAAATCGCGGCGAATTTTTCCGACACCGGCCCGGTCGATCACGGTGCCTTCATAGGGAAGGAAGCCGTTGCCGGTGTGCACCTGGTCAAGTCCGCCAGCATAGGCCCAGACAGTGAGCTTGGTAGCTTCATCGGGTGAAACAGTAAGCTGCGGCATGATAAAGCCGCGCAAGTCGTGGGAGTAGTCCGAATAGTTGTCGCCGCCGGCGATCTTGCCGGTCAGGCGGTAGGTCATCGTATCGCTGCTGCCGACCTTGTCGGAAAAGTCGAAGCCTCCGAAGCCGTTGCCGTTACTGTTGATACCGGTTTCCGTGTAGTAGTAGGGCTCGTCGGTCGGGCGCTTGCGCACCATGTCGATGATGCCGCCCGGGCTGGAGCCGCCATAGAGAACAGAGGCCGGCCCCTTGAGAACGTCGACGCGCTCGAGCATGAACGGATCGATCTGAAAGCCGCCGAAGCCATAGCTGAACAGGTTGAGGCCATCGAGATAGACGCCGGTCTGCGTCGCGTCGAAGCCGCGGATGTAATACCAGTCGGTATCCGGATCGGTGCCATAGGGAGCGGCGATGACGCCCGGCGTGTAACGCAGAGCCTCATCAACCTTGTTGACCACGCCGCGATCATTCATTTCCTGCGTGCCGACGACGGAGACGGCCTGCGGGATTTCCTTGATCGGCGTGTCGGTCTTCGAGCCCGCCGTCGTATCCTTCGCGACGTAGCCCTTTACCGGGCCGGTTGCGCTGTTCTTCGATGCCTTGCCTTCGACAACGATTGGCGCAAGCGTGGTGTCGGCATTTTGGGCCTGCGCCGTCCAGGCCGCGCAAATACCTACCAACGCGACGCCGGCGCTCAACGTCGCGCGCACATTCCGAGAACCTTTAATTTGATGCATTCCTGGCAATCCCACTCTACGAGCCCCGACCGGTTGCCGCAGTGCGGCGCCGAATAAGCTGAGTGATTAACTCAGATTTTACGGACGGGATTGGAGCGATCCGTGGTGGTTGAATGATTTTGGGCAATTTCAAGAATCGTGAGCAAATGTTTGCAAAAATGCATCACCCTACGGCTGCTCGTTTCCAGCGTGCCGGCGTGGTGCCGACATGCTTGCGGAACACGCGCGTAAAATGCGCCTGATCGGAGAAGCCTGTTTCGGCAGCAACCGCCGTCAGGCTCTGATCGTCGTCCTGCAGCAACTGCTTTGCCCGTTCCAGGCGCGCATTCATCTGCCATTCGTGCGGGGTCAGCCCCGTCGAGGCCTTGAAGGAGTGGCTGAAGTGGGATTGAGACAGGCCCGTCAGATCGGACAGTTCCTGCAGGCGGATGCTCCGCATGCAATTCGTTTCGATGAATTCAGTTGCGCGCCGGAGCTGCCAGGAGGCAAGAGCGCCGCGCTTGCGGGGCGGTGTCTTGACCATTTTCAGGACGTCGATGACAAGCGACAGGGCAAGGCCGTCGCCATAGAGATCATGCAGGGGGCAGGGGCTTGCCAGCTCCGCGGCAATCAGTCCCGCCAGCGCCATCACACGCTCATCGGCAAAAAGCAGCCGCGGATCCTGCAGCTTCTGCGGATCGATCTCCTCCATCAGCCGCTGGCTGAGGATGTTGGCATCGAAGTGAATATCGAGGTGGCGCATGAACTGCACTTCGCGTACGTCCACCCATAGATCCATGTCGGCCGGAATATAGGAAATCGGGCTCTGGCAGCGGTCCTGCGGAGCGCCCGCGGCCTTAGGCGAGAGCTTTACCGAGGGGCGGCCGCGACCGAGATGATCCAGCAGAATGAACAGGCGAGGGTCGCGGGCAACATAATGGCCGCCGGCGTAGCTGCCGCATTCCACGTCCCACAGGTCCGCCGTGATGCCGTTCCAGTTTCGACGCCTCAGCCCGCCGATGACCGAGAAACCCTCGATCTCGTTCTGCATACGCGGCTGAAAAGTCATGCCTGTTTTCCGCAACTATAAAACATGTGCGTAATTATCAAGTTTTTTGCAGTGCATCAATCGCCTAGAGGTTGCTAAATCAGCCGTTCCTCATTTGCGCGTCGTGCAGACGGTTGTAAGCGCCCCGTTTGGCGATCAGATCCTGGTGTGTGCCTTGCTCGACGATACCGTGGCGGTCGATGACGACGATGCGGTCGGCACCCTGGATGGTGGCGAGGCGATGGGCGATGATAAGGGTCGTGCGCCCGGCGGAAAGTTCCGCCAGCGAACGCTGGATTGCCCGCTCGGTCTCGGTATCGAGTGCCGAGGTCGCCTCGTCGAGGATGAGGATCGGAGGGTTCTTCAGGAACATGCGGGCGATCGCAACGCGTTGCTTCTGACCGCCGGAGAGCTTGACGCCACGTTCGCCGATGACCGTATCGAGACCCGCAGGCAGGCCTGCCAGCATATCCTCCAGACGTGCCTGGCGGGCGGCCTCGACGATCTCGGCTTCGCTGGCGCCCAGCCGCCCGTAGGCGATGTTTTCGCGGATCGTGCCGCCGAACAGGAAGACATCCTGTTGCACGATTCCGATCTGCTGGCGCAGGGACGTCTTGGTCATCTCGCGGATGTCGATGCCGTCGATGGTGATGCGGCCGCTACCAACCTCATAGAAGCGGGGCAGAAGCGAACAGATGGTCGTCTTACCCGCGCCCGAGGGGCCGACGAAGGCAATTGTCTCTCCGGCGCGGACCGCAAGGTTCACGTGTTCGAAAACCGGAGCTCGCGGGCTGTATCCGAAGGAGACATCGTCATAGACGATTTCGCCCTTGAGGTGGCTGACCGCGACGGCATTCGGGGCATCGGCGATATCCGGCTCGGTGTCGATCAGCTCGGTGAAGCGGCGGAAGCCAGCAATCCCCTTCGGATAGGTCTCGATAACCGAGTTGATCTTCTCGACAGGGCGGAAGAATACGCCGACGAGCAGGAGGAAGCCGATGAAGCCGCCGGCTGTCAGTTCGCCTGACAGGACGAAATAGGCGCCGGCGATCATGACGACCATCTGGGTGAGACGCATGCTCATGTAGCTCAGCGAGCTGCTGGCAGCCATGAGCTTGTAGGCGTCGAGCTTCACGCGCCGATAGCTCTGATTGTCTTTCTCGAACAGGGCGCGCTCGTGGCTTTCGTTGGCGAAAGCCTGAACGACGCGGATGCCGCCGACATTTTCCTCGATGCGCGTGTTGAAATTGCCGACGCGTTCGAACAGTCGGCGGAAATTCTGCGTCATGCGGCTGCCGAAATGGCTGGTGACCCAGGCGGTCAAGGGGACGACAATGGCGGTGATCAAGGCCAGCTGCCAGTTGACCGAGAACATCAGCAGGAGCGCGCCCGCGAAGGTCATCAGCGCGATGAAAAGATCTTCCGGGCCGTGGTGCGCAACCTCGCCGATTTCTTCGAGATCCTTCGTCAGCCGGCCGACGATGTGGCCGGTCTTCTGATTGTCGAAAAAGCTGAACGACAGTTTCTGCAGATGATTGAATGCCGCGCGGCGCATGTCGGTTTCGATATTGATGCCGAGCATGTGTCCCCAGTAGGTGACAACGGCCATCAGCCCGGTATTGACCACATAGACCACGAGCAGCGCCGCCGAGGCGAAGAGGATGAGCAGCCATTCCTGGCTGAGAAGCAGCCGGTCGATGAACAGTTTCACCGCCATCGGAAAGCCGAGTTCAAGCAGGCCGGAGATGATCGCGCAGCTGAAATCCAGGATGAAGAGCCCGCGATAGGGGCGATAATAGGAGAAGAAACGACGTAGCATTCTGACACTCGAGATGATGCGGCGTGGTCGGCAGTGACCGGAAAGAAATATGACTCGAATTCTCCATATTGGAGAAGAGGCCCGGTTGGTAGTGCGTTCTCGCAACGATTGCAAACTTGGAGAGGCACGATTGATCTGGGAGATCCACGCCAAAGAAGGGTGCTGGGAGAAAGAGCACCTGAGGTTCAGGACGCTTCCCTTGTGGTGAGACCCGCAAGGGGAGCCGAATTTGCACGACAAGCCCTTGACGCGATTGTGGCAATCGGGGTCGTTGGCGAACCCTGATCGCTTAGCTGTGAGGCCCTGGGTTATTGCCTCGGTGGTGGAGACGCTCTCATCATCGGACGAAGCTTCCGGATCATGGACGACCGTCTGTTATGTTCCTGATCAGGAAAGTAGCTTCAGGCTCTCCTTGGCGGCTGTATCGATGTCCCTCTTGGCATGCAGGGAGACGTTCGCGTTATAGCGATCCGGTTCCTTTGAAAGAAACGACTTGAGATGCGTTAGCTGGTCGGCAACCTCCGGAAATTTGGCCGACAGCTGCTTCAACTCATCCGCAACACTGGCACCGTTCGCGCCCGACAGGATGTAGTAGATATCAAACGCATCGCGTGTTCTTTTGGCGATCCGGACGCTTTCGCACTTCGACAATATCGCCGCGGCCGGGGACAATATCGGTACTTCAGCGGAAGTGTCGCGGCCATCGAGGCATTTGCCATGAACTGAAACCACGGAGAAAAGCTCTTGTTCGTATACGATTGCAGCGGACTTGAATGCGATCGACTTCATGAATCGCGTCCCGCGCGGGTCGTATGAGTCGGTCACGCCCAAGTCGAATATGTCGCTAAACATCTCGGGATGCTTCTGAGACTCCTTGGGGAACATCAGGTCGACATTGAATACAAATTCGGTGGAGCCAACCGTAGCGTCGCGAAGCAACTGGAATTCGTGCTTGGCGGAGCAGCGGAACTGCGCGTTCAACAACGCCTGAACCGCCTGCTGTATCGCAGCGTTTTCGTCCATAAGGAGAACGTCGACGTCACGCGTACCTGGATGCTCAAGGCTCGGATGGTCCTGCGCGCTCAGCAACGGAACCCAGCCGCCCGCGATGACGTATTCAACTTTCGCGGCATTCAGAATCTGGGTTGTGGTTATCAGAAGACCGCGACACGCGTGGTTCAGATCATCGAAAGCCATTGTAACCTCGCCATATTTTGATTGCACGCTTCCCGAACAGGCTGGGTCACGTGATTGGTAGTCCTATACATGCGTGGACGTTAACAACGCTTGATACTGCTGCATGTTCGATACGCATCGGTGGCGCTGCGAGACGCAGGTTGTTCCATATAGACCCGCGGCGGTTGCGCACATTCCGGACGGAGGTAGCTGCTAGATGTATCGATTCGTGAGGTGAAAGAAATGGTGGGCCCGGAGGGACTCGAACCCCCAACCAAGCGGTTATGAGCCGCCGGCTCTAACCATTGAGCTACAGGCCCTTGGCGGCTTTTCGCTGCCTTGCATGCGGCGCAATGGTTCGCCGCAGCGGTTTCGCTCTAACGTAAATCTCGTGCAGTCACAAGGGACTGCCGCAATAGCTTCACAATCGAACGGCAAGAGGATGTCGTAATCCACAATCGGGGAGTGAAACATGCTGCCGCTGCGTACCAAGACGATCGCCTTTGGACTGCTCTTTGCCCTGCCTCTGACCGCGCTGCCCGCAGCGGCTGCCGAGTCTTCAGCACGTGAGCCTGTGATCTCCGTTGCCGGGGAGGGGCGCTCGACGATGGCGCCCGATATGGCGGTGCTGACGTTCTCCGTCGTGAAGCAGGCCAAGGAGGCCCGCGAGGCGCTGGATCAGAACAACAAGGCGATGAGCGACGTGCTGGCGGCGCTCAAGAAGGGCGGCATTGCCGAGCGCGATCTGCAGACGTCGGGCTTTTCCGTTCAGCCACAATACAGCTATCCGCAGAATACGGACGGCGAGCAGAAGCCGCCGGAGCTCATCGGCTACCAGGTGTCGAATTCGCTGACGGTTCGCGTGCGTGACCTTTCCAAGCTCGGCGACATCATCGACCAGTCGGTGACGCTTGGCGTCAATCAGGGTGGCGACATCCAGTTCACCAATGACAAGCCCGATGCCGCCATCGAAGCAGCCCGGAAGGACGCCGTTGCCGATGCGATCAAGAAGGCAAGGACGCTGGCGGAGGCCGCCGGCGTGAAGCTCGGCAACGTCATCGAGATCAATGAAAGCGGGCCGCGGCCGCAGCCGGTTCCTGTTTATCGCGCGGCGATGATGAAGGAATCAGCTGATTCGTCGGTGCCGGTTCAGGGCGGCGAAACGAGCTACAACGTCAGCGTCAACGTGACCTTCGCGATCGCCCGTTAAAGCTTTTTCCGGTCGATTTGAAGCCGGAAGCCCATCTTTATGGCCCTTGGTATCGGAAACGATATCAAGGGCTTACTTTTTCCCGGTGTCCGCGAAAAGAGCGATCGGGAACAAAAAGCTTTATCACGCATATATTACACTATAACATTGATCGTGTTTCGATCGGCTGGAAACCCGGAGTTCTGTTTCCACAGTGAATGCCGATCGTCAGGAGGAAATGGCACCATCCCCCATCAAGAGGAGACAGACATGACGAATGCCTTGCCGCCGCTTCACAATGGACATGCCCCATTCACCCTTCAGGAACTCTTCCGGGAAGCGCTTTATGCTTTCGAGGAGTGGGATGCTGAACTCACCGAGCCGATCGTGATTTTCGAGGGGCGCGTGTTTCCAATCGGGCACGTTTTCGAAGCCATGCGCCAATGCGATGATATCGTTCCGATGAACATCGTCGGCGCGGTCACCGAGCGACTGACCAAGCCTTGGGAGGGTGAGGGGCCGCTTGATCAGATGAGCTTTTCCACGGCTGCCCGCGTCATGAGCGTGCTCGTGCGCAAACGGCTTCTTGCCAATGGAGCTCCCGACATCGTTGCTGTCGCCGAGCGTTCCGCGGAGCGTCGCTCTCGCGGCTGATAATGCGCTGCGGCTTCGGCCGCAGTTCGCCTTGCCGCAAAACCTATCGTTTCAGCGCTTCCTTGAGGCCGAGATCCTTTCGTTGCCGCAAATCGAGGTCCGCTTCGATGTGGGTGATGTGATGCAGCATCAGGCGGCAGGCCTCGTCGAGATCCTTGTTCTCGATGGCGGTGACAATGTCGCCGTGTTCGGAATGGCCGCAGCTGGAAACGGTGGACTGCCCGTAGAGCGCGATCGCCAGCGAGGAGCGCGCGACCAGTTCGTCCATGAAGCGCTGCATGATCGCGTTGCCTGAAATCACTGCCAGTGCCAGATGGAAATCGCCGGAGGCCTTTATCTCCGCGCGGCGGGCGGTCTGTCCGCGCTCGCCGATCAGCCGGCCCTCCTCCAGCAGAAGTTGTTTGAGGTGCCTGATGTCGGCGGGGGTGATGCGCGCAGCGGCCTCCCGGAGGATGCCGGGCTCGACGAGCCGGCGTGCCGCGAAGATCTGACGGGCCTCCTCAGGCGAGGGATAGGCGACAAATGCTCCGCGATTTTTCTCGACGCTGACCAGCCCTTCATAGGAGAGGGCCTGCAGGGCTGCCCTCGCCAGCGTGCGGCTGACGTTGAAAAGATTGCCGACATCGCTCTCGGAGAGCTTGGTGCCGGGTGATAGTCGACGCTCCACGATCGCGTCGCGAATGGCGTCACGGATTTGCTGCGTGCCCGTTTCGGCTGAATCGTCTGCGGCCTGAGTGGCGCCTGAAGCTGAAGTCATGAAGATGGATACCCTGTAGCGACCCGATGATATCCGTGTTCGCCGCAAAAGTTAAATGGAATTTGCCGTCAAAGTGACGCCTAGATTGTATACGATTTTTTGCTTTAATTGCGGACGATAGCCTATTTTGTGTGCAGTGTTCCGACTGGTGCAAAAATGATCATCGGCCAAAGTTTTGCAGGAAAATGTATGCACTGCAATGGGTTGATGCGCCGCAACAGGAACTGGCACGGCGGATGCATTGTCTTTCTCAAACAGGGGAAGACCAATGTCGAAAGCTGCCGAGATCGATATCGCATCCGTTTCAAAGGTGTACGGCGCCACCACGGCCGTCCACGCGATCAGCCTGAAGATACCGGCCGGTTCCTATTGCTGCTTTCTAGGGCCCTCGGGCTGCGGCAAGACCTCGACGCTGCGCATGATCGCCGGGCACGAAAGCATTTCGTCTGGCGATATCAGGCTCGGTAACACTGTCGTCACCGATTTTCCGCCGGCCAAGCGCGGCACGGCGATGATGTTCCAGTCCTATGCGCTTTTCCCGCACCTTGATCTCATCGACAACGTCGCCTTCAGCCTGAAGATGAAGGGTGTCGAGAAGGAGGAGCGACGGGCCAAGGCGCTGGAGATGCTGAAGCTGATGCAGATGGAGGCCTATGCTAGCAGGCGTCCGGCGCAGCTTTCCGGTGGCCAGCAGCAGCGTGTTGCGCTCGCCCGCGCGCTGATCACCGATCCCGAGGCGTTGCTTCTCGACGAGCCGCTGTCGGCGCTAGATCCGTTTTTGAAGATCCGCATGCGTGCGGAGCTCAAGAAGCTGCAGAAGACGCTCGGCATAACCTTCGTGCACGTCACGCACAGCCAGGAAGAGGCGATGGCGCTCGCCGATATCATCGTCATCATGAACGACGGCAAGATCGAACAGGCCGCAACGCCGCGCAAGGTGTTCGAGGAACCGGCGACCGCCTTCGTGGCGCGGTTCATGGGCGACCACAATGTTCTCACCGGCCGTGTCGCATCCGTCGGCGATGGCGTCCTTACACTGGAGGTGCCGGGCGGCCAGACATTTTCGGTGCGGGGCGAGGGCCGGCTCGCGGGCGAACCTGTCGATATCGGCGTCCGTACCGACCGCGTGCGCCTCGAAGCGGCTTCCGACAAGACGCTCGGCTTCAACGGCGTCGTCTCCAACATCGAATATCGCGGCGCCTCGGTGAAGCTCACCGTGGCCGGCGCGGGCAGTGACGACTTCACGGTCATCGCGAGTGACGGCGATTACTTCGCCAAACCCGTATCGGTCGGCGATGCGGTGTCTCTGAGTTGGGCCCTGGAGGACGCAGTCCTCCTCGGCCGTGCATGAACCTCACCACCAAAAAAAGGGGAACTGACATGACAACTGAAAAGAAGACGACCAAGACTGAGGCCGGGATTTCCCGCCGCAGCCTGCTGAAAACCGGCGCCGCCGCGCTCGGCGCTGCCGCCGGCTCGGGCCTGATCACCGGCTTCCCGACCATCTGGGCGCAGTCCAACATCACGCTTCGCCAGTTCGGCACCGGTGTTTCCAACATCAACGCCATTGCCGAGCAGTGCAAGAAGGACCTCGGCATCACGCTCGAGATGACGGCGACCGATTCCGACGCGGCCGCGCAGCGCGCCGTGACGCAGCCTGACAGCTACGACATCGCCGACATCGAATACTGGATCCTGAAGAAGGTCTATCCGACCGGCGTCATCCAGCCGATGGACGTGAAGAAGCTGAAGTACTACGACAAGGTCGTTCCGCTGTTCAAGAACGGCAAGCTGAAGCCGGATAGCGTCATTGCCCAGGGTACGGCGCCGCATACGGTCGGCTACGTCGAGAGCGCCGATGCCAAGACTTTCGCCAAGGGCGAGACCGAACTCTTCACCATGATGCCGACGATCTACAATGCCGATACGCTCGGCATTCGCCCCGACCTCGTTGGCCGCGATATCACCACCTGGGCCGATATCATGGACCCGAAATTCAAGGGCAAGACCTCGATCCTCAACATTCCGTCGATCGGCATCATGGACGCGGCGATGATCATGGAAGCGCTCGGCAACATCAAGTACGCCGACAAGGGCAACATGACCAAGGAAGAGATCGACAAGACGATCGAGTTCCTGATCAAGGCCAAGCAGGACGGCCAGTTCCGCGCTTTCTGGAAGTCGTTCGACGAGTCGGTCAACCTGATGGCCTCGGGCGAAGTCATCATCCAGTCCATGTGGTCGCCGGCCGTTGCCGCTGTCCGCTCCAAGGGCATCGCCTGCAAGTATCAGCCGCTCAAGGAAGGCTATCGCTCGTGGGGCGGCGGTCTTGGTCTTGCCTCGCACCTCAAGGGTGCTGAGCTCGACGCGGCCTATGAGTACATCAACTGGTACACGTCCGGCTGGGTCGGCGGCTACCTCAACCGCCAGGGCTACTACTCGGCGTGTATGGATACCGCCAAGAACTTCATGACGGCTGACGAGTGGGGCTACTGGATCGAAGGCAAGGCCGCCCAGGGCGATATCCTCTCGCCGGAGGGCAAGGTCATGGAGAAGGCCGGTGCGGTTCGCGACGGCGGCTCGTTCGAAGAGCGCATGGGCCATGTGGCGTGCTGGAACTCCGTCATGGACGAGGACCGCTACATGGTTCGTCGCTGGAACGAGTTCATCGCTGCCTAAGGCGCGCAATCGCATGCAAGGCGATTGTCGCTTTCCGCTTCCACGCTCCGTCAGCACGAGGGAGGGAGCGTGGAGGCTGCGGCAGCTTCCTTGCGGCGAGGCGCGATCAAAAACTCCCTCTCCCTTATGGGGGAGAGTTGGGGAGGGGCCGTTCCCGGTCCCTCCTCGCAATCCGCCGGAATGAAGGCGTTTCTCCGAGAGGATAAGAGATGGCAACGATCGCTTCAGCAGAGACAAACGAGAAGGTCGAACGGGTCGGTGCCCGCAGCTTTCGGCTGCCGCCTTGGGCTGCTTCTTATGTTCAGGCCACGCCACTCATTCTGATCCTCGGTTTCTTCTTCATCCTGCCGATCGTGATGATCGGCATTGTCAGCTTCTGGGATTATGACTTCGCCGGTCTCTATCCCGCGTTCCTGACCATGAACTACACCGATACGCTCGGCTCGTGGGTGACGTGGAAGACCTATCTGAACACGGTGAAGTTCACGGTCATCGTCTGGACTCTGACGGTGTTTATCGGCTTCTGGGTCGCCTATTTCCTCGCGTTCCATATCCGTCGCACATCGACGCAGATGATCCTGTTTCTGGTCTGCACCGTGCCGTTCATGACCTCCAACATCATCCGCATGATCTCGTGGATCCCGGTGCTCGGTCGCAACGGCCTTGTGAACTCCGCGCTGATCAAGGCGGGTATCATACCGCAGCCGATCGAATGGCTGCTCTATTCCGATTTCGCCGTGGTGCTGGCCATGGTGCATCTCTACACGCTGTTCATGGTGACGCCGATCTTCAACACGCTGATGCGCATCGACCGCTCGCTGTTCGAGGCGGCGCGCGATGCTGGCGCCAGCGGCTGGCAGATCCTCTGGAATGTCGTGCTTCCGCTTGCCAAGCCTGGCATTGCGATCGGTTCAATCTTCGTCGTCACACTTGTCATGGCCGATTTCTCGACCGTGCAGGTCATGTCCGGCGGGCAGAGCGCTTCCGTGGCGCTGATGATGAAGAACCAGATGTCGCTGCTGCAATATCCGGCCGCCGCCGCCAACGCCGTGGTGCTTCTGATCGTCGTCCTGATGATGGTCGCGGCTATCCTGCGCGTCGTCGATATCCGCAAGGAGCTTTGAGATGAGCCACGAAAAGCGAACGCTTGAATTTTATGTTCTCGCCGCCTTCTTTATCCTGTTCGTGCTGTTCCTCTACGGCCCCCTGTCGGCAATCCTGATCCTGTCCTTTCAGGGGCCGGATGGAGGCCTGACCTTCCCTTTGAACGGCGTCTCCGTCCACTGGTTCTATAATCTGTTCGAGAAGCAGGCGGTCGGTGATTTTGGCGCCTCGTTCCGCCGCTCGTTTACGCTCGGCCTTATGGTGATGGTCGTCACCGTTGTCGTCTCGCTTCTGGCGGGCCTCGCTTTCCGCCGCCGGTTCCGCGGCGCTACCTTCCTGTTTTACGCTACGGTCGCCAGCCTTGTGGTGCCGTCGATCATCATTTCGCTCGGCATCGGCGTCGTCTTCCAGCAGGGCGGGCTCAAGCCTGCGTGGTATTCCTCGGCCTTCGGCGCCCATCTGACATGGACGCTGCCCTTCGGCGTGCTGATCATGTTCGCGGTCTTCAACCGCTTCTCGCCGGCCTACGAGGAAGCGGCGCGCGATCTCGGAGCGACGGCCTGGCAGACCTTCGTTCATGTCGTGCTGCCGATGATCGCGCCCAGCCTGATTGGCGTCGGCCTGTTCGGGTTCACGCTCTCCTACGACGAATTCGCGCGCACGCTGATGACGTCAGGCAGCTACAACACGCTGCCGCTCGAGATCTACGGCATGACGACGAACGTCACGACGCCGGTGCTCTATGCGCTCGGCACGGTGACGACACTGTTCTCCTTCACCATCATCCTCGTTGCGCTCGGCATCATGATGATGCTGCGCGCGCGACAGGCAAAGATAAGCTGATCTGATGCGCATTCTCATCGTCAATCCGAACACGACCGCCAGCATGACCGAGAAGGCGGCCGCCGCCGCCCGGCTCGTGGCCGCCAGCGGCACGGAGATCATCGCCGCCACTTCGCGGATGGGACCGGTGTCGATCGAGGGGCACTATGACGGGGCGCTCGCCATTCCCGGCCTGCTGACGGAACTGAAGGAACGGGCAGGGAGCTATGACGCGGCCGTCATCGCTTGCTTTGACGATACCGGGCTGGAGGCAGCCCGCAGTTTCGCCGATGTGCCTGTGCTCGGGCTGTGCGAATCTGCCGTCGCCACCGCCGGCTTCCTGGCGCAGCGATTTACCGTTGTCACCACGCTGGAGCGCTCGCGGGTGCTGATCGACAATCTTGTGCGCCGCTATGGCATGGGCGAGCGGGCGAAGGTCAGGGCGTCGGATATTCCGGTGCTGGAGCTGGAGGACGAGGCGTCTGGCGCTACCGGCAAGCTCCGCGCAGAGATCGAGCGGGCACTATCCGAAGATGGCGCTGAGGCGATCGTGCTTGGCTGCGCCGGCATGACTGATCTGGCGCGGGAGCTGCAGGAGAGTTACGGCGTACCCGTGGTCGATGGCGTTGCCGCCGCCGTCAAACAGGCCGAGGCGCTGGTGTCGCTCGGATTGTCCACCAGCAAGCGTGGCTCTTACGCATCGCCGCTGGCCAAGCCGTTTATCGGAGCAATGAGCGCCTTTGCGCCGGTGCGGGCGGTAGGCTGACCGAATATCCTTCGATTTCCAAGCGCTCTCGGAGCGCGAGCGCCATAAGCTGATGATTGCCACGATCATTCTATCGGGCGCCTCGGCGGTGATACGTGCGCGACGATCCGCGATCGGTTCGAAATGCTGACGCCCAAATTGTGAGCTTGTCGACGCCGCCACGATTCCGCTTTACTTTTCCACTCCGCTTGCCTTTTCTCAGGAAAAAGCATTGCAGGAGAGGAAGCACAACGTGACGATGCCAGAAGAAGACCTCAAGCGGATCGCGGAACAGGAAGCGGTGTTGACTTTCGACACCTTCGATCTCACGACCGGATGGCAGCTCGGCAAACTTCTGCAAGAGCTCGGTACGGAGCGCAGCCTGGGCATTGCGATCGATATCACCTTGCATTCGATGCCGGTCTTCTATGCAGCGCTTCCGGGCGTCACCCCTGATAACGTGCAGTGGGTGCGGCGCAAGCGTAATCTGGTGCTGCGCTACTTCAGGAGCAGCTACGCGATCGGGCTGGATCTCAAGCAGAAGGGCAAGACGGTCGCCGACAACGGGCTTTCGGATGCCGACTACGCGCCGCATGGCGGCAGCTTCCCGATCAACGTCAAAGGCACCGGCTGCATCGGCGCGGTGACGGTTTCCGGCCTTCCGCAACGCGACGATCATAATCTTGTGGTGGAAGCGCTGGCGTTGATGTTGGCAAAAGACCTCGACGCGTTGCGTCTCGCCTGAGGCCTAGGGCGCGTCGCGTTCCCTGCGAAAGCCGCGAGCGAACAGAAACGGTCGGGCCTGATGCGATTTGGCGCAGGCTTCGGCTGTGCTCTTGAATTGATCGTCGGTATTCAGACCTTATTGGTCATCCATACCTTGGGAGCGCCGAGCACGCCGCCCGTTCGCATCGCTGCTCGGAGCTCTTCGAGCTTACCGAAGGCCTGCGCCGCTTCGGGCGTTGCAAACTCGTGCGTGACGGTGACGTCGTTTGGATTGTCGATTGCCTGAAAGACGGCCTCGGCGATCACCCCGTTCGCCTTCTGGACGGGCCTGAACGCGTCGTACACCTTGCGCCAGGCCGCGTAGTCCGAAACCTCATGCCTTACGAACAGCATCGTCATCTCACCCTCCTACTTTGCATCGACACGTTTCGTTGGGATATCGGCCGTCACCCTATCATCGATGGGAATTTTGCGCGCGGTGAAATGCGGTTGAGGCCGATTGGTCGCACTACTCAAGGCTCGGGATGGAGGCCTTGGTTTTATCGCTCGCAGTCAATGCTACCCGCCCTTTGAAATTGGTCGCTTCGCTGCGATACTTCCCTCGAAGGATCGAGATCGATGGCTCGTCATTGGGGAATTCTGGCAGCGTTGCTATCACTGGCGCTCATCAGTGCCGGACCTGCTGATGACGGGCGCTGGTATGCCGGAGGTTATTCCTTCTCCGATGAACTCGGCGGCTTCCGAATTCTATCGGTGCGCGGCTCGGGCACGCGGGATGATCCGATCGAGATCCAGGAACAGTTGAATCTCGCAACACCCGTCACGCTTGCGATCCGGGGCGCAAGCCCGTCCCGGCTCGATGCCACGGAACAGACCGGCGTTCATTTCCGCATTATCACCGTGAACAAGAGTGGACTCGGATGGATTGGCTTCGGTTTCGAACTGCAGGAAATTCGCGGAAAGCCGAGCGATTTCGATGATGGCCTCTCGTTCGGCCAGACGAACCCCAATCCCGACTTCATATCATCCAATCGGTTTCAGCGTTTTGAAAGCCGTTTCGAAAGCTACGATCGCTTGAGCTTCGAAGATGGCCACGTCGATCCGCTGGATCTCGCCGCGTTTGGCTTCTTCGTCACCGACATGACGCCGGTGCCGGAGTTCTATCTGGTGCAGGACCCGCGCATTCCCTCGTCCTGATGCATCGCAACTGAAAAAAGCGGCGCCATCGAGGGCGCCGCTCTCGGATGGGATCAGATCTTGCCGCCAGCTTCGGGAATGACCTTCGTCAGGCTGCCGTTCGCCGGGAAGAGGGGGATCAGGCACGCCTGCAGGGCGTGGTAGATGTCGCCCTTGCCGGGGAAGAGGCTGTGCGATGGAACGAGATCTTCCGTCAACTCCTCATGCCAGCCGCCGTTCTTATGGTCGATGAACGAGCGTTCGATCACGTTCCAGATCCTGCGGTAGTGTTCCTCGTGATAGTCGCTCGGCAAGTGCTCGTTCAGGAAGTGCGCTGCACCGGCGCCTTCGCAGGCCGGCCACCACAGCTTGTTGCGCTTGGCCGGCTTGTCGTCCCAGTCGAGCGTGTAGAAGAAGCCGCCCTTGTCGTCGTCCCAACCAAGCGCGATCGACTGCGAGAAAAGGCTCTTGGCCGCATCCGGCATCCACTCCTGCTTCTTGCCGCCGAGCACCCAGAGCTGCAGGAGAAGCCGTGCCCATTCCAGCCAATGGCCGGGCGTCGTACCTGCCGGACGGAACATTTCGTTCGGGTGGTAGTAGTCCTTGTCGAGGCTCCAATCGGTGGTGAAGTGTTCGCCGACGCGCCAGCCGACGGAACCGGCAGCGCGGCGGATCACGAGGTCGGCGATGCTTTCGGCCTTGGCGAGATAATCGCGGTCACCCGTCGCCTCGAAGGCAGCCATCAGCGCTTCGGTGAGATGCATGTTGGAGTTCTGGCCGCGGTAGTTGCCACCGTCGAGCGGCTGCCAGTCGGCGGTAAACTCCTCGGCGATGGCGCCGTGCTTGGCTTCCCAGAACTTGGTGTTCAGGACCTCGGTGATGTCGGCAAGCATACCGTCGGCCAGTGGATGGCCGATCGTCTTGGCGGAAGAGGCCGCAAGAAGCACGAAGGCGTGGCCGTAGCCCTGCTTGTTGGTGTCGACGGGGCCGTTGTCATCGAGCGACCAGAAATAGCCACCGTTCCTGGTGTCGCGGTGATGGTTCCAGATATACTGCATGCCATGGTCGACAACGTCGGATGCCCCGGGGCGGCCGAGCAGGTTGCCGATCGCAAAGCAGTGGACGGCGCGCGACGCGATATGGATCGGACGGATCTGGCCGGCGGCATCGAGCGGCTTGCCCGCGTCGTCGAGATCGAAGAAGCCGCCCTTCGGGTTGATGGAATTGTGCTGGAAGAAATCGAAGAGCCCGTTTGCCTGCGTAAGCAGCCAGTTGCGGTGGTAGCTGCGGGTGGTCCAGTTTCCGAGCGCGGCGTCGCCGTTTGCAGGTGCCATGATACTCCTCCGATTTCGTGCACAAAGCCTTTGCAACCGCCTATATAGAGGCCGCCCGAGTCTGTCATCTGCCAAGCGCCGCAAAGGCGCCACATGACACGGATATATTGACATAAAGATATCTTTATGTGATTGGACCATCTGGTCCGTAACGACGTCAAGGAGTCCGCCCGTGTTTGATACTTTGTTTGGTTCCGAAGGGGCAAAGCGCGACGGTAGTGAAGTGTTTGCTGCGCTCAAGAAAGCCGCTAGCGAACGCATCCTCGTCCTTGATGGCGCCATGGGCACGCAGATCCAGGGTCTGGGCTTCGATGAGGACCATTTCCGCGGCGACCGCTTCATCGGCTGTGCTTGCCACCAGAAGGGTAACAACGACCTTCTGATCCTGTCGCAGCCGGATGCGATCGAAGAGATTCATTACAAATACGCCAAGGCCGGCGCCGATATTCTCGAGACCAACACGTTCTCATCGACGCGGATCGCCCAGGCTGATTACGCGATGGAAGGCGAGGTCTACGCGCTGAACAAGGAAGGCGCCGAAATCGTGCGCCGCGCTTGCATCCGCGCCGAGCGCGAAGACGGCCGCCGCCGTTTCGTCGCCGGCGCCATCGGCCCGACGAACCGCACGGCCTCGATCTCGCCCGATGTCAACAATCCCGGCTTTCGCGCCGTCACCTTCGATGACCTGCGTTCGGCCTATGCCGAGCAGATCGACGGCCTGATCGATGGCGGCGCCGACATTATCCTGATCGAGACGATTTTCGACACGCTGAACGCCAAGGCCGCGATCTTTGCCTGCGAAGAGCGCTTCGAGGCAAAGGGCATTCGCCTGCCGGTCATGATCTCGGGCACGATCACCGATCTTTCCGGCCGCACGCTCTCCGGCCAGACGCCGACCGCCTTCTGGAACTCGGTGCGTCACGCCAACCCGTTCACCATCGGCCTCAACTGCGCGCTCGGCGCCAACGCCATGCGTCCGCATCTGCAGGAACTGTCAGGCGTTTCCGATACCTTCATTTGCGCCTATCCGAACGCCGGTCTGCCGAACGAATTCGGCCAGTATGACGAGACGCCGGAACTGATGGCGGCGCAGATTGACGAGTTCGCCCGCGAGGGTCTCGTCAACATCGTTGGCGGCTGCTGCGGCTCGACGCCTGAACACATCAAGGCGATTGCCGAGGTGGTGGCGAAGTACAAGCCGCGCCCGATCCCCGAGCACCGGCCGTTCATGTCGCTGTCGGGTCTCGAGCCCTTCGAACTGACCAAGGACATTCCCTTCGTCAACGTCGGTGAGCGCACCAACGTCACTGGCTCCGCCAAATTCCGCAAGCTGATCACCAATGCCGATTACACAGCGGCGCTCGATGTCGCGCGCGACCAGGTGGAAAACGGCGCACAGATCATCGACATCAACATGGACGAGGGCCTGATCGATTCCGAAAAGGCGATGGTCGAGTTCCTGAACCTGATCGCCGCCGAGCCGGATATCGCCCGCGTGCCTGTGATGATCGACAGTTCGAAGTTCTCGATCATCGAGTCCGGCCTGAAGCGGGTGCAGGGCAAGCCGATCGTCAACTCGATCTCGCTGAAGGAAGGCGAAGAGAACTTCCTCGCTCAGGCTAAGCTGCTGCATGCCTATGGCGCGGCTGTCGTCGTCATGGCCTTCGATGAGACCGGGCAGGCAGACAGCTACGAACGCAAGGTCGAGATCTGCGCGCGCGCCTACAAGCTCTTGACCGAAAAGGCCGGTTTCCCGCCAGAAGACATCATCTTCGATCCGAACGTCTTCGCGGTTGCGACCGGCATCGAGGAACACAATAATTACGGCGTTGACTTCATCGAGGCGACCCGAACGATCCGCAAGACGATGCCGCTGGTGCATATTTCCGGCGGCGTGTCGAACCTGTCCTTCTCGTTCCGCGGCAACGAGCCGGTGCGTGAGGCAATGCATGCCGTGTTCCTCTACCACGCCATCCAGGCGGGCATGGACATGGGTATCGTCAATGCCGGCCAGCTGGCGGTCTATGACCAGATCGATGCCGAGCTGCGCGAGGCCTGCGAGGACGTGGTGCTGAACCGCCGCACTGATGCGACCGAGCGGCTGCTTGAAGTGGCCGAGAAGTTCCGTGGTGGTGCTGCCCGCGAGGGACGCGTGCAGGATCTCTCGTGGCGCGAATGGTCGGTCGAGAAGCGTCTCGAGCACGCACTGGTCAACGGTATCACCGAATACATCGATGCCGATACCGAAGAGGCGCGGCAGAACGCGGCCCGTCCGCTGCACGTCATCGAAGGCCCGCTGATGGCCGGCATGAACGTGGTCGGCGATCTCTTCGGCTCCGGTAAGATGTTCCTGCCGCAGGTCGTCAAGTCGGCGCGTGTGATGAAGCAGGCGGTTGCCGTGCTCCTCCCTTACATGGAAGAAGAGAAGCGCCAGAATGGCGGCGACGAGCGCAAGGCTGCCGGCAAGATCCTGATGGCGACCGTCAAGGGCGACGTCCACGATATCGGCAAGAACATCGTCGGCGTCGTGCTCGCCTGCAACAACTACGAGATCATCGACCTCGGCGTCATGGTGCCGGCGACGAAGATTCTCGAGACCGCCGTTGCCGAGAAGGTCGATATCATCGGCCTTTCCGGCCTGATCACTCCGTCGCTCGACGAGATGGTGCACGTTGCCGCTGAAATGGAGCGCCAGGGACTGGATCTGCCGTTGCTGATTGGTGGCGCGACGACGAGCCGTGTCCACACGGCGGTCAAGATCCATCCGGGCTACGAAAAGGGCCAGGCGGTTTATGTGACGGATGCGAGCCGCGCGGTCGGCGTCGTCTCCTCGCTGCTGTCGCCGGAGGCGCGTGACGGCTATGTGGCCGATATCCGCGCCGAATACGCCAAGGTCGCTGCAGCGCATGCGCGCAGCGAGGCCGAGAAGGTGCGTCTGCCGCTCGCCCGTGCCCGCGAGAACGCGCAGCAGGTCGATTGGGCGGCCTACAAGCCGACCAAACCGAGCTTCCTCGGAACCAAGGTCTTCGACGGCTACGATCTTGCTGACATCGCCAAGTACATCGACTGGACGCCGTTCTTCCAGACCTGGGAATTGCGTGGTCGGTTCCCGGCCATTCTCGAGGATGAGAAGCAGGGTGAGGCGGCGCGTGCGCTCTGGGCTGATGCGCAGGCGATGCTCAAGAAGATCATCGACGAGAAGTGGTTTCACCCGCGCGCCGTCATCGGTTTCTGGCCGGCGAACGCGGTTGGCGACGATATCCGCCTGTTCAAGGATGAGAGCCGCAAGGACGAGCTTGCCACCTTCTTCACGCTGCGCCAGCAGCTGTCGAAGCGTGACGGCCGGCCGAATGTTGCGCTGTCGGACTTCGTTGCACCTGTCGATAGCGGTGTTCAGGACTATGTCGGCGGCTTCGTCGTTACGGCTGGGATCGAAGAGGTCGCGATCGCGGAACGCTTCGAGCGCGCCAATGACGACTATTCGTCGATCCTCGTGAAGGCGCTGGCCGATCGCTTCGCAGAAGCGTTCGCCGAGCGGATGCACGAGCAGGTGCGCCGCGAATACTGGGGCTACGCCGCAGATGAGCATCTCACCAATGAGCAGCTCGTCAGCGAGGAATACGCCGGTATCCGCCCAGCGCCCGGCTATCCGGCGCAGCCCGATCATACCGAGAAGAAGACGTTGTTCAGCCTGCTCGATGCGGAGAAGGCAGCAGGGGTGACGCTCACCGAGAGCTACGCCATGTGGCCGGGCTCTTCCGTTTCCGGCATCTACATCGGTCACCCCGATTCCTACTACTTCGGCGTCGCCAAGGTGGAGCGGGATCAGGTCGAGGATTACGCGAACCGCAAGGGCATGGACGTTGCCGAGGTCGAGCGTTGGCTTGGGCCGGTTCTCAACTACGTGCCGCGCAAGCGCGACGAAAACATCGAGGACGCGGCCTGACCGGCTGCGTCTTCACGATTTGATTCAAGGGCCGGACAGATTGATTCGGTTTGTTGCCGCAAGGCGTTGAAGTTGAATCGAAAAATGCCTCAAGAGCCGGGCGTCAATTCGACAAGCAGGGCGGTGGTGTCATCGCTCTGTTTGTAGCGAGGATAGCGCAGGCCCTCCGGATCGATCTCGCGCTCGAAGCGTCTCAATTCCTCGACCATCGGAGCCAGGCCCTTCTCGATGGCTGTTTGCACGAGGCTGGCCGATGTGTAGGCCGCATAGAGGACGACGAGGTCGGAGAAGCCGTCACTGCAGACGATGGCATGGGCCTTTTCACTGATCTGCAGTTCTTCCGAGACGAGATGATCGGCTGCCTCCGGCACAAGCCCAAGCGTCCAGGCGCCGCTGTCGGGCGTGTTCTGGCTTTCCCGGTGCCTGCGAAGTGCGGCCAGGGTTTCCGGGGTGCCGAGCGCACCGCCGCCTTTGGTGATACCGCCGGTGCGCGCGATATGGCGTTGTGCCTGAACCTGCTCCCGCTCGTAGGCGCCCGGGATCGGTATGTGGAGGGAGGCCGCACCATCGTTGCGCAGCAGGAAGACGCAGGAATCGCCAAGGCCGAGAAATGAAAATCCGTCGTGCGTTGCATGCACCATGGCGAAGGCGGACAGGGGCCAGGCGTAGCGGGGTGCATCCCCATGGTGGCCGAGAAAGGCTGCCCGAGCTTCGAGTGATGTGGAGCGTGCAACGTCGGAGACCTTGCCGTCTCGCGTCACGTACCGCTGAAAGCCGCTCGCGAATTGCCCGGCGATCCAAGCGGCGTCGCTGCCGGTCTCATCGATATACTGGCGATCGCCGAGGCCCGTTGCACCGTCGATAACGAAGGCGCAGGCCTCATTGTGGCCGAACCGGTCGTCATTCGGCTTCACGGGATTCCCCGGAGTGGTGATGCTGTCGAGAATTGTTATTCGAGGTTCGGGCATCCTGAACTCCAGCTTCGCCAGATAGCTTTAGCTTGCTACCAGATTATTTCACGAGACCCGCCACGGTCGGCGGGTCCTTACAGGCGTTCTCGACTTAGCCGAGAACCGGCCGCATGAAGCTGCGCTCATAGCTCATGATGCTGCGATTGCGCTTGTCGAGATCGAAGGCTGCCTGGCACTCGGGGTCGACGGCCATGCGTGTTCGATAGTCTTCGTAGGCCGCCAGGCTCGGAAAGGAGAATAGCGCGACGGCGATGTTGTTGGCGCCTTCCGACGGCAGGAAATAGCCGTGATGGGTGCCGCCCATACGATTGACGATCGGGATCCAGAGCCGTGCATACTCTTCGAATTCGGGGATCTTGTAGGGGTCGAGCACGTAGCGCAGATGGCAGGTAATCATTGAAATATCTCTTCATGCAATGACCGGGCGAGACGCCGCCCGGTCTGTCGATATTGAACGGCGGATGCTTAGGCGGCAAGCCTCTCGGTGAGCTCTTCGATGCCGACCTCTGCTTCGACGCTGTCGCCCTTGGCGATGAGGTAGAGCCCGAGCACGAAGGCAAGTGCGGCGATGAACAGCAGGTAGTAGGCATGGGCCATGGGATTCAGTGGCAGCAGCGAAGCCACCGCCAAGGGCGTCAGGCCGCCGAAGATGGCGTATGAGACGTTGTAGGAGAACGAAAGGCCGCTGAAGCGGACGCGGGCGGGGAAGGCGCGCACCATGACATAAGGCACCGCGCCGACCATGCCGACCGACAGGCCCATGATGGCGTAGAGCACGAACAGGACCGTGAGTGACGTTGCAGCATAGGTGTAGAAGGCGAAGGTTGCTGCACCGAAGAAGATGCTGGAGACGACGAAGAAACGTCCCGAGCCCACGCGATCGACGATCGCGCCGGCGGCCGCCGTGCTGAAGATCAGGAAGAGCGTGCCGAAGCTGGTGGCGGCAAGCGACTGCTGGGCGGTGTAGCCGTAGAGCTTCTGCAGGAAGGTTGCCGTCATCAGCGTGGTGACGACGATGCCTGCCGACAGGATCCAGGTCAGCAACATGGCGATGATGACGCCGCGCGGGTAGTCACGCAGTACGGCCTTCAGCGGCAGTTCGAGCGTAAGCGAGCGGGCCTGCTTCATCTCCGCGAAGACCGGTGTCTCCTGCAGCCAGCGGCGCAGGTAAACGGCAACGAGGCCGAAGATGCCACCGAGCAGGAACGGGATGCGCCATGCATAGGCAGCGACATCCTCAGGCGTGAAGACGGAATTGATGATCGTGGCGATGAAGGATCCGAGCAGGATTCCGAGCGTCAGGCCGGAGCAGAGGAAGCCGCAGGCAAAGCCAACGCGGCGGAAGGGTACGTGCTCGGCCACGAATGTCCAGGCGCCGGGCACCTCGCCGCCGATTGCCGCCCCCTGCAGAATGCGCATCAGGATCAGCAGGATCGGAGCGGCAACGCCAATCGTCGCGTAGGTCGGCATGGCTGCCATGCCGAGCGTCGAGAGCGCCATCAGCAGGATCGAGAAGGCGAAGACGCGCTTGCGGCCGAAGAGATCGCCGAAGTGGGCAAGCACGATGCCGCCGAGCGGGCGAACCAGATAGCCGGCGGCAAAAATGCCGAAGGTCTGGATGGTCACCAGCCATTCCGGCATGTCGGCCGGAAAGAACAGCTTGCCGATTACCGCCGCGAAGAAAACGAAGATGATGAAATCGTAGAATTCAAGCGCGCCACCGAGGGCCGAAAGGCCAAGTGTGCGGAAATCCTGCGCGGTTAGGCGACGGGGCGGAGCGACTGGTGTGGTGGGGGACATGATGCTGACTTTGCTCGACGAAAAACGTTTAAGCAGTCGTTGCGCATCGAGGATGTCATTTCAAGCAATTTCCGGCGCCGCGAAATGCAGCGCCAGAAATGTTGGAAGCGAGTGTGGCAAAGCCGCAAAACTGGCGCGGCGGCCTGATCAGTCGCGAATGACGAGGAGGTCGGCCGCCATGAAGCGCAGCGTCACGGTCTCGCCGGCAGCCGGCGGGGTGACGCCCGGGCTGTTGAACATGTCGAAGGAGATGACGTTGCCACCGACGTTCATGCGGGTGCGGATGACCGAGCCGAGGAAGTGGGCGGAGACGACCTGACCGGTGAGCTTCGTGTCGCTCGGGGTGCTCTCGGCCAGCGATCCCGCTTCCGGGCGCAGCGCCAGCGAGACTGTGTCGCCAGCCTTGTAGGCGGCAACCGACTGCTTCAGCGTGACGCCCTGGTCACCGATCTGGATCCGGTTGACGGCGGGGTCCACGACCTTCGCCTCGATCATGTTGAGCGTGCCGACGAAGGAGGCGACGAAGCGCGTCGCCGGCGTGTTGTAGATCTCGAAGGGCGTGCCGATCTGGTCGGCGCGGCCGCCGTTCATGACGACGATGCGGTCGGAGATCGAAAGGGCTTCTTCCTGGTCATGTGTGACGAAGATGGTGGTGATGCCCAGCGACTGCTGGATCTGGCGGATTTCCTCGCGCAGCGACACGCGGATCTTTGCGTCGAGAGCCGACAGCGGTTCGTCGAGCAGCAGCACCTGCGGCTTGGCAGCTAGGGCGCGGGCGAGCGCCACGCGCTGCTGCTGGCCGCCCGACATCTGGTAGGGGTAACGGTCGGCGAGGTGGCCGAGGTGAATGAGCGCCAGCATTTCCTTGACGCGGGCATCGATCTCGGCCTTCGGCTTGCCGGCGATCTTCAGGCCGAAGGCGACGTTGTCGTGCACCGTCATGTTCGGAAAGAGGGCGTAGGCCTGGAAGACCATGCCGATGTTGCGCTGGTTCGGCTTCAGCGGCGCGATGTCCTTGCCGGCGATCGTGAGGTTGCCGCCGGTTGGATTTTCGAAGCCGGCGATCATACGCAGGACGGTGGTCTTGCCGCAGCCCGATGGGCCGAGGAAGGAGACAAACTCTCCCTTCTCGATGTCCATGTTGAAGTTCTTCACGACCTGAACGGGGCCGAAGGATTTCTGAATGTTGGTCAGCGAGAGAAAAGACATGTCAAAATACCTTAAGCCTTGGCCGGGCGGGATCTGCCGATGCGCGAGACGAGATTGAGCAGGCCCATGCTGAGCCAGGTGATGGAGAAGGCGATCACGGCGAGTGCCGAGGGCTCGTAGGCCCGGTTGGCGCCGACGAGCTGCAGGTAGGGGCCGAAGGCCGGACGGCTGAGCAGAGCCGCGAAGGTGAACTCGCCCATGACGATCGCCAGCGTGATGAAGGCGCCCGACAGGATGCCGCTCATCACGTTCGGGAAAATGCACTTGAACATGATCGTCCACCAGCTGGCGCCGAGGCTCTGGGCGGCCTCAGTCAGCGTGCGCACGTCAATGGCGCGCATGGCGGTGTCGACGGAGCGGTACATGTAAGGCAGCGACAGGGTGATGTAGGAGAAGACGAGCAGGATGTTGGTGCCCGTGGTCGAGGCGGTCATCGGCAGGAAGGACGAGGAATTGTACATCCTCAAATATCCGAAGACGATGACGATGGCCGGGATGACCAGCGGAAGCAGCGTGATGAACTCGACAACCTGACGCATCTGCGGCATGCGCAGGCGCACCCAATAGGCGGTCGGCACGATCAAAAGCATGCCGAAGACGATGGTGAGCAGTGCCATCATCATCGAATAGCCGAAGGTCTCACGGAAGCGCTCGTCGGAGAACACCGATAGGTAGGCGTCGAAGCTGTAGGCATCGCGGCGCATGCGCAGCGAAAACTCGATGGTTCCGAGCAGAGGCACGATGAAATAGGTCGCGCCGATGGCGATGGCGATCCAGGCGCCGAGCTTTTGAGCCTTCATTTCTGCCACCGTTCAGCGCGCATGCGCAGCATGAGATAGAGGATGTTGGACACGCCCGTTATGACGATCATGCCGAGCGCGATCGCGTAACCGAGGTTCGCATTGTGAAGGACGTCGCCGCGGATCTGCGCGTAGAGCAGGATGGGGACGATGTTGAGCGAGGAGCCGGTGAGGGCGTAGGCCGTCGCAATCGCGCCGAAGGCATTGGCGAAGAGCAGCAGCGTCGTGCCGAGAAGGCTCGGCCAGAGGATCGGCAAGGCGACCTTGGTCCAATATTGGACATTGCTGGCGCCGAGGATTTCGGCTGCTTCGCGCCATTCCTTTTTCATGCCGTCGAGCGCCGGCGTCAGGATCAGCACCATCAGCGGGATCTGGAAGTACATGTAGGTGATGGTGAGGCCGAAGAAGGAGAGCAGGTTGAAGCCGGTGCCGTAGAGGTTGAAGCCGAACCAGTCTCTCAGGAACACTGTGACGAGGCCGGTGCGGCCAAGCGTTGCCAGGAACGAGAAGGCCAGCGGAATGCCGGCGAAATTGGAGGCGACGCCGGAGAAGGTGAGAAGCGTCGAGCGCACTGACGTCGGCAGGCCGCCGAGCACGACCGCCCAGGCAAGGAAGAAGCCGATCAGCGCGCCGCCAAGGGCGGAGGCGACCGAGACGCGGATACTGATCCAGTAGGCGCTGAGGATCGAAGGGGTGAAGAGATCACCGATGTTCTTCAGCGTGAAATTACCCTCCGGCGTCAAAAAGGCGCCGACCACAAGGTAGAGCGTGGGAATAATGAGAAAAAGAAGCGCGAAAATAATGAAGGGTGTAATGCCAAGCCAATCGATCACCCGGTCCCTGGTGATCAGCGGGGCCGTGCTCACCACGGGCGTCGTCGAAACAGTGCTCATTGAAAAAGCTCTTCTTGCGGCGTCGAAGGGGCAAAAGCCTCCCCGTCGTTACGACGGGGAGGCCGGTATCAGGCGATATTACTTAACGTTGGCGCCAACGACGCTGTCCCACTTGCCGGTGATGGCGGTCTTGCCAGCAGCCTGCTCGTCGAGCGTCGGGAAGACGGCCTTTTCATAGGCAGCTGCCGGCGGCAGCTTGTCGAGAAGTTCCTGCGGGATCTTCTTGTTCTTGGCCAGATCGTTGAAGCGGATCGGGTGGCAATAGCCCTTCAGCCAGCCGAGCTGACCTTCGTCCGAATAGAGGTATTCCATCCAGAGCTTGGCAGCGTTCGGGTGCGGAGCGAAGGCGGAGATCGCCTGGACGTAAACGCCGGCGTTGACGCCCGATGCCGGAACGACGACTTCAACCGGCGGGTTGCCCTTCAGCGTATCGCGCCAGGACAGGCCGTTGTAGTCCCAGGCGATGACGATCGGGGTGGAGCCCTGTGCCAGCGAAGCGGACTTGCCGATGACAGGAACCAGGTTGCCTGCCTTGTTCAGTTCGCCGAAGAAGGCGAGACCGGCTTCACCAGCCTTGGTCGCATCCTTTTCGCCAGCAGCGATACCGGCAGCGTAAACAGCCTGAACAGCCTGGTTGGAGGCGCGCGGGTCACCGGCGAGAGCGATCGAGTTGGCGTAGTCAGACTTCTTCAGGTCGGCCCAGTCCTTCGGGACTTCCTTGACGATGTCGGTGTTCACGACGAAGGAGAGAACGCCGTAGTAGTCGCCGTACCAGAAGCCATCGGCATCCTTGGCGGAGTCAGGGATCGAATCCCAGGTGGAAACCTTGTAAGGCTGGATCAGGCCGTCAGCCTTTGCGGTCGGGCCGAAGGAGAGGCCGACGTCGATGACGTCAGGAGCCTGCGGGCCGGTGTTGCCCTTGTTTGCCTTGATGGCTTCGATTTCGTCGCCCGAACCGGCATCCGGGTTCAGTTCGTTGACTTCCAGGCCGTACTTCGCCTTGAAGCCGGCAATGACGTCGCCATAGCCGCACCAGTCGTGCGGAAGCGCGATGGTCGTCAGCGTGCCTTCCTTCTTGGCGGCAGCAATAAGTTCAGCGCTTGGTTCAGCGGCTGCGATTGCAGTCGAAGCAACAACAATTGCAGTAGAAAGCGAAAGCATTTTCGAAATATTAGAGATCACTGTTGTTCTCCTTCGGGTTTTCAGTGTCCGACGATGCTGTTACTGACGTTACGTGAAGCTTTCGTGACAGTTTGATGACCTTCTTTTTTCTTTGTATCGCAGGCATTTGGCGGCGATGTTTCAATTACGACACGTTGTTCTTTCAAACGCCACACGTCATCTGACTGTCGTATTTTCCCTCCTAACTGAGTTTGCGGAAGAGTCTTGTTTGTTCAAACAGGCCCTCCAGGGTTTTCATGCGTTCTTTCGTCTCGTCCCAGGTCGAGCTTTGAACAGCTTCGATGAGGGCTTCGACTATGAAAAGTGTGACGACCGACGAGTCCCAGGCCGACGGCGCCTCGATCTGCACACGAAAGGTGTGGCGGGCGAGCTTGGCGGCAGGCGATCCCCACTGGTCGGTGAAGACGACGATCTCGGCCCCGCTCTTGCGTGCGGCGGTTGCGAGGCTGACCATTTCCTGCTCGTAGCGACGGATATCGAAGATGACGAGCAGATCTCCGGGATTCATATTGAGGACGTATTGCGGCCAGCTGCTCGAATTGGACGAGAGCAAGGCGGTGTTCGGCCTGATGACCTGCATATGTGTAAAGAAATACTCGGCCAGCGCACCGGTAATGCGCCCGCCGACAAAATAGAGGCCGCGCTTGCGGTCTGAAAGGAGCGAGGCGACGCTGTCGAAGGTCGCGGTGTCGAGCGCACTGAGCGTCTGGCGCAGATTGCCCATGATCGCGTCGGCGAAACGATTGAGAATGTGGGTGCCCGGCGCATTCGAGGCCCAACGGTCATGCTTGGCGATGGGGTTGGAGATCGTCGCCTCGACCTCTTGGTGAAGGTGCGCCTGAAAGTCCGGATAGCCCTTGAAGCCCAGCTTCTGGACCATGCGCACGACTGTCGGGGTCGATACGCCGGCGTTTTCCGCGATCGTCGTAATGCTCCCCAGGCCGGAGACAGGGTAGTTGTCCAACAGACTCTCAGCCAATTGCTTCTCGGCCCGCGTCAGCGTGCCGAAATGCGAATGGATTACGTCCGAAACTGTCTTCGACGCAGCGGTCACTCGATCTTGCTCCCCGGGATTGGTCTTGTGCCACTTTCCCACTCAAAGTTAACAACGCTGTCACAATCCATGTCAACCACTGCCATGAAAAGAAATTTTCAGCGTGCGCTTGACAGTCGCCAGAACCTGAAGAATTCTTTTCTTATACATTCTTTATTAATGATCGGGATGCGCCTGTGGTGGCTGTTCAGTTCAAGGTCCTAAGCGAAGCGGAAGGTGAATGCGTTTCGGTCGAGCGACCGAACGGCAAGAGCCCTTTGCTGGTGATCTGCGAGCATGCATCCCGATTGATCCCCGAGCGGTTCGGGACGCTCGGTCTCTCCCGCGAAGCATTGGAAAGTCACATCGCGTGGGATCCCGGCGCGCTCGCCGTAGCGCGCGGAATTTCGGAAGCGCTTGATGCGACGCTCGTCTACCAGCGGTTTTCGCGGTTGATCTATGATTGCAACAGGCCGCCGGAGTCTCCGGGCGCCATGCCCGAGAAGAGCGAAGTCTACGACATTCCGGGCAATGCGCACCTGAGCTCAGAAGAACGCGTCGCGCGCACCGAAGCGTTGTATATTCCTTTCCATGACGCCATTCGCGCACTGATTCGCGAACGCAAGGCGAGGGGGCAGGATACGGTGATTGCAACGGTCCATAGCTTCACTCCTGTTTACCACGGCAAGACGCGTGCCGTGGAAATCGGCATATTGCATGATGACGACAGCCGCCTTGCCGACAGCGTCCTGAACGCCGCCTCGGCTGGCTCGTCCCTTTATAAAATCGAACGCAACGAGCCCTATGGCCCCGCAGATGGCGTGACCCACACGCTTGTTCTGCACGGGCTTTCGAATGGGCTGCGCAACGTAATGATCGAGGTCCGCAACGACCTCATCTCAGATCAAGACGGTCAAGGGGTCATGGCCGGCTATCTGACAGGGCTTCTCCGGCAAAGCCTGGACGCCTGACAACAAAGAAAAAGACCCCAGGGAGCAGTCTAACTGCGATCCGCTCGTAGGCGCACACGTCACGGGCACTTTGGCACTGGATGATCAACCGCAATCCCGCGGTCGATCGCTAAACAGGGGGAAGTCATGTCCGATTACTCGGAACTCGACAAAAAGCAGGATGTCCACATCCTGCACTCCATGGGCTATGCCCAGGAGCTGGAACGACGCATGAGCTCGTTCTCGAATTTCGCCGTCTCGTTTTCCATCATTTGCATTCTCTCCGGCGGCATCAACTCGCTGGCACAGGCGACCGCCGGTGCCGGCGGCGCGGCGATCGGCATCGGTTGGCCAATCGGCTGCTTTGTTTCGCTGGTGTTTGCCGTCGCCATGGCGCAGATCAGCTCGGCCTATCCAACGGCCGGCGGCCTCTATCACTGGGGTTCGATCCTCGGCAACCGCTTCACCGGCTGGCTGACCGCCTGGTTCAACCTGCTCGGTCTCGTCACGGTTCTCGGCGCCATCAACGTCGGTACCTATTACTTCTTCATGGGTTCGTTCGGCACGAGCTATTTCGGTCTGACGGACACCACCACGGTCCGGATCCTGTTCCTGGTGATCATCACCGGTGCGCAGGCGCTCGTGAACCACATGGGTATCGGGCTCACGGCTAAGCTGACCGACTTCTCCGGCTACCTGATCTTCGCAACGGCGATCGTGCTGTCTGCCGTGTGCCTGCTCTTTGCACCGTCCTACGAGATCGGCCGCCTCTTCACCTTCGCCAACTACTCCGGCGAAGCGGGCGGAAATGTATGGCCGGCGACCTCGGGTACATGGGTATTCCTGCTCGGTCTGCTGCTGCCGATCTACACGATCACCGGCTATGATGCCTCGGCTCATACGTCGGAAGAAACTGTCAAGGCGGCCCATTCGGTTCCGCGCGGCATGGTTTCGTCGGTGCTGTGGTCGGCGCTGTTCGGCTACATCATGCTTTGCTCCTTCGTGCTGATGCTTCCGAACATGGACGAAGCTGCAAAGCAGGGCTGGAACGTGTTCTTCTGGGCGATGGACGCGCAGGTTCCCGCCGTCATCAAGGATCTGCTCTATTTCGCAATTCTCGTCAGCCAGTGGCTGTGCGGGCTTGCGACGGTCACCTCGGTATCGCGCATGATCTTCGCCTTCTCGCGTGACGGCGGTCTGCCGGCGTCCAAGGCGCTTGCCAAGGTCAGCCCGAAGTACCGCACGCCTGTATCGGCGATCTGGACCGGATCTATCCTCTCGGTGCTGTTCGTCTGGGGTTCGTCGCTCGTCTCGATCGGAGATACGCCGGTTTACACGATCGTCGTCTCGTGCACGGTCATCTTCCTGTTCTTCTCCTTCGCGATCCCGATCACGCTCGGCCTCTTCGCCTGGGGTACGTCGAAGTGGGACAAGATGGGTCCGTGGAACATCGGCGAGGGCATGTACAAGCTCTTCTCCGTGCTCACGATCCTCGCGATGATCCTGATCTTCGTTCTTGGCGTTCAGCCACCGAACGGTCCGGCGCTCTATGTCACAGTTGGCTTCCTCGTGCTGACCGCGATCGTGTGGTTCGGCTTCGAAAGCCGCCGCTTCAAGGGCCCGCCGATCGGCGAAGAAGTCGCACGCCGTCAGGCCGAGATCGCGGCTGCCGAAAAGGCTGTCGGCGAAAGCTGAGGTTTCGACTTCCCTCTTTAACCGCGGGGCCGCATTGGCGGCCCCGTTTCCCGGCTCAACGAAAAGGCATCAGGTCAGGCGCGTCCGTTTCACGGCATGCTCTTTCGTTGCCCCGATTTTTCAGTTCCAGGTTCAGGCGGATTCAATATGAGCATCTATACTCTCGACGATCTCAAGCAGGATGTTGCCGACGGCCGCATCGATACGGTTCTGGCATGCCAGGTGGACATGCAGGGCCGCTTGATGGGCAAGCGGTTCCAGGCCGAATACTTCCTCGAGAGCGCATGGAAGGAAACGCATAGCTGCAACTATCTCGTCGCCACCGACATGGAGATGGAAACCGTCTCCGGCTACAAGGCGACGAGCTGGGAAAAGGGCTACGGCGACTACACGATGAAGCCCGACCTTTCGACGTTGCGCCGCATTCCGTGGCTCGAAGGAACCGCGCTGGTGCTCTGCGACCTGCTCGACCACCACACGCACGAGGAAGTGCCGCACTCGCCGCGCGCCATCCTTAAGAAGCAGGTCAAGCGCCTCGAAGACATGGGCATGAAGGCGTTCATGGCCTCCGAGCTGGAGTTCTTCCTGTTCGACCAGACCTACGAGTCGGCGCAGGCCTCCGGCTATCGCAATCTGAAGCTCGCGAGCGCCTATAACGAGGATTACCACATCTTCCAGACGACCAAGGAAGAAGAGGTGATGCGGGCGATCCGCACCGGTCTTCAGGGTGCCAATATCCCGGTCGAGAACTCCAAGGGCGAGGCGTCCGCCGGCCAGGAGGAAATCAACGTCCGCTACGCAGACGCGCTGACGATGGCTGACCGCCATTCGATCATCAAGAACGGCTGCAAGGAAATTGCCTGGTCCAAGGGTAAGGCGATCACCTTCCTCGCGAAGTGGCACTACAACGCCGCCGGCAGCTCTTCGCACATCCATCAGTCGCTCTGGAGTGCGGATGGCAAGACGCCGCTGTTTGCCGATGAGAAGGGTAAATACGGCATGTCGCCGCTGATGGAAAACTACATTGCCGGCCTGCTCGCGCATGCGAGCGAGATCACTTACTTCCTGGCGCCCTACATCAACTCCTACAAGCGCTTCATGGCTGGCACGTTTGCGCCGACAAAGGCGATCTGGAGCAAGGATAACCGTACTGCCGGCTATCGCCTGTGCGGTGACGGCACCAAGGCGATCCGCATCGAGTGCCGCGTCGGCGGGTCTGACCTCAATCCTTATCTCGCCTTTGCGGCGCTGCTCGCAGCCGGCATCGACGGCATCGAGAACAAGATGGAGCTCGAAGCACCGTTCGTCGGTGACGCCTATGGCGCGCGCAAGGTTCGCGAAATTCCGCGCACGCTGCGCGCGGCGACGGTCGCCATGACGAAATCGAAGATGCTGCGCGGCGCCTTTGGTGACGATGTCATCGATCACTACACACGCGCTGCCGAGTGGGAGCAGGAAGAGTACGATCGTCGCATCACCGACTGGGAAGTGGCGCGCGGTTTCGAAAGAGCATAATAGGCGTAGCAAAGGCCGGACGACGTCCTGTCATACGATCTCCATATCTTGCGGGATTGTTTGTGGGCGGCGGCCGGCTTCGGCACGCGAAAACATAGGAAGATGATCATGGGAATGATCCAATGCATTTCACCGATCGATGGATCGGTTTACGCTGAGCGTCCGGCGCTGTCGCTGGAGGCGGCGAAGGATGTGGTGGCGCGCGCCCGCAAGGCGCAGAAGTCCTGGGCGAAGCGGCCGCTGGAAGACCGCGTGCAGCTCGTCCTCAAGGGCGTTGCGCGCTTGAACGAGATGTCCGACGTCGTCGTGCCCGAGCTTGCCTGGCAGATGGGCCGACCGATCCGCTATGGCGGTGAGTACAAGGGCTTTAACGAGCGCTCCAACTACGTTGCCTCGATCGCAGCCGATGCGCTGGCGCCGCTGTTGGTCGAAGAAAGCGACAAGTTCGAGCGCCGCATCGAGCGCGAAGCGCATGGCGTCGTCTTCGTCGTGGCACCCTGGAACTATCCCTACATGACGGCGATCAACACGATCGCGCCGGCGCTGATGGCGGGCAATACGGTCATACTGAAGCATGCGTCGCAGACGCTTCTCGTCGGCGAGCGGCTGGTGCAGGCTTTCGTTGAGGCCGGCGTTCCCGAGGACGTCTTCCAGAACGTTTTTCTCGACCATGAGACGACATCGGCGCTGATTGCCGCCGGCAGCTTCAACTTTGTCAACTTCACCGGCTCGGTCGAAGGCGGGCGCTCGATGGAACGGGCGGCGGCCGGTACGTTTACCGGTCTTGGCCTCGAGCTCGGCGGCAAGGATCCGGGCTATGTCATGGAAGACGCCGACCTCGACGCGGCCGTCGATACGCTGATGGACGGAGCGACCTACAATTCGGGCCAATGCTGCTGCGGCATCGAGCGCATCTATGTGCATGAATCGCTCTATGACAGCTTCGTCGAGAAGTCGGTCGCCTGGGTGTCGAACTACAAGCTCGGCAATCCGCTCGATCCCGAGACGTCGCTCGGCCCGATGGCAAACAAGCGTTTCGCCAAGGTCGTGCGCGAGCAGATAGCCGATGCCGTCTCGAAGGGCGCCAAGGCGCTTGTCGATCCCAAGCTGTTCCCGCAGGACGATGGTGGCGCCTATCTCGCCCCGCAGATCCTCGTCAATGTCGACCACTCGATGGCCTTCATGCGCGAAGAGACCTTCGGTCCTGCCGTCGGCATCATGAAGGTGAAGAGCGACGATGAGGCGCTGGCGCTGATGAACGACAGCCAGTATGGCTTGACGGCATCGCTGTGGACGCAGGATGCGGAGCGGGCAGGGCGGCTCGGTCGCGAGATCGAGACCGGCACCGTCTTCATGAACCGCGCAGACTATCTCGATCCGGCACTCTGCTGGACCGGCGTCAAGGAAACCGGCCGTGGCGGCTCGCTGTCGATCATCGGCTTCCAGAACCTGACGCGTCCGAAATCCTACCATCTGAAGAAAGTCACAGCATGAGCAGCAACATCACAGCCAACTGGAGCTATCCGACCGCCTTCAAGCTCGGCCGGGGCCGCATCAAGGAACTGGCGGACGCCTGCAAGAGTCTCGGCATGAAGAGGCCACTGCTGATCACCGATCGTGGCCTCGCATCCATGGCGATCACCCAGACGGCGCTCGACATTCTTGAAGAAGCCGGCCTCGGCCGCGCGATCTTCGCTGATGTCGATCCGAACCCGAACGACAAGAACCTCGACGCCGGGGTCAAGGCGTTCAAGGACGGCGGCCACGATGGCGTCGTTGCCTTCGGCGGCGGTTCCGGCCTCGATCTCGGCAAGTGTGTGGCCTTCATGGCCGGCCAGACGCGGCCGGTGTGGGACTTCGAGGATATCGGTGATTGGTGGACGCGCGCCTCGGTCGAAGGCATCGCGCCGATCGTCGCCGTTCCGACGACGGCGGGCACCGGCTCGGAAGTCGGCCGCGCCAGCGTCATCACCAATTCTGAAACGCATGTGAAGAAGATCATCTTCCACCCGAAATTCCTGCCTGGCGTCGTCATCGCCGACCCGGAACTGACGGTCGGGATGCCGAAGATCATCACCGCCGGCACCGGCATGGATGCCTTCGCGCATTGCCTGGAAGCCTATTCTTCGCCTTTCTACCATCCGATGTCGGCCGGTATCGCGCTGGAAGGCATGCGTCTCGTCAAGGAATACCTGCCGCGCGCCTACAAGGAAGGCACGGACCTTGAAGCCCGTGCCAACATGATGTCGGCCGCCGCCATGGGCGCGGTCGCCTTCCAGAAGGGCCTCGGCGCCATCCATGCGCTGTCGCATCCGATCGGCGCCGTCTACAACACGCATCACGGCATGACCAATGCTGTCGTGATGCCGGCCGTGCTGCGCTTCAACCGCGCTGCGATCGAGGACAAGATCGCGCGCGCGGCGGCCTATCTCGGCATCCCCGGCGGTTTCGACGGCTTCTATAACTACGTGCTGCAGCTTCGCTCGGAACTCGGCGTTCCAGACAGCCTTTCGGCGATGGGAATCAAGCCTGATCGAATCGACGAATTGTCCGCAATGGCGATCGAAGACCCGAGTGCGGGTGGTAATCCGGTTGCAATGACGCTTGAGAACACCAAGCAGCTCTTCGCCGATTGCTTCTGATCGTCAGCTGGCAGGAAGATAAAAGCCCGGAAAGCCCCGCTTTCCGGGCTTTTTCTTTGCGATGGACGGTGACTGCGAGAATAACCCGGCTGAATCTGAGGAGGGCATGTTTAGGAGTTGTTAACCATGATCGGAAAGGATGCATTAACCGCACGATGCTTCCCCCAGTGCGCGGAAGAGCCAATCGCCCGGCTCGCGACTTTCCCCTTGAGGACCTGATATGCCAGTCATTACATTTGCAAACACCAAGGGCGGCGCCGGCAAGACGACGGCTGTGCTGCTGCTTGCGACCGAACTCGCCAACAAGGGCTATCGCGTCACGGTTCTCGATGCGGACCCGCAGCACTGGATCACGCGCTGGCATGAAGTTTCCGGTCACGTTCCCAATGTGCAGGTGATCGACTTCGTTACCTCGGCGTCGCTGCCGCAGCATATCTCCGAGAACAAGCACAACACCGACTATTTCATCGTCGACCTGCCGGGCGCGCGCAATCCGCTGCTTGCTACGGCGATCGGCCTCTCCGACCACGTCCTTATCCCGATCCAGGGATGTGCGATGGACGCCCGCGGCGGTGCGCAGGTGCTTGAGCTGCTCCAGTACCTGGACGAGAAGGCGGGCATCAAGATCGGACATTCGGTCGTCCTGACGCGCGTCAACTCAATGGTCACCACTCGCGCGCTCGCGCTGGTCAAATCGCTGTTGAGCGAACGGCAGGTACCGGTCCTGGATACGGCGATCATCGAGCGCTCGGCGTTCCGCGACATCTTCGACGTCGGCGGTACACTTCATTCGCTCGATCCGGCACGGGTGAGCAATCTTGATCGGGCGAAGGAGAACGCGCTCTGTTTCGCCGAAGAGATCATGCGCAAGCTGCCGGTGCGGCTGCCTGCGGCTGCACGGATGACCGGACCCTTCGTCCGCTCCGCCGCCTGACGGATTGGTCTTGCGGCGGCGGCCACAGGTTGCCGTGGCCGACAGACCGAAGCGCTCCAACGATCATCTTCAATTAGAAAAGCCCATGACNNGTCATGGGCTTTTCTAATTCCTTCGTTATTTTCGCTAGGTGGTCTGAAATGCAGTTTCGTCCGCTTCGTGCGTCGAGGCGTCAAATAAAGAGCATCGACAAAACAAAAAGAAACGCCGCACCAATCAAAAGGACATTCAAGGATCGTGTGAGTCCCATGTCTGTCTCCTCGCGTTAACGAGGTGATAATATGTCCGGACTGTGACGCTTGAAAAGCGCTTTTTGTGCTGCGGTGCGGCAAAAATGTCACGAAAAGCAAGGTCTCTTTTGGTTAAGCCCATGAAACAAAAGAGGTAACAGGTCGAAAAAAATATTCACACTTTTTAACGTGGAGTAAAGAAGGGCGATCCACCGTTAATGCTAAAAGCGGGATTGCAGCCGCTTTTGTGAGTCAAAGCCGGCAGTGGCCGGCTTCGACCAGAATTCACCTGGGAGCCTCAGAGAGAGCCGAGCAGGGCAGGCGTCGCCCAGCCGTCGGCGGGCATGCCGAGGCGCTGCTGTTCCTTCTGGATGGCTACGCGCGTACCGGAACCGAGAATGCCGTCGATCTGGCCGACGTCATGCCCCATCGAATTGAGCTTCGTCTGCAGCGCCTTCATCTGGTCGTTCGACAGACCCTGCTCGGGCGTTCCCTTCTGATAGGGCTCGGAACCGGAGAGACGGGTTCCAAAATAGGCGGCCGAGGTCGTGTAAATGAACGACTTGTTCCACTCGAGATAGATCTGGAAATTCGGATAGGCAACGAACGCCGGTCCAAGCCGTCCCTGCGGCAGCACGAGGTCGCCGCGAAGGTTGCCGAAGCTGGTGTTGCCGTCGCGTGGCTTCACGCCGAGCGCGAACCATTCTCCGGCGGTTAGCGAGCCACCGAGGCCGGACTTCTCCCAGGGAAGGGTGTCAGGCAGCGTCACTTCCTGCAGCCACGGCTGGCCCTTCTGGAAGCCGAGGTGCTGAATGAACTTGGCTGCGGTCAGGATGGCGTCCGGACCGCTCTGCTTCAGGCGAACATGCCCGTCGCCATCGCCGTCAACTCCATAGGCGATGATATCGCGCGGCAGCATCTGCACCTGGCCGATTTCGCCGGCCCATGCGCCAGTGTTGGTCGCCGGATCGAGGTCGCCGTGCTGGACCATCTCGATGAGCGCGATCAGCTGCGGCCGGAACAGTTCCGGACGGCGGCAATCGTGCGCGAGCGTGACAAGAGCATTGCGGGTGTTGAAATCGCCCTGAACGGCGCCGAAGTCCGTTTCCATCGCCCAGAAGGCGGTGATGACGCCGGCGGGTACGCCGAATTCCTGCTCGGCGCGGGCGAAAACATCGGCATACTGCTTCATCTTCTGGCGGCCGATGTCGAGGCGGGCCTGGCTTACGGTGCGCTGGGAGAACTCGAGGAAGGTCTGCTTGAAGACGCCCTGGGCGCGGTCACGGCTCAGGACCTTCGGGTCGATCTCGGCGCCGGCCAAAGCCTTGTCCACGGCTTCGGCGGTTGCGCCGGCCGCAATTGCTTCGGCCTTCACGCCGGCCAGGAACGCCGTCAGATCGCCATCGCAGGCGACTGCTGGCTGTTGAGCAGCTGCCGGCTTGGGGTCCGTGGTTTGCGCCGATGCGGCGGTTGCCAGGCTCGCGGTGAACAGAAGAGCGAGCATAGAACTGCTTGCAGGCGTACGGCGCATGATTTTGACCTCGTCGTTGCGGAAATTGCTGTCGATGTCCCAAATGATTGTGACGGAAGCAAGAAAGACGACGGGACGTTACTAAGAATTCGTGTCTTTTGAAACCGCTGCTACCCAGTTGTGCCAGTTCTTCGTCGATCCGGCGAACACATTGATGTCAGTTGGCCCCTTGATGCCGGGGATGACACCGGTCGACGTGTATTGCCAGAATGCCCAGCGACGGTCCGCATAGGTCACGTCAGGATGCTTCGCCACGGAGCGAACCCAGAAATGGTAGTCCTGGAAATAGCCGGCCAGGTTATCGCGGTGAAAGTCGACCGAGGTATAGATGATCGGCCGCTTTCCGTAATAGGCCTCCAGCCGATCCATGAAGCGCTGAAGTTCGGCGCGTACGGTTGCCGGGTCGGGGCGATATCTGCAGGTTTTCGATTCGCTGTTCCATTCGACATCGAGTACCGGCGGCAGGCGCATGGCCGCCTTTGGAACGTTGCTGATGAACCAATCAGCCTGCTCGTCTGCGGAAGAGCAGAAATAGTAGAAATGGTAGGGCGCGTGCGGAATGCCGACGGCGCGGGCCTGCTGCCAATATTCGTTGAAGCGCGGATCGACGCGATCCTTGCCTTCCGTGGCCTTGATGAAAGCGAAGGCGACGCCGGAGTTGCGGACCGTCTGCCAGTCGATATCACCCTGCCACTTGGAGATGTCGATGCCGTGGACGGGATTTTGCAGGGGATGCTTCGGGCCGAAATCCTGCGGGTCGGTGTCCTGAAAGCGCGTCTTCGGCTTTACCGACGCGGTTTGCAGATAATCATAACCCGATGATGTGCAGCCGGCCAGCATGATGGCCAAAGGCAAGACGCAAGACAGGAGCCGGCGCATGGATGTTCCGTCGTGAACCGAATGATCTTTTTGCCCCACAGCCTGACCTTCGTGAAAGACGCGTCCAGCAGAGAGATGCCCCTCTTTTCATCATATCAACGTAAAAATTCGGTTAGTTTCAAGCGAAATATTAGCTGGCCTTAATAATCGTTGCGCGCCACGCATAGCCTCTGGCCATGGTGTTGAACGCGAAGACCGCTCCGACTTCTGTCGCCTTGGCTTCCAGGACGGTGCGAAGGTTGGCTCTCGGGCTGACATGAAACTTGGTCAGCCAGGATTGCAGCATCGCGCGGAACCAGCGAGGGAGTCCTTCCTGCTGTCCGAAATCGACAATGTGAAGCTGCCCTCCGGGATTGAGCGCGGCCAACGCCGCATCGACCGCGCGCTCCCAGTCAGGGATCATCGACACGGCGTAGGAGATCAAAATCCGATCGAACCCCGATACGCCGAATTCGCGCGGCGTGAAACTGGTCGCATCGGCGACACGAAAGTCAGCCGAGGCGCCCTCAGCCTGGAAGGTCTTGCGTGCAGAGATCAGCATTTCCTGGGATATATCGAAACCGTAGAGCTTGCTGCTCCGGTAGCGTCGATGTGCCAGGACGAGGTTTCGTCCCGTGCCGCAGGCGACTTCGAGAAGGCTGCCGCCACTCGGCACATGCAGCTCGCGGATGGTCTGGTCGCGACCGAGCAGATAATATTTCCGCGTGAGATCATAGATGTGCCGCTGGTAGCGGTACATGCCATCCATCAGCGCTGCATGGCCAGCTGAGCTCGCTGTCGCGGTTTCCGCTTCGCTCATGGGGCCTTCTCATAGATATGGAAGCCGCCGTAGATTGCCGAGCGGTCAAGCGCGGTTAGCGCCAGCGAACGGTCCTCGAGATAGGCCCACTGCTCGCGGATGGCAGGGGAGAGGCGGCCTTCGATGATGCTCTTTTCGGCTGCCGTGCGGAAGATCACGCGTGCGCCTTCGCGAGCCGTTCGGGTGATTTCCGACCACAGATCATTCAGTTGCTGATCGGTCATCCAGTCCTGCGCGTCAAGCAGGACGTACCGGTCGCGCGATGCCGCGGGTTCGGAAGACAGGAGCTCGGTGAAGCTTGCGTGGTGAACGCTCACACGGTCGACGTTGGCGCGAATGGCATCGTAGTGCTCGGCCTTGAGATAGGTCGGCAGCGGGCCTTCTCCATCGGGAGCGTAGCGCCGTCCGAATGCCTGCCAGGCGAAGTAGTTGTCGCGCATCGGGAAATGACAGGTGAGCTTTTCGAGGCGGTGCCTCAGGACCGGGGCGATCGAATGATCGGCCGCCAGGCTTGCGAGTTCGTCATACTGCTGCGGCGGGATACCAAGGCCGAAAAGCGAGCTCTTCTGGCTGGTGATCCAGCGGACAACGGGCTTTTCGAAAAGCGGGGCGATCTTGTCGTCGAAAAACTGGCGCTGTTCGCGCAGCGAGCGCGTTTTCGTCATCTCCGTCAGGTCGATGCCGTGCAGGCGGGCCAGCAAGTGGGCGGCACCGATGAAGCGCCCGAGCAGGCCGGTCTTGTAGAGGTTTCGATCGAACACCGTGATCCGGCGGCGGCCGTACTTCCGCCCGTTCCAGTAATCACGCGTGGCGGCGTCGAGATTGGAGGCCAGAAAGCGGTCGAATGCCTGGCTGTTCGACGCCTCGTAGGGAACCGCGAGGAAGCGCACCAGATCGGCATGTCCGGGAAGATGGCGGAAAGCGCCGAGCTTCAGGCGGTTCAGCGCGATATGGTGAGGGTTGAGGTCGACCACATCGATTGATGCCGGGTTTTGTGACAGATAGGCCAGCATGTTGCAGCCGCCGGAGCCGATCGTGACGATGCGATGGTGCGGTTGCAGTTCCATCGCTTCCATGTCGAGATCAGGGTCTTCCCAGATTTGCGGGTAGACGAGACCGGAAAACAGGAGGCCGAACAGGCGCTCCGACAAGCCATCCTTCGAAAATGCCTTGTGGCGGAGGAGAGCTGCCTTGAGTTTCCGGTTCTTGCGGAAGCCGGCATCCGGTGCAAATTCCGTCATGTGAGTCTTTCACCCTTTTAGCGTTCAGGGCGTTTAGCGCGGCGGCGCTACAGTTTGATGACGCAGCCTGTGGGCGACCTTCATTCCGGAAAAGGACAGTCACAGAAAGTGTTCGGGGAAGGGGCTTTTCCGGTCGTTTTTTTCCTGCTTCTCTATTGTCAGTCTGGAGGGGCGGTCATGGGGTTTGTGATGCGTATCGTCAGGAGCTTGGCGGTTCTCGCCGGTGCTGCAGTCGTTGCAGGGGCAGCATGGCTGCACTTCAAACCGCCGGAACTGCTGCGGGTGGGGGATGGCTACGCGGCCAAGATCGTGTGTTCGAACGTTTTCATTGCGGGCCGCGATCCGAAGGAGGTGCTTGCCGATGACGTGCAGGCGCCCGGAAACCCCTTGCTGCGGCTCATCCGCGTAGATGTCGACCGCGAGCAGAAGCGGGTCGCGGCGCGTATCTTGGGGCTGTTTGCGCCCAATTATGCGATATATCGCGGTGCGTTCGGTTGCGCGACGGTCCCGGATGGTGATTTCGCCACTGCCCAGAAGGCCTTGCCCGACGAACCGGGCGTGCGTCAGGCGGCAAACACCGCCTCGTGGCCCATGGGTAACGAAGTTGCCGCGACGGGCGACGGCAGCGTTGCCACGCTGTTGGCGCGTCAGGATCTCGTCGGGCCGAATATGCGTGCCGTGGTCGTCGTCCACGACGGGCGCATCCTCGCGGAGGCATATGGCCCGGGATTTGGACCGAACACTCCGCTGCTCGGCTGGTCGATGACCAAGACGGTCAATGCTGCGATCCTGGGTACGCTGATGTCGAAGGGAAGCATACGGCTGGATGAATCGAAGCTGTTGCCTCAGTGGAGCGGGGACGACCGGGCCGCGATCACGCTGGCGAACCTCCTCGGCATGGAGAGCGGCCTGCGCTTCAACGAGAACTACGGTGCTGTCTCCGACGTGACCCGTATGCTCTATCTCGATCCTGACCAGACGGCGCTGCCGGCCGGTCTTTCGCGGAAGTATGAACCCGGCACGACCTTCAACTATTCAAGCGGCACGTCCGTGCTTATCTCGCGGATCTGGATGGATCGCATCGGCGACCAGCGGGCAGCGCTCGACTATCCGCGCCAGGCGCTGTTCGATCCGCTTGGGATGTCCAGTGCCGTGTTCGAGACCGATGCCCGCGGTACGTTCTCCGGCGGCTCCTATCTCTACGCGACCGCTAGAGACTGGGCCCGATTCGGCCAGTTCATCCTGCAGGATGGCGTTTGGAACGGCCAGAGATTGCTGCCTGAGGGGTTCGTCGGAATGATGCGGCAGGGAACGCGGTCCTCGGACGGCGTCTATTCTCAGATGCAGACCTGGATACGCTTTCCCGGTGGTCCAAACGACGATGCGCTTGGCATCCCGCCGGACGCATTCTGGATGGAAGGGCATGATGGCCAGAGCATTGCGGTCGTGCCGTCGGCCAAGCTCGTCGTCGTCAGGCTCGGCCTCACGCCCCGCGCATTCAACTATACGCCACAACCATTGCTGAAAGAGGTCGTCGTGGCGCTATCCGGCGCCAGCTGACAGGAGGACGTCAGTAGTTGCCCTGGGCAACGTCGTTCATCCCCTTGCGCTTGGCATCGTAGTAATAGCCGCGCGCATAGAGCCGGACGGCATCGTCTTCGCTGCTATCAGATACCAGCCAGGCACCGCGCAGGTATTTGGCGGCATATTTGATGTTGGTTTCGGCGTCGAAGAGACCAGCAGGCTCGCCGTCGTAGCCCATCGACTTGGCCGTGTTGTACTTGATCTGCATGAGACCGAAGTAGCCGCGCTTGTTGTAGGCCTTCGGGTTGTACCGGCTTTCGCGATGGACGACGCGATGCAGCAGAGATGCCGGAACCTGATAGATCTTGGAGTACTTCTCGATGATCTTGGTGATCGCGCTCTTTTCGACGGTCGGAGCACCATCGTCCGCGTCATCGTCGCTGAACATCGGAGGAGCCGTCGGCGGATCCATCGGGCCTGAGGTATCGAAGCCATAATCCATCATTGGGTGCGGCGTCGTGTCGATGATCGACAGCGCGGCAACCGCACCGTTCTGCGGCGTGGCCGCAAAGGCAAGCTGCGTCGACGGAGACGGTGTGCCCGGACGTGGGGTCGGGACAACGGACTGGATGGCCGTCATTTCGGGTGTCAGCGGAATTTGTGCGTAGGCGGTCGGTTCGGCCTGCTGCGTGGCGTCGGTCGCCGGCATGGCCGCGGTCGCGACGGAAGGAGCAGGCTGGTCGATACCGGCAACCGTCGCCGCCTGTGCGCCTTCGGCGGCCGGCACGGCTGCCATGGTTGCGTCTTCGCCCGGGCGCGGCGTCGGAACGACGACCTGCACAGCGGTCAATTCAGCCTGTGAGGTGTATTCGACGCTGGAGCATCCAGCGGCCACGCCGCACAGCATCGTAGAGACGATGAGGCCGCGTCTGAGGCCGGAAAATCCGTTCGCTACCATACTCTCACTTTCGTGAACGCGCCGCCCCGGCAGCGTTAAAAGTTACCAAGAACCTTAAGCCCTGATTTGCCAATTAACCTATTCGTTGCTTTTCGGCAACCCGCCGAAAATATTCACGCTGCAATTCGACGATATCCGGCCGTTACGGCGCCTGCCGCGATCAGCAAAGTGCCGCCCGTGCGGTTGACGGCGCGCTGCACGCTCGCCTTGCGAATGAGGCCGCGCGCGGCGTGCGCGGCAAGCGCATAAGTCGAGGCGTTGATGGTGGCCAGCACCAAGAAGGTGGCCTCCATGATCAGCATCTGATTGACGAAGGGGAGGGCCGGATTGAGGAACTGCGGAACGAAGGCGACGAAGAAGACGATGCTCTTCGGATTGAGCGCAGTCACCACATAGGCATGAAGAAAGATCTTGAGGGATTTTTCTTCGGGAAGGTTGTCATTGTCGGCCAGCGGGCCGGAGATGATCGGCGCGCGCCACAGCTTGATGCCGAGCCATATAAGATACGCTCCGCCGATCCATTTCAGGGTCGTGAACAACGCGGCCGACGTGGCAAGCAGCGCGCCGAGACCGAAGAGTGAGGCCGTCATTGCGGTGAAATCACCGAGCGCTACGCCGGTTACCGTCGCAAATGCCGTCTTCCGCCCATGACCCAGCGCATAGGAGACGACGAGCAGTATCGTCGGCCCCGGAATGGCAAGCATGATGGCGGATGCAGCAGCGAAAGCAAACCAGGCTTCGAGCGACATGACGACTCCTCCTATTCCTCAGAAACAAGCAAAGACACCATATCTACCTTGCGTCAATCATGCTGCCTTGTATTTCTGGCCGATCGTCGTCATCACCTCGCCGAACCACTTCGTGGATACGTCGAAAGGCTTGCCTCCCTTGATTCGGGGAAACTCGATCGTGCGAAGCTTGCCGCCCTGGCCCTCGTCATGGCCGGTCACGCCAGACACCTTGTTGAGAGCGCTTTCGACGGCAAGGTCGGTCATGCTCTGGATAAGGTGCAGATCGTCGGCGTTGGCAGGTGCGGAACGTGCAAAGTAGCCGGACTTCTGGACAAGCGAGCGTTCGGCGTTGACGAGGCTCGCAAACTGCTTCTGGAACCAGCCACCGACATTAATCGTATCGATCTTCACATGGCCGAATGCGTCGCGCTTGACCGTTTCGCCGGCAGCCTCGCGCTCGGCAACGATGGCATCGAGGCATGCGCCTTCGGAAACGAACACCGTGGCATAGCCGGTGCGATCCATGATTTCCTTCAGACGTGCAGCTTCCTGCTCCAGATCGAAGGCGAGCTCAGGCAGATAGACGGCGTTGATGCTCTTCATTCCGGCGTTGGTCATCAGGCCATCGACATATTCGTTATGCCTGTTGCGCTGAAGATAGGCGCGGGCGGTCGCAGCCGTCAGCCAGCCGCAATGACGACCCATCACCTCATGTATAATAAGAGTGCGCGGCGCGGCGGTCTGCTCATTGCTGACGTTGTCGAAGAAATGGGCGCCGACCTCAGCTGCCGTCCATGCGCCGAGCGACTGCCTGATCGGCACGACGTCGTTGTCGACTGTCTTCGGAAGGCCGACGACGGTGAGATTGTAGCCATTCGCGGCGAGATAGGCCGCCAGGTCTGCAGCCGTGGTATTCGTGTCGTCGCCGCCGATCGTGTGCAGGATGGTAACGCCATCATTGGCGAGACGCTCGGCTGCGACGCGAAGTGGGTTTTCGCCTTCTTTCACGAGACCGCGCTTCACGCAGTCGACGGCGTTGGTCAGCTTCACGCGGCTGTTGCCGATCGGCGAGCCGCCGTAGCGGTGCAGCAGCGCGGCTTTTTCGCGCATCTGCGGTGTGATCGCGATGCTGTCGCCGAGCAGGACGCCTTGGTATCCGGATTTGTAGGCGATGAGCTCGATATCAGGCGCTACGTCGCTATATCGCTCGATAAGGCCGCCAACCGCGGATGACAGGCATGGTGCCAGGCCCCCAGCTGTGAGCATTGCGACTTTCTGTTTGGCCATGATCCCTCCGCCTTCCATTTCAACGCGTCCGCGTGTTTTAGGTAACGCATGGATGCGGCAGGGAAAGGGCGCTGTAAAGTGTTGTTTTCATGAAAACTGGACCGTATCCGGTGGCTTACGGTTCAACGGCGCAGGAAGAGCGGATATAATCGGTTCAGGTGTTGGCTGCTTGAGAAGAACTGTTGTGGAAATCGGATCCGGCAGCATTCCTTCACGCCTTGTTCGTTGATTTTCCGATGCCATCTGAAAACCATTCCTGCGTTCTGACCGTACAGAATTGTGAAAGGTGTTTTCCGGGGTACGACCAATCGCCGCCTTGCAAAGCCGGCTTTTATTTGGTCAAGGTGACATTCGTTTCGATAAGGCGAGAGGCCTAGATGTCCTTTTGGGAAAAATTGCTCAACGCGATCGGCAATACTGCCGGGAATGCGCTTTCGGCGGTCGTTGAAGCAATCCGTACGGTTTTCGAGGGCGACCCCGAAACCCGCCGGAAGGTCGCGTTTTCCGTCGCCATCATCGCATTGTCGGCCAAGATGGCGAAAGCCGATGGCATCGTCAGCGAGAAGGAAGTCGATGCCTTCCGCGAGATATTCGAGTTTCCGCCGGATCAGGCGAGGAACGTCGCGCGTCTCTATAATCTCGCACGCCAGGACGTTGCCGGCTATGAGGCTTATGCCGAGCGTCTCTCGACGCTTTGCGTGACCTGCGCCGCCAATTGCCCGGTGCTTGAAGAGGTTCTCGATGGGCTGTTCCATATCGCCAAGGCCGATGGTCTCATCCACGAGAAGGAAATGGCGTTCCTGCAGCATGTCGCCGAGATCTTCCACATGAGCGAAGAGCGCTTCGACCGTATCGCGGCGCGTCATGTTTCCATGGGGCGCGATCCGTACAAGGTGCTTGGCGTCTCTCCATCGGATGATTTCAGCACGATCAGGCGTCGCTATCATGGCCTTGTCAGCGAGCATCATCCCGATCGGTTGATTTCCCGCGGCGTACCGGCCGAATTCCATGCGATCGCGAACGAACGCATGGCGGCGCTGAACGCTGCGTATGAGGCGATCGAGAAGGAACGGCGCGCCGCATGACCTCGTTCGAGGCTGACTTCAAGAAGGCGATCGTTCAGGCGTCTCCGAACCATGGCGAGCGCGTCGACGCGCATGTGCCCGACATGATCATTCTCCATTATACCGGCATGCCGACCTCGGAAGGGGCTCTCGACTGGCTCTGTCGCGAGGAAAGCCAGGTCTCCAGCCACTACTTCGTGCGGGAGAATGGCGAGGTGCTGCAACTCGTTCCTGAAAGCCGGCGCGCATGGCACGCCGGCAAGAGCATCTGGCGCGGCGAGAGCGATATCAATTCGCGTTCCATCGGGGTCGAGATTGCCAATGCCGGCCACCCCGGCGGCTTGCCCGCCTATCCGCAGGCGCAGATCGATGCGGTGATCGAATTGTGTCTCGATTGTGGCAAACGTTGGTCAATTGTGCCCGAAAGAGTGCTCGGGCACTCCGATATTGCGCCCCGGCGCAAGCTCGATCCGGGCGAAAATTTTCCATGGGCGGAGCTTTTCAGGGCAGGCGTCGGGCACTGGGTCGAGCCTGCAGGCATCACCGGTGGAAGATTTTTCCAAAGGGGCGATAGTGGGCAGCCGATCGAGGCTTTGCAGTCCATGCTGTCGCTCTATGGTTACGGAACTGAGATCACAGGCGAATTTTCCGATAAGATGGCCGGTGAGATGGAGGCGTTTCAACGCCATTTCCGCCCAGAACGCGTCGACGGAATAGCCGACTTCTCGACGATCGATACGCTGCACAGATTGCTGTCAGCGCTGCCGCGTTACGCCTGATCGCAAGCCCTCTGCAGAGCGTCGCGCCTCCCCAGATTTAGGGAGTTCGCCGCCTTGCCACACCATTTCCCTATTATCTCCTCATTACGATGGTCTAAAGCCGCTCGCTGAACGGCGCCAGATGCTTAGTTTGGGTGATATAGCTGGCGTAAAATTGAACAACGACGAATATCAAAGATGGGTTCCGACCTTCATCTTACAGTTTGCTGGCGCGATACTTTTGGTTGCGTCAGGAAAGTCGTGTGATCGGAGTAATTAGACTACATGAGAAAGCTTATTTCTGCTGTAGTGTGCGCATGCACACTGCTGATGGGATTCAATTCCGCTTTTGCGAGCGACTGGGGCAACAAGTCTAAGCAGACCTTACCTTTGAAGACTGTCAACCGGACCACCGGCTTTGCGGTTCCGAACATCGAAACCAAAGGCAAAGCGGTTTCAAACACCGGTGCCAAGGGCAACTACTCCGCCATTATCGTCAAGTATGCCAAGCAGTACGATGTTCCTGTAGAGCTTGCCCGTGCGGTTGTCCGCGTCGAGAGCAATTTCAATCCGAATGCACGCGGCAGCGCCGGTGAAATCGGCCTCATGCAGATCAAGCCAGCGACGGCGAAGATGATGGGCTACTCGGGTTCAAAGAAGGGCCTGTTCGACCCCGACACCAATATCAAGTATGGCATGAAGTATCTTGCGGCCGCGCATCATCTCGGCGGTGGCGAAACCTGCGATACCATCCTCAAGTACAATGCCGGCCATGGCGCCACGCGCATGAACCCGGTCTCCAAGGCCTACTGCGGTAAAGTCCTGGCGATGCTGAACTAATCGTTCGGAAACGCTTATCGGTGAATCACTTCCGACGCGCACTTAAGAATATGAATCAACACGGTGCGCGTGCTATCTGACCTCGAAACGAGGTGAGACATGGCAGTTGATTTCAAGGTGATCGTGATCGGTCGGGGCATGATGGGCGCGGCAGCGGCCCGCCATCTGTCCGGGATGATCGACGGCGTTGCGCTGATCGGTCCGGGCGAGCCCTGTGACCGAAAAAGTCATCGCGGCGTTTTCGCCAGCCATTACGACGAGGCGCGCATCACGCGCACATTCGACGACAATATGGTCTGGGCAACGCTCGCAGATCGATCGCTCGATCGCTATGCCGATATCGAGGCAAGAAGCGGCATCTCCTTCTTTTCGGAAGTCGGATGCCTGTTTGCCGGTCCGAAGCCACGGGCCGGCGAGGGGTACCTGGGGCGGGCGCTTGATGTTGCCGGCGTGCTCGATGTCGATGTCGAGACGCTGGATCCGGCCACGCTGCGCGGGCGCTTCCCGCAATTCAACATCGACGGGTCTTTCCATGGGTTTTTCCAAGGAAAACGGGCCGGTCACATCAATCCGCGCGCGCTTGTGCGGGCGCAGTCAGCGCTGGCCCAGGCAGGTGGGGTTGAGGGCATCGATGCGACGGTGACCGGCGTCCGTGACGTCGGCTCGTACGTCGAGGTCGATGCCGGCGGCAAGACATGTAGCGCCGAGCGTGTCCTCGTGGCCGCTGGCGGCTTCACGAATTTCAACAGTTTGCTTCCGGAGTCCGTCGACGTTCGGGTGGCCGCACGCACTGTCGTGTTTTTCGAACTGGGTGAGCGCGAACTCGAGATCTTCGGATCCATGCCTGCTGCCATCGTGTTCGGCGACACCGATGACGATCACGTCTACATTCTTCCGCCGGTTCGCTATCCCGACGGCAAGACCTATCTCAAGCTTGGCGGCGACACCGAAGCCCAGGTCTTCGAGACCCTGGACTCTGCCGGAGAATGGTTCCGCTCCAAAGGCAATCCTTCAGAACGTGACATCATCGCCGCCACGGCGCAAACGCTGATGCCCGGCCTTGCAGGGTGCCCGATCAGTTCTGCTTCATGCGTCGCGACTTTCACGAAAACCTCTTATCCCTATGCCGGGTTCACGGCATCATCCCGCATTGCCGTTCTGACCGGCGGCAATTTCGTTGCGGCCAAATCCAGTGACGAGATCGGACGGCTTGGAGCCGTGCTGATGACAGAGGGAACGCTCGGGCCGGAAGATTTCGGCGAGCAACTGACACCAGTGCTGAGGGCGTCGCATGGCCGTTGATTTCAAATATATCGTCGTCGGGCGCGGTATGATGGGCGCTGCGGCTGCAAGACATCTGGCGCGGCAGACGGATGGCGTGGCAGTGATCGGGCCGGATGAGCCTGTCGATCGCAAAAACCATGACGGAGTGTTCGCCAGTCATTACGACGAGGGCCGGATCACCCGTTCCATCGATAGGGATCCGACATGGGCCTTGCTCGCCAACCGCTCGATTGCGCGCTATGACGAGATCGCCAAAAACAGCGGTATCGACTTCTATACCGAAGCGGGTTGCATGATCGCAGCTCCCGAGGGGAGCGATTATCTTGCAAGGACACGGCAGGCGGCGGAGCGGCTGGGTGTCGAGACGGCGATGCTCGACCCTGCTGCCATGGCAGCGCAGTTTCCCCAGTTCGCGTTTCCGGAACGCACGTGCGGGATATTCGAGGGGCGCGGGGCGGGATACATCAGCCCGCGGAAGCTCGTGAAGGCGCAGTCGCTGCTGGCCGAGAAGGCGGGCGCTGCAATCGTGCGGGACCACGTCGTTTCCATCAATGAGCAAGGCGGTGCCGCCGTTATCGAGACCGCAGGTGGCAGCCGATTGACGGCCGAGAAGGTTTTGCTCGCCGCCGGCGGGTTTTCCATTTCCGAGAATCTGTTGCGGCCGTCTGTTGATATGTCGGTTAAGGGGCGGACCGTCGCTTTGTTCGAGGTCGGCGAGGAGGACGCTACGCTTTGTGCGGGAATGCCGTCCCTCATTCTCGAAGCGCCAGGGATCGACATCTATCTTCTCCCGCCAATCCGCTATCCTGACGGCAAGCTTTATCTGAAGATCGGTGGCGATCCCGATGATCATGTGCTGCGCAGCGATCGTGAACTCCGGAGCTGGTTCCGAACGGACGGACGCGAGGTCGCGCGCGACCATCTCACCCGGATCGTTGCCGATCTCGTTCCGAGGCTGCGGCCACGCTCGATGTCGACGGCATCGTGCGTTGTCTCGCATACGCCGAGCGGGCTTCCGATGATCGGCTACACGGCGTCGCCGTCGATTGCTGTTCTCACCGGCTGCGCCGGTACTTCCGCCAAGAGTTCCGACGAACTTGGCAGACTGGGTGCGGAGCTGCTTCTGCGCGGGGAAATCGGCGATCAGGGCTACGCGACCGACTTTCGCCCATATTTCCGGTAGTTGCCTGCGGAATTTCGGTGGCATTCGCAAACACTCTCCGTTAAGGGAGCGTTGTCAGTTGGCCGGGCAGCCGCGCTTTACCAATGCCGAAAGGCGGTAGGGTGAGGAAAGTCCGGGCTCCATGGAAACACGGTGCCGGATAACGTCCGGCGAGGGTGACCTCAGGGAAAGTGCCACAGAAAGCAAACCGCCGACGCCTCGCGTCGGTAAGGGTGAAAGGGTGGGGTAAGAGCCCACCGCATTTCCGGTAACGGCGATGGCAAGGTAAACCCCACCGGGAGCAAGACCGAATAGGGATGACGCGGCAGGCGAAAGCTTGCCGGCCGGTTTCTAGGCCAGTCATCCGGGTGGGTTGCGTGAGGCGGCGTGTAAACGTCGTCCCAGAGGAATGGCTGCCACGTTCCGGTTTCGGCCGGAGCCATACAGAACCCGGCTTACAGGCCAACTGGCGATTTTTCCCTAATGCTCAGCTCAGTGAGCGGTCTGCTTGTTCGGCAGACATTCGTCACAAACCGTGATGCTTGATGAAAGCATAGACCAGCGCTTGAATGTCTTTCCGCAGGAAATGCATTGAATTTCTGCGGTCATTCCTTGCTTCGCCAGAGAAACCGGGGCGCCGGGTCTTTGCTTCAGCCCATATAGAATTCCCTTCAACGTGAAGTTTGTCATGGGAGATACTCCGTGGCTTCTCTGTTTGTTCTCCGCGACCATATAATTCTGCTCTTTAATATTTCAATTGGCTAAAATACTATGTTTCATCCGTGAGGGTTCTCCGGCGTAGCCTTTAGTGGCTTCCACTTAATGATGGGAACGAATCCGGCTCATAAAGACCTTCGTCCAATTGGCGTAGAAGCGCCTGCGGGCGCGTTTGTAGGTGCATCTTTTTCAAGCAGAAGCCGGTCTTTTTTCCTGGGGGTTCAGCCGGTCGACAAGGGACGCCGAGAGCCGATCCTAACCGTTTGTTAAACTTAACGGCTTATAAATTTCCGATGTGCGCTCATCGCGAGAAGGGCGTTTCCCATTGACGCCCATATGGACCCATGTTATCCCAATTAGGCACTGTACAAGGGCGATTTGACGCCCATTCATCGCAAAGTAGAGGCGTCTCCCTCCGTGGGGATGTTGGGCGGAGTTTGCTTCGCTTGGCTTGCGAAGCTGTGTCTGAAGTTGGGAGTCCCGGGCATCTGAATTTTGCTGGGGCTCTTTCGGAAACGGATGTTTCGTGTCATGAGCCGCTTCCTTTCACATGCGACCAACCGGATCGATTCCAAGGGCAGGGTTTCCGTGCCCGCGGCGTTTCGTTCCGTACTGGCGCAGCGCAATATCCAGGAGCTGTACTGTTTCCAGGATTTTGTGTTTCCGGCTATCAGCGTCGGTGGTTCGGACTTGCTGGAGCGGTTCGAGCGGCAGATTGCGTCAGAGGATCCGTTCTCGCCGGAGGCGAACCGGATGTCGCTTCTTGTTCATGGGGGCGGCGTCTTCATGAAGCTCGATGCGGAAGGGCGGTTACTGGTCACGAACTTCGTTCGGGACTTTACCGGTATCACGGACGAGGTGGCCTTCGTCGGTCGGGCGGATCATTTTCAGCTGTGGCAGCCCGAAGCGTTTCTGGCTGCCCAGGCAATGGCACGAGAGGGTCGCAGGCCGATTGGCGGGCGTCCCGGATAGGACAAGGGGACGGAATGGTGGCGAATCCTGGCGGAGGTTCATCTGATGCCGGTGGCGGACCGGTTCGCCACATTCCAGTCCTTCTTGCTGAGGTGCTTGCGGCGCTCGAGCCGGCTGCCGGCAAGGTCATTCTCGATGGCACCTTTGGTGCTGGCGGCTACACGTCGGCAATCCTTTCTGCCGGTGCCGACGTGATCGCTCTCGATCGCGATCCGACTGCTATTGCTGCCGGTGGTGCGATGGTGGCTGCTTGGGGCGGCCGTCTTGCTCTGGTCCATTCCCAGTTTTCGCAGCTCGCCGAACATGCGCCCGTTTCGGGCCTCGATGGCGTGGTGCTTGATATCGGCGTCTCGTCGATGCAGATCGACGAAGCCGAGCGTGGTTTTTCCTTTCAGAAAAATGGCCCGCTCGACATGCGGATGTCCGCCGCAGGTGTCTCTGCGGCCGATGTCGTCAATCGCGCCAAAGTGGCTGATCTCATCCGCATTTTTCATTTTCTCGGTGAGGAGAGCCAGTCTCCTCGGATCGCTCACGCGATTGAGAAGCGTCGCCTCGAGAAGCCGTTCGAGACGACGCGGGACCTTGCCGGCCTGATCGAGCTCGTCACGCCTCGCAAGATGAAGGACAAGATCCATCCTGCGACCCGCGTCTTTCAGGCGCTTCGTATTTTCGTCAATGATGAGTTGGGTGAGCTTGCTCAGGCGCTCTTCGCTGCCGAGCGTGTCTTGAAGCCCGGCGGACGGCTGGTCGTTGTGACGTTCCACTCGCTCGAAGATCGTATCGTGAAGAAGTTCTTCAGCGATCGCGCAGGCAAGGCGTCGGGTTCCCGGCATCTGCCAATCGCGCACGAGCGCGCTGCCACGTTCGAGACCGTCGGCAAGTCCATGGTCTCTGCGAGCGAAGCCGAGGCCGACGCGAATCCGCGTGCCCGCTCCGCGAAGCTGCGCGCCGGACGCCGGACCGACGCGCCGGCCGAAGCGGCCGATCTTTCGATTTTCGGATTGCCCAGCCTTGCAAGCCTCGGGAAGCTCGGAGCCTGATATGTTAAGAACCTTCGACCTTGTCCTTATTGGAGTGATGACCGCAGCGGCGGCTGTCACCTACACGATCAAGCACCGCGCTGAACTGAAGCTGGAAGAGGTTCATCGCCTCGAGGCCGAGATCAAGCTTGAGAAGGATACGATCGACCTGTTGAAGGCCGACTGGGCGCTGCTCTCCCAGCCGAACCGTCTGGAGCGCCTCGTCAACAATTATAACGGCGAGCTTCAGCTGGCGCCGACGCCTTCGACCTCGCTGGTTCATGCGCGTGAGCTGCCGATGCTGAAGTCGCAGGTTCCCGTTCCCGATATTACAGAAGCAAAAGCTGGCTCCGCCAAAAAGGCGAAGCCCGTTCCGGCTGCGCCCGAAGCCGAGGATGAGGATCTCATGGCAACCGGATCTGTGGAGTAGAGATGTCCTTTCTTTCACGTATCATGGTTTCGAAGAGCCAGGCCCACTTCTCCGCAGGTGGCTATAGCCGTTCGGGCGGACCGCAGCAGGTTTCCATCCAGGGCTCGCGCAAGAAGCGCTCCGGACAGGCCAAGAGCCGCGTCGGTCTTCTGATTATCGGTTTCCTCGGGGTCTATGCCGTCATCGGCGGGCGCCTTGTGGAATACGCGCTGCGTGATCCTGATGTCGTCTCGAGCATTCTGCCGCCGGATCGCCTGATGGCGTCTCGCCCGGATATCCTCGATCGCAATGGTGAGGTGATGGCGACGGACATTCGTACCGTTTCGCTGTTTGCCGAGCCGAACAAGGTCGTCGATGCGGACGAAGCCGTCGAAAAGCTGTCGACGGTTCTGCCTGATCTCGACATGAAGGGCACCTACAAGAAGCTTGCCAACAGGACTTCACACTTCGCGTGGCTGCGCCGCCAGCTGACGCCGAAGCAGCAAAGCCAGATCCTGGCACTCGGTATTCCGGGTATCGGCTTCCGTCCGGAGAAGCGCCGCTTCTACCCGGGTGGCTCGACGGCCGCGCATATTCTCGGCTACGTCAACATCGACAACCGCGGCGTCGCGGGCATGGAAAAGTACATCGACGATCAGGGGCTTGCCGATCTTGCCTCGGTCGGCATGACAAGCGATCAGCCGCTTGAGCCGGTACGCCTTTCCATCGATGTCCGTGTCCAGAATATCGTTCGCGACGTCGTGGCGAATGCGGTCACGAATTATGAAGCCAAGGGCGCAGGCGCCGTGGTGCTCGACGTGCACACCGGCGAAGTGCTCGCCATGGCTTCGGCGCCCGATTTCGATCCGAACAATCCTCTGGAAGGCGCCAAGGAAGGCTGGCTGAACCGCATGTCGAACGGCACGTTCGAAATGGGCTCGACCTTCAAGACGTTCTCCCTCGCCATGGCGCTCGATACCGGCAAGGTGAAGCTCACCGACAGCTTCGACGCAACGCAGCCTCTGCGCATCGGCGGCTTCACCATCCACGACTTCCACGGCCAGCGCCGTTGGCTGACGCTGCCTGAAGTTTTCCAGTATTCGTCGAACGTCGGTACCGCCCGCATTATCGACATCGTCGGTATCGATGCGCAGAAGGACTACCTGACGAAGCTCGGTCTGTTGACCAAGATGAAGACCGAGCTGCCTGAAGTGAAGATGCCGAGCCAGCCGAAGGTCTGGAAGAAGATCAACTCGGTGACGATCTCGTTCGGCCACGGTGTTTCCACGACGCCGCTGCAGACGGCGGTTGCCGGCGCGGCGCTCGTCAACGGCGGCAAGCTCATCGAGCCGACCTTCCTGCCACGCAGCCGCGAGCAGGCAGATGAAGTTGCCGAGGTTGTCGTCAAGAAGACGACCAGCGACGACGTCCGCTATCTCTTCAAGCTGAACGGCATCAAGGGCTCCGGCCGTAACGCTGATGTTCCCGGCTTCAACGTCGGTGGCAAGACCGGTACGGCCGACAAGGTCGTCAACGGCCGCTATGCGACGAACCTCAACTTCAATGCCTTCCTCGCAGCGTTCCCGATCGACGATCCGAAGTATGTCGTGCTGACTTTCTGCGACGAGCCGCATAACGGCGAGAAGGGGCAAAACATCGCCGCCTATACCGCCGCGCCGATGGTAAAGAACATCATTGCCCGTGCTGCGCCAATTCTCGGTGTGGAACCCAAGTTCGGTGACGACGGCTCGGCCATGTTGGTGTCTTATTAAGGCTGAATGAATGTCGAAGCCGATTCGCCACGGGGGCGCGGCGGCTCGAGAGAGAAAAGTACATTCGATGAACTTGCGAGACATCGCCGGGAATGCGTTTCCGGAACTTGAAGAACAACTGGCTGGCTCCGTCGGGGCGCTGGCCATTTCGGGCATTTCGTCCGACAGCCGTAAGATCGAACCCGGAATGGTGTTCGTGGCCGTTGCCGGGACCAAAGCGGATGGAGCCGGTTTCATTGCCGATGCAGCCACGCGGGGCGCCGTCGTCGCAATTGCCTCCCACGGCATCGAGTCTTCGATCCCTGTCCTCGTCGTCAAGGATCCGCGTCGCTTCCTGTCCATCGCGGCGTCACGCTTCTATGGGAAGCAGCCGGAAACGATGGTTGCCGTAACCGGTACGGCAGGCAAGACATCCGTTGCCTCGTTCACACGGCAGATTTGGGCCCATGCAGGCCATCCCGCCGCGATGATCGGCACCACGGGCGTCGTATCTCCGACGCGCAACGAATACGGCTCGCTGACGACGCCGGATCCGGTCTCCCTGCACAAGCTGCTGGCGGAACTTGCGGACGAAGGTGTTACCCATGCCTCGATGGAGGCTTCCAGCCACGGTCTCGACCAGTGCCGGCTTGATGGCGTGAAGCTGGCGGCTGCGGCCTTCACCAATCTCGGCCGCGATCACATGGACTACCATCCGACGATCGAGAGCTACATGGCCGCAAAGATGCGGCTGTTCGATACGCTGCTTCCGAAAGGCGCTCCTGCGGTGATCTTCGCCGACGATGCGTGGTCGGAGCAGGCGATCATGGCCGCGCGCGATGCGGGCCATGATGTTCGCACCGTCGGCCGCAAGGGCGACTACCTGACGCTGAAGCGCGTCGAGCATTTCCGCCACAAGCAGGTCGCCGAGATTCACGCCGATGGCGAAATCTTCGAGGTCGACATTCCGCTGGCCGGCGATTTCCAGGTTGCCAATGCGCTCGTAGCCGCGGGCCTTGCGATGTCGACGGGCGTGCCGGCAAAGGTTGCCATGGCCGCGCTTGAAAAGCTGCAGGGTGCATCGGGCCGGCTCGAACTGGTCGGTCACACCAAGGACGGCGCGCTTGCCTATGTCGATTACGCCCACAAGCCGGACGCGCTTTCCAACGTCCTTGAATCCGTTCGACCCTTCACGACGGGCCGGGTCATCGTGGTGTTCGGTTGCGGCGGCGATCGCGACCGCGGCAAGCGTCCGATCATGGGCGAGATCGCCTGCCGTCTGGCCGATGTGGTGATCGTCACCGACGACAACCCGCGTTCCGAAGAGCCGGCCTCCATTCGTGCCGAGATCATGACTGCTGCAAGCTGCGCAACGGAAGTCGCGGACCGCGCCGAGGCGATCCGCGCCGCTGTTGCCATGCTGACATCGGGCGACACGCTGATCGTTGCCGGCAAGGGGCACGAGGAAGGGCAGACGATCGGGAGCGTCACCCTGCCATTTTCGGATCATGCCGAATTGCGTAAGGCTTTGGAGGAGCTGAAATCGTGAGCTGGCTTTGGACGACGGAAGACATGATTGCCGCGATGGCCGGACGGCCATTCGGCACCTTGCCTGAGGGTATCACCGGAATTTCCATCGACAGCCGCTCGATTGGGCCGGGCGAGGCGTTCTTTGCCATCAAGGGCGATCGCGTCGACGGTCACGACTATGCCTCGATGGCTATGGCGAACGGTGCGGCTCTTCTCGTCGTCAGCGAAGCGCGTCTTCCGGCCATGGGTAGGCTCACCGTTCCGATGATCGTCGTCGAGGACGTGCTGGTTGCACTCGGCAAGCTCGGACAGGCGTCGCGCGCCCGCTCGCGTGCGCAGATCATTGCCGTGACGGGTTCGGTCGGCAAGACGACGACCAAGGAGATGCTGCGGCGCGTCTTGTCGCCTTCGGGGAAGGTGCACGCCTCCGTTGCGTCTTTCAACAATCATTGGGGCGTGCCGCTGACGCTCGCCCGTATGCCGCTCGACACCTATTTTGGCGTCTTCGAGGTCGGCATGAACCACCCCGACGAGATCCGGCCGCTGGTTAAGATGATCCAGCCGCATGTCGCGGTCATCACCACGATCGCGCCCGCGCATCTCGGCAACTTCAAGAGTATTCGCGAGATCGCGACGGCGAAGGCCGAAATCTTCGAGGGCGTGGTGCCGGGCGGTCAGGTCGTGCTGAACCGGGACAACGACCAGTTCAATTTCCTGGAACGCACCGCACAGGCCTGCGGTATCCAGCATATCCATTCCTTTGGACAGCATGCCAAGGCGGATTTCCGTCTGGCCGAGTTCAATGGTTCGGATCAGAGCTCGACCCTTTGGATCACGATCGACGGCGACACCAAGGAAGTCGCGATCGGTGCTCCTGGCCGGCACATCGCCGAGAATGCGCTGGCGGCGCTTGGTGTCGTCAGCATCGTCGGCGCGGACATGCAGCAGGCCATCGGCGCACTTGCGACACTCCAGCCGGAAAAGGGCAGGGGGCGCCGCCACAAGCTGACGACCGGCCACGGCACCTTCACTGTTATCGACGAGAGCTACAACGCCAACCCGGCTTCGATGAGGGCGGCGATCGCCGTGCTTGCAAGCTCAGCCCCAACGGCGGGCGGTCGTCGCGTGGCTGTGCTGGGCGATATGCTCGAAATGGGTGACTACGCGCAGAAGGTCCATTCGGATTTGGCCGGACCATTGCTTGCGGCCGGCATCGAGCACGTCTGGCTTGCCGGCGCGGAGATGGCTGCACTGAAGGAATCGCTCCCCGAGAGCGTGCAGGTCGTTCACTACGAGAACACCGCCGAACTAACGGAATATGTACTGAACTCTGTCGCGTCGGGCGACGTGCTGATGGTAAAATCGTCACTGGGTATCGGTTTCGGCAAGATCGTTGCCGCGCTCCTTGACAAGTTCCCGCCATTTGCCGACACGCAACGCGATTTTTGAGCGGGTAAACAAGGGGCCCTGAATGCTGATTTGGCTTGTCGAACTGTCGGAACACCTGAAGTTTTTGAATCTCTTCAGGTACATTACCTTCCGCACGGGCGCCTCCCTGTTTACGTCCGCCTTTATCGTCTTCCTGTTTGGACCGATGATCATCCGGTCCTTGCGTATCCGTCAGGGCAAGGGCCAGCCGATCCGCGCCGACGGGCCGCAGACGCACTTCAAGAAGGCCGGTACGCCGACCATGGGCGGCCTGATGATTCTCGCCGGTATCGTCGGATCGTCGCTGCTCTGGGCCGATCTTTCCAACGTCTACGTTGTCGCGACGCTGCTCGTCACCCTCGGCTTCGGCGCGATCGGCTTCTATGACGACTACCTGAAGGTCACCAAGCAGAGCCACAAGGGTTTCTCCGGCAAGGCCCGCCTTGGCATCGAGTTCGTTATCGCCGGTATCGCCGTCTATTTCATGATGCGCACGGCGCTGGCTTCCGGTGCGGCCGGTTCCACGTTCGGGTCGTCGATCGCGTTCCCGTTCTTCAAGGATTTCATGCTCAATCTCGGCATCATGTTCGTCGTCTTCGGCGGCTTCGTGATCGTCGGCGCCGGCAATGCCGTCAACCTGACAGATGGGCTTGATGGCCTTGCAATCGTCCCTGTCATGATTGCCGCGGCGTCCTTCGGCGTGATTGCCTACCTCGCCGGTAACGCCGTTTTCGCGAACTATCTGCAGATCAACTTCGTGCCCGGCACCGGCGAGCTTTCTGTGGTGCTTGGCGCCGTCATCGGTGCGGGCCTCGGCTTCCTGTGGTTCAACGCGCCCCCTGCCGCCATTTTCATGGGGGATACCGGCTCACTGGCGCTCGGCGGCACGATCGGCACGGTTGCCGTCGCTACCAAGCACGAGATCGTCATGGCCATCATCGGTGGGCTGTTCGTGATGGAAACGCTTTCGGTCATCATCCAGGTCGGCTTCTTCAAGATGACCGGCCGGCGCGTGTTCCTGATGGCCCCGATCCACCACCATTTCGAAAAGAAAGGCTGGACCGAAAGCCAGGTCGTGATCCGTTTCTGGATTATCGCCGGCGGTCTCGCCTTGCTCGGCCTCTCCACCCTGAAGCTGCGGTGAGGCGGCAATGATTCCCGTTACGACGCTTGCTGGTAAGAAAGTCGCGCTCTTCGGGCTCGGTGGGTCGGGCTTTGCCACGGCTCGAGCCCTGAAACTGGGCGGCGCAGACGTGACGGCATGGGACGACAATCCCGATAGCGTGACCAAGGCGGCAGCCGAGGGTATCCATACGGCCGATCTGCGCACGATCGACTGGAGCGTGCAGTCGCTATTCGTGCTTTCGCCGGGCGTGCCACTGACGCATCCGAAACCGCACTGGACTGTCGATCTCGCGCGTGCCGCTGGCGTCGATATCGTCGGGGACGTGGAGCTTTTCGTCCGCGAACGTCGAGCGCATGCGCCAGATTGCCCGTTCATCGCCATCACCGGCACCAACGGCAAATCGACGACGACAGCCCTGATCGCGCATATCCTGAAGTCCAGCGGTCGCGACACCCAGCTTGGCGGCAATATCGGAACCGCGGTCCTGACGCTGGAACCCCCGAAGGCCGGGCGCTTCTACGTCGTCGAATGCTCGTCGTACCAGATCGATCTTGCGCCGACGCTCAATCCGTCCGCAGGCATCCTGCTCAACCTGACGCCCGATCATCTCGATCGTCATGGCACGATGCAGCACTACGCCGACGTCAAGGAACGGCTTGTGGCCGGCAGTGACGTTGCCGTCATCGGCGTCGACGACAGCTACTGCGAGATCATCGCCGACCGGGTCGAGCGGGCTGGCGGCAAGGTCATCAGGATTTCCAAGCGCCTCACGCTTGCCGATGGCATTTATGCCGAAGGGACCAAGCTCATCCGGGCGGCGGGCGCTGCGATGAATCCGATCGCGGATCTCGATGGAATCCAGACGCTGCGGGGCAGCCACAACGCACAGAATGCCGCTGCGGCCGTTGCGGCCTGCCTTGCTGTCGGCGTCTCCGAAGATGAGATCCGTGCCGGGCTTGCCTCGTTCCCCGGTCTCAAGCATCGCATGCAGCCGGTCGGACGGCGCGGGAACGTTGTTTTCGTCAACGATTCCAAGGCGACGAATGCCGACGCGGCAGCGCCGGCGCTTTCGAGCTACGACCGGATCTACTGGATTGCGGGCGGGCTGCCGAAAGCTGGCGGCATAACATCGCTGACGGGCTTCTTCCCACGGATCGCCAAGGCGTACCTGATTGGCGAGGCTGCGGCGGAGTTTGCCGCGACGCTCGGCGAGGCGGTGCCTTACGAGATTTCCGGGACGTTGGAGCGGGCAGTCGCACATGCTGCCGCGGATGCCGAGAAAGATGAAAGCGGCCCACTGGCCGTGATGTTATCCCCGGCTTGCGCAAGCTTCGACCAATATAAGAACTTCGAAGTCCGGGGCGATGCATTTGTCAGCCATGTGGCAGCGCTCGACGGAATCACCATGCTGATCGGTTCGGCAACAGGAGATAAATGACATGGTAAGCCGCGCGGAACGTGGGCCTCTGGCCGATTGGTTTTGGACCATCGACCGCTTTTTCCTGGCGATGTTCATCTTCCTGATGGGCATCGGCTTCATGCTGTCCTTCGCGGCATCGCCTGCGGTCGCGGAGCGCATCGGGCTGGAGCCTTTCCACTTCGTCAAGCGGCATGCGGCCTTCATGATCCCCTCCATCGGGGTCATGCTCGGGCTCTCCTTCCTGACCCCTCGTCAGGTGCGGCGCACGGCGATCATTCTTCTGATCGTCGCGCTGAGCATGATGTTGCTGGCGCTGTTCTTCGGCGTCGAAGTCAAGGGCTCGCGCCGTTGGGTTACGCTGGCCGGTATTTCGATCCAGCCGTCGGAATTCATGAAGCCGGCCTTTGTCGTTGTCTGCGCCTGGCTGTTTGCCGAACATGCGCGCCAGCCTGAAATTCCGGGCAATCTGTTTGCCATCATCCTCTTCGGTATCGTTGCGGCCCTTCTCGTCGCGCAGCCCGACCTTGGTCAGACGATTCTGACGACTGCCGTCTGGGGTGGCATGTTCTTCATGGCGGGAATGCCGTGGATCTGGATCATCCTGCTTGGCTGCGGCGGCGTTGGCGGTCTGGTGACCGCCTATTACGTCTTCCCGCACGTGGCGCTGCGCATCGACAAGTTCATGACCGGCGAGGGCGACACCTTCCAGATCGACACCGCACGCGAGGCGATCATTCGCGGCGACTGGTTCGGCCAGGGCCCAGGCGAGGGTATCGTCAAGCGCATCATCCCGGACGCGCATACCGACTTCATCTTCTCGGTGGCGGCCGAGGAGTTCGGAATCGTTTTCTGCATGGCGCTGGTTGCGCTGTTTTCGGTCCTCGTGCTGCGCGGTCTCTCGCATGCCTACAAGGAGCGGAACGACTTCAACCGGTTCGCCGTCGCTGGTCTCGTGCTGCAGATCGGCATACAGTCCATCATCAACGTGGGCGTCAATCTCGAACTGCTGCCGGCGAAGGGCATGACCCTGCCGCTGATTTCCTATGGTGGTTCGTCGATGGTCGCTATCTGCGTCACGGCCGGATTCATTCTCGCGCTGACGCGTCACAGGCCGGAAAAACGTGCGCAGGACCGGAGCCTCTTCCGCGTCGCGCATGGAATGCCGGCGGAGTAAGTGTTTATGAGCAAAGGCATCGTCCTGCTTGCCGCCGGGGGAACCGGCGGCCATGTGTTTCCCGCGGAAGCTTTGGCCTACAAGCTGAAGGAGCGCGGCTATTCCGTGCACCTCGTCACCGACAGCCGCGCCGAGCGTTATGCCGGGAAGTTTCCGGCGGACGAGATCCATGTCGTTCCGTCTGCGACGATTGGTTCGAAGAACCCGGTCGCCGTTGCTCGGGCGCTGTGGAAGCTTTGGAGCGGGATGCGTGCTGCCAAGAAGCTGATCGCGCGGCTGAAGCCTGCCGTCGTCGTTGGCTTCGGAGGATATCCCACGGTGCCGCCGCTGCTGGCCGCGACGCGCCTTGGCGTGCCTGCGATGATCCATGAGCAGAACGCCGTCATGGGGCGTGCCAACAAGGCACTGGCGAGCCGCGTGCAGGCGATCGCCGGCGGGTTTCTGCCCGAGGGTGGCGGCCAGTTTCCCGACAAGACGGTGGCGACCGGTAACCCGGTGCGCCCTGCGGTCATTGCGGCGGCCAATGTGCCCTATTCGCCCTCGCGCGCGGGAGAGCCGTTCAATCTCGTGGTTTTCGGCGGCAGCCAGGGGGCACAGTATTTCTCGAAGGCGATGCCGACGGCGATAAGCCTGCTGGATGACGCGCTTCGCGGACGTCTCAGGATCACGCAGCAAGTCCGTTCCGAGGACATGGGCATGGTCGGCGATTGCGTCGCCAAGCTGGAAATGGGCGCTTCGTCCGAAATCGCGCCGTTCTTTACCGACATGGCCGAGCGGCTGGCCAAGGCGCATCTGGTGATTTGCCGTTCTGGCGCGTCGACTGTGTCGGAGATCTCGGTCATCGGCCGTCCGGCGATCCTTGTACCCTATCCGCATGCGCTCGATCACGACCAGGCCGCGAACGCCGCCGCACTTGCTGCGACGGGCGGAGCCAAGGTTATTCCGCAGGCGGATCTTTCTTCGGAGAAGATCGCATCCATCCTGACACATGTGATGAACGACCCGGAAAAGCTTGCAAAGATGGCCGCCGCGGCAAGGCAGGCAGGCAAACCCGACGCTGCGAACTTGCTTGCTGACATGGTAGAGGCTATTGCGGCTCGACGTACAATTGCAGAGTTCAAGGGGAAACGCGCATGAAAATGCCGAAAGCCATCGGGCTCGTCCATTTCATCGGTATCGGTGGCATTGGAATGAGCGGTATCGCCGAGGTGCTTCACAATCTCGGCCATCGTGTGCAGGGCTCCGACCAGGCAGACAGCGCCAATGTGCAGCGACTGCGGGACAAGGGCATCGAAGTCTTCGTTGGCCACAAGGCTGAAAACCTCGGCGATGCCGAGGTCGTCGTCGTTTCGACAGCCATCAAGAAGAGCAATCCCGAACTGATCGCTGCCCGCGAGAAGCTGCTGCCGGTGGTTCGCCGCGCGGAAATGCTTGCCGAGCTGATGCGCTTCCGCAATGCGATCGCGATCGGCGGAACGCATGGGAAGACCACGACGACGTCGCTTGTAGCGACGCTTCTGGAGGCCGGCGGGCTCGATCCGACCGTGATCAACGGTGGCATCATCAATGCCTACGGCACGAACGCCCGTATGGGCGAGGGCGAGTGGATGGTGGTGGAGGCCGACGAGTCGGACGGTACCTTCCTCAAGCTGCCTGCCGATGTTGCCGTCATCACCAATATCGATCCCGAGCATCTCGATCACTACGGCAACTTCGACGCCGTGCGGGCTGCATTCCGCCAGTTCGTCGAGAACGTACCGTTCTACGGTTTTGGCGTGCTCTGCCTTGATCACCCTGAAGTTCAGGCGCTGGTCGGCCGTATCGAGGACCGCAAGATCGTGACCTACGGCGAAAACCCGCAGGCCGATGTTCGCTTCATGAACGTCCGCATCGATGGTCCGCGTTCGATTTTCGACGTCGAGATCCGTCGCCGCCGCACCGGACAGGTCATCAGGCTCGATAATCTCGTCATGCCGATGCCTGGCCGTCACAATATCTCGAATGCCACTGCGGCGATCGCGGTTGCCAATCGCCTTGGCATGTCGAGCGAGGATATCGCAAAGGGTCTGGCCTCGTTCGGCGGCGTCAAGCGGCGCTTCACGCTGACAGGCGAGTGGAACGGTGTGCAGATCTTCGACGACTACGGTCACCATCCGGTCGAGATCAAAGCAGTGTTGCGCGCCGCGCGCGAAGCCTGCAAGGGCCGCGTGATCGCAGTGCATCAGCCGCATCGTTATTCGCGCCTGGCGAGCCTTTTCGAAGAGTTCGCCGGCTGCTTCAACGATGCCGACAGCATTTTCCTGGCGCCGGTATATGCCGCAGGCGAAGAGCCGATCGAAGGAGCAAACTCGGAAGCTCTTGTTTCGCGGATCAAATCCGCCGGACATCGCGACGCGCGTTTCCTCGCTTCGCCTGAGCTATTGCCTCAGATGGTCGCAGAGATTGCAAAGCCGGGCGATTTTGTGGTTCTGTTGGGGGCTGGGAGCATCACTTACTGGGCGGCTGCGCTGCCCCAACAATTGGAAAGCCTTTCGGGAATATCTGCATGAAACAGGTGAATGGGGAAAAGCTTCTTGCGTCGCTCGGCGACGGTGTAAAGGACATCCGCGGACGGATTACGCCGGATGCGCCGATGGACCGCGTCACATGGTTTCACGCCGGTGGCCTGGCGGAGCTGATGTTCCAGCCGCACGACGAAGACGACCTCATCGCCTTCCTGAAGCTTCTGCCGGCCGAAGTGCCGCTGACGGTTGTCGGCGTGGGCTCGAACATTCTGGTCCGCGATGGTGGCATTCCGGGCGTGGTTCTGCGTCTCTCAGCAAAGGGCTTCGGCTCGGTTGAGCTCGCCGGTGAGAACCGCATTCGCGCCGGTGCGATCTGCCCGGACAAGTACGTTGCAGCCATGGCGATGGATAACGGCATTGGCGGCTTCCATTTCTACTACGGGATTCCGGGTAGCATCGGCGGCGCTGCCCGCATGAACGCCGGCGCAAATGGTGGCGAGACGCGAGAACGTTTGGTCGAAGTCACGGCCATCGATCGGGCCGGAAACCGCCATGTCCTGTCGAACGCCGATATGGGCTATGCCTATCGTCATTCGTCCGCTGCAAGCGATCTGATTTTCACCTCCGTCCTGTTCGAAGGCTATGCCGAGGACCGTGCGAAGATCCGCGCCGAGATGGATGCCGTCCGCAATCATCGCGAGACGGTTCAGCCGATCCGCGAAAAGACCGGCGGTTCGACCTTCAAGAATCCTGAAGGCCATTCCGCTTGGAAGCTTATCGATGAAGCCGGATGCCGCGGTCTTGTCATCGGCGGCGCGCAGATGTCGTCGCTGCATTGCAACTTCATGATCAACAACGGGCAGGCGACCGGGTACGATCTGGAATATCTCGGCGAGCAGGTTCGCCGCGAGGTGTTCGAAAAGTCCGGCATCAAGCTGGAGTGGGAAATCAAGCGTCTTGGCGTGTTTATGCCGGGCCGCGAAGTGCGCCCCTTCCAGGGCGTCACCAGCGAGTGATCCTCAGGCGAAGCGTTTGCTGAAGGCGGTCGAAAAGCTGACGCTTCCGCTGCCATCGATTGCTTCGCCGATCGCTACATCCATCGTATTGCTCGTGACGCGCACGAGGCAAAAGCCGCCTATGAAGGCGGCTTTTGCTTTGAATACATCAAGCGTACCGACCTTGTAGGCCATCGGCGTATCGTGCTCGTGGCCGTGGAATATCCCGATAACGTTGTAACCTTCGAGGGTTGCGAGCAATTCCTGACGTTCTGATTCACCCCACCAATGCGGGTTGCCGCTGCCGGTGAGGTTGAAGGTCTTCTTGTCGGGATCCCAGCGCTCCAACGAGAACTTATCCCAGCCATAGTGCTGGAAGATCACGACCGGGCGCCCGTCGGATGCGTAGGTCTTGAGATCGCGCTTCATCCAGTCGAGGCTGCTGGCGGCTCCCTTGGTGTTGTCGCCGCCATAGCGTTGCGCCTGGATGAGATGCAGGCCGCCCCAGTTCCAGGAGTAGTTATCGGAGGCTTCGTCGTAATTGTCGACCGGCACCAGTGGCTTGAAGAAGACGCTGGGCTTGTGGTTCATCTGAACGTAGTCGCGCAGCTCGTCGCGATACCAGTCCGTTTGAGGCGGTCGCCCGTCCTGGTCAAGGTCATGATTGCCGAGACCGACGTAGACGGGGAAATGGACGTGGTCGGCGCCGCGGCCCTGCTGATAGCGGTGGGAGAACTGCATCAGCTGCGATCCCTCCGCGAACTCGGCCGTTTGTCCACCGCCATCGTCGGTAACGTCGCCGCAGACAATGACGCCGTGCGGCCTTGCGATAGGCTGACCGGCGAGCGTCAGCCCAGTCGGCTTTCCTGATATCTCGGTCGGCCATGTCTGGTGGTGGATGCTGTTCAAGGCAAGGATGTGGCGGAGAAGATTTGCGTCGGTCTTGCCTTCTTCCTGGCAATTCGGGCTGAGTCCGTCTCCGAAGCGGCAGGCATGGACGTCGTTGATGACAAGGAAGGTCACGTCGGTCGCGGGAAAGGTAGCTGCTCTCGACAACGACGGCAGCGCCATTGCGAACCCGGCGCCTGCACCTTGTGTCAGCAGCGATCGTCTTGTCAGCATCCCTTTTCTCCCGTTTCGCGAGAACTTAGGCGCAAGGCGTTAACAGACAACAACAAAAAAGGCCGCGGCAGGATCCTGCCGCGGCCCTCGCTTGAAGAGTTCCGATATCAGACTTCGTCGCGGCCGGAAGCCAGGATGCAGATGAGCGTGATCACAGCCGAAAGGCCGAGATAGTAGCCGACATACTGCATGCCGTAGTTCGCCTGCAGCCAGGTGGCGATGTAAGGCGCGAGCGACGCGCCGAAGATGCCAGCAAGGTTGAAGGTGATCGACGAGCCGGTGTAGCGAACCGCGGTCGGGAAGGGCGCGGCGAGTGCCGTGCCGATCAGTCCGTAGGTCATGCCCATCAGCGCCATCGCGACGATAGCGAAAACGACGATGCTGCCTTCGCCGCCGGTCATCAGGCCGGGCAGGAAGAAGGAGAAGACGCCGATCAGAACGGTGGTGACGATCAGGACTTCGCGGCGACCGAAGCGCTCGGCGAGCTTGCCGACGAGCGGGATGAAGATGCCGAAGGCAACCGAACCGACGATCTGGATCTCGAGAGCATCGAGGAACGGGATCTTCAGGACCTTGACGTTGTAGGACAGCAGATAGGCGGAGCCGATGTAGAACAGCACGAAGGTGGCGAGGGCCACAAAGGTGCCGAGGAACAGGCTGCGCTTGTGCTTGCGGAAGAGTTCGGCAACCGGAACCGCAACGCGCTCCTGCTTGTCGATCGCCTTCTGGAAGGCCGGTGTCTCGGTGATCGAGAGACGAACCCAGAGGCCGATGGCGATGAGCAGGATCGAGGAGATGAACGGCACGCGCCAGCCCCAGCTCAGCAGCGCTTCCTGAGACATGACCTGCAGCAGCAGCCAGAAGATGCCTGACGACAGGAAGAGGCCTACCGGAGCGCCAAGCTGCGGGAACATGCCGTACCAGCTACGCTTGCCCTCAGGCGCGTTCTCCGTCGCGAGCAGCACGGCGCCGCCCCATTCTCCGCCGAGGCCGAAGCCCTGGCCGAAGCGGCAAAGCGCGAGCAGCAGCGGCGCAACGACGCCGATCGATTCGTAGGACGGCAGTAGGCCGATAACGACCGTGGAGATACCCATGGTCAGCAGTGCAGCGACGAGCGTCGTCTTGCGGCCGATCCGGTCGCCGAAGTGGCCGAAGACCACGGCGCCCAGCGGACGGGCAAAGAAGGCGATCGAGAAGGTTGCGAAGGATGCAAGCAGCGCGGTCGTCGGATCGCTGTTTGGGAAGAACAGCGTCGGGAAAACGAGGACGGCGGCGGTTGCATAAACGTAGAAATCGAAGAATTCGATCGTGGTGCCGACGAGGCTCGCGATCAGAACACGCGCCGGCGAGTTGACTTGCGCATTGTTCGATGAAGCGGGAGTCGGCGATACTCTGGATATCGCGTCTGACATTTTCATTCCAATCGGGATTGTAGTTCTGCCTCAGGAGGCCGCGTCGGCTCTTAACGCAATTTTAATTCGGCGCAAATGCCAATTGCGTAACAAACGGAAAAAACAGTAGCAGGCTTCGTATTTTTCGCGCAGGCGCTGCCTCCCAGCGCATCCGCTTGACCAGAATCAATATGTAGCGGATTCCTCATGAACGCTCTGGTTGAGCGCAGGAGGGAAATATGCAGAAAAGTCTTATTGCAGAATTTCTTGGTACGTTCTGGCTCGTTTTCGGTGGTTGCGGCAGTGCGGTTCTTGCCGCGGCATTCCCTGAACTCGGTATCGGCTTCGTTGGCGTCGCGTTTGCGTTTGGTCTTACGGTTCTCACCATGGCCTATGCCGTCGGCGGCATCTCCGGCGGACATTTCAACCCGGCGGTAACGCTCGGCCTGACGGTGGCGGGCAAGTTTGCCAAGGGGCATTTGCTTCCCTACATCGTCGTGCAGGTCGCCGGAGCGATTGTTGCAGCTGGCGTCCTGTATCTTGTCGCAAGCGGGAAGGCGGGTTTCGAATTGGGTGGTTTTGCTGCGAACGGCTACGGGGAACATTCACCCGGCGGCTATTCCCTGCTTTCCGCTCTCGTCATCGAGGTCCTGCTAAGCCTGTTCTTCATTTTCATCATTCTTGGTTCCACGAGCAGCCGTGTGCCCGCCGGATTTGCGCCGATCGCCATCGGACTGGCCTTGACGCTGATTCATCTCATCTCGATCCCCGTCACCAATACCTCCGTCAATCCGGCGCGGTCCACCGGGCAGGCTTTGTTCGTTGGAGGCTGGGCTCTGCAGCAGTTGTGGCTCTTCTGGGTGGCTCCGCTTGTCGGTGGCGCACTTGGCGGAATTGTCTGGAAAGCAGTCGAGAACGACAGCTAGCGGCTTGCGATCACAGCATCCGTATTCACCCCGCATCCTATGTTCGATGCGGGGTTTTTTCATCTTGGAGACCCGTCGATCCGATCTCCGTTTGGCCCCTTCGGCGTCTCGTCGTGAGACGAAGTTAACGAAAGTAAACGCTTCGTTAACCATACTGCTGCTCTAATGCACGCATTCCAAGTGAGCCGGATTCGGCGCGAAACAAGCTTGGTGCAAGCATCGCATTCCAGAGTGCCAGTTATTTTTGGGGGTACCTATGAGTCGCAACCACGTCGCTGTCCTGATGGGCGGATTTTCCTCGGAGAGGCCCGTAAGCCTTTCGTCCGGGACGGCGTGCGCGGATGCGCTTGAGGCTGAAGGCTTCCAGGTGACGCGGATTGACGTCGATCGCGACGTCTCGGCGAAGCTCTCGGCTCTGCGTCCCGACGTGGTCTTCAATGCGCTGCATGGCCCCTTCGGCGAGGATGGTACGATCCAGGGCATCCTCGAATATCTTGAGATTCCCTATACGCATTCGGGCGTACTTGCTTCGGCTCTGGCGATGGACAAGGCGAAGGCGAAGGGTGTTGCTGCCGCTGCCGGCATTCCCGTGGCGATGTCGCATGTCATCAATCGATTCGCCTTTCCGGCCGATCATCCGATGAAGCCGCCTTACGTCGTCAAGCCGGTGCGCGAAGGGTCGAGCTTCGGTGTTGTCATCGTTCAGGAGGATCAGGCTCATCCGCCGCAGATCATCGGTTCCCCCGAATGGCGCTACGGAGAAGAGGTTCTCGTCGAGCGTTACATTCATGGGCGTGAGCTGACGTGCGGCGTGATGGGCGACCAGGTGCTCGGCGTCACCGAGGTCGTTCCGTTGGGTCATGGCTTCTATGACTATGATGCGAAGTACGTGGCGGGTGGCTCGAAACACGTCATTCCGGCGGAAATTTCACCGAATATTTACCAAAAAATACAATCATTGGCGTTAAGGGCGCATCAAGCAATTGGTTGCCGTGGGGTTAGTCGGTCTGACTTTCGTTACGACGATCGCTTCTCCGAGGATGGCGAGCTCATCTGGCTGGAAATCAATACTCAGCCGGGTATGACGCCAACGTCTCTGGTGCCTGAAATGGCCGGCTATGCCGGTTACTCGTTCGGTGAATTTCTCCGGTGGATGGTGGAGGACGCTTCTTGTTCTCGGTGACGGTCAAAAGAGTGGGGCGCCCAAGTCATCGCGCGGAACCCTCGTATCCCGAGGGTGATGGACGCATGGTTCTGCCGCGTCCGCTGCGTCGCGTCGTGCGCTTCCTCGTCAGTCTCGGTAGTGGCCGTATCCACATTCCGGCTCACGTCGGCACCGTATCGGCTTTGGCGTTCCTGTCTGCGACTGGTCTGTATGGCATGTCTCTTGGTGGTCACACCGAGGCCGTCGCGCAGGCAACGACGACGGCTGCCGGCTTTGCCATCGAGGACGTGAAGGTTTCCGGCAACTCCGAAACCTCGGAGATCGATATCCTGCAGCTCATCGGGCTTGACGGTACGACGTCGCTCGTTGCTCTCGACGTCGACGCTGCGCGCCAGAAGATCGCGACGCTTCCCTGGGTCGAGAGTGTCGAGATTCGCAAGGTTTACCCGAAGACGATCGAGGTGAAGCTGAAGGAGCGCACGGCTTACGCGATCTGGCAGCACGGCACGGAATTGTCTCTGGTCGAGAAGGGTGGGGCGGTCATCGCACCGCTTCGCGACAACAAGTTTTCGCAGTTGCCGCTGGTCGTCGGTCGCGGCGCCGAGGTTGCGGCCGTTTCGCTCGAGGACGAGTTCTCCAAGTGGCCTGATATCAAGGCGCGCGTGAAGGCCTACGTTTGGATCTCCGGTCGTCGCTGGGATCTGCACATGGACAACGGCGTGGTGATCAAGCTGCCTGAAGACGAGATCGATCTCGCGCTCGCTCGCCTGTCGAAGTTCATGAAGGAGCAGGATCTTCTCGATCGCGATATCGCGGCGGTCGACCTTCGTCTTTCCGATCGTACTGCAATTCAATTGACGCCTGAGGCGATGGCCCGACGTCAGCTGGTCCTCGATCAACGTACCAAAGATTTGAAGAAGGCGGGGCAGAATATATGAGCTTGTTCGGTTCATCCCATTTCGGATTGCCGCGCCTGAAGCCGCTTTCGTCGAAGCGGTCGCATGTCGTTTCGGTGCTTGATATCGGATCGACGAAAGTCGTCTGCATGATCGGGCGCCTGACGCCTCGCGAAGAGAGCCAGGTTCTGCCGGGTCGCACACACAACATCGAAATCATCGGCATCGGCCACCAGCGTTCGCGCGGTATCAAGACCGGAGCGATCTCGGACCTCGATGCTTTGGAGAGCGTTATCCGTCTCGCCGTCGATGCTGCCGAACGTATGGCCGGGCTTACCGTCGAGAGCCTGATCGTCAACGTAACGGCCGGTCGTCTCACCAGCGATATCTATACCGCGACCATCGACCTCGGTGGTCAGGAAGTCGAACTGAACGACCTGAAGAAGGTTCTTGCCGCGGCATGCCAGCAGTCTCTGCGCCAGGACCGCGCGGTCCTTCATTCACTGGCCACCGGCTTCTCGCTGGATGGCGAGCGCGGCATCCGCGATCCGTTGTCCATGTATGGTGACGTCCTCGGCGTCGACATGCATGTCGTGACAGCAGAGCGTACGGCGCTCAAGAATCTCGAGCTCAGCGTCAATCGCGCGCATCTCTCGGTCGAGGGTATCGTGGCGACGCCTTACGCTTCCGGTCTTGCCGCTCTCGTCGACGATGAAGTCGAACTGGGTTGTGCTGCAATCGACATGGGTGGCGGCACGACGACGATCTCGGTCTTTGCCGAAGGCAAGCTGGTGCACACGGATGCCGTCAGCCTTGGCGGTCATCATGTGACGACCGATCTGGCGCGCGGTCTTTCGACCCGCATCGAAGACGCGGAGCGCCTGAAGGTGGTTCACGCTTCGGCCATGCCGAACTCTTCCGATGAGCGCGAGCTGATCTCGATCCCGCCGATCGGCGAAGACGATCGTGATCTGCCGACGCAGGTGCCGCGTGCGCTGGTTTCGCGCATTGTCAGCGCCCGCATCGAAGAGACAATGGAATTGATTCGCGACCGGATCCAGCGCTCGGGCTTCAGCCCGATCGTCGGCAAGCGCGTCGTGCTGACGGGTGGCGCAAGCCAGCTGACCGGCCTTGCCGAAGTCGCACGCCGCATTCTGGCCCGTAACGTCAGAATCGGCCGTCCGATGGGTGTGTCGGGATTACCGACCGCTGCGAAGGGCCCGGCCTTTTCGACCGCAGTCGGCCTGATGATCTACCCGCAGGTCGCGGACATGGAAACACATGCGTCACAGAGCGGACTGCTCATGTCGCTTGGGGGAAATACCAGCCGCATTGCCCGGATGGGGCAGTGGCTGAAGGAAAGCTTCTGATAATTGAGTGAATTGGCCGGCGTGGCGATGCGGCCATAGAGAGAAGGAACGGTAACATGACTATCAAGCTGCAAAAGCCGGATATCACTGAGCTTAAGCCGCGTATCACCGTGTTCGGTGTCGGCGGCGGCGGCGGCAACGCTGTCAACAACATGATCTCCGCGGGCCTCCAGGGCGTCGACTTCGTCGTTGCCAATACGGATGCCCAGGCCCTGACGATGACCAAGGCTGAACGCATCATTCAGCTCGGCGCCAACGTCACTGAAGGTCTCGGTGCCGGCTCGCAGCCGGAAGTCGGCCGCGCAGCCGCTGAAGAGTGCATCGACGAGATCGTCGATCACCTGCAGGGAACGCACATGTGCTTCGTCACCGCCGGCATGGGCGGCGGCACCGGCACCGGTGCTGCTCCGGTTGTCGCCCAGGCTGCTCGCAACAAGGGCATCCTGACGGTTGGCGTCGTGACCAAGCCGTTCCACTTCGAAGGCGGTCGCCGTATGCGTCTGGCTGAAGCTGGTATTCAGGAGCTGCAGAAGTCGGTCGACACGCTGATCGTCATTCCGAACCAGAACCTTTTCCGCATCGCCAACGACAAGACCACCTTCGCGGATGCGTTCGCGATGGCAGACCAGGTTCTCTATTCGGGCGTTGCCTGCATCACCGACCTGATGGTGAAGGAAGGTCTCATCAACCTCGACTTCGCTGACGTTCGTTCGGTCATGCGCGAAATGGGCCGTGCGATGATGGGTACCGGCGAGGCTTCCGGCCAGGGCCGCGCGATGCAGGCTGCTGAAGCCGCCATCGCAAACCCGCTGCTCGACGAAACCTCGATGAAGGGCGCACAGGGCCTGCTGATCTCCATCACCGGTGGTCGCGACCTCACCCTCTTCGAAGTCGACGAAGCTGCGACCCGTATCCGCGAAGAAGTCGATCCGGATGCGAACATCATCCTCGGCGCGACGTTCGACGAATCGCTCGAAGGCATCATCCGCGTTTCCGTCGTTGCCACCGGCATCGACCGTGCGATGAACCAGGACGCCGGCAAGACGTTTCAGCCTGCTGCAAAGCCGATGATCCGTCCTTCCGCGGCCGTTGCTCCGGCGCCGGCCGCAGTTCAGCCTGCTCCTGTCATGCAGCAGGCACCCAAGGCCGTCGATCCGATCGCACAGACCATTCGTATGGCGGAAGCCGAAATGGAACGCGAACTCGAGATTCATCAGCCGCGCGTCGCCGCACCTGTACAGCAGCCTGTTCAGCAGGAAACGTTCCGTCCGCAGAGCAAGATCTTCGCAGCTCCTGAAGCCGCTCCGGTCATCCGTCCGGCACCGGTCCAGGCCGCTCCGGTTCACGCTCCGGTCATGCAGCAGCAGGTTCCGCAGCCGATCATGAGCCAGCCGGCGCCGGTCATGCAGCAGCCTGCTCCCGTCATGCAGCAGCACGTTGCGCCGCAGCCGTCCATGCGCATGCCGAAGGTCGAGGATTTCCCGCCGGTCGTTCAGGCCGAAATCGACCATCGCACGCAGCCTGCGGCACCGTCGCATGCTCACGAAGATCGCGGCCCGATGGGACTCCTCAAGCGGATCACGAACTCTCTCGGTCGTCGGGAAGAAGAAGTCGCTCCCGAGATGACGTCGGCTCCGGCCGCCGCGTCGCAGCAGCGCCGTCCGCTTTCTCCTGAGGCGAGCCTCTATGCGCCGCGCCGCGGAAACCTGGACGATCAGGGCCGCAGCGTTCCGCAGGCACGCATGATGCAGGAAGACGATCAGCTCGAAATTCCTGCCTTCCTGCGCCGTCAGTCGAACTGACGCAAACAGAGAATCGCCACGAAAAGGCCCGGGGGAACACCCCCGGGCATTCCTGTTTCCGGACATCGGAAACCAGGCAAATTGCTCTTTTATTTCAAACGCATGCTTTCGTAACAAAGCGAAAGAAACAGTGATTTGGATTGCGGCCCCACCGCACGTATGTATGGGCTCAAGGAACCGTCTTCGTACGCCTTGCGGCTGAACCTGGACGGAGTGAAATGAGCTCGGCGAGCAACTATCGGCATATAGGTCGGAGCAACCGTCGGGGACAATAAAGGCAAGATTTATGGTTATTGGCATGTTGGGTTTTCAAACGACGGTATCGCGCCCGGTCTCGCTTTCCGGGATCGGCGTTCATTCCGGTGCTGACGTTTCGATCACCTTCAACCCCGCGGAAGCCGACACGGGCGTTGTGTTCAACCGCATGCACGAGAACGGCGAAGTTTCTGAATATCGCGCCGTTTCCTCGCAGGTCGGCAATACGGATCTCTGCACTGTTCTTGGCTTCTCGCCGGCGCGCTCCGTCGCGACGATCGAGCATGTCATGGCTGCAGTCTACGCGCTTGGTCTCGACAACGTTCTGATCGAGGTGCACGGCGCTGAAATGCCGATCATGGATGGCAGCTCGATGCCGTTCATAGAAGCAGTCGAGCAGGTCGGTCTCGTGTCTCTCGGCGTCAAGCGCCGCTACATCCGCATTACCAAGCCGGTTCGCATCGAGCACGGCGGTTCGTGGAGCGAGTTTCGCCCGTATGACGGCATGCGCTTCGAAGTCGAGATCGATTTCGATTGCCCGCTGATCGGACGCCAGAAGTGGGAAGGCGATATCACCGCAGCGACCTTCAAGGCTGAGCTGTCCCGGGCCCGTACATTCGGCTTCATGCGCGACGTCGAGCGCCTGTGGGCCTCTGGTCACGCGCTCGGTTCGTCGCTCGAGAACTCCGTCGTCATCTCCGACGACAACACTGTCATCAACGTCGAGGGCCTGCGTTACGCCAAGGACGAATTCGTACGCCACAAGGCGCTCGATGCCGTCGGCGACCTGGCTCTTGCCGGTGCACCTTTCATCGGTTGCTACCGCTCCTACCGTGGCGGCCACAAGATGAATGCCAATGCTCTCAAGGCGTTGCTCAGCGATCCGACCGCCTATGAAGTGGTCGAGACGTCTGCGCCTCGCCAGCGCGTTGCTCCCCGCGATTTCATCCGGGTCAACGCACCGGAATTTGCTCCCTGGTCGGCATGACCTCCATCGCAATTTCAGGCCAGGGCCGCCTCCTTTTGGGGGCGGTTTTCTTTATGTGGAACAGCCTGCTAGCGATTCCCGATAGGCGTTTGGCAGCAGAGGTTTAGCGGCAACATATCTGCCGTTTGTGGAGGCAAAAGGGGAGATTATGACCTGCGCCGCCACAAAAATGCGTTAATGCATCATCATTGCGTTGCTCTGGCCATGCATTTGTGGCTAGAAACGCCAGCAAGGCGTGGCTGCCGTTGAGGGATGGCGGCGGTTGGGAAAGTTCCGATGGGTTATGCAGGGTCTGAAAGTATGATGAAGACAGCGCGCGCTTTGTTCGCATCGCTCTTGGTGCTGAGCGCAGGTGCCTTAATTTCCGGATGCCAGTCGGACCCAGACATCGACATCACCAAGCTCGGCCTCGAAAACGATCCGCCGGATGTTCTCTACAATCAGGGCCTCGCCAACATGAAGGCCGGCAACATGGCCGAGGCGGCGCGCAAGTTCGACGCCATCGACCGTGAGAACCCGTTCTCCGAATGGGCGCGCAAGGCGCTCGTCATGAGCACCTTCGTCAAATACCGCCAGGGTCGTCTCGACGATGCGCTCGCATCCGGCAACCGCTACATGGCGCAGTATCCGAAGTCGAAGGATGCGCCCTACGTGCAGTACCTTATCGGTCTCAGCTATTCCAAGCAGATCGTTGACGTGACGCAGGACCAGCGCGCGGCGGCAAAAACTGTCGAAGCGATGCAGGCCGTGATCGATAACTATCCGGATTCGGAATATGTCGACGACGCGCAGGCAAAGATTCGCTTCGCCCGCGACCAGCTTGCCGGCAAGGAAATGCAGATCGGGCGTTACTATATGGAGCGCAAGGAATACCTTGCAGCGATCTCGCGCTTCCGGAACGTCGTCGAGAAGTATCCGAGCACGAATCAGATCGAAGAAGCGCTGGCGCGTCTGGTCGAAGCCTATTACGCAATGGGCATCGTCGAGGAAGCGCAGACTGCAGCGGCTGTTCTCGGCCACAACTATCCTGATAGCCAGTGGTACGCAGACTCCTACAAGCTCCTGAAGAACGGTGGCACCGAGCCGCGTGAAAACCCGGGCTCGTGGATTGCTGCTGCAGGCAAGAAACTCCTGCTCGGTTCCTAAGACCAATGCTGATCCAGCTTTCGATCCGCGATATCGTTTTGATCGAGCGGCTGGATCTTGCCTTCGAGACCGGCCTCTCTGTGCTGACAGGCGAGACCGGCGCCGGCAAATCCATCCTGCTCGATAGCCTCTCGCTTGCCCTTGGCGGGCGAGGAGACGGCGGCCTTGTTCGCCATGGCGAAGACAAGGGGCAGGTGACGGCTGTCTTCGATGTCGGCCCGGAGCACAGCGCTCGCAAGCTGCTGCGCGAAAACGGCATCGACGATGACGGCGATCTCATCTTCCGTCGCGTGCAGAATTCGGACGGGCGCACCAAGGCCTATGTCAACGACCAGCCGCTCAGTGTCCAGCTGATGCGCCAAGTCGGCCAGATGCTGGTCGAAATCCATGGCCAGCACGATGACCGAGCCCTGGTCGATGCACATGCGCATCGGATTCTGCTCGATGCTTTCGCAGGCGCCAACGACGACGCTGCAGCCGTTTCAAACCTCTACCGGATCTGGCGAGACACCGAGCGGACGCTGAAGAAGCAACGCGAGAAGGTGGAGAATGCTGCCCGAGAGGCGGATTATCTACGGTCTTCCGTCGAGGAGCTCGAAAAGCTGGCGCCACAGGACGGCGAGGAAGACGAGCTTGCCGAACGCCGCCAGAAGATGATGAAAGCCGAGCGAATCGCCGGCGACATCGCCGAAGCTTCCGAGTTCCTCAACGGCAATGCATCTCCCGTGCCGCACATTGCCTCGCTGGTGCGCAGGCTGGAGCGCAAGAGCCACGAGGCTCCGGGCTTGTTGGAAGATACGGTTGCGCTTCTGGACGCGGCCCTGGGCCAGCTCTCCAACGCCCAGATGGAAGTCGAGGCGGCGCTCAGGAAGACGGAATACGATCCTAAGGAACTCGAGCGCGTCGAAGAGCGTCTGTTCGCCCTCCGCGCGGCTTCCCGCAAATACTCGGTTCCCGTTACCGAGCTGCCGGCGCTGGCCGTCCGCATGATCAACGATCTTGCCGATGTCGATGCTGGCGAAGAAAAACTTGCCAAGCTTCAGGCCGAGGTCGGCGTTGCCAAGGCAAACTACGACGCTGCGGCGCGCACGCTTTCCGACAAGCGGCATCACGCGGGCGACGCCCTTGCGGCTGCCGTCATGGCGGAGCTGCCGGCGCTGAAGCTCGAACGCGCGCGGTTCATGGTGGAGATCACCACCAACCCCGAGGACGCGACCTCCGAAGGTATCGACGTGGTGGAGTTCCACGTCCAGACCAACCCCGGCACGCGTCCGGGTTCGATCATGAAGGTGGCATCGGGCGGCGAGCTTTCGCGATTCCTGCTTGCCCTGAAGGTGGCGCTCGCCGATCGCGGCTCCGCACCGACGTTGGTTTTCGACGAAATCGACACCGGTGTCGGCGGTGCTGTCGCGGATGCGATCGGGCAGCGCCTGAAGCGGCTTTCCGATCGCGTGCAGGTGCTCTCGGTCACGCATGCACCGCAGGTGGCCGCACGGGCGGCAACGCACCTTCTAATCTCGAAGGGCCCGGCCGGCGAAGGCTCCGAGAAGATCGCCACGCGCGTCGCGACGATGGCGCCCGGCGATCGCACCGAAGAAATCGCCCGTATGCTTGCGGGTGCCTCGGTGACCGAAGAGGCGAGGGCTGCGGCTGCGCGGCTTCTGGCCGGGAACGGCTGATTTCGCAGCCGCCGAATTGGGGAGAGGCGTTGGAGAAGACGTCTCGCTCTCTTTCAATCCATCGATTTTGCTCTAAAACGACTCCAGATTCCGTGGAGCGAGAGCCGTATGTCGACCGAAGCCATAGCCGTTGATGCCCTGACGATCGAAGATGCTGCCGCCGAGCTTGGGCGGCTCGCCAAGGAGATCGCCCGCAACGACGAGCTTTATCACGGCGAGGATCGTCCGGCGATTTCGGACGCGGAATACGATGGGCTGAAACGGCGAAACGACGCGATCGAAGCGCGGTTTCCGGAGCTCATTCGCGAGGACAGCCCGTCGCGGCGCGTCGGTGCGGCGCCTTCGGAAACCTTCGCACCCGTCGTGCACGCGCGGCCGATGCTGTCGCTCGACAATACGTTTTCGCAGGAGGATGTGCAGGACTTCGTGGCAAGCGTCTATCGCTTCCTCGGTCGTCTGCCGGATCAATCCATCGCCTTTACGGCCGAGCCGAAGATCGATGGCCTCTCCATGTCGATCCGCTACGAGAACGGGAAGATGGTGAGTGCCGCTACGCGAGGCGACGGCACGACGGGCGAGAACGTCACGGCCAACATCCGCACGATCAAGGAAATCCCGCAGACGCTGCCTGCCGGCGTGCCCGATGTCGTTGAGGTGCGCGGCGAAGTCTATATGGCCAAGAGCGACTTCATGGCCCTGAACAGGCAGATGGAAGCGGAAGGCAAGCAGACCTACGTCAACCCGCGCAATACGGCGGCCGGATCGCTCCGCCAGCTCGACGCCAAGGTGACAGCCAGCCGCAAGCTCAGGTTCTTCGCCTATGCCTGGGGCGAGATTTCGGAGCCGAATGATCTGCCGAAGACCCAGTTCGACATGGTGCAGACCTTCAAGGAATGGGGTTTCCCGGTCAATCCGCTGATGAAGCGGCTGAATTCGGTCACCGATATCCTGGCTCACTACGATGAGATCGGCCTCAAGCGGCCGGATCTCGACTATGACATCGACGGTGTCGTCTACAAGGTCGATAGCCTGGAATTGCAGCAGCGTCTCGGTTTCCGTTCGCGCAGCCCTCGCTGGGCGACGGCGCACAAATTCCCGGCAGAGCAGGCTTTTACCACCGTCGAGAATATCGATATCCAGGTTGGCCGCACCGGCGCGCTGACGCCGGTAGCGCGGCTGACGCCAATTACGGTCGGCGGCGTCGTCGTAACCAATGCAACGCTGCATAACGCGGACTACATCGAAGGCATCGGCAATTCGGGCGAGCGCATTCGTGAGGAGGGGCACGATATCCGGATCGGCGACACGGTGATCGTGCAGCGGGCAGGGGATGTGATTCCGCAGGTGCTCGACGTTGTCATGGAGAAGCGACCGGCAGATGCGGTCCGCTATGATTTCCCGCAGAAATGCCCGGTCTGCGGCAGCCATGCGGTTCGGGAAAAGAACGAGAAAACCGGCAAGCTCGATTCGGTCACGCGCTGCACCGGCGGTTTCATCTGCCGCGCGCAGGCCACCGAGCACCTGAAGCACTTCGTCTCGCGCAACGCCTTTGATATCGAGGGCCTCGGATCGAAGCAGGTCGACTTCTTCTTCGAGAGCGAGGATCCGGCGCTGCAGATCCGCACGGCACCTGACATTTTCACGCTAGAGAAACGGCAGGCCGCCTCGCTTACGAAGCTCGAAAACATCGAGGGCTTCGGCCGGGTGAGCGTCGGCAAGCTTTATGCTGCGATCAACGAACGGCGCAGCATCGCGCTGCACCGGTTCATCTACGCGCTCGGCATCCGCCACATCGGCGAGACGACGGCGAAGCTGCTGGCACGATCCTACGGCACCTATGCAGACTTCGGCGCAGCGATGGAAGCCGCTGCGCCGCTGTCAGGCGATGCCTGGAATGATCTCAATGCCATCGAAGGCATTGGTGAGATCGTTGCCCGCGCGATAGTGGAATTCTACAAGGAGCCGCGCAACGTCGAGGTGATCTCGCGCCTGCTGGCAGAGCTGAACCACGGGACGCCCTTGCCGGCGGAACAGATC
>UBTY01000031.1:0-75339 GCA_900468535.1 Hyphomicrobiales bacterium | reverse complement strand
CGCCGGCAAGACGGTTGTGTTTACCGGTTCGCTCGAGAAGTTCACGCGCGATGAGGCCAAGGCGCGAGCCGAAAGCCTCGGCGCCAAGGTCGCGGGCTCGGTGTCGAAGAAGACCGACATTCTTGTTGCGGGGCCGGGCGCTGGTTCCAAGCTCGACAAGGCGCGCGAACTCGGTGTTCAGACGATGGACGAGGATGAGTGGCTGGCGCTGATCAGCGGNNGCGCCAGCCTTCGCCCCTCTACAGCCTGACGCGGGCCATCGTGTAGGCGTCGACATATGTGCCGTCTCGGAAGCCGAAGGCCTTTAACTGGCCTTCCGTCTCGAAACCGAACTTCTTGTAGAGCGCAAGGGCGGCGGCATTGTCGGTGTAAACCGTGAGCTCCAGGCGCTTGATATCGAGCCAATTGTCCGCCGTATCGACAAGAGCCTGCATCAGCGNNCATCAGCGCGCTGCCGACGCCTTTTCCGGTGAAATCGTCGGCACGCCCATGCCGATGCTCGCCGCGTGGCTGCGCCGGCCCTGAAGGCGCATGAGATACGCGTCGCCGACCGGCACCCCGTCGAACTCCGCGACAATGCTTACGTTGCCTTGTGGCATTGTCTCGAAACGCTTCCGTGTTTCCTCGACACTCTGATAGGGAAGGCGGAGCGTGCCGTGGCGAAAGCCCGGCAAGTTGAGCATGGCGGTTACCGCTTCGATGTCGCTTGAGCGCATCGCGCGGATCGTCACTGGCGGTTTTATTGGCTTTTCTTCCGGATTATCCAAAACGCTCTCCTTGAGTTGTGGGAGGAGAGCAAGCTTCGAAAACCCTGCTCACCTCGGCAGGGTCTTCGGGATCGATCGGTCGACTAACGCGCCAATGCTTCCCCGAGCCCTGCATGGGCCGTGGTGTGAAGCATGGTCGTAAGAATGGCGCGTGATCCGATCATGCGAGGAAAGTCGTTGATGGCGGTGCTTGAGTCAAGCAGGAGTGTTTACCTCTGGCGCCCTGCAACGCTAGATCGATGAGAAGATACCGAATCGGACCCCGCCTTGAAGACCATCGCCATTGATTTCGAAACAGCCAACGAACAGCGCGGTAGTGCCTGCTCGGTGGGGCTGGCGTGGATCGAGGACGGCGAGGTGACGCGTGTCGAGGAGCGGCTGATCCGACCGAAAGAGATGCGCTTCTCGGGAATGAACATCGCCATCCACGGCATTCGCCCAGAGCATCTCGAGGATGCGCGCGAGTTTCCCGAGGTCATGGACGAGTTTCACGACGATTTCCGAGGCGCGACGATGATCGCGCACAATGCGTCGTTCGATTTCAGCGTCTGGCGCGCGAGCCTCGATCTCTATCGCCAATCCTATCCGGAGCTGACCTATCTCTGCAGTCTGAAGATGGCGCAGCGGATCTGGCCGCACTTCCTGTCGCACAGGCTGAACATCATCGCCGAGCATCTTGGTCTGCGCTTCGCCCACCATAATGCCGCCGAAGACGCAGCCGTTTGCGCGCATGCGGCGATCGCGATGGCAAAGACGGTTGGTGCCGCGGCCGTAAACGCCATTCCGGCGCTGATCGGCATGAAGCCCGGCAGGCTGATGCCTGAAGGCTACGAGGCCTGCACCTGCCGGAAGGCGTGATCACTTCCTTGTAAAGGCATCGGGCGCTCTTACCTTAGATTTGGTGCAATCAGGGAGCCGTCATGTTCAGAAACATCTATTTGGCGCTTGTCGCCACGTCGTTCATCGGTCTTGCCACCGGGCCGGCGGCGGCCGATGTTGTCGGTAAGGTCGGGGTCGACTGGATCGGCAACGATATCATCGTCGATGCGGTGGCCGACCCGCAGGTGAAGGGCGTGACCTGCCATGTGACCTATTTCGACCGCAGCGTCATCGACCGCGTGAAGAACGGAAACTGGTTCGAGGATCCGTCCAACAACGCCATCTCCTGCCATCAGACGGGGCCGATCGAGATCGGCGATATCGATCTCTCCAAGGGCGGCGATGAGGTGTTCAAGTCGGGCTTGTCGCTGGTCTGGAAGAAGCTCGTCGTCACCCGGATCTACGACAAGCAGAACGATACGCTGATCTATCTCGCCCATTCGCGCGAGCTGACCGACGGTTCGGCGAAAATGTCGATCTCGACGGTGTCGCTCTATGGCCAGACGGTGAGCTGGAAGAACGGCAAGCCGCAATAACATACTTCGTCAGCCAACTTTCGGTGAACGGCGCGGGCGGTCTGGCAATCATCAGGCGGCGCGGCTAAGGTCCGGCCAACACGAAATGGAAGAGGACCTGCGATGCCGAGCACCACACGTATTTCGAACGAATTTCTGACGGTCGATGTCTCTTCTCTCGGCGCGGAGATGCAGGCGCTGGACACCAGCGACGGCAAGTCGTGGCTGTGGAACGGTGACGCGGCCTTCTGGAGCGGGCGCTCTCCGGTGCTTTTCCCTATCGTCGGCAAGGCGCCCGGCGATGCGGTCATGATTGACGGCCAGAGCTATCATATGAACCAGCACGGCTTTGCCCGCCGGGCGGAATTTTCGCTTGCTTCCTCCAGCGACGCGATGTGCCGCTTTGAGCTTGCGTCGTCGCCGACAACGAAGGCAGTCTTTCCGTTCGAATTCCTTCTGGCGGTCGAGCATGTCCTCGAGGGCCGGAAGCTGACAGTTGCCGCCGAGGTCTCCAATCGCGACGAAAGGCCGATGCCCTTCGGGCTAGGCTTCCACCCCGCGTTCGTCTGGCCGTTGCCCGACGCGGCAGGGCAGGACCATATCGTAACGCTCGACAATCAGGCAGAGCCTGCCATGGCTCGGCTGGAGGGCGGGTTGATCGCGCCCGGAAAGCTGGCGTCGCCCTTCAAGGCGGGCAGGCTTGTGCTTGATCACAGCATGTTCGAGCAGGATGCGATGATCTTTCCCGAGGGCGCCGGCAAGGGGCTACGCTACGGCGTCGAGGGTGGGCCGTCGTTGCATTTCACCTTCGAGAATCTGCCCAATCTGGCGCTCTGGCAAAAGCCGGGAGCGCCGTTCCTCTGCGTCGAACCCTGGCACGGGATGGCGGCCGAAAAGGATGGTTCTAAGGAACTTGCGAAGCGGCCTTACAGCCTGACATTGCCGCCGGGCGAGGTCAGACGCTTTGCGTTCACGGTCGAGATCGTCGAGTAGCTTCCGGGGCGTTGGTCACGGTCAAGGCATGCCGCTCTACGTGCGTCCTCGTGGGTAGGCGGGCAGCTCATCGCAGATGACGTCCCATGCCACCTTTTCGGATGTCCAGACGTGAAAGGTCGGGCGGTAGGCGTCCGGCTCATCGAGGCCGACGGTCATCATGTCTATCAGAGCGGGGTCGGCATCGTTCTGATAGCTGATCGGCGAACCGCATGCACCGCAGAAGGTGCGAACCACGCCCTTCGAAGAGGCGAAGGCTCTCGGTTTCCCTTGTTCGTACACCAGCGTTCGCGCCGGGAAGGTGACGAATGGCAGCGTGGTGGCGGATGCGACCTTGCGGCAGGTCCGGCAGTGGCAGATGCCGCTTGCGAGCGGCTCCTCGTCTATCCGGTAGCGGATCGCACCGCAGGCGCATCCTCCGGTGTGGCGGACCTTATCGTCGCTCATCTCCGATATCCTCCTGCTGCTCCGATCCGAACGCTCACCGGCGCGCTTTGTTCAGACGGTAGCACGCGACAGGCACAGCTGGCGGACATGAAAAAACCGCTCGCAACGGTCCGGTGCGAGCGGTTCGAAAAGTCTTGCCGTCGGCCTCCAGGAAGCCGGCTTCGTCAGGCGGCTTCGCGCGTCAATTCGTCGGCGATGACGGTGTCGAGGTTGAGGAAGCAGACCATCGTCTTTTCGAGTGCCACGATGCCGCGGCAGAAGGCACGCTGGGCTTCCGGAATGATTTCCGGGGCCGGCTGCAGGTCTTCGCTCTTGATGGTCATCATGTCGGAAACCTGTTCGACCAGAAGACCGACGAGCTTGCCGGCGATATCGGTGACGATGATGGCGGAGCGCTCGGAGGGCTCCGTCATCTTCATGCCGAGGCGGCAGGCCATGTCGATGACAGGGATAACCGCGCCGCGCAGGTTGATGAGGCCGAGGACGTAAGGCGGCGTGTGCGGCATCGGCGTCACGGGCGCCCAGCCGCGGATTTCGCGGATCGCCATGATGTCGATGCAGAATTCCTGCTCGCCCAGATGGAAGGAGACGATCTCGAGATGCGAGCCGGTCTGGTTGATGACGGTGTTGTTCATGATCAGAATTCTTCCCAGTTGTCTCCGGCCGGTGCGGCCATGGCTCTGGCGGTTGCGCCGCCGCTGAATGCGCCCGCGACCTTGCCGATCAGGCTTCGTGCGGGTGATGGTTTCGGATGCGAGACTGCTGTGGCTTCCCGCGGCGTGGAACGGGCATTCATGCCTTCGCCGATCTTGAACGTCTGGATCAAATGGATCAGGCCGTCGGCATCGGTGGCGAGCGCGTGGCTTGCTGCGTTCGTCTCTTCCACCATGGCCGCGTTTTTCTGCGTGACCTGGTCCATCTGGCTGATGGCCGTATTGATTTCGTTCAGTCCTGTGGATTGTTCGCGTGCAGAGGTTACGATTGATTTAACATGTTCGTCGATCCGCAAAACATCTTCGCCGATCTGGCGCAGCGCTTCGCCTGCAGCGGTCACGAGTTCACCTCCAGCCTTTACCTCGGTGTTGGATTTTCCGATTAAAGCCTTGATATCCTTGGCAGCACCTGCGGCCCGGCCGGCAAGCTCGCGCACTTCCTGCGCAACGACCGCGAAGCCCTTGCCGGCTTCGCCCGCGCGGGCTGCCTCGACGCCTGCGTTCAGCGCAAGCAGGTTGGTCTGGAAGGCGATCTCGTCGATAACGTTGATGATGGTGCCGATCTCGCGTGAGGCCGTGGCGATTCGCTCCATGGCGGCCATGGCGTCGGTGACGACCACATCCGATTTCGCCGTGCTCTGGCGGGTATGGGCGACCATGTGGCCGACTTCCTCGGCGCGGTTGGTCGCATTGCGAACCGTTGCGGTGATCTGGTCGAGCGCAGCTGAGGTCTCCTCAAGCGAGGCTGCCTGTTGTTCCGTGCGCTTTGCGAGGTCGTCGGCGGCTGAACGCATCTGCCGGCTGTTTGCCTGGATGGAAGCGCCATTCTGGGAGATGCCTGACATCGTCTGGCGGAGCGTCGCGGTGGTCCGGTTGAAGTCGGCGCGCAGCGGTTCCAGTTCCGGCTTGAAGGCGCGGTCGATCGTGACGGTGACGTCACCCGCCGCGAGACGGGTCAGCGCTTGGCCGAGTTCGCTTACCGCCTTGCTCAGTTCTTCGGTATCGGCAAGCTTGGCTGCCTCGCGGCTGCGGCGGTCGGCGTCGCTTTGCTGGCGTTCACTTTCGCTTCGGGCTTCGAGCGCCTGCTTGTCGATCGCGGCCTGGCGGAAGCTTTCGGCGGCACGCGCCATGTCGCCGATCTCGTCGCCACGATCGGTTGCAGGAACGAGGCTGTCGATGTCGCCGCTCATGATGCGCTGCATGCTCTTTCGGACGGCGTCGATGCCGCGACTGATGGAGCCGCCGTGAATGTACTGCAGCAAACCCATGATCAGGATTGCGATGACGCCGAGGCCAAGCTGGATATAGACGGCGTCCTGCGAGATCGAGTTCGCTTCATCGATGCGCTTCTTGGCAACGGCACCGCCGTCGATCGCGAGCTTGTCGAGGGTTGCCGTGAGTTTGTCGCCGCCTGCGTCAATGGCATCGTCCAGCTTGTCGAATTCGCCTTCAGCCGCGCCGGCTTCCACCGCGCCCTTCAGGTCTCCGAGGATCTTCTGTTTCAGCGCGGAAACGTCCGCATCGTAGGTGGTGAGGAGATCGGGCGCGTTCAGTTCGCCCGCCAGCATGTGCATTTCCTTCGAACCACCTGACAGCGTGTCAATCGATGCATTCATTAGCGTGATCCGCTCCGGCGCGACGACCTTGTCGCCACGATCGACGATCGTATCCATGGCTGCCAGAACCAGCGTCAGATTGGCCGTGCGCATGGCGTTGATGTGATCGACGCTTGCCTGGATTTCGTTGGCGCGGCGCAGCGCGCCATCGACGACCCCATTTTCATACCAGCCGACGGCCAGCATGGAGCCGAAGCCGATGAAGGCGGCGCCCGCAAGGGTTCCGAGCCTCTGGCTGACAGAGAGGCTCTTGCGCACTTTCGCATGTGTCATGTGAAGACTATCCCCTCCGCGCCTGGGCGCGGGCATGTTTCTTTCGCTCACAGGCGGATAATCGGGCAGGGGTGCCTACCAGACAGACGTCATGCCTTCGAACTTTTGGGTCGTTCCATCCATGGCTAAATATAGATATGTTTCTTTAAGCTATTGCTAACGATGTGCGTGTCCGTGGGGGATGGCAATAAACCGCGGCCGGGAAACATCTTGTTGAATTGCGCCGTGCCGATCTAAGCGATATCAGGCGGGAAAGAGCTTTAATCCTTCCGGGAAAGTAGATCGATGAAGACTATACGCATCGCCGTCTGGGTTGCCGTGTTGCTGATGGCAGGCATTCTTGGTTGGCTGACGCTCGACGTCACCAAGACCAAGGAAGCAATGTCCGACGGGCCGTTCGGCGTTCCGTTCACGCTTGTCGCGCAAAACGGCCAGCCGATTACCGAACAGGCGTTCCGCGGCAAGCCGACGGCGCTATTCTTCGGCTTTACCCATTGCCCCGAAGTCTGCCCGACGACGCTGTTCGAAATGAATGGCTGGCTGGAGAAAGTCGACCCCAAGGGAGACAAGCTGCAGGCCTATTTCGTGACCGTCGATCCCGAGCGCGATACGCCCGATGTCATGAACCAGTATGTGTCGAACGTATCTAAGCGGATCGTCGGCATATCAGGAGCGCCGGACAAGGTGGCCGATGTCATCAAGGGATACCGCGTCTACGCGAAGAAGGTCCCGGTCGATGAGAACAATCCGAACGGCGACTACACGATGGACCATACGGCCTCGGTGTTCTTGCTGGATTCTGCCGGGCGTTTCTCTGGCACGATCGCCTATGGAGAAAATCCCGATACGGCGGTAAAAAAGCTGGAGAACCTCGTCAACAAGGGATGACCTCATGGCGCCCGGACACCGAAGCATCCTCATCGTGGGAGCCGGCACGACCGGCCTGACGGCGGCTCTCGAACTGGCGCGGCGGGGATTTCGCCCCCGGATCGTCGATAGTGATGCCGGTCCGGTGCCACTCGTCGAAAGTCGTGCCCTCGGTGTCAACGCCCGCACGCTGACGCTGCTCTCGCCTTCGCGTGTCAGCGACGCCATCCTACAGGAGGCGCATCAGCTCAAACGGTTTCGGATCGTCGCGAAGAACCGGACTCTCGTCTCCCTCGATACGACACGGATACCGGGCGCCTACGGCGCTCTCTATGCGCTCGCGCAGGGGCATACCGAGCGGTTGCTTATCGGCGCGCTTTCGAACTACGAAGTCGCGCCGGAATGGAAAACGTCCGTCGAGAAGCTCTCGCTCGACGCTGCAAAGCCCCATGTGACATTGCGCAAGCCCGACGGATCGGAGGAAGCCGCTTCTTTCGATATCGTTGTCGCGGCCGATGGGGCGCACTCTGCCGTGCGACGGGCGATCGGCTTTGGATTTCCCGGTGATGCGCTGGAAAGCAGTTTCTATCTTGCGGACTTTCGCTATACCCGCGACATCGATCCCAACTTCGCCGAAATCAATCTTGTCGATCCCGGCATGATCGGTCGCTTGCCGGTGGAACGCGATGTGCTGCGCTATATCTCGACGCTGGCGGATTTCGAAAGCCGCATCGTTCATCCGGCGCCGGTCGCCGAACGGGTGTGGGCGTCCGATTTCCGCATCCATTTCCGCCATGTCGAGGCGATGGCGAAGGGTAGCGTCTTTCTCGCCGGCGATGCCGCGCATATTCATTCACCGGCAGGTGCCCGGGGCATGAATCTCGGCATAGAAGACGCGTGCTGGCTGGCCTGGCTGGTTTCCGAAGGGCGGGAGACAGAGTATTCCTCGTTGCGCATGCCGGCTGTCATGACGGTCCTGAAACAGACCCGGCAGCTGACATCGATGATGACCATGAACAATCCGCTGTCGATCACGTTGCGCGATCTTGTCGTGCCTGTGCTTTTCAGAATACCTGCATTTTCGCAAAAACTGCTTCGCGGCGTTTCCGGATATGATACGCCGTCTCCGCCATGGATCGATGGCGCACAATAACGGGAAAGACCGACCTTGAGTGAAATACGCCTTTACGTCACGACCACCGAAGTTCTTGCCGGTGAGATCCTCGACCTGCTGAGCGAGGTGTTCGGCGAAGAAGATTTCGCGATCGCGACGACGGAGATCGACGAGAAAAAGGACATATGGGAAGCGTCGGTCTACATGATGCGGGAAGACGAGGCCGAGGTGCGGTCTCGCGTCGAGGAGGCTTTGAAGCACGCGTTTCCCTGGGCGGCCGTGGAACGGGAGGTCATTCCCGACGTCGACTGGGTGGCCAAGTCCCTTGAAGGGCTGAAGCCGGTGCGGGCAGGGCGGTTCCTCGTTCACGGGTCTCATGATCGCGACAAGGTTCGCATGGGCGATATTGCGATCGAGATCGAGGCCGGTCAGGCGTTCGGAACCGGTCACCACGGCACCACGGCGGGCTGCCTGGAAACGATCGATCGCGTGGTTCGCGCGCGGCGTGTCCGCAATGCGCTCGATCTTGGAACGGGCAGCGGAGTGCTGGCGATTGCGGTTCGCAAGCTGAAGAACATTCCGGTGCTCGCGACCGACATCGATCCGATCGCGACGCGGGTTGCCGCGGAAAATGTGCGTGCCAATGGAATTGCGTCCGGGATCAAGGCGGTGAAGGCGCCCGGCTTTCATTCGACGGCATTTGACGAGAATGGTCCGTTCGACCTTATCATCGCGAATATTCTGGCGCGGCCGCTGATCAAGATGGCGCCGCAGCTCGTCAATCATCTGGCGCCGGGCGGCTCCGTCATTCTCTCGGGAATTCTGGCGTCCCAGCGCTGGAAGGTGCTCGCCGCCTACAACGGTGCGCATCTGCGGCACGTACGGACGATCTGGCGCAATGGCTGGGTCACGATCCATCTCGATCGGCCGTAAGGGGCGGGTGGAAACAAAATAAAAGGCGGTGCCAATGGCACCGCCTTGAGCCGGTTTCCCGGCCAATCCCGCGAGCTCGAAGGAGGAGGAGCGCTCGAGCGGGCTTCTACTGGTTCTGATCGCCGGTCCGGTGAGGGAGGAGGAGAACGGAGCGGCGAGTTGCTCAGAACGCGTAGCTGGTTGCGACCTGGTGGCGCGTAACCTTTTGACCGGCGCCGAGCAGCTTGAGGGTGTCCTCATTCAGCGGGCGGCGCGAGCCGATAACGTGACGCACAGTCTGGCGCTCGCCAGCCTGTACCGGGCTGCTGTAAGCGAAGCGCGACAGAGGGGCAGTCATGTTGAAATTCCTTTTGTTGGTTGGCGGTCCGTCTCGAACCGTCGTGATGGCGCCTATATAGCCATTTAGAAAAATTGAGGCAGAGGGTTTCATTCATGGGAGCCATGCAGCGAATGCATAAAGCGTGCCAAACTCGGAAAGGGCGCCTCATTTCTGCCCAAATAATACCCGGCTGATGGAGTGGCGGCTGTTCGCTTCTTTGCCATTCATCGTGAAGTTACGATAGGATAGCCGCAAATCTCTCTGCGGGATTCGTCCTCAACATCAGGTTTTCGAGCATGTTCCAATCTTTTGAAGTCACGTCCACGCCACAATTCGGCCGCGATCGGGTTGCCGGTCTGCGCGAAAGTTTCGATGCGCTGGGGATTGATGCGTTTCTGGTGCCGCGGGCGGATGAATTCAACGGCGAATATGTCCCGGCCTGCGCCGAGCGTCTTGCCTGGCTGACGGGTTTCACCGGTTCGGCCGGCATGGCGCTGATAACGAGAGCGCAGGCGATCGTGTTCGTCGACGGCCGTTATGTCACGCAGCTTGCCGAGCAGGTGGACGGCTCCGTCTTTACCGGCGGAGATCTTGTCAACGAGCCGCCGCACGCCTGGCTTGCCAAGCACGGCTCGAAAGGATTGAGGCTCGGCATTGATCCCTGGCTGCATTCGGGTGCGGAAGTGCGACGTCTCGAGAAGGCGCTGGGCGAGGTCGGCGGCACGCTTGTCATCCTGCCGCACAACCCGCTCGATCGCCTCTGGAAAGACCGGCCGCAGGAGCCGCTCGGGGCCGTCAATATTCAGAATATCGCCCAGGCTGGCGTGCTGGCCACGGACAAGCTCGCGACGATTGCGGCTGATCTTGCCAAGCGCGAGCTCAAGGCCGTGCTGATTGCGGATCCCTCCTCGGTCGCGTGGATATTCAACATTCGCGGCAGTGACGTTCCGCACACGCCGCATCCGCTGGCGCGCGCGATCATCTATGCCGACGGCAAGGCCGATCTCTTCCTCGACAAGCGCAAGACCGGCATCGAGGCGGAAGCCTATCTTGCTCAGCTCAGCCAGCAACTGCCGCCGTCGTCGCTCGACGGCAAGCTCGCGGCCGTTTCAAAGGATGGAGGGCGCATACTGATCGACCCCGATCTGACGTCCTACGGTTTGACAGACATCATCCGGGCTGCTGGCGGCGTTCTGGTTGAAGGAGGGGACCCCGCAAAGCTGCCGCGCGCTGTGAAGAACGGCGTCGAGATCAATGGTTCGGCTGCGGCGCACCTTCAGGATGGCGCGGCCATGGTCGAGTTCCTCTACTGGCTGTCGCAGACGAAGCCGGGAACTGTCAGCGAGATCGAGGTTGCGGAGAAACTCGAGGCAGCGCGCGCACGCGTTGGCGAGAGCATGCAGAATCCATTGAAAGACATCTCGTTCGACACGATCTCGGGAGCGGGCGAGCATGCGGCTATCATGCATTACCGGGTGACCACAGAGACGAACCGCAAACTCGAGGCGGGTGAGCTGTTCCTGATCGATTCCGGGGCGCAGTACATCAATGGCACCACGGATATCACGCGTACCGTTGGCATCGGGTCCGTCAGCGAAGAGCAGCGGCGTTTCTTCACGCTCGTCCTGAAGGGGATGATCCAGATCAGTACGGCTCGCTTTCCGAAAGGAACACGCGGCTGCGATCTCGATCCGCTGGCACGCATCGCCTTGTGGCGCGCGGGTGCGGATTTCGGCCACGGCACCGGCCATGGCGTCGGTTCGTATCTTTCGGTGCATGAAGGGCCGCAGCGGATTTCACGATTGTCGACGCAGGAGCTCCTACCGGGGATGATCCTGTCGAACGAGCCCGGCTATTACCGGCCGGGTGCGTTCGGGATCCGGATCGAGAACCTCGTCTACGTGCGCGACGCGGAGGCAGTCGAGGGCGGTGATCAGCCGATGCTCGGGTTCGAAACGCTGACCTTCTGCCCGATCGATCGTAGCCTCGTGATCCCGGAGCTGCTGACGCATGACGAGCTGCACTGGTTCAACGACTATCATGCACGCACGCGTGAGGCCTTGATGCCTCTGATCCACGACCGGGACATCAAGGCGTGGCTCGAGAACGCGACACTGCCACTCGAATACTGATATCTGAAGTAAGGGGGACGCCGGACTGATCCGGCGTCTTTCCGGTCAGGCGCCGATCGTGTGGCGCCATGTCATGACGATGACCCATGCGACCACGAGCATCCAGGTGTGCGACACCCGGAGACCGACGAGCAGGGCAGCGACGAGCGCGAGCTTGGAGTCCCATCCACCAGAGAAGAAGGCCGGCGCGACGAGTGTCGTCAGCACGGCCGCGGGCACGGCGGCAAGGGCTGCCTCCATGCGCGGCGGTATCCGTTTCATCGTCGTGATCAGGATGTAGCCGCCGATTCGGGTGCCGTAGGTCGCGACCGCTGCAGCGACGATGATCAGCGCCATATGAAGATCAAAGCTCACGGTCACACCTCGTGCAGGTCGGATTCGAGTTCCTGTTCATGCGGCGGAGGCGGGAGCAGGGCGGCAAGCACAATGCCTGCGGCTGCGCCCAAGCTCACATGCCAGGGCGAACCGACGTAACGATAGGCAATTATCGATGCGACAGCGCTGACGGCCGCAACAGGCAGGAAATTGTCGCGGTGGCGGAAATCGAGGACGATCCCGAGGAAATAGGCGGGCAGCAGGATGTCGAGACCGATCGACTTCGGATCGCCGATCAGGCTGCCGAGCAAGCCTCCCAGGAGGCTGACGCAGATCCAGGGGATGTAGATGACGATGCCAAAGCCGAGGTACCAGGCGAAGGACACCTCCTTGCCGGCTTCCCCGCGCTTTACCGTCTCGGCAAACTGCGGGTCGACGAGCAGGAAGAAGGTGAAAAACTTCTGCAGTGCCGTGAAGTGCTTGATGTAGGGCGCGATCGCGGCCGAATAGAGCACATGGCGGAAATTGACGGCCAGGATCGAGGCAACGATCAGCCAAGCCTGCACGTCATGGCCGAACAGTTCGAGGCCGACAAGCTGGCTGGCGCCCGCATAGACCGTGGCACTCATGAATGTTAGTTCGGCTAGCGACATGCCGTGGTCTACGGCGAGGGCGCCAAACAATGCGCCGAACGGTGCGGAGGCAACGGCGACGGGAAAGCCGCCGCGCATGCCTTCGATGAAATTCGCGCGACTCATCGGCGACGATCCTTGTGGAAGTTTGCCTTCGTCTATTGGCGCTGATGGTTCACTGCAAACGAATTTCCTTGATTGACCGATCGATTTCACTGAACGGTTCAACGGAGAAACGAGCACCGAGGACATGATGAAGCCGATTGAATTTTCGAAAGAAGATAAGGCTGCGCTGGTCGCGCGCATCCAGCATTACTTCGACAGCGAACTCGACCAGTCGATCGGTCTTCTGAAAGCGGAATTCGTGATGGATTTCTTCGCGAAGGAGATCGGGGCCGCCTATTACAAACAGGGGCTGGAGGATGCGCAGGCGGTGCTCGCCAAACGCATCGACGACTTCTCGGATGACATCTACCAGCTGCAGCGAGACGCCACGGATTGATCAGTCCGCCATCGCCTGTTCGCTGGTGATGATGGCGATGCCCTTCTGGCGCATTTCGTCGATCGCGGCTGCGACGCCATCGGGCGTTATCCCACGGCTTGCGTCTTCGATAAAACGAACCTGGATGCCCGGCATCATCTCCAGCGCGTCGAGGGCCGAAAACTTGACGCAATAGTCCGTTGCCAGGCCGCAGACATCGAGATCGGTAATGTCCTGATCCTTGAGATAAGCGGCAAGGCCGGTGTGGGCGTCGCGGTCGTTGTCGCGAAAGGCAGAATAGCTGTCGACCGACCGGTTCAGTCCCTTCTGGATGATGAGGTCAATGGCTTCGATATTAAGATGGGGATGCAGTTCGGCATCCTCAGTACCCTGAACGCAATGATCAGGCCACATCATCTGCGGTTTGCCTGACAGCGTGCCCAGCTCGAACGGTTCCTTGTCGGGGTGGGAGGACGCAAAGCTGCCGTGGTCCTCGGGGTGCCAGTCCTGCGAGGCGACGATGAGGTCGTATTTACCGCTTTCGATCAGGCGGTTCGCAACCGGCACAACTTCGTCGCCCTCGAGGACCGGAAGGTTGCCGCCGGGGCAAAAACCGTTCTGAATATCGACAAGCAGCAATGCCTTCATCGAAGCGTCTCCTTTGTTGCAGCGCAAGATGCCAAGGCTGAGGGAAACACGCAAGAGGCGAGAGGGCCTCGCGAATTGACGCGAGGCCCAATCATTAAATCACGCCGGGCGATGGCCCTTCAGACCGTAGTAGGCGATGTAGGCGTAGCAGATGACGGGCATCAGAAACGCCATGTGGATGCCGATCGTATCGGCCAGGCCGCCCTGGACGAGCGGCAGGATGGCGCCGCCGACGATGGCAAGGCACAGGATGCCGGAGCCTTGGCTGGTGTACTTGCCGAGGCCGTAGAGCGCGAGGCTGAAGATCGTCGGGAACATGATCGAGTTGAAGAGGCCGATCGCCAGGACCGACCACATGGCAACATGGCCGCCGGAGAATACGGTCAACAGCAGCAGGGCAATGACAGCCACCGCATTGAAAGCAAGGGCCTTGCCATCATTGATGTAGCGCATGGCGATCGCACCGATGAACCGGCCGATCATCGCGCCGCCCCAGAAATAGGAGACGTGATGGGCGGCTTCTGCCTCGGAGAATCCGGCGATGTCAGGCTGGCTCATGAAATTCACGAGGAAGCTGCCGATGCTGACTTCGGCGCCGACATAGAGAAAGATACCTACGGCGCCGAGGACGAGATGGCGATACTGCCATGCCGATCCACCGCCGGTTATCGGCTCGATCTCATCGCTGCCTTCGACCTGCGGCAGCTTCAATGCCGCAAAGAGCGCGGCGAGCAGCAGAAAGGCGACCGCGAGCAGCATGTAGGGGAACTTCACGGCACTTGCTTCGGCGATCTTGATGGCGTCGAGCTGTTCGGGCGTAGCGCCCGCAACGGCTGCGGTCGTTGCCGAAAGGATCAACAGCGCGCCGAACATCGGTGCGAGCGTCGTGCCGAGAGAGTTGAAGGCCTGCGTCAGGGTCAGGCGGCTTGCCGCCGTGTCGGGCGGGCCAAGTACAGTAACGTAAGGGTTTGCTGCGACCTGAAGCACGGTGATGCCGGTCGCAAGAACGAAGAGAGCGCCGAGGAAGAGCGGGTAGGCGCGATAGCTGGCTGCCGGAATGAAGAGGGCGCAGCCGATGGCCGCGATCACCAGTCCGATGACGATGCCCTGCTTGTAGCCCGTGCGCTTGACGAGCGCGCCCGCGGGAAGAGAGGCGATGAAGTAGGCGCCGAAGAAGCAGAACTGGATCAGCATCGACTGCGTATAGTTCAGCTGAAAGACGTTCTTCAGGTGCGGGACGAGAATGTCGTTCAGGCAGGTGATGAAACCCCACATGAAAAAGAGCGACGTCAGCGCAGTGAGGGCAAAGCGATAGTTTGGCGACGTGGAGGAGTCTGATGAAGTCGGGCTCGTCGTCGCGGCTTGATTGGTGATGATACCAGCCACTTTAGGATACCTCTTTTTATTGTTGGCGCCGGGTATTTCCCTTTGGAAGCCGTCTTTCAAACGGGCCGGCGGCGGCTCGGCGGGGCGCCCTGGGAGGAGGCGTGCAGCAAGCCACATCCGCCATATAAGGCGGTTAAGAGGACTTCGATAGTATTCAAACGATTTTTATTGTGCTTTGCGGCGAAAATTTTGCAATTGCGAATTAAAAACTGCCTTGGCGCAGATAAACGGCGCTGACGATCAGGATGTACCGTTGGAGTTCGCGGCGAAAACGCACCGCTTTCCTCCATTGCTTCGATCATTTTCGGCTCCCCCGGCGGAGCCGTCAAAGATCGGTCAGGCCGTCTGAACGTCGCTGCTGCCCGTATCGGCTGCGGCCGAGGTGCCGTAGGTGTTCTGATAGGCGCGCAGGGCGGTCTGCATGTCGTTGAGCACCTCGGAGAGGATCGGATCGTCTGAACCGGAGGCGCTGGATGCGATGCTTGACGTATCGGCCGAAAGGATCTCGTCGGTGGTCAACTTGCCGTCGCCGTTGGCGTCCAGGGAGGCAAGAATGCCCTTGGAGTCGTCATCGGAGGAGCTGCTGTCATCGTCGCTGGCGCTCGACTGCTGCATCTGCAGCATGATCGAAAGAATGTCGCCGGCGATCTTCTGCGTGACGCTTGCGCCCTCATCGGTGCTGGTGGACGTCGAAGCCTTGGTAGATGAGGTTGATGTCGGATTGGCAGCGGCAAGCTCATCGGCCGAAATGATGCCATCGCCGTTTTTATCGAGGCTGGAAAGGGAGCTGTATTGGGAAACGCCGCTCCCGATAGAAGAAACACTGGTCACTTGAACCTCCTTTGCAAGGTCATCGTGAAACCCGCCTTTCATGGGCGGACACAAAGGGGGCTAGGGCGATTTTCGCGTTGCGTCAAAGCAGGAATATTATGATGAATTTCAGCCGATTGACGCGGTGGGGCGAAGCAGGTTAATCTTTTGTTAAGCCCCGTCATCTTCCTGATTTATTTTAACTTTCTCGCCGGTGATTTGCACCGGTAGAAGGTTTTGCGCGTTCTCGCGGAGGTAATCGTGCCGCTGTTCCCGCTTTCGCGTGCTGCGACGGAGGATGATTGCCTGCGGCATTTTGTCGATCCCGCAGGGCGCGGCTGAGGCCGCCGCCTTGCGGGATCGACTGTCGACTCAGTCGCCGTGGGTCTCGTGGAAGTCTGCCTGGCCTTTTTTCCAATAGCCGGCGGCCTTGATCCAGGCCTTTGGATGATTGCGTTCCTCGACCATGATCGCACGAAGCCGCTTGGCGACGAGCGTTTCGCAGGCGATGAAGACATAGCCGTCGCCGGTGGGCAGTGCGAGTTCGCGCAGCGCCTCGTCGAGTTGGGTCGTGGTGCCGGCGGGCTCGCTGCCGCGATGCAGCCAGAGCGTCGTCAGCTCCGCCTCGCTGCTCAGAGCCTGCTCTTCTTCGGGGCCGGACACTTCAACCACCACCAGCGCCTTGGCGCTCGCCGGCAGTTCCTCCAGCCTGCGCCCGATGGCCGGCAACGCCGTCTCGTCGCCGGCAAGCAAATACCAATCGAAATCGGTGGCGACGACGAAGGACCCGCGAGGGCCACCGATGCCGAGCTTGTCGCCGGGCTTGGCATTGAGCGCCCATTCCGTCGCGGGACCCGCGTCGTGCAGGGCAAAGTCGAGGTCGAGCTCCAGGCTGGCGGCATCGTAACGGCGTGGCGTGTAATCGCGCATCGACGGCCGCTTGGCGGGATCGATCTGCAGCTTTCCATCCGAACCGACTTCCGGGAACGCCGGCTCTTCGCCCGGCGCCGGCACGAGAATCTTGATGTGGTCGTCATAGCCGAGGCTGACGAAGCCTTCGAGATCGGCGCCTTCAAGCGTCACGCGCAGCATTTGCGGGGTAATATTCTGGACGCGGCTGACTGTCAGCAGGCGACGCTTGAGTTCATGGCGCACGCGCTCTATGCGGTGGCGCTTGTCGGTGGTGTCTGGGGCGGTGTTTTCCGTCATCCTTCGTTCCTTGTATCGGAACCGAGGTGCGTGAGACGCAGGCATACCGCGCCGCTCGCACCCCGGCATGGGGTTCGATCAGCGCGTTGATTGACGTTAACGCTTACGTGCGGCGCCCAGAGGTGCAGCAGATGATGACCCTGTCTTTAGCTCCGGATCGACGGGGTGGCAAGCTTAAAACATGATTTTTAAATGAAGGTTTTGTAATGCGGGTGCGTCTTGCAGCCCTCCGGGGAGGCTGGCGGCGCGGTTTCGATCGCGGTAGAGATCATGGCAACTGGATGGAGGCGCGCGTGGCTATCAGTGTCGTTCAACTCGGGTCGCCCAGGGCAGAGGGCGAGGGCGTTCGTATCGGGACCGTCCGGAGGCCGCCCCGTGGCGTGCCGAAGGAAGAGTTTGCGAGCCGCAACTATTATGACGTCTGGCTGCCAATCCTTTCTCCGAGCAAGGCACTCGTCACCGAGGCGAAGGCGGCGACCACGGATTCGGAGTGGGCGGTCTTCGTGCGCAGCTTCACGAAAGAGATGAAAGTGCCTGAGGCGAGCCATGTCCTAGATCTGCTTGCCACGCTTTCGCACGCAACCCATTTCGCAATCGGCTGTTACTGCGAGAACGAAAACCACTGCCATCGAAGCGTGCTGCGGCGCCTGCTGGAAGATCGTGGCGCGGCCTTCGTCGCCGAACGCTGCTCCTGACGACGATCAATCCGTAGAAAGCGGCGGCCTTGCCGAGTTCGGGAATTTCTGCCTTTCTTTGAGAGCAGGATCACCCGGAGCCAAAGCCATGACCGAGCCCGGTCCAGAGGAGAAAATCGACGCGACGTTCCGCAACGGCTCGCTGACGGCGGCCGGTATCATTCTCGGCTTTTCCCTGAGCTTCATCAGCCACTGGGTCTCCAATCCCAACGACTGGAGCCGGATCGACATATTGCCGATGCTGCTGCTGACCCTTGGAATTGCCCTGCAGGTCAAGGTCTTCGCAGACCTGCTAGCCCGGGACTCGCTGATTGCGGCCAAATACGATCGGGCGCGACGGTGGTTTCTGATCGGCATCGCATTCGTTGCCGCCGGGATCGGACTGGCACTACTCAACGATATACTGGGCTTGGGGTCGATGCCGATCCTGGGATGAGCGGGCGCCATGCCCGCTCCTTGAGCTTCGGACTTGCTCAGGCGCCGGAGCGCCTAAGGTGATTCCGTATCAGCTGCCGATGATCTTGTTGCAGGCAAGCGCGATCGTCGGACTGGTGAGGATGGCAACCATGAGCGAGGCTGCGATCAGAGGTAGAGAATAACGTTTCATCTGCGTCCTCCTTCTCTCCCGCGATCAGTGCGCGCGGGAGGCCAGTATGCGGGAGAGAGCCATGCAAACGAAGTCACGAATGGGTGAGGGCACCCGGAACGGGCGGTCGTCTTAGGAAACCGGCTCCACGAAGCCGTCCAGCACGCGTTTCTCTCCGGCGCGGTCGAATTCGATCGTCAGCTTGTTGCCTTCGATCATCTTGATGTTGCCGTTGCCGAACTTCATGTGGAAGACGCGGTCGCCGGTCTTGAACTTCGAGGGTTCGGTTGTGGTGGATTTCGCCACCAGTTCACCGTCGATGGTGCGGCCGCGCGGGCCACTTTCGCCGTAGCCGATGCGCTCGACGGAGTGGCCGGAGCGGGAGCCCCAGTTGTCGCGGGTGGCGTCGTTGCGGTTTTGCTGGGCGCGCTTCCAGCCGGGAGTGGAGTGGCTGTTGGCGAAGGGTTCGGCCTTGTCGAAGCGGGACTGGCCGTAGCCGCCACCGCGGCCATAGCCGCCGTAGCTCTGTTCGCTTTCCGCGACCTCGACGTGGTTTTCCGGCAGTTCATCGAGGAAGCGTGACGGGATCGTCGATTGCCAGAGACCGTGGATGCGCCGGTTGGAGACGAACCAGATGTGGCAGCGGTGCTTGGCGCGGGTGATGCCGACATAGGCCAGGCGGCGCTCTTCCTCGAGGCCGGCACGACCGCTCTCGTCGAGCGAGCGCTGGTGCGGGAACAGACCTTCCTCCCAGCCCGGCAGGAACACGGTGTCGAACTCCAGTCCCTTGGCGGAGTGCAGCGTCATGATCGAGACGGCATCGAGATTTTCGTTCTGCTCGGCATCCATGACGAGCGATACGTGCTCGAGGAAGCCGCGCATCGACTCGAAGCTGTCCATCGAGCGGATAAGTTCCTTGAGGTTTTCGAGGCGAGTCGGGGCGTCCGCCGACTTGTCGTTCTTCCACATGTCTGTGTAGCCCGACTCCTCGAGGATCTGCTCCGCGAGCTCCGTGTGCGGCGTGTTTTCGAGCATGCCCTGCCAGCGGCGGAACGACTGGATGACGTCGAACAGGGCCTTACGGGCCTTCGGCTTCAGATCGTCGGTCTCGATCATATCGGCGGCGGCGGCGAGCATCGGAATATCGCGGGCGCGGGCATAGTCGTGCAGCGCACGCACTGTCGTGTCGCCGAGACCGCGCTTCGGGGTGTTGATGATGCGCTCGAAGGCCAGGTCATCGGCAGGCTGTGCGACCAGGCGGAAGTAGGCCATGGCATCGCGGATTTCGAGACGCTCGTAGAAACGCGGACCGCCGATGACGCGGTAGTTCAGGCCAAGCGTCACGAAGCGGTCTTCAAACTCGCGCATCTGGAAAGAGGCGCGCACGAGGATCGCCATGTCGTTCAGCTTGTGCCCCTTGCCATCAGAAGCGCCGCGCTGAAGCTGCTCGATTTCCTCGCCGATGGCGCGGGCTTCCTCCTCCGAATCCCACGAGGCATGCACCTGAACCTTGATGTCGTCGGGATCGCGGCGGTCGGTGAAGAGCGTCTTGCCGAGGCGGCCTTCGTTGTGGGCGATCAGATGGCCTGCCGCGCCGAGAATGTGCGCCGTCGAGCGGTAGTTGCGCTCGAGCTTGATGACCTTGGCGCCCGGAAAATCCTTCTCGAAACGAAGGATGTTGTCCACTTCGGCGCCGCGCCAGCCGTAGATCGACTGGTCGTCGTCGCCGACGCAGCAGACGTTTTGCGTTTCGCCCTTCGGGCGTTGCGCCAGCAGTCGCAGCCACATGTACTGGGCGGTGTTGGTGTCCTGATACTCGTCGACGAGGATGTAGCGGAAACGGCCGTGATATTCCTTGAGGAGATCAGGGTTTCTCCGGAAGATCGCGATCGGATGCATCAGCAGGTCGCCGAAGTCGCAGGCGTTCAGCGTAGAGAGGCGGTTCTGGTAGGCGAAATAGAGTTCGCGACCCTTGCCGTTGGCGAAGGCGCGGGCGTCACCCTCGGGGATGTCGGCGGGGCCGAGGCCCTTGTTCTTCCACGTGTCGATCATGCCGGCGAACTGCTTGGCCGGCCAGCGCTTGTCGTCGAGGCCCTCGGCCTGGATCAGCTGCTTGACGAGGCGCACGACGTCGTCGGTGTCGAGAATGGTGAAATCGGAGCGCAGGCCGACGAGCTCGGCGTGGCGGCGAAGTAGCTTGACACCGATAGAGTGGAAGGTGCCGAGCCAGGGCATGCCCTCGACGGCGCCGCCGACCAGATGGGCGATACGCTCCTTCATCTCGCGAGCCGCCTTGTTGGTGAAGGTCACTGCCAGTATCTGCGAGGGGAAGGCGCGGTTGGTATTCAGGATGTGGGCGATGCGGGTGGTCAGCACGCGCGTCTTGCCGGTGCCGGCACCGGCCAGCACGAGGACCGGCCCTTCGAGCGTTTCGACGGCTTCGGTCTGCTCGGGATTGAGGCCGTCAAGATAATCCGGCCGCTGCTGAGCGCCGCCACGGGCAGCCATGGCGCGGGCGGCTAGACCTCCCGAAACGGGGGCTCCACGTGCGGGAGCGGCGGGGGCTTGCTGCTTGCGCGGCGCTTCGCCCGGCTCCTCGTCGAAGAAGGGCATATCGTCGAAACTGTTGCTCATGGCGCGTAATGTAGTGATTCGGGATCGAAAGACCAGAAAAGATGTTCTGCTTTCATTCACGCGCGGGCACTATCCTCAGCCTGTTGTCGGCAAGGTCAGCGCAGGTTTGCAATTGCAGACTGTATCCGATCTGTGTGGCTGAGAACCTTTCGTGGCTTCGCGCAGGGGCTGCCGGTCACTTAGTGTTGATATTACAATTCTGTAATATCAGGGCAATTCGCTTGCCGCTGACCAGCAAAGAGACAATATTGTCGCAGATACGCGGCAATTTGTCCCGCGGACGCCTCTTTCGATTGACCCTGGACCAGCCTCGAGTCCCTCTGGAGACGTGAATGCCGTTTTGGAAGCAGTTTCTTATCTGTCTTGTCGTCATTGCAGCCGGCTTTGCCGGATGGATGTTCTTTGTGCCAGGAGCGGGCGAAACGCTTCGCAAGGCGGGCTTCTCGGAAGCTTCCAAACTGGCCTCTGAAGAGGCCGCGCCGGAGAAGGCCGGCGGCCAGGACGGGCAGGCGAGACGCCGTGGCGGCGGAGCCAATGCGCCCGTTCTCGTGGTCACTCAGGCCGTCGTTCGCGGCGTCGTCAACGATCGCCTTAGTGCTATCGGCACCGGAGACGCCATTCGTTCCGTCGTGGTCATGCCGCAGGCAAGCGGCACCGTTCGCGAGATCTTGATCAAGTCGGGCGACAAGATCACCAAGGGGCAGGTTCTGGCGAAGCTCGACAGTGAAGAGCAGGTGATTGCCCGCGGCCAGGCCGATGTCGCGCTGAAGAGCGCCGCGGAGAAATCCAGCCTCTACCATAACATCAAATCCAGCGTGTCGCGCATGGATGTCTTCGACGCCGAGATCGCAGAGCAGGGCGCACGCCTGCAGCTGCAGGCAGCCGAGCTCAATCTCGAGCGCCGCAGCATCGTTGCGCCGATCGACGGCATCGTCGGCATCATCCCCGTGAATGTCGGCGATAATGTTTCGACGACGACGCCGGTTGCGACGCTCGACGATCGCACGGAAATTCTCGTCGATTACTGGGTGCCGGAGCGCTTCGCCAACACGATCACCGTCGGCCAGCCGGTCGAGGCGACCTCCGTTGCCCGGCCCGGTCGCGTTTTCTCAGGCGTGGTCGAAGCGATCGACAACCGTGTCGATGCCGCCAGCCGGACAATGCGCGTGCGAGCCCGCATCGACAACGCCTCCGATGAGCTGCGCGCCGGCATGTCGTTCAATGTCGGCATGAAGTTTGGCGGCGACCAGTATCCGGCGGTGGATCCGCTGTCGGTGCAGTGGGATTCGCAAGGCGCCTTTGTCTGGCAGGTCGTCGATGGCAAGTCCGGCAAGGTGCGTGTCAGCATCGTGCAGCGCAACCCCGACTACATTCTCGTCAAGGCCGACCTGAAGGACGGAGACGCGATCGTTACCGAAGGCCTGCAGCGCGTTCGCGAAGGTGGTGCGGTGCGGGTCGCCAACGAAGTCGCGTCGAACTCGGAGCCTGCCACGCAATGAACGTGATCGAGATGCAGGACAAGCCGGGTTCCGGCAAACAGACTTTTACAGCGCTGTTCGTTCGGCGGCCGATTCTGGCGCTGGTCTTCAATACCCTGATGATCGTTGCCGGCCTTGCGGCTTACGCCGGGATCGAAGTGCGCGAACTGCCGGATGTCGACCGGCCCGTCGTGACGGTTCGCACGACCTTTGACGGCGCCTCGCCGCAGACGATCGACCAGGAACTGACCAAGGTGATCGAGGGGGCTGCCGCTCGCGTCAGCGGTCTCAAGTCCATTTCGTCGAGCTCTCAGTTCGGCCAGAGCCGGGTGACGCTGGAATTCTCGGATGCTGTCGATCTCGCCGTGGCGGCGAACGACGTGCGCGATGCGATCGGCCGTATCGCCGATCGCTTGCCCGAGGAGGCCGATGCGCCGCAGATCGTCAAGGCGGACTCCGATTCTCAGCCGATCATGCGCCTTGCCGTCACCTCGTCCAAACTCAACATGGACGACCTGACCCTTCTCGTCGAAAACCAGGTCATCGATCGGCTTGCTTCGGTCGATGGCGTTGCCGATGTCGAGACCTATGGCGATCAGGAAAAGGTCTTCCGCGTCGACGTCAACCAGAGCGAACTCGCCAGCCGCGGGTTGACGGTGGGCGATCTGACCAAGGCGCTTTCCAGCGCCGCCCTCGACGTGCCGGCCGGCTCGCTGAAGAGCCCGACACAAACGATCGTCGTGCGCGCCATGGCAAGTCTGCAGACGCCGGAGGATTTCTCCAATGTGATCCTGCAGAACCGCGTGCGCCTTGGCGATGTGGCCAATGTGACGCTCGGGCCGCGCGACGGACAGACTGCGCTCCGCTCCAACGGCGTTCCCGGCATCGGTCTCGGAATCATCCGCCAGGCGCAGTCGAATACGCTGAATATCTCGAATGGCGTCAAGGATGCCGTCGCCGAGCTTTCGAAGACGCTTCCCGAGGGGACGCGGATCGCCATCACCAGCGACGATGCGGTTTTCATTCAAGGCGCGATCCACGAAGTCGTGCTGGCGCTGATCCTTGCTGCGGTCATCGTCACCGGCGTCATCTATCTCTTCCTGCGTGACTGGCGCGCGACGATCATTCCCGCTGTCAGCATGCCGGTCGCTCTCATCGGCACGCTTGCGGCCGTCTATCTCGTCGGCTTTTCGATCAATATCCTGACGCTCCTCGCGATCGTGCTGGCGACGGGTCTTGTCGTGGACGACGCAATCGTCGTTCTCGAGAACATCGTGCGCCGCCGCTCGGAGGGCATGGGGCCGCGCGCCGCTGCCGTTCTCGGCACGCGCGAGGTGTTCTTTGCCGTCATCGCGACGACTGCGACTCTTGCGGCTGTGTTTATTCCGCTGTCTTTCCTGCCGGGTCAGGTGGGCGGGCTTTTCCGTGAGTTCGGTTTCGTGCTGGCGTTTTCGGTCGGGCTTTCTTCCATCGTCGCCCTGACCCTGTGCCCGATGTTGGCCTCGCGAATATTGACGAAGGAAATGCTCGAGGATCACGGCGTTCTCGGCCGCTTCGGAACTTGGTTCGCAGACGCGTACCGCTGGTCGCTGCATGCCTGCCTGAACGCGCCGCTCGTGGTCATCGTCGTATCCGCGTTTTTCGCCGGGGCGGCCATTCTCGCGTTCCAGACGGTTCGCAGCGAGTTGACGCCGAATGAAGACCGGGCACTGGTGATGATGCGCCTGACGACGCCGCAGGGCTCCAGCCTCGAATATACTCGCGATAAGATGCAACGGGTCGAGGAGTATCTTCAGCCGCTGGTCGACAGCGGCGATATCAGCAACGTCTTTTCGATTTCGGGGCAGGGCGGACAGGTCAATAGCGGCTTCATGGTGCTGACGTTGGCGCCGTGGGGCGAACGCCAGCGCACGCAGGCCGAGATCGTCACCGACATCAATCAGGCCGCGGCAAAGGTTCCGGCCCTGCGCGGCAACGCGATCCAGTCGAACAGCTTGCGCATTCGCGGTGCCGGCAACGGCTTGCAGATGGCGCTTGTCGGCAACGACCATGAGGCGCTGACGGCCGCGGCCACGCAGCTGGTCCATGCTCTCGACGCGACCGGCCACTACGACACGCCGCGGCTGACCAACGAACCGACCCAGGCGCAGGTCTCTGTCACGATCGATCGCGAGCGGGCCTCCGACCTTGGCATCGACATCACCGGCCTTTCGACCGCCATGCAATCGCTGCTGGAAGGACGTTCGGTCGTCGACGTTTTCGTTAAGGGCGAAGCCTATCCGGTGCTGCTCACCTCGAACACCCGGCCTTTGGACGATCCGACGGATCTCGAAAACGTCTTCCTGAAGACCGGTGACGGCAAGATTGTTCCGATGTCGGTGATTGCGTCGCTGACCGAAAGCTCGGTCGCGCCGCAATTGAACCGCGAGCAGCAACTTGCGTCGGTGGCGATCACGGCCGGCCTGAAGAATGGCCTCTCGCTTGGAGATGCGGTAAAGGAAGCGACAGAGATCTCCAAGTCGGTCCTGCCGGCAGGCGCTCGTCTGGTGCCTCTCGCCGAAGCGGCGACGCTGGAGGAGAATTCGAGCGGCATGGCGCTGACATTCGGTTTCGCCATCGTCATCATTTTCCTGGTTCTTGCCGCGCAGTTCGAAAGCGTCCTGTCGTCGATCATTATCATGTCGACAGTGCCCCTTGGGCTCGCCTGCGCGGTTTTCGCGCTTGTTATCACCGGGTCGAGCTTGAACATCTACAGCCAAATTGGCCTGGTTCTGCTTGTCGGCGTGATGGCGAAGAATGGCATCCTGATTGTCGAATTCGCCAATCAGCTGCGCGATCGTGGCGAGGAGGTCCGAACGGCGATTGAGAAGGCGTGTGCATTGCGTCTTCGTCCGGTGATGATGACGATGATCGCGACGATCCTCGGCGGTGTTCCGCTGGTCTTTGCGCATGGAGCCGGAGCCGAGGCACGTATCGCGCTCGGCTGGGTCATCGTCGGCGGCCTTGGCTTTGCGACGCTGGTGACGCTCTACATCACGCCGGTCGCCTATTTGCTCATTGCCCGCTTCGCAAAGCCGCATGCGCACGAAGAAGCCAAGCTGCATCAGGAGATGCAGCACGCATCGCGTCCGCGGCCGGTACGCGAGGATGGCCAGCTCGAGGCAGCGGAATAGGCCGCTGCCGGGCACTCTTGTCCTATGGTTTACGATTGGTCATCAGGATCGCTAAACGATCTCTGAACCTTAGGTATTTCTTAAGCATAGACAGTAATCATAGCGGGTAGAAACCAACAGGTGCTCCAGCGTTCCGGAGCGCCGCTCAGCGCCTTGTTTCGGCGCTCCCGGATATGAGCGTCCGCGGTACAGGTTCATTTGTATCAGTTGCGTATTGTTGTGTTCGGAGTTCAGTACCCGTGAGTATTTATCGGCGCACCTCGGTGGATGCCGCACTTTATGTATTGCGCGACATCAGTCGCGACATGACGAAGACCCAGAGGCAGGTCACGACCGGGCTCCGGGTGGAAAAAGCGTCTGACAACGGCGCCTATTGGGCGATTAGTTCGACACTCAAGACGGATCAGAAAGCGCATTCGGCCATCCGGGATGCGCTGGGTCTGGCGGCTGCCACGATGGGCACCGCCTACAATGCCGTCGACAGCGCCATCGATATCGTCAGCCAGATCAAGGCCAAGCTTGTCTCGGCCACGGAATCGGGTGTCGACAAGGACAAGATCAATACGGATATATCGCAGCTGAAGGATCAACTGCGATCAGTCGCTCAGTCGGCGAGCTTCAACGGCGACAACTGGGTCACGCTCAGCGACGGCGACGACCCGACCAAGCCGCGGGAAATCCCGTCGTCCTTCATCCGATATTCGGATGGGCGCGTGGAGGTCAGCACGCTCAGTTACGAGGTCGATCTGGCGCCGGTCGGCTCCACGACATCGGCGGATGCCCGCTACCTCATCGACGACCGGAGCGGAGGTTCCGGCGACTACGGGGCGCTGACATCAGAACATTTCGCCACCGAGGTCGGGGCCTCGCAGAACTACGTCATGCTGTCGAGCGCAGGTGCCTCGGGTAGCCAGGTCGAGATCGGTGTCTCGAACGCGACCACCGACGACCAGGTGAAAGAAATGGTCACCGTCGTCGACAAGATGCTCAACCAGATGACAACCGTCGGAACGGCCTTCGGAGCACTGGAGAAGCGGATCAGCATTCAAAGCGATTTCGCGCAGAGCATGGAGGATTCCTATTCCCGCGGTATCAGCCGCATGATCGATGCCGACATGGAGGAGCAGGCGAGCCGCCTCAAGGCGCTTCAGACGCAGCAGCAGCTTGGTATGCAATCGCTGAACATCGCCAACGCGACCTACGATACAGTCCGTCAGTTGTTCCAGAATCTATAGCGCGACCGCCATCGCGCGCCAGGAAGCCCGCCCTCGTGCGGGCTTCTTTTTTGAGCGTTTCAGACATTTACGGTTTCTGGTCTGTGCAATTGATCGAAATTTAAGTATCGAGTGCGGACGCTTCATCTTGTTGCCGCATTCCTTAATACTGCTCGCATCACCATCGAACTGGAGATACGCCTGCTCATGATCAAGAAAATCATACTTCTGTCTGTTGCCGCAGCTTACCTTAGTGCATGCACCACAACCGACCCGTATACGGGCGAGCAGAAGATGTCGAACACGGCGGGCGGTGCCATGCTTGGCGCTGGTGTCGGCGCGCTTGCGGGCCTTGCCGTGGGCGGCTCCGCGCATGGACGCCGCAATGCCGCTCTGATCGGCGCGGGCGTCGGCGCTCTGGCGGGTGGCGCGATCGGCAATTACATGGACCAGCAGGAAGCCGAGCTTCGTCAGCAGCTCGAGGGCACCGGCATTTCCGTGACGCGTCGCGGCGACAGCATCATCCTGAACATGCCGTCGAACATCACCTTCGACGTCGATCAGGACGCCGTAAAGCCGGGCTTCTACCCGACGCTGAATTCGGTCGCCATCGTCCTGCGGAAGTTCAACCGCACACTGATCGACATCAACGGCCACACCGATTCGACCGGCAGCCTGCAGCACAACCAGGATCTGTCGCAGCGTCGCGCGGAATCGGTTGCGGGTTATCTCGGCGGTCAGGGCATCGACGCCCGCCGCGTTTCGGCTGTCGGCTTCGGCCCATCGCAGCCAGTCGCTTCGAATTCGACGGAAGCAGGACGCGCGCAGAACCGCCGCGTCGAGATCCAGATCGCGCCTGTCACGCAGGGCTGATCCAGTTCTATTGGATTGAAGCGGCCGGGCTTTGCGCCCGGCCGTTTTTATTGGTGCATCGTTGCGCCCTTGGTGATCTTGTCGACAATCTTCTTGTCCGCTCTCATGGCGATCCCGACCACCTTGGCGTCCTCGGGCCCGTAGTTGGCGAAGACAGCGCGATTGGCGGCATCATGGCCGGTCGCAAACATCTCTTCGAAGCGAAGAGGTCACGTCCCGCTCAAGTGCGCGGCGGTGTATCGTGGCGATGGTCGTTTCGTCCGCGGACAGGACGATGATCGGCTGGATCGAGAGAGCGTTGTAGGTGTTGCCGGCTCGGTCCTTGTAAGGTTCGCCGATGATCTCAGGCGTTTGCCCTGCCACGCCGCTCATCAGGAAGGCGGTGACGTTTAGCTTTTGCCAGGACGCAAGATTGTTTCGCAGTACAATCGCATTTTGGTATCGAACATGCCAGTTTCTTTCGTGCGAGGTGTTCTCGTTGAGCCAGGATGTAAACAACCACGTCTTCCAGGGTCTTGAACGTTTGTGCATCGATGGCGGCGCGGACGAGATCGCGACTGCGCCCGTCTTTCCGGGGATTGAGCGGATCGAAGCCCGGTTTCACGGCAATGCCTTCGAGCCGCATCGTCACGACACCTATGCGCTTGGCGTGACGATCAAGGGCATCCAGACCTTTTCCTATCGAGGCGAACGTCGGTTCAGTCTTCCGGGACAGGTTATCGTCTTGCATCCTGACGAAGAGCACGATGGTGGAGCAGGGACCGATGACGGCCTTCAATACCGCATGCTCTATCTGGAACCGGCCCTGCTGATCGAATGCATGGATGCGGCAAAGGCTGCGTTGCCGTTCGTCGCCGATCCCGTCATCAATGACGAGGCGCTGGCGGGCACGTTGCTGGCTGCTCTGTCGGAGCTCGATCGCGAGCTCGACGAGCTATTCGTCGATGACTTCCTGGCCCGTGTTGCCACGATGCTCGCGGGGCATGGACGCCTACCGATGCGCTCGCTTGGTCTGATCGCGTGGCAGAGGGCGCGTGAGGCGCGCGACTATCTGGAGGACAACCTCGACAGGGCAGTCAGTTCCGTCGAACTCGAGAAGGCGACGGGGCTCGATCGCTTTACGCTTTCCCGCCATTTCAGGGCGGCCTTTGCGACCAGCCCGCACCGCTACCTGCTGATGCGGCGGCTTCAGAAGGCGCGTCTGTTGATAGGAGCAGGAGAGACGCTGGCGGATGTCGCAGCAGCGACCGGCTTTGCGGATCAGAGCCACTTCAATCGCCATTTCAAGAAGACCTACGGGATGACACCCGGGCAGTGGGTTGGTCTCAGACGGGATTTTCCGCAAGCCCCAACCGTCTCGCGATAAAGCGCGCCAGCATTGGACCGGTAAAGAGGATGATGAGGAAGCGGCCGGTCTGCATCGCCATCACGAACGGCACATCGACGTCGCTGGAGGCTGCGATGATCGCGACGGAATCCGCGCCGCCGGGGCTCGTCGCCAGATAGGCCGTTAGCGGATCGACGCCGGCGAACTTGTGCAGGGCGAATGCCATACAGCCGCAGAGCGACATCAGCAGCAATATGGACGCGGCGACGCGCGGGAGGGCCCTCGCGGCATGCATGATGATGCCTCGGGTGAAGCGCAACCCGATATTCCAGCCGATCAGCGCGTAGCTGATGGCCAACAGCCACATCGGCAGCTCGATCTTCAGAAGACCAAAGCCCTGCAACAGCGAGCCCGCTATCAGCGGCAGAATGATCGTGCCGCCCTGAATGCGCAGGCGCACAGCCAGAAAGGCACAGAGGCAGGTCAGCGCGACCGTTGCCACAAAGGCGGGCCAGTCGATCGGCGGAAAAAGGACAAGCGGCGGCGGCTCGCCGCCGTCGGCAGCTACCCAGAGCCGCGAAACGACGGAGGCCGCGACAGCAACGAAGACGACCCGCAGATACTGCATGAAAGCGACGAGGCGGGCATCGGCGCCGTATTCTTCCGACATGATGACCATTGCCGAGGCAGCCCCAGGCGAGGAGCCCCAGACAGCGGTGGTACCCGGCAAGACCTGCCAGCGGGTAAGCAGCCAGCCGAGCAGGCTGGCAACCACGATCACGGAGAAGATCATCGACAGGAACAGCGGCGCGTCTGCTGCCATTGTCCCGATGATGTCGACCGTGATGGCGCGTGCCATCAGGAAGCCGACCAATGCCTGGCCAAACAGAAGCGGCCAGCGCGGCACGCGAAGCGAGCCCTGGCCGATCGTGAGCGCCAGCATGATTGCGGCAACCATCGGCCCGATCAGCAGGGATGCGGGAAGGCCGAGCGTTTCCAGCGCCAGTACCAGAGCCGAAGAGATCGCAAGCAACAGTGCCCATCGCGGCAGGCTCGCTTTGCGAAGCAGGCGGCTGGCGTCTTTCAAAGGCAACTTCCCGTGCTTTTGGGTGGCGCATATCCGCGGACATGTGAGACGCGGACTGGCTTTGCTGAACAAGAAAGCCGGCCGAGAGATCGGGGCGGCGCTCGGTCGATATATGCTTCACAGGATTGACGGGTCAATTGTGAAATCCTGCAGGGACGCCACTTGATCGGCGTGCGTTGGACGGCGGAATTGCCGTCGCTGCCGAATGCGCTCGCTTACGACCACACTTTCACTAGACAGTCGCGATTCGATGTCCCATACCAAGCTGCCTCCGGGCATTAGCGGTAAGGAGATCAATGAGATGGCGCTCAAGGATGCGAAGGCTGGAAAACGCAACGAGGAGGGGATCTCCGCCGTTCTCGGTATTCTGAAGCAGGGCTTCGGCGAGCGTTTTCAGACAGGCGAGAGCTTCCGTGCGCAGCACGCGCATACGACGACCTACATTCCGGCACAGCTTCCCGACGGTGTTCTGTTCGCGGAGAGCGCTGATGATGTCAAAGCCGTCGTCAAAGTCTGCGCCGAGCACAAGGTTCCCGTGATCGGCTTTGGCACCGGTTCGTCGCTGGAGGGGCAGGTGAATGCGCCGAACGGCGGCATCTCCATCGATTTCAGCCGGATGAACCGCATTCTCGAGGTGAACCCCGAGGATCTCGACTGCACGGTCGAGCCGGGCGTTACCCGAGAGCAGTTGAACACCTATCTGCGCGACACCGGCCTTTTCTTTCCGATCGATCCGGGCGCCAACGCCTCGATCGGCGGCATGACCTCGACCCGGGCTTCCGGAACGAACGCGGTCCGCTATGGAACGATGAAGGACAACGTACTTGCCGTCACCGCGGTTACCGCCAACGGCGAGGAAATCCGGACTGCCCGGCGCGCCCGCAAATCCTCGGCGGGCTATGATCTCACGCGGCTCTTCGTCGGCGCCGAAGGAACGCTCGGCATTCTGACGTCGGTGACGCTGAGGCTTCAGGGCATTCCGCAAAAGATCGGCGGCGGAGTTTGCGCGTTTCCAAGCGTGACCGCTGCCTGCGATGCCGTGATCATGACGATCCAGATGGGTATTCCCGTCGCCCGCATCGAGATCCTGGACGCGTTGCAGATCCGCGCATGCAACGCCTACTCGAAGCTGAACTATGAAGAGAAGCCGACTCTGTTTCTGGAATTCCACGGAACGGATGAGACGGTCGCGCTGCAATCCGAACAGTTTGCAGAGATTGCGGCCGAGTGCGGTGGCGGCGAATTCAAATGGACCGTCAACGCGGAGGAGCGAAACAAGCTCTGGAAGGCTCGCCACGATGCCTATTGGGCGTCGCGGGCACTGGCGCCCGAAATGGCGGCGCTGTCGACCGATGTCTGCGTGCCGATATCGCGGCTTGCGGAGTGCATCGGGCAGACCCAGGCCGATATCGAGGAGCACGGTCTGCTGGCGATGATCGTCGGGCATGCGGGAGACGGGAATTTTCACGTCCTGCTGCTGTTCGATGACAAGACCGACGAAGGGATCGCGGTGGCCGAGGCCTTCGTCGCGCGGTTGAACGCGCGCGCATTGGCCATGGACGGAACCTGCACCGGGGAACACGGAATAGGGCAGGGGAAGATGGCTTTCCTCGAAGAGGAGCTTGGCGGCGCCGTTGACCTGATGCGTCACGTCAAGCAGGCTCTCGATCCGGATAACATCTTCAATCCCGGAAAGATTTTCCATTCTGCCTGAAAAACAACAATGTGTTGATCATGGCTTGCTTGTGGTGCGGATACCACTAGACACAGGTGATCGCGTAGAGAATCGAGCCGCCGGCCAGAGCGTGTCTCCAAAGCAGGGAAATAGAGCAGGATGTTGCCCGAAAGCCGCTTCACACTTTTTGGTTTCATGCTCTAGTGTTCGCGTCGGTATCCCGAATGGAGAGTAGGTAATTTGCTAGGCCGGTTCCTTGTCGTGCTGGGCGGAGTGATCGTGGTGGTGCTGTTCGTGGCACTGCTGGCGCCGCTTTTTATCGATTGGACCGACTTCAGGAAGAACTTCGAGGATCAGGCCAGCCGCATTATCGGCAAGAAGGTCGTGGTGCATGGCGCTGTCGACGCGCGGCTGCTTCCTTTCCCCTCGGTCACCATGCACGACGTTCGTGTTGGTCAGGAGCCGGATGGTTCGCCGATCGTTCAGGTCGAGCAGTTCTCGATGGATGCCGAGCTTGCGCCGTTCCTGTCTGGCGAAGCGCTGATTTTCGACATGCGGGTGGTGAACCCGAAGGTAAAGCTGCGTCTCCTCAAGGACGGTACGCTCGATTGGACCCATGGCAGCCAGCCTGAGATTCCGGCCAAGACCGTTGTCCTTGAGAACGTTCACGTCAGCGGCGGCGATGTCCAGTTCATCGATGACCAATCCGGCCGTTCGCGGCATGTGACCGGTCTCAACGCCGAGATGTCCGCCAAATCGCTGGCCGGTCCATGGAGGATCGAGGGTGACGCGGCACTTGATGGCGAGCATGGCAAATTCCTGATCTCGAGCAACCAGCCAGATGAGAGCGGCGTGCTGCGCATGCGCACGCGCCTCGAGCCGGACAAACATCCCGTGTCTGTCGATCTCGATGGCGAATTGAAGCTGATCGACCAGAAGCCGAACTATCAGGGGACGGTGTCGGCGGCGATCAACTCGAACGACAAGAAAGCTGACAAGAATTACGTTCCGCCGCGGATGAAGGGGAAGTTCGAGCTTACGAACGAGAGCATTCGCATCCCCGAATACCGGTTAGAGATCGGCTCGCAGCAGGACCCTTATGTCATTACCGGCGAAGCGACGCTTGATACGGGCGGCAAACCGCAGTTCCTACTGACGGCCGACGGCCAGCAGATCGATGTGAACCGCATCGGCAATCAGGGAGCCGGCGGAAAGACGGCCCGCGACCCTGCCTTGTCGGCGCGTCAGCGGCTGAACTCGCTGGTTCGGATCGTTTCGCAGGTTCCGATCCCGCAGGTGCCGGGCAAGGCAAGCGTCAGGCTGCCGGCGATCGTTGCCGGCGATACGACGATCCGCGACGTGCAGCTCGATCTAGAACCAGCCGCCAATGGCTGGACGATCGACAATGCTGTTGGAACTTTGCCCGGACGTACGCAGATCGAAGGAAAAGGCAAACTCAATCTGCAGGGCCAGGCATCCTTCGCCGGGCAGGTGACCGTCGCCTCGAACCAGCCGACGGGGCTCGCGTCCTGGCTCGCCGGTTCGGTTGATCCTGCCATCCGCCAGCTGCGACAGGCGGGCTTTTCGGCCGATGTCAGTCTGACGCATGATCGGCAGACATTCGACAATCTTGAAATCGCCATCGGACCCGCGACGCTTAAGGGCAAGCTGGACAGGCAGGCCGTCGCCAACCAGACGCCGACGCTGGATGTTGCGCTGACAGGCGATGCGCTCGATCTCGATGCGCTCAGGGCGTTGACGGGCCTTTTCACCGGTGAGGATGCCGGCGACAACGTGCTGGATCACAAGATCAAGGCGCAACTGAAGGCGGACAAGTTCACGGCATTCGGCGTCGAAGCCGGTGATGTCGAAACGAATTTCACGATTGCCGATGGCGCTCTCTCGCTGGAGAAGCTTGCCGTCAAGAATTTGGCCGGCGCCGAGTTCACGGCTACCGGCCGGGCCGAAGGTTCGCTGCTGGACTACAAGGGCTCGGGAGAGATCACCTTCAAGTCCGCCGATCCCGGCCCCTTCTTTACAATGCTGAAGCAGAAGCTGCCACAGCATCCTGTCATGGATCGCCTGGTACGCAATGCGGCCTGGTACACCAACACGGCGCTGCGCGGGGCGGTGACGCTTGGTGGAGAACAGGCAAACGGGCTGACGGTCACGCTTGCGGGTGTTGCCAATGGCAGCCGCGTCAATCTCGACTACCGCATGTCTGACCTGTTGGCGCTGACCGGCAAGGGAACCACCAGCCTCGAGGCAACGCTTGAGAATACGGTAACGTCGATCCTCTTCGGGCAGGCGGGTCTCGATCCGTTGCCTGTCGATGCCGATGCTAATGGCCGTCTGACGCTCAAGGTACAGGCGGAGGACAACGACCCTGCCGACGCGGCCCTGACCTTTGCGACCGACCGCACCTCGTTTACCGCGAGCGGCAAGGTCGATGTTCATCCGCAAACATTCATGAACGGCCAGCTCAAGGTCTCGCTCGAAAGCGCGGATCTCGATCCCTACCTCGTGATGAACGGGATCGGCGTACCGCAGATGGGCACGGGCTTGCCGTTCAAGCTCACGACGACGGCGACTGTCGACAGCGACAAGATCGTCCTTGGCGATATCGCCGGCCACGCTGCGGATAACGAGTTCGGCGGCGCGCTGACACTGGATCGCAAGGCGGAAAAATCGACCGCCACCGGCGAGCTTTCGCTCAGCAAGGCCGATGCGACGTGGCTCGGCGAGGCGATCTACGGACCGATGACGGATGCTGCCACTGGAAGCCTTTCCGGCGCGGCGCTCGGCCTGCCGACGCTGAAGGACATGGACGTCAATCTGAAGCTGGCTGCCAAGCAGTTTTGGCCTGGATGGTCGAGCGCGATGACGGACTTCACCTCCAATGTCGTCTACAAGGGTGACGAACTGCAGCTCAACGACATCAGGGCGGGCTGGGACGGCGGCACGATCAATGGCAACCTGCTGTTCACGAATGCCGACGGCACCGGCTTCTTCCAGACGAAAATGACGCTTGCCGATACCGATCTCGGCGGCGTCGTATGGTCCCGTGACGGATCACCGCTGGCGGATGGAAAGTTCGGTCTCTCGCTGTCACTAGAAGCATCCGGCAAGTCCGTCAACGACATCGCGGCTGCGCTCAATGGATCGGGAACGCTGAGTCTCGGCAATACGACGGTGCGGGGGCTTAACCTCGGGATGCTTGCGCCTCTGCAGGCTGCAACGGATCCGATGCAGGACCAGCTGAACGCCGGCAAGGTGCACCCGATCATCGAGACCCTGCTGAACAACGGCGAGGCCAAGCTTCCGCCTGCCAATATTCCGTTCAACATCACCGACGGCGTGCTGCGGGTTCAAAACGTCAGTGTCGCTACCGATCAGGCCAAGCTACTCGGTAACGCGCAGATCGATCTTCCGCAGGAGCGCATCAGCGCGTCGTTGAATATCGCGCTCAATGCCGCCGGCGATGCGTTGCCGGGTGCCGAGCCTGCGGTGCGACTGGATTTCTCCGGTCAGCTCGGATCGCCCGGGCGGGTCATGGATGTCACCGATATCACCGGTTATCTCTCCCTGCGCGCCTTCGAGCGGGAGCGCCGTCGTGTCGAGCGGCTGCAGTCGAACGTGCTTGAGAAGCAGCGGCTGAGGCGCGAGGCTGCGCTCTACAAGTTCAACGACGCCGAGCGCCAGAAAGCGGCTGCCATCGAAGCGCAGCGTAGCGCCGAAGAGCAGCGGCTGAGGGCGCTCGCCGCACAGGCTGAGCGCGAAAAGGCGGAAGCGGAGTCTAAGGCGAAAGCCGAGGCTGAAGCGAAGGCAAAGGCCGAGGCTGATGCGCGCGCCAGAGCAAAGGCTGAGGAAGACGCAAAGGCTGCCGCCGAGGCCGAACGTCGCGCCCAGCAACAACTCGAGACGCCGCCGCAGAATTCGCTTAATTTCAAGACGATACCGGGTCTGCCTGGCGTTCAGATGCCGCAGTAATCGGACGCTTCACGGCTTGGCCTTCTTGGCGAGCGCCAACGCCATTCATGACTGCAGTCTTTGTATAATGATCTTTGCCGCGCGCCGCTCTTGTTGCAGACGTCTTCCTAACTTTGCGACGAGGTTGCGCCGCTCCCGGACTTCAGCCATGTAAGAACCTCAAGGCGGAGCGCCGACGACAGGTTGCTGTCTGGACTTCGCTGGTCGTCGATCTCCGAAATCAAAGCGGCGAGGGAGATGGCGCGCGCTTTGGCAATCGCGTTCAGCTCCGCCCAGAATTCGTCTTCAAGCGAAATGCTCGTGCGATGTCCGTGCAAAGTTGCGGAGTGTTTGCGGATCATGGATGCGGCGGAACTATGCCACGCATGGAAGGAGCAAGGCGGGATGGGCGAAAGCGTACTACGCGGTGCTCATTCCTGACGCGGGCGAGCGTCATTCCTTGTCGTCGCTCTTCTCGATGCGGCCCTCTCGGTGCGCGCGATCGGCCTTCTCGTTCAGCGCTGTCGTCAGCTGCTTCTCGGTTTTCGTGCGTCCGAAGGAAATGCGATTCTGCTCGGCCTGTTTCTCTTTCTCGGAGCGGGCCTGCTGTTTTCGGAACTGGCGGAGATTGACGATTTCGGCGCTCACGCTTGCCTCCGACGAAAAAGGGAAGCTGGTGCTTCCCTTGGAATTTCTTACTGCTTCTTGCGGAAGGCGTCGAGCGAGACGACTGAACCCTGCTTCTTTTCCTCGCCCTCGGCGGGCTTGGCGGAAGCGTCCTCGGTCTTTTCCGCTGTCACCGGGTAAGCGGTGATCTCACCGGTCGGAAGCTCTTCGCCATCCGCCAGCGGCACGTCAAACTCGAGCTCGAAGTTGACCGAAGGGTCGTAGAAGCCGCGAATCGCGTTGAACGGAATGACAAGCTTTTCGGGAATATCGGAGAAGGACAGGCCGATCTCGAATCCCGAATCAGTCACCTTCAATTCCCAGAACTGGTGCTGGATGACGATCGTCATCTGTTCCGGATACTTGGACTTCAGCAGCTGGGATATGCGGACACCCGGAGCGCCGGTCAGGAACGTGATGAAGAAATGATGCTCGTCCGGCAGGCGGCCCGTTGCAGCGACTTCGGACAATACCTTACGGATGACGCCGCGCAGCGCGTCCTGTGCCAGAATGTCGTAACGGATATGATCCTGCCCCATACTTTCCTGTCTTTCGTTGTTCCGGCATGTTGTCCCAAGGCTATATGCCACGCCGGGGCGGCTTGGAAAAGCCCGAAGCCGAGTCGTAGTTTCGCAAATCATACATGATTTGAACGGGAGCGAGAAGGTGAAGGCTTCTGTTGCCAGGTGCCTTCGGACCCCGCCTTAAGGGGCTAACCCTAAGGACTTAGAGCGGAATTCCCGCACCGCCATTAGGCAGCGAGAGCGTATTCCTTAGCGTTGTTGTCGTTTGCAACTACACTTGTGACCCGATAACGGCGGTATCATGCCGAGCAAAAAGTCGATCTTTACACCCTTGTCGATCCTATTTCGCCCCCATCAAAAGCCGGCCGCGACCGTGGTCTTTCGTCGGTTTTTGGTGGAGGCGCCGGGTACCGCCCCCGGGTCCAATAGGTTTATTCCATCGCTCATTTATCGCCATAGCCGGTCCGAAAACCGGCAAGGCTGATATAGTGTTTTCCGTGTGCGATGGAAAGAGGGGACGTCACAAAAGCGTCGTTGTCAGACGTGGATTACGGCGAGTTCCGATCAGGCCGGACGATTTGCCGGGATAATGCGTGCGCCGCGATTGGTTTCGATGCTGGGAAGGCTTAAATAGAGCGTAACGAAAACGGGCGGCGGACGATGAAGCAGTATCTCGATCTTTTGACGCATGTGATGGAAAAGGGCAGCGACCGCGGTGATCGCACCGGCACGGGCACGCGTTCCGTCTTCGGCTATCAGATGCGCTTCGATCTCGAGGAAGGCTTTCCGGTTCTCACGACCAAGAAGCTCCATCTTCGTTCGATCATCCATGAGCTCCTGTGGTTCCTCAAGGGTGAAACCAATATCGGCTACCTGAAGGAAAACGGCGTCTCGATCTGGGACGAGTGGGCCGATGAGAATGGCGATCTTGGACCTGTCTATGGCGCGCAGTGGCGTTCGTGGCCGGCTCCCGACGGCGAGCATATCGATCAGATTGCCAATCTGGTGCATGGCATCGTCAAGAATCCGAACTCCCGGCGGCATATCGTGTCGGCATGGAACCCGGCCGAGGTGGACAGCATGGCGCTGCCGCCCTGTCACTGCCTCTTCCAGTTCTATGTCGCGGACGGAAAGCTTTCCTGCCAGCTCTACCAGCGATCGGCAGATATCTTCCTCGGCGTGCCGTTCAATATCGCCTCCTACGCGCTGCTGACGATGATGGTCGCGCAGGTGACGGGGCTGAGGCTGGGTGATTTCGTGCACACGCTTGGGGATGCGCATCTTTACCAGAACCATTTCGAGCAGGCGAAGCTGCAACTGACGCGTAGCCCGAAGCCGCTGCCTTTCATGCGGCTCAATCCTGATGTGAAGGACATCTTCGGGTTCAAATTCGAGGATTTCGAGCTGATCGGCTACGAAGCCGATGCCAGCATCAAGGCGCCGATTGCGGTCTGAGCAGGGAATCCCATGTCCTCTATCCGCAAGACGATCGTGGTTGCCGTTGCCGAGAACGGTGTGATTGGCCGGGATGGTGACATGCCCTGGAGGCTGTCGACCGATCTCAAGAGGTTCAAGGCGATCACGCTTGGAAAGCCAGTGATCATGGGGCGCAAGACCTACGATTCGATCGGAAAGCCGTTGCCGGGTCGTGCGAACGTGGTCATCACGCGGGGTGCTGCAATCGACCATCCCGACGTCACGACGGTGGGTTCCCTGGCGGAGGCGATGTCTTCCGCGGAAGCGCTTGCACTTGAGAGCGGGCAGAACGAGGTCTGCATCATCGGGGGAGGCCAGATCTATGCGCAGGCCCTCGCTCTCAGTGACCGGCTCTGCGTAACGCATGTCGAAACCGTCGTCGAAGGCGATGCGGTCTTTCCTCCGATCGATCCGGATATCTGGCGCGAAGGCGAGGCTATCGCCGTGTCAGCCGGCGAGAAGGACAGCTATCCGACGCGTTTCGTCGTCTACGACCGCCGCTAAAGGCCTAAAACAGAATATTTTCCAATAAATATCGCCAAGTTCCTGATGTCGCGTTGAAAGCGGATGCTGCGATACTTATAACGGTCACGATCGCAGTATCCGTCGCCCCCGTGGGTTCCGCGATCCAACAGTTAAACGAACAACGAGGTTTTGATGCCCTGGAGCAATCAGAATGGCGGCGGCGGCCCTTGGGGCGGCGGCGGCGGTAACAATCAGGGACCATGGGGGCAGGGACCGAACCGTCCTCGCGGTGGCGGCGGCGGAAAAGGTGGTCCACCGGATCTTGAGGACATCATCCGGCGCGGCCAGGACCAGTTGCGCGGCATCGTGCCGGGCGGGTTCAACGGCGGCGTTGCGCTGATTATCATAGCGATTGTCGCGATCTTCTGGCTTTTCCAGTGCATCTACATCGTCCAGCCCGACGAGCGCGGGGTCGAACTCCGCTTCGGTCAGCCGAAGCAGGAAGTGTCCATGCCGGGGCTGCATTTCCATCTCTGGCCGATGGAGACGGTCGAGACCGTAAAGGTTACGGTTCAGCAGCAGAACATCGGCGCGACGTCGGCTTCGTCGTCCAGCGGCCTGATGCTTTCGGGCGACCGCAGCGTCATCAATGTTCAGTTCGCAGTCTTCTTCACGGTCAGCGATCCGAAGGCCTATCTCTTCAACGTCGAGAACCCGGCCGAAACACTGCAGCAGGTTGCCGACAGCGCGATGCGTGAAATCGTCGGTCGCCGTCCGGCGCAGGATGCGTTCCGCAGCAATCGTCAACCGATCGAGACCGATGTGATCAACATCGTCCAGGGTACGATGGACCGCTACCACGCAGGCATCACCGTCACAGGCGTCACCATCCAGAACGTTGCGCCTCCGCGCGAAGTTGCCGACGCCTTCGAAGAAGTGCAGCGCGCCGGTCGTGACCGCGACAGCACGATCGAAGAGGCCAACCGCTACACCAACCAGCGTCTCGGTCAGGCGCGCGGTGAAGCCGCGCAGATTCGCGAAGACGCCGCGGCCTACAAGGACCGCGTGGTCAAGGAAGCGGACGGTGAAGCCCAGCGCTTCTCTGCCATCAATGACGAATATTCCAAGGCTCCCGACGTGACGCGCAAGCGCCTTTTCCTCGAAACGATGGAGCAGGTGCTGAAGAACTCGAAGAAGGTCGTGATCGACGAGAAGCAGGGGGTCGTTCCCTACCTGCCGCTTAACGAGATCGCCAGACCGGCACAGCAGGGAGGTTGAGCCATGACATCGAATAAGCTTCCCGCTTTCCTGATCGCCTTCGCGGTCATCCTCTTCTTCGTGTATTCGTCGATCTTCGTGGTGAATGCCCGCGAGCAGGCGATTGTCGTCCGCTTCGGTCAGATCCAGTCGGTCAAGACCGAACCGGGCCTCTACTTCAAGCTGCCTTTCGCCTTCATGGATGCCGATCGGGTGCAGTATGTCGAGAAGCAAGCGCTTCGTCTCGACCTCGATAACATCCGTGTTCAGGTGCAGGACGGTCAGACCTTCGATGTCGATGCGTTCGTGATCTACAACATCGCCGATGTCCGCCGCTTCCGCGAAACGGTGTCGGGCGATCGCGAGGCGGCCGAGGCACGTCTTCGTGCACAGCTCGATTCATCGCTCCGCCGCGTCTATGGTCTGCGCGACTACAATGCCGCTCTTTCCGAAGAGCGCGTCGCCATGATGCTCGAGATCCGCGACGATCTTCGCTCCGATGCGGAAAATCTTGGACTGAACATCGACGACGTCCGTATTCGCAGAACCGATCTGTCTCCTGAGGTCGCGCCGAACACCTACAACGCCATGCGGTCCGAACGACTGGCCGAGGCAGAGCGTATCCGTGCATCGGGTAATGAAGAAGGACAGCGCCGCCGCGCGGTTGCGGATCGCCAGGTCGTGGAGATCACCGCCGAGGCACAGCGCGATTCCGAAATTCTTCGTGGTCAGGGCGATGCCGAGCGCAACCGGGTGTTCGCAGAGGCGTTCGGAAAGGATCCGTCCTTCTTCGAGTTCTACCGCTCGATGTCGGCCTATTCCTCGGCGCTTTCGTCGCAGGATACGACGCTCGTGCTGTCGCCGACTTCGGAGTTCTTCCGCTTCTTCAACGATGCCAACGGACAGGCGCCGAAGCCTCCTGTAGCTGCTCCTGCTGCACCGGCGAATTGACCTTCGCCGAGGGTATCGAAAAACAAACAGAAGGGGCCGGCTCATCACCGGCCCCTTTGTTTTAATGGGATTTTTGCTGCCCTGAGGCTTGCCGGATTTATCTCCTTCAGAGATTGCTCGGGATTTCGCGAAAAGGTGATTTCACCCTCCATCATTCCGCCGTATGCTCATGATCAGTGTGCTTTTTTATGTGACATGAGGATGCTTGATGGCCCCCACGATACGCCCGACCTTCAGACGATCGCTCGCTCTCTTGGCCGGCGCAGCATTTCTGGCGAATATCAGTTTTGCCGGGGTGGTTCATGCACAAGCGACGCCGCCGACGAACGGCCCGGCGTCTGTCGCCGATCTGGCTCAGGGTCTGCTTGACGCAGTCGTCAATATCTCGACATCGCAGAATGTGAAGGACGACGAGGGAGCCGGGCCTGCGCCGCGTGCGCCTGATGGCTCGCCCTTCCAGGAGTTCTTCAACGACTTCTTCAACAAGCAGAAGGGCAAGCAGGGCGGCAACCACAACGTCAACTCGCTCGGCTCAGGCTTCGTCATCGATCCGCAAGGCTACATCGTCACGAACAACCACGTGATCGAGGGCGCCGACGATATCGAGGTGAACTTCGCCGATGGCAGCAAGCTGAAGGCAAAGCTGATCGGCACCGACACCAAGACCGACCTTTCGGTTCTCAAGGTTGAGCCGAAGACCCCGCTGAAGTTTGTGAAATTCGGCGATTCCAGCACCATGCGGATTGGCGACTGGGTCATGGCGATCGGCAACCCGTTCGGCTTCGGCGGATCGGTGACCGTCGGCATCATCTCCGGGCGCGGTCGCAACATCAACGCCGGACCCTACGACAACTTCATTCAGACCGACGCGGCCATCAACAAGGGCAATTCCGGTGGTCCGCTCTTCAACATGAAGGGTGAAGTCATCGGCATCAACACGGCGATCATTTCGCCAAGCGGCGGCTCTATCGGCATCGGCTTCTCGGTGCCGTCGGAGCTTGCTGCGGGTGTCGTGGACCAGCTTCGCGAGTTTGGCGAGACGCGGCGCGGCTGGCTCGGCGTGCGTATCCAGCCGGTAACCGATGATGTCGCCGACAGCCTTGGCCTGTCGAGCGCCAAGGGCGCGCTGGTCGCCGGCGTGATCAAGGGCGGTCCTGTCGATGATGGCTCGATCAAGGCGGGCGACGTCATCCTGAAATTCGATGGCAAGGCCGTCAACGAAATGCGCGATCTGCCGCGCGTGGTTGCCGAGAGCCCTGTCGGCAAGGAAGTCGATGTCGTCGTTCTTCGCGACGGCAAGGAGCAGACCGTCAAGGTCAAGCTCGGTCGACTGGAAGATAGCGACCAAGCTGCGGCCAACGACGCCGACAACAAGGACGGCGTGATCAATCCGGATCCGAGTGAAAACCAGGATATGGACGAGCCCGATGACGATCAGGCGCAGCCGGTCCCTGACGGCAAGGGCAAGCCCGCGGAGAAGGCGCCTGACGCCAAGGCCGATACCAAGAGCGTTCTCGGCCTGTCCCTATCACTGCTGAGCGCCGAAACCCGCAAGACGTTCGGTATTGCCGAGAGCGTTGACGGTGTCCTCGTCTCCGAAGTCGCGCCGGGTTCGCTTGCTGCGGAGAAGGGCCTGAAGGCCGGTGATGTGATCGTTGAGGTGGCGCAGGAGTTCATGCGTTCGCCAGACGCTGTCGCGGCCAAGGTCCAGTCCCTGAAGCAGGAAGGGCGCCGCAACGCCCAGATGATGATCGCGTCCGCGAACGGCGATCTGCGTTTCGTCGCAGTGCCGATGGAGTAGCCGGTGTAGCGGGGCGGAAGCCCCGCTCACTTTATGCGGCGACGAAGTCCGTTTTCCTGTAGCCCTGGATGTAGAGCAGGGCGGTCAGGTCGCCGTGGTTGATCTCGATCTTTGCCTCGTCCGCGACAGCGGGTTTTGCATGCAGGGCAACGCCGGAGCCGGCGAGATGCAGCATGCCGAGATCGTTGGCGCCATCGCCCACCGCGATTGCATCGTCAGGCGAGATTCCGAGCTTTTCGGCAATGTCTTCAAGCGCGTCGACCTTGGCCTGCTTGCCGAGGATCGGTTCGGCAACGAAGCCCGTCAGCATGCCGTTTTCCTCAAGGAGCGTATTGGCGCGGTTCTCGTCGAAGCCCAGGGTGGCGCCGATACGGCTGGTGAAGACTGTGAAGCCGCCGGACACAAGCGCAGTGTAGCCGCCCTTGGATTTCATCGTGGCGATCAGCTCCGGACCGCCCGGGGTCAGCGTGATGCGCTTGGCGATCACTTCGTCGACAACCGAGATGGGCAGGCCCTTCAAAAGAGCTACGCGCTCGCGCAGCGCCGGCTCGAAGGCGATCTCGCCGTTCATGGCGCGGGCGGTGATGACGGCCACCTTGTCTTTCAGGCCGACTTCGGCTGCGAGTTCGTCGATGCATTCCTGGCCGATCATCGTCGAATCCATGTCCGCGATCAGCAGCTTCTTGCGACGCGTCTCGGCTTCCTGGATGACGAGGTCAACAGGCAATGAGACGATGATGTCAGCAATCTGCTTTCGTGCATCATCCATATCGCTACCGTCCCGGAGGGCGATATCGCAGGCAATCCCATCGGCGAGCCAGTAAAGGCCGGATGCGTTCACCGCCTCTGCAGCCCTCTCCGCGACGGCAGGCGTCAGAACGGGATTTGACGGATTGGCAATAAGCGTGGCAACGAGAGCCATTATGGAAAACCTTCTTAACCCAACGAACGCGATCCTGATAACCGGCCCGACGGCAAGCGGCAAGTCCGCCTTGGCCGTGGAGCTGGCCAAACAGCACGATGGCGTGGTGATCAATGCCGATAGCATGCAGGTCTATGATACGCTCCGTATCCTGACGGCGCGGCCCTCTGAGGCCGACATGCAGGGTGTTGCCCACTATCTCTATGGTCACGTGCCCGCCGGCAGCGCCTATTCGACGGGAGCCTGGCTCCGCGACGTCGAAGTCCTGCTTCCGCGTCTGCGCGCCGAGGGCAAGATGCCGGTATTCGTCGGCGGGACCGGCCTCTATTTCAAAGCGTTGACGGGCGGGCTTTCCGATATGCCTGCCATTCCTGACAATATCCGCAACGAGCTGCGTGCTCGCCTGTTGGCCGAGGGGCCGCTTGCGCTTCATGCCGAGCTCACCGAACGCGATCAGCCGGTGGCCGCCACCTTGAACCCCCAGGACGGTCAGAGGATCGTTCGCGCGCTGGAGGTCGTCGTCGCTACCGGCCAATCGATTTCAGGCTTTCAGCAGCAGGCCGGATCGGCGCTGATCAACCCGGACGAGGCGCGGAAGATCGTGGTTCTGCCTGAGCGTTCCATCCTTCATGGTCGTATAAACGGCCGCTTCGAAAAGATGCTGGAGGAAGGGGCCGAGGACGAGGTGAGGGCACTTCTGGCGCTGTCCCTGCCCGGGGACATGCCGATCATGAAGGCCATCGGGGTTTCGCAGATCGCGGCCATGCTGCGCGGGGAGATGTCGCGAGCCGAGGTCATCGAAAAGGGAGCGGCGGCAACCCGTCAATATGCCAAGCGGCAGATGACATGGTCTCGCAACCAGATGGACGACAGCTGGGAGCGGCTGAGCTAGCGCCGGAAGCGACCTAGTCCTTGTCGTAAAGACTGCTCAGGGGCTTTTTCAGAATGCTCTCGCGCAAGGAGACGCCTGGTTCCCTGCGGATGCTGACAGGCGCCGCCGGCGGCTGGCCGTTGCTGCGCTCTGGCGGTCTCTCCATCCGGGTTTCGCGGCGAAGGCTTTCTAGGCGGCTGTCGATCGAGGTGTCGGCGGCCGTGCCGAACGTCGTGCGCTGTGGGGCGGCGGGCGCGGGGGCCGGTGGCAGCGGCTCGCGCGGTGCATAGGAGCCGGGAAGCATGTCCTGACGGTAAGGTTCGATCGGGGCAATCGGCGGCGGATTGGTGATCGACGGCATCGGCATCTGCGCCAGTGGCAGATCATCGTCGATCTCGTCTTCATCATCGATTGCAGGCAAACTGCTCGCGGCTGCGCTGTAGCTGTGCTGGAACGCTGAAATATCCGGGCCGCTGACAGCCCGCATCCGCGTCACGATCTTGCGAAGATCGACGTTATCGGGATCCTCTTCCGAGGTCTTCACGAGGGCGCTGTTGGCCTTGGGGAGCAGCTCTTCGGACACACGGGAGAAGCGCATGCGCATTGGCACGCTGATCGCTTCGCCGAAAGCAATTGCTTCGCCGTTTCCGATCGAGGAGATGAAGCTTGTCGTCGAGATCGACGAGTTCGGAATGGCGGAGCGAATGATTTCCTGGTCGCGATCGTTCGCGAGCCGCATGGCAAACAGCGTCGAGCACTGTGACAGGATGGTCTGGTCGAGTTCGCCGGGGCGCTGCGTGATGATGCCAAGCGAAACGCCGTATTTACGGCCTTCCTTGGCGATACGGGCGATGGCCTGACGCGTCGGGAAGAAACCGAGGGTCGGGTCCGACGGAATGTAGCGGTGCGCTTCTTCGCAGACGACAAGCATGTGGATCGCGCCTTCGCTCCACAGCGCGATTTCGAAGGCCATACGGCAAAGCACCGAAGCCACGGAGTTCACGACCTCAGACGGAATGCCCGAGAGCTGGAAGGTGCAGATCGGCTTGTTGTCGCCCGGCACACGGAAGATCTCCGCAACGGTCTCCATGATGGTGTCGGAGATGGTGTTGTTGGAGAACATGAAGTGATAGCGCGGGTCGTTGATCGCGGCGATGATGCGCATCTTGAGCGAACGAAGGAAAGGCTTCTCGCTTCGTCCTTCAAGGCGACCGATTCGCTCGTCGATCAGCGCAAGCAGGTCGGCAATACGATAGGGAACCGGCGTATCGGCCGTAATCGAGCTTTTCTCGGTGGTTCGGCGCACGAGGGAATTGTCGCTGCCACGGAAGGCGCGCTTTGCTTCGGGCAGAATGTCCCGGAGCATGTCCAACTCTTCGGGCACCGGCGTTCTGCCGCGGAAGACCACCTCGGCGAACTCTTCGAGTTTCATCAGCCAGAACGGCAGGTCGAGCGTGTCGGTGTCGACGACGACCGAATGCTTCGGGAAAGCTGCCGCAAATTCGTTGTGCGGGTCGAGGATGAGGACGCGGAGCTTGGGATCGGCTTCGATCGCCTTGTGCAACAGTAGCGAGACCGCCGTCGACTTGCCGACGCCGGTGGAGCCGACGATCGCGAAATGTTTCGACAGCATCGATGGGACATGGATCGCCGCATCGATGGTCTCGTCCTGGGTCAGCTTGCCGATGACCGCCGTCGTTCCACTGCCTGCATCATAGATGCGCATGAGGTCCCGGGCGCGGATGCGGTGGGCGATGGCGCCAAGATAGGGATATTGCGAAATGCCGGTCGAGAACTCTTCCCTGCCGTCCTCGTGAACGCGGACCTCGCCCAGCAGTTCGGTTTCGATCTTGAAGTAGTTGTCCTCGGCTTCCGACCAGGCATGGCTGCCGGTATTCATCGAGTAGACGAGTGCGACAACGCGGTTGCGACCGACGCTGATCGAGATCAGGCGTCCAACCGACCAAAGTTCCGTGAGATCCGTTCCGCCCGCCTGGGCCGTAGCAGCAATCGTTGCACGGGATCCGCTGCATGCGACAACGCGACCGAGGAGCCTGTTCCCCGGTGCATATGTGTCGCGGCGGTCATGCTCGCCTGACGTCTGCATGTGCGTATCGTCCAAAGGGCTACTCCCTGCGGTAGCGCACAAGGATAAGGCCCAACCTTTAATAAAGTCTTCTGAACGGCTTCAGGCCTGCGGGCGGCGGAAACCGGTCGCGATTTTTTATTGCTGACTGCGTTGACGATGCGAAATTTTCTGTCTATCACTTCGCCCCATGAAAATCGCAGTAGCTCTTATCGTGGTGGGAAGGCGCATGGGCAGGATGGTGTAACCATCCGGCGATAGCCACCCATGCGCTAGATGACAGGCTCCCTCAGGGGCCTTTTTTTATGCCCAAAATTCGGGCTTCCCTGCTACAGAACTCAAATCCCAGCAGTCAAAACGGAAAAGAAACATGACGGGCACGGACAATAAGACGGACGAAAATCGGATGACAGGCGCGGAAATCGTTATCCGCGCACTCAAGGACAATGGTGTCGAACACCTGTTCGGCTATCCGGGTGGTGCCGTGCTTCCGATCTATGACGAGATCTTCCAGCAGGACGAGATCAAGCACATCCTCGTTCGCCACGAGCAGGGCGCCGGCCATGCGGCCGAAGGCTATGCCCGCTCCACCGGCAAGGTTGGCGTCATGCTCGTCACCTCTGGTCCCGGTGCGACCAACGCGGTCACGCCGCTGCAGGACGCATTGATGGACTCCGTTCCGCTCGTCTGCCTGAGCGGTCAGGTTCCGACCTCGCTGATTGGCTCCGACGCCTTCCAGGAGGCCGATACGGTCGGCATCACGCGTCCCTGCACCAAGCACAACTGGCTGGTCAAGGACGTCAACGATCTGGCGGCGATCATCCATGAAGCCTTCCGTATCGCGCAGTCGGGCCGTCCGGGTCCTGTTCTCGTCGATATTCCGAAGGACGTTCAGTTTGCGACCGGCACCTACACGCCGCCGGCAGCCCACGCGATCCAGAAGAGCTACCAGCCGAAGGTTCAGGGCGATCTGAACCAGATCCATGCAGCGATCGAGCTGATGTCGAAGGCGCGCCGGCCGATCATCTATTCCGGCGGCGGCGTTGTTAACTCCGGTCCCGAAGCTTCCAAGCTGCTTCGCGAACTGGTCGAGCTGACGGACTTCCCGATCACCTCGACGCTGATGGGCCTCGGCGCCTATCCGGCATCCGGCAAGAACTGGCTGAAGATGCTCGGCATGCACGGTTCTTACGAGGCGAACATGGCGATGCATGATTGCGACGTCATGGTCTGCATCGGCGCCCGCTTCGACGACCGTATTACCGGCCGTCTCAACGCGTTCTCGCCGAACTCGAAGAAGATTCACATCGACATCGATCCGTCTTCGATCAACAAGAACGTTCGCGTCGACGTACCTGTTCGTGGCGATGTCGGCAGCGTTCTGGAAGACATGGTCCGCCTGTGGCGTGCCCTGCCGAAGAAGCCGGAGAAAAGCCAGATCGCGGAATGGTGGTCAGATATCGCTCGCTGGCGTGCGCGCAATTCGTTTGCCTATACGCCGAGCAACGACGTGATCATGCCGCAATATGCGCTGGAGCGTCTCTACGCGCTGACCAAGGACCGCGACACCTACATCACGACCGAAGTCGGCCAGCATCAGATGTGGGCGGCGCAGTTCTATGGCTTCGAGAAGCCGAACCGCTGGATGACCTCGGGTGGTCTCGGCACCATGGGTTACGGTCTGCCGGCAGCGCTCGGCGTGCAGATCGCGCATCCGGAAAGCCTCGTCATCGATATTGCCGGCGATGCCTCGATCCAGATGTGCATCCAGGAAATGTCGGCGGCCATCCAGTACGAAGCGCCGATCAAGATCTTCATCATGAACAACCAGTACATGGGTATGGTCCGCCAGTGGCAGCAACTGCTGCATGGCAACCGGCTGTCGAACTCCTACACGGAAGCGATGCCTGACTTCGTCAAGCTGGCGGAAGCCTATGGCGCTGTTGGCCTGCGCTGCGAAAAGCCCGGCGATCTCGACGCGACCATTCAGGAGATGATCGACGTGAAGAAGCCGGTCATCTTCGATTGCCGCGTTGCCAATCTCGCCAACTGCTTCCCGATGATCCCATCAGGCAAGGCACATAACGAGATGCTGCTGCCCGACGAAGCCACGGACGAGGCGGTCGCCAATGCGATCGACGCCAAGGGCCGCGCGCTCGTCTGATAATAAGGTAGAGGAAACCCAACACTATGAACGCACACCTACAGCCGACGGGCTCTGCCTATTTCATCTCGCCGGAGACGGCGGCGGTCGAAAGCCACACGCTTTCGGTTCTCGTCGATAACGAGCCGGGCGTCCTTGCCCGTGTCATCGGCCTTTTCTCCGGCCGTGGCTACAACATCGAGAGCCTGACCGTTTCAGAGACCGAGCATCAGGCGCATCTGTCGCGCATTACGATCGTGACGCGCGGCACGCCGCATGTTCTCGAGCAGATCAAGGCACAGCTCGAGCGCATCGTTCCTGTCCATCGGGTTGTCGACCTGACGGTTCGCGCCCGTGAACTCGGCCAGGAGCGCCCGATCGAGCGCGAAGTCGCGCTTGTCAAGGTCGTCGGGACGGGCGAGACCCGTGCCGAGACGCTTCGGCTCGCCGACGCCTTCCATGCGAAGGTCGTCGACGCGACGGTCGATCACTTCATTCTCGAGATCACCGGCAAGTCTTCGAAGATCGACCAGTTCGTGTCGATCATGAAGCCCCTTGGCCTGATCGAAGTCTGCCGCACCGGTATCGCCGCGATGAACCGCGGCCAGCAGGGCATGTAAGAAACACTGCGAACAGCTGTTCCGGCGAGCCGCATTCGGCTTGCCGGAACTTTCATTCCGTTCTTCGTCGCGGCTTCCTCAAGCCCGTTCAGGCTGACGCCTCTGTCGGCTCTCGCTCCTGCAGCCATTTTCCAAATTCCTGCATCACCTTGACCACGGGGACCATCCGGTTTCCGTCATCCGTCAATTGATATTCGACGGTGACCGGCACGGTCGGATAGACGGTACGGCTGATCAGCCGGGCATCCTCCAACGCGCGAAGATCGAGCGTCAGCATGCGCTGCGAGATGCCCGGCAGGCTACGCCTCAGTGCGTTGAAACGCTTCGGCCCATCGAGAAGGAAATACACGATCAGTAGCCGCCATCTGCCGCCAAGCAGCCGCATGGCTTCCTCCACGGTGCAATTGGTTACGCTCTCCTTCACGTGGATCTCCTTGGTATAAAATATGTACCTACACTACATTATAGTGCCTTCTTCAAAAAATAGCCCGAGCTTTTAGATTGCCGCCGAGCCGACGTGTCGCGCGTTGGCGGACATCAAAAAAGGAAGAAACATGAAGCTCTATTACATCCCGGCCGCTTGCTCGCTCGCACCGCATATCGTGCTCAACGAGCTCGGGATCGATGTCGAGCTGGTGCTTGTTGACAGCAAGAAGCACAGCTTCGGGATCGACGGGAATTTCGAGGAGGTCAATCCGCTCGGCTATGTGCCTGCTCTGGAACTCGACGACGGTACGATTTTCACGGAGGGGCCGGCAATCGTTCAATATCTCGCCGATCTGAAACCGGAACTCGGATTGGCGCCCGCGAACGGCACGATCGCCCGCTACAAGCTTCAACAATGGCTGAGCTTCCTGACGTCGGAAATTCACAAGGGGTTCATTCCGCTGCTCTATGCGCGCTTGGCCGGCAAATATGTTGAGACGGCCAAGCCGAAGCTCGAAAGCCGCTACGCCTTCATGGACAAGGAGTTGGAAGGGCGTCCCTATCTGGCAGGCGACGATTTCACCGTTGCGGACGCCTATCTCTTTGCGCTCACCGGTTGGGGACAAGCGCCGTGGCTCACCAGCTACATCAGGGCTGACATTCACTTCGATAGCCTGCGCAACCTACAGTCCTGGTACGAGCGCGTACGGTCCCGTCCGTCTGTGCAGCAGGCGCTTCAGGCCGAAGGACTGGTGGCAATCTAGAATGATCAGTATGGCTGCTGGGGATCTGACTAACCCAGCAGCTGCTCGCGCCAGCCGCCTATTCGGCAGCGATCAAGGCGATATCGGACCCTGCATTGGCCTCCAAGACCTTGGCACGCACAGGCTCGAGCGCTGCAAGAACCTGTTGGCGCAGCCAGACGTGCCCGGCGTTCCGGTCGGACGAGGTGTGCCATCCAAGTGAGATGTCATAGGGCGGGATGTCCACCGGTCCCGGGCTGATGGCGAGGCCGAACACTGGTGCCCAGGCTCGGGCGAAGCTTGCCGGCACGGCGGCGATGACGTGCGTATCCCGAACCAGGATCGGCAGCGTGAATAGATGCGGCGTGGTCACCGCCGCGCGTCGTTTCAATCCGCGCTCGGCCAGCACTTCGTCCACGAGCCGGCAGCGGCCGTCCTTGCTGACGATCACGGCCTGCGGGGTCGCAAGAAATGTATCGAGGTCGATTGCGCCGGGACCGCCGGTTGTCTCCGGATTGCTCAGGATGACATAACGCTCGGACCAGAGCTTGCGGCGTTTGTGGAGCTCGTTGCCGGTCTCCACCTTGCCGATCGCGAGATCGATCTCGCCACTGTCCAGCAGATCCGCGGGATAATCCTGATCCAGCGACCGTATCACGAAATCGACATGTGGCGCCTGCTCGCGAACCGAAGCGAGAAGCGGCGGCATCAGCAGGCTCTCGAGGTAGTCGGTCATTCCAAGCGTAAAGGTCCGCTCATCCGTTGCCGGGTCGAATTGCTCAGGCTCGATCAGGCGGGACTGGATGGTGCAGAGGATGCCGCTGACAGTTTCGGCGAGCTCCTGCGCTCGTGGTGTCGGTTCGATCCCGCGCGCCGAGCGAACAAACAGCTCGTCCGACAGAAGTGCCCGCAAGCGCCCGAGATTGTGACTCAAGGCGGATTGAGACGTGCCGATGCGCTGCGCGGCGCGCGTGACGTTACGTTCGGTCATGAGGGCATCAAAAGCGACCAGCAGATTGAGGTCGAATTTCAAGATATGAGCATGATCGATCGACATCATGATCTCCATCTGTTGGATTTCTGAATGCGCCAGAGATATCTACTCGGTCGATGATAATCAACCGAATAAGGAATGACGCTCATGAAGTCTCTCTTTGAAGTCCACGACCTTCGCGGCCAAAAGCTTCGCAACCGTGTCGTCATGGCTCCGATGACCCGGGCGAGGGCGAAGGACGGTATAGCCGACCAGCAGACCGCCGACTATTATCGGCAGCGCGCTGGTGCCGGTCTGATCGTTTCCGAAGGGACGCCGATCTCGCAAGAGGGAACGGGCTTCGCCTTCATTCCCGGCATCTGGTCGGAGGAGCAGGTTCGTGGCTGGCAGGGCGTGACGAAGGCGGTGCATGAGGAGGGTGGGAAGATATTCGCGCAGATCTGGCATGTCGGCCGCATGTCGCATACCTCCCTTCAGCCGGACGGCGGACAGCCTGTCAGTTCCAGCGCCAAACCGGCGCGCGACGACAAGAGCACGGCCTATGCGTTCAACGAGGACGGTGTGGCCGGTTTTGTCGAAGCGAGTGTGCCGAGGCCGCTTGGCACCGACGAGGTCGCAAGGGTCGTAGACGACTTTGCGAATGCTGCGGCCAATGCCGTTGCCGCCGGGTTTGACGGCGTCGAAATCCACGGTGCAAACGGTTATCTGCTGGAGCAGTTTCTCAATCCTGAGATCAACGACCGCACCGACCGTTACGGCGCCGGAAACGTAGAAGATCGGACGCGCTTCGTGCTTGAGATCGTCGATGCGGTGGCGGCGCGGATCGGTGCCGAGAAGGTTGGTATCCGCCTTTCGCCATACGGCAAGCTGTTCGACATGCCGCATCATCCCTTGATCGAGGAAACCTACCTGCACCTTGCGTCAGCGCTTGCTGAGCGGAACCTTGCCTACGTGCATTTGAAAGACCAGGGGCCTGCCAGCGCTCCGGCGATTTCGAAGGATTTTCTGCGCAAGTTCCGTCAGAGCTATTCTGGCACGCTTATTCTTGCTGGTTCGCTCGACAAGCGTCGCGCAGAGCAGTTCCTGCATGATGGCCTGATCGATCTTGCGGCTTTCGGTCAACCATTCATCGCAAATCCCGACTTGGTGGAGCGACTCCAGCGAGACCTGCCATTGGCGACGCCGAACCGTGAGACCTACTACGGTGGTGGCGCGGAGGGATACACCGACTACCCGGCATACGAGGCTGGCTCGAAGGCAAAAGCTGCCTGATCACTTGTCCAACCCGGATTGGTTAGGGTCGCCGGCCGGTGACCGGAAGGCCGTTGGAGTTCACAGCATCTCCAGCGGCTTTTTTCGTGTGGGCGGGGGGAAGGCTGCATCGAGCGCTGCCCAATCCTCGTCGGTGATATCTAGCGAGACGGCGTCGCGGTTTTCCGCGGCGCGGGCGGCATTCGCCGTCTTCGGGATGACGATTACGCCGTCTCGTTCCAGCAGGAAGGCAAGCGCCACTTGCGCCGGCGTCGCCTGGTTGGCCTTGGCGATGCGGATCAGTTCGGGATTGTGCAGAATGCGGCCCTGCTCGATCGGCGAATAGGCCATGACCGGGATGTTGCGCTGCTGGCACCAGGGCAACAGGTCGAACTCGATGCCGCGGCGGGCGAGATTGTAGAGCACCTGATTGGCCGCCACATTTGCTCCGGAGGGAACGGCTAGCAGTTCCTCCATGTCGTCAGTATCGAAATTGGACACGCCCCAGGCGCCGATCTTGCCGGCCGCCTTCAGAGCCTCGAAGGCCTCGACAGTTTCGGCGAGCGGATGATTGCCGCGCCAGTGCAGGAGATAGAGATCGATGCGGTCTGTCCCCATGCGCAACAGGCTGTTTTCGCAGGCCTCGACGGTGCCTTTGCGGCTGGCATTCCAGGGGTAGACCTTGCTGACGAGGAAGACGTCGCGGCGGCCGCGGATCGCTTCGCCGACGATCTGCTCGGCTCCGCCTTCGGCATACATTTCCGCTGTATCGATGAGCGTCGTACCAAGATCGAGACCGGCGCGTAGGCTTTCGACCTCGCGCTTCGCCTCCGCGGCGTTTTCGCCCATGTTCCAAGTTCCCTGGCCGAGGGCAGGAGCTTCGGTACCGTCAGGGAAACGGATGGTCGGGATTGTCTCGTCTTGCATGATCTTCATCCCAGTAAATGATTGGATGGCGCCGCAATCTTTCAACCAATCCTGTCACCATGACAATGATTGCGTGGAACGGCATATTTAGGTCAATTATCTTGACCTAAAATGATCGAGGTCGCCAATGAATGCGGACCTCGGGGAGGTCCCATGCCATTGGATACATTTCTGGCACTCGTCCTGTTTGCCTTCACGACATCGATAACGCCAGGTCCCAACAACATGATGCTCTTCGCCTCGGGCGTGAACTTCGGCTTCCGCCGTACTGTTCCGCACATGCTCGGCATCGGGGCCGGTTTGTTTTCGCTCCTCATCGGCGTCGGCTTCGGGCTGGGCGCTCTGCTTCATACGGTGCCCGCTCTCTATACCACCCTGAAGTTTGCAGGCGGCGCCTATCTTGCCTGGATCGCGTGGAAGATCGCGACGTCGCGTACCCTCGGCGAAGGCAAAAGCGGGGTGAAGCCGATGTCATTCCTCTCGGCGGCAGCCTTCCAGTGGGTCAATCCGAAGGCGTGGGTCATGGCGGTGACCGCCATGGCGACCTACACGATCCCCGATATCTATCTGGCTAGTGTCCTGATCGTCGGAGTTGCCTTCGCGCTGGTCAACGTGCCGAGCGTTTCGACCTGGGCCGGTTTCGGTTCGGCGCTGCGTGACTGGTTGTCGGATCCGACGCGGCTCAAATGGTTCAACATCACCATGGCCGTGTTACTGGTACTCAGCCTCTGGCCGATGCTGAAATAGAGTTTGAGGGTTCCCATCGGTGGACCTGCCGGTTGGGCTTGGCGGCCCGGCTGCAAGCGCCTAAAGATAGGCCCACGCATTCGCGGAGGACTATCTCGTGCACGACGACGATCATCATCACGATCATGGCCATGGCCATCATCACGACCATGAGAACCGCTACACCGACATGCAGGCGCGGGTGAGGGCGCTTGAAACAGTTCTGACGGAAAAGGGACTGATCGATCCGGCGGCCATCGACGCCATCGTCGAGACCTACGAAACCAAGATTGGGCCGCGTAACGGCGCTCGGGTCGTTGCGAAGGCCTGGAGCGATCCTGATTTCGCCGACTGGCTCCGGCGCGATGCAACGGCGGCGATCGCGAGCCTCGGCTATACGGGACGTCAGGGCGAGCACATGCGCGCGGTGTTCAATACCGGCGAGACGCACAATCTCGTCGTCTGCACGCTTTGCTCCTGTTACCCGTGGTCGGTACTCGGCCTGCCGCCGGTCTGGTACAAGGCGCCGGCCTACCGCTCGAGGGCGGTGATCGATCCGCGCGGCGTGCTCGCCGAGTTCGGCGTGACGTTGGCTGACGACAAGAAGATCCGCGTCTGGGATTCGACGGCGGAGTTGCGCTATCTGGTCATTCCCGAAAGACCTGATGGTACCGACGGGTGGAGCGAGGAGCAACTTGCCGATCTCGTCAGCCGCGATTCGATGATCGGAACCGGCGTTGCTTCCATGCCGGGAGTTGCAGCATGAATGGCCCGCACGACCTAGGAGGCCAGATGGGTTTCGGCCCTGTCGCGCCCGAAACGAACGAGCCGTATTTTCACGCGGAGTGGGAGAAACGAGCGCTCGGGCTCACGCTGTCAGGCGGTGCGCTCGGTGCGTGGAATATCGATGAGAGCCGGCATACGCGCGAAAGCATCCCTCCGGCCGAGTACCTTGGTGCCAGTTATTACGAGATCTGGACGCGGGCGCTTGAAGTGCTGCTAGAGCGGCACGGCTTCGTGACGTCAGGCGAAATCGATGCGGGCCGCAAGCAGGTGGACGGCGCGACGCCGAAGCGCATCCTCAAGGCAGACATGGTGCCTGGCGTGCTCGCGAAGGGTGGTCCTTGCGACAGGCCCGTGGCGACGCCGCCGCGCTTTGCGGCTGGAGACAAGGTTCGAACCAGGAATTTCAACCCGACGACACATACCCGGCTGCCGCGTTATGCGCGTGCCAAGTCCGGGGTCGTGGAGGCGGTCCAGGGCTCCTTCGTCTTTCCCGACGACAATGCCCATGGCAAGGGCGAGAATCCGCAATGGGTCTACACTGTTGTCTTCGATGGCGGCGAAATCTGGGGCGAGGGTGCCGATCCGACGCTTAGCGTCTCGATCGACGCATGGGAGAGCTATCTTGAGCCAGTGTGAAACGCGTTCGCCGCTCGCCCAATCACCGCAACTGCCGAAATCGGCGGACGGCGAGCCGGTGTTTCCCGAGCCTTGGGCCGCGGAAGCCTTTGCCATGACCGTGCATCTGCACGCGCGCGGCCTGTTCACATGGAGCGAATGGGCGGAGACCCTGTCCCGAGAGCTGCACCAGCCCGGCCGCGCCGAAGATGGAAGCGATTACTTCGATTGCTGGGTCTCAGCGCTTTCGGCGATCCTGGTTCTGCGCGGCGTTGCTGACGCCGATATGATCCTCGACCTGCAGAAGAGCTGGCAGCGGGCAGCGGAGGCGACGCCGCACGGCAAGCCGATCGAGCTTGCCAACGATCCGCTGCGCTGACGATCACGACGGAAACTGCCGGTAGCATTCCTCCGCTACCTTTTTCAGCACCTCGCGCGAGACCTCGCCGGTCACGGCGTAGCCGAGTTCGCCATCGATCCAATAGAAGGTTTCGACATTGCCCGAAGAGGCGAAGCGGAAGCTCGTCGATCTGTTGTCGGCGTTGCGGCCGACAAGAACAGTCAGGCGTTCGCCGGCCTGATCCTCGTACATGAACATCGCCCCCGGTTTACCGTCGACAGGCAACAGGCGGCCCCCGACCAGCTTGAAACCGAGTTCCTGCAGGTTCGGAACCCGCAGGTTCTGGATCGCGAGCCGCTTGCCGAGCCAGGTCGCCAGATGGGCCTCCTCGTCGGCAAAGACCTCGACGGGGTGCCGGACTTCGGTGGCGTAGACCAGGAAGGCGTTTCGAGCTTCGTTGGGAAAAGTTTCGAGTTCGGTCAGTTGCAGATCCGGCCTCTCAAGCAAGGCTGGTCCGTAGTGGCCGCTCAACGCTCCGAGGCCGAAAACCGCAGCGATCGCAGCCGCCGCTGCCACGCGCCTTGGCCAGGTCAACTGTTGTCTTCTGTTGGTGACAAGTGCCGCATCCGCGTCCGAGGATTTTTCGTAAGGTGCAAAGAGCGATCGGATTTCGGCGTTTTGCGCCGTCCACTCCGCCACGCGGGCCGCGTCTTCAGGATTGTCATTCAGCCATGCCTCGACACGGGCGCGCGCCTGTTCGGGGAGCTGTCCGTCGGCATAGGCATGAAGATCCGCTTCGGTCACGGTCGGGTTGATCTCGTTCATTTCGGTCTCCGAAGCGTAATAACATTGTCGGCCTTCATGCGCTCTCCGATCCTCTGGCGCGCGCGCGACAGGCGCGACATTACCGTTCCGATCGGAATGTCGAGGGCGGTTGCGACCTCCTGATAGGTATAGCCTTCGATGACGATGAGCATCAGCACCGAGCGGTTTTCCTCCGAAAGGCTGTTCAATGCCTCCTCGAGCTTCGATCGTTCGAGCGGATCGGGGGCTGCTTCGGCGGAGACGACGTTCTCGGCGCTTTCAAGCTCCACGGTCGGCGCCCGCTGGCGCTGGCGGTGGCCGTTTCGCGACAGGTTGGTCATGATCGTCAGCACCCAGCCGCGCAGGTTCAGACCACGCCATTGCGACCGACGGGACAAGACCTTCTCGATGCAATCCTGCAAAAGATCCTCACCATCGGCATCCGAACGCGTCAGGCTACGCGAATAGCGCCTGAGGGAGGGAATGAGGGCCAGGATCTGGCCCTCGAAGCTTTCAGGCTTCGGTGTTTTCACGTTCGCCTCTCACGGCTTGGCGACATCCCAGTTGCCCCCGACGCCGTCACCGGTGACGTCACCCATCTTCTTGTCCTTTACCCAGTAGTAGAGCGGCATGCCGTCCTTTGCCCACTGCTTGCTGCCGTCTTTGCGTTCGACGAGCGAATATGCACCCTCTGCCTTCGCGCCGCTAGCGGCCATCAGCGGCGGCCAGTTTTTGGCGCAATCGCCGTAGCAGTTGGAGACGCCCTTGGAATCCTTCTTGAATGTGTAGAGCGTCATGCCGTTATCGCCGGTAAGGACCTTGCCCTTGGCGGAATCCATCACTTTCACCGGCTCTGCGGCAAAGGCGGATGTCGCTACGGCGGCGGCGACGGATGCGATCAGAAGTGTCAGGGAGTTCATGTCTTTCTCCTCACTGGGGTTGGGCAGGCTTTTCTCCTTGCCTGCGATGAGACACCGGTGCCCCAAGGTTTATTCCCGGTAGAGGAAGAGTTTTTCTCGCTTGCCTATCCCCGGCGAATCCTGCCAAGTCGAACGACCATGCAATTTGCCCCGCAACAAGATGAAGCCCTCAAGGCCGTTTCCAACTGGCTGAAGGAGGGACGGTCTCCGATTTTCCGCCTGTTCGGCTATGCCGGCACGGGAAAGACGACGCTTGCGCGTCATTTTGCGGAGCATGTCGATGGCGACGTGCTGTTCGCAGCCTTCACCGGCAAGGCGGCACAGGTATTGCGCTCGCGTGGCGCCAGCAATGCCAAGACGATCCACTCGCTGATCTATCGTCCCCGCGGCGAAGAGGCGGTGGAGGATGAGGAAACCGGCAAGACCTCGATCGCGCCGATGTTTTCAATCAACAGGCAGAGCCCGGTCGCCAAGGCCGCACTGATCATTGTCGACGAGTGCTCGATGGTCGACGAGGCGCTTGGCAAGGATCTGATGAGCTTCGGCACCCCGATCCTGGTGCTCGGCGATCCCGGCCAGCTTCCGCCCGTCTCGGGTGGCGGCTTCTTCACCAATCAGGACCCTGATTACCTGCTGACGGATATTCACCGCCAGGCGCGGGACAATCCGATCATCAAGCTTGCCATGCAGGTGCGCGAAGGCAACGAGATCATGTACGGCGACTATGGCGCGGCAAAGGTGATCTCGAAGAACGAGGTCAATCAGGCGCTGGTTCTGGACGCCGATCAGGTGCTTGTCGGCACCAACAGGACGCGCAAGCGGTACAATCAGCGCCTTCGCGAGTTGAAAGGCTTTACGACCGAGTATCCGCAGACGGGCGACAAGCTCGTCTGCCTGCGCAATGATCCGGCGAAGGGGCTTTTGAACGGTTCGCTGTGGCAGGTCATGACCTCGTCCAAGGAAACCACGAAGCCGGGGATCAATCTGCTGATCCGGCCTGAAGACGACGACATGGATCGCGGGGCGGCGAAGATCAAGCTGTTGAAGCAGGCGTTCGAGGATGTCGAGGGCGAGATCCCCTGGAACACCCGCAAGCGTTACGACGAGTTCGACTACGGTTACGCCTTGACGGTGCACAAGGCGCAGGGTTCGCAGTGGAACAATGTCGTTCTGTTCGATGAAAGCTGGGCATTTCGCGACACGCGCGAGCGCTGGCTTTATACGGCCATCACCCGTGCAGCCGAGACGCTGACGATCGTGCGCTGATCGTGCCTTCGTGTCTCGGGCATCATGCCCTTACGACACCGAGCATCACTGCCTTTGCGATTGCCTGGAAGCGGTTGTTGGCCTGGAACTTGCCGATGATGGCGGCTTCCACAGCGCGGGCTTCGCCATCGTCCATCGCAAGCACGCGGGCGAGGCGGTGCGTCGACAGGCCTTCGGCCATCAGCGACAGGCAGCGGAGTTCTTTTTCTGTCAGTTCCCGTTCGTGCTGGTTGTCGTTCAGCAGCCCGTCCGGCGTTTCCAGCAGTTCGCTGACATGCTGCAGCTGACGATGCAGCGTCGACATATCGGCGCAGAGTTCGCGCTTGCGTGTCTCAAGTGCGATGCGGAACATCGCATCGGCTGCCTCTTGCGTAGCGGCGCCGCTGAGTTCGTGCATAAGCTCCTGGATCACCGCCACGGCCATTCCGGCTTCGCGGCAAACGTTGATCACGGCCATGCGCATGATATCGCCGGGATCGTAGACGCGCATCAAGCCCATGCGCCCTGACGAGATCAGGCCTTTCTCTTCATAGAAATGCAGCGTTCTGTGAGTCACGCCAAAGGCGTTTGCCATGTCGGCAATGGCAACCTGTCCACCCGGCAGGTCCGGCGGTAGCGCCGCTGCGGGGAGAAATCGGCACTCGTGCCGTAGCTCTGATGCGTTTTGCGGAGTGAATGTCCGCTTATAGTTTCCTGCCATCAACCCTCCTGTTGTGCACGATTGTGCAGCTTGCGCATTTCAAAGACGCGGGGCGCGGTCGAGTGGGGTTTCCTCTATGCGTTATGTACTAGTCTCGAAGCAACGAGGGGCGGATTCTCTGTTGCATTAGCCCAAGGTTATGAAGGAAACGAAACTATTTGTTAGTCTTAAAAATAATCATTTTTAAATCACAGGGCAATGTATCGGAGAGATTGTCCTGTTTAGCGATTTTATCTCGCCTGCTGCCATTTCCGTGCGACTTAATCGTTTCATCACGCCATTTTCGGCTTTGTAATACTTATTGCGCGATCTCGCGCGGTGGTTGCTTTGGTGTCAACGTTTGAAATGTGTCCATAACGGAATGTCGTTGGCTTCATCGGCACATATCACGTAAAAGCGGGGCACCGTTTTCGATCTATGGACAGTCGCCATGCCAACCACGCTTTCCGTCAATCTCAACGCCGTCGCGATGCTGCGGAATCGGCGCGACCTCCCTTGGCCGAGCGTCGAGGGACTGGGGCGCATCGCGCTCAAGGCGGGGGCGAGCGGGTTGACGGTGCATCCGAGACCCGACCAGCGTCATATCCGCTTTTCCGACCTGCCTGTCATCCGCAACCTCATCGATGACGAGTTCCCGCAGGCCGAATTCAATATCGAGGGTTATCCGACCGCCGACTTTCTCGAGCTCTGCGCGAGCGTTGCTCCCGAGCAGGTAACGCTGGTGCCGGATGATCCGTCACAGGCAACTTCCGACCATGGCTGGGATTTTCGCAAGCACAGGGTTTTTCTGGCCGACGTCATCCAGTCGCTGAAGAAGATGGGAACGCGCGTTTCGCTGTTTGCGGACGGTGACGGCGATGAGGAGGCGGTTGCGATCGCCAAGGAAGTCGGTGCGGATCGCATCGAGCTTTATACCGGGCCTTACGGAGGCTGCTATGACGCTCCGGAGCGGGCAGGGCCCATTCTCGAAGACCTTGGCCGGACGGCGGATGCGGCGCTCGCGCTCGGACTTGGCGTGAATGCCGGCCATGATCTCACCGTTGCCAATCTTCCGGCGCTCGTAAAGCGCATTCCGAAGCTTGCCGAAGTTTCGATCGGCCATGGCCTTACGGCCGATGCGCTCGAATACGGCATGGCCGAAACTGTTCGGCGCTTCTGCCGCGCCTGCGGCCAGAAGATCTGAATTGTGCCGACACGCCCCTGAAACGGGGCGTGTCGGTCATTGAGCATCAGGCCGTCAGCGCGGCTTTGTGGGCGATGGTGAAGTCCTTCAGCGTCTGCGGCTGCTTGCCTGTCAGCTTCGTGAAATCGGTCGTCACGAGATCGAAATTGCCGGCGCGAATGTTCGCGTCCGCCGACACAAGCATATCGGCGACGAAACCAGGCAGTCCGGCGCCGCGAATGCCCTGGCCAAGCTGCTCGTCGCTGACCTGCACGGCCTTCAACGGCTTGCCGACGGCGTCCGCGATGATGGCGGCGATTTCGTCGGCGTTCAGCGATTCACTGCCGGTCACGGTGTAGGTAGCGCTCTCGGCCGTGCCGGAGGCGAGAGCGGCTGCGATCGCGATCGCGCAATCTTCGCGAGAAATGTTGGAGACCTTTCCATCGCCGCTCGACGTGTACCAGCTGCCGCCCTGGAGGTTGTGGGGCATGCCGTGCAGGTAGTTGTCCATGTACCAGGCGTTTCGGATGATCGTGTAGGGCAGGCCGCTGGCCTTCACTGCGTTTTCGGTGCCGAGATGGTCAGGAGCGAAGGTCACGAGCGACTTGTCGGGCGACGGCATCGACGTGTAGGCGATGTGCTTGACGCCGGCTTTGGCTGCCGCTTCCACTGCCGCCTTGTGCTGCTTGAGCCGCTGACCAGGAACTGCCAGCGCATCGGTGCTGATGATCAGCAGGCGATCGGCGCCCTTGAAGGCGGCCTCGAGTGTCGCCGGGTCGTCGAAATCGGCGGCGCGGGTTACGACGCCCTTCGCAGAGAGGGACGCAAGCTTGGACGGGTCGCGGCTTGCGGCAATCAAGCTCGCTGCGGGAACCTTGTAGGTTTCGAGCAGGTGGTGGATGACGCGCTGGCCGAGCTGTCCCGCTGCGCCGGTGATAAGAATCGTTTCGCTCATAGTCGTCCTCTAGGTTCAATAGGTCTCAAAAAGAGACTAGCACTAGAATAGGAATTGACGTTGAGCTGTAAAGGAGGCAGTTTTCAGGCTCTACGTTACCAAAAGGGAACCACCATAGATGAGCGGCTCCGTCGTAAACCTGAAGAGCAAGGCTGCTCCGGCGATCCGGCGCGAGATAGACCTTTCGAAGCTCGACTTCAGCAATTGTCCCGTGCGGGACATGATGCAACAGATTGGTGGCAAATGGTCGACGCTGATGCTGGAGGCACTATCACAGCGTCCTTACAGATTCGGCGAGCTTCGCAGGATGATTCCCGACATTTCCCAGCGGATGCTGACGCAGACGCTGCGTGATCTGCAGCGCGAAGGCTATATCGAGCGCGAGGTCTTCCCGACGAAACCGCCGAGCGTCGAATACAGGATGACCGATCTTGGACGATCTCTGTATGCGACGCTGGCTTTGCTGTTGAATTGGGCGGAGGCGAACCACGATGCGGTTCGCGAAGCGCGCAGCCGGTTCGATGCCGAGGCTATCTAGCCGACGCTAGCCTTTCCGCTCGGTCAGGAAGAGCAGGAAGGCGAAGGCCGGAAAGCAGAGCCCGATCCACGCCGTCAGCGACCATCCGCCCGTTGCGAAGGCCCAGCCGCCAACCGCGGAACCGAGCGCGCCACCGGCAAAGAAGGTCGCCATGAACAGGCCGTTGAGGCGGCTGCGGTGCTCGGCGCTGATCGCATAGATGGTGCGTTGGCCCACCACGAGATTGGTGGTGACGCCGAAGTCGAGCAGGATGGCGGCGAGCGTCAGCAGGATGAGTGCCGTGAAAGAGCCGTCTGCCGCAAAGTGTCCAATCAGGAAGGATGCCATCCCGAGCACCATCGCCAGGGTCGAGGCGATCCGGGTCAGGCCGCGATCTGCGAGGCGACCGGCGATCGGTGATGCGATCGCGCCGGCGGCGCCCGCCAGTGCAAAGAGCGCGATGCCGTTCTGCGTCATGCCGAACTCGGGGCCCGCAAGCAGCAGGGGTGTCGTGGTCCAGAAAAGGCTGAACGCGCCGAACATGCCGGCTTGATAGAGCGCGCGCCGCTGCAGGACGCGCGAGTGGAGGGCGAGGTGACCCATCGACGCCAACAGCTCGCGGTAGCTGAGCTTTGTGTGCGGCGTGCGAACGGGAAGATTGGCGCGCAGGATCAACACGAGCGCGACCATGATCGCTGCCGTGACATAATAGACGGTGTGCCAGGAGGTCGCCTCGGCAAGGAAGCTCGCGAAGGGGCGGGCGAGCATGATGCCGCAGAGCAAGCCGCTCATGACGTTGCCGACGACCCGACCGCGGATTGCGTCGGGCGCCATGTTGGCGGCGAATGGTACCAGAACCTGCACGGCAACCGATGCAAGCCCGATACAGAGCGAAGCGGTCAGGAACATCGTCGGGGTCGATGACAGCGCGGCTGAAACCAGGGCGACAGCCGATACCGCGATCAACGTCAGTACGAGCTTACGGTTTTCGAGCAGGTCGCCCAAAGGAACGATGAGCAGCAGGCCGAGACCGTATCCGATCTGCGTCAGCGTCACGATCAGCCCCGTCGCTGCCGGGCTGAGGCCGAGCGATGCGCTGATCGGACCGGCAAGCGGCTGCCCGTAATAGAGGTTGGCCGCGACGAGCCCGCAGGTTGCGGCGAACATGAATGTCATAAGCGGCGAGATCGTCTGGGTTGCTGCGTCTTGGGGCGTTGAAGCAGAAAGGCTCATGCGGGGGCTCCGGAATGTCGGATGGTCACTATCTTGAAACGCACGGGGTAGTCCCGTGCTGGGGAGGTCAGTCGAGTATCTTTGCGGCGATCTCAGCGACGGCGGCCATGTCGCTATGTGCACGTCCGGTCTTGCCGACCACGCGCATTCCTTTGGTCAAGCATAGCAGGGCACGCGCGGCGACGGCACTGTCGATACGTGCCGCGATTGAACCGTCGGCTTGTCCGGCCTGGATAAGATCGAGCAGCAGGGCTTCGTTTGCGGCGAAAGCGGCGGCGACGCGATCGGCCGCGTCCTCGTCGAATGTCGCCAGTTCATTGGCGCTGCCGACCACGAGACAGCCACGACGGCCGGCGTCGCCATGGGAATAGAACGCATAAAAATTCAGGAGTGCCTGGACCTTCTCGCGACCGGTCATGACCTTCGCGAGTTCCGCATCAAGGAGGCTGCGGCGGACCGTGCGGTAGCGATCGAAAGCGGCGAGAAAAATGCCTCGCTTGTCTCCGAAAGCCTTGTAGACACTGCCGGCTGCGAGATCCATTGCATCCGTCAGTTCGCTGATGGACGCCGCGTGGTAGCCGCGCTCGGAGAAGACGGCGAGCGCCTTGTCCAATGCGGCATCCGTGTCGAATTCGCGCGGGCGGCCCCGCGATTTCGTCGTGTTTTCAAGCGTCGCTGATGTCATGACCAAATCAATTAGGAAATGGTCGTTTCCAAATCAAGCGAAAAACTATGTGATGAGCTGCCTAGAGGTCGAGGACCCAGGTCTGGCCGTTTTCGTCGCGCCCGAACATCCGATGTCTCTCTTCGGAGACAAGGCGAAAACCTGCCTTGACGTAGATCGCGCGGGCGGCATGCAGGACGTCGTTCGTCCAGAGGGAAACCTGGCGATAGCCCCTGGATCTGGCAAAGCGGATACATTCTTCGACCAGCGTTTTACCCAGCCCCAGGCCGCGTGCCGACTTGTCGACATAGAGGAGCCGAAGCTTGGCGACGCCATCGCCGCCGTTTGCAATCAGGATCGAGCCGACATTTATGCCGTTGCGTTCGGCGATCCAGCAATACTCCAGCGCGGGATCGAAGTTGGCGAGGAACTTGCTCGCGACGTCAGCCGCAAGCGCCTCGAAGCGCGAATCCCAACCGTATTCCTCGGTATAGGCGCGTGCCTGGCTCTGGACGATCCAGCCGATATCGCCGGGCCGGTGGGCGCGGATGATTGCGGGTGATGATGGCGCCGTCGGGTCGAGGTGCGAGCGGATCGTCTGCATCGCGCCGACGACGGCTTGTTGCTCATTTGTTGCGAGCTGATCGAAGTGTTCGGCAATTTGTGCGCTCGATCGCGTGCCAAGCTCCCGAAATTGCGCAAATCCCTTTTCCGTAGCCAGTATCACCTGACTGCGCTGATCATCAGGATCGCGCTTTGTTTCGATCAGGCCGTCGCCACGAAAGCGTTTGAGAATGCGGCTGAGATAGGCCGCATCCAACTGCAACTCGCGCGTCAGCGTCGAAGCGCCCACGCCGTCGTGAGAGCCGATCTCGAAGAGGACGCGGGCGTCGGTCAGCGTGAACGGGGTGTCGAGGTAGGCTTTATTCAGCAGGCCGAGAAACCTGGTGTAAAAGCGGTTAAAGTCTCTCACCGCTTCAATGATCGCGTCGGGCATCGGGACAGGATCTCCTTTTGGAGACAATGTCCAAGTTTTATTTGACTGAGTCAACTAAATTGCGATCGGCTAGCCGCCGAGTGCGAAGTCCACTGCAGCGCGCGCGTGGATTTGAGTCGTATCGAATCCTTGCAAAGGCAGGCGGTCGGGATCGAGTATGAGGCAGATCTCGGTGCATCCGAGGATGATGCTATCGGCACCATTGTCGCGCGCCTTCTCGATGATCGCGTGAAGCGTCTGGCGGGAGCTGTCCAGGATCTTGCCGGCGCAGAGTTCGTTGAAAATGATGTCGTGCACGATAGTGCGATCCGCCGCATCGGGGACGAGCATATCGATGCCCTGGCGTTTCATGCGCTCGGTATAGAAGCCGTGCTCCATCGTATATCGTGTCGCGAGAAGGAGGGGGCGCCTGCGATGTGCTATATGGAGTGCGTTCGCCGTCTCGTCGATGATGTGCAGCAGCGGTACGTCCACGCGTGATGACACATCGTCCGCCACAAGGTGCATGGTGTTGCTGCAGATCAGCACACAATCCGCACCGGCATTTTGCAGGCGGAGAGCGACGTCACCGAGACGGACGCCAGCGCTTGCCCAGTCGCCCGCCTTCTGGAGGGTGACAATGTCTTCGAAGTTGACCGAATGCATCAGGAGTTCGGCCGAGCTCAGCCCGCCGCAACGTTCCCGCACCATCTCGTTGATCAGGCGATAGTAGATCGCCGAACTCTCGAAGCTCATGCCGCCGATCAATCCGATTGTTCGCATGCTTTCTGCTACTCCTATTCAATCCCCCTCATTGTGCCCGAGAGGCTTTGCGATGTTTGTGGTTTTTTTTTCGCGAACGCGCCACCGATTTCTCTCGTTGCTGAAACCTATGCGAGGAAAACCGGCCGCCAACAATCGGGACGCGCCCGTTCAGCGCAGGCGTGCTATGTCCAAACAGCGATTGAACGGCGCCAGAAGTCTGTGACATTTGGCGTCGAGCAAGCAATGGAAGGACAGGCCATGGGTGAGCATCGGGTTGTCGTGGTAGGTGGCGGTTTCGGCGGGCTGCAGTTCATCAACGACCTCAAGGGTGCCGGCACGCGCATTACGCTTGTCGATCGGCGAAACCACCATTTGTTCCAGCCGCTGCTCTATCAGGTCGCGACGACCATCCTCTCCACCTCCGAGATCGCCTGGCCGATTCGCCACCTCTACAGTGATCGCCGCGACGTGACGACGCTGCTGGCTGAAGTCACGGGCGTGGATGCTGCGCGCAAGCAGGTGCAGCTTCGGGATGGCACAACACTCGACTACGACACGCTGGTTCTCGCGACTGGAGCGACACACGCCTATTTCGGCCGGGACGAGTGGGAGCCCGTCGCGCCGGGGTTGAAGACGCTCGAGGATGCGACGACCATACGTCGGCGCGTGCTTTTGGCGTTCGAACGGGCGGAGTTGGCGACGGATCCGGCGGTGCGCGACTCTCTGTTGACCTTCACCATCATCGGCGCGGGGCCGACAGGTGTCGAACTCGCCGGCATCATCGCCGAGCTGGCGCACAAGACGATGCCGAAGGAATTCCGCAACATCGACACCCGGACCACCAAGGTCGTGCTCGTGGAGGCCGGCCCGCGTGTGCTCCCGAGCTTTGCCGAAGAGCTTTCCGCCTACGCCCAGAAGGCGCTGGAAGACCTCGGCGTCGAGGTGCGCTTGGGCAAGCCGGTGACGGAATGCTCGGCTGATGGCGTGAAGATCGGGGAGACATTTCTGGCAAGCCGGACGATCGTCTGGGCCGCCGGGGTGCAGGCATCGCCGGCTGCGAAGTGGCTCGACATACCGGCCGACCGCGCCGGCAGGGCCATTGTCGGGCCGGATTTGGCCGCGCCTGGCCTGCCCGACGTCTTCGTGATCGGCGATACTGCGTCGGTGAAACGAAGCGACGGTTCGCCCGTGCCCGGCATAGCGCCTGCGGCAAAGCAGCAGGGAGGCTATGTCGCGAAGGTCGTTCGGGCGCGGCTCGCAGGCAAGGGGGCACCGCAGGCTTTCCGCTACCGACATCAGGGCAGTCTCGCGACGATCGGCCAAAGTGCTGCGATCGTCGATTTCGGAAAGATCAAGCTGAAGGGATGGATTGCATGGTGGATATGGGGACTTGCCCATATCTACTTCCTGATCGGTACGCGGTCACGCTTTGCCGTGGCGTGGAGCTGGTTGTGGATCTATCTCAGCGGCCAGCACAGTGCCCGGCTGATCACGCAAAAAGAGACGATGCGCGACGAAGGGTAGGCGGCTCCGAAGAGCCGCCCCTATTCGCAGATGTTTGAGTCTCAGGCTGCCAGCGAGGCGATGTCGATGACGAAGCGGTAGCGGACGTCGCTCTTCAGAACGCGCTCGTAAGCTTCGTTGACCTGCTGGATGTTGATCTTCTCGATCTCGGAGACGATGTTGTGCTCGCCGCAGAAGTCGAGCATTTCCTGGGTTTCCTTGATCGAGCCGATCATCGAGCCAGAAATGCTCTTGCGGCCGGGGATCAACGAGAAGGCGTGAACCGGTATCGGGTTTTCCGGTGCGCCGACGACAACGAAAGCTCCGTCGACCTTGATCAGGCCGAGATAGGCGTTCCAGTCGATTTCCGCACTGACCGTGCAGATCACCAGATCAAAGGTACCCGCGAGCTTCTTGAAGGTCTCTTCGTCTGACGTCGCATAGTATTCCTTGGCGCCGAGCTTCAGGCCGTCTTCCTTCTTGGAAAGGCTCTGGGAGAGGACGGTGATATCGGCACCCATGGCCGCGCCGAGCTTGACGCCCATGTGGCCGAGGCCGCCCATGCCGACGATCGCAACCTTCTTGCCGGGGCCGGCATTCCAGTGGCGAAGCGGGGAGTAGAGCGTGATACCGGCGCAGAGCAACGGGGCGGAGGCGTCGAGCGGAAGGTTGTCCGGAATGGACATGACGTAGCCTTCCTTGACGACGATGGAGTCGGAATAGCCGCCCTGGGTCGGCGTCTTGCCGTCTGCTTCGACGCTGTTGTAGGTGCCGACGAGGCCCGGCATGTACTGCTCGAGGTCAACGTCGCGCGAGGCGCAGCCGACGCAGCTGTCGACGAAGCAGCCGACACCGACGCGGTCGCCGACATTGAACTTGGTGACGGCGGAACCGACAGCAGAGACGATGCCGGCAATCTCGTGGCCCGGCACGATAGGATAGACGGCGTTCTTCCATTCGTTGCGGACGGTATGGATGTCCGAATGGCAGATGCCGGCGAACTTGATGTCGATCACGACGTCGTCGGGATTGGGATCGCGGCGCTCGAAGGTGAAGGGCGTGAGCGGCTTCGACGCATCGGTGGCAGCATAGCCTTTTGCAATAGGCATCTGAGACTTCCTTTCGGGGTTCCTGGGTGGATGGCCGGAAAATGCACCGGATCGTCTCTTGGGCGGTAGAGCAATCCTCCGAGCTTTTTGCACGATCCTGCAAAATTGAGAGGATCGCCTATTTCAGGTCACGCCAACGTGGCCTAGATAGGGGCCATCCGCCGGCACGCAGACGAAGGGCCTTTCTCGCATGACCTTGCCGTTCAATCCTTATCATGAAATCGCTTCCATCGCTGCGCGCCATGCGATCGATGAGGGCGAATTCCGAACGGGTATCGAGAGCCTGCGGATCAGCCGCCGGCATACGCCGAGCATGCCCTGCCATGGCAGCTACCGGCCGTGTATCGCCATTGTGATTCAGGGTGCGAAGAGCCTTCGCCTCGGATCCGATGTCATTAATTACGGCGCTGGCGATTACCTCCTGACATCGCTGGATCTGCCCGTGATCTGGCGCGTGGTCGATGCCAGCGCGGAGGTTCCGCACTTGTGCCTGACGCTCGCAATCAACAGCGAGAAGGTTCTGGACCTGCTCAGCCGCGCGGATATTCCGCGACCGGGAGCGCCGGGGCAGGGTCGCGGGATTGCGGTCAATGTGGCCACGCCGGAGTTTCTGGATGCAACTGTAAGGTTGCTGCGCTTGCTCGATAGTCCAAACGATATCGCGGCGATGGCGCCGCTGATCGAACAGGAAATCCTCTATCGCGTCCTGACCGGTCCCGATGGTGGACGGCTTATCAACATTGCGGTTGCCGACAGCCACGGCAACCGGATCGCACGCGCGATTGCCTGGCTCCGGCAGAATTTCGCACGGCCGCTGCGCATCGAGGATCTGGCCGAACACGTCAGCATGAGCGTGTCGTCCTTCCATCACCATTTCAAATCGATCACCGCCATGACCCCGGTGCAGTATCAGAAGCAGCTGAGGCTGCACGAGGCACGGCGATTGATGCTGATCGAGCGTCTGGATGCCGGAACGGCGGGCCACCGCGTCGGCTACCAGAGCCCGTCGCAATTCAGTCGCGAATACAGCCGCGTCTACGGCTTGTCTCCACTCAGGGACATTGAGGCGGCGCGCGAGCCCGACGGGGTATAGAGACCTCCTCCTGTCGTTCCGGCGGCGCCACTATACGCGATCCGCAGTATCGCGAATTTACCGGCGCGGATCCGTTGAAATTTTGCTATGACGCCGCTTGACGCGCCGAGAGCTTTGCAGCATAAAGCCTACGAACCGTACCGTACGGTACATATCGGGAGTGAGCAACGTGTCCGTCGAGAGTTTGGAGCCCAGCGAGTTTTCGCCGCGCCAGAACGCCGTTCTGGAACACGCGTTGCGTTTGCTCGTCGATGGCGGCGAAAAGGCGCTGACGACATCGGGCGTTGCCCGTGCGGCAAACTGCTCCAAGGAAAGTCTCTACAAGTGGTTCGGTGATCGCGACGGATTGCTGTCCGCGATGATCGCCTACCAGGCGAGCAAGGTGCGCACATTCGAGCGCAACGGCGAACGGCTGACTTCGACCAGCCTGCACGACCACCTCGTCATCTTCTCCAAGGATCTGCTCGAGGTTCTCGCCGGTGACGTCTCGCTGGCGCTCAACCGTCTCGCCATCGGCCAGTCGCATCGCGATGGCTCCAAGCTCGGGAAGCTGCTTCTGGAGCGAGGCCGCCGCCAGATCGATCGCCGTGCCATGGGCCTGATCGACTCAGGCAAGCGTGCCGGTCTGCTGCGCTTCCATGATGCCGATGAGGCATATCATACGCTTTACGGCCTGATCGTTTCCGATCTGCATGTCCGCATGCTGCTCGGCGAACCTGGCCTCAAGGATACCGCGCGTCAGGCGGAGAGGGCGGTTACTGCCTTCCTGCGCCTGTATGGCACGGAAAAGGTTTTGGCGGAGATGCCGCTGGTCGGCTGATCCCACTTACAACAGTCACAGGACAAGCAAAGGGAAGGACATTCAAATGCGCGTCTATTACGATCGTGATGCAGATCTCAACCTCATCAAGTCGAAGAACGTCGTCATCGTCGGCTACGGTTCCCAGGGTCGCGCACACGCCCTGAACCTGAAGGACAGCGGCCATGCCAACGTGGCGATCGCTCTGAAGGCCGGTTCGCCGACCATCAAGAAGGCAGAAGCCGATGGCTTCAAGGTCATGACCGTTGCCGACGCCGCCAAGTGGGGCGACCTGATCATGATGGCGACGCCTGACGAATTGCAGGCCGACATCTACAAGAGCGAAATCGCCGGCAACATCCGCGACGGCGTTGCTATTGCCTTCGCACACGGCCTCAACGTTCACTTCGGCCTGATCGAGCCGAAGGCTTCGCTCGACGTCGTCATGATCGCGCCGAAGGGCCCGGGTCACACGGTTCGCGGCGAATACCAGAAGGGCGGCGGCGTTCCCTGCCTCGTTGCCGTTCATCAGAACGCTTCGGGCAACGCTCTTGAACTCGCTCTCTCCTACGCTTGCGGCGTTGGTGGCGGCCGTTCGGGCATCATCGAAACCAACTTCCGCGAAGAGTGCGAAACGGACCTCTTCGGCGAACAGGTCGTTCTCTGCGGCGGTCTCGTCGAGCTGATCCGCGCCGGCTTCGAAACGCTGGTTGAAGCAGGCTACGCGCCTGAAATGGCCTACTTCGAGTGCCTGCACGAAGTAAAGCTCATCGTCGACCTGATCTATGAAGGCGGTATCGCCAACATGAACTACTCGATCTCGAACACGGCTGAGTGGGGTGAATATGTCACCGGTCCGCGCATCATCACGGCTGAAACCAAGGCTGAAATGAAGCGCGTCCTGCACGACATCCAGACCGGCAAGTTCACGTCCGACTGGATGCAGGAATACAAGGCTGGCGGCTCGCGCTTCAAGGGCATCCGTCGCATGAACGACAGCCACCAGATCGAAGAAGTCGGCGCCAAGCTGCGCGGCATGATGCCTTGGATCGGCAAGAACAAGCTGGTCGACAAGTCCGTCAACTAAGCGGTTTTTGAACTATGATTTAAGAGGCCGGGGCGAAAGCTCCGGCCTTTTCCGTTTCCGCGATGTGCGGAAGCTAGATCGACCTGCGCCCGCTGACCGTGTGGTAGAGCCACAGCACGACCACCGCTCCGATGACGGCCACGACAAGGCTGTAGATATTCAGGCCCGTGATGCCGGAGGCGCCGAAAAAGCTGAAGATCACGCCGCCGACAATTGCGCCGACGATGCCGAGGACGATGTCCATCAGCATGCCGGAACCGGTCTTGTTGACGATCTTGCTGCCGATAAAACCCGCAATCAATCCGAGAATAATCCACCCGATCACAGACATGTTGTTTTCCCCTCCTTGATTGGCCGGACAATCCGACCATCTTTCAGCAGGAGCTAAAGTTGTCGTGCCGGAATTCAAGGCTCGGCCGGGCCTCATGTTGTGTTTTTGTTCTTCGTTTCAAACAATGCCGAAGGAGGATGACATGGGAATCTTTGATGACGCCGTTCCTGGCGGGAGTATTTCGAAACCGATCATGATCGCGCTTGGCGCGCTTCTCGTCGGCAAGTTGCTTGGCGGCGGCGGTAAGGACGAGGCGCCACAGGCGCAGCAGCCGAACCAACCGGCCAACAGCGGCGCCGACGATGGCGGATTACTCGGCAATCTCGGCGGTCTTGCCGGGGGGCTCGGCGGTCTCGGCGGATTGGGCGGGCTGCTCGGCAAGCTCGCGGAAGCTGGGCAGGGCTCGGTTGCCGATTCCTGGGTGAAGCCGGGGCAGAACGAGCCGATTGCGCCCGGGAGCCTTGAAAACGCGCTCGGCTCGCAGACCATAAGCGATCTGGCGCGGCAGGCCGGTATCAGCGAGCAGGAGCTGTTGAGCCAACTCTCGAAAGTTCTGCCCGGTGTGGTCGACAAACTGACGCCGCAGGGGCAGATTCCGAACCAGGCGCAGATCGCCGCCCTGTTGCGTTCGTAAGGAGCAAACGCCACCTTGCGGGGGCGTTACTTATGGAAAGGCCGGCAATTGCGAAGTTGCCGGCCTTTTACTTATAACATGCGTTGCCTGACAGACTTGCGCTCCGTCAGATGGCGGCAAGGCTTACGCCAGGATGCGGCGGGTCCAGCCGCGCTCATCGTTGGTCACGCCCTTCTGCAGGCCGACCAGTTCGTTGCGTAGTTCCGACGTCAGCTTGCCGGTCTGGCCATCGCCGACCTTGAACTCGCCGCCGGCATGCCGGACGAGGCCGATGCCTGCGAGGACAGCGGCGGTGCCGCACGCAAAGGCTTCCACCAGCTTGCCGCTGGCGGCATCGGCCTGCCACTCCGCGAAGGAGTAGGCGCGCTGCTCAACGCGCAGGCCTTTTTCTTCCGCAAGAACGATGACCGACGCACGGGTGATGCCCGGCAGGATCGTGCCGCCGAGAGGCGGGGTCACGACGGAGCCGTCGTTCATCACGAAGAAGACGTTCATGCCGCCGAGCTCCTCGACCCAGCGATGTTCAGCTGCATCGAGGAAGACGACCTGATCGCATTCCTTCTTGGCGGCTTCGGCTTGCGCCACGAGGCTGGCCGCGTAGTTGCCGCCGCACTTGGCCGCACCCGTGCCGCCGGCCGCCGCACGCGTGTATTCGGTCTCAACCCACAGGGAAACAGCCTTGGCGCCACCCTTGAAGTAAGCACCCACGGGGGAGGCAATCACGCAGAAAATATACTCCTGCGCCGGCCGAACTCCGAGGAAGGCTTCGTTGGCGAACATGAACGGGCGCAGATAGAGGCTGCCGTCGCCGGACGGGATCCAGGCCTTGTCAACGCGAACCAACTCCTCGACCGCCTTGAGAAAGAGATCTTCCGGAACGGGAGGCATGGCCATGCGGTCCGCCGACTTCGCGAAGCGGCGGGCGTTCTCCTCGGGACGGAAGAGCAGGATGCGGCCGTCGTCGGCCTTGTAGGCCTTCATGCCTTCGAAGATTTCCTGGGCGTAATGCAGGACCGCGCTTGCCGGGTCGAGCTCGAGTGGGCGGCGGGGGGTGACCTTCGCATCGTGCCAGCCCTTGTCCGGCGTCCAGCGCGCCAGCACCATGTGGTCGGTGAAGATCTTGCCGAAACCAGGCGTTTCCAGTGCCTTGACGCGGTCGGCGTCCGGGACCGGCGAGCTATGGAATTCGATCTTGATTTCGGGAGTGTTCAACGACGCGGTCATTTCCTGGCACCTTCATAGCCTATTGGATTTCGGCGGCGACACTACTGCCGCCGGGTGTGCTTTGAAAAGGCCGATTTCGCGATGTTTCGGATTAAAAGCGCGGAAAATTGTTACGGTAGCAAACAAATAGGTCAGTAATGTTGACTTATTATTTATTGCGTGGTTCTCTCGTTTAAAGACAAAAAATTACGAGGAAACCCCCATGTTGAATTGGGACAATATCTTTGCAACCCGTTCTTCGCGTATGCGCGCATCGGAAATTCGCGAGCTTTTGGAGTTGCTCGATCGGCCCGATATCATCTCTTTTGCGGGCGGCATTCCGGATCCGGCGCTGTTTCCCGATCAGGAATTCAAGGCGGCCTACGCGGATATCTTCAGCAGCACTGCCGTGAACGCTGCTCTGCAGTACTCCGTCAGCGAGGGCTACAAGCCGCTTCGCGAATGGCTGGTCAAGCAGATGGCCGCGCTCGGCATTCCCTGCGAGCTCGATAACGTTTTCATCGTATCCGGCTCGCAGCAGGGGCTGGATTATCTCGGAAAACTGTTCCTGTCGCCCGGCGATACCGGGCTTGTCACCTGGCCGACCTATCTCGGCGCGCTGCAGGCCTTCAATGCCTATGAGCCGAACTACGATCAGCTGACGCCAAACGGCAACCGGACGCCGGAGTCCTACCGAACGCAGGCCGAAGCCGCAGGCGGCAAGGTGAAGTTTGCCTATCTCTCCGCCGACTTTTCCAACCCCACCGGCGAGACCGTCGATCAGGATGGACGGGAAAAGGTTCTGGCGCTCGCCGATGAACTCGATATCGCCGTGATCGAGGATGGCGCCTATCAGTCGCTGCGTTACGACGGAACGCCGATCGCGCCGATCCTGGCGACGGAGATCGCGAGGAAGGGCAACATCAACAACACCCGCACGATCTACTGCGGCAGCTTCTCGAAGACGCTGGCGCCGGGTCTGCGCGTCGGCTTCATCGTCGCTAACGCCCCTGTCATCCGCAAGCTGGTGCTGATGAAGCAGGCGGCCGACCTGCATTCCTCGACGATCAACCAGATGGCAATCTCGCACGTTGCCGAGCGCGGCTTCGATGCTCAGGTTGCCAAGATCAAGTCTGTCTACAGCCATCGCCGCGATGTGATGCTGGCAGCGCTCGAAAAGTACATGCCGGCGGGAACGAGCTGGACCAGGCCGGAAGGGGGAATGTTCATCTGGGTGACGCTGCCTGAGGGCATGGATGGCGCCACGT
>UBTY01000029.1 GCA_900468535.1 Hyphomicrobiales bacterium | reverse complement strand
TTGCGTAAGGCGTGAAACGGACGGTGTCCGTCTTCGTCTTGACTTCGACGCCGGTCGGGTTCGTCTGGCCGGTGACGTGCAGCGCCCAGATGTGCAGGATAACAACGCCTGCGATCATGAAGGGCAGCAGGTAGTGCAGCGAGAAGAAGCGGTTCAGCGTCGGCTGGTCAACGGCAAAGCCGCCGAGCAGGAACTGCTGGATCCACTCACCGACCAGCGGGAAGGCCGAGAAGAAGCCGGTGATAACGGTCGCGCCCCAGAACGACATCTGACCCCAGGGCAGAACGTAGCCCATGAAGCCCGTCGCCATCATCAGCAGGTAGATGACAACGCCGAGGATCCAGAGGATTTCGCGCGGTGCCTTGTACGAGCCGTAGTAGAGGCCGCGGGCAATGTGCAGGTAGACGGCAACGAAGAAGAACGATGCGCCGTTGGCGTGCATGTAGCGCAGCAGCCAGCCGTGGTTGACGTCACGCATGATCTTTTCGACCGAGTTGAACGCAACCGTTGCATCGGCGGCGTAGTGCATCGCGAGCACGATACCGGTCAGGATCTGAACGACCAGCATCACCGAAAGCATGGCACCGAAGGTGTAGGCATAGTTCAGGTTACGCGGAACCGGGTATGCGACGAAGCTGTCATAGATCATACGCGGCAGCGGAAGACGCGCATCGATCCATTTCTCCAAGCCCGTCGTAGGGCGATATTCTGATTCACCACTCATTTCGGGCTCCTATCATCCGATCTTGACTACGCCGTCGCTGACGAATTCATGCGGCGGGATCGGAAGGTTTTCAGGAGCCGGACCTTTTCGGATGCGGCCGGCCGTATCATAGACCGAGCCATGGCAGGGGCAGAACCATCCGTTGTATTCCCCGGCCTGGCCGAGTGGCACACAGCCGAGATGGGTGCATGAGCCGATCATGACGATCCAGTTTTCCTTGCCTTCCCCTGCGGACCTATCGGTCCCAGTAGCTTGGGCGTCGACGGGAAGGTTCGCGTTGCGCGCCACCGGATCCTTTAGTTCGGACAGCGGCGTGTCCGCAGCCGCTTTCACTTCTTCCGGTGTGCGGTTGCGGATGAACACGGGCTTGCCTCGCCACTTGGCTGTCAGGGACATGCCAGGCTCGAGACTGGAGACGTCGACCTCGATGGACGCGAGCGCCAGCGTGGACGCGTCTGGACGCATCTGGTCGATGAACGGCCAAGCGACGGCTGCCGCTCCTACGGCCCCCGCCACGCCGGTTGTCAGGTAGAGAAAATCACGACGGGTCGGCCCACCTGTCTCGTCTTCTTCGCTGCGAGTCATCACGCGTATTTCCTTGAATTTTGTTGAACTTGACCAGTCCGAGGCTGGGACGGCCAGCCGGTTCTCTACGATCAACTTCGTCGAGCCTGTTTGCGCTATATCAATGACGGTGTCGGGTTTCTCGCCCGGTCGCCCATTGGCTTGATTTCGATGCAACTTATGCTAAATAAAAAGTAGGAGGTCGAGCGATGACAGAGCTTGTGGGGAAGGCTCCAGAGAAACACGAACGGCGGGCCAACCGCCGGTTTGAAACGCTGGTCTTCATTATCCTGGCATTCGCGATATGGCCCGTGGTAGCTGTCGGCGTGGTCGGCGGCTATGGCTTCCTTGTTTGGATGTTTCAGATTATCTTTGGGCCTCCTGGGCCTCCCTCAGGCCATTGAGGACGTCATGTCGCGGCGACCGTCTTTATCTCGACGACAGTTCCTATCAGGTCAGGTGCGACCTGACGCAATTCGCCCGCCGGGAACGTCCACAATGCTTCTTTCGAGCACGTGCACCGGTTGTGGCTTGTGCATGGAGCGATGTCCCACCGGGATAATAGATATGGCTGTCGGGCTTCCGAGGCTCGACTTTCGCAATGGCGAGTGCACGTTCTGCAGCGAGTGTGCGCAGGTCTGTCCCGAACCTGTGTTCTCCCTGCCCTCTGCACGCACTATTCCTTACGTCGCGACCATCGGAAGCGGGTGCCTCGCCGCGCGCGACGTCGCCTGTCAATCCTGCCGTGACGGTTGTCCGGAGGATGCCATACGTTTTCGCCCGCGCATCGGCGGGCCGTTCCTTCCTTCCATAAATGCCGATCGCTGCTCTGGCTGTGGAGCGTGCGTCGCGTCATGTCCCGTTAACGCGGTTGAGATGGAGAGCCGTTTACCGGAGGGCTTGCATGCCTGATCGGGGGACCCGCCATCATATTTCCAGTGCTGTCGTTGCGACGATGCCAGCGTTCACTGCCTCTGTCGGCGATGCGCTTGCAAACATGGCAAGCGTTGAGGTTCACGGCGTGGAGAACGGCAAGTTCGTTATCGTGATCGAAGGCTCGAGTACTGGAGAGCTCGGTACGGTCCTAACCACCATCTCGCTCCTTGAGGGCGTTATCGCGGCGAATATGGTCTTTGAGCATGTCGAAGAGGAGACGCAGGAACATGACGGGAGAGTTGAGCAGGCGTGACGTTCTGAAGGCTCAGGCCGCAGCTATTGCGGCTGCGGCTGCGGGCGTGGCTCTTCCTGCGGCTGCCCAGCCGGTCCCTGGAGGCGTGACCGCCCTCGAAATCAAATGGTCGAAGGCGCCTTGCCGCTTTTGCGGAACCGGCTGCGGCGTCATGGTTGGCGTCAAGGCCGGACAGGTGGTGGCCACCCATGGAGACATGCAGGCGGAAGTCAACCGAGGCCTCAATTGCATCAAGGGTTATTTTCTTTCCAAGATCATGTACGGCGAGGACCGGCTGACGAGGCCCCTTTTGCGAAAGCGCGACGGCGTCTACGCGAAAGACGGAGAGTTCGAACCAGTGAGCTGGGACGAGGCCTTCGATGTTATGGCCGATCAGTGCAAGAAAGTACTGAAGGAGAAGGGTCCGACAGCGGTCGGCATGTTCGGCTCCGGCCAGTGGACGATCTTTGAGGGTTATGCCGCTACGAAGCTGATGCGCGCGGGCCTCCGCTCCAACAATCTTGACCCGAACGCGCGGCATTGCATGGCCTCCGCCGCCTATGGGTTCATGCGCACGTTCGGCATGGACGAGCCCATGGGCTGCTACGACGACTTCGAAGCTGCGGACGCCTTCGTCCTCTGGGGTTCGAACATGGCCGAGATGCATCCGATCCTGTGGACGCGCGTAGCGGACCGGAGGCTCGGCCAGCCGCACGTACGTGTGGCCGTGCTTTCGACCTACACGCACCGGAGTATGGACCTGGCCGACATCCCGATTGTCTTCAAGCCGGGAACGGATCTTGCCATCCTCAATTACATCGCAAACCACATCATCCAGACCGGACGCGTGAACGAGGCCTTCGTGAAGGATCACACTAAGTTCGCGAAGGGCGTCACGGACATTGGCTACGGGCTGCGCCCTGACAATCCGCGTGAGCAGGAAGCTGCGAATTCCGCAGACCCAGGAAAGACTGAACCGATCGATTTCGAGGGCTTCAAGCAGCACGTTGCCGAATACACTCTCGAAAAGACCTCAGAACTCTCTGGCGTCGACCCCGAGTTTTTGGAGCAATTGGCGGAACTTTACGCCGATCCAAACCGCAAAGTGATGTCACTTTGGACAATGGGCTTCAACCAGCATGTTCGCGGCGTTTGGGCCAACCAGATGGTCTACAACCTTCATCTACTGACCGGAAAGATATCGGAACCCGGCAACAGCCCGTTCTCGCTTACGGGCCAACCGTCCGCGTGTGGCACTGCCCGCGAGGTAGGCACGTTCGCGCATCGTCTTCCGGCTGACATGACTGTGACCAATTCAGAGCACCGAAAGCATGCGGAGGAGATTTGGCGAATACCGCATGGGATCATTCCGGAACAGCCTGGCTATCACGCCGTTCAACAGGATCGCATGCTGAAGGATGGGAAGCTGAATTTCTACTGGGTTCAGGTGAACAACAACGTTCAGGCCGGCCCCAACACCAGCAACGAGACTTGGCAGGGATATCGCAATCCGGAAAACTTCGTCGTCGTATCAGATGCCTATCCGACGATCACCGCGATGAGCGCTGATCTAATTTTGCCAGCGGCAATGTGGGTGGAGAAGGAAGGCGCCTACGGGAACGCCGAACGGCGGACTCACGTTTGGCATCAACTTGTCCAAGCCAAAGGCGAAGCTCGATCCGATCTCTGGCAGCTTATGGAGTTCTCCAAGAGGTTCGTGACCGAAGACGTCTGGCCGAAGGAAATATTGGACGAGCATCCCGAGTATCGCCGAAAAAGCATCTTCGACGTCCTCTTCAAGAACGGAGAGGTCGACCGATTTCCGCTTAGCGAGGTGGACGCCGAGTATGACAACAATGAAGCAAAAGCCTTCGGCTTCTATGTCCAAAAAGGGTTGTTCGAGGAATACGCTTCGTTTGGCCGCGGGCACGGCCACGACCTTGCACCTTACGACATGTACCACCAGGTTCGTGGATTGCGGTGGCCGGTGGTCAACGGCCAGGAAACCCGATGGCGGTATCGCGAAGGATACGATCCTTACGTGAAACCTGGCGAAGGTGTGAAGTTCTATGGCCAGAAAGACGGGAAGGCTATAATACTCGCCGTTCCGTATGAACCGCCGGCGGAATCTCCCGACGAGGAATTCGACTTTTGGCTGGTCACGGGGCGCGTGCTGGAGCACTGGCATTCCGGGTCGATGACAATGCGAGTGCCTGAACTGTATAAGGCGTTTCCCGGCGCTCGCTGCTTCATGAATGCTGAAGACGCTCGTAAGCGCGGCATCAATCAGGGCGCCGAAGTTCGCATTGTCTCCAGACGGGGTGAAATCCGGTCTCGGATCGATATCCGGGGACGAAACAGGATGCCCACCGGCGTGATCTTCGTTCCTTGGTTCGATGCGAGCCAGTTGATTAACAAGGTGACGCTCGACGCCACCGATCCCATCTCCAAGCAAACGGATTTCAAAAAATGCGCGGTCAAGATACTCCCCGCCGTTTGAATCGGCCCGTATCGATGGCGGTAGCGGCGGGCCTTTTGGTCTTTCTGACGACGGCGTCCATCGCACAAGTCGTCCAGCAGACAGTCCCTCAGCTTGAGGGGCCGACTCCATCGATGGAAACCGGCGAAGCCAAGCCACTTCCTAAATGGATCGTCGACGACCAGCGGAAGATGCGCGCGTATCCCGATCAGCCGCCGATCATTCCGCATTCGATAGAAGGATATGAGCTTTCGGTCAATGCCAACCGTTGTCTCTCATGTCACAAAAGGGAATTCACGCAGGACAGCGGGGCGCCGATGATCAGCGTGACCCACTACATGACTCGCGAGGGTCAGATGCTGGCAGACGTTTCTCCGCGCCGGTACTTCTGTACTGCATGTCATGTACCTCAGGCGGATACGAAACCCCTCGTGCCGAGCAGGTTCAAGGACATGAGCGAGTTGGGCGTCAGACCCGCGGGGAGCGAGTAGCGATCATGTTCGGGTGGATGAAGAAAATCATTGCTTGGTGCTGGTCAATTATCGTGACTCCGGCAGCCACCATAGGCTTGGGCGTCCTGACGCTCGGAGGATTTCTGGGCGGCGTTATGTTCTGGGGAGCCTTCAACACTGCGCTCGAACTGACAAATTCGGAGAAGTTCTGCACGTCGTGTCACGAGATGCACGATAACGTCTATCAGGAACTAAGCCGGACCATCCACTTCTCCAATCGGTCGGGGGTTCGGGCAAGCTGCCCCGACTGTCACGTCCCCCATCAGTGGACCGACAAGATCGCCCGCAAGATGCAGGCGTCGAAGGAGGTCTGGGGAAAGATATTCGGCACGATCAATACGCGGCCCAAATTCCTCGAAAAGCGTCTCGAACTCGCCCAGCACGAGTGGGCGCGAATGAAGGCCAACGACAGCCTCGAGTGCCGGAATTGCCATGCGTCCGTTGCCATGGACTTTCAGAAGCAGACGCAAAGGGCCGCGGAAATTCACAGTCGGTACCTACTGCCAGGCAAGGCCACGTGCATCGACTGCCACAAGGGGATCGCTCACGAGTTGCCTAACATGGATGGCGTCGATCCGGGTTGGAAGATGCCGAAGGAGCTGGAAGGTAAGAAGATGGCTCGTCAGACCCCGATCGACGATCTTCGAGAGGCGGTGCAACGAGCTCATCTTGAAATCGCGGATGGAGCTGACTGATCCGTCGCTGTGTGCAGCCGCGCCGGTCGCCAAGGTCGCGATTTGGCGGCAACACGGGACAGCCAACGAGTACTTTTTACAGGTGCGCGTCCCGAGCCGCATCGAACGCCATCGCGGTCTTGACGATTTGTCATTGACATAGAGGAAGCTCCGTTCGGATCCTAACAAGGGCGCCAACGAGAAGTTTCGCCAAGTTTCAGCGTCATGTTGCTCGGTGCGAGTCACTCACCGAACTGACCGGATTTAATCAATGCGGAGCATCACCGGCATCCGGCTGTCCTCGATCATCCCGCGCGTCGTTCCTCCGAAGAGAGACTGCCGCCATCTCGGATGATTGTATGCTCCCATAACGATAAGGTCGGCAGAAACGTCGAGCGCATGTTGGCTGAGGATCTCGTTGGCCTGACGTCCACCGCTCGCGATGCGATCGACCTGCACTCTTACGCCGTGCCTCGCCAGGTAGGCCGCGACGTCGGCCCCGTCGCGGCCGCGCGACCGGATCGACCATCCCGCGTGCTTTAGGAGGTCGATCGACAGTCGTGCCGCTCCCGAAGCCTCATTGCTCGAATCCCACGCGAGGATGCATGGGGTGCAAGCACACCTCTTTTGTCGGAGAGGCTCAGAATATCCGCAAACGGTCTTCCACTCTTTGACCTTCATCAAAGTCCGGACGGAAGGAAGGATTAAGCTGGCGCGAGCGGATGTCTTGGACCGGCTTGTGCCGGCTAAGCGAGCGCAACCTTGCAAAGGGAGGATCAGGTATGCTCTCGACAAAACGCGACAGAAAGCAGGGTGGAGAACGCTTCCCCATACCCACGGAAGGCGAGATCGAGGGGAAGCTCATCGTACTCGAATCCATCGCCATAGTTTGTGTCGAGGACACGGTTGCGCACAGCAATCCTGATGCAATTTCCAAACTGCGGGAGAATATCGAGCGGGTGGTTCGGGAGCGCTGCCACCCGCTGAAACTGGCGCCAGACGATGAAGTCGCCGCACAGCAATACGCACTCGAATTCGTTGACGCCGGTGTCGAGGAGGTCTATCGACGCCGCTCGGGACGCAAGCCGGGCCGATTCGAGACCTAGATCCGTGGGATCAGCAAACATGACAAGAGAAGCGGCGGCAACCAACTAGCCGAGGGAGGTTTTTGTCATGAGGTCCTTTCCTGGATGATAGAAGACCCGCCCGAGTTGGCTCATATGACACGAGGCTGCGCTCGGCGCAGTATGTGAGCGAGCATAGGCGCATCCCGTTCAGCAAGCGTGCAGTGTGATCTCGCCGTCGCGTGGCACAGCGTTGCGAGCAAACGGCCGTAGATCCCCGTAACAAGGCGATTACAGAGAACACGACGGAGACATTCGGGAGTACGGCGCGTCCGGTGTGATCGACAGCATCAACACTCGTCTTGCCGCCCACCGGCATCACGGTGAGATGCTGTCAATTAACAGGGACGATCGGAACGGTCGCAACGACCGTCCCCTTTTCGTCCGTGATCTCGAAACGCGAGGCATTCCGACAGTCCAGCGGAGAGACCATCTTGATTCCGGCTACCAGGGCTGCGGTGATCGCCTCCTCCACGTCCCGCAGGACACAGCCGGTGCCGTCTCGTACGAACGTCGATCCCGAACGAACGTTGAAGAAAAATCGGCTCCTACGCCTACCCGACATCGAGGCAGCTCCTGTACAAGACCTGCAAAGCTTCCATCTATCGAAAGTTGTCCTTGTCCGCTTTGACCTTAATCAGCATCGGCGTCGCGCACTTCATCATGCGGTGAGATTCCTGTAGATCGCAGGCAGCGCGCTGGGCAGCTTGGCGATGTTGGACACCAGCGCAAATCCTTGCCGGCCGAAAATAGCCGGAAGGTAATCTTCCGCATTCCGATCGACGGTTACAGCGAAGACGGCCTGACCGCGGGCACGCGCTTCATAGACGGCACGCCTGCAGTCTTCGAGCGCGAACCGTCCTTCGTAGTTATCTACGTCGTTAGGCTTGCCGTCAGTCAGGATCATCAGCAGCCGCCTACGGGTCGACTGCTTGTCGAGCTGCTTTGAAACGTGGCGGATGGCGGCGCCCATGCGGGTGTAATATCCCGGCTTTAGGCTGCCGATGCGGCGCGCGGTCGTGACGGTAAACTTCTCGTCGAAACGCTTAATAGTTTCCATGCGGACCCAGTCGCGGCGACGCGATGTAAAAGTTTCGATCGAGAACCGATCTCCGCAGGCGTCAAGGCCGCGGGCAAGCACATCGAGTGCCTGCATTTCTACGTCGAGCACCCGTCGATTGTCCACCCAGGAATCGGTGGACAGGGAGACGTCTACAAGGATCGAAGTGGCAAGTTCGTGCGTGGCGGGACGCGCGCATTCGTAGATATGGTCGTTTGGGTGCCCGGTCACCATCAGGTCGATACGCGACCGGATCACGGCATCCATGTCGAGGTCGTTACCGTCCAACTGGGCGCGCCGTATTTCCCGCTTGGGACGAAGGGTTTCAAATTGCTTTCTGATCTTACGCACTACAGACTGGTCGGTGGCCAACGCCCCTGCCGCATCGCTCTCGGCGGTCCCTACGAGGACGCGGCAATGATCCTCCAAATACTCGTTCTTCCTGAAGTTCCATTCCGGGTAGACGAACTCCGCTTCGATCCGCGATGTATCGGCAGCCTCCGGCGAGAGATCAAGATCGAAATGGAATTTCGATTTTGGTTTCTCCTTCGTCTGGCTCAACACGACATCGTCGAGCTCTTCTGCTGCGGACGGCTCGTCGTCCTCACGATCGTCGGTCGGGCGGTCGACGTTGATCATCTCTGCCATTGCCAAGATTTTCTCGAACCGGTTCAAGATGAAGGGATCGCGCTTGCGGTCGTCCGAGTCATTTTGTCGCTTGGCCTCATGCGTGTTCTTCTCACCGCCTTCACGTTCAACGGACTCCGACGGTTGATCGTCCCTGTCGGTGGGCTGGAGCTCGACCTTGCCGCGGAAATCAGGCCAAAGCGGAACGGACAGCATAGGGAGATAGCCCGCCGGTGCGCCGCTTATGGCCGGCCTTGCGTCTTCCGGAAGGTCGTATTCGACAGAGAACGAGAGAGCGGTCATGGCATATGTCTCGACGCGGGCCTCGACTAGAGGCAGCTTTCCTCGCGCGCGGCAGGACGCAAGTGCGTGGGCGAGTCGTGCGTATCTACCGGCCATTCCTGGAAAAGTCGTGACGACTAACCGGCTGTTCTTTCGACCCGCCTCGATTCGAGCCAAGTCAGCGAGTGCCGGGTCAGCGGGTACGTTTTCCGTTAGGGCAACCGCGACGTACCCGGCGAGCCAGAAGTAGAGATCGCGGTTGAGACCGCGGTCGTTGAAGACGTCGATAATTGCGGGGAGATGGAGCGCTGAGTTGTCCCAAGTCGGATGATCGGTTCGCTCTTCTCCCAGGCCCACGACCTGCCGCAGACGAAGCCGGTGAGAACTCGTTTTCTGCCGGGATTTCTGGATCTGAAGAGTCGGCTCCCCACCAAACGCCCGGAAACATACCGAGAGCTGCGCCCGGACGTCGGCAAGACGGACGGCCTTGTCAGGATGATGGCGCCACGAGCTTGTCTCGCCTACGATGCGATGCCAGGCTCGCCCTACGGTCTCTTCGAGTTCCAGAAATTCTAGCATGTTCAGATCCTATGCAAACGTCGCCTTAGCCACTTCAAGGAGTGCGGCCTTCACGTCCGGCTCGTCCGTGAGCGGCTCCACTATAGCTGCGCGAACGGCGTCTGAGACCGGCATTCCGGCTTCAATCAATGTCGCGCAGTAGATGAGGAGACGAGTGGAGACACCCTCTTCGATGTCCTGCCCCTTCAGAACGCGGAGCCGCCGAGCGAGATCGACCAGCGGCGCGACCTTAGCTTCCGAAAGTCCGCTTTCGATCGCGACAGTGGTGATCTCCTTGTCACGCGGGAGGAAGTCGAACTCGATCGAGACGAACCTCTGGCGCGTGCTCGGCTTCAGAGCCTTCATTAAGTTCTGGTAGCCCGGATTGTAAGAGACGACGACCATAAAGGCCGGCTGCGCTTCGAGAATCTCGCCCGTCCGCTCCAGAGGAAGGATTCGGCGGTCGTCCGTCAGAGGATGGAGAACGACGGCGACGTCCTTACGTGCCTCGACGATCTCATCGAGGTAGCAGATCCCGCCGTTTCGCACGGCCTTCGTCAACGGCCCATCGACCCAGACCGTCTCGCCGCCCTTCAAGAGATAGCGGCCAGTCAGGTCAGCGGCCGTAAGATCATCGTGGCAGGAGATTGTCGAAACTGGAAGCCCCAGCTTCGCTGCCATGTGCTGGACGAACCGAGTTTTGCCGCAGCCGGTCGGCCCTTTCAGCAGCACCGGCAACTGCCGGGTCCATGCGCTCTCGAAGAGCGCGCATTCGTTGCCTTGCGGCGAGTAGTGGGGGATTTCCGACTTCGGCGTCAGCGGGAAGTTCAGAGCTATTGTCATTTCAGTCTCCGTTGGGGAAGGCCCGCCTATTCGGCGGGCTGAGCTGCAATGTTTGGAAGGCGAGCGCGACCTGGAACCAGCACCGACCAGATAAACATGATGGCGCTGATGAAGACGAACACGCCCGAGCCAAGTCTGATCCAATAGAACAGTGCGAGTTGGTCTTGGACGTCCATGTAGGATTCGCCAAGCACGCGCTGCAGGTGAACCTGGATGACGCCCGCGAACGTCAGCGCGAAGGTCATGACCGACATGGCGCCGCACATGATCCAGAAGCTGCTAATCGAGAGCCACTGATTGTAGGGAGCGCGACCTCGGATCTGAGGGATGGCATAGGCCATCGCGGCAAGGTTCAGCATTACGTAGGCGCCGAAGAAAGCGAGATGGCCGTGAGCTGCTGTAACCTGCGTGCCGTGGGTGTAGTAGTTCACCGATGACAGAGTATGCAGGAAGCCCCACACGCCCGCGCCGAAGAACGCCATGACCGAGCATCCGATCGACCACAGGATCGCGGCCTTGTTCTCATGCTTGCGGCCGGCTCGCCACGTCATGACGAAGGTGAAGACGACCATTGTGAAGAACGGGGCGACTTCCAACGTGGAGAAGAGCGAACCAATCCACTGCCAGTAGCCGGGAGCGCCGATCCAGTAGAAGTGGTGGCCCGTGCCGAGGATACCCGAGAACAGGGCAAGACCGACGATGACGTAGAGCCACTTTTCGATGACTTCGCGGTCGATGCCGTTCAGCTTGATCATCAGGAACGCGAGGACCGACGCCATGATCAGTTCCCAAACGCCTTCTACCCAGAGATGGACTACGTACCACCAGTACATCTTGTCGAGCGCCAGATTGACCGGGTTATAGAAAGCGAAGAGGAAGAAGATCGCGACGCCCCAGAGACCGAAGAGCAGAATGTTGGTGATCGTCGTCTTGCGGCCTTTCAGCGCCGTCATGGTGATGTTGAAAAGGAACATCAGTGCGACGATGACGATGCCCACTTTGATTGCGAATGGCTGTTCGAGAAACTCGCGGCCTTCGTGAATGTGGAACAAGTAACCAACGACCGCGACCGCAGCGGCCACCAGAAAGATCCAAAACTGAGCGATCGCCAGCTTCGGGCTGTAGAGCTCAGTTTCACACTCCTCCGGGATGAGGAAGTATGTCGTGCCCATGAAGCCCATTAGAAGCCAAACGATCAACGCGTTCGTATGGATCATTCGAACGATATTGAAGGGAAGGACGACGGATAGAGTGTTCGGAAGCACGTAGATCGTGCCCGCGATGACGCCGAAGAGTAGCTGCGCCATGAAGAGGCCGAGGGCTCCATAGAAGTAGAGCATGGCCACGCTTTGAGTCTTGTATTTCATATTGATTGTCCCTCTGCGTCGGTCAGCCGGCCTGGTTCGGCGGCCAGTTCTGCGTCTTGGTCTTGCTGACCCACTCGAGGAAGTCGGCGAGATCGTTTACTTCCTGGTCCGTCAGATTGAACTGCGGCATCTGCCGGCGGCCCTCGATGCCAGACGGCTGAGCCGCCATCCAGGCGTGAAGTGCATCACGAGCGCTTGCGGGATCTTTATCGCCGCCCCAGCGTATCCAGACGTTCGACAGCTCCGGCGCGAAGTAGGCGCCCTCGCCATCGAGGGTGTGGCAGTTGATGCAAGCGTTCTTTTCCCAGATACGCTTTCCGCGGGCCACGCCCTCGGTAAGGGTCGCCTCGTCCGTAGACACAGTCCGGATGTAGTAGTGACTATGGGCCGTGAGGCCCAAGAAAATTGCGAAGAAGAATGCGGAACCGCCGTAGAACACGTTTCGGGCCGCGGTTTTAGTGAGGCGTTCAGCCATCGATCATCCTTTCAAGTCATTGGCGGAGCCGCCTTGACGTCGGAAATCGAGCACAGTGGCTCGTCATCACGGGATGAGTGATTTTCGGAACGAGGTCTTTGTGGATTCGCAATCAGCGCGGCAATTGGCTGGAAGCCACGGGACGAGGCTTTTTTATGCCTGGGAAACGGCCGTGGATAGGGCCTAGAGGCTTTCAACAATGGCAGACGTGTTCACAATGCAATCGATTCCGCTGGATGACGACGTGATTTCGCAGTCGGTCGTCGATCGGCTATTCTGTCGCTTGCACCGGCGGCGGCTTGTTGGCGTAATATTTCGCCGCTGCCTCGATTTCCTCGGAGGTCATCGCGTGAGCGACGTTTCGCATTTGCCTCGTGATGTCGTTCTCACGGGCGCCCGAGGCGAATGCCGCGAGCTGAGTCTTCAGGTAAAGCTCAGACTGACCTTCCAGCCAGGGGCTGCCGAGCTTATTTTCGATACTCCCGTGACAGGACCCGCATGGAGCGATTCCCCTGATAGGCGCTCCGCTTGCCACGATACGAGGAACAGGGTTTCCTCCTGCCGGATGGAACCCCGGCAACCTCGGAAGGTACGCGTAATAGGCAGCCAGATCCTGCATGTCCCGCTCGGAAAGGTTCAATGCGAATGGAGACATGATTGCGTTGACTCGTACGCCGTCTTTAAAGTCTCTGAGCTGTTTGTAGACCACGCTCGCGTACTGGCCCGCGAGGTTCGGAGAATCGGCTCGGCTCACGCCCGTTGGTCCGTGACAGATCGCGCATTGCTGCGCCAGCGTTGCACCACGACCGATCGCTGCATCGTCGCGAGCGCTTGATACCGCTGACGCGATCTTCACCAGCGAGGTCTTGTACTCCGGCTTCACTGTCTCTCCCGTCTCGCTGGCGCGGGGCACCCCGGCAGCACGACAGATCGAGTCCCACAGACTTGCAGCCTGTTGCCCAGCCTCCAGATTCGGAAGCAACACGAACCCCAAGACCACCGACGCAACAAAGATGCCGGCAGTCACCGCGATGCTGGTGAAGGTCCATCTGATGTTGATCTTTCCGAGGTCCGGCTCGGCCATCACTTCTCTCCAACATAGACTGCGGGCACCGAGGTGTCGCTTCTGACAGCGAGCTGCAAGATGGGGTACCCGTAGTTTGTAACCGTCAGCCCTATCATCAGCGCCACCCACAGCCCATAGCTATTCAGAAGAGCCGGGACTCTGGTTGGCGGATGTACCGCGAGCGCGAACCGGTACTCCTCGGATGGTTCGGATGGGCTAAGCTGCGAGCGCACCAGCACTGTTATGAACAGGATGCCCGATACGACGAGAATAAAACCACCGATCGCCGACAAAACTACCGTTATCGCTTCGTTGGCGAGGGCCGGCTCTGTAAAGTCGAAGTATGCCATTCGGCGCGGCATTCCCAGAATCCCGACGTAATGCCAAGGGAACGTCGTGACGATCATCCCAATAAACCAGAGCCAGAGCTGCAGGCGGACCATGCCCAGACTGACAAGGGGTCGACCTGTAAGATGGGGCCAGAGATCGTAAGCGATCGCAAAATACATGATAACAATCGCTCCACCGAAAATCAGGTGGAAGTGACCGGTGATCCACTGCGTGTTGTGGATCGTCGTGTCGAGCTGGTAACTCATGTTGATAAGACCGCCTGCACCTCCGAACCCTAGCATTACGAAGGAGAAGGTTACGGCGAGCATCATCGGATTACGCCAGGGAAGCGCCTTGATCCAACCGAATGGCCCGGTTCCACCGCGCGCCCGCGCTGCGATTTCGACCGAGGCGCAGATGGTAAATACCGTAAGCAAGGTCGGAAGGGCGACCAGCGCGGTGAACGCTGAGTGAATGAATTTGAACCCGGCGCCGACCTGAGGATCTGCAAAGGCATGATGGATGCCGATCGGCATCGCTACAATGAGGAAAAGGATGAACGAAATGCGGGCCATTGTGTCACTATACACGCGGCCGCCGATCGCTCTCGGCACGATAGTGTAATAGGCGATGTAGGTCGGCATCAGCCAGAAGTAAACGATCGCGTGCAGCGTCCACGAGAAGAAGACGCGGGCCAGTCCGGCATCGATCGTATTTTTGAATCCCAATGCCACTGGGAGGATTTGCAGCAGAAGCTCCAACGCGGCTCCGACTGCCGTCCAGGCCCACAGGTAGGATCCTGCGACGTTGGCGAACATCGGAAGCGGAACTGGCACGCCCGGATTGGCCTTCTTCCAGATCCGAAGATTGACCGACATCAGCGCCACCCAGATCCATGAACCCCCCACCACCATCACGACGCCGAGATAGTAGAACGGGCTACCGATCAAGGGCGGATAGAAGGTATACAACACCGACGCGAGGCCCAGAGCGACTGGAACCATCGCGACTACCGCTCCGACTGCGATAAGCCAAAAACCGATCCATGCCCATCGAGCGCCGACGAGCTTCTGCTTGAGCGACGACTCGCTGATCGCATACCCGAAACCCATGGCGACCAAGGTAGGAAATACGTACCCCATAACGGTACCGTGCGCCGTTAAGGATCGGTAGTACCATTCTGGATTGCTCACCCAGTTCGCAAGCGGACTGCGGACGTACATCTGCCACGCGCCGAGAAGGAGCGCCGCACCGAAAGCTGTAAAGGCCAGCCAAAAGTGCGCCAGAATGAGTTTGCGGTTAAAGAGCACAGGACAATCTCCTCTTGTCGGCGACCTCGGCGAGGAATTCCTGTTTGTCTATCACTTTAACCTTACCCCACATTCCCTCATGCCCGACGCTGCAGAACTCCTGACAAGGCATCAAATGTTCGCCCGGCGCTGCGAATGAGGCTTGCAGAACAGACACGTACCCGGGCACCAGCATGGTATTGATGTTCGTGCCTTGCACTAGCAGCCCATGCACGACGTCGGCGCTTGTAGCCCTCAATGTGATCGGCGTTCCTGCCGGGACCACGAGACAAGGTGGGGAGAAGGAGTATTGCTGCCCTACCGCCCGGACCGTTACAGATCCATCGCTCTCGACCGCGCTTCCAAGATTGGATTCAATGAACTCGCCCTGGAGGTGGAGCGTGGTGGGGTCGACCGTTTCAACGGTCCTCTGCGGCATCGTCGCCTGGTGGATGCCAGCGAACGCTGCCATCCCGGCGAGAAAAACGATAATGAGAACTGATATGGTCGCCCACCTGCGCTCGACGCGATCGGCAACCTCCATGCCCTTTTCATGAACTGTCGCCATCAGCCGCTCCGGGGGACGAAAACGAGGAAGTAGAACAGAAACCACATGAACAGAACCAGCGCTGTCGCAATGCCTGCGACCCAAATGGCTCCTTTCGGACCTCGCGCGACTATCGCTTCGACGGCCGTGTCGTCCGGCGCAGCGCCGGGATCGGAATTCAGCATCTTACCCTCATTCCAGTGGTGCCGATCTAAGTCTGTTGGCAGCGGCGGCGGTCACCGGCGTGCCCCTGTTGCCCCACGCCGTGCGGATATAGGACACTACGGCAGCTACCTCGTCGTCAGAGAGCGTCACTGCAAATGGCGGCATTCCGTGCGGCATTGGGTTTTTCAAAGTCGCCGGCGGGTAACCGCCATTCAGGACCATTCGAATCCCGTTGACCGCCGATTCCATCTGGATCGACTGGTTGCCAGCCAGCGGTGGATAATGTGGCGGTTTGCCTTCGCCTTTCCCCCCATGACAGCTTGCGCAATCGCGGTCGTACACGGTCTTCCCGAGGCTGATTAACAGACTGGCCTCGGTGGTATTAACCGACGAACTGGGAGCTTCCGGCTGATCCTGAGCGATGCTCTTCAGATAGACCGCCATGGCACGAGTGTCCTCGTCCGTCATGTACTGGAGGCTGTTGTAAACAACTTCAGCCATCGGCCCATAGACGGCGCCTCGCGCCGACACTCCCTTCTGAAGAAGGTCCGAGATCTCTTCGATCGACCACTCGCCAAGACCGGCTTCCTTGTTGGACGTGAGCGACGGTGCGTACCAGTCCTGCATCGGTATCAGGCCACCTTGGAATGCCTTTGATTCCGACGTTCCGCCGAGCGCGTTGATCGGGCTGTGGCACATACCGCAGTGGCCGAGCCCTTCGACAAGATACGCGCCGCGGTTCCATTCGTCGGACTGCTGCGGGTTCGGTTTGAACTCGCCTTCGTTGAAGAAGAGCGTCCGCCAGCCGAGGATGAGTGACCGATTGTTGTAGGGGAAGCTCAGATCGTGAGGTCTGTTTGGCTGACGGATCGGTGGCAAAGACTTGAGGTATTCAAATATCGCGTCGCTGTCTTCGCGGGTGACCTTCGTATAGGATGGAAACGGCATGGCGGGATAAATCAGGCCTCCGTCCGGGAAGCGCCCGCTATGCATGGCTCCGTAGAATTCGTCCGCAGACCATTTCCCGATTCCCGTCTCCGCATCGGGCGTAATATTTGAGGCGAACAGCGTCCCAAACGGCGTGGGCATCGCCCGCCCACCAGCGAAAACCTTTCCCTCAGGCGCGGTATGACAGGCCACACAGTCGCCAGCGCGTGCGAGATACTCTCCCTTCTTCACCACGTCGGAACGTTGATCGCTAGCCGGATCTTGTGCGGCTGCGGGCAGCAGGGCCAGCATAAGGGCAGCCGACGCGCCTAGCAGGGTCGTGTTTCCGTTCAACCTCAGCTTCATTGCTGCTTCCCTCCGTCAGGCTGACTTCCGCATGCGAAGGGAAGAGCGAACGATCCAGCGGGAGACGGAGCCGAGCCGGGTGGTTGTGCGAGGGTGGCCAGGTATGCGGCTACGGCTCGAACATCGTTTTCAGTGAGATGGCCAGCAACGACCTGCATGCAATCAGGAGCCGCGGCGGTTCTGGTTCCGTAGCGCCAGCCCCCTAACTGAGCACTAATGTAGCTCGACCGAAGACCGAGAAGTCCCGGAATTCCAGGCGCCTGGCCTGTGAGAGACCCGCCGTGACAGCCAACGCACGCGGGAATGGACCGATCCAGATCGCCTTGCGTCACTAGGGCGTGGCCGTGGTCAAGGACTTCCTTGCTGACATCAGGTGGGTTCTGCTTTGGAAGCTCGGGGCGCTGGTCGCTGAAATACTCGGCGAATTGCCTTAGGTAGTCGTCCGTCAGATAGGCGAGCAAGTAATTCATGGGCGGATATTTTCGCCGCCCGTTCTTGAAGGCCTCAAGCTGGTTGTACAAATAGCCGGCCGGCTTGCCCCCTAGACGGGGAAAATACGGGTCGTTGGTTCCCCGGCCCTGGAGTCCATGACAAGGAGTGCATGCCTGCACTCGTTCCCCCATGTCGGGAGGATAGCTTTGCGCCTGCTGGGCCACCGCTGTCGCTAGACCCCAAAACAAAAGACAGAGCGACAACACGACTGTCCGCATGCGCCAATTCCTCCTCGAACACGCCGTCGTTACCCGTTGTGATCGCTCATAGAAATGGCGCTTTGACTTCCTCTGTCAATCGCAATCCGATGCTTTTTCTCGAATTCGATCTGCCCTTTATGATGGAAGCAGTCTTTGGGCTAGCGCAATTAGCAGCAGGACCGTTGCCCACCCGCTTATCGCGATAAACATCGTCGCCTGGCTGTTACGCAAACCGAGGAAATCGAGCGCCACTATCCTTACCTTGCAGGAGGCGATAGTCGCGATCACGCAGGCGAGAGCAAGACCGCCACGTCCAAATGCCAGTGTCAGGACGACTGTGGACGCACTTAGGGTAAGAAGGATCGCGAGCGCCCGCGTCGTCGTAGGACGGATGCTGCTTTTCATATCAGGTATACGATCGGAAACATGACAAGCCAGACGATGTCGATGACATGCCACAGCGTCGTCATGAGATGAACGTTCTGGGGGGAAGGAAAGCGGGCTAGCAGCGCCAGCACCAGCGAACCGAAGAGGACGTGGACGAGATGGAAACCCGTCATTAAAATATAGAGGGTCGAGAAAGCGTCGTCCGAAAGTAGCGACGCGCCTTCCAGGCTGTACTCGTATAGTTTCAGAACAACGAAAAGCAGTCCTCCTGCAGACGCCGCGCACAGTGCTATCCGCCGCTTGAGCAGTGGTACTGGCATTGCGGCGACGGCCGCTGCCCATCCGCTCAGCAGAAGGATGGCAGTGTTGAAGGCGGGAACGACAAGCGTCATACGGGCTCGCCCTGCTGTAACTTCTTCCGGATGAAGCCAGGAAACGATGACGAAGGCGACGAGAAGGGCGCCAAACGCGGCAAGCTCGCTCCATGCGAGGATCCAGACGAGCAGGTCGTCGTTGGCCTCTTCGATATCACTGTCTTCAGATGTATCGGCAATCAATGTCATGACCAACGGAATAGAAGATCCGTGTTCGCGCTTCTTTGTCAAAAGGCAAACGCGAGCGTGGTGCGATGGCAATCATCCCTTAATTTCAATCTGGGTAGCTGCTGTTCATGTCCGAAAGATGAGAAGCTTGGACAGTTGCGGGTCGGCCTCAGAGTAGCGCCCCCATCTCCCGCTTGCTGCTATTCCGTCCACTCTTTGACCGATCTCAAAGAAACTTGTCCTGAGCCCTCTATGGTCTCCGTAAAAGGAGACTGTCATGACAGATGCTCAGATCGGGCTATCGATCGCTACGCCTGTAATAGTGATTTTTGCAATCACCCTCTATCGCATGGGCGTGTTGCAACGAACCGGTGTCGTCTCCGCGGTTGTCGCCGCAGTGGCTATCGCTGCAAGTCTCTTTCTTCAGAGGTAGGACATGGAAAATCTCCAGATACGCCGCTTCGCGGATCTCGAAGCATGCTACGGCCAACTCATGTCATGGTTTGATCTTCTAGAGGCGATCGCGGACTTCCTGCCGTGTCATCTCGATGAGAGGCTTTGCGACACCTTAACGAATGGTCTCATACCGCTGTTGCAGGCAACACATCACCTAGAGGAGCAGGTATTATCTGAGGGGATGCATTACATTCTGGCAGCAGCCGAGCGATCCGACGCAGAGGAGCACCGACGGCGAGAGCGCATCAGCGATCTTGAGAGCGCACGTGAGGTGGTCGACGTACTCACTTCGCTCATGGATGGCCGCTGCCGCCTATCTTGGGACGCAGTCGGATATCTATTGAGGTCGTTTTTCTGCGCGATGCGGAAGCACATCCAGGCCGAACGCCAGTTTATTCTGTTGATCAAAAAGGCGATGAACCAGCGACAGATGGCTGTAAAAGATGTTGCAACTGCCGCGGTGGAAGCCGCGTAAAGGTAACGAGCATGCGCAGAAATCTTGTTCGCGTCCTTGACGGCGAAACCCTTTCGCCTCCCCCGATCTGGCTCATGAGGCAGGCTGGTCGCTATCTTCCCGAGTACCTGGAAACGCGGGCGCAGGCCGGAAGCTTCCTGCAGCTATGCTACAATCAAGAACTCGCGACCGAGGTCACCTTGCAGCCGATACGTCGGTTCGGGCTCGATGCAGCCATCCTGTTCTCCGACATTCTCGTGATTCCAGATGCATTGAATCGCAATGTCCGCTTCAATGAGGGGCACGGCCCAGTAATGGATCCGATCGACGAACACGGAATCCCGGCCCTGAACGCCGAGAGCATCTTTGCTCACCTCAGCCCGGTTATTCAGACCGTGGAATCACTCCGGGCCAAGCTTCCCGCACCCACGGCCCTACTTGGTTTCTGTGGAGCGCCCTGGACGGTGGCAACGTACATGGTGGCCGGGAGGGCCACTCCTGATCAGGCCCCTGCCCGTCTCTTTGCCTTCCGGCATCCAGAGGCGTTCGAACGGCTGCTCACGCTGTTGGCCGACGTTTCCGCAGAGTATCTGGTAGCTCAGCTCGATGCAGGCGCCGACGCGGTGCAGATATTTGACTCCTGGGCGGGCGTTTTAGGCGAACCAGAGTTCGAGGCGTACGCGGTAAGGCCGGTCGCACGTATGATCGGGTCCATCAGGGCCAGACGCCCTTCGGCAAAGATCATAGCCTTCCCAAAAGGCGCAGGATTGATGTTGAAAGAATATCGCCGCAAGACGGGAGCGGACGCCATCGGTCTTGACTGGACCGTCCCACTCGCCTTCGCCTCTGAGCTACAGAAGGACGGACCCGTTCAGGGCAATCTCGATCCCATGCGACTTGCGGCCGGCGGAAGCGCTCTTGATGAAGGCGTAGACGCAATTTTGCAGCGCCTTGGCAACGGCCCGCTGATCTTCAACCTGGGACACGGGATCATTCCACAGGTAGCTCCCGAAAACGTTCAGCGGCTAATCGATCGCGTCAGGGGTAGATCGGAATCCTAGCGCCGTCATATCGGTTAATGCATTCTTCATGCCTTACCCCCAGAAATGGGGGACGAGAAGTTTCCCGCCGCAATACGGAAGACGCCCAGCATGAAAAGCCAGCACAATGAAGCCGAGGTTCCCTTCGAGTTCGATGAACTATTTTTTTCGCGAACCGACAAGCGAGGTAAGATTTGTTCGGGGAACAGCGTCTTTCGGCGGATAAGCAGATTTGACTGGGACGAACTGCTTGCGAAGCCGCACACCGTGATCCGACACGCGGACATGCCTCGCGGCGTTTTCTGGCTGATGTGGGATAGGATTCGACGGGGCCTCCCCACCGGCGCCTACGTCAAGAACCGAGCCAAGGACGGGGACCACTACTGGGTCTACACGATCGTGACGTCGATCGAGGACGGATATCTGTCCGTTCGGCTGAAGCCATCCGGTCCACTTTTTGAGATTGTCAGATCGGCGTACGAGCGGCTGCTTAGCACAGAGGAGCGTGAGAGGGTTTCGCCGCAGCAGAGCGCCACTTTGCTTATGCAGCATCTTCAGAAACATAGCTTCGAAGACTATGACGCGTTCATGGCGAGCAGTCTTCTCGCTGAACTTGACGCCCGCTCGGGCGCTCCCGCAACGGCTTGGTCGAGCTGCTTGAAGACCTCTGCAGCACGTCCAGGAGGCTGTACGGCATCGCTCGCGAGATCATGGGAGCATATGCGAACCATCGATTCGTTCCTATGAACCTGATCGTGCACTCAGGACGTCTCGGAAGTTCAGGTGCGGCGATTGGAAAGATCTCCCAGAAGGTGCGCTTGCGACCGAAATCGAAGCTGCATTGGAAACTTTCTCGATCTCCGCCCGAAAGGTCTCCGAAGCCATCCAGCACGGCGCTTTCCTTATCGGAACGGCGCGGCTCCAAGCTGAGATGTCCACGGCCTTCCTCGAAGAAGTCCTCGACGACAGGATCGACAGGATTGAGGAGACGACCTGCCTCGACAGCCAGACCTCTAGTTTTTGGATGAGGTCGTTCGAAGGCCTTGCGAAGATCCAGGGGGAAATGTCCGAGTTCATAAGGGCCGCCGGCGAAATGAAACGCTCTCGACGGGACTGGCGGCCATCCGCGTGTGGGAAAGGTCGAGGCCGGTAGGCTCCGCACGCGTGTCCTTTCCGATCTGATCGCGGACCTCGAAGACTTCCAAGAGAAGTTGAACGCTGGCCTTGGTGAGATCTCGCGTCTGAATGACACGCTCCTGAACAATACGCGACATGTTCTGAAAGCCTTCGATACGACCGACGGTCGCAATCGTTCTTCTGTTTGATTTGCGTCAACGCTGTGCGTCCACTCCTCATGTTTGATGCCAATCGGCACAACGGAGGCACTTACTATGTACGCGCACGACATTATCCCGATTGGTGACGACGCCCTATCCATGGCCGTCAGGAGCCGCCTACAGCTTGAACTCGGACTAACCCATCAAGACGTGAAGGCCACCGTATCGAAAGGCGTCGTGACGTTGCGCGGCAAGTTGGGGAGCCCGTCCAGACGGGAAGCAGCGAAGGTGTCTGCAGAAAGCGTGAAAGGCGTGCGAAGGGTCATCAACGACATCTCGATGGCCTATCACATGGCGGGCGGCGTGGGACGGGGTTTGATTTTTTGAGGAAACAAGTTCAATGATTACTCAGCAGACAACCGGACGATTGACGAACCTTAGGAACGATCTGCAAAAACGAGCCTCAGCGATAGAAGCTGATTTGTCTGTCGCGCTAGACAGAGACAGCGGCGAACGAGCAACGACAGGTCGAGAATGACGAGGTTCTCCGAGTCTGCTATTGACGCCGCTTTGCTTCGTATCAGGGCGGCGCCTTCGGAAAATGCGTGAAGTGCGGGAGCGAGATCGGGGCCCAACGTCTCCATGCCATCCCCTACACCCCGTTCTGCATAGATTGCGCCCGTTCGTTGCGCTGAAAGGGGGCAGATTCATCCGAGGAGAAGACATCATGTCGATGCATCTACGCGAACTGGGCCCAAACGAATGCTACGAGATTCTCGAACATACCCGCTTCGGACACCTTGCGTGCTGCAGAAATGGACAGCCTTACATCGCTGCCATCTACTTCGCCTTCTCCGGCAACATGGCCTACAGCTTCACGATGCCAGGCAAGAAGCTCGATTGGATGAGAGAGAACGAGAAGGTCTGCCTCCACGTCGAGCAGCGGTCGACCTCCGGCTGGACAAGCGTGTTGATCGACGGGGCTTTCGAAGAGTTTCCCGATAATGATCTCTGGCGGGATGAGCGCATCAAGGCCTGGTCGCTTCTACAAGCCCAGCCCGACTGGTGGGAGATTGGGTCTCTTTCAACGCACGAGCTTCCTGTTCTCTCAGAACCTCCGCACGTCTTCTACGGTATCCTGGTTCATTCGGTGTCAGGACGAAGCGCCAGTAGAGCCGATTAGCGACCCCGCGGATTCTTTCAAATCCAGTTTGCTAGGTAGGTCCCGGCTCCGTGACGATGTAGTTCAGGTACCGGTTGCGAGCGCCGTCGAGTTCTAGCAAGCTCTCAGTCGTATTCCGAAAACTATCCGCTCGCTGACGCCCTCGTCGGTGCAAATATGTCTAACAGTGTACCAAAGTTGCTAGAACGGGGAACCTACCCCACCGCGAAGATTCGTGTGGGGTACGTTTCAGTTATCTAGGTGCGGATCAACGGTTGAGATGGGACTCAGGCAGCTTTGCTATGCGTTCTGCCAGATGCGCCGAGATACGCGTCGAAGGCCGCTGCAACAGCGCGTACCATGAACCGCGAGTCCTTGGTGACGGACACCCGACCGTCGACGGCGACGGCAACGCCATCTCGAATGAGTTCTTCAAGGCGCTCGTTGCGGTCGAGCAGGAATTCGGCCTCGTAGCCAGCCTTGCCGCTAATCTTTGCAACGTCCACCTCGAAGTCGCACATCAGGCGTTCGATGACCTGAGCCCGCAGCCTGTCTTCGTCGGTGAGTATGTAGCCTTTGGCGGTCGGAAGAATGCCGGACGCCACCATTTCTGTATATCGTCCTATCGCCACATGGTTCTGATAATAGCCCGAGGCGAGACGGCCGATCGACGACGCACCTAGACCGATCAGAGTGCTGCAGTCGTCGGTAGTGTAGCCCTGGAAATTTCTGTGGAGCCGTCCCTTAGTGGAGGCAACGGCAAGTTCATCCTCAGGCAATGCGAAGTGATCCAAGCCGATCTGCACATAGCCTGCGGCAACGAGTTCCTGGGCTATCGCTTCCGCCTGCTCGTTGCGTTCAGACGCGCCCGGAAGCGCGGTTTCATCGATCAAGCGCTGATGCTTCTTGAAGGCAGGAACGTGCGCGTAGCCGAAGACTGCGAAACGCTCTGGGCGAAGTTCGACCGCCATCTGAACCGTTTCTATGCACGAGTCGACGGTCTGAAATGGTAATCCATAGATCAGGTCGAAATTGATGCTCGTCACGCCATAGGCTCGCAGGCCCGCAACCGCTGCCTTCGTTTGGTTGAAAGTCTGGATTCTATTAATAGCCTTCTGTACGACCGGGTCGAAGCTCTGGACTCCCAAGCTGGCGCGGTTCACACCGTTTTCGCCGAGTGCCGCAATCATCTGGCTGTCGAGCGTTCTAGGATCAATCTCCACTGCGATGCTGGCGTGATCTTCGAAGTCGAAGGAAGTTCTCAACTTCTTCATAAGAGCTGCAAATTCGTGCGGTTTCATGATGGTCGGCGTGCCGCCACCAAAGTGCACGTTTCGAACGGGGATGCCTCCCTCTGCGGCCTTCGCGACCAGTTCGATCTCCCGGCTCATGACATCCAGATAATCAAGGATCGGAGCATCCTTCTGGGTAATCGTGGTGTGACAGCCACAGTACCAGCACATCGATCTGCAAAATGGCACGTGGAGATATAACGACACGGGATCGCCCCGCGCGACGTCCTTCAGCGCCGCTGCATATTGCTCGGGGCCGACAGCTTCTCCGAAGGCGGGAGCGGTCGGATAGCTCGTATAACGCGGAAGGCGTGCTTCGCCGTACTTGGCCACCAGATACTTCGACATCATCTTGTCCGTTGTTTCAATCATGCCTCCTTATGAACTCGGGCGCCTCGGCGTTCCTTGTCATATGTCAATGAACCGCATCGAAGACTGAAGGAAACCTTCGTGAAGTTTGTCCGCTGTCAAAGTTCGCCAGCTCGTTGGCGGCTATCGTTTGATCCGACATCGTGGCGTGCCGCCGCCCGTCACCGAATTTCAAGCGGCGACCAAAAGGAATTTCAGTTTTATGTCAGAGAACTTGAACCAAGCTGCCGGAATCCCTCATATTGATGTTCGCATTCTACCTCCAAGTGAACGTCACCCCCGGATCTTTGGCACACTGCATACACTGACGCCGGGAGGCATGCTGCACATTACGAGCGACCACGAACCGCGTCCGCTTCAGTACCAGCTCGAGACTGCATTGCCTGGCAAATTTTCATGGGAGTATCTCGAGCAGGGGCCGGACGTTTGGCGGGTCGAAATTATTCGCCTCGACGCCGGGTGCGACTGCTGCTGCGGCAGTCACTAGGATAGGAGAAGCACGATGATGCCCATGGGGACGAGCCTGTCGCGGTGGACGATGTCCTACTTCGCAGCGGCGCTCTTCTTTCTGCTGCTTGCAGAAGGTCTGCTTGCGGCAGGGGGCTGGGTGCCGTCTCTCGGCGTTACAGAACCCTGTGCTCTCATCATCGTGCATTCAACCACTATTGGCTGGCTCTTGTTGCTGATGATTGGCGCACTCTTGCAGTTCGGACCTGTCTTGACGGGCCTTGAACTTCCTAAAGGCAACCTGGGTCTGTTCGTGCTTTGCGGCATCATGTTAGGTTTGGTTCTGCTGCTCTCTGGCTTCTGCCTTATCGATGCCGGCTCGTCGTATGCGGGGCCGACGATGACGGGTGCGGCCGCAGTACTTGTAACCTCGATCCTGTCAATCGCGGCAGTGCTTTTTTCGTTGCTCTGGCGCGGCCGGTATGCTCACGAGGCGTCGCCATACGTCCTGATCGGTATCGCAAGTCTCGGGGCCACGGTAGGTATGGGTGCGCTGTTCGCAATCGTCGTTCCAGGTGTTGTAAGCGTTCCTACCGTCGTGACATTCGTCGTTGCGGCAGTCCCACTACATGCCGGTTTCGGCTTGGTTGGTTGGATGACCTTCGCCGCTGTCGGAGTCAGCTACAAATTACTTCCAATGTTCTTGCTGTCGGATGACATGAAACATTCGAAAATACTTCTTCGCAGTTGCATTGCAGTCGTCGGTCTTCTTGCCCTGTCGGCGTGCGCTCTGACCGTTGACGAAACCCTCGCTCGTACCCTCGGACTCCTTGCCACTGCGTTCTTTCTGCTGGCAGGCGGGGCGTACATTGTCGAGCTAATGCATGCTTATAGGACCCGGCGGAGGAAGGTGCTCGAAGTGAACACTTACTGGTCGCTCCCTGCCTTCGTCCTGTTCGGCGTCAGTGCCGCCCTTTTCCCTGTAGCCATGCTTGCTGGCGCCGACGAAAGGACATTCGTCTCGCTGACCTACCTCTTTGTCTTTGGATGGTTGACCGGGCTTGGCCTGGCCCAGCTTTTGAAGATTGTCCCTTTCCTGACATGGATCGAGGCGTTCGGACCGCTTCTTGGACGTCGCGCGACGCCGAAGCTGGCTGATCTGGTCCACGGCGGCCGCGCTTCGGTCTGGTTTACAATATTTTACAGCGCCGTCGTCGTGGCGGCTGCTGCGATCCTCTTCTCTCAAGACGGTGCCTTCCGCGTCGCCGCCTTGGTTCAAATCCTTTCGACGGGTGCCATCGCCGTGGAACTCGCACTTTCCCGTGCGTTGGCGTGCGTCGATGCGGATACAAAGAAAAGTCCATTCAAACACCCGGCCTTCTTCTTCGCCGGCAACACACAGAGGTGACGCCAATGGTTCAGCTTCGTGAACTCGACGTACGACAGATACTCCGCGATGGAGGGATGCCCTTCCAACTGATCATGGATACTTTTGCCAGCCTGCAGCCTGGCGAGGGCGTTCGCCTCCTTGCGATCTTCGAGCCCCGGCCGCTTATACGCCAGCTCACGGACCGGGGCTTCGATCATACAACCCGACGCATTGCTGACGACGATTGGGAGATAGATTTTGTCCCAAAGGGCGCGGCCGAAGAGGCGTCTGCATCCGACGCGCTGTGGCCTGATCCTGTCTGGAATCTGGATCTGACTGACCTTCCGCCGCCCGAGCCGATGGAGCGTATACTCGCGAGACTCGAAATGATGGACAGCGGCGAAGTGATGTTTGCGTTGCTCAACAGAGAACCCGTCTTTCTCTTCAACGAACTGAAAGAGCGTGGTCATGAATGGATCGGTAACTTCGACGAGACGGGAAAGGTCTACCGCATCATGATCCGTTGCACGCCGCTGGAGGGGACCAATGCCCAAACCTGAGTTAACATCCGACGTAGTACTCGATGCCTTGCGGGACATCGAAGACCCGGAGATCGGAACGAACATCGTAGATCTAGGCTTGATCTACGACGTCACCATCGACAAGGATCGGGCGGTCAGCATCAAGATGACAACGACAACCCGCTTCTGTCCCGCCTCGGCCTTTCTCGCAGATGCGGTAAAGACGCGCGTAGAGTCGCTGGAAGCGGTTCCGCAGGCCACTGTGGAGCTCGTCTACGAGCCTGCTTGGTCACCCGAAATGGCGGAACTGTTTTCTTTAGGCGCCGCCACCAAGTGAGGAAGTAGATGATGGCCGATCAAAACGACATCAACGATTTCACAGTAGATGCCGTCTTTCTCGCCGATCGGTTCGGCGTTCCGACCGAAACCCTCCGCCGTCAGATGCAGCAGGGGCTCGTTCGCAGCGTAATAGAGCGAGGCGAAGGCGCGGATGCAGGTAGAACACGGCTCACCGTTCGAATCGGCAATCGCTCTTGGATTGCCGTCGTTGCGGAAGACGGAACCATGATTACCGAGCGTATGGCGTTCTGCACTGTGAAGTAGTGGGTAGTTGGATTTCGGCGAGGCCGATGAAAATCACCGCCGTCTTGTATCGAGAGTCTCCTCTTCCTCACCCTCTTGGTGCGGTGTCCGCCGTTGCCCTGCGGCCCATCAAACGGATGAACGTTCTCGTGCCCATTAGTGCGATATCGGCTCGAACAGCTTACGGCGTCGCGACCGTCACAATCATCCATGACCACTACGATTTCCTCGGTTTGCGTTAATTGCAGCTTTGAGATCTTGGACAGCGGAAAGGCCTCTTCGGTCCCCAGGATCGCTTCATTCTGGGTTGTAGGTCATCCGGCTTCCCCGCCCTTTCCCACAGTGTAATCTGGCGCTCGCATCGCTGCACTCCGACTGTCGAGAGAACTATGATTCTGTCTCTGTTACTTTCCAGCCATCGAGGTACAGTTCGAGCGTTCCGTCTCTGATTGCGGCCTTACCTGGGCCCCAGACGGCCTGCCTTGGCACTCACCATGTCGGTTATCATCACGTCGTCGAAGGCATGTTGGTCTAGCGGGTGACGGACGGATTCCCAGACAACTGACCAGCAGAGCAGTGATAGCTCAGATGTGTCCGGTACCTTGGTATCGAACAAGTGGCAATTCAGTTCGTCCGACGAGGATTGGGGGAACGCCTGCTATGCTGAAACCAAATCCGGCGACGTGAGGGTCGGCTTCATGGCCTCCCCGGGAAGCAGTTTGCAGGTTACGTCGACGACCCTTTCGGCGGAGATACGCGTGCAACTTGGCACGAGGATGACAGGCGACCGTATCTGTCCGACGGCGGCCAGAACGATTACTTCGGTTGGACCAGCTTCGAGCAACTATCGCCTGACCTTCTGAACGATGTTGCTGCCGGATCCGAACTTGCGATCACCGACGTCGACGGCAACCGTGCCGTTGTCGGCCTGCGTGGGGCTCACGAAGCGATTTTCCTTGTTCAAGTTTGGCGTTGGCCCCGAAACATCGAAATCCGAGCCAGCGCCCTCGAAATTCGACCCTGATGTCGGCGAGCTATCCTCAACCTGTCTTTTGCAGGTGAAAGGAGAGAAGTTCATTGATGGACGGTGCGAATGGAAGTCAAGCAGTTCGAGCCCCGAGTATCAGATGATTGCCGATTGCTATTTCGCTCAGCTATTCCTTGAGGACAAAGAAACAGCCGACGGCTACTGGAACGAGTTCCCGAACGCCGGCCATGCCCAAACCGCACTTGGCAAGTTGAAGAAGCAGGGCAATTGCTGGGTCAACAAACACGTCAAGATCTGTTCTCAGAGGTGAAGTCGGATGTTAGCGCGGTGAAGTCTCAGCTTAGCTACGTGGAGCCTCTACCCAACGGTAGTTTGCTGGTGTAGATCACTACCTCCGGTTTCCGAGAGAGGGGTCGAATGCTGAACGCGGGCGGGGTAATAATGTGCGGCACGCTTCTCATGTTCGCTTGTCTCTTCGCCTTCATCCTTTTGGGTTTCCCGCCGAACACGTTCAGCCCGACCTGCACCTATACCAGCCAGTACGAATTGACAGGAGTTCTTGAGGTTGGGAACGACCGATTGACCTCGACAATCGCGACGCAGCGGTCACTTTCGAGAAAGTGGATCGAAACGATCAATTATGCAGGATGCCAGCAGAAGTACGGCACCGTACTGACGTTCAAGTCTTCTGATGGTCACGTCTGGCTCGTCGAAAGCAATATTTGCGAGATCGCCGAGGAAGTGCTCCGCGACGTGAAAACGGTTGATATGCTCAAAATCTGCAAGCAAAACAGAGTTGCATACGAGATAGACAACGCGGAACGGCCGACGACGTGGCGTCGAACTGAACTTATCCCGGGTGGTAGCGTGCAGCTGGTGACGCTCAACGCAGTCTCAACGCGAACCTGGCCATACGACAATATCGATGAACTCGCTCCGAACACACTCAGAGCGAGATACGATGCAATGAACGATTGGTGGGCGAGCCCCGAACGACTTTTGCGCAGAAGGACAGAGTACGTCTTTCGCGTTCGGAAGGCAGAGGTGGACCGTAGTATCCTCCGTGGATCGATGACCCCATGAGGAAACTAGGGACGGTCCTAATAACTCTCCTCTTGCTTTTCGGAGGTTGGATTGCATCGAACCACCATCGCAAATGGGCAAAAGAGCAAGAGAGGCGCGTGGATGCCCAGGATATAGTTCCTACAGGCCTCCGCGTGACTAGAACATCCAGTGGACCCGACGAGCGGTTTGATATGCCAGGATACCCTGCAGCGGGCGTAACGGTCTTCAGCCTGCAGAAGAACGTAGGTTTCATCGTGTCGGAACTCGGGCTGGACTATCTGAACGCGCTCAAAGCGACCCAAGGGAAAGATGACGGTTACACCCCGTGGTTGCCGGGATTGGTTACTGAGTCCGAACTAAGAAGCAAGTCGCCGGAGGACGCTGAACTCTTGGGGATGTTGGATGACATGTGCAAGAAATCTAAACCGGTGCACTCGTGGGATTTAGGAAAAGTTGAGTGCAGGGATTATGAGAGCTTCAGGAGCTCGCCGATAGTCTTTTATACCCACGGAAAAGGGAGGGTAGCTATGCTCAATCCCGCCCATCGAGCTCTCATTGTGGTTTCCGCAGGTCGCCAAATCAAGCGCCGGTGAACAGGCCGTTAAACTGAAGGCCGAATAGTATAGACGCTTCGCATTCGTGCAAGGCCACAAGCCCCCGAGCTTGCACCGGCGTGTACTTGGCGCGGGCTCAATACCTTCCGTAAGAGATAACGGGTGTAGTGTTCGTCATCATGCTTACAGCCCCTCGCTCGTAGTGTAGTGGCGTCCCAGCAGCACTTGTGAAAACGGTGTCCATGACGGATCGCGTATCCTCAGTCGTTGCGGAGAACTGGGGCGAGCTGCCCTCGTCAAACGAGAAGCTAAGATTCATGCCCTTTAGGGAATGAAACGAATCGTCCGAACCTTTGAACGACACCGCAACGGAATTGCCCTTGTCGTCGATAATGAGATCGTCTCGGTATAGGCCGAGATGCTGAGTTTGACGTGTTCGCGGGTGAGGATCGTGTCTTGACCGTCGCCCCTGTTGAACTTCACCTCGTTACCCGTGCCGATCAAGCGTAGCGTATCATGTCCTGATCCGCCTGAAACAACGGAGTGGGTGACGGCCTGAATGCAGTCGTCCCCATTGCCTCCGTCCACCACGTCGTGAGCGATCTAGTAGATCGCCTCTGCGACGACGCAGTTCGCCAAAAGCCACGCCCGCGCGCTCCAGATTACCTTCAGCGGATTGTCAGCGGTTTCCGCCCGATGCAGAGCATCCCGGCATGCTCGTACACGAAAAGCGCGAAGGCCGCAGTCCAACCGAATGCCGCGAGCAGCACAATAGCGCTGCCGTAATTCGGAAGAAGTTCGGCAGTAGGCCTTACGAGAGCGACCGCCGCGAGGAAGACATAGGAAACGTTTGTTGTGAGACCTGACTTCAGCTTTCGTCCGGTGTGACCGCGGCTTGCACGCGTCATCACCGCCAGCATCATCAACGACACGCCACCGATCGCGAAGATGTGGATGACTGCGAGCTCCGGCAGTCCCAATGCCTCGAGGGCGATCGCGGCAAAGCCAAGGGGGACGAACGCGAACGCGGCGTGCAGGATGAAGACGATCGGTTCGGGCCACGTCACCCAACCGCGCCAACGGACGAGTCGCGCTACGTTAAGCCCCGCAGCAAGCCAGCCAATCGCGCCGCTTACCAATGATTCGGGTGCGAGCGACCAGATAGCAAGCGACATAGCGCCGACGATAATGGTCGCAGCGTCAAAGCGATTATACGGAACAGGAAAGTCTGTTCGGCCGAACTGGTTTATCCAATTCCGCGTGAAGCTGGGAAGAATCCGGCCGCCCACAATCGTGACTAGCAGAATATAGGCGCCCAGCCCGAGCCGGATGGAGGCGGTCGGGCCATCGCCGGCGATCGCTTGAATGTGAAACAGGAGGTTGGCGGCCGAAAGTACGACGAGCCCTGCGATGACCTTCAGGTCTTTCCATTTCTTACCCGCCACTACCTCTCGGGCGCACAAAACTAGCATGGCAGGCAGAAAGAGGGCATCAATCGCCGCAGCCGGTGCGACGCCGATCACTCCGGATGAAAGCATCGCAACTCGTCCAGCAGACCAGAGTGCGAACAGACACATGAGTGGCCTGCCAGCGATAGGCAAACGACCTGTCCAGTTGGGAATGGCGGTCAGGAGAAAGCCCGCCAGGATCGCCGGCGCGAAGCCAAATAGCATTTCATGAGCATGCCAATACAGCGGTCCATAATCTGTTGCGACCGGCAAACCGAGGGTCAAGTACGCAACCCATAAATCGATGCTGACGATCGCCCAAATTGCGGCAGCCAGGAAGAACGGCCTGAAACCGTAAGAGAAGATGACGAGACCTTCACGAGACATTCCGCGTGGAGCGTTAGCGCTGTCATTCTTTTTCTTTTGCATGATCGTGTCTCCGAAGTTGATCATGCACCAATGCCGCTCTTCGCGGCACAGGTCGTTGACATTACGCAAACACCTGGCCGGTCACTTTGCGCTGCAGCAAATAGCAAGTTTGCGCCAACTCAAAGAGTTCCCGCCGGGTTTTACTACTCTCTTCTTCGACCGGGCGGGGTTCGCTCGCTCTTCGACTGTAGGAGATAGGGAAATGAACAATACTCTTCAAATGACCCGGCGGACAATGCTGACAGGCGCGGCCGTGGCAGGCGCACTGACGCCCATCCTCGTGGCCGGCACCGCTGCTCACGCGGAAGATGAGCATGCCGCTCCAAAAGGTGGCAAGAACGCGCCTGTCGATATTTCGAAGCTCCCTCGCGAGAAGGTCGAGCTTGTGAAGCCGCCCTTTGTCCACGCCCACGACCAAAAAGCCAAAGGCGGCCCCAAGATCAAGGAGTTCACGCTCACCATCAAGGAACAGAAGATGGTGCTGGACAAGGAGGGAACCGAGGTCAATGCCATGACCTTCGACGGATCGGTCCCTGGCCCACTGATGGTCGTCCACCAAGACGATTATGTCGAGCTGACCCTCGTCAATCCCGACACGAACACCATGCAGCACAACATCGACTTCCATGCTGCCACCGGCGGCCTTGGCGGCGGCGCGCTGACAGTCGTCAACCCAGGCGAAAGCACTGTACTCCGCTTTAAGGCGACGAAGGCTGGTGTTTTCGTTTATCACTGCGCACCTCCCGGAATGGTGCCATGGCACGTTACCTCGGGCATGAACGGCGCGATCATGGTACTGCCTCGCGAAGGCCTGACCGATGGCCACGGCAAGCCGATCGTGTACGACAAGGTCTACTACGTCGGCGAACAGGATTTCTATATCCCTCGCGACGAGAAGGGCAACTTCAAGAAGTACGACAGCCCCGGCGAGGCATATGCGGACACTGTCGAGGTCATGAAGAAGCTCGTCCCCACGCACATCGTCTTCAATGGTGCGGTCGGCGCTCTGACCGGGGAAAGCGCAATGACCGCCAAAGTCGGCGAGACGGTGCTGATCATCCATTCGCAGGCTAACCGCGATACCCGACCCCATCTGATCGGCGGGCACGGCGAGTACGTTTGGGCGACCGGCAAATTCGCAAACGTTCCGGACGTAGACCAGGAAACTTGGTTCATTCCGGGCGGGACAGCCGGTGCTGCCGTCTACACCTTCGCGCAACCCGGCATCTACGCCTACGTCAATCATAACCTGATCGAGGCGTTTGAGCTCGGTGCGGCGGCCCACTTCAAGGTCACCGGCGACTGGAACGACGACCTTATGACGTCGGTCAAAGCGCCTTCGGGAGCCTAACATCCAGTGGTGTGGTGCGCGGTGTCAACCGCGCACCACCCTGTTTTTGACGAGAGGCGCGCTCTGCGTTTGAGCCATGATTGGCAAGGCTGTAACTGACAAGATTTCGGGTATTTCGATCGCCATCCCGCTGGCGCTGCTCGTGGCGCTTTCGGCAGCGGTCGCGGTCGAAGCTGGATTCGTCCCCTTCGAGGATGCGGCTCCGAAGCTTGAAGAGCCGGAGTCGGTTGTGGTAGCACCGAGGACGCTCGCCTATCGGGACTCGGCAGAGTACTTCCGCAAGGGTCTGGCAGTGGACGCGCCTCTCCACAAAGTCGACGTCCGAACGCCTCTGCAAATCATGAAATTCCAAACAACTCGGAGCGAATACCGTCGTTGCGTCGATGAGGGAGAATGCATCCCCGCGGACGAGCCAGAGGGTGGTGCGACGGCTGAAATGCCTCTGACGGGAGTAAGCTATGACGACGCTGTTCGTTATGCCGCCTGGCTGTCGAAGCGAACGGGGCGAACCTGGAGGTTGCCTACTGACTTCGAGCTCGCAAATGCTGCCGACGACCGCTTCCCAGACGACGCTCTGGGAGTGGCCGACGACGAGAAGAACCCGGCGGTACGATGGCTCGCCGACTACGAGCGAGAAGCACGCCGAACCGCTTCGGTGAACCCTCGCCCTAAACCGCAAGGCTCGTTTGGCGTCAGCAAGACCGGGCTTGTCGATTTTGGTGGCAATATTTGGGAGTGGACGTCGACTTGCAACACTAGAGTTGATCTTGATCAAGGTAAGGCTAAAGAAAAACCGTCAAATTTGGACTGCGGCATCTTCATTGCTTCCGGAAAGCACCGCGCGCCAATGAGCAGTTTCGTTCGTAACCCCAAGGGAGGCGGATGCTCGGTGGGGGCGCCACCGGATAATCTGGGATTCAGGCTTGTCCGTCAGCCGACGCTCATCGAAGGCGTCACGGACTTTGCAAGAAAAGCCGCGGCCGATCTTATCGCCCGGTCGAAACAGGCGCACATGGAGACAGGCACCAATGAAGGTTGATCGCGCAGTCCTGAAGTCGCTGCCGCTGTTCGAGCGCATGACGGATCCCGATCTGGATTCGATGCTAGAACACGCGACGCCTCGCAGGGTCGCTCAAGGCGACGCAGTCTTCGAGCAGGGCGGAAATGCCAAGTCGTTCTTTCTGCTCATTCATGGGAGGCTCAAGGTCACGCAGGTGACCCACGACGGACAGCAGATTATCGTGCGGATGGTTCATCCTGGCGACCTCTTCGGCTTTGCAATGGCTCTGCGCCGCAACGACTACCCCGGCACCGCCCGAGCGGCAGCCGAAAGCCTGATCATCGGCTGGCCAACGGAAATGTGGTCGCGGTTTGTCGAGCAGAACCCCCGATTGGCGATGACCGCGATGCAGACGATCGGACAGCGTCTCGAAGAGGCCCATACCCGCATCCGCGAGATGTCCACTGAAGAAGTGGAGAAGCGCGTAGCGCACGCTGTATTGCGCCTATCGAAGCAGGCAGGAAAGGCCGTCGAGGCAGGGATCCGGATCGACTTTCCTATATCGCGACAAGACATCGCTGAAATGACCGGCACCACTCTTCACACCGTGTCCCGAATCCTCAGCGCATGGGAATCGAAAGGTATCGTTGAAGGCGGACGCCAGAAGCTGACCGTGACAGACCCTCCGCGGCTCTTGAAACTTGCCGAGGGCGAACTGGACTGACCGATATGTCCGTGCTGTTGGACCTTGGTATTCGACTTTTGGTGCTGGCCGCCGATCGTGCGCCTGACAAGCTAACAATTCGAGAGACGGCCGAAAGCTGTGCCGCCTCTCATGCCCATCTGGCAAAGGCCGCTAACCGGCTTGTCAAAGGCGGCTTCCTCTGTAGCTTAAGGGGAAGACGTGGCGGCCTGAAACTTGCATTGCCCCCTGAGGCGATCGACCTCGGCGCCGTGGTCCAGTCCTTGCTCGGTTCCCAGCCGGCGTGTCAAGTTCAGGACGAGCTCCTCGTAGGCTGGCGGCGGGTACAGGACGAGGCAGCATCAGCCTATATCCGTCATCTCGCGGAGAGGACACTTTCCGACATCGTGCCTGCAAAGTTCGCGTCCGCCCGAGACGTGGACGCGCCCGCGCTCGGATAGTTGAAGCTAGCCCAGGGCCGACAGTTCGCTCTAAGAATCGAACGTCCCCGACGTGGTGGCTCGGCGATCTCTTAGCATCGCACCAACCTCGCTCATGATAGAGCGTAGCTCGTAAGATTCTATTTATCGGCAACAAACCGCAGAATGCACCCCTCGGTCATTCCGATTACACTTTTCCCATTGAGTGAACCAATCGTCGCGCACCAACCGCTGCCGTTGGAGAGGAAGATGCTCTGCGTTTTCCCACTGCCTGGCATATAGGCTACTCGACCGCCGGAATTGTAGAAATTGATCACACCGTGCTCGGCGAAGACATAATAGCCGATCACTACCTTATCGGAGGTTATCAGTCGTCTTTTCCCGGACGAGGAATTTTCATAGTTTGCAGGACTGTTGCTATAGTTCTCACTGCTGTTTTGGTAATTCAATTCGCTGTTCTCGTAGTTACTCGAGCTGTTTTCGTAGTCGGACTGTTGCCGTAATTCGAAGGCGACAACCCATACGGCAGTGAAGACGCGTCAACAGGGACGACTAGAAAATCACCTTCGCGGGTGCGGAGACCGCCAAGTAGCCCAACAACAACAACACCAGCCTCATAGATCTTCTTTTCCTTAACTCTGTAACCCCCACCTTGCGTGACGGGGTATCTATTTGCTCGAAAATGCCGGACGCCGAATGGAACAGCAAGGTGGGATTGGTTCGTCAAGCCGCTTTGTTAAGGTGCCAACCGGTCTAGAGCGGGGCACAGTTCCCCTTTCGGTAACTGAGAATGATGCGGGTTGCGACACAGCTATAAGAACGGCGAATGTCTTCCTGATACTCGGAAGGCCCTCGCTAAATTATCGTGTGCGTAAGAAGCTCCCAAAAAGCTAAGTGGCCAATCGTTCTAAGGCCGAGCTCAATCGAGAGAAGTCGCCAACGTTCTTGTGATGAGCCGACGTTCGCCAATGCATCGAAAGGGCGCAGGAGCTTGAATCCTGCGCCCCCTTGGGTGCAACCTGACGTTCCGCCCCGGTCAGACTGCTTCAGTGCAGCTTCGAGCGTTCAAGCTTCCACGCTGCGACGTCGGAAGCGGAAACCGCGATCCGCGAATGTGGAGTCCGACCGTCTTTGAGAGTCTTCGCCGTCGCTATTTCGCAAATCGCACCAATGCTCTGTTGAAGACGAGACTCGTCGGCCCGAGGCGGGTTCGAAATCTCGCAAAGGGCCTCCCTATCGACGACGACTACCCGGTGGGCGCCGTCGTGTTCCATTACCACGACGCCTTGTTCGCCCGACGATTTCAGAAACGCGGTGACGAATCTGGGCAGCATTGCAACCTCCATCAAAAGTGATGACCTGCATTTTAAACTGATCTGCGCTGTCGTCTTTGATCAGCGTCAAAGATGAGGATGCCGTGAGGTCTTAGAGTCCAGGGGAAAATGGAGATTACGATGCGAGTGCTGTGGTTGACGATTGCTTGGTCCTCGATCACCATCGGCGTGGTTGGAGTGTTCCTGCCGCTGTTGCCCACGACCCCGTTCCTGCTGCTTTCTGCAGGCATATTCGCCCGCATCTCGCCAAAGTTTGAATCTTGGCTTGTGGATCACCCTACGTTGGGTCCTTCTGTCAGAGCGTGGCGAGATCGTAAGGCGATAAATCAAGGCGCGAAGATTTCCGCGGTAGTCGCCATGACATGCAGTCTATGCGTTCTCGTCTGGCTGGATCCCGGCCCGTTGGCGCTCGCCATCGTCGCCACGGCACTGAGCGCATGTGCCGCATTCGTCATCACCCGGCCATCGGCCTAAACCTGTTTCATTTTCCGAGGAAGATCATGCAAAAGAAGAAGCCCTTCGTAATCGAGATCAAAAAGTCGCGGCGAGTTGCGCTGCGTGAGCCCGTCACGGCTCAATCGACGGCAAGCAACCAGTCTGTAGTGCGAAGGTCAGCCGGAAAGCTCAGGCTGCCCTGAGTGGATCAGCCTCCCAAGAACATGAACAACCAAGTTGCTGAGAACGTGGCAACAGCCATTGCCATAGGTGCTGTCGCTAAAATGCGCCGGTTGAACGACCTGCAATAGAAGCTCGAAATCCTGAAGAAGAGTTCCACCGACCAAAGCCCGGCGACAACGACTAACGCTCCACGGGCGGCATCGACGCCTGGCAGATTAATCCCATCAGATCGGAACTGGCTTGTCGTCAGTGCGAGAAGGCCACAAAAGAGCGATGAAGTCGCGAGCGGAATCATTGCCTGTGCAAGGTGATGGACCACCTTCCTCGTCCGGCCGAGGATCGCCGCCGACGCCACGAGCGGGAGGAGGAACAGGACAGACGATGTGAATGTTCCGAGAGCAACAAACGCCAGCAGACTGACAGCATCGACTACGTTCATCACGTCGTTGACTGATTGATAGTTTGTTAGCAGCCACCAAGGAAGCCGGAGCGACAACGGCCACATAACGCCCAGCTCGACGCACCGCTCGACCAACCAAATCCTCATGGCTTGGAACGCTCCACTTGCTGTCCAGTGAAGGGCTGCGGGGACTAGCCCGAGGAGTATCGGTATGATGAGGATGGTGTCCCATCGAGCTGCCATTCGGCCGGATCCGAACACAATGTCCGCGGCCGGCTTGCGCCATGCGAGTCGGATCGCGCCTCGATGCCCGCTGCAGCGTCCGCACATGTGGCAGGCCGAACTCCCCTGCATAGTCTTGATTGGGATGAGGGGCGCGCAGTTCACGCCGGCGACCTCCGCCGGCGGCGAGCTTTTCCAGGCATCCGGCTCGACCCGAAAATGCAAGGGGGCAACCTTCGACACGGTGCCGAAGACTCCGCTGACCGGGCATAGAAACCTGCACCAGGCGCGTTTTGCCTTCCCATAGCGGGCGCCGACGACCATCGCCGCTAGCGTCGATCCGCCGAGTAACAGTGCGGCGGGTTTCGGATACTGGTAGATGCTTGTGAGCTGGCCATAGATAGTCGTGGAAATGAAAGCCAGCACCGGCCACCCGGACCATTTCATCCAGCTTGGTATCGCCCTGCCCGCTCCCCGTTCGCTTGCGAATTCCGAAAGAGCTCCTTCCGGGCAGAGCAGCCCGCACCAGAACCTACCAACCAGGGCTGTTCCCAAGATGACAAAAGGCCACCAGATGCCCCAGAACACGAACTGCACAAAGCGCGCAAGGTTGTTCCAGATATAATCGCTGCCTCCAGGCAGCGGAAGGGTTAGCGGGACAACGAGCAGAGCGAGGTAGGCCGCGATCATCACCCACTGCATTCGGCGGATCCCGGACTGGTACCTTAGAAGCACGTCACCCAGTCCGCTGACGAACCTCCCAGCAAAATTTTGCGCCGTGGTCATGCGTGAGCCCTATTTGCAACGGGCGAAGCATATGCCAGCAACCCCATGGTCCAGTAACCGCCCAAAGCGAGCAGGGGAAGAAGTTCAGGTCGAGCCCGGTACCCGGTTAGTCCTGATATGAATGCGCCAAGCCCGGTGGCATCGTCTAGGAGCCAACTCGTATCCCACAGGGGAGAAGTCATCGTCGAGATGAAATCAAGTGAAACGGCCTTGTCCAACGCGGTCATCAGCAGGCCGCTCCCCAACGCCAAGAGTAAAATCTGGCTGAACGTCAAAACTGCCTTTTTGGAAAAGGCGGAGGCACTAGATCGGAACGCCAGCAGGGTCATGAGCGCCGCCCCCAGCCCTAATGTGCCGGATCCGGCGACGAGACTTGCGCTTCCCAAGTCCGACCCCGAAAGCATCCCGAAAAGAAACACCACAGTCTCGGCACCTTCCCTGGCGACCGCAAGTGCGGCGAGCAGGCCGAGTGCCGTCCAGTTACCGGTCTTCCCAAGTCCAGCGGCCTGCGATTTCATGTCATTCGAAGCATTACGTGCAGAGCTTCGCATCCAGAAGACCATACGGAGCATAAGCGCGGACGCAGTCGCGGCCAGGATGAGTTGAAGAACGTCTTCGCGGTCCCCGTCGAGAAGATCGGAAGCTTCGCCCATCAAAAAGGCAAGTCCGACGGCGGTCAGCATTCCGACCGCCGCGCCGCCGGCGATCGATCTGGCAGCCCGCCGCCGGGTCTCAACGCTCTCGTGCACCGTCCAAGCTTGTAGGATGGCAATAACGAGCAGCGCTTCGAAGGATTCGCGCCACACGACAGTGGCGATCCTGAACGATTCGAGAAAGGTTTGAGACGTCATTTCGCGATCAGCCTGGCGGGCGGCATGTCGAGGTGGAAATCGTCGAAGAACGCGTAGTCGCCAGCTTTCAAAGAGCGAAAAACGAGAAAGCTCGACGCTCCCGGAGCAAGTACCTTTTCCTTTCGAAGAGGAATGCTCTCGAACTCAATTGGCGTCGATCCGTCGTTATAAAGCTCGATCTTGAACCGCTTCTCGGCCGGAACTTCAAGGATGGATGGAGATATCACGCCGTTGCTAAAATGCAGGGCGAAAACGGGGTCTTCTTCCTCAGCTACCGTCGGCGATGCCAGGCATGCCGAAAGCAATGGCAGGACGGTCAGTGGCCTCGCTGCGCGCATCAGTAGCCACCCTTCTTTCCAACCCCCGCGAAAACGAAGTCATAGTTGAGGGAAAACGCCTCGGGCCAGGGGGCAACGCCGGTTTCCTTGTCGACGTGGCGGCCAAAACTCATCATGCCATGACCACCGGGATGCACGGTGATCTCGACCGCATAGCGACCCGCACCCGACAGCTTGACATTGTCACCGTAGTGCGGACCATCACTTGCAACCATCGGCTCAAGAGCACCAGCCTGCTCCGCGCCGTTGTCGAGGTTCTTCACCTTGTATTCAACGTGAAGGTTGGGAACCCAGTCTCCTTCTGCGAATCCGTTCGTGTTGTCACTCGTGGCGTGAATGTCCGCTTCGAGATGAACGTCGGATTCTACTGCAGGTCGCATCATTCCGGGCGGGTCCATCTCGATCGGCTGCAGGTATACCGCGGCCACCTCCATGCCGCCCGCCACCTGAGGCGCGCCGATTGGAAACTCTGCGGCATGAAGAACGAGCGGCATGGCAGCAAGAGCGGCGGGAGCAAAGCAGAAAGAACGAATGCGCAGCATGAAAGGACCCCTAAAGATGAGTGACGGCGTCATATTTAGGGACCTGGATGAGTTCGTTCTTTGCGCTGGCGCAAAGACGCGTGACTGCCGCCGTCGTTCCACGGCTAGGCCGGTTGCGATCGGCTGGCTTCTCGGAAACTCCTGTTGACAAGAGGCGAACGCGTTCGCCCAAAAGGGAGACCTTTGCTCAGTTGGAAACCCGATCCATATCGGGGCGCAAGCTGGCTCATGCAGGGCCGGATGATTGACGACGATCAAACTGCATATCTGAAGATGATGCTATTTGGAGAGCCAAGGAGTCCTCAATGATCTCATTTTTCTCTGCATTCGCAATCTTCCTATTATTGCATTCGATACCGGCATTGCCTGCGATCCGTGCGGGTATCATTGGCCGCCTTGGACGACCGGCGTACTTCGTCGGCTATTCTGCCGCGTCCGTCGCCGCGCTCGTGTGGTTGTTCTCATCCGCTCTGTCCCTCGACTACATACCGCTTTGGGATCTACATCCATGGCAGGCGGTCGTGACTCTCGTCTTGGCACCTTTGGGCGGTTTCCTCGTAATCGCAGGGCTCTTAAGTAGGAATCCACTCTCAGTTTCCATCCGCTCTTCGGAAGAGGTCGGCGCAGTCGCGCGAATTACAAGACACCCTGTCTTGTGGGGTTTCGCCATCTGGGCCGTCGGACATATCGTAGCAAACGGAGATCTTCGATCCGTCTTGTTGTTCGGCGGCTTCGCCATGTTCGCTCTCGGAGCGATCCCGATGACAGAAAAGCGTGCCAGGCGACGTCTAGGTGATCGCTGGTCGGCTCTCTCTCAAAATACGGGCATCGTACCGTTCGCCGCGGTGTTTGCTGGACACCGCCTTTCGGCAGACCGAGCAATGATCCTCGCTTTCGCAGTCACTGTCGCACTCGTCTGCTGGCTCATTCTCGGAGGCGGTCACGCGATGCTCTTTGGTGCTGATCCGATAGCGATCTTTGGCTGAACGAAGGAAGCTTCTCCGTTCCACGGCCTCGACTGGTGAGGCAGGGGCAAGCCAAGGAGATCGATTGCTCGAGCAGCAAGATGGTCGATGATATCCTTTACAGATGTCGGCCGATTGTAGAAAGCGGGTACTGGCGGCATCACGATCGCTCCCATTTCGGTCACGGTCGTCATGTTCCGGAGATGGCCCAAATGAAGAGGCGTCTCGCGTGTCAGCAGCACGAGTCGACGACGCTCCTTGAGTTGGACGTCTGCGGCGCGAGCAAGAAGATTTTCCGAAAGGCCGGTCGCGACTGCCGCGAGCGTCTTCATGGAGCATGGAGCCACGATCATCCCAGAGACGGGAAACGACCCGCTTGCGATTGCCGCCCCGATATCCTTTTCGTCATAGCAGCGGTGGGCGTTGAGGAGCAGCCTTCCGTGCGCCTCCGACCCGACCTCGTGCGCCAAGGTCCGCTTCGCGGCCTCCGTCACGACGATATGCACTCTTATCCCGGCGGCCGTTAGACGATCCACGACAGCCACGCCGAGAGAGGCGCCGGATGCGCCACTCACTCCGACGACGACGTCGTAACCATCAGCGCGCGAAAGCATGCCTTGTCCTTTCCCATATGTCGTTCGCCCTTAGTGAGAGCTCTTCAGGCATATGAAGTTCCAGTCCCCATTCCCGTTCGGTCTCCCCACCAATTTTATTCGTCGCGTCGATTCCCATCTTCGTTCCAAGTCCTGACGTGGGAGATGCGAAGTCCAGGTAATCGATCGGCGTGTTCTCGAGAACTACAAGGTCGCGCGCGGCGTCGAAACGGGTCGAGATCGCCCATAGCACGTCGTCCCAACTGCGAACGGAGATGCCGGAATCAACGACGATCACAAGCTTTGTGTAGTTGAACTGTGGAAGCATCGACCAAAGGCCCATCATCACCCTCCGAGCCTGTCCAGGATATCGCTTGTCGATTGCAACTACCGCCGCACGATAGGAGCAGGCCTCAGGCGGAAGCCAGAGGTCAGTAATTTCTGGAAACTGACGTTTCACGATCGGAACGAAGAGTTCGGTCATCGCTTCGCCTAATACGGACGGCTCGTCGGGGGGTCTCCCCGTATACGTGGTAAGATAGACGGGAGAGCGCCTGGTGGTGATTGCACTCAACCGAACGACCGGGAAGGACTCGACCGAGTTGTAGTAGCCCGTGTGGTCCCCGTATGGCCCCTCGGGCGCAATCTCGTCCTTCGAGACGAAGCCCTCCAACACGATCTCCGCATTCGAAGGCACGCAGAGCGCGTTCGTCGTGCACCTCGTCAATTGCGTTCTTGAACCGCGGAGCAGGCCCGAGAAGTTAAGCTCGCTCATCCCCTCTGGAAGCGGAATGACGCCCGCCAGGATCGTGGCCGGATCCACACCGATCACGACCGCCACGGGCATGTCCAGTCCCTTCTGCTGCCACTGCCGGAAGTGCTTCGCGCCCCCTCGATGCGCCAGCCAGCGGACGATGAGGGATCGCTTGTCAAGCAACTGCATACGGTAGATCCCGACGTTGACGTCGTCGGGATCGTCAGGACTGCAGGTTATAACGAGCGGCCAGGTGATTAGGGGCGCAGGCTCTCCGGGCCAGCACCACTGTATAGGGAGGCGACCAAGGTCGATCTCGTCTGCCCGAAGGAGGACTTCCTGGCACGGCGCTTTCCTGGAATACCGTGGCCGCATCGACGCGGCGGCCTTCAGGAGCGGCAGCTTGCCCCACGCATCGGAAAGCGATTTCGGAGGGGTCGGACGCTGGAGTTCCGCAAGCTCTTCCGCAAGACGTGGCAACCCTCCCGGTCCCAGCCCAAAACCGAGTTCGATCCGCTCTTTCGTGCCGAAAAGGTTGGCTACCACCGGAATGTTGGAGATGGCCCCCTCCGCATCGACGGGTCGCCTCAGCAGAAGCGCGGGACCACCATCGTGCAAGACCTTCCTGTGAAGCGCCGTCACCTCGTGAACAAGGGAAACAGGTTCTTGCACTTCGACTAGCAGACCTCTGTCGGCCAAATCCGACATGAAGCTCTGGAGATCGACGTGGCGTCGAATATTTTGGGTTTCTTTCAGCATCGACCAGCAATGGCATTGCTAAACCATCGCCGTCTTTGCTCGGGAGCAAATAGCGTTGCTGCGATCGCAACTAGGATGCACCGTCTAATCCAAGAGGCCCCTATGCTCGCTCCATCTCGCTTGATGGCAACTGCAAAATTCGTTCCGTTACCAATCGCGGCTCAATTCGCCGACATGCTCCTGCAGCAAACCCTCCGCACCCACCCGAAGCTGTTTGATCGGCTCGGCGAGTATAAAACGGCGCGCTTCGCATTCATCCCAAACGACTTTCCGTTTTCGTTCTGGATTCGCCCATCCGATCGCGCCCTCAAAGTGATTAGGCGCGGGAGCCTGCCTATGGCTGACGCCACAATAGGCGGGCCGCTGGTATTAATGCTCGCACTGGCGGAAGGACGTGTAGACGGCGACGCAATGTTCTTCTCCCGCAAGCTCTTGGTGACCGGCGATATGGAAGCGGTCCTCGCTCTTAGAAATGCCCTTGACGACAATGAGCTGGATCTTGTTGCTTCGATGAGCCGGCTGACAGGTCCCCTTGGTGCATTGACTACGAAGGCGTTGAATCTCGTGCGCCGGGAAGCACTCAAAAATCAGGGTGTGCAATGGAATTGATCTGCCCGGCAGGTACGCCCGCCTCATTTCGCGAAGCCGTCGATGCTGGTGCAGACGCTGTGTATTGCGGTTTCCGTGACGAGACCAATGCTCGGAATTTCCCCGGGTTGAACTTTGATCTCTCGGAACTGACAGAAGCCATCGCGTACGCGCGCTCCCGTAAGGTGAAAACTTTCGTCGCGTTGAACACATTCATGACCGCCGGCAAGGAAGAGCTTTGGTATCGGCGCGCCGGAGAGGCAAGGCACGCAGGCGCGGACGCACTCATCGTTGCGGACTTCGGTCTGATGGCTTACGTGGCGGAACAATATCCCGAACAAAGGCTTCACATCTCAGTCCAGGCTTCCGCATCAAACCCGGATGCCTTGACCTTCCTAGCTGAAAGCTTCGGCGCGACGCGGGTAGTCCTTCCGCGAACGCTCACGATCCAGGACATCGCGAAGATCGCCCAACGCGTGACCTGCGAACTTGAGGTGTTCGTTTTCGGTGGCCTTTGCGTCATGGCCGAAGGCCGCTGCTCGCTTTCCTCCTATGCCACCGGCAAGTCTCCGAATATGAACGGCGTCTGCTCGCCCGCTAGCCACGTTCGCTACAGACAATTGGGCAATGACATGATTTCGGATCTTGGCGGCTTCACGATCAATCGATTCCAAGCGGATGAGGCAGCGGGATACCCGACGCTCTGCAAAGGACGCTTTGAGATCTCGGACAGCAAGACCTATGCCTTTGAAGATCCCGTGTCTCTCGATGTGATGGACCAGCTTGACGAGCTGCGGTCGGCCGGCGTGAAGGCATTGAAAGTGGAGGGACGCCAGCGCGGGAAGGCCTATATCGCTGAAGTCGTTTCGACGCTCAGGGCGACCCTCAAAGCGGCTCCTGCCGACCGTTCTCTCCTCATGGCCCGTCTGCGGGCTCTCAGCGAAGGGCAGCAGACGACGCATGGTGCGTACGAGAAACGCTGGAGATAGAGGCACGATGGAACCGATTAATCTCACTTTGGGTCCATTGCTCTATCTTTGGTCGACGGAGAAATGGCGCGATTTTTACTTTCAAATTGCGGATGAAGCTCCCGTGGAGACGGTGGTCCTCGGTGAAACTATCTGCTCAAAGAGATTGCACTTCATTGAGAGCGAGATGAGTGCCGTCGTCGAGCGCTTGGAACGGGCTGGCAAGGCCGTGCGCCTCTCGACCCTTGCCCTGGTAACGCTGGAGCGTGAGTCGAAATATCAGCAGGCCGTCGCTCGCGATGACTGCCACCTTGTAGAAGCCAATGACCTTTCAGCCCTGCAGCTTCTAAAGGGCCGTTCACACGCCATCGGGCCGTTTGTGAACGTCTACAACGGCGCGACCGCCCGCTTCCTTGCTCGAAACGGAGCGACCAACATCTGCCTGCCGCCCGAAATTCCGGCGACATCGGTGGCCGAGATCACTCGAGCGTGTTCCGGCCCGGAGTTCGAGCTTTTCGCATTCGGCCGCGTTCCGCTCGCCATCTCCGCGCGTTGCGCCCATGCTCGCTCAAAAGGCAAGACCAAGGACAACTGCCAGTTTGTTTGCCAAGACGAACCTGACGGCCTTCCGGTAGGCACACTTTCGGGACAGCCATTCCTTGCTCTCAACGGTGTCCAGACCGTATCGCATTCATGCCAGGCACTTGCCGAACCGCCGGAAAACATCAGGTCGCTCGGCGTGTCATCCCTGAGGCTGTCGCCCCAGGACTGTGACATGGCATTGGTAGCGGTGATTTTCGCTGACCTCTGTTGCGCCAAGATCTCCTCAGAGGAGGCCGTCGCGATGCTGCGAACCGCCTTCCCGCAGGCACCGCTCTCCAATGGCTTCCACCACGGCGCGGCTGGTGCGGAGTGGGTATCCAGACAAAGAAATTCGCAAGGACACTGGTGATGATGACCAAACGAAAGCATGCAATATCCGATGGGGGGAGAGCCCTTTCTGCGCTCCGCCAAATCAAAGCATTTACGAGAAAACCGGAACTGGATTGTGGCTGCTCCACGGTGGTCGGCGAAGTTTTGGCAAGCTTGGAACCTTCTGAACGGGCTTCGGTGGTTGGCGAGCTATTCTCTTCGGCGATACGTCAAAGAACGAAAGTTGCGACGCTTCTCGAACTACTCCGTGAATTCGACGAACTCGGTCCGGCCACTGATATTGGCGAGCTTGAAGAAGCAGCGATGATTTTCGAAGATCTGGCCGAACAGGCCAGACTGGGCTCACAGCTACTTCGCGCGTTCACTTTCAACAGACGCGACCTCCGCAGCGCTCACGGAAGGCTTGCAATCTTACCGCTAGGAGCACGGAAATGAGGCTCTCGAGCGCCGTCGATATTCATATCGACATCCTTGAACTCATCAGCTCGGGTGCTCCCTTGGGCGGCGAGATCCAGGCCACATTAGAAGCCCATCTCATGGAAGCTCGCTCGAGTTTCCAGTTTCACTCACGTGGGGCCAGCGTCCAGCTACCTCAGCAGAAGAAGGTGCACGAACCGCACCCACGGCCAGAAGGCGATTTTGCACGGCAGAACGGTCGGGCGGAGCGCTGAAAGTCGACATCCTTCTGTTTTAATTGATCTGTCACAAACGCGGCAGCGAGTCCTCGTTATAATGTGGGCTTGGTTCAACAGGAGATCAATATGGGAAGCCTTAGCATATGGCATTGGGTTATAGTACTTGTCGTCGTACTGATGTTCTTCGGCAAAGGAAAGCTGCCTGAGTTAATGGGCGACCTCGCACAAGGCATAAACGCGTTCAAAAAGGGCCTGCGTGACAACGACCCAACCGACACGGACGATCCACGCGTCGAGGGGCGTTGAGAACTCGCCGCGCGAACCTTCAGGTGGATGAGCGGGTATGCATTCTGGAGCAAGGTATAAATGAGTTTGCGGGGGAGAAAATGATATGACACCAGTTGTCGTCCGCGCACGTTTCGATCCACGTGGGCAATCTGGGCGTATCCTTTTTATACAATCTGGACGGACAGGCGAAGTCGCCGTATCGCGACGCGCGCTGCTATCAGTAGCGTCGCCACCGCTGGCTAATGAGCTGCGACTCCTCGAATATGCTGTGACATTCTGCAATATCGCGCTGACGCAGGCTACAGTGCTCGACCGCAATCCAGTCGCAGAGACTTTTCTTGTGACGGCGAACGACGTCACGAATTGGCTGCGAGGATGGCGGTCCACCCGACCGCTGGCTGTTGACGGGGCGACACGCGGCTCTTTTCAGAGATGATCTCCACTGTCATGTTTACTCCACATCCAGAAAAAGAGATGTGGCAAGATAGCCGGCGCCCATCGTACTTGCGTCGTCCATTCTTAAACCACCGACGAGGATGATCCGCAACCGGTGTTCCGCTCCCACGTCGTCCTCGCCGCCCTGATCTGTGATCCGCTTTCCATGGGCGAGCAACGGGAGTTTCTACATGGAGGATATATTGGAGTTTCTCACGACCAGGAAATCTGGACGTGAGGTTCAGCGGCATTGGCGGGATGAGGTTAAACTGTTGATTTCCATGCGGAACTGAGCCGTTTTTCCACCGATAAGTGAGCCACTATCTAGGTATGCTCTCCTGATCAGGCTTCGGTCAAGGGATTGACCTCTTCTCCTCTCTTCTGCGCTGCTGCGGCCGAGCTGGCCTTGAAGCGGAAGCTGTCGTTTCTCCAGGATATGGCAACGTGGGTCAGGCGGTCGAGCAGAGCTGTCGTCATCTTGGCGTCGCCGAAGACCGTTGCCCCATTCGCTGAAGCTCAGGTTGGTGGTGATGATGACGCTGGTGCGCTCACAGAGTTTGCTGAGTAGATGGGAATAGCAGCGCTCCGCCGGAAGCACTGAATGGAAGGTAGCCGAGTTCGCCGAGGATCAAGAGATCGAGGCGAGCCAGGGTCTGGGCGATTTGGCCGCCTTTCCCTTGGTCTTTTCCTGCTCCAGCGTCGCGGGAGGGCATGGTCAGCGTCGATGGCAACACCTACAGCGTTCCGGATGCTACACGGAGCCGAATGGTTGAGGTCCACTCCCTCGTCGACGAGGTCCGCATCTTCGAGAACGGCACGCTGATAGCCGGTCCTGGAGGGCCGTAAACAGCGCCGGGTTCATCCGGATCATCGGCGACCCATTCAGCCGCAACATTGGCCGGGGAGACGGCAAGAACCTCATGTCGTCAAACCCGCCGGGGACACCGTGCTGCAGCGATCGTTTGCCTTCTATGATGCCGTCGGCAAGGTCCTGGCACAGGAGGTAGCATGAAAAAGGCCGCACCCAGCAACGAATGAACAGACATGTGAGATGGATATGATCTTGGGACAGTGACGCCTTGCGCCGTTTGCCTTACCTTACCTGGGTTTTGACGAACTCAGTGAAGGAGAGCAAAGCGCGACTGGCCCTTATGATTATCACATTGGCGTGGATTACCACAAAAGCTACAGCCACCTTGTCGTGCAGGACTCTGCCGGAAAGACGCTACGATCCGGTCGCGTGAAGAATGACCACCAGTCTCTCGGTTCGTTCCTGGAACGGTATCGGGAGAACAGCCACGCGGTGGTGGAAGCCACCCGCAACTGGATGGTAATGTATGACTGGCTGGAGGACATCTGCGACGATGTCGTTCTGGCGCATCCACTGAAGGTGAAGGCGATTGCCGACGCCAAGATCAAGACGGACAAGATCGATGCGACGGTGCTTGCTCACTTGTTGCGCGCCGATCTTGTGCCGGAAGCTTGGGCTCCCGGAGAGAAGGCGCGGGAGTTGCGCATCGCGCTGCGGGAGCGGATGTTCTACGTGCGGCGGCGCACGATGACAAAGAACCGGATCGTGACGGTGTTCGATCGTTACCCGGAGCAGACGACGCAGTTGAAGAAGCTGGGCGACCTGTTCGGCAAGGCCGGCCGGCATCAGCTCGCTACGGTCAAGGTGTCAGATATCGATCGTATCCAGATCGACCGCGGGCTCGACCTCATCGGAGACAGCGACGGGCGGATCAAGCAGTCGGAGATGACGATTAAGGCAATGACGAAGACCAACGGCAATGTGAAGCTGTTGAAGACCATCCCCGGCATCGGGGAGTTCCTCGCCCGGCTGATCGATGCCGAGATCGATATCATCGGCCGAAGACAGCGGGAAAAACCAGCGGCTTGAAGGGCATCATAAGGTAGCACCGCTCTTGATGGGAATCGAACCTAAAACCACCCCCGAAGTTCGACTAACCCACTCGTTTGTTTTGTATTTCTGGAAAATGGCTCGAACGTCGTCCAGATTCGCATCTCAACGACATCAAACAGAGTTTTTCAAGGTTAGATTGTCGGTCGGCGGCGCGCCCTAACTTCGTTTGCGCTTCAGCGCAGCCGCGTCGATCGGCTTCAGAGCCTAACGTAGATCACTATTTTGAAGCAGGAAGCACTTTTGCTATGCCATCCAATACAATTCACAAGGATAGCCGTGCTCTTTCAGCTCCTTAGACTTGCAGCGCGGCAGTTTGGTTCGCAATATAATTGCAATTGATTCTTTGGGAAGTGCGGCGGCTCTTTATTTCGATCGCTCGATCACCCACACCTTGATGACGCATCCCTTGCGGTTAGTCGTGAAGCTCCGCTACGGTTTTGACGACCAAACGACTACTTAACGGAGACGCAGTGTCACAAAACTTCTTGGACAACGATCGCGTTGCTGGTTGGCTCGGACGGTTTGACGATCGAGATCGAGCAAATGCTAGATTGCTGCTTTCCCTTCTGAAGCTCGTTTCCGCTGACGAGTTTAGGGACGTAGTGATGGGCCTCCTGGAAAAGCAAATTGGTGAGGGGGGCGTACCGCTCGCGCTGTTCAACGAAACTGAGCGTGCCAAACGGAAGGGAAAACCGCACCGGCTTTTCAAGGAAACAAAGATCGGCAAGACCCTGCGCGCCGAGGACAATGTTGGCCCACCGCTGGTACCGCGCCAACGTCATGTGGGAGAGCAAGTCGGGAGTGAAGGCATCCTCGCCAATATCCTTACCCAGTTCCAAAAGCTGCATAGTCGTGACGTGGTCTTAAGCCCAGGGGCACAGATTATGCGGGAACGGAAAGTTAGACGTTTCGTCCTTGTTACAGACTTCATAGGATCAGGTGACAGGATAATTACCTTTCTAAATGCGGCTTGGCGTGTCAAAACCATTCGAAGCTGGTGGTCGCGCCGAACACGCGCGGGCTTGTCCTTCGACGTTGTCGCCTACTCGGGAACTGAGAAGGGGATCGAACGCGTGAGAAGCCATCCATGTCAACCGAACGTCCATGTCTCCCTCGTTTGCCCGACTATCCGCTCAGTTCTCCCGCCGGCGAAGGCCGATGAAATCGAAACGTTCTGCATCAGAAACACGCCAAAGCGATTTGCGAGCGAAGCACTTGGTTACGGCAAGATAGGAGCGCTTATCGGGTTCGCACACTCAATGCCTAACAATGCGCCTGCAATCCTTTGGAAGAAATTCAACGGAAAAGAACCGCTATTCCCCTCCAGGGTAACGACTGGAGTCGGCTCTCCATTTTCATCAGCTACGGGGCCTGAAGCTGAGAGAGCCCGGTTGGGAATCGCTATCGGTCTTCCGCCAGCCAGCGGGCCGGTTCAACCGATCACGATCGAAACAATAGTTCTCGCTGCCTTACGCAGAGGTTCGAAGCTTCCCGAGGCGGTATCGGGAAGGCTTGGTCTTGATCTATTTGAAGTTGAGAGAGCGCTTTCCAAACTGCAGGAGCTGAAGTGGATTGACAAGAACAATCAATTTACGGAACGAGGGCGCATGGTATTGGACCGCTTAGCAAAATCAAGCTCTTCGAAACCTCTTCCAAAATCCAGAAATGAGTACTACTTTCCGAAATCGTTGAGGGTTCCTCGCGATGTCTAGTGGCTGTCGATTCGTGAGGATCGGCACCGACGGGCCTTACAGCCCTGGGCCGTCGATTACGACGTGTTCGCGATCAAGCTTCCGCTTGATGATATCCTTGATCGAAACGTACGTCCAAGGCCGGCGCAGCGCAAGTCTCGCTTACGTCTCGATCAAAGACACCCTAAAGGGGTCAAAGTAGATGGCGTGGAACTCTCAACGCTTTGTAAGGGCCGGCGAGTTAGCAGGTATAGAAGCCGAGATTTTGGAAAATGCAGTCGCGGTCGCCGAACACACACTTGGTGTTCGTTCACCAGGCCCACCAATTCTCACCTTGGGTCATTTAGGTTATCTAACTGGCCTTAGTGTGAAGTACCTCCGCAGCCTCGTCGCTCGCGACGGGGATGACCCCTACAGACAGTTTACAATCCGAAAACGACCCGTTCCCGGACAACCGCCGAGGCTTCGTTTTATAGCGGTGCCTGAACCGCAGCTTATAGGCTTACAGCGGTGGATTCTATCAGAGATCCTCGAGCGAGCGCCTTGCCATCCGGCAAGCGTTGCATACGTGCGAGGAAGCCGTCTGTTCCAAGCAGCCAATCAGCACCGGCGGGCACAATGGTTGATCAAGATTGACGTACGCGATTTTTTCGAATCGATAACGGAGATTGACGTCTATCGGGTCTTCCTTGAGCGAGGTTACCAGCCACTTACAGCGCTCGAACTTGCCAGGATATGTACGCGTTTACGTAACGTTCATCGCGAAAGTAGTGCACCCATGCCTCGAAACAGGCGAACGAAAATGAGGGGCTCGGAAAGTGTAGCCGCTTACTACAGCGCGGTAATGGGCACGCTTCCCCAAGGCGCACCAACAAGCCCAATGCTTGCGAATCTTGCGGTCCAAGGTCTTGATGAAAAGCTTCAGGCAATCGCGGATGAGGTTGGCTTGCGCTATACCCGTTATGCGGACGATCTGATCTTTTCGACTGCCGACAAGTCATTTGGGCGCGAACGATCAATCCAGTTTATTGGGGACGCGTATTCTGCTTTAGGAGAGCACGGCCTCGCGCCGAACACCAACAAAACACTAATCGTACCACCGGGAGCGCGCAAAGTGGTCTTAGGATTGTTAGTAGATGGACCTAAACCACGGTTGACACGCGACTTTCGAGCTAAGATGCGAATGCACCTTCATTTTCTCCTGCACAAAAACGTTGGTCCAAAAGCGCACGCAAGCAACCGGGGTTTCTCGTCTGCCGAAGGTCTACGCCAGCACTTGCTAGGTCTGATCTCCTTCGCAGCCCAGATTGATCGCAGTTTCGCAAATGAATGCAGGCGTCAGTTCAGGTTGGTGGAATGGTCGTAGGGTTTGAATCTTGCGTCACATATGAGATGCAGCCGACCATGCGAAATGCCTCCGACGTAATCGCCTGGCGCTTATCGCGTAGGCCCTGACCCAAACGCGAGTGCTGCTAGGGCAACTCTTTAGCCAAGCCTTTCCTCGGCTCGGTATCCTCGGGCTTTGATTGAGAGCCGGGTTTACTGATACGGCGATAGCGAAGCAGACAAAGCATCTGCGGGGGCGAAATGCCGCCATGGGAGAAGGTTATGGATCGTTATAAGAGCTTCAAAGAATTAGCAACTTCGGAGGAGCCGAACGCTTTCAGCATCGTCGCGGTGGACCGGCATTCGTCTATATGCGTTGTCGCTCCACACGGCGGAAAAATCGAACCTGGGACATCCGAACTCGCCAGAGCCGTGGCCGGCGAGCTCTTTAGCCTCTATCTGTTTGAAGGGAGAAAATCGGCTGGAAACCGCGACCTCCACATTACCTCTACCAACTTCGACGAGCCTTCAGGGCTTTCGCTTGTTGGCGGGAGCGACGTGGCGATCGCCATGCATGGCTGTCAGGGGAGTGACGAGGTTATCTATCTCGGCGGGAGACACCGTGTCCTCACCGATAAACTGGCGAAAACTTTCAAACGTAGAGGTTTCGCTATCGACGTTCACCGGGATCCAATGCTCCAAGGAACCGATCGTCGCAATTTTTGCAACCGCGGCAGGTCTGAGATGGGGATACAGTTCGAACTCACGCGGGCTCTTCGTGATCGGCTGACGAGCGCACCCGGGGAACAGACCGGTCCGACGCTCTCTGACTTCGTTGATGCAATCCGTAAGGCAGTTAGTGAAATCGAGAAGTAGCCAACGACGATCTAAATGAATTCTGGGGATCGACACTTTGGCTCCGCAAAGTGCGGCAAAACCAGTGGTAGAGTTGATCTATGCGCCCTATCCATCTTTTTTACTCTTGGCAAAGCGACCGCGAGCGGAAGGTCTGTGGCACTTTTATCCGGCTGGCACTCGAAGCCGCGATCAAAATGCTTTCGGAAAACCATGGGATCGAGGTCCACCTCGATTCCGACACCGCCGATGTTCCCGGCACACCGCCGGTAAGCGAAACAATCCTTGGCAAGATAAGAGATTGCGAGATCTTCGTCGGAGATGTCACTTTCGTAGCAACAACACAGAACGGCAAGCAGGTTCCCAATCCAAATGTGATGATCGAATTCGGATATGCGCGAGGTGTCCTCACTGACCATCAAATCCTCTCGGTCATGAACACGGCGTTTGGATCCCCAAAAGACCTTCCATTCGATCTTGCCCATTTGCGGCACCCGACGGGCTATTCTCTGGATGATGCTGCGAGCGACGATGTGCGTCGGCGAACTCGTACAGCGTTCGCTGAGAAGCTCGTCCCCCGACTAAAGGTCATGGCAGAACATGTCCTTCAGCGCCGCGCCGGCGTGAAGCCTCCTGAGCATCTGGTCGCCTCAGCGCGTGATCTTCTGACTGATGTCATGCACATGAACGGTCGGGCTGAGATTCCGACTGTCGTCCCCGGCCCCAAGGTTACCATGCAATTGGTCACTGCCTCGGCCGCAGATGAGACCGCCGTTGTCCCTGCCAGGGTCAATGCCGCACGGACAATGTTTCTGCCGGCAGGCTATCGAGACAGCGATTCAGATGTGAATATAAGGGAGTGGGCAAACTATGACCCGCCACGGGTCGTGTTGAATAGGCCTAATCCGGAATCGCGTTGGTACATGCGGGTTCTGCGGAACGGCGCTATTGATGGTGCCACAATGATCGGTGCCAGAATAGACGATGACAAGGACATACTTGTCGAGCTCGACGCCCTTGAGGCGCGAATCATTGAGATGGCGGAGAGGATGGGCGCCATTGCCCTTTCTATCGGGGGCGACAGCCAGCTTGTGATTCATGCCTCATTGGAGGGAATGGATGACGTACGGCTAATGTGGCGCGATAAGGCGAGCAGACCCCTACGCGTTCCCTTTCTCAATCTCGGCACCATCAGCCTTCCTTCTATTTCAGCGATCACGATCAGTGGCCTACGACCTATTATCGACAACGTCTGGCTGGCGGGTGGCTTCGGTGATGGATCGCAGCTGTATGACGAGACCCTTTCGAACGAAAATCAAAGGGCGAAATTGGCGCTGCCAACTGTGGTCAGTGGGCGCGCCTGGCGCTGATTTCCTCAGTCGTCAAAAAGGAGAGAGGGAGAGAAGTTGAACACACGCCCGTTGACCCCTGAAGAGGTAGCAGAAGCGCATGCCGCAGGCAGGGCCGCGACGGAGCGCTTCCAGACAACGCTCGCATCACTTGTTGCAGAGAGCACATCCGTCGACGGCTTGGAAATCTTGGCCCGCGCCGGCTTTTCGGTACTCCTTTCAACCGTCAGTCAGAAGAAACACTCCCGCAAGCCTGGTTTGGAACTCTTTCATCTCGAATTAATTCAAGCGCTGGCTCTCGCGCGCGCGAGAGCGGCTGGCGACCCAAGTGTCGATTATCCGGGCGTTACACAGCGCATCATCGACCTAATCGGCGAGAATGCCCAAGCCTATCAAGAGCAAGCAAAAAGCAAAGTCACAGCCGATCAAGCCGTAAACCGGCAGCAAGACATGCTGAACCTTATACAACGGTGGAAGCTCGCTGTAAGAGGCGCTCGACAGGGCTTTCAGACCCGCGAATACGCGAACGACCTTGCCTCGTCAGTAAATTCGTCTTTCCGGCATCATTATGGATGTGACGCGACGGCAGTTGTCGCCGCTCTATCGGCCGTGGCCGACATTTGCCAGAAACGGCTCGAGGTGCATTTGGAAAACATGCGCACCTGGATGACCAAAAAATCCGGAAGAGCCATGCTCGAGGCCTTTACCCAGGATCTTGAGCCGGGCGCACAGGCAGACATCACAGCTCGCGCGGCCCAGTACCGGCACGATCGGAAGCAGCTAGAAACGTTTTTATGGAACATCAATGAGCAGCGTCTCGTCAGCCTGTTCACGTTGTCGACAGCGGAACTCATGACTGGCCTGCCCAGCGAGCAAACGGAAGCGATGCGATCGGTCTTGAATTTGGTGACGCTCGACTTCGGCGCAGTCATCCAGGCCGATCTCGACCATCTGCATCTCAACAATCCTGTCCAGTTACGACCCTTCATTCGCATTGACCACACGTCTGTCTTCTGTGCGGGACCACAGATTCTTGGCGTTCATCTCGCTGAGATTATCGAGGGGCTCTGCGCGAAAGTCCCTAAACTCAAGAAGGCCGCAGAAAAAGCCAGAGCAGACTGGCTGGAGAACCGGTTGAGTTCCGTAGTGCGCAACGGCCTACCTCACGCCAATGTCCGGGAACAGGTAAAGTGGTCTGAGGATGGTGGGAAGACCACGTGGGAATCCGACCTCGTGGCGGTCATTGACAAGACTGTTCTAATCTTCGAGGCGAAGTCCGCGAAAATAAGCGGAGCTGCTCGTCGGGGAGCGATCAGAAGCCTCAAAGAGGCACTGGACGACCTTGTCGTCTCGCCCTCGGAGCAGTCTCTGCGATTGAAGCAGCGGATTATCGGCGCGAAAGGAGTGTTATCGTTCGAAAGCCGGCAAGGGCAATTTTTCATTGCGCCCAAGGATGTCCTCAATGTTCATCGCTTCAATATCGTTCACGATGTGATTGGCCCGCTGTCCTCACACTGGCCGCAGTTGAAAGCAGCCGGCCTCGTGCCAGAGGCCTCAGACATTGCGCCGACGCTGTCTGTCTTTGATTTGGAAACAGTCTTTGACTTGGTGCCGAGAGAGATAGATCGATGCCACTACCTTCGCCGTCGGGTGGAGCTTGAGCGAAATGCGACCTATACGGCCGACGAGTTAGACCTGTTGGCGCTCTACCTGAAAAACCGCTTCAACCTGGGGGAAGTCGAATACGACGGCGCTGATCACGGCTGGTATGGACTTTCGATGAGCCTGACATACGTCCCGGACAAAGAACGGCAGCTGAGGCTCTTTTCGCAGGCGGCGCCAACCACGACATTCTGGACTAGCCTGCTGATCGCCTTAGAGGAAAAGCGACCGGACGGCTGGATCCATTTCGGCGACCGTCTGCTCAACATCGACGTAGCCGGCCAGCAAAAGATAGAGAGACTCGTGCGACGGGGCCAGCGGGAAGTATCCCGTCGGCCCGATCTATTTTTTCAGACAGGTGTGACGTTTGGAGCCCGCAAGAAGCTGCATACGATTGCCATCGCGGTCGGCGCGCCGGGATCGCCAGTGCAATTCGAAAACAATCTGCGCTCTTGCTCCCAGGCTGCATTCGAGCAAGGCGGGCAGGACGATCTTCTGTTGCTATACTGGCTCGTTCCCAGGACCGCCGAGGCCTATGATTTCATAGATATTTTTCGCCGCGAGCGTCATTCCTTATCCGACGCACGTCCATTTCTCTCCTCCGATAAGCCGTAGTTACCGGCAAACCGCCAATGTCACGGGGACGGCGGTGGCTATCGATACTAAGGTCTTGAACGTCCGCCCGACTCAGTGCAATTTGGATTTGAGGTTAGGCACCCACGACTTTTCGCCGAGTCAAACGCCGTAATTGAGATTCCGAGAATTGCCACTGCATCGAACAGCGGTGTGCTGCGTAATCGGCGAACGGCATGCCACAAGCTGGAGATGCCCATGTTTACCCTCAATGTTCTTGCGGACACTGCAAACCTCGCTGCTATCAAAGGGGAGCTTCTGGCTCTGATCCCCGAAGTAAAGTCGTCGCATCGCTGTGAAGCCCTCGGCAGAGGCTTAGGCTTCGAAAGCTATGCTTCGGCAAGAGAAGCCTCTAACCGGAGCACCGCTCCGATCGCTGCAAATGGGGCGGCCTTTCGCGAATACCTTAAGAGCCGCGGCTTTCTTGTTCCAGGAAGTGTCTTGTATTGCGCGGTCGCCAAGGTCGCGATCGCGAACGTGGTCGCGGCGAACGAACATCTTAGCGTCTGGGGAATTGGCTACGGCCGGTCCCAGCGAAAGCAGGATGGGAAATGGGAAAGCGCTGAGGAGCGGTATTCCCGCTTTCTGCAAGATCGGTCTGAACTTTTGAGCACGGATGCGACGCGACCATTCCTGGCCTCACTTGCTTTACTTGCGAAGGTGGTCCGTACAAAGACCGTCAGAAAAGGTACGGGCAGCTATTGGGTAAAGCATATCGCTGAAAATTTCGAATGCACATATCCCGGAGGCGAGCCGCTAGGTCCACACTACGTTCCGAACGGCGTCCTGATTGCAGCTGCGATACACGCAGGTTTCCTGGCCAAATCGCATTATGACGAACTTGGCTACCACTCGCTGAATGTGACCTTCAACATGTCCAAACCGTGCTTGGAGGATCTCGACTACGCCATTCGGCCCGACAGCGGTCGCTCTCAGGACCGGCGCCGGGAAGAGGAAAGACGGGCTTTGAAACGGAGCGGGCGGCGCCGGTGGGTCTAAAGAGTGAAAAGCGGACTCGGCTTGTCACGGCAAATCACCAGCGTCAGGTTTTTCATCGCCCTGCTCAAACTGACATACAGCAGCCGCCGCTTGTACTCGGTGTCTGCAAACGATTGCTTGTCACACATCATGACCAGTGCGTTGTCGCACTCAAGCCCTTTTGCTTTGTGGACGGTACTGATGCACTTCGCTGGAGGTTGGGGATGGGAAAACGTTCTCCGCCTCGTAATTTCGATAAGTCCTTCGGTGGCGGAAGGGTATCCCCCCAGCTTGACGGCGTCCTGGAACTCGCTTTTCAGATCGATGGTGGCTTTGGCGAAACCTGGCGTCTTCGATGTGATGTGACTTCGTAGAAGGCTAAGGCCACGGCTGATTCCGCGATGGTCTGGCTCATCCAAGATAACGCGGCCAATCGCCTGCAGGTGGGCGGGCATTCCTCTCGCCGGTTTGCAGCACCCATCTTGTACCTCTTGCCGCAGCCGCCGACCATGAAGTGATGCGGAAAACCCGGTGCATGTTTCTTCGACAAACGTCAGTAGCGCTTCGACAATCCCGGATGCCGAGCGCGGGTTATCTTCGATTGACTTGACCAGCGAGGAAAGTGCCTCACGTCCGTGCCCTTCCCAAATCCGAACTGAACGATTGAAAAACGCGTTCAAATGATTGACACGGTCATTCCCGACGGTGAGTACGAATAGCTGCGAAGATTTCCGAGCAATCTCTGACACTTCGCGACGATCGTCAGGAGTCATGGTAATAGCCTTGTGGGCGACCGGCGCAGAATTCGCCGCATGCAGCACTGTAAGGCCAGCTGGTAGCATTCCGGCGAGGTTTATCGTCTTGCCGGAGGCAAGTGCCTCTCTCGCTGCTAGCACCCATTCCCCGAGCTCGAGCGAGCCCGAACGCCATCGATGGGGATTGGCCAAATGCCCCCACCCCCCTTCGTTTTTGAGCGCTTCCCAACGCTTTATTGCCGCTGAAGTAGTGCCCGCGCCGCCGTAAATGATCTGCATCGGGTCCCCGAGCAATCGGACGCGAGAGCCAGCTCGGTGGATCGCCATGACCGCGGCGTGCTGATCAGCGCTGGCATCTTGATGTTCGTCACAAATGATTATCGGATACCTGAGAGCCGCGGCACGTGCGACATTTCCCGAGCACTCGAGAAGTTGTCTGCACTTGGCAGCGACAGCATCATACGCCGAATTCTCGCGGGCCCAGGACCCTACATCTAACGGAAGATCGAGGGTTCGGTGATACATCGCAGCGATTTCAGTAAGAAAGCTGTCGAGGGTTCGGATTTCAACTCGGTCGAGCAGCTTGCGGGTTCTGTTTGCGAACACTGATCGAGCAGCATGGGTGTGGGTAAGGATCAGCACGCGACCGGCCGCAAGCGAAGAGGCAGCGTCGAGCGCGTAATTGGCGCCCTGAAAGGTCTTCCCGCAGCCGGCCGGTGCCTCGATCGTTGCCAAGGCAAGATCACTGCGGAGAAGAAATGCGACGTCTTGGTCCGTCACAGTGTCAGCTCTCCAGGATGCAGGGCTACCTCACCAACTTCGGCTCGGATTGCATTAAGGAAGGGCAACAAGGCTGGCTCAACGAGATGCCATAACCTTAAGCCGATCATTTTCTCGCACAACTCCGCGCCACCAGGCAGCGTCTTGAACCACTTCTGACTATGTTTCGACCATTCTTTACCAATCAGCTCGCTGGGCGCTCCGCTCCTGTCACCGGTTGCAGCCTGAACGATCAATTTCCGCAGACTGTCATAAGACCCACATGCGCTGAGTATCGCGCTCTCGCTTTTATCCTGAATAGCAAGACGGTCAGCCAGCGTCCGAAGCCGATCTCCGCTCACACCATCGTTGTCATACGCAAGCGAAAACAGAGATAAATTGGGAACGTGCGCAATGATGTTTTCCTCAAGGCAGCCATTTTGCCACTGAAAAAGCTTCGGACCCGCGGCAGCCTTGAGCTTGGCCCAACGGCCCGGAAATCTCCCTTCATCGTCGCAGAAGCCCGCAATACTGATACCCGCATCCTTGAGTGCCTCAAGCACGCCAAGCATGGCCTCGTTGCCGCCCCCGTCCACCACTCTTATACCATGGACCATGTCCTTGCCGTCGAAGACGAGCTTGAGGAGGACCCGCAGGAAGCCGACCTCCGTAACCCCCTCAGCAATGATCGGAACTCTTGAGAGAAATGTCTCCGGATCGCGCGACTGCTGGCGGGCGATCTTATCCTGAGGGAGGCGCCCAACTCGGCCACTACCATCGATGTACCAAAGCGCCGCCTTCTTTGCGGCGGCCAAGACGACAGGGCTGTGCGTGGTCACGAAACACTGTTGTTCGTCAACCGAAAGCGTCTCTAGGAGCTGACGCAAGCGGTATGGCTCTAGGCCGCGCTCGATCTCGTCGATCACCGTTAATCGCGGCGATGCTTCCGTAGCTCTGGCAATTTCGAGTGCAGCCATTCGGCGTGTCCCCGCGCCCCAGCTTGACACCGGAAGCAGCGTACCAGTCTTTTCCGCGAGCAACCCGACTAGTGCTCCGATCGAGAGGCCCTGACTACTCGTCAGGCCAATATCAAGTCCACTCGGAAGACCCGCGGCCGCCATCGACTTGTCGAGCGTCTCAAGCGACCGTTGCTCATTTTCTGTCATTGCGTTGGACAAGTCAGCCGCTGACACTTCCTTGCTAATTCGAGATTTGAGGTTTCCCTTCGATAGTAACCGATCGAGCGCCGACCCCGATACCAGACGCAAGTCGCGATCGTTTCGATCGTCGTTGGCCAAACGCACGACGCCGACCCTTCGTCGCAGTCCAGTCGAAAGGCTCACCGGTTCCAAGTTCGGCTGGATAATCTGCCAGACGAGTTCCAGATCGGAGGTGCCAACCAGTTGGAAAATATAGACCGGATCGCGCAGCGCCCCTTCCTGCTCGTTGTCTGGTAGCACCGCTTTCTCGCCATCCCACTCCCATGGCCACAAAGCCTGTTGGAAGTTTGCCAGGCCAATATCTTCAGGGAGTGAAATCGTTGCTTCGATCGTAAAGCCGGGCTCCAGTAGCCGATTGTAGTAGTCGGTTTCCAGGAGTTGGACGGCGTTGGTCGGACTGAACAAGAGCGATAGAGCATGAAGAAGCGTAGACTTCCCCGAGTCGCCGCCGCCAATGATGATGTTCATACCCTCAGCCGGCCACCACTCCGTATGGGCGAGGCCACGGAAATTTGAGACTGTCAGACGCCGAATTCTTGGCTGCACTACCATCCGGGATACCGAATCAACTAGAAGAGGATTTCCTTAGGCTGTCGGGATTGCGGATAATATCAAGCCAATTCCAACGGTATGCCCGGTCGGACCGCCTTCGACTAAGAATACTGACAAATATTTCGGCGTTGCCAGATGGCACGATCCTCTGCCGCCGGGATGTTTGAGCTCAAAGACGGGAACTGCACGTTGGATTTATTTGAACCTCGTTTCTCAGAGGAAAAACTCCACGATCACTTTCGGCTCATTTGCTCTGATCCGGCCTATGCAAAGGTCTTACCCGTCATCCAAAGCTGGGCAGCCGGCTTGCTGGACCGAAAGGGCGAGAGCCAAAAATTTATTAAGGAATTTCAATCCACGTTCAATTCCTCGATGTGGGAACTGTACCTGAACAGAGCCATGGGTGATTTGGGGTGCAGCGTGGACTACTCCAAATCTTCGCCGGACTTCGTAGTTCGCGGACCGGGAAACTACGAATTCAACGTCGAGGCGGTCATCTCCGACCAACCGCCGACCGCCCTGCAACAGAAAACCTGTACTGAGCAGGAGTTCAAAACCCGCGGCGCTCTAAAGCTTATTGCAAAAATGAGGGATAAACTGAACCTCTATCGCGGCGTGAACGGCAAAAAGCATCCCTATTCGTCCCTGAGCCACGTGCGTGGCAGGCCGTTTATCATTGCGATCGCGCCATTCGACAGCAACATGTCGCTCTTCCAAAACAACGAACTTGTCAACATGGTCCTATTTGGGATTGCACCGCCCGTGCTGACCGGTCCCGATCGTGGGAAACAAGAAAGGATAGGATCTCTCGTGACGCCATCGGGCTCGCCGGTACAGATGGGTATTTTCACGAACGATTCCTTCAAAGAGATCAGCGCCGTATTCTTTTCCACCGTGGGCACTTTTGGGAAGGCCGTCGTGGAGAGCGGCATTGAAAGGCTGGTACGTTCCACCCGATACAGAGTGATCGAGAAGGACAAGGTCGAGGTCGGCTCCAAGCAGTGGCAGCTCGGAACGCGGCGGCTTCAGCTCGGTCCTTTCGACTTCCTGACCGCACTTCGGTGGGAAAATGGCAGCCAGATCAGCGGGGCGGACATGCACATCCAACGTTCGTCTCTGCATCGTGAGACACACCTGGACGGACTTCAGGTCTATTTTAACCCCTACGCCGAAATTCCCTTTGACCCCACATTCCCTTGGCCCGCAGAGGTAGCACTGAATTATTACGACGTCGAGAGCGCGGACCATATAGCGCCGCATCCTGACGGCGCGCTGGTGTCACGCCAGGTGTTTGAGCCAACCCATTATTTTCTACGCGTTTTGCTCGAGTCGAACGGATTGCTCGCAAAGTAAGCGCCGCCTGGAACCTAGCGCCCCGAGTCAGGCGCACAGCACTAGGTGTCGTTTGGCATTTAATCGGGTTCTTCCTCAATTTGTGTGGTTAACGGACCGTTAGCGCCGCGCCTGCTACCTGCGGGGATGCGCAAGAAATCGAAATTGTCGCCCGGCCCAGAGGTTAGAGTACTGGGTATCACGCTTCACGACGACGAATCTTGGGTTGTTTCCGCCGCTGCGCACCCTGTTGGTATTTGCCCCGATTGCGGTGTGCGAAGCCGATACCGGCATGGCTGGCACAACCGCTGCCTCCAGGATCTGCCTGTTCAGGGCCAAATTGTGAAAATCGAACTCGCGCTGAACCGATGGCAGTGCAGACACCAGAAATGCGGGCGACGAACCTTCACAGACCGCTTACCCGAGATTGCTTCACCCTACTCGCGTCGGACTGCGCGGATGGCGGCGATTGTAGACTTGATCGGCCACAGCATGGGTGGCCGCCCCGCTGAGTACTTGATGCGCCGAATCGGCATGCCGGTCAGCGACGACGCCATCCTTCGCCAGATCAAACGAAGGGCTGCTATCTCAAGCCAGGATCCCAACATAAGAATCGTTGGCATCGATGATTGGAGCTGGCGGCGCTCAACAGTCGAGAACTACAACCACATGATTTTTCGTTGGTCCGATGATCAGATCTACGGGCAGGACGGGCAGTATCTCTCTTCGCTTGCTAGTCTCCAGCACCAGTCCAAAGATCCTATCCGACGTCGTGCGCTCGCTCGCGGTGAAGCTGCTTCGACAGCACGATCAAAGCTGGACCAAGTGGTCGCGCGACGCTTCTCGATACTCCCATACCTGGCCCTGTCGGCCCGAAGCTGCGATTTTGGCCAAGTGAAGAACGAAGGCGGATTGACCGCTTTATTCCAAACAGCCGCTGCATGGCCTGCAGGACGGCTGTCTTTCCCGCGCCGTTCACGCCAATAAAGGTGCTCAGTCCTGGCTCGAACCGAATGAGAGTGGGTACAGGCCCGACATAGCCGAACTTTCATAATCACTTTGCTCGGATGGCCAGTAGGCCGTCCGTCATTCTCCAGAATGCTCGGCAAACAAGGTGAACTGTTCCGCGATCTGGCTGACCGGCCCTTCTGGGAAGCTCATGCCGGACAACACTCCCAAATCCTTCACGACTTGAGATAGGTGATGAGCCATATTCCACTCGCGCCACATCGACGGTGTGCCAGCGTTTGAAAGACCCTTTGCGACCCGCCAGATCATATCATCTGCGTACGAGTAGCCCTGGCCCGCAAACTCGCCACTATCGAGGACACGCTCGCAAACCGCCCTCATGACGTCGCCTTGTTTGCCAGTCTCCTTCCCTCGGACCACAAACGTCGATTTTTTTCCAGTGTAGCGAAGGTGTCGGATTGGAGCGGAACCTCCGCCCTTGCGTCTGAACCGGATCTCGCCATGATCTGGACCGAAATCTCCATAACCAATAAGGTTTGGCGCCACGGAACATTCCTTCAACGCGGCAATGAATACCTCCCACTCGTGGCGCGGTATTGCGCACTGGCCATTGCTTTCAGCGGGATTCTTCGATGGAAAACTCGATCCCTGGAAGATAATGCGCGCCCATTGGGCGGCGGAACCGAGGGTGTCGAAGACACCGGCAACTGATCCGGATACTCCCTCCATACTCAGAGGTGCCTTCGTAAAGTCGACGAAGAGAGCGCACTCATTCGTCTTGCAGCCGAGAGCCTCTACGCCCTTCAGCAACACGTCCATGTCGATATCTTCGTACGGCAGATGAACCGCGATGCGAGGACCCGATGCTCTGAGGAACTCGCGGAACATCGGATTGTACAGATCCTGGACTGAGGCCACCACTGCCAACTGCTCGTTCTTGCGCTGCGCGATCCGAAACAACGCTTTGAGGCCTTCATCGCCCAGAAGGGGAGCGACGTATTGAGCATCAAGATAGGCAGGATACAAGGGCCAGTGCTTGGCGATGCGCTCCCCGGTGACGACCGCTATCTCTTCTTCGGTCAGCGGCTTTCCCTTCTCGGGGTCCCTTTCCTTCGGCGGGGCGAGAATGAATCGGGGCTGAATGTGTCGTTGCACATCGCGCGCAATTCGAGCAGTTGCAAGGTATTCACCTTGCTTAAAACGAAGAGCTGGGTGGTATGGAAGCATCATGTTTCCTTATAAAGGGTCGATTAACTGTTCTCGTACAGTGTTCGCGCCGATTTTGTTCGAAAATAATGCGTAGTTGTTTCTTTCTTTGCGTATGCGTCCGAATACAATGGCCGGATGAATCCCGATATCCTTTGCGAATTTTTCTATGACATCGGCTGAATTAGCAATTCTCGCAGTCGATCTTCGCCACTTTTCTTCAGGTATCAGTATATTGGCGGAGAAAGAATCGGCTTCAGCCTCCTGTTCATCAGTAGACACTGTCTCAAGCTGATCAAAGAATCCAGTTGCAAGACCCGTGCGGTAGTGGAGAAGAGCGTGCGCGATCTCGTGAAGTAAAGTAAACCAGAAATTGTCGATCGTGTCCTTTCGGATCGTCATGCCGATAACTGGCACGTTGCCTTCCAGAAACGCAGCTCCGTCGATAGCGAGACCGGGAATCTGAGGCTCCGCAATGAGCAGGATTCCCTTCTCTCGAAGCGATTCCCGGGCCCGCCTCGGCCCATCGGGAAAGACACTCAACCGAACAAGTTCGGACAACCAGTTGATTTCGAGGGGATCGAAAGGCGCTGGCTGACGAGCGAGTTCTTCGCGGGCCCGAGTTGCAACCCGCGCCCTCCAAGCGTGTAAAAGGACATCCTCGCTGTGATCGGTCACGTTTAGACCCGTTCGCAGCAATGATGGGCTTCCGAATTCAATCCGATTCTCTGCGATGTATTGTCGAAGCTGCGCCTCGCTCATGTCCGTCTCGAACCAACCACGGGAACGGCCGTGCTTGAGGATTTTTCGGATATCCTCGCGTGTCACGTCCGCGATGACGGCATCTAGGCCACGAAAGCTTGGGTTCTCCGTGATTGTTGCAGTCATCTGCACACCGAGAAGAGCGGCGACTCGAGCGTAGTTCTTGAGGCTGATCGAACTGTATCGATCCGCTTCGTACCGCTGAATTTGCTGCTCCTTAACGCCCAACCGCCAGGCGAGATCCTTTTGAGAATAGCCTTTGGCAATCCGTGCCACAATAAGTGTTATACCGGGATCCGTCCCAGACTGTTTCAGGAGCGACGATGCGTCGCCACCTCCCTTTGCATTCTCAAAAGCCTCAATCGCTGAAAGCAGACGAACTCGCTCAGCCTTCATCATTCTAGTGACCTGCGTGACGACTTCCGGCGGCAGGTTTGAGACGAGCTGTGCAATGCCACTTTCCGAGGAAAGCGCATGACTCAACTTGGCTACGCGTGCCCGGGCATCTCGCAGTTCTTTTTCGTTAAGGACGATTCCATTCATGAGATAAAATATAGACAACTTTTTTGTTGTGGTCAACGACACATCAAATATGTTGTGTGTATCGACTTAAGTGCTAGTTTTAGCGCACATAAGATTGCCAAGGAGGACAATGTGGAAGGCGACGGGTTGGAAGACACACCGAAAAGCAGCGAGCCAAATCTTCTAGAAGTGGTGCCTGAGGTGCCGAGGCGCGCACTCGAAATCTATGCCCGGTTGTGGCAGCTCGAGACGTGGTTGCGGCGCATGGTCTACGTCGAGCTGCGAGCACTCCTCGGTGATGACTGGGCTAAAGATCTTCCTCCGCTGTCTAAGTCGTTCGATGCGGACAAAGCGTTGAGGCATATGCCAACGCCCGAGATGGACGTCCTGAGCTATTCCACACTCACGAAATTGATGGAAGCAATCGGGAAGCATTGGGCATGCTTTGAATGCTATTTTCCTCCGAGAGACATCCTAGATGCTAAGTTGAAGGAGGTCTTCCAGATCAGGAACCGGGTCGCCCATTTTCGGCTGGGGCATGACGACGATCTAGTTCGCCTTCTCCAATTCTTGAGAGACGTGGATCTTGGGTTTTGGAATTTCTGCACCAGTTACAATGATGCCCGACCAATCCTTCCTCAGTCACGGGATAAGGTCACCGAGCATTTGCTTCCTATGGATCCTCTCCCATGGGGCGAAATTCGACCGCAGGAATGGGCGCAAGTGGGCTTCGTCGATAAGTCACTCGTGATTGGCGTTACGGTCAATGTGCAGCGGCGGCCTTGGGCCGAATGGAAGCCAGACGTTGATGGCGAACCAGGTTTTCTCTACGACGTGAGGCTTCACGCTCAGGACGGGCGGCAATTCAACTACAAAAGACTTCTCGAGGATACGAAGGCTGTTCACTCCCATGCCGTTTACATCTTGCTGGAAACATTTGGAAACTCAGTTCGTCTCACCATACCGGCGAAACTCGGTTCACAGAAGGTCATAGAGCTCGTAGAGCGGTTTGTTGAGGTCGGCCGATACAACGTTGCCCGCCAGATTAGTCCGTCATCTAGATCGGCCGAGAAGATTGCTGATCAATGGCCCGAGTATGTAATCGGCCCGAAAAACCCTCTTTCTTTTCTTGACCCTGAAATGCCTTGCTCGTTCTTTGGTGTGTAACAATGCGCCAAAGTCAGGCGACGCATACAGCCTCGGTTTTCCGAGTGACGTGCTTGCCACAGAATGACAACGAGGCCACTATGTTCTATTCGATTGTTATGGATCTTCCGCTCGCGGTCAAAGACACTAAACAATCCCCCACGCCCGAAACCTCCCCCTCCCCGTCATCTCTCTGAGGCCGAGCTCCAAAACGATCCTCCGCGCCGCCTGGGGCGTGACGCATAGCGTCTTGGCAATCATCCCGGCGGACATCAATGGTTTTGCCATCACCAGCTGCACCAACTCCGGCAGCTTTGACGACGTGCGGCGCCCCTCCAGCTTTCGCTCGAACATCGTTATCGCCAATGTCAGCCTGTCGTGTTCTTTCATGCCGATCTGGGTGGCCGCAATCAGGGCGTGGGCGATAGCGAGCAGCCGGGTCTCGCGATCGCGATGCCGGCGGCGATCGACAGAAATGGTTTTGAGGCCGAGATTGATGGCGGCGAGATGGGCGCCGGTGGTGACGCCGGCCTGGCGCAGGATGGAGGCGGCAAACAGCCTTCCGAGCCACGGCGCGTGTTGCAGGACCGCGAGCTCGTTCCAGGCATCGAGGGCAACGATGGCCTGCATCATTGCCGGCAGGTTTTCGGTTTGGCGCAGAACGCCGTTCCATTCGTCGAGCCGGGCATCTTCATCCCAGTCGAGATCATAGATCATCGGATCGGCCGGAGCCCGGCCGGGCTTCCTGGCTCGTTCGATCGCAGCCTCCGACCGCGCCAGTAGCGCATCGATGGCGGCATAGTCGATCCCAGGCAGATCTTTGGCGTCATCACTATCATCACCCTCCCCTTCTGCATCCATTGCAGCGGCCCGCCGGGTCGCGGCGGCAGTCAGCGCATCTCCGCTGTCAGCCGGCATAATTTCGGAGGTTTGTCTGAGCGAGCGAACGCCCTCGGCCGACAGCGCCCAGTCTGGCGACTGCGTGGAGATGCGCCGGCGGGTGCGCAAAACGTCGCGGGCGATGGTGAGCTCGTGGGTGGGGGTGCGGATATCACGGGTGGCGTCATGGAGGACGAGGTCTTCGAGATGGACGAGCTCGCCGTCGATCCACAGCGAGGCGCAGGCGTCGGCGAAATTCTGGCGCTCGATCCAGCCGCTTCCGACCGGCGAACGGGCGATGCGCTCGTCGAGACGGGTCAGCGCGATGCCGGCGTCGAAAGCCGGCCGCATCAGGGCTGTCATGCTGATTTTCGCAAGATCGTAAGCCATTGAAATCATGGTAAACGATTTCTTATAGGAACTCTATATCAATATTGCAGTTCCTCACATGGCATGATTACCGGTTAGGGGTATAACCCTCGATAAGTACCCCTTATCGATGGTAGATTGATTTGACGGCGCAAATCAGGGAAAGTCGGGGCAAATCACGGCCCCAGCGGCCGCCAGTTCAATGTTTCAGGAGCGATCGTGGCCAAAGCCAAAACATCCCTGACTGCTGTCGAGCGTCGCGCCGAAGAGCTCGACACCATTGCGTCCGTGCTGCCGATGGAGCGCCGCGACGAGCTCGCCGAGTTGTTGACCGACCAGGATGTCGAAACACTCAAGCATCTCGTTGAACGCGGCATGGGCGACAATACGCTCAGAGCACTCACCTCCGACCTCGCCTATCTTGAAGCCTGGGGACTGGCGGCCACCGGCCGCTCCTTGCTCTGGCCGGCGCCCGAAGCGCTGCTGCTCAAATTCGTCGCCCATCATCTCTGGGATCCGGAAAAGCGCGCGAACGACCCCGATCATGGCATGCCTGTAGACGTCGACGACAACCTCCGGCGCCAGGGGTTCCTAAAATCCATCGGCCCGCATGCGCCGGATACGGTGCGCCGGCGCCTGGCCAGCTGGTCGACGCTGACAAAATGGCGCGGCCTCACCGGCGCCTTCACCTCCCCTGCCCTGAAGTCCGCCATTCATCTCGCCGTGCGCGCCGTCCCGAGACAGCGCCGTCGTAAAAGTGCTAAGGCGGTAACATCGGATGTGCTGGCAAAGCTGCTGGCCACCTGCGCGACCGACAACCTGCGCGACGTCAGGGACCGGGCAATCCTGATGGTCGCCTTTGCCTCCGGCGGCCGGCGGCGCAGCGAGATCGCAGGCCTTCGCCTGGAACAACTGACCGTGGAAGCGCCGATCGCGGTGGCCGACGGCCCTCCCCTCCCCTCTCTGGCCATCCATCTCGGTCGCACCAAGACGACATCAGGCGAAGAGGACGAGGTCGTCTATCTCACCGGCCGGCCTGTCGAGGCACTGAACGCCTGGCTGGCGGCCGCCAAGATCGACAAGGGCAGCGTGTTTCGGGGGATCGGGCGATGGGGCACGGTATCGCGGCGGGCGCTCGATCCGCAGTCGATCAACGCGATCCTGAAACAGCGCGCGAAGATGGCCGGGTTGGAGCCGGGGGAGTTTTCGGCGCATGGGCTACGGTCAGGCTATCTGACAGAAGCGGCAAATCGGGGCATCCCGCTGCCCGAAGCGATGGAGCAATCCCGGCATCGATCTGTTCAACAAGCCTCCAGCTATTACAACAATGCTGCGAGGAGGACCGGCAGGGCAGCACGGCTCCTCTAGGATGGTCATCCCGAGATCAGTGACGACGTACGGTGTGCCCCAAGCAACATACCGATGACCCCGAACGTGACGATGGCGAGCGCCCCAAGCATTGCCGCGACCGTGAGCGATAGAAAAATGCCGATGTTTGCCATCGCGAATGCTATGACAAAAGGCGCCAAGGCCGAGAGGACCAGCTTGGAGGCCATAGTCTTCCCTTGCAGCTTACCATAGCCGTCACTGCCGAACAGGTAGAGAGGCAGGGTGCCGGCAACGATGCTCAGCAGGCCGTTGCCCATTCCAAAGACAACGGCGAAGACCATTGAGCCCGAGATGGAGGGCGCCGTGAACTGCAGGATCAATACGCCGCCGGGGATCAGGATTGCAGCAACGATCGCCAATTGCAGTGCCGGCAGGTTCTTGCCGAACACCATGTTGATCAGACGGCTCGCTACCTGTGACGGGCCGAACAGGGTACCGATCAATGCCGCAGACGTGCCAAGGCCAAGGCCGGACAGCAGCGGCACCATATGTACCAGCACGGCCGAGCTGGAGAGCGACAGCAGCGAAAACGCCGTAACCATTAACGCGAAGCCGAGGCGGCGCTGCTCGGGTGGTAGTATCCCTTCGACTCGTTGCGGCGTCGATTTGACCGCCGACCGGCGCGCGGTAACGCCGTGCGAAAGCCAGGTGTGGATCGGCAGGCATATAAACAGGTTCAGGCCGGCATAGAGAAGGTAAACGTTCTGCCAGGACATTTGCCCATGCAGGGCCGTTGTGATCGGCCAGAACATCGTCGAAGCGAAGCCTGCGAGCAGCGTCAGATAGGTAATGCTGCGGGACGCCACGTGTGGCCTGATCTGGACCAGGAGCGCAAACGCCGCCCCATACTGAACGAGGTTGGCTGCAACCTCGATCGCGATCAGCGCGGCCACATAGGAGGTCTTACCGGGTGCATAGGCGCAGGCAACGAGAGCGGCGGCTGCAACGGCCGAACCAATCGTCATCATCCGCCCGGCCCCGAAGCGGTCGAAAAGGGCGCCGAGCCAGGGCGCAGTCAGTCCGCCGATCAGCAGCGCGACCGAAAGCGCGCCGAAGATCCATTCGGTCGACCACGCAAAATGCGCGGCCATGTCGGGCGCCAGGATGCTGAAGCTGTAGTAGAGTGTGCCGTAGCCGATGTTTTGCGTGACGCCCAACGCGACAATCGCGGCGACCGGGACGCGCTCGCTCATATGGAATTCAGGCTCACACGCTGCTCCAGCTTTTCCGCTTCTTCCTTTCGCTCGCTGTAGCGATCGGTCAGGTAGGCAGACGCATCGCGGGTCAGGAGCGTGAACTTGACCAGTTCCTCGCAGACGTCGACGACGCGATCATAGTAGGACGACGGCTTCATGCGGCCGTCGGTGTCGAACTCCTGGAACGCCTTGGCGACCGACGACTGGTTCGGGATGGTGATCATCCGCATCCAGCGGCCGAGCACACGAAGCTGGTTGATGGCATTGAACGACTGGGAGCCGCCGGAGACCTGCATAACGGCGAGTGTCTTGCCTTGCGTCGGCCGCACGGAAGCGACCGAAAGCGGGATCCAGTCGATCTGCGCCTTCATGATGCCGGTCATGGAGCCGTGGCGTTCCGGACTGATCCAGACCTGGCCTTCCGACCAGGCCGACAGCTCACGCAGCTCCTGCACCTTCGGATGGCTCACCGGCTCCGCATCGGGAAGCGGCAGGCCCGCCGGATCGAAGATCCGCACTTCGCAGCCAAAATGTTCGAGCAGGCGCGCGGATTCGTGCGCCAGCAGGCGGCTGTAGGATACCGGACGCAGCGAACCGTAGAGGATCAGGATCCTCGGCTTGTGAGCCGAGAGCGGCGGACGCAGCGCGTCTATGTCCGGCTGGCGCAGGTGCGCCAGGGATGCGGCAGGCAAATCAGCCAATGCGCTTGCCCTCCGCATCCAGGACCCGTTCGCCGTCTTCCTTGGTGAATGCGCCCTTGTGGGTGTCCGGCAGAATGTCCAGCACCACTTCGGAGGGGCGTGCCAGGCGCGTGCCCATGGGCGTGATTACGAACGGCCGGTTGATCAGGATCGGATTTTTCAGCATGGCGTCGAGGAGCTGATCGTCGGTCAGGGCAGGGTTATCGAGGCCCAGCTCCGCATAGGGCGTGCCCTTTTCACGGATGGCTTCACGGACGGTAAGGCCTGCATCGGCGATCATTCTGACGAGTTGATCGCGGCTGGGCGGGTTTGCCAGGTATTCGATCACCGTGGGCTCAATGCCGGCATTGCGGATCATCTCCAGCGTGTTGCGCGAGGTGCCACACGCGGGATTGTGGTAGATCGTGACTTCAATGGTCATAGCAAGACTTCCGTTTTCGGGAGAGGTTTCTCAGAAGGCCGGGATTCCATCAGCAGCCAGCCGATCAAAACGAGCGCCAGCAACGCACCGAGCGTCTCGGCGATGATGAACCCCGGCAGATCGAGGGGCCGGATTCCGGCGAAGGTATCAGTTAGCGACCGCGCGATGGCGACGGCCGGGTTCGCGAAGGACGTTGACGCCGTGAACCAGTAGGCAGCGGTGATGTAGAGTGCCACCAGCCATGGCACGTCGTTAGGACGGAACCGAATTCCGGCAAGGATGGTGAGCAGCAGACCAAAGGTGGCGGTCAATTCTGCGAGCCATTGCGCCGGTCCCGTGCGAACCGTGCTGGATAGTTGCAGCAACGGCAGCTCGAACATCGCGTGGGCCAGAAGCGTTCCAGCGATACCGCCGGCGATTTGGGCCAGGCCGTAGGCTACGGCGTGGTTCACGCTCAGCCCCCGGCGCAGCGTGAAGACCAGCGTCACCACGGGATTGAAGTGAGCGCCGGAAATCGGTCCGAGCAGGCTGATCAGCACCACCAGGATCGCGCCGGTGGCCAATGTATTCGCGAGCAGAGCGAGCGCCGTATCGGCGGTGAGTTTGTCCGCCATGATGCCCGAGCCGACCACCGTCGCGACGAGCAAGGCGGTGCCCAGTGCTTCGGCAGCTACGCGCCGTGAACGTGGAAAGGCGTGCGACGTCATGCCTTCAGGTCCTTGACCATCAGCGTGGCCGAGGCCGGGCATAGGTTCGCGGCCTGGCGCGTTGCCAGGATTGCCGCAGGCGCCGCGTCGCGCGCGATTGCCCGGAATCCGAGCGCTTCAAAGAATGACCCTGCCATCTCGGTCAGCAGATACACAGCGCCAGCATCGGCACTGTGCGCCTTATCGAGCAGCATCCGCGTGATCGCCTGACCGAAGCCCCTCCCCTGTTTGTCTGCAGGCACGACGACAGAACGCAGCAATGCGCAGCCGTCGAACAGCTCCAGACCGCCAAAACCAACTGTCTTGCCGCCATCCGTAAATCGGAAGAACGTCCGCCCGGGCTCGGTCAGGTCGTCGATCGGCAAGTGGGCCGCGGCGAGTGCCATACGCAGCTCGTCATTGTCGCCGCCGGTCGGTTCCATGATGAGCTGATGGCGAGCCGCGATCATTGCAGGCTCTCCTTCGGGGCCGGCGCGCAGCAAGCGGCGACCTCTGCGGCTGGTGCGCAGATTTCCGGATGGCCGGCGCAGCAGTCTTCCATCAGGAAGCGGAGAAGAGCGCCGAGACCATCATAGTTGGCGGTGTAGATGATTGAGCGGGATTCCCGCTGCTGGTTGATGAGACCGGCGCGCTCCAGTTCCTTGAGATGGAACGAGACGTTCGAGGCAGAGACCTCCGCCTTTTCGGCGATCGCCCCAGCGGCCATGCCGTCCGGACCGGCGACGACCAACATCCGAACGATGTGCAGGCGGGTTTCCTGCGACAGCGCTGCGAAGGACATGAGGGCTTGACGTTCTTCCATATTTCTACAATCCTTGAAATATTGAATCATGGAGTAACGCAAATGAACGCGATCGACAAGACCCTGCTTGAAACTGACATCAGCCTTGGCCGTTTGCTCGACACGATCGACAGCGTCCGGGACCTGCCGCTGATCTTTTTCTACGATGGCCGGCCGGCGAAAGGTGGTTATCACGTGACCGAGGTGAAGGCGGGACAGTTCGCAGCGCTCGACTGCGGCGCCGAGCACGAGGAGTGGTCGGAAATCTTCGTCCAGCTGTGGGACATCGATGAGGACAACCGCACTCACATGCCAGCAGGAAAGTTCGCCGCAATCATCCGCAAAGTGTCGGAGCATTTGCGGCTGGATGGATCGGCAAAGCTGACCTTCGAAGTCAGTGACGGCGTGCGGCCGATGCAGCTTTACTGTGCAGCGATCCCTACCCTGCGCAGCGGCGCAGTGCATGTCGACTTGGTACCGCGGCCAGCTAGCTGTAAGCCGCGCGATCGATGGCTCGCGGAAGAAAACCAGAAGGCCTCGGCGTGCTGTGCTCCAAAACAACAGGCAGGCTCGTGCTGTTCCTCCTGAGTCCGCCCAATTAGGGTGAGTCCGGCGAATTGGGAGAATGCCTTGTTCTTTAGAATCAGCGAGATAGAATCCGCTCGATTGGGACCGCCGACACCCCTAATCTGGACCAAATCACGCTGCGCAAAGGCACCCAGCCACGGAAGATCGCGTCCGTTTCGCCCTCGAAAAGCTGCTCAACGTCGCGCACCGCGATACCGGGCAGAGCCGGCGCGTCGCCAATTTCCTGCTCGCCTGGTGGAACGCCGAGGTGCATGGCGGTTTCGACCTCACCGACCTTGCCGATCTCGATCCAGAGATCTGCGAGGACATGATCACCGTCTTCACCTATATCGCCCGCGAGGAGACGCTGTCCTATCCGGATGCCTACAAGGCGGAAATCGTTGAAATCATCCGCCGCTGGCGGCCGCATGTCGAGATCGACTGATGGCGGCTTCAAAGAAATCCGCCACCCTGTCCAGCGTCGAGCGCCGCGCCGAAGAACTCGACACCATCGCCGCGGTCCTGCCGATGGAACGCCGCGACGAACTCGCCGAGCTGCTCACCGACCGCGACGTCGAGACGCTGCGCCACCTCGTCAACCAGGGCATGGGCGACAACACGCTGCGAGCACTCACCTCCGATCTCGCTTATATCGAGGCCTGGGGCCTGGCCGCGACCGGACGTTCCTTGCCCTGGCCGGCGCCTGAAGCGCTGCTCCTGAAGTTTGTCGCCCATCACCTGTGGGATCCGGAAAGGCGCGCGGCCGATCCCGATCACGGCATGCCGCACGAGGTCGACGACAACCTCCGGCGCCAAGGCTTCCTGAAATCCACTGGCCCGCACGCGCCGACCACCGTGCGCCGGCGACTGGCGAACTGGTCGACGCTGACCAGATGGCGCGGTCTCGACGGCGCCTTCGCCTCCCCTGCCCTTAAATCCGCCATTCGTCTGGCAGTGCGCGCCGTGCCGAGACAGCGCCGTCGCAAAAGTGTCAAGGCGGTGACCGGCGACGTGCTGGCAAAACTGCTGGCGACCTGCGCGACCGATACCCTGCGCGACATTAGGGATCGGGCGATTCTGATGGTCGCCTTTGCCTCCGGCGGCCGCCGGCGCAGCGAGATCGCAGGCCTTCGCCTGGAACAGCTGACCGAGGAAGCTCCGATCGAGATCGAGGGCGGCCCTCCCCTCCCCTCTCTCGCTATTCATCTCGGCCGCACCAAAACGACGACCGGCGAGCAGGATGATGTCGTCTATCTCACCGGCCGGCCCGTCAATGCGTTGAATTCCTGGCTGGCGGCCGCCAAGATCGACAAAAGCAGCGTGTTCCGGGGGATCGGAAGGTGGGGCACCGTCTCGCGCCGAGCGCTCGATGCGCAGTCGGTCAACGCGATTCTGAAGCAGCGGGCGGAGATGGCCGGGTTGGAGCCGGGGGAGTTTTCGGCGCACGGGCTGCGGTCAGGCTATCTGACCGAGGCGGCCAATCGGGGTATACCGCTGCCGGAAGCGATGGAGCAATCAAGACATCGCTCCGTTCAGCAGGCGTCGAGCTACTATAATAACGCGACGAGGCGGAGTGGCCGGGCAGCACGCCTCCTCTGATGACCAGCTTCGGAGGTAGCAGGCAGTCAGGACCGATCGCCTGTCTGATGCTCACGCGAGCCGGAAGCGCAGGGGTCTGGCACGCCTCAGGAACGCCGCCATTTGGTGAACCAGATCCTCTGGCACCGCGTATCGAGAACGGCACTGCGCGCTATCCGCCATGGGGCGGCATGGGCTTTGGCGTCAACGTGTCTCGCTGATCATTGTCGTGAGCAAGTGACTTAGATGTTTTGAGCCTATGGGCTTCTCGCATCTCGTGACGTCCTTGAATCGCGGCGGAATTACGGACTTGTCGTAGCCTGTCGCGAACAGGAACGGCACGCCTTGTTTCTCAAGCATTTCCGCAGCCGGAAAGACGTTCTCGCCTTGAAGGTTGACGTCAAGGATAGCACCATCGATGTGGTCTGCATCCTCGATGAGGTCCATAGCACCCTCTAGCGACGGGACGGGTCCGAGGACCCGAACGCCAGCGCGAACGAGTTCCTGTGTGAGGTCGGTCGCGATCATGTACTCGTCCTCAGCGACGAGAATGGTAAGACCTTTCAGCGCTTCGCTATCCATATGCGGCTCCTTCTAATTGCTCTCGGACACTGGGATCGTGATCGTGCAACGAAGGGGCACTTTGGGAATCTCTGCAATAATACCCGCTAAGGTTTTATGGCTGAGGTGACGGAAATAAAGGACAGGGTGGTGTCGGCGCCAAGTCGTTCGCTACGGATTTTGTAAGCGGCGTTCAGATGCGAGAGATCAAAGATGCGCTCTGCACCGTTGTACTGTAGAAGGCTGATGGTCTGCATCTTCGATGCAGAAGAAGATCGCCGAGGCTTCGGCGCTTCAAGTGCTTAGAGGTCGAGCAGCTGATGTATATGGGCGAGCGTAATCTCGTCCAGTGCTGGCCGATCTCTTTAGACGCATTGAGAAGCGGCTCGATAGATCACCAAGCCTCATCGTTCTGGACGAGGCATGGCAGATGCTCAGCCATCCGGTAGTCGCCGCACCCCTTGTGTGGTGCCTTGCCTGGAGAAAAGTTTGCCTTTCAGGACGTCGTCAGTCAGATCGGCAGGCAAAAGCCAGGACAGCGCTGCCGTCGCAGCTCGCCCAATCCCGTCCTGCACCGTGCTGCGGGCAATCCCGAGCAGATCGGCAATATCGCGAACGCTCACGCCGTCTGATCGCAGTCGACGCAATGTCGTCGTTATCTCATGGTCAGCCTTCGTCTCTTCGACATGCCATCTCCTCACGTTCAAAAGGAGGTGCACGCCAAGGTTGCTGTCCCAGCCGCACTGCTTACGTTGAAAAACTGTCCGGCATCGAATTGGAATTGCGTCCGGTAAATCATCGGAAACTACACCATGATTTCTCAGATTGACCTCGTAATCCTAGGACGCGTCGACGCGGTCCTTAGCAGAGTGCCGGTTCTGGCTCATCATGGTGACGGGCGCTTGAACGGCGGCCAGCATGGAGAGGATAAGGTTCAGGAATATGACCGGGTAGGGTTCGAAGGCGTGCGAGGCTGCGATCAGATTGACCGCTACCCAGATGGCGAGCGCAGCGGCGAAAATTGCAATGAGTGTCCAAGAACCGCCGAATTTCGCTACCTTGTCTGCCAATCGTTGAGCCGAGGAGAGCTTCTCGTCGAATGACTGATTTTGAATCGCGGGTAATTTCCCTTCGTGAAATCAGTCGCCGGAATACCGCTTGCTTTCGCTGCGTCAGCGGCTAGAAGGGCTTTCCCAGGTAACGATTGGCACCAAGCGAAATTTCCTGCGCAAATATCTCGCGCTCATGTCTCTACAGACATGATCTCCTCCAGATGTACAAACTGGCCGCGACTTCAGGGCGTAAGCGCCATTCAAGACGCGACCAATTCCCTGCCAGATATCTGAGCAATCGAGATACTGAAGAAGATCGGAGCTTCCTTACCCTCCGAGTCGGCGCCGGGCTTGGAGGATCCGGGCTCCCACCACAATGGCCGCTTTTGTAATAGGGACCAGGCGTAAAGACGTTCGTTGTGCCGCTCCGAAGTGTCCGGCAGTTCCTCGTAGGTCCCTTGAACGAGGACGCTCCTCCAACGGTGATGTTCCCCGCTTTCCTCCACCTGAAGGCAAGCGTTCGGATTGCTCCGCATCCAATCTACCTTTTGCCCCGCCAGGGAAAAGACATAGAGCTTTTCTCCATCGAACGCATAGTGGACGGGCACGACGTAAGGTCGATTGTCGCGGACACAGGCAAGATGCCCAACATTTTGGTGGGCAACGACCTCCCGGCTTTCGCGGTCAGTCATTTCTCGAACGCCCAATTTATGATCCTCCTAGCTCTGAAACGCGGGTATGGAACGGCGCGAGCCTTGGCGTTTGCTCGAAGGTGCAATGGTTTTCGTTGCTTCTTCCCGGCCCATGTTTTCGAAAGTTGCCTCGAAAAGCTCCTGCGCATATGCAATCGCAGAATCGGCATCCAAGGACGACAGCTTGATGTCTTCGCATTTCAACCGCATCGCACGGCGAATGGCTGACAGCGCCTGTTGGGCTGCATGTTTGTCACCATCTTTGATGAGGAGGCTCAACGAGGTCATTGCGACAACCTCCAGTACCGTCATACGGCCTTCGATCTCGCCCATGGACTGAATGGCAAGGTTTGCGCCGTTCCCGTAACCATCGCGCTTGGCATTGTACATTTCGGGAATCCCTTCATGAAGTTCGGCTTATCGTATCGGTTCATCGGAATTTACTCCGTGTGAACGGCTTAGCCTTCTTGCGGACGTTTTTGGCTTCGGCCGTAGCACGGACCCTCCCTCATTTTCCCAAGCTGAAACAGCCGCAGAGTCCGCGTTCAGTCTTTGCCGTTTGGACGCCGGATAATTGCCGGTCGGGATAGTTGCGGCCTCAATCCGACGAATGACAGCGACCTCCTGCAAGTGCCGATCACCTTCGGTCGCTTGCATCTCAGAAGTAGCGTAGTCAGCCCGCTTGAGGACGCGTCTAAGTGTTTTTCGTTCCTCGGGCGTGGGGCACATCGATTCTGATCCTTCAGACTTGGCGAAGCAAGTATCGAGAGCACATGCGACATCGCTGTCCATCTCGGCTTGGATGAAGTCGCCGACGCGATATTCATCGCATGCACGTTTGTGCCTTCTTCATCCAAGGTCCCCGGCGGGGTTCAGCGGCCTTCTTCCGGCGTTGAGAAGAAGCTGGCGCTCTGTCGCAGTTGGCCCCAACAGCTTCAGCAGTCGTTTCTCTTCAAGCGGGTCAAGCCGGAAGCGTTTGGCAAAATCACTTATTGTCCAGACCCTGGCCGATCTGGACGAACGAGACTGTTGAGCCTTCGTGGCAGTCATTTGCTGCTCTCCTCAGTTGCGGCCGTCACTTGAACGTCGCGGTGGCCGGGACCTGTCCTGTCGCACGCGAGATCCAGGGGCCTGCTGCGCCATTGGTTTCTCCATGAGCATCGTACGGGCTGCTCAATCTATAAAGGACCGCGAGAGCGAGCCCAATTGCCAAAGCGGCCACCATTATCCTTCGACCAGCCCGAGAAACCATAAGGCCGCAATCCTTTGTAAATAAGGTACCGTAAGGGGCCGCTCGCTATTCCTTACCCTCGGCATCCTTCTTGATTGCCGACTCCAAGTCCTGCGGATGAACCTGCAACAATTGCCTTGTCCCGATACTGACGCCCACGGCTGGTATTTCGATATGCGTTGCAGTTCTTCGGTAAGCGGGAAATGACAGTCCTTCTATCAATTCTTCATCTACTATCACTCGGTAGGTGCCCGCATCGAGCGGGACGACCAGAGCGCTTAGGGCAAAAGGACGAGAAAAGGTAATCTCAGATTCTGTTGTGCGTTCTGACATAGGAACCTCAATTGGTCGATTGGACCAACGCTCACCGCAAACGATGCTATTTCGGTAACTGCAATCCGGACGCTACCAGAACGTGCCTTGCAGTATGACGTAGAGAATGAATGCGACAGCCATGACCGGGATCGATTTCATGACGAAATCCCCGTATCTCAAGCCGCTGAGGAATCGCATTGCGCGTTCGTGTCTGGAAGTTCTTGCTATGGAAGACATCGCGTCCTCCCGCTTGGGGCTAGACCTTTTTGCGGCTCTAAAAAGCAGCGCCCGTTCCGTGGCTGCTACTATATCTCAAATGGGGAGGCTGGACGCAATTGCAAGGCGAAAACGACTCCTTGCAGAATAATGGATAGCGGCATTTTTCATTGTCGCGAAGTAAGCGGGTCTGCCACGCTGGCGTTTGGCTTCCATCGCGGATCGACGCCGACAGCTTTCGACATTCATCTCAAAGATTGTTGCGTGGTGGACGAGACGATCAACGACGGCGAGTGTCATGGCGGGATCGGGGAAAACCCTGTTCCATTCACCGAAGGGCTGGTTGGCGGTGAGCATGAGTGATCGCCGCTCGTAGCGCGCGGAGATGAGTTCGAAGAGCACGCTCGTTTCAGCCTGGTGCTTGGTCACATAGGCGAAATCGTCGAGGATGAGCAGATCGAATTTGTCGAGCTTCGGACTTGAATGACGTTGCTCGAGCTGGAGGAAAGCGTGAAGAATTCGCGCCCGTGTCATGACGGGGCGGCCCTTCTGGCCGCCATTGTCAAGTCCTCCGACGCGATCGTCAGCAAAAGCCTGACGGGCGTTATCAGGACCTCGAACAAGGCGGCCGAACGGCTGTTCGGCCATACCGCAGCCGAGCGAATGGAAATAAATTAGGTCATTTGCATTTTGCAGCGTAGGATACTCTGTCGGCCTATTCTTCCAGGGCAGAGCCGATTGGGAGATTATACGCGCTCTTGCCTGACGGTAGGAGTAGATATGATGAGACGTAGATCTCTCAACGACGATAGAACAACGGTTCCCGCTCCAAGGACCGCCACGCCTATTACGAACCCCAACCCTCCACGAGCGCAGAGCAAGCTGCACAAGTTTGCGATCAGCGGGGTTCCCATGAATGAACGCGTCCAAACCATAGTTTGCTCGATCGGCGACTTGCGGCTGGCACTGGAAGCGGACGTTGCTTGGTCGGTTCGAGAAAGTGCACGTGGGAGAACGTTATGACTACCCCACTGCCGTTCGAAAAGATGCCTGTCGAAGAAAGGCAGGCCATCCTTAGGGCACTCGCTCACAAACTTCATGCTTGCGCCCTCATCGCTGAGCGTGATGGAGATCTGGTCTGGAAGCTGCTTCTGGCTCTCAGTGCCCGGTTGGAAGGGAGCAGTGAGGAAGTGGCAGCAGATCCATGTCGTGGCGAGGATGTTGTTCGAAAGTCATTGAAGTTGCTCAGTGAGTTCGAGTTGCGTCGACCTCACTGCACGGTTCATGAGTTCGCAATCATGCCGCGACATTGACCTTTAGCCAATGATCGGTGTGATCAGGCGGAGGTCCCAGTGAACCGGAAAAGGCGGATCGGACGGTATGCGGGCTGAAAGCTGGGGGCGCCTTGAAACGGAGGCAGCAAGGCGTCCAGGCGGCTGCGGAACGGGACGCCAACTTCGTTCTAGAATATGCCGTTAAGGGCGGCTCTCCTTGGCTTCAGCTTCAGCGATTAAGATGGCGCAAAACCAGCGGCTGGAGTGCAGTTGTCGATCAGAACGAGAATTAATGGAGACGGAGCCGGGAGGCTGCTGTGCAACGGTTCATTCTCAGGCAAAATATCGACCTGTTTCGCGCGCGGCTGCTGGAGCCACGTAACGAGCACGACACCCACTTCCTCAAGGTCATGCTCTCGCCGGCTCTGAGAGAGCTGGCGATCCTCGAAGCAGTGAGTGGCTTCGGTGTGGAGATCGATCCATTGCACGCGGAGGTACAGCGGAGAATCTTCCGTGACGAATTTGAGCATTCGTCAAAGCCCCACCTCCTGCTGGACCCCCGCAAGGGACTGCACATCGTCGACATTAACGCCGCGTACGAAAATGCCACTCTGACATCTGCCGCCGAGGTTGCAGGGAGTTGCATGTTCGATGTCTTCCCCGACAACCCTTCGGACGAAGAGGCAGACGGGGTCAGCAATCTCTATGCATCGCTTAAACATGCCGCCGAGGATGGCGTTTCCAATGCCATGCGTATCCAAAGGTACGATGTCCGGGACACCAGCGGCCTCTTCGTGACTAAATTCTGGAAGCCGGTGAACACTCCCATCTTCGATGCCGAGGGTCGCCTTATCTACCTGCTTCATCAGGTGGAAGACGTCACCGATGCCATTCAGAAGAGAATGACCGAGGCAGCCGGCAGTCCGGAAAAATCTAGCCGTTTGATCCAGCGCAACGACTGTCTCGATACGAGCCACTATCCGTTTGTCCGCCGCCAACTAGGTCACGCGTCTGCGGCACCCACCAGCCGACATCAGCAAGAAGAGCATAGCGAAGAGATCACTGCACCCAGAAATCCAAGGAACATCCGATGCGACATGCGACGACAGCAACCACCCCTAAAGCCAATGAAAGCCGGTCGGCAGAGAGTGCCGGTATTCAGGATGGCAAGGTTCCTGACTTTCGGTTGCAGAAGCCAGACGAGGGCGGCTGGCAGGTGCGCGTGGTGAGCGACCGCGGATCTTACTGGTTGCGCGCCAACCACGTGGAACTTTGCGACCACGGAAAACGGATCGATCTATCGGATGCGAATGCCTTTCTGCGCGCAGCTCGAAAGGATGGGTTCAACACCGAATATGTCGGCCCGAACGGTAGCGCCTTCATATAGCTGCTTTTGGTGGCTGACGGAAAACACATGATTTCCGCGCAGCGCCGTCGCAGGGTGAAGTTGGCGTCGTAGGATGGCGATTTTCTGCGCGACAAACCCTGTCGGAATGTGAGACTGTGCGACAATTCCTGATTTGAGGTTTGTCGCACATGTTGATCGGCTACATGCGGGTGTCGAGTAGTGATGAGCGCCAATCGGTTGCCTTGCAGCGTGATGCCCTTATCGCGGCCGGGGTTGATGAGCGTCATCTGCATCAAGATCGCGCTTCCGGAGCGCGCGACGATCGGCCGGGCCTGAAGACCTGCCTCGGGGAATTGCGCAAGGGCGACGTGTTGGTTGTCTGGAAGCTCGATAGGTTAGGCCGGTCGCTCTCTCACCTGATCCGTATCGTTGAAGAGTTGAAGGTACGCGGCGTCGCCTTCCGCTCTCTGACGGAGGCGATCGACACGACGAATTCGCACGGCTCGTTTCTGTTCAACCTATTCGGCACGCTTGCCGAATACGAGAGAGCGTTGATTACGGAGCGGGTCAATGCCGGCCTGGCTGCGGCGCGCCGGCGCGGCCGCAAGGGCGGCAGGCCTCCGGCGATCGATGCGGAAAAGGTCGAGCAGGTTCTGGCTGCTTTGGAAGCTGGCGCCAGCAAGGCCTCCGTGTGCCGGACGTTCAAGGTACCGCGCTCGACGCTGATCGACACACTGAGACGGATTGGATGGACCGGGTCCGGGAAGAAAGATTCGCCCGATACCTCGCATTAAGGGCTGATGTGACCGATGTCCTTCCTCGATGCGCAGGCGCGCACCATTTTGTTCGAGCCGCCTGACATTTATGAAGAAGCCCTGGCGCGCTATGCTCTGTCTGCTGAGGATATTGCTTTCGCAAAGGCGCATCGCCGGTCGCATAATCGGCTGGGCTTTGCAATCCAGCTCGCGCTGGTCCGGGATTTGGGGCGTCCGCTGCGTCCAGGAGAAGTCCCGTCTCAGGCGGTCGTCTCTATTGTCGCCGACCAGCTTGGCATCGACCCTGCGGTGTTCGGGCTCTATGCCCAACGGGAGGAAACACGCCGCGAACATGCGCGCGAGATCGTCGCAGCGTTGGACCTCCAGCCTGTTCGGGCGAGCGACTATCGCACACTGATCACCGTGGCTGCACGTGAGGCGGCCGCGACCGAGCAAGGCGCGCCGATCACCAAGGCGGTGATCGAAGCACTCAAGGATAGGATGCTGCTCGTTCCCGTGCCGGAGCTGCTGATACGTCTGGCACTGGCCGGCCGGGCGGCGGCACGCCGACAGGCTTATCGCGAATTGATCCGGGGCCTGGAGCAATCGTCTATCGAAGCGCTTGATCAGCTTCTCGCTGAGCGGGCGGGCGATCGGAGCCACCTCGGCTGGATCGCGGAGGCGCCTGAAGGAGCGAAGCTGAAAAACCTCAAGGGCCTGATCGCCCGCCTCGAGGTTCTTGATGCGGCCACCATTTCCGATGAACGTCGCAAGACGATCCATGCCAACCGCTATGGTATCATCGCCCGGGACGCGCGCGTTCTGCATGCACGCGAGATACGACGCCTGACATCCGAGCGTCGCTGCGCCACGCTGACCGCCTTCGTCATCGAAAAGCAGGCGGCGATCACCGACCTCGCGATCGACATGTTCTGCAAATTGATCGGCAGCACCCGTCGCAAGGCCGAGATCAGCCGCAAGGAGCGGCGGCTGAAAGAGGCAGACGTTCTTGATGGGGTGGCGCTCAATCATCTCAAGCTCGGCGAGGCTCTTCTCGCCGCCCGTGAGAGTAACACCGATTTTGCATCCGCGATCGCAACCTCCCTCGGCTGGGACGGATTGATCGCCAGCATGACGGCTGCAGCCTCTGTCGTGCGCCCAGATCGCAGTGACGAATTCGACGAGCTCATTGAGCGGCACAAATCGTTGCGCAAGCTGGGCAGACTCATGTTCCGCACGTTCTCGTTCCGGTCGTTCCGTCCCGACGACCCGATCCTGACGGCAGTGGACCATCTGCGTGCACTGTACGATGGCCGGAAATTGCCCGCGCAGGTGTCGCTCGCATTTATGACCCGCAAATGGCGACGGCGTGTGCGCTCGGATGGCACCCATATCGACCTGCGCGCCTGGGAAGTGGCGGTGCTCGTTCACCTGCGGGAACGTCTACGGGCCGGCGACATATGGGTCGATGGCAGCCGGGCATGGCGCAGTTTCGAGGATTATCTTCTGCCTCGGCCGATCTTCGCCCTGATGCGCGCCGAAGGGCGGCTCGGGCTTGCCATCCCTGACAGCTTTGCCGAATGGCGAACTGAGCGCACCGCCACGCTCGACGCGAAATTGAAAGAGCTGGCCAAGGCGGCCGCCGCCAACGCCATTCCGGATGCGGCGATATCCGACAAGGGTCTGTCAATCTCGCCGATCCGCGAGGAGGACCGCGACAGGATCGTCACGCTCAGCCGCCGGCTTTATATTCTGGTCCCGCGGATCAGGATCACCAGCCTGCTCGCCGAAGTCCATAGCTGGACCAGGTTCCTCGACAGCTTCACCCACTACCGCACCGGTGAGACGGCAAACGACGAGGCGGCGCTGATGGCCGCGATCCTTGCCGACGCTACGAACGCCGGCGCTGAACGCATGGCGGAAAGTTCGCGCGGCGTCACGATCCATCAGATGATGCTGATGGTGGACCGGCATCTGCGATCGGAAACTTATGCCACAGCGACCGCCGTGCTGGTCGATGCCCAACAGGCCCATCCCTTCGCCGCAGTCTGGGGCGACGGCCATATCTCATCCTCGGACGGGCAGTTCTTTCCGGCCGGCGGGCGCGGCGAAGCCAGTCTCGACTACAATGCAAAATACGGAAAACGGCCGGGTGCGTCGATCTATGGCTTCCTGTCCAACCGCTTCGCCTCCTTCTTTTCCCGCATGATCCAGGCGTCCGAAAGCGAAGCGCCCTACGTGCTCGACGGTCTTCTTCACAACGAGAGCTCCGTCGAAATCCATGAGCACGCAACCGATACGGCCGGCGCCACCGAAACGACGTTTTCCATGTTCCACGCCTTCGGCTACAGGCTCATTCCCCGTATCCGCAATCTCGGCAATCGCAGGCTCTTCGTCATCGATCCAGACCCGGCCTACGGACCGCTCGACGCGCTGATCGCGGGAACGGTCAACATGGATGTCATCGAGCGGCACTGGGACGAGGTGTTGCGGCTGAAAGCGTCGATCGCTGCAGGTCTGGTGCCGCCATCCGTGATCCTCAAGAAGCTGGCAGCATCACCCCGGCAAAACCGGCTCAACCAGGCCCTGCGTGAAATGGGCCGGATTGAACGCTCAATCTTCATCTGCGACTGGCTGCTCGACACGAAGTTGCGCCGCAGATCACACGCGATCCTCAACAAGGGTGAAAGTCGGCATGCTCTTGCACGCGCCGTCTTCCTCCATCAGCTCGGCGAACTGCGCAACCGCGTCGCCGAAACCATGGCCTACCGGGCGTCTGGCCTCAACCTCGTCGTCAACGCCATCATCCTATGGAACACCGTCTATCTCAGCCGCGCCGTCGATTATATCCGCAGCCAGGGCATCGTCATGCCCGACGAGGTGCTTTCCCAGGTCGCACCGCTGCCCTGGGCACATATCGCGCTGACCGGAGACTACCTCTGGAACGAAATTGACCGCCCCCTCGAACGCTTCAGGCCGATCCGCGCTAACCGCTTCAATCCAAACAACTTCAAATTCCCTTAGCGGGTATTATTGTAGAAATGCCCATGGAGCCCCTATCAGTGAAATTTACAGGGCAGGTCAAGGGCGCCTAGTCGCGCCTGCATCACCGGCAGGACGACCGGCGTGAGGCGACCGAGCCGCATCAGCCGGTTTGGCCCCGGCACATTTTCTAACTGGGGCGCGTGAAGTATTATCTTCGGTACGGTAGCAGACGGAGTGGTCGAGGCGCGTATTATTCAGGAACGGCATTCAGAAACGCGCAGTTCTTTCATAAACGGAGGGACTGCTCATGTGCCGAAATGCCAAAATTGAAGCAGAATTGCTCGGACTTCTACCAGCACCGCACAAGTTCGCGCGCCGCTTCTACTCTTCCCAGAACGACATCGACGATCTCGTCCAGGACACTCTGGTCAAGGTGCTTGGCAATCTCGAAAAGTTCGAGGAAGGCACGCGGCTGAAATCCTGGATGTTCACCATCATGCGCAACACATTTTGCACGCGCTTCGGCCTTTCCAAGCGCGAGCATGTCGGAATGGACGATGTCCTGGGACAGAAGGCAACGGTACAGCCCCAGCAGGAATGGTCGTTGCGGGGGCAGGAGCTGGAAGAAGCAATCGCGGCTCTTCCTAAACCAAGTCGCGACGCGATCAACGTCGTCTTTATCCAGGGCGAAAGCTACGAGGAGGCTGCAAAGCGGTTCGGCTGCCCGATTGGCACAGTGAAAAGCCGGGTCAACCGCGCGCGGGAACGGCTTACCGAAAGGCTGGACAGCGACTAATTCTCAGTTCAGGTCAGACCCAGCTCCGCCCCATAACCCATGGGCGATTTTCGCGAGCTCTGTCGGCTTTGCACAAAACGCAAATCCGCCGTATGCCACCGGGATGAACGCCGGATCATAACCTGTCGCGAAGACGAACGGGATGTCGAGCTCATCAAGCCGATCCGCAACAGGAAATACGAATTCGTCGCCAAGATGAACGTCAAGAATGGCAGCGTCGATATAGGAGCCATCGATCAGATCCATTGCGTCGGTGACCGTCGCGACCGGGCCGACTACTACTGCGCCGAGGCCGGTGAGCTTCTGGCGAACCTCATCTGCAAGGAAATACTCGTCCTCGACAACGAGAATTCGCTTGTCCTTGAATGCCGAGAGGATCTCGGAACGTTCTGCCATGAGGCGTATCAACTTTCGACGGCGGAGGTTAGTGCGATCCGCACCGATAATGTAGCAAGCGCCTTCATCGATTCACGCTTATCACATGGGACGTCGGAAATCCGATCACGCAATGTATGGCATTGGTAACCTGTCTGGATGATGAACGGGATTTGCCCAAGGGCGCGACCTACGAAGAATGCTCCTCGACCCTTCCTAGGCCGGTATCGAAAACGCGTCGCGCGGGACCGTGAGCCGGATCAGAAGCCCGTGGGGCTGCCAATCCCGCGATACCTGCGCATTCAACGTACGAACCACCATCTGCTCGAGCGTCGTTCCGAATCCCTTTGCCTTGCTATTGGCAACAGCTGTGTGGCTTGCGTCAGATTCTAACCATGCGATCTCAACGCTTTCAGGCTGTGAACTCAAGGTGATATCCAATCGCCCTTCCGGCACAGAAAGAGCGCCGTGCTTCACCGCGTTGGTGGCGTATTCATGAAACAGCAGCGAAAGGCTCGTGACCTTGTCGGCGCTGATTGGCACGTCTTCGCCATGCAGCCGCCAACGCACGCCTTCCGCGTCTTCAAACGGAGACAGCAGGCTCGATAGAAGCGTGAACAACGTCGTCGATCGTTCCGCAAAGGCTTGGCCGCCGGTGAAGCTCGGCAAGGTCATCTCGTGGGCGCGCGATAGAGAGACAAGGCGCTCCTTCATATCGGTGGCAAGCTCGACCGGCGTCTGAGCCGTTCGTGCCGCCAGCGTGACGATGCTGCCGGTAATCGCAAAGAGGTTCTTCACCCGATGGTGCATCTCGCGCAGCAGCAGATCCTGATGTTCTGCCGCGCGCTTCCGATCCGAAATATCGCGGGCGATCTTGGACGCGCCGATGATCTTCCCATCGCTGTTGCGGATTGGCGAGATCGTCAGGGAGATGTCGATGAAGGCGCCGTCCTTGCGACGACGGATCGTTTCGAAATGGTCGACCCGTTCGCCCGATCGGATCCGCGCCAGGATGGCTGGTTCTTCGTCCAGGCGATCCTCCGGGATCAGCATGGTGACCGGTCGTCCGACGGCTTCGGCGGCGGTGTAGCCGAACACCCGCTCGGCGCTCTTGTTCCAGGTGGTGATGATGCCCTGCAGCGACTTGCTGATGATGGCGTCCTCAGAGGATTCGACGATTGCCGCGAGAAAGGCCGCCGCATCATGTCCTGGCTGCGCCGCCGCGACACCCGCTTCAAGCTGTTCAAGACGGTCCTCGGCTCTACCGCCCTCCCCGCCATGGTCTTTGTCCGCCATTGGCCTTCACGTATCTCGGGATGTCACTCGACAAGAACTTGAACGAGAGCAAGTTCACACACCATTTCGCGGACCATACCCCCTCGACCCGGGAAATAAAGCATTTCTTGCCCCGATGCTGTTGCAAAATTGCCCGCTGGACTTAGTTTGCGATCACCCTCCCCTACCGGATGACCATTTCCATGCATGAGCTTTCGAGACTGTCCACCGGGATCCCCCGCCTTGACATTATCCTGGGCGGCGGCCTCGTTGAAGGCGCGTCCTATATCGTTCAGGGTCAACCCGGCGCGGGCAAGACAATCCTCTCCAATCAGGTGGCGTTTGCCAATGTCGCCCGGGGCGGCAAGGTCTTGTATGTGACGTTGCTGGCGGAGACCCACGATCGTCTGTTCCAGGCGCTCGGCACGCTGGACTTCTTTGACCGCTCGCAGCTTGGCGTGAGCATCTCCTATGTCAGCGTGTTCCAGACGCTCCGCGACGACGGTCTTTCCGCGGTCGTCAGCCTCATCCGGCAGGAGATTGCCCGGCAGGGTGCTACGCTACTGGTCTTCGACGGTCTGCTGAACGCCAGCGACCGTGCGGATACGAGCCTCGACGTCAAGACTTTCGTGGCCGAGGTCCAGAGCCAGGCCGCATTTGCCGGCTGCACCGTGTTGTTTCTGACCAGCACCCGTATTGCCGAGGACAGCCCCGAGCATACCATGGTCGATGGCGTCATCGAGTTGCACAACGAACTTGTCGGTGTTCGCACAGTGCGGCGCCTGCAGGTCAAGAAGTCGAGAGGAAGTGCGGGGCTCGGCGGTTACCACCAGTTCGAAATCACCTCAGCGGGGCTGGTCGCCTATCCACGACTGGAGTCGATCCTTTCCACCGAAGCTGTCGACGACGAACCGGGCGGGAGGCAAATCGCGTCGGGTACGGCCGGGTTCGACGCCATGCTCGGTGGCGGCCTGCCGGAAAGCTCCGTAACGCTCGTGTTCGGACCCTCCGGATGCGGCAAGACCTCGCTGGGACTGAATTTCCTGAGCCAGGCGAGCGCCGAGGAGCCCGCGCTTCATTTTGGGTTCTACGAGACCCCTTCCCGGCTGCTGAAGAAGGCGCGGGCGCTTGGGGTTGATCTGGAGACACTCATCAAGTCCGGCGCCCTTGAGGTGATCTACAACCCGATGACCGAAAACCTGCTCGACAAGCTCGGCCATCGCCTTCTCGATGCGATCCGGTCGCGCGGCGTCAAACGCCTTTTGATCGATGGGCTCGGCGGTTTCGAGCGGGCCGCGGTCCATCCCTCGCGCCTCGTCGAATTTTTTGCGGCGCTCACGAACGAAATCCGGGCACTAGGTGTTACTACTCTTGCGACCTGGGAATTGCGGGATCTGTTCGGCCCGACGGTGACGGCCCCCGGTTCGGAAATCTCCAGCCTACTGGATAATCTGGTTATGCTGCGCCATGTAGAGCTCGAATCTCGTTACAAACGCACGATCTCCGTGTTGAAGGTGAGAGACAGCGGTTACGAGCCGGTCATCCATGAGCTCGGATTCGGGTCCAGAGGTTTGACGGTCGTCTCTGCGCTTGAGCCCGTGACGGGAGCGACAACCGGCGTAGCTACTGCCATCGATCCGGAAACAGACGCCTGAAAGAAAGCATGAGCCCGCCCTGATGCCGCTGATCGTAATCGCCGAGGATGAGTTTCTGATCGCCGACGTCCTCACCATTATGCTGGAGGATGCGGGTTATGAGGTCGCGGCGGCGTCGCACGGCAAGGCAGCACTCACCCTCGTACGCGAAAAGCGGCCGTCTCTCGTGATCACGGATTTCATGATGCCGTTGATGACCGGTCTGGAACTGGCGCAGGCGATGCGGGCCGATGGCGAACTGGCTCATATTCCCGTCATGCTCGTCAGCGGTGCCCAAGGCAGCATCGGCCGCGCTCATCCCGACGTCTTCGATGCGGTCCTCGACAAGCCTTACAACGAGAAGAAGCTGCTTGAGACCGTTTCTCGACTTCTGTCCTGAGAATGAAGTAGGCCACCGCTTTTAGTCAACGAAGTGCTGTAAAGTCCCATCCAAAGTACAACTCGTCAATCCCTGAGCAGCTGGTAGCTGAGCCATTGTCGGCTCGACTCCATAACTGGCAAACCTCAGGCCCAAAACGAGCCGTGCAACTCAATGGTATACTGGTCGATCGGTATTAAACCGTGGGACTTTCAGGCCTAATCGGTATCGGCCGGCTCTGAGAATCACTTACGCCAGAATTTGGCGCTGAGATCGACGGGAAATGCTTTGCGCGCTTGACGCCGCAGTTTTCGACTCCTTTTTTCTAATGTCTAGTCCCACGATAAGCGCGAGGCGAGATGGATAAGTACCTCGGCGGCTTGGAGATTTTTCCCCAAGCAGTTTTTCCAGGGAACCACGTTAAGTTTCTGTTAACCTTAAATAGCTTGCTCGCGAGCCAGAATCGGGTCTTATTGCAACAGCGGACGATAGTGGGTTTCGCCGCAACGAAACGCTGTTACCGATTTTTGGGCTGAATATGAAAACGAAGGCTGAAACCACGCCACAACCACGCGAGACCTTGGTGAGCCTTATTGACCGGCACTCCTCGGCGCTCGCTATCCAGCTCCAGGCCCACCATGTCAGCACTTTCCCGCCGACCGCACAGAAGGGTATCAGGCATTTCCAACCATCGGAAGCTGCGAAGCTGGTTGGCGTGAAGGAAGTGTACCTTCGCCAGATTTCGAATGATATCGACGGCCTGGAGCTGAGCACAACGCCGGGCGGTCGCCGGTCTTACTCCGTTGAGGACATCGACACTATCCGTCGTCATCTCGACAAGGTCGGACGGGCCGATCGCCGGTACCTGCCCCATCGACGGGATGGCGAGGAGTTGCAGACCATCTCGGTGATGAACTTCAAGGGCGGATCTGGGAAAACGACAACGTCTGCCCACCTTGCCCAATACCTTGCGCTTCGCGGCTACAGAGTTCTCGCCGTGGATCTCGACCCGCAGGCCAGCCTGTCGGCACTTTACGGACACCAGCCCGAACTTGATGTCAAAGACAACGAGACGATGTATGGCGCGATTCGTTACGACGACAAGCGACGGTCGCTCAAGGACCTCGTCCGCAAGACCTACATTCCCGGCTTGGATCTCGTTCCCGGCAACCTCGAGCTTATGGAATTCGAGCACGATACACCTCGCGCACTCATGACCCGCAAAGTCGGCGATGTCATGTTCTTCCAGCGTGTCAGCGACGCGATCGACGAGGTCAACGCAGGTTATGACGTCGTGATCATCGATTGCCCACCGCAACTGGGCTACCTCACGCTCTCGGCCCTCACAGCTGCGACATCAGTCCTCGTGACTGTCCATCCGCAAATGCTGGACGTCATGTCGATGAATCAATTCCTGGCCATGGTTGCTGATTTGCTTCGGGAAGTTGCCGCCGCCGGCGGAAACGTTGATTTTGCCTGGCTTCGTTATCTTGTAACCAGGTTTGAGCCGTCCGACGGCCCTCAGAACCAGATGGTGGGCTATCTTCGCTCGATTTTTGGTGCACACGTCCTGAATTTTCCGATGTTGAAATCGACGGCGGTCTCGGACGCGGGCCTGACAAATCAGACGCTTTACGAAGTGGAGCGTGGGCAGTTCACCCGAAGCACCTATGACCGGGCTCTTGAATCCATGAATAGCGTAAATGACGAAATCGAGACGCTCATCAAGAAGGCTTGGGGTAGACCGACATGAGCAGAAAGAACCTCCTGAACCTTATCCAGGTCGACGCAGACATGCCGACCAAGGCGCCGGCCTCCGACAACAAGCTAGTTGGGCAGGTCGCGAACTCGATGCGTGAGGAGAAGGCTCGCCAGGCACGCGCGGATGAAATCGAACGGCGTCTCGCTGAAGGGCAAACGGTTATTGAACTTGATCCGGTCTTGGTGGAACCGTCCTTCGTACGTGACCGTATGCCGGGCGACATCACAGGCCTTCTCGCATCTATCCGCGATCAGGGTCAGCAGGTGCCGATTCTCGTCCGTCCGCATCCGACGGACGCAGGTCGCTATCAGGTCGCGTTCGGTCATCGTCGCTTGCGTGCTGTGCAGGATCTCGGCCAGCAGATCAAGGCGATTGTCCGGAACCTGTCGGACGAAGAGCTTGTCATCGCCCAAGGGCAGGAAAACAACGAGCGTGAGGATCTCTCATACATCGAGAAATCACGCTTTGCGCACCACCTGAAGGAGCGCTTTCCCCGGGAGGTGATTATCTCCGCCATGTCGCTGGACAAGGCGGAGATTTCTCGCATGTTTGCCATTGTCGACCAACTTCCATCGGAGTTGATTGACGCCATTGGCCCAGCTCCGGGCGTCGGTCGACGCAGCTGGCAGGAGTTGGTGGAGCTTATTCAAAAGTCGTCGGGTCGGGATGCCATCAAGATCGTCGGCGGCGCTGATATTCAGCGCCTGCCGTCGCAAGATCGCTTCAAGGCGCTTGTTGCAAAGCTCAAGCCGCGCCGTCCAGCGCCTTTGCCGGATGTGCTGTCAGGGAAGTCCGGCGAGCGCCTTGCCCACATAAAACAGAGCAAAACCAAGCTTGAGATTACCATCGATCGAACAGAAGCGGCCGATTTCGCGGCGTTCCTGTTAAACGATGCGGTTGCCCTCTTCGAGGAACGCCGCGCCATCAGTCAAAGTGAGAAGGAAGCATAACCGCAAAAGAAAAGAGGCCCCAAAACGTCGCCGTCTCGGAAGCCCCTATCTCTTAAGCAAAGATAGAATCGCATTTCCGGGAATCATCGTCAAGAGTCTAGGCGCCGTTTTGGCGAACGAATTTCTTTTGCCTGCTCAAAGGTGAGAGACGATGCAGACGGAAAGTGTGACGACGCCGTTCGGGCGGCGGCCAATGACGCTCGCCTTAGTGAGGCGTCAGCAAGCGACAAAGCAAATAAGGGCCGGCAAAGCCGCGGACAAGTGGAAGGTGTTCAGAGACGCATCCGCGGCAATGGATGCGCTCGGCATCCAGTCGAACAGCCTTGCTGTATTGGACGCCCTCCTGAGTTTCTATCCCGAAAACGAATTGCGTGAGGATGCGCAGCTAATCGTTTTCCCATCGAACCTGCAATTGTCTCTGCGCGCGCACTCAATGCCGGGATCGACCCTTCGACGTCACTTGGCCATTCTTGTCGAGGCGGGGCTAATCGTTCGGCGCGATAGCGCTAACGGAAAGCGATTTTCCCGGAAGGACGGCGCCGGTGACGTCGAGCAAGCATTTGGCTTCGATTTGTCCCCTCTCCTCCTCCGTTCGGAAGAGCTCGCCATGCTTGCCCAGGATGTTATTGCAGCACGCGCGACCCATCGCAGAGAGAAAGAGAAGCTCACGATTTGCCGGCGCGATACGCGCAAACTCATCACCGCTGCGATCGAGGAAGGCGCTGAGGGCGACTGGCAAGCTATCGAAAACGCCTATGTGAGCCTTATCGCCCGATTGCCTAAAAATCCAACCACGGCAGAATTGATGGGCATTCTTGGCGAGATGGAGATGCTGAAGGGCGACATCCTCAAACTCCTCGAATTCAACGATAATTCTGGAGAAGATAGCACCAATGATGCCCACGCTGAGCGCCACATACAGAATTCAAAACCAGAATCCATTACTGAACTTGAACCTAGCTCTGAAAAAGAGCGGGGCGAAAAGCTGAGAACGACCGACACGGCGAGAGAGCCGCTTAAGACATTCCCTCTTTCGGTCGTGCTGAAGGCGTGCCCGCAAATTTGCGATTATGCACAAGGCGGAGCGGTCAGCAGTTGGCGCGAGCTCATGGCGGCCGCGGTGGTGGTCAGATCAATGCTCGGCGTCAGTGCCTCGGCTTACCAGGATGCCTGCGAGGTCATGGGACCAGAAAACGCGGGTGTGGCAATGGCATGTATCCTCGAGCGCGCCAACATGATCAATTCCGCGGGCGCCTATTTGCGCGATCTGACCCGGCGTGCGGAGCGTAACGAATTCTCGCTCGGGCCGATGGTCATGGCTGCGTTGAAGGCAAATGCTCAAATGGATCTCAGGGCGGGGTGATTTTGGCGGCGTCGGGGCTGCACGTCGCAGAGTAGACAGGCACGGGGAGCAACTCCCTTCTGGCTGGGTTAATCAGCAGGAAGAAGCATTTTGCCCGTGTTCATCGACGACTGCGGAGGCCGCCATCTGCGTTGGAATTTCCGACGTGAGCATTCTGATCACGCCTCTCCTAAGGCATCGAGCGTTCGCACGTGACCTGAAACCGGCTGCGGCGCAGGTCGTCAATTGCCTGGGTGCGAATTCCTAGGCTCGCCACCAGACCCAGCGTTTCCCTCATGCGAGCCACGCGGTTCCGCGCCTCCACAGTCGGCGCAAGAGCATAGTGAACCTCGCTAAACGCCAAAATATCCAGATGAATGTTGTGGGCTGATCCATGGTGAGGAAGCGTCATGATCGCCACGGAATCACCGAAAGGTTCGTAAAACTCGCGCCAATGCTTTCGCCATTTATCTTGTAGTAGTGAGGCGTCCCCAGTACCAACCATCCCAGTCCATCATCCCGCCAGTAGGAGCGGGCATACTCAGCGTAGCCAATCGGCCAATCGAAGTCATCCAGCTATTCGGGTGCCGGTGTAGCAAAAATGATCTGGCCCGCTGAGCGAATGGCCCGGAGTAGAGGGACATTGATATGGCGTTGTCCCCGCCTGGAAAATGGCGCTGATAGATGGCGACAAGCTCTCTCACTGTTCCATCGCGCTCAGCCGAGAAAGAAGCGCCGCGTTCAGCTTAGCTTTGCCGGAACGGCGCGCTGGGCGCGCGCCTCTTAGATCTTTCACGAAGCGTTTGCGCGCCGGGTCATCCAATGGATGGACATACGGTAGCAGGATCCAATCAGCACCGTGCCAGTCCTCGTCCGCAAAGGTCCTGCATTCGAGCTGGAAGTACGATCCTGTCGCAGCGATCAGCGCCATCTTCTGCTCGGGGCGCGTCGTTTCCGCTGGGGCGAGGACCTCAAATTCCTCACCATGGGGCGCCTTGAGATGACTGTTCAGACGACTCGCGAGGCGCGCGGTTCTGTCCGTGTCATCTAGGCTCAGGGCGCGCCGTCGCTCTCCGGAATCGCCAAGGGGAAAATCAGGATCCACAGCACGGGGAGGGGGTACGTCGTTCGGGCCGCCTGGCTGCAGGAAAATGACTTGCTGCACTCCGCGGCCGAACCACCAGGCAACAGGATCAGTGAAATAGTCCAGGGACGAGCGAGACACTGCCCCGCGGTCGAAGTCGGAAAGGACGAACAGCAGTCTCCCTATCTCATCGAGATAGTTCACGACAACCTTTCGAGCGAGCGCCATCCCCTGTAACCGATCAATTCCATTAATATGATCGGCGTGAAGATGGGAGACGAACAGGATGTCGGTCTCACCACCAGATTGCTCGCGATGTAATGCGAGTTCTGCGTTGAAGGCTTCGCTCTGCTCTGATCCACAATCGTAGAAATAGCTGAACGCGCCAGTCGGTGGACCGGCGGACGAATCCAATTTGGCTGCTGAGACTTCAGTGGTCGTAATGTGCCCGGTATGAAACACGCCATGGCCAACGGGGTGCTGGGTCCTCACGATTTTTGCATGTTGCATTGCGGCTGGCTCACGGTTTTCCAGGTCAGGTTTATGTTTTCGAAGGGCTAATCGGCTGTAACCCGGACTCTGCGTCAGCACTTATACAAGATGTCTGTCAAGCACAGCCCCTGATTACCTTCGGATATTGTTGACCGCGGTCATCGCAGTAGCCCACTGAGGTTGTGAGGTTTTTATCGGCACGGGCGGCCGATTTGCGGCGCGTGTCAATACGTGAGAAGCGTGTTATCCCGAGCTCTAATGGGCATAAAATGGCTCGATTGACGTAGGCGACTATCTTGGGTGCCCGCCGCTCAGCGTTGACCGCGGTCAACGTCACAACAGGTTGATTACATAGGCTTTTTTCTCTGGGCCTTGTTGTAGAGCACCGGGCATGAGCGCTTGGGGGCGCAACACAAATTAGCGATTCACAGGTGTGATCCGGGTGCAAGCTGGGATATCAAGCCACCTGCAAGGCGCCTCCTTCGCCCGTGAGATGGATCGCCCCGGTGGAGCGTATGATTGCCGGCAATACGGATAGCTCACGCGGAGTCTTGTTCGCCCTTCCAGGGCAAAGCATGGCGGGAAACTGCGATCCGCGAAGAATTTGCTGGTGCTGAGGCGTTAGCGCGTGACATACCGGGTGGCGACTCGGACTGCATTGCTGGAGTGGCGTTTTTTCATGGAATCGATTATATTGCGATGATGAGCGAAGATCAGAGCATTTCGAGCACAACAAAGAAGGCCGTTGAAAAGGTTCTGCGTGACCGGCTTGGCGCCGCAGGTTTTTCGGGCGCCGATATTCGGGCGGAACGGGACAGCGATGGTGATCCAATTCTGCTGGTCGACGTGAATTATAAATACTCTGAGAAGCCGATTGCCTCCAAGATCACCTATGGGCTGTCGACCGAGATCCGCAAGGCGTTGAGCGCTCTCGGCGAAACGCGTTTCCCGCATATTAGGCATCATTTTGACGAACAGCAGAAGATTGCAAGCTGAGCCGTGTCGCACGATCTTATCGCTACAGCTCGGCGGCTCGCAAAGGCGAGTCCGAAACGTCCGCGCCAATCAGACTTGAAGAGAGGCGTAAGCACCGCCTACTACGCATTATTTCATGCTCTTGCGCGAGAATGTGCCGATCTCCTGATTGGCGTCGGCGACGCGCGCAGCGACGCCGCGTGGTCACAAGTCTATCGCACTCTGGAGCATGGCGTCGCCAAGAACTCTTGCAAGGCTGCGGCCGCCCGCGGCTTTCCAGCCGGTATCGTTTCGTTCGCTGACACATTCGTGGTCCTGCAGGAAGAGCGCCATCGGGCCGACTACGATCCGCTTGCGCGGTTCGTCAGAGCTGAAGTGCTGGTGCTGATCGACAACGCTGAGCAGGCGATCAGAGATTTGAGTTCTGCGCCGCGGTCGGATCGCAAGGCCTTCGCCGTCTGGGTGCTTTTCCAGAAGAAGCGCTGAACTACACTCCATAGGTTAAAGACCGCGGTTCGCGGCATCAGGAGNNGAGTTGATCAAGCCCTTGGTCTGGTAAGTTGACTTTGGTTTCAGGCTGGCTAACACGTCCGCAATTCAAGAGAGGCAGATTAATGGCTGAAGATGAGATGCAAAACCCTCCCAACGAGACCGCGATAACGGTGACCGAAGAGGCTTCCTCAAAGCGGTCGGATAAGAACGAGTGGTCGCAAATCTGGACGCATCCGTCAGGATCTGGGGCAGGAGAAGCTTAAGGTTCGCGGGCTTTACGACCAGGAGAAGGCAGAACGGATCAGCCGGATCGACGACCTGGTCGGTGGCGGCAATACATTGAAAGATGCTGGCAAGGAAGCCGGCATTTCCGACCAGACCTATTACCAATGGAAGAAGGCTCTTGCCCCTGCTCCGGAAGCAACACCTCCAGTCGATGACGAATTTGCGGAGTTCATCCAGCTCGAGGAAGAAAATCGCCGGCTCAGGAAACTTCTCGCGGAAAAACTGCGTGCAGAAAATGCGGATCTTCGACGCAGGCTTGGCTTGAAATAATTGAGGCCGACCGGTTACTACGGAAATCAAAATCGGCCTATATTCACTTCGCTGGGCTCCTGCGGCCACCCCAACCATTTTCCTGAGACACATGAGAACACGCGCCAATTTTGTCGTCGAATACAAGAGCAGTAGACGCCTTCCGAAGACGCAGCCATCTTCGATCTGGGCAATCTCGATCTGAAGTCGGTAGCCCGCCAGGTGGAAGCCGACCACGGCATTCCAGCCGGCGTCCCGGCCGAATTTATTGCGCTACCGGGGGAGGAGACCGCGCCCGCGTCTTTGGTGAAAGTTTTGGCAGCCGAGACAGCGAGGGCGGACCGACTGCCGGGGCGCAGCGCTGTGTCGTCTGAAGCGCAATCTGGTCCGGTAGCAACAGAGCAAAGCGTCCCTCTGGAACAGCCTGTGACGAAGCAGCGCGCGGCCGGAAACGCCGCGAAGGGAATAAAGCCTAAGCCCTTGCCGCGGAGGGCGAGGGGCAAGCCTCAGGTGAAACGAGCGCCGCCGGCCAGCCTGCAGCAAGACGTTTTGCCTGAGAGCTCGCAGTACTCGAGGCAGAAAATCGACAGCTGAAGCTCCTCATGATTGAGAGGCTTCGCAAGGAAAACAGCATTCTTGGATCCATGCTTGCTCGGTTTTGACAATGCTGACAAATCACGGTGGAGCATCACTATCGTTGGGTAAGGGGCTCGAACGTCGCAAAGGCGGCTCTAAAGCTTGCGTCCGTCGCCTCGATGCCCGGTTAGGTCGCTACCGATGCGTAGATGTTCGCAACTTCTTGGGAGCCCGATCGTCTTCATCACGGTCGCGTCTGCGCCGGCTGACTGCTGGTCCAATCCAGTGATCCAGTTCGCACGTCTGTCTTCCTTCCTTTCGTTCTTTCGTCCGGCGGCAGATTTTTTCATTCTGCTAGATATTGGACTCCCCAGCGGCGGCCTCCCAAGTGGATCTGGGACTACTTTCCTTTCTTGCGGATGCCTGACTCACTTTTACGGCAAAGAACAAAAAGAGAACTTGATTTTTAGCAGGACACACATCCAGTGAAATCAGGATCAAAACGTTGGATCTCGGCCGCCGATACTGCCCCACGCGAGGCCGGCCCTCGTGTCGATATGGCTGCCACCAAAGCCCAGGCCATTGGTGATCATTGACACGCTTTTTTCCGTCGAAAGGAGAACTAGGAGGATGCATTTTTATGCCTGCGGCGCGGGGGGAAAGAAGGTCTTGCGGATAAGAAGGCGCAGCGGAAATCAGAAGCAGCGGAGCGGGGCAGAGGGAGAGGAGGGAAGGGGCATTTGTGGCGGGTTAGGAGGTTGGAGAGAGGTTCCGGCCGGTCCGTCATGGAGAAACGACATGGCTCAAGCCATCCAGAAAATCACCCTCAGTGCAGCCCGGGATATTCCCTTCAACAAGCTGGTGCTGAGCCAGCAGAACGTCCGCAAGATCAAGGCAGGCGTCTCGATCGAGGACCTAGCGGAGGACATAGCCCATCGCGGTCTGCTCACCAGCCTCAACGTTCGTCCCGAGCTCGACGGCGATGGCAACGAGACCGGGATCTATCGCATTCCGGCCGGCGGGCGCCGATACCGCGCCCTCGAGCGCCTCGTTGCGCAGAAGCGTTTGGCCAAAACCGCCGGCGTTCCCTGCATCGTCAGCAAGGACGAAACGCTCGAAGTCGAGGACTCCCTTGCCGAAAACGTCCAGCGCGTATCCTTGCATCCGCTCGACCAGTTCCGCGCCTTCCAGACCTTGCGCGAGCAGGGACTTGGCGAGGAGGAGATTGCGGCGCGTTTCTTCGTCTCGGTTGCCACCGTCAAGCAGCGCCTACGGCTGGCCTCCGTCTCGCCGCGGCTTCTGGATCTCTATGCCGAGGACGAGATGACGCTCGAGCAGATCATGGCCTTCTCGATCACCAACGACCATGTTCGCCAGGAGCAGGTCTGGGATACGGTCTCGCGCTCCCACAGCCGAGAGCCCTATTACATCCGGCGCTTGCTGACTGAAACCGCGATCCGGGCAAGCGATCGCCGCGCCGTCTATGTCGGTATCGAAGCTTACGAGGCGGCGGGAGGCGTCACCATGCGCGATCTGTTCGACCAGGATCAGGGCGGCTGGCTGCAGGATCCGGCGCTGCTCGAGCAGCTCGTGATGGAAAAGCTGAAGGCTGACGCCGAGGCGATCCGCGTGAGCGAAGGCTGGAAGTGGGTCGAGGCGGCCTTCGACTTTCCCTACGGCCACACGTCCGGCCTGCGCCGCTTCTATGGCGAGCAGGCGGAAATGACGGAAGACGAACTGGTCCGCTATGATGCGACGCGTGCCGAATACGAAAAGCTCGACGCAGAATATTCGGAGGCAGACGAGTACTCGGAAGCGACCGAACAAAAGCTGGAGGAACTCGGCAGCGAGCTCGACCGCCTGAACGACCGCCCGTACGTGTTCGATCCGCAGGAGGTCGCCCGCGGCGGTCTCTTCGTCTCGCTCGGCGTGGGTGGCGAGCTCAAGATCGAGCGAGGCTTCGTGCGGCCCGAGGACGAACCGAAGGATGCAGCCGATCCCTCGGCTGATGTCGGCGATAGTGGCGATTATGCCAGCAGTGTTCCAGCAATCGGAGCCGGCTGCGGGGAGGAGACGCAACCGGACGACGAGGACGAAGCGATCAAACCGCTTCCCGATCGCCTCGTGCTCGATCTCACGGCAGCTCGGACAATTGCCTTGCGCAATGCGCTGGCGAACGATCCTGTCATCGCCTTCATTGCGG
>UBTY01000054.1 GCA_900468535.1 Hyphomicrobiales bacterium | reverse complement strand
GATCCGGCTCGCCGCGAAGCTTTCGAGAAGCGCGACCGCCGCCAGAACCGAGATGGCGAGGAAGCAGGAGCCCAGTCCGAGAACAATCATTGCCCAATCCTTTTGACGTCATGTCAGGGTATTGGAACGCGTATATCACGAAGCTTGCTTCGAACTTGTAGCAAGCCGGCAACGCCCGCCCCAGTAATTCATAGATGGTTATTCGCATCGTTCCGAAAGTAGGTATTCATAAAATGCGCATTAACTTTCACGCAAGGAATTAACCATAAACATTGCACGACACGTCGGAATGGGAAGTTTGACTCGTTCCCACCAGGCATGACGCCGAACCGCCGTACCGGGTCGATCCGGTATCCATCTCTCAAAGCTTTGCAGGATGCATTGAACGGGAAGCCGTGATCGCCGCTTTGGTTGGCGTCGGGCTGCCGCCCTCAGCGTATATCCAATCGACAAAGCAGGCGTTTCTAGATCGGGCGTAGCGCCCGGATAAGTGGTTGGGGACAGGCGTTGGGGCAGGAAATGCCATCGGATCAGGCTCGAGGAGCACAGGCAGGTAGCCTGCGCGATCGCCTGCGCTTTGTCGGCCTGGATGCCGATCAATGCGATACCGTGCGCCGCAACCGCCTGCTTCTGCAGCAGCATCTCACGGTCGGTCTGCGTGATCTCTTCCAAAGGCTCCAGTCCTTCCCGGACGCGGCTCGGAATTTCGAGAGCGAACGGCAGGTCGAACGCCTTCATGATTTGCAGACGTCCCATTGGGATGTGCTGACCGATGCCCGCTTTGACAGCCTCTATGCAGAGCGGGTGAAAGTCCTTTCCGATTCTGAAAGCAAGATGGGCCTCGACCCGCGCTGGCATGTCGCCGGCCACGGTGTCGTTCTCGAGCATATCGTCTCGGGCCTCGCCAGCGACCTTGCCGGACGCCCCTTCCTGCCGGGCGCCAAGCGTCGGGCACGTGAGATCACCGACCTGATGACGGCCGTGATCCGTCTCGTCATGGTTGATGTCGAAATAGCCGTTTCACTGCGCTTCAATGCTTTGCGCGCTTCCCAGCAGCGGCAGCTTGCCGACCAGCGTAATGCCGACAAGGCTGAAGTTGTCAGCATCTTTGCCGACGTGATCGCCGGTTTGGCCGAACGCGATCTGACCGTTCGCTCCGTAGTCGAACCGCAAAGCGCCCATCGCGACATAGCTGAAGCGCTGAACGGCGCGCTCGATACGCTCCAGCAGGAATTCACGAGCATCAGCGAGCGCACGGCAACTGCCGAAACCTCGGTCCAGTCGCTTGGCGACGCGAGCCGGCGCATTGCTGCCGATACGTCTGCTCATGCCGAAGAGCTTTTGGCCTCGTCCGCCACGCTATCAGGTCTGTCCGACAGCGTGCGCCGCGGGGCAGCCGGTAGCCGCGCCGCAGAACAGGCGGCGGCCTCGACGCGTCATGCCGCCGAAGAGAGCGGGCAGGTCGTTGGTCGGGCCATATCCGCGATGGCCGACATCGAGAAATCCGCCGAGCGCATTGGCCAGATCATCGGCGCGATCGATGAGATCGCCTTCCAGACAAACCTTCTTGCCCTCAACGCCGGGATCGAAGCAGCTCGCGCCGGCGACTCCGGCCGTGGCTTCGCAGTCGTCGCCCAGGAAGTGCGCGCGCTTGCGCAGCGTTCCGCCGACGCCGCCCGTGAAATCAAGACCCTGGTCAGCACCACGAAGTCCCAGGTCGACGCTGGCGTGCAGATGGTTGGCCGCACCCAGGATTCGATCGGCAACATCGTCCGCCAGGTGACCGAGATTAACTCCGCCATCGCAACCGTCGCAGGCCAGGCCGGAGAGCATGCGGATGCGCTCGATACGGTGGTCTCCGACGTCAAGGGATTGGGCACACGTCTCGGCAATTCGGCCGGTGCAGCGCTTCATTCTGCCGGCGGTGCCGACGATCTGCACACCGTTATCGTCGAGCTCGGCAAGACAGTCCGCGAGTTCCGCATCGCCCGCAGACAGGCAGAGGTCGACCAGAAGGCAAGGCGCGTGATCGACACGCAGCCGGCCGTCGCAGCGTTCGAAGAACAAGACGACACATTGGACTTCATCCGCCCGGCTATCGGCCTCGGTGGAGGGCGAAATGTTTACTAAAACAATGGAATATGACCGCGGCTCAGCTTTGAGGGGCCAAGATCAGGGGACAAGGGAAAGCTGATGGCAGCAAAGAAAAATGGGAAGACGCTGAACCTGTCAGCGATCATCGACCTCAACGAAGCGTCGGCCATGCGTGACAAGTTTCTGTCGCTGCGTGGCAGCGACCTTTCCATTGATGCTTCGGCTGTCGAGCGCGTGGGCGCCCTCGGTGCGCAGGTCCTCATGGCGGCCGCCAAGACCTGGGACCAGGACAAGCTCGCGTTCACCTTCAGCAAGGCTTCGGACGCATTTCAGAAAACCATGCAGCTGATTGGTGTCGATATCCACCATCTGCTCGCCAAGGAGATCCGGCAATGAAGAAAAAAGTGCTTACCGTGGATGATTCACGGACGATCAGGAACATGCTTCTCGTGACCCTCAACAATGCGGGCTTCGAGACGATCCAGGCGGAAGATGGCGTCGAAGGCCTCGAGGTTCTGGAAGAGTCCAACCCTGACGTCATCGTCACCGACATCAACATGCCGCGCCTTGACGGCTTCGGCTTCATCGAAGGCGTTCGCCGCAACGACAAGTACCGCGCGATCCCGATCCTGGTCCTGACGACCGAGAGCGACGCGGAAAAGAAGAACCGCGCGCGCCAGGCCGGTGCGACCGGCTGGATCGTAAAGCCTTTCGACCCTGCCAAGCTGATCGATGCGATTGAGCGTGTAACCGCTTAAACCCAGGAATTTCTCCTATGGATATGAACGAAATCAAAGAGATCTTTTTCCAGGAGTGCGAGGAGCAGCTCGCCGAACTGGAATCCGGTCTTCTGAAAATGAATGATGGCGATCGCGATCCGGAAACCGTCAACGCGGTGTTCCGTGCCGTCCATTCGATCAAGGGCGGCGCTGGCGCCTTCGGTCTGGATGATCTCGTCGCTTTCGCGCATGTCTTCGAGACCACACTTGATTGCGTTCGTTCCAACAAGCTTGAGCCGACCCAGGACGTCCTGAAGGTCATGCTGAAGTCGGCAGACGTCCTGGCTGACCTGACCAACGCTGCCCGCGATGGCGGCAGCGTTGACGAAAGCCGCAGCCGCGGCCTGGTGAAGGAGCTGGAAGCGCTCGCCAACGGCGAGGTGCCGACACCTTCCGCGGCCGTTGAAGCTCCGGCTCCCAAGGCGGCACCGGTTGCCGCCGCTCCGACGCCGAAGCCAACCGACGACAGCGGCTTCCAGCCCATCCCCTTCTCCTTCGACGACTTCGGCGGCGAGGAAGAAGCGGGCTCCGACATGCCGGCCTACGAAATCACCTTCAAGCCGCGTTCGGACCTCTATTCCAAGGGCAACGATGCCACCCTGCTCCTCCGCGACCTCTCGCGTCTCGGCGAGATGAGCGTCTATTGCAACATGGACGCGCTGCCCGGCCTCGATGAGCTCGACCCGGAAGCGGCCTATTTCTACTGGAACGTCACGCTCAAGACCGACAAGGGCGAGGACGCGATCCGTACCGTGTTCGAGTTTGNNCGTTGCCGCCGCCGAGACCGCTTCGAACGTGACGCAGATGGCCGCAGCCGCTGCCCGCGTCGAAAAGAAGGAAACCGCAGCCGCCGCCGCGGCAAATGCTGCTGCCGCCGCGCAGAACAACGCCGCTGCCGCCAGCGCCGGCCAGACGATCCGCGTCGATCTTGACCGCGTCGATCGCCTGATCAACCTCGTCGGCGAGCTCGTCATCAACCAGGCGATGCTCTCGCAGAGCGTCATCGAAAACGACACGACCGGCACGTCCTCGATCAACATGGGCCTCGAAGAGCTGCAGCAGCTCACCCGCGAGATCCAGGATTCGGTCATGGCGATCCGCGCGCAGCCGGTAAAGCCTGTCTTCCAGCGCATGTCGCGTATCGTTCGCGAAGTCGCCGACATGGTGGGCAAGTCGATCCGCCTCGTGACGGAAGGTGAAAATACCGAAGTCGACAAGACTGTCATCGACAAGCTTGCCGAGCCGCTGACCCACATGATCCGCAACGCCGTGGACCACGGCATTGAAAGTCCGGAAAAGCGCACTGCCGCCGGCAAGGATCCTGAAGGCACGATCAAGCTGACCGCCAAGCATCGTTCGGGCCGCATCCTGATCGAGCTGCAGGACGACGGCGCGGGTATCAACCGCGAACGCGTCAAGCAGAAGGCGATCGACAACGATCTGATTTCGCCGGACGCTAACCTCACGGACGAGGAAATCGACAACCTGATCTTCGCGCCGGGCTTCTCCACGGCCGACAAGATCTCGGACATCTCCGGCCGCGGCGTCGGCATGGACGTCGTCAAGCGCTCGATCCAGGCACTCGGTGGTCGTATCAACATCACCTCGCGGCCGGGACAGGGTTCCGTCTTCACCATGAGCCTGCCGCTGACGCTCGCCGTTCTCGACGGCATGGTCGTCACGGTCGCCGGCCAGACGCTGGTTGTTCCGCTGACGGCAATCGTCGAAACGCTGCAGCCGGAAGCCTCCGCGATCCATTCCTTCGGTGCCAGCCATCGCCTGATCTCGATCCGCAACAGCTTCTGCCCGCTGGTCGATGTCGGTCGTATCCTGAACTTCCGCGCCACCCAGGCCAATCCGGTGGAAGGCGTTGCCCTTCTCGTCGAATCCGAAGGCGGCGGACAGCGCGCCCTCATGGTCGATGCGATCCAGGGCCAGCGCCAGGTCGTCATCAAGAGCCTCGAGGCGAACTACACGCATGTTCCGGGCATCGCTGCCGCAACCATCCTCGGTGATGGCCGCGTGGCGCTCATTCTGGACGTCGATGCAGTGGTCGGTGCTTCGCGCGGTCAAGCGCTGAAGCAGGACGTATCGCTGGCAGCAGTGGGTTGAGATTATGTCGTATGCCGTGAAAAGTCTGAATGATGCGGATCGCGAGTTGATCGCGTTCCGTGTCGGGGATCAGGAGTTTTGCGTAAATATCATGTCGGTTCGCGAGATCCGCGGCTGGACGCCGGCAACGGCCATGCCGCACTCGCCTTCCTACGTGAAGGGTATCATCAACCTGCGCGGCGCCGTGTTGCCGATCGTCGATCTTTCTGCCCGCCTGGGCATGAAGGCCGCCGTACCGACCGCACGCCACGTCATCATCGTGGCGCAGGTTCGCAGCAAGGTGGTAGGCCTGCTGGTCGATGCCGTATCCGACATTCTGACGGTCAACGAAGAGCACGTGCAGCCGACGCCGGAGATCGCCTCCGAACTGCAGCGCCAGTTCGCGCGCGGCATCCTGGCGATCGACAAGCGCATGATCTGCCTCCTCGAACTCGAGGCGATCTTCCCCGATACCGAAAGCGAAGCTGCATGAATGTCTTGAGCGCAAAGGATGTGCGGCAGGGAAGCCCGGACGAGGTGCTGGCGAGCGGCGAATATCCGCTGACCCGCCGTGACCTCACGGAAATCGCTGCGATGATCTACTCGGATGCAGGGATCTACCTGAACGAGACGAAAGCCTCGCTCGTCTACTCGCGTCTGTCGAAGCACATCCGCAGTCTCGGCCTGTCGGGCTTCCGTGAATATTGCGCGCTGGTGTCGTCGCCGGCAGGGGCCGCCCCGCGCCGTGAGATGCTCTCGCATCTGACGACGAACTTCACCCGCTTCTTCCGCGAGAACCATCACTTCGATCATCTTCGTGATCACGTGCTGCCCGAACTGCTGCATCGTGCCAAGACAGGTGGCCGCGTGCGCATCTGGTCGGCTGCCTCCTCGGATGGGCAGGAGCCCTATTCGATCGCGCTGACCGTTCTGTCGATGATGCCCAACATCGCCGACTACGACTTCAAGATTCTCGCGACCGACATCGACCCGAAGATCCTGGCAATCGCTCGGGCGGGTGCCTATGACGAGAGCGCGCTCGAAACCGTGTCGCCTGCGATGCGCAAGCAATGGTTCAGCGAAGTCAACGTCCAGGGGCGGCGCAAGTTTCAGGTCGACGACCGCGTCAAGCGGCTGATTACCTACAACGAACTGAACCTGATGGCGCAGTGGCCGTTCAAGGGCAAGTTCGACGTCATCTTCTGTCGAAATGTCGTGATCTATTTCGACGAGCCGACGCAGATGCGTATCTGGTCGCGCTTCGCCGAACTGCTGCCGGAAGGCGGCCACCTCTATATCGGTCATTCCGAGCGCGTGTCCGGCGACGCCAAGAACGTCTTCGACAACATCGGCATCACGACCTACCGCTACACGACCAAGGGTGTGGGGAGGAAGGCATGAGCGTACCGGCACGTGTTCTCGTCGTCGATGACTCCGCCACCATGCGCGGCCTGATTACGGCCGTGCTCAGCGCCGACCCGGAGGTCAGTGTCATCGGCCAGGCCGGTGATGCACTCGAGGCGCGCGAGGCGATCAAGAAGCTCAATCCCGATGTCGTTACCCTCGACATCGAGATGCCGAACATGAACGGCCTCGATTTCCTCGAGAAGATCATGCGCCTGCGCCCCATGCCCGTCATCATGGTCTCGACGTTGACGCACCGCGGCGCCGATGCCTCGCTCGCCGCACTTGAAATCGGCGCCTTCGATTGCGTCGGCAAGCCGCTGCCCGGTGATGCACGCCCCTTTGGCGACCTCGCTGAGAAGGTGAAGGCGGCTGCCCGTTCGCAGCGCCGTCAATATACGCAGCCCGCGCCCGCCACGCCGCCGCCCGCCGTGGCCGACTTCCGCGTTGGACGCAAGATCGTTGCGATCGGCTCGTCGACCGGTGGTGTCGAGGCGTTGATCGCCGTGTTGCAGAAGTTCCCGGCGAATTGCCCGCCGACTGTCATCACGCAGCATATGCCGCCGACCTTCACGAAGAGCTTCGCGGAGCGCCTCAACCGGCTCTGTGCTCCTGTCGTGCAGGAAGCGACCGACGGCGCGCGCCTCGAGATCGGCAAGATCTATCTGGCGCCGGGCGGCGAACGCCACCTGCAGGTCACGAGCCCGCACGCTCCCTGCTGCCGTCTTGTCGAACGCGATCCGGTGAACGGTCACAGGCCGTCCGTCGATGTATTGTTCGACTCGGTGGCCGAACTTGCCGGTCGCAACGCGGTCGGCGTGATTCTGACTGGTATGGGGCGCGATGGTGCCGCGGGTCTCTTGAAGATGCGCCACGCCGGCGCACGCACCCTTGGCCAGAACGAAAAGACCTCAGTGGTCTATGGAATGCCCAGGGTCGCTTACGAACTTGGTGCCGTCGAGCAGCAATTGCCCCTCAACGCTATCGGCGAAGAAATCTTAAAAATGACAGCCGCCCGAAAGGAAGGAACTGACTAATGTCAATCGCAGAGAAAATCAAAGTTCTGATCGTCGACGATCAGGTCACCAGCCGTCTGCTGCTCAGCGACGCTCTGACCCAGCTCGGCTTCAAGCAGATCACCGCCGCCGGCGACGGCGAACAGGGCATGAAGATCATGGCCGCCCAGCCTCATCACCTTGTCATCTCGGATTTCAACATGCCGAAGATGGACGGCCTCGGGCTGTTGCAGGCTGTTCGAAGCAACCCAACGACGAAAAAGGCGGCCTTCATCATCCTCACCGCTCAGGGCGACCGCGCCTTGGTGACAAAGGCTGCGGCATTGGGCGCCAATAACGTCCTGGCCAAGCCCTTCACGATCGAGAAGATGAAAGCGGCTATCGAGGCCGTATTTGGAGCATTGAAATGAATCTCGAGGTTGCAGCCCGCCGCGTGCACATCATTCAGGGCGAATGGAAGGTCCTGAATGATCCGAACGCGGTCTTGACGACCATTCTTGGTTCGTGCGTGGCTGCATGCCTTCGGGATCCCGTGGCCGGCGTTGGGGGAATGAATCACTTTCTTCTGCCGGGCACTGCAAACACGCCGATGACCGGCGGTGATGCCACGCGCTATGGCGTGCATCTGATGGAACTGCTGATCAACGGTCTTTTGAAGCAGGGCGCGCGGCGCGACCGCCTGGAGGCCAAGATCTTCGGCGGAGCAAAGACGATCTCGACGTTCTCGAACGTTGGCGAGCAGAATGCTGCGTTTGCCGTGCAGTTCCTGAAGGATGAAGGCATCCCTGTCGTGGGCTCCAGCACGGGCGGCGATCACGGACGCAAACTTGAGTATTGGCCGGTTTCCGGCCGGGCTCGGCAATACCCCCTGACAGGTGCGGAAACACAGAGAACGGTTGCGCTCGAACAGCGCCCGGTGGCTCCGCAGAAACCGGTCGAAAGCAGCATCGAATTCTTCTGAGGCGACACACGGATGACCTTCAATACGCAATCGGACCAGCCATCGCCTTCGGAAGCGCTGCCGGATGTTCTCATGCGGATCGTTTCCGAGCTGCATGATGTCGCCTACCTGATCGAACGGATAGAACCACAGCTTCTGGAGCTCGGCGGCGGCGCAGCACTTCTCAATTCTCCCGAAAGCATGAAAGTCATGCAGGGAATCGATCTCGCCGTCCAGAAGACGCGCGGGCTCGCGGAGTTCATCGACACCATCACTGGAGAGATACCGCAGAGCTGGGCGGTCGACGTCGCGACGGCGCTCAGCCTCGTGAAATTGAGCGAAATGCAGCGTGCGCTGGGCGGCGCCATGCGTCACGGTCATTCGCAGCCTCTCAACAAGGCTGCAGGCGACTTCGACTTCTTCTGATCAGACTTTCTCGCACGATCACGAAACGCTCGCACAAGTTTCGAGGTCTATAGCCGAATGAGGCAATAGGCCAAGCTTTGTCGATGACGATCGTGCGAGAACAGAATGAATCTGTTAAATCAATTACTTCAGATCTTTAAGAACTTCAGCTCACTAGGGCGGAACAAGCTGCTGGCGCTAGCCGGCGTAGGCGTCGTATCCGTCGTTCTTATTCTGGCTGCGGCCTTTATCGTCAACAAGCCTGCGCAGGAAACGCTCTATGTCGGCCTCGACGCGGCCGATCTCAATCAGATAAGCATGGCGCTTGCCGAGTCCAACATTGCCTTCCAGACCGGCACTGACGGCGCCAGCATCAGCGTTCCGGCCGGCATGACCGGCAAGGCCCGCCTCCTTCTCGCGGAGCGTGGTCTGCCGAACAGCGCAAACGCCGGCTACGAACTCTTCGATAATGTTGGCTCTCTCGGCCTGACGTCCTTCATGCAGGAAGTGACCCGCGTTCGCGCCCTCGAAGGCGAAATCGGTCGTACCATTCAGTCGATCAACGGTATCAACGCAGCACGCGTTCACATCGTCATGCCTGAGGTCGGCAACTTCCGTAAGGCAGAACAGAAGCCGACGGCTTCCGTCATGATCCGCGCCAGCGCTGCGACCGGCCGCAACGCCGCAAGTTCCATCCGTCACCTCGTCGCTTCCGCCGTTCCCGGCCTGGATGTCGGTGACGTGACCATTCTCGATTCGGCCGGCCAGCTTCTCGCCTCCGGCGACGACGCAAGCAACAACACCCTGAACCGTTCGCTCACCATCGTGCAGAACGTCCAGGGCGAGGTTGAGTCCAATATCGACAAGGCGCTCGCACCGTTCCTCGGTATGGACAACTTCCGCTCCAGCGTCACCGCAGAGCTGAACACTGACAGCCAGCAGATCCAGGAAACGACGTACGATCCGGAATCGAAGGTCGAGCGCTCGGTCCGCACCACCAAGGAAGCCTCGCAGTCGCAGCAGAAGCAGTCCGACAACGCAACGACGGTGGAACAGAACGTTCCGCAGGCGGCACCTGAATCGGGTGGCAACAACGGACCTGAATCGCAGGACAAGTCTGACAAGAAAGAAGAGCAGACCAACTACGAGATCAACAGCAAGACGACCGCGACCACGCGCAACAGCTATCGCGTCGAGAAGCTCTCCATCGCTGTCGTCGTCAACAAGGGTCGTATTGCCCAGATGGTTGGCGAGCCGGCTGACCAGGCAAAGATCGACGCCTATCTCGCAGAGATGCAGAAGATCGTCGCATCGGCTGCCGGCATCAGCGGAAACCGCGGCGACGTCGTGACCGTCACGGCAATGGACTTCCTCGAGAACCAGCTCCTCGAAGACACCGGCAGCGGCGTCCGCGTCATGGACATGCTGAGCCGCAACCTCGCAGGCATCATCAATTCGCTGGCCTTCGTCGCCGTCGCCTTCCTCGTCATCTGGATGGGTGTCCGTCCGATGGTCCGCAGCATGACCGGTGGTTCATCGGTCGGTGGCGACACCTCGCTGGAAAGTGCTGGCCTGGAGCTGCCCGACTTCGCTCCGGCGGTTGGCGGCGAAGGTTCCGGCGCCCTCATGGAAGGCTTCGGATCGGATTTCGGCTTCGACAGCACGGAAGATCTGCTCAGCCTTGGCGACGACGACGGCAACTTCAACCGCCGCGTCAAGGAAGGACCGGAGCGCAAGCTCTCGCGGATGGTCGAAATCAACGAGGAACGCGCCGCGAAAATCCTCAGGAAATGGGCAGTCGACAACGCTGCATGATCAAGGGGCCGGGAAACCGGCCCTTTTTTGTTGCTTAATTGTCGCGATCCACAGGACACGATTCCCGTCAAACGCGAATCGTATTGCCAGACGACCTAGAATCATCCTAATTTTAATATGCTTTTAACGATTTAGATCGATGTGCGAATCGGCGCACAAAATGTAGCCAAAGTAAATCCCAAGAACTCGGAGATGGCGGTTTTTAGTGCCTGTCGTAATCTTGGATGATTCGCGGAGAAGCTGCATATCTGTTTGAGAAACCGCGGATCGAACTTGTGTCGTGATGGTTTTCAGCCGCAGGATTTGCCAATGGACATGCATATATTGCAAGCTCTCAAGAGCGATACGCACTCGGCAAACTTTGTTGGTCTTGCTGCGACCAACTTGTCATCACGCGACGAGCTTATTTGTCAGCTCAGCGAGGCTGCAGGCACGGGTAGGTTGCAGCCGGGGCTTCGGATCCTGACCGACTACGTGGGTGCTTCGCATTATCTTCTCGCACGTGCTGACCTCGTGCAGGAAGCCGGCCTCGACTTCGTGGTGTCCTCCGACTGGCCGTTCGATCTGGTAACCAATCTGGCGGAAACGTTTGTAGGCGGCTTTGCGCGGGCGACGGAGCTCGAGAAGTGCATGCAGCTCTTCCGCCCGCAGTTTGCCCTGCTGCCGGAGACTGCCGATGTTCCTGATGGCGCCAGCCAGCAGTACTGCTCTCTGCTCTTCAATATCGGCCGCTCGCGGCTTGCCTTGATGTTCCTGTTCGACGATGGCTTCATCCTCTCGCAGGAGCGCCTGAGGGATGTCGGCCTGCTGACGGCCTACTTCACCAGCCTTCTGCAGTGTGGCGTCGCCAAGAGCGATCGCGATTTCGAACTGACGGATCGTGAACTGGAATGCCTCTTCTGGATCGCAGAGGGCAAGACCAGCGACGAGATTGCCATGATCCTCGGCATCTCGCGCAACACCATCAACAATTACATCACCAGCGTCATGCGGAAAACGGCAACGAAGACACGTTCCGAAGCCATTGCCTTCGCTGTCCGTAACAATCTCGTTTAAGGGGACGGCCCAATGGCGCAACCATCCAGCAGGACAATCGGCACCCCAGAGACATCCCGGGGCGTGCGCGTCGGTAAAGTGACGAGCCGCTCCGATCTGTTCCCACGGCTGATTGCCATGCAGAAGCTGGCTGATGCGCAGAACTTCGCCGTCTATCGCGTCAACGGATCCGGCCTGCCGGCGAAGCAGCGACTGGTCTGTGAACTGGAAAACTGGGGCGCCACCAACGCAGGCGCCTGCAAGGCTTTTGTGGACGCGCATGGCGATGCCCTGCTGGAGCATATCGAGAAGTCGCTGCTGCCGCTCACCTGGGCCGGCAGCCACGATGCAGGCGCTCCGGGCGCATCTGGCATGGCGCCGTTCGTGGCGCGGCTGGCGGCCGGCCTCGTGCCGTTTTCCGGCATGGCTTTCCCGGTTCGGCTCGGCGCCATCGGCAACGGTTTCGTCGTCTTCGCAGGCGAAGACCTGGATCCTCCGAGCGACATGATCGTCGAGCTGCACGGGCGTGCGTGCCACATCATGATCGATCTGCTTTCGCTCGACGAGCGCCGCGTCAGCGCTGCTGAAGCTCTGAGCGAGCGCGAGATCGCCTGCCTGCAGCTTGCTGGTGACGGCAGGATCAGCGAAGAGATCGCCGAGAAGCTCGGCCTGTCGGTTCACACTGTCAACGCCTATCTCGGCTCGGCAACGATCAAGCTGGATTCGGTCAACCGAATTCAGGCAATCGCAAAGGCCATCCGTCTCGGCTACATCAGCTGAAATCGGATAATCAACGTTGATCTGAGGTTAGCTGGCGAGTGCCTGGAGCGGCGGCGCGTTGTAACGCGCGTGGTTCAGGCTCCGCTCCAGAAACGCCGTGTTTTCGTCGGGATCGACGGACGGGTTCTCGAACGCGATGTGATTGATCTCGATGCCGGCGTGTTCGGCGGCGAGCGTCAACTGGGCGTAGACGGTGACGCCACGTGGCTTGATCTCGAGATCGATCACGACCTCCGGCTTGCCACCCCATTCCAGCGTATAGCTGCCGCCATGGCCGAAATTGACGGTGCCCGGATGGAAAAACATCTCGGCCGCCGAGGATACGAGATCGGAAAGATTGCCGTAATACTCAAAGCGCAGGATCGAAATCAGGTCCGAGGCATCGAGGAGCCGAAGCTCCGTCGCCACGGGGCTGATTGCTTCAGCAAGAATTCTCTCGCGCTGGGTAGAGTAGGGGCATTTTTTCATTCGGCTATCTTACCCGTTGGTTCTTGGCTTTCGCCGCGTAAACCCGATGAATGAGTTCTGCGACTGCCTTGTAGAATACAGACGGGATCACACTATCGACCGAGACTTGCGCAAACATGGAGCGCGCGAGTGGCGGATCTTCAAAAACGGGAATTCCGTTCGTCTCTGCCATCTCTCTGATTTTCAATGCAATTAGGTCCTGGCCCTTGGCGACGACGACCGGAGCATCGTTTTCCTCGCGTACATAGCGCAGCGCCACGGCAAAGTGGGTCGGGTTGGCGATGACGAGCGTGGCGCGCTGAACATCGGCAATCATTCGGCGGCGCGCGCGGTCGCGCATCACCGAGCGCTGACGGCTTTTGACAAAGGGGTCGCCCTGAGACTGCTTGTTTTCTTCCTTGATTTCATGCCGCGTCATGCGCAGCTCGGAGAACCAGTGATAGCGGGTCCAGAAGAAGTCGGCGATCGCCACCACCGCCGTCGCGATGAGCACGACCATGGTGATCTTCTGCATTCCCGACATCATTCGGGTGAAGATGGTCGAGGGGTCGGAGAACATCGCGTCGATCGCGCTGAAATACTCGTTCTTCATGACGAAGAACATGAAGACCCCGACGACGAAAATCTTGACGAGCGATTTTCCGAACTCGATCAGGCCTGGCAGGCTGAACATTCGCGTGAATCCCTTAGCGGGCGAGATTCGCGAGAATTGCGGCCGGATGCGCTCGAGAACCGGCCGCGGCAGGTTCTGGGCGACCGAGGCAACGACGCCGAACGACATGAACAGAATCATCGCCGGCGCCAGGAGTGCTGCGCAGACCCAGCCGAGGTGGATGAAAAGCGACAGAACATCAGGCCCGGTCTCAATCTTCCACTGGTCCGGTTGCTCGAAGATATCCTTCAGCGCCGCACCCGTGCGACTGAGGGCGTCGGGCAGGAAGAAGATCAGATAGACGTAGCTGGCAAGGACCGTGGCGAAAAGCGGCAGCTCGCGTGAGAAAGGCACGTTACCTTTGTCTGCGGCGTCGGTTTTCTTTTTCTGTGTCGGGTCTTCTGTTTTGCTGTCCTTGTCGTCATCGGCCAAGGTCGCGGCTCTCCATCAAAACGAAAAAGCCGCGCCAGAGCGCGGCCTTCTCGAAAATAGCTGGGGCGAGGGATCCGATCAATGCGGTCGAACCGCCGCAGTCGTTCTGTGCACAATAACGGCGGCTTAGGCGGCCTCGGCGCCTTCGCCTTCCGTTTCCTTGAGCTGGATCTGGCCGGAATTCGACAGGCGAATCGCTTCCTGCGCGATGGCGCGACGGGCAATCGCAATCTCGCGAGGATTAATGCCGGTCGTGCCGCTCTGCAGATCCGATTCGATCATGCGGCGCTGACGCGGGCTGATCGAGGCGAGAACGATTTCGCGCATCTCGCTCGAGGCGCCGCGAAGCGCCATCGTGAGGATATCTGCGGAGATATCGTTGAGCAGCATGACGCGGCTGCGCTGCGGCATGAGCATGAGGTCTTCGAAGAGGAAGATCTTCGGGCGGACCTTGTTGACCGATTCGCGGCTGATCGATTCGAGCGAGGTGAGCAGGGTATCGACCTGCGGCTTGTCCATCTCGTTCATGAGTTCGGCAACCTTCGTCGAGCCGATCGCATTCTTCTCGGCGTCGATTTCCGCCAGCAGCGACATCACCTGCTTTTCGATGATCTGTGCCGCCTTCGGGCTGACTGCCTTCAGGTTGACGGTACGGTTCATGATGTCGGCCCTGCGGCTGTCCGGGATCTGCATCAGAACCTTGGCACCGAAGGAGGAGGGCATCATGGAGAGGATATAGGCTACGGTCTGCGGATGCTCGCGCAGCAGGAACTTGCCGATGAAGGCGGGATCGCCTTCGCCGAGGCGGTCCCAGATGGACGTTTCATAGGCCTGGAAAGTGGTGCGGCGTCCAAGCAGGCTGTCGACTTCATCGGGTGTCAGGCCTTCTTCGAGAATACTCTCGATCGCCCGCGCGTTGTCCATCAAGCCGGCGCCCTCGGTGAAGAGGTCTTCGAATTCTGCAACGAGTTGCAGAAGTTCATCCGGCGGAATGGCGCGCAGGGTCTGTGCCGATCCGATGATCGTCTGCAGCTCTGCCTGCGTGAAATACTTCAACAGTCTGCCTGCAACCCCTTTCCCCATAGCGAGGAGAACGGCTGCTGCTTTCTCAGCCTGGGTCAACGGTTTCTCGGCTAGAGCGCCGCCGAAATCGTCAAAGTCCATCATGGTCTAACCTCTCCGTCCCTGCACCGGGATCAGGCTTTCTTGGTACTCAAAACTTCTATCAGTTTTACGCCAAAACGCGTGTCGTCATTTTCAAGAACAGTGATCTCGCCGCGAGCAATCTTGCGGCCGTTCACCATGATTTCCACCGGCTCGCCAATCTTCTTGTCGAGCGCGATCGTTGCACCTTCGTTCAGGTTCATCAGACCCGAAACCTGCATCCGGCTGCTTCCGAGCATGATTTGAACATCGATCGGGATGTCCATGATCAGGTCGAGGTTCGACTGCATCGCGCTTCCGAGCGGCGCCGGCTGTCCGCCTGACGTCGTGAAGGACGAATCACCGAAATCGGACGAACCGCCGAAATCGCCACCGAACGCGTTGTCGTCGGAACCGCCAAGGTCGCCGCCGAAAGCCGCCAGATCGGTGCCTCCGAACCCGGCATCGCCGCCGAACTCAGGCAGACCACCGTCCGCATCGGTCTTGAGAACGCCGCGCAGGTCGTCGATAGCCTGATCGAGCTCGGCCTCATTGCCTGGGAGCTCGGGTGAGAGATCGCTGTTCTGCTGTGTCTTCTTCGTCGCCATGAAATCACTATTCCAGTTGAAACTTGCCTCAACCTGCCTTGAGGCAGGCAGGTGTAAATGGACTAATTCATCAGGTGTCGGATGAGGTCGTCATCCGAATTGATCGTATCCTTGACCCGGACGGTATAATTCTCGCCGGAACGCCCGAACTCGCACACATACAGCTCCTTGCCGTTGGCGCTGACGTCGACGCGGACGTCGCCATTGTCGTGGAACGGTATCACGTCGCCTGCCGCCAGCTTCGAGATCGTTCGAAGCGTCAGCTCCTGCAGGCGGATTTTTGCGTCAAGAGTGACCTGGGAACGGCGAACCTGTTCCGTGATCTGGTCGGTCCACTCCGATGACTTGGCAGACTGATTCTTTGCGCGAGGTGCGGTAACCGTCGTCTTCAGAAGTGCGGCCTGCGGTACGATCAGCGCGAACTCGGACGTAATGCCGGAAAGCTTGATCGACATGTTGATCGCGGCCGCGAATTCGTCCGGCTTGTCCTCTGCGGGCTTCGGCCTGTCTTCGATCGCGTGCGGTGCCTCCAGGGCGGGTTCGAAGCCGCCGGGCGCGTCGACTGCCGAACGCAGGACGTTGGCGATCTTCTCGAATACCGTTACGGCCAGTTCCAGCTCGATCACCGAAAGAATGCGGTCGGCAGGTTGCTCGACCGTCTCAGGCGATGCGCCGAGCAGGTGCTCCATCAGCGTGATGATGAAACCGTTGCCGCAGGCAAGCGTGATGTCCTGCGACCAGTTGCGAAGCGAGGCGTTGACCAGCGTATGGCTGTCGCCGAGATCCGCAATGAGGTCGTTCTTGTGGCCGCTGTGGCAGCCGAGATAGGCGACCTCGACGTCGAGACTGGTCTCGCTCTTGATAATATCGGGCAGAAACTCGCAGTAGACTTCGCCGAAGGCGGCACAGAGCTTTTCGACCGTCGCCTTGTCGCCAAGCCGACCGGTCAGCTTGGCCAGCAGGGCCTCGTCCATGACGGGTTTTGTTTTGAGTGGAGCGTTCATATCGGTTTACGCCGCCTTGTTCTCGCCGCCCGGGTTCATCATTTCCTGCTCCACCGCGTCGATGGACGGACGCTCGTATGCCGAGATCGTCTTGCGGCCGTATTCCAGGGCGACCTGCGGCACGGAGCCGTTCATGTACGCCAGGAGGGTCTGCTTGACGATGACATAGAGGCGGTGCTGCTTCGAGCGGACGATCTTGATCTGCGAGGTGATCGGCGAGCAGACGCAATAGGAAAGAAGAATACCAAGGAAGGTACCGACGAGTGCCGAACCGATCAGGTGGCCGAGCACTTCCGGTGAATCGTTGATGTGCGCCATGGCCTTGATGACGCCGAGAACGGCCGCGACGATACCGATGGCCGGAAACGCGTCGCCCATGGTCTGGATCGCATGGTACGGTTTCATCTTGTCGTGAAGGATTGTGTTGATTTCTTCGTCCATCAACGCTTCGATTTCATGCGATCGGGCATTGCCGATGATGATCAGGCGCACGTAGTCGCAGATGAAGGCCGTCAGTTCCTTGTTCTTGAGAACCGTTGGCGCGGACTGGAAGATCGAGGATTCGGCTGGATTGTCGATGTGTGCTTCGATTTCGTTGCGCGACTTCGTGCGCAGGTCGCGCATGAGCGAGTAGAGAACACCGAGCGCATCGAGATAGTTGCGTTCCTTCGGCACCGTATGCTTGAAGGCCTCGCCCAGCGCCTTTCCGGAATCCTTGACGACTTTCATGGTGTTACCCATGACGAAGCTTCCCAGGCCGGCACCGCCGATGATGACGAGCTCGAAAGGCTGCCATAGCGCCTCGACGTGACCGCCCATCGCCATGAAGCTGCCGATGATGCAGCCGCAGGTAATCACAAATCCGATAATGATATTCATCGTCAGTCCAAACCTGATCGTTATTTTCAACCGAAGGGATAGGAGCGCTGGCTTGCGTGAGGCTGATGATTGCCCTGCGGACCAAGCTTTTCGCATGCCAGTTTCGCGCAAGGATTTGCTGTCAGGTTGTAGGTGACGAATGGGCATCCGTGCCCGTTTCTGAGATGCCGCCTCAGCGGGATTCGCGCCGAACCAATTTAAAAGCGCCCGGATTTCGTACCGTTCATCGCAAATGCCAGGAGCCTATCGGGATGCAATCCGGTCTTTATGTTTCGCTGTCGTCGCAGATCGCACTCGAACGCCGCCTCACGACAATCGCCGACAACATGGCAAACGTGAACACGACGGGTTTCCGGGGCACTGAGGTCAAGTTCAACGAGCTTCTCGGCGAGACGGGCAACAAGATCAATGCCAAGGTCGCATACGTGTCGCAGGGCAACGACTACCTTTCCGGCGATAGCGGTGAACTTCAGCACACCGGCAACATGCTCGACTTTGCGATCAAGGGCGACGCGTGGTTTTCGATCGACACGCCCGCCGGCAAGGTCCTGACCAAGGATGGCCGTTTCACCCTGAAGGACTCCGGCGAACTGGTGACGGTTCGCGGCTATCCGGTCCTTGATGCCGGCGGCTCGCCGATCCAGCTCGACAAGGCGGGAGGCGAACCGAAAGTCGGCTCCGACGGCATGATCTACCAGAATGGCAAGCAAGCCGGATCGCTTGGCCTGTTCGAGGCCGATATCAGCAAGGGCTACCTTCGCTACGAGAACAGCGGTGTCATGACGACAGAGACGCCGCGCGCCGTGACCGATCGCTTCAACGTCGGCGTTCAGCAGGGCTACCTGGAGAACTCCAACGTCAACGCGATGCGCGAAATCACCCAGCTGATCGAAGTCAACCGCGCATTCGAAAGCATGACCTCGCTCACCAAGGACAGCGAGGATTCCTTCAACGAGGCAATCAAGACGCTCGGCGGCAGCCGCTAAGCCAGAAGGTCTGACGCATGTCGAATCCGCCTCTTGTTGAAGACGTTCTCTCGCCGAAGCTTGCGCATCTCGGCAGTCTTGTCGCGCGTTATGCAAAGCCGGAATTTCTGGTCGCGCCTGGCGGTCACGTGCAGACCATTGCTGCAGGCCATTACACGGTCACCGGTCTGTCGCGACACGTTCGCCTGGGCGAATTCGTCGCCCATAAGTCATCGACAGGCGTGCATCTCGGCGAAGTCGTCCGCGTCGAGCCAGATCTGACCTATGTCTGCCCGATCGAACCGGGCGAGCCGATCGGCATCCACGACACGGTCATTCGCAAGGGCGCCTTTAGCATTGCGCCATCCGACAGCTGGTGCGGACGAACGATCAATTCGCTTTGCGAGCCGATCGATGGCCTCGGTCCGGTCGTCGAAGGACTGACGCGTCGCTCGATCTCCAACAATGCGCCGCCCTCGATGACACGTCAGCGCGTCGAGAAGGGCTTCAAGACCGGCGTGCGTGCGGTCGACATCTTTTCGCCGCTCTGCCTTGGCCAGCGTCTCGGCATTTTCGCCGGTTCGGGCGTCGGCAAGTCGACGCTGCTTTCGATGCTTGCGCGGGCGGATGCCTTCGACAAGGTTGTCATCGCGCTCGTCGGCGAGCGCGGCCGCGAAGTGCGAGAATTCATTGAAGACACGCTCGGCGCCAACATGAAGAAGTCGATCGCGGTGGTTGCCACCAGCGACGAAAGCCCGATGCTGCGCAAGATGGCGCCGCTGACCGCCGTGACGATCGCCGAGCATTTCCGCGATCAGGGCGATAACGTGCTGCTGATCGTCGACAGCGTCACGCGTTTTGCCCACGCCATTCGCGAAGTGGCGACTGCGTCAGGCGAGCCGCCGATCGCGCGTGGCTACCCTGCATCCGTCTTTACCGAATTGCCGCGACTGCTGGAGCGCGCCGGCCCAGGTCCTGAAGGCACGGGAACGATCACGGCGATCATCTCCATTCTCGTCGACGGCGACAACCACAACGACCCGATCGCCGACTCCACCCGCGGTATTCTTGACGGCCATATCGTTCTGCAGCGCAGCCTTGCCGAGGAGGGGCGCTATCCGCCGATCGACCCGCTGGCGTCGATTTCGCGTCTCGCCCGCAAGGCCTGGACGCCGGATCAGGAAAAGCTGGTATCGCGTCTGAAGACGCTGATTCACCGCTTCGAGGAAACGCGCGACCTCAGATTGATCGGTGGTTATCGCCAGGGTGCCGACCCGGATCTGGACATGGCCGTGAAGCAGGTACCGATTATTTACGATGTTTTGAAACAGTCCCCGGGAGATGCTGATTCGAGGGATGCCTTCGCCGATCTGGCGAGCGCTCTGAAGGCTGCCGCCGGCGCCGGCAACCAGCCCGGCATTCGCAGATAGAGAGGCGACGCGTGACCGATTTCGACGATGATGAGAAGATCGCACCGCTGAAGCCGAAGGGCCGCAGGACAACAATGCTCGACCGTGCCTTGACCGTCACCGGTCTTTTGCTGGCGGGTGCCTCGGCGTTCTTTCCCTGGTACGTCTTCTTCAACGAAGACAAGTTCGGCATCAATGTCGCGCAGGGCGACCGGACGCGCGAGCTTCCGGATTGGCCGGCCCGCAACGTTTTCAGCGTGTCGCCCCTCGCCATGGCGAACAAGAACCCGCCAGAAAAGAAGCCCGAGCTGCCCGTCGATCCACTGACCACGGCAACGGTTTCCAACATTGGCAAGGAAGACGACAAGGGAATGCCGGCTGAAGATCAGCCATTCCCCGGCAAATCCAGCTTTCGCCTTCTCCACGTCGCCAATGGCAGGGCGCTGATCGAAGACAACTCCGGCATGTACGTCGTACGCGTCGGTTCGATCCTCCCGGACGAGAGCCGGCTGGCAACGCTCGAAGAACGCGATGGAAAGTGGGTCATCGTGACGTCGAAAGGCGATGTCTACGAGCGCAACTGATCCCGCTAGATCAGAATCTATCGGAAAGCCCCGACCAATCCAGGCGGGGCTTTCGTCGTTTCAGGGTGCATGAAACATCGGCGCCAAAGAACCCGCTCTTCCGTAAGGTTAACGCAAGATTACCGCCGTAGGTTTGCGACAGTAAAAACGGAGAGTTCCCATGCAACCGATTCAACTGTTCGACTTGGCCTCGCGGCAGGCGGAATGGCTGACGATCCGGCAGGAGGTTGTTGCCGGCAACATCGCGAATGCGAACACGCCGAAATTCCGCGCGAAGGACATCACGCCTTTCGAGGCCGTTCTCGACAAGTCGGACGTTACCATGGCGCGCACCAACCCTGCGCATCTGACGGGCAACGACCTGAGCACGAAGAGCGACATCGACGTCAAGGACGCGAATCTCGATCAGGAAATCGGCGTGCAGGAGTCCGGCAACACGGTCGGCCTCGCGGAAGAACTCTCCAAGTCCGGTGAAATCAAGCGGCAGTACGAGTTGAACACCTCGCTCGTCAGCTCGTTCAACCGGTTGATGCTCATGACGGTGAAGAGCTAATTATGGATCCTTTGTCAGCAGCCCTCAAAATTGCCGGATCGGGCCTCGAAGCGCAGTCCACGCGCCTCCGTATCGTTTCGGAAAACATCGCGAACGCCCGTTCGACGGGTGATACGCCAGGTGCCGACCCCTACCGCCGCAAGACGATTACCTTCGGTGAGGCGGTCGATCGCGCATCCGGCGTCAAGACCGTCAACGTCAAGAAGCTCGGAGTCGACGAATCGAAATTCACGACCGAATTCGATCCGAGCAATCCTGCCGCTGACGAGAAGGGCGTGGTCAAGCTGCCGAACGTCAACATGCTCGTCGAGATGGCGGATATGCGCGAAGCGAACCGCTCCTACGATGCAAACCTGCAGACCATCAAGCAGTCCCGTGACCTGATCTCCTCGACGATCGACCTTCTGAAGAGCCAATAATGATCAACACTGTAAACAATATCAGCTCCCTGTCGGTTACGCGCGATCTCTCGGGCGTCGATCTCGGAAAGACGACACCTTCCTCCGCAGCCGAAAGCGCGGCCAGCGACGGCAGCTTTGCCTCGGTTCTGAGCAACGTCGCCAATGGCGCGGTCAACACCCTGAAGAACGCCGAAAGCATGTCTTTTGCCGGCATCAAGGGTACCGCCACCACGCGTGAAGTTGTTGATGCCGTCATGCAGGCACAGCAGACGCTCCAGACGGCAATCGCCATTCGAGACAAGGTCGTTTCGTCCTTCCTCGAAGTCACCAAGATGCAGATGTAGTTGATTTAAGGACGAAGCTATGAGAGCGCTTGCCATTGCTGCCACGGGTATGGATGCCCAGCAGACCAATCTTGAAGTCATCGCCAACAACATCGCGAACATCAACACGACCGGCTTCAAGCGTGCCCGTGCCGAATTCACGGACCTGCTGTACCAGACCGAGCGTGCCAAGGGCGTTTCGAACCGCGCCAACCAGGCGATCGTTCCCGAGGGTGCCAATATCGGTCTCGGTGTTCAGACGTCGGCCGTTCGCAACCTGCATATCCAGGGTGAACTGGCGCAGACCGGCAACGATCTCGACGTCGCACTGGTAGGCCGCGGCTTCTTCCAGATCCAGGCGCCCGATGGCACGACGCTCTACACCCGCGCCGGCGCCTTCAACAAGAACGAAACCGGCCAGATCGTAACGGTCGACGGCTACACCGTTGCTCCGACGATCACGATTCCGACCGGCTCGACCGAACTGACGATCAGCCGCTCGGGCGAAGTCACCGCGAAGCTTCCTGGCGCAACGGCGGCAACCACGCTCGGCCAGCTGCAGATTGCCGACTTCGTCAACGAAGCCGGTCTCCAGCCTCTGGGCGACAACCTTTATGCCGAAACGCCAGCTTCCGGCCAGCCGGTTGTCGGCACGCCGGGTGACGAAAACTACGCGTACCTGAAGCAGAGCTATCTCGAATCGTCGAACGTCGATCCGGTGAAGGAAATCACCGAGCTGATCTCTGCACAGCGCGCCTACGAAATGAACTCCAAGGTCATCACCACAGCAGACGAGATGGCCTCCGTCGTCAGCAAGAACCTGAAGTAACAGGGAAGAGCCGAAACATGATGTTTTGCCGGGTTGGAACCGTTCGCGGATGGGCATCCGCCATCGCAATCGTTGTCGCCGCCTTGTCCGCGCCGAACGCCTGGGCGTCCGGCATGGGTCTCGCGGTCGTACCGACGACGATCATCTACCCCGGCGATACAATCTCCAGCGCCCAGGTGCAGGAAGTCGAGGTCACGAACCCCAATCTCACCGGCGACTACGCAAAGTCGGTCGGACAGGTTGAGGGCATGATTTCGAAGAGAACCTTCCTGCCGGGGCGGACGATTTCCCTGTCGGCTCTGCGCGAACCGTACACCGTGACGCGCGGTTCTTCGATCCGTTTGATCTTCTCGCTCGGCACCATGTTGATCTCGGCAGCCGGTTCGCCTCTTGAAGATGGCATGACCGGCCAGATGGTCCGCGTTCGCAACATGGATTCCGGCGTCATTGTCAGCGGCACGGTGCTTGCCGACGGCACAATCCACGTGGCCGCAAAATGAAGATAATTTCCCGTCTTTTCATCGCCCTCGCATTCGTGTCGTCGACCTTCGTCAATGTGGCGCCGGCTGCCGCAATGAAGTCGCGCATCAAGGATATTGCCTCGCTTCAGGCAGGCCGAGACAACCAGCTGATCGGCTACGGCCTGATTGTCGGTCTCCAGGGCACGGGTGACGGCTTCAGATCGTCCCCGTTCACCGAGCAGTCCATGCGCGCGATGCTGCAGAACCTCGGCATTTCCACGCAGGGCGGTAACGCGAAGAACACTGCTGCCGTCATGGTCACGGCCAACCTGCCGCCGTTCGCGAGCCCCGGCAGCCGCATCGATGTCAATGTCAGCTCGCTCGGCGATGCAACGTCGCTGCGCGGCGGAACGCTCATCATGACGTCGCTTTCAGGCGCCGACGGCCAGATCTACGCCGTCGCGCAAGGGTCGATCGTCGTTTCCGGCTTCACCGCGCAGGGCCAGGCATCGAGCGTTACCGAAGGCGTGACGACTGCTGGTCGTGTTCCCGGTGGCGCGATCATCGAGCGTGAATTGCCGTCGCGCTTCAAGGATTCGGTCAATCTCGTCCTGCAATTGCGCAACCCGGATTTCTCGACGGCTGTTCGCATTGCCGATGTTGTCAATGGCTACGCCCGGTCACGCTTTGGCGGCCCGGTCGCCGATGCGAAGGACGCGCAGGAAGTTATCGTCCAGAAGCCGCGTGAGGCTGATCTGACGCGCCTGATGGCCGACATCGAAAACCTGCAGGTCGAGACCGATACCCCGGCCAAGGTGGTGGTCAACGAGCGAACCGGTACTATCGTCATAGGCGCCGATGTCCGCGTGTCACCGGTTGCCGTGAGCTACGGTACCTTGACTGTTCAGGTAACGGAGACGCCGCAGATCATCCAGCCTGAGCCGTTCTCCCGCGGTGTGACTGCTGTCCAGCCGCAGACGGATATCGCTGCCCAGAAGACCGGTGGCAAGGTGGCGCTGCTTGATGGTCCGGATCTCAAGACCCTCGTAGCAGGCCTCAACAATATCGGCGTCAAGCCTGACGGTATCATCGCGATCCTCCAGGGCATCAAATCGGCCGGGGCACTGCAAGCGGAGCTCGTACTGCAATGATGACGAAGGCGAGTGGCCAGAACACAGCCATTTCCGATCTGCTGCGGCGCGTCGCCTTGCCGGCGGCGGCGCTGGTGATGCTGACGATCCCGGGCGCCTTCGCACAGGAGGCGGCCCGCCCTCCCGCCGGCGGCGAGCTGACCTCCGAGGAGGAAATCAAGCAGTTCTGCACGAACATCGCAGACCCCGCGCGCGACCAGCGCTATCTGCTGCAGAAGCAGGAGCTTGAGAAGCTGCGCACCGATGTCGATAGCCGCATCGCGGAAATGCAGAAGCGCAAGGAAGAATACCAGGACTGGCTGAAGCGCCGCGACGACTTCCTGAAGCAGGCCGAAGCCGGTCTCACCGACATCTACAAGAAAATGAAGCCGGACGCTGCAGCAACGCAGCTGCAGGAGATGAGGATCGAAGTGGCGGCCGCCGTCATCATGCGGCTGAACCCGACGCAGTCGAGCCTCATCCTCAACGAGATGGATCCGAAAAAGGCTGCCGTCATCGCCAACATCATCGCCAGCGCGTCCGATCCAAATACGTCGAAGGATCCCTCATGAAGAAATACCTCCCGGTCGCCATAGCCGCCGCGGCGATGCTCGCCGGCTGCCAATCGCCGCAAGCCGTCAACGAGATCGGTCGCGCGCCCGCGATGAGCCCGATCGGAAGCGGGCTGGCATACGGCCAGACGCAGCAGATGTCGATGTATCCGAAGCAGCCTCACCAGGTGGCGCAGGGCTATTCGCTCTGGAGCGATTCGCAGGCCGCTCTCTTCAAGGACTCCCGCGCCCTCAACGTCGGCGACATCCTGACCGTTGACATCCAGATCAACGACAAGGGCTCGTTCGAGAACAACAGCAAGCGCAGTCGCGAAAACAGCAGCGGATTGAACTGGGACGTCGCGGCCAACATTCTCGGCTGGAACCCCTCCTCGAAGACCGATGTGACCTACGGTTCCGACACCAGCACCGACGGCAAGGGCAAGATCGAGCGCACCGACAAGCTGCAGTTGATGGTCGCCGCCGTCGTGACCGGCATTCTGGAGAACGGAAACCTAGTGATCAGCGGCTCGCAGGAAGTCCGTCTGAACCAGGAACTCCGCATTCTCAACGTGGCCGGTATCGTTCGTCCGCAGGACGTCAATGCCGACAACCAGATCTCCTACGACAAGATCGCCGAGGCGCGCATCTCTTATGGTGGCCGTGGCCGCCTGATGGAAGTGCAGCAGCCACCTCGTGGCCAGCAGGCCATCGATCTCTTCTCGCCGCTCTGAGGCTTACCCATGGCAGAAGCAGAGGCCGCCGACGGCCAACCGAAGAAGAAATCGGCCGCAATGATGACGATCATCGGCTTGGCGGTGCTGACCTTGCTCGGCGCCGGCGGTGGCTGGGTGGTCGGCGGCATGGTTTCGCCGAACGTCAAGGCTGCCGTTCAGGAAGAGCAGGCCAAGGAATCCAAGGAGGCCGCGGGCAAGAAGGAAGGCGAGGGCGGGCTGCCGCATATATCGACGGAAGCAAACAACGTCGTGCAGCTCGAGCCGATCACCTCGAACCTTGCCTATCCGTCCGAGAACTGGGTGCGGCTGGAGGTCGCGCTGATGTTCAACGGACCACCGGATGTCAAGCTGGCCGAGGATATCCACCAGGATATCATGGCCTATATCCGCACCGTTTCGCTGCAGCAGATCGAAGGCCCGCGCGGCTTTCAATATCTTAGGGATGACGTCCAGGAACGTGTTGACCTTCGCGCGCAGGGCCGCGTATCGAAGATCATGTTCAGGACCTTCGTCATCGAATGATTCGATTCCTTCTGCTTTTTGCTGCCATGATGGCGGCACCGGAGCTGGCCCACGCCCAGCAACTGCCGACGAACCTGTTGAACCTGCCGGTCGACGGTTCGGTTGCGGCATGGATCATCAGGACCTTCGGGCTGCTGACCGTTCTTTCGGTCGCGCCAGGCATCCTGATCATGGTCACGAGCTTTCCGCGCTTCGTCATCGCCTTCTCGATCCTTCGTTCCGGCATGGGCCTGGCGTCCACGCCGTCCAACATGATCCTGCTGTCGCTGTCGCTGTTCATGACCTTCTACGTCATGCAGCCGACCTTCGATCAGGCTTGGCAGACGGGCGTCCAGCCGCTCCTTTCCAATCAGATCAATGAGCAGCAGGCCATCGAGCGGATTGCCGAGCCGTTTCGCACGTTCATGAGCCTGAACACCCGCGAAAAGGATCTGGCGCTCTTTGTCGATCTCGCGAGGGAACGCGGACAGGATGTCGCGACGGGCGAAAAGACCGACTATCGCGTGCTCATTCCAGCCTTCATGATCTCGGAAATCCGTCGTGGCTTCGAAATCGGCTTCCTCGTGGTCCTGCCGTTCCTCGTGATCGACCTGATCGTCGCGACCATCACCATGGCCATGGGTATGATGATGCTGCCGCCGACATCCATTTCATTGCCCTTTAAGATCCTGTTCTTCGTGCTGATCGACGGCTGGAACCTTCTCGTAGGAAGCCTGGTTCGCTCGTTCCACTGAGATACTGTGACGCTTTCTCCGAGCCGGCTTCGGCTCGTTGAAATTGCTCAAACAAAAGCCCCCGCAGGCGCTGGCCTGCGGGGCTTTTGTATTGTCGAAACAGCCTCTATTCGAAGCTGAAGAACGGTTCGGTACGAGCAGGAAGCGCCGGCACGTCGAAATGGTCCGGTGCCTGCCCGAGCTTCGCGCGCTCGACCATAATCTCGTAGGCCTTCTCGAGATGCAGGCGGAAACGATCGGCATCGAACAGCGGCTTGACGACCGCATTCTCGCGGATGCGCTGCCTGTATTCGACAAGCCGGGCCGGATCCGTTGCCAGCTCGACGGCCATGTCTTCGTATGCCTGCTTGTTGAGTGCGACGAGTTCCGGCAGCCCGATGGCGTTTAGGAGGCTTTCGCTGACGCGCGAAGCGAAATTGGTACCCTTGACCGTCAGAACCGGCAGGCCGCCCCACAGCTGCTCAGACGTGGTCGTGTGGCCGTTTACAGGGAAGGTGTCGAGGCCGAGGTCGGCCGCCTGCTGACGGTCGATATGTTCCTCGTAGCTCACGCGAGGGCAGAAGATGATCCGCTCGGACGAGATGCCCTGCTTGTTGATGTAGTTGAGGAGGTTTGCCTGCGTGCGCGGCGATGAAAGCATCAGCCAGAGAACGCTGTTCGGTGTCCGCTTCAGGATCCGGCACCAGATGTCGAGAACCTCGGTGTTGATCTTGCGGTTCGCGTTGAACGAAGCAAAGACGAATGCGTCCTCGGGCAGGCCCGCCTGCGCGCGGCTCATCGGCTTCGGCTTCGGGCGGTTCTCCGAGTCGTTCGGCTGGTAGCTGTCGGGCATCCGGACCAGCTTTTCGTGATAATTCGCTTTGCTCGATGCCGGCAGCACGAAACGATCGCCGATCTGATAGTCCAGATCGACATCGTTGACGCTGCCAGGGAAGCCAAGCCAGGCCGCCTGTATCGGCGCCCCGCCGTAGTTCAGGATGCGCGAGCGTCCGCCGAAGGTGTGGCCCTTGAGGTCGACGAGAATATCGATATTCCGCTCGCGGATCGCACGCGCCGCAGCCTCGTCGTCCATGTCGCGGACGATGCAGACATCGCCCCAGATCGATCGATCGATCCTTCCGGCTTCGTGCTCGAGATACTTTTCGTCCGTGTGGCAGAAGAGCGTGACCTCGAACTTGTTGCGATCGTGCAGTTCGAGCACGCGGCGCAGCAGCTTCATCGTCGCGTGGCCGGCCCAAAGATCCGACGAGAGATAGCCGATGCGGATCTTGTCGCCCCAGGCATGGGGCACGGCCCTGCGCCGTTCGGCGGCTTCCTTCAGCTGGATCACCGGATTGTGCGAAGCAAGCGCATTCAGCTTCTCGTCCTTGCACCAGTGCAGATTGTAGAAGGGATTGTCGCGGCCGAGGAAGCTGAGATTGCCGTCCTCAAGCAACTTCTTGATCGGCAGGAATTCCTTGGCGGCGACGTCGAAATCGCAGACCTCGCGCGAGAAGACCAGCTTCAGAAGCCGTAGCGGCAGGATGTCGGGAAACTTCTTGAACAGGTTTCCGACGAGCGTCTCGTTTGTGATGTCGAGGATATCGTCGCTGAGCAGATGCACGGCGAAGCGAACATGCTCCGGGTTGCTGCTCTCCGAGATCACCTTCCGGTAGGGGCTGAGGAGATCCTTCCGGCCCTGCTTCAGATGAATGGAGGCGAGCACGTAGGCGACATCGGCATCGGAGCGTGCCAGGGACATGATCCTGAGCGCCTGCAACAGCGCCTGTTCCTCGTCGCCCACAGCGAAGTAGAGCAGGGCTGCCTCACGGGTGTAGGGTGACTCTGCCAGGGTATCGAGCTCGCCGGCAAGGGCATAGGCACTGGCCGCTTCAGCCTTGAAGCCAAGCTTCAAAAGGTTCTTGGCAAGCAGGACGTATGTTTTGACGTCTCGTTGGGTATCGACCAGCTTGTTCAGGACTTCGAGCGACTTGAGGTACTGCCCTTTTTGATAATCCTTGGACGCCGCTGCAAACGAGATGTTGGTATTCAAGATCCGCTCCGTTCCGGAAATTCATCAAGAGGCGCAACACGGCCGACGGACCATCAGGCGGATTCTGCACCTAGTTTGCAGCACTTTAGACAGGCGAACCTTGCTTGAAACAGGAGCCGCAGTTCCCGGTGGGCTGCCCCTTGTTTTTAGGGGGCTGTTAACCACCCCACCACTAGCGCTGGATTTGAAAGCGCTTTTAATGAGTTGGCAAGAAATGGCTGCGAGATTGTCCCTCGACATGACGGGTTTGGTTGCTCAATTGGAACGGCACCGAGTGGCATGAAGCTGGTCCGTCATCGCCGGTACACAAGTCCGGTATGTCCTCCTTTTGTATCTTGTTTCCAGGGGACAGACTCATGACAAGCATTAACACGAACACTTCCGCAATGGCGGCTCTCCAGACGCTGCGTAACGTCAACAATGGCCTGAAGGATACGCAGAACGCCGTTTCGTCTGGTCTGCGCGTCGGCAAGGCATCTGACAACGCTGCTTACTGGT
>UBTY01000023.1 GCA_900468535.1 Hyphomicrobiales bacterium | reverse complement strand
CGGCATCCATGCCGAACTTCTCCGCCACAGGCACGAAACCTTCCTTCAGCGCCGCCAGCGCCACGCCCTCTTCCGAGATGAAGCTGACGCGGGTGAAGAACCTGCCGGTGCTCAGATCGTCGAACTGCGAGGAATCGGTGATGTTGCAGCCCTGGTCGGCCAGATAGTTCGCAATCGCCGCAACAATCCCGCGCGTCGATGGGCAGGTTACGGTTAGAACGTATTTATTCATGGTGTGGGGCTCCCTCCCCCGAAGTCTCACGCTAAATTCCGCTGGCTGTCGAGACCATCGAGGAATTTTGCGAGTTCCTGTTCGTCGATCGCGACGGTGTGGCGGGCTTCCGGATATGCTCCGCTCCTGACGTCGTCTGCAAACTCCGCGAAAGCGGCCGTCCGCTCGCGCTGAATGCGATCGAATTCGGCCGCGAGATTGCGATAGACCTTCGCGTGTCGTGGATAATGGCCGCGGTTCATACCAAGCACGTCATCGGCAAAAAGATACTGCGCATCGCAACCGGCGCCTGCCCCCATCGACAGCAGCAGCATGGAAGTCCGTTCAGAAATTGCGGTCGCCACTTCCGCGGGGACTACTTCGATCTCAGCGCTGAAAGCTCCGGCAGCCTCGAGGTCCTTGACCTGCCGCAGAACATATTCGGCCATCTCAGCCGTCTTTCCGACAGCCTTGAAACCGCCGGTCCAGGTTGCATGCGATGGGATGAGCCCAGTATGTCCGCAGACCGGAATATACTCCTCGCGCAAACGCCTGATCGTCGGCAACCCGGCAGCGCAGTAGATAGCGTCCGCGGAGGCTGCACGCAGCTTCACGGCCGAGCGTAAAATCTCGTCGGTCGTTGCACCGATCTGTCCGTATTCGCCGCCAGGAATCGTGAAGCGATCGGGCGCGGCGTCGCGGAACTGGGGGTCATAGATGAGTTCGAACGGCACCGAGATGAGATCGATCCCGGCCGCCTCCGCGGCTTCGGCTTCTTCAAGGGTCGTAACGCGCAACATGCTGAGCTGGCGCTTCCCCTTCATGGCAAGGAGGTCGGCCACGGTGGGCCGGTTCGGTTTCTTCATATTCGAATCCTCAGAATGGGAGACAGCTAGGCCGCCAGGAGAGACTTGAGCTTGACGTTAGGCGTAACCAGCGCAGCAGGATCCGGCCGGGCCCGTGCGGCGATCAGCATCTCGGCAAGCCTGATGTCGCGCGCGACGGCGTTGCCGGGACCGACGCCACTCGCGGCAAGCAATCTGCCATCTGCGTCGAGGTGAAAGACGATGAACGAACCTTCGCCGAGCTCCCGGCGCAGATGGGTAACCGCGCCTTCGGCCAGACCAGCGATCTGGAGCGTCAGATCATACTGATCCGACCAGAACCATGGCACGGAAGTAATCGGCTGGCTGGCGCCCATCATGTTTGCCGCCGCGAGAGTGCCTTGCTCCTGGGCGTTGCGCCAGGATTCCAGCCGTATCCTGCGGCCGTCGTAGAGCGCCAAAGGAAACGAGCAGCAATCCCCCGCTGCGAACACATCGGCCGTAGACGTTTGCAGATACTCGTCGACAGCTATTCCATTTTCAATGACAAGGCCCGCGCGCTGAGCAAGTTCGGTGTTCGGCGACGCGCCTATGCCGACCAGAACGAGATCAGCCTCCAATATCTCGCCGGTCGCCAATTCGACAGCGACGCCTGTGTCACTCTCCTCGACCTTGACGATGGCGACGCCACACCTCAGATCAACACCCTCCAAAGCGTGACGCGCAGAAATGACTTCGGCGATCTCTTGGGGCACGCCCCGCTTCAGTACCCGCTCCAGCCCTTCGACAAGCGTCGCGTGCGCCCCGAGCGAACGGGCCGTCGCAGCGACCTCCAGGCCGATAAACCCACCGCCGATGATGAGGACATGCTTGCCTGGCTCGAGGTAACGACGGATGGCGAGTGCATCATGGTGCGTCCGAAGGGACATGATATGACGGCTTTGAACAGACATCCCGGGCAAGCGACGGGCGCTGGCACCCGTCGCGATCAGCAGTTTGTCGTAAGCAATCTCCCGTCCGCTCGACAAGGAGACCGACTTCTTTTCAACATCGACGGCGACCGCATCAACGCCGGTCAACAGTTCGATGCCCGACTCCTCGTATTTTTCCTTCGCAGCAACGAACTTCGGTTCCTGCAATTCCGATAGGCTGGACTTCGAGAGCGGCGGACGTTCGTATGGCACGAAGGGCTCCGTTCCAACAAGCGTAACCGTGCCCTGGAAACCCTTTTCCCGAAGCGCGAAGGCAGCGCGCGCGCCGCATTCGCCGGCTCCGATAATGACGAAGTGAGACATGGCGTCCTCCTACACCGCGATGAAAACGGCGCCGCCTTCGACTTTGACAGGATAGGTTTTCAGATCGACGCAAACGGGCGCACCCTTGGCCTCACCGGTCTTGTAGCTGAAACGCCCGTTGTGCTTCGGACACTCGATGATGTCGTCCATGACAAGGCCGTCGGCCAGATGGATGCGCTCGTGTGTGCACAAGCCGTCGGTGGCGAAGAATTGGTTGTCCGGGCTGCGATAGACCGCGAAGGTCTTGCCATCGTGATCAAACCGAATGACGTCCTCCTCGTCGATATCATCGGTTGCACAGACTTCGATCCAGTTTCCGCTCATGTTTTCCTCCCGAGCTAGATCTGATTATTGTGCTGCAGGCGCGAGTTCGGCGTGAAGCTCTTCGCGGTAGGGTCTCGCCGTTTCAGGCAGTTCGCGCTTGAGAAAGTAGTCCTCGTAGCGAAGCTGACGCAGGAAGGCGGGTATCATTTCCCTGTAGCCCGACCACATCGACGGATTGGGCGCCGGCAGATCATGCTTGATCATTGCGTGCAGCCTCGGCAGGGCGTGATACGGCACCATCGGGAACATGTGATGCTCGACATGATAGTTCATGTTCCAATAGATGAAACGGCTGATCGGGTTCATGTAGACCGTGCGGCTGTTCAGCCGGTGATCGATCACATTGTCAGCCAGTCCGCCATGTTGCAGAAGGCCGGTGAGAACATGGTGCCAGGCACCGTAGATTCTCGGCAAGCCAATCAGCATGAACGGCAAGAAAGAGCCGAGAGCATAGGCAAGCACGGCCGTTGCGACGTAGATGGCAAGCCATACGCGGGCGACGACAATGACCTTCCCCTGCTCCATTTCAGGCACGAATGTCTTTTCAGCAGCGCTAAGCACGCCGAACGCGTTGCGGAACATATCGATCAGCGCGTGATAGACATCGAGGAAGCCGAAGAAATTCAGGACAAGGCGCAGCAGGTCCGGCGGCCGCATGACCGCGATCTCCGGGTCACGACCGACAATGACGGTGTCCGTGTGGTGACGCGTGTGGCTCCAGCGCCAGGTGACCGGATTGCGCATGATCATGAAACAGGCGACCTGGTAGACCGCATCGTTCATCCAGCGCGTCTTGAAAGCCGTCCCATGGCCGCACTCATGCCAACGGCTATCCGAGGCTGAGCCGTAGAGGACGCCGTATGCGAGGAAGAAGGGCACACAGATCCAGGAGCCCCAGAAGTAGGCGCCTAGGCCGCCGAAAACGACCATGCTGCCCAGCCAGATGATGGTGTCCCTGATCGCCGGCGCATCCGAGCGCTGCATCAGGGCCTTCATCTCCTTGCGCGAGACATCGGTGTGATACCATTCCGCCGCCGCAAGACCCGTCTCCACGGCTTTGCGACCGCTTTCGCCAAGCAGGCTGTAGTCACGCTTTGCTGTGCTAGCCACCACCATAGTCTCCTCCCCGACCTAACTGGTCATGCAAGGAGATTAAGTTGACTTTGCCGGAGCCACAATGCAGCCTTGATGGATTGTATCAAATCCTATCATTCGGCGAGCGCCGCAATGATGTAATTCTTGCAAAGGCGACACATGGCACGGCGACCAACAATTCGCGATCTGGCCGACGTTTCGGGAGTGAGTGTGGCGACAGTCGATCGCGTGTTGAATGGCCGCCATGCCGTAAGAGAGGAGACGGCTCGGCGCGTCTACGAGGCTGCGGAATCGCTTGGATATCATGCGGTTTCATTGCTCAAGCAGCGCGTGTTTCAGGATCGCCCAACCTGCCGCCTTGGGTTTCTGTTGCAGCGCCCGAACCAATCTTTCTATCAGTCGCTCTCCAAGGAGATCGAGGCCGCTTCGGCAGGCAATGCTGATGCGAAGATCATCCCGCAGATCGAATTCGCGGCATCCGCTACACCAGCAGCGATTGTAGAGAAGTTGCACGTCCTCGCAAATCGCAACCAGGCAATCGCGATGGTTGGCCCCGACTACCCCGTCGTCGCCGCGGCCGTGGAAGAACTTCGCGAGCGGGGGATTCCAGTATTTTCGCTATTGTCGGATCTCGCTGGGGGCGTTCGGCGCGGGTACATCGGCCTGAACAACAGCAAGGTCGGCCGGACAGCGGCCTGGTTCATCGCGCGAACCGCCAACCGCAGCGGCGGCAAGGTCGCCTGCTTCGTTGGCAGCCACCGGTATCATGGCCACGAGCTCCGCGAGATCGGTTTCCGATCCTTTTTCCGCGAGAATGCCCCGCAGTTCGAACTCGTCGAAACCGTCATCAACCTTGAGACGGCCGAGATCACTCATGAGGCAACAATCAACCTGCTGAAGGAGCATCCCGATCTGGTTGGTTTTTACGTCTCGGGCGGCGGAATGGAGGGAGCGATCACGGCGCTTCGAGAGGAGGGCATGGCGGGAAAGCTGGCGATCGTTGTCAATGAGCTTACGCCGGAGTCTCGCGCGGCCTTAACGGACGACATCGTCACAATGGTCGTCGGAACACCAGTGGGATCGCTTTGCACCGAACTGGTCCGGTTGATGGTCACTTCGATTCTCGAGCCTGCGGAACAGATTTCCAGCCAGACGTTTCTGCCGTTCAACATTCACGTCCCTGAAAGCGTCTGAGATCATTCTGGAAGCCTGCGCATGAGAGGCCTCAACAATATTCGCCGAAACCGTACCAGAACGACGGTTTCTGGCCTGTTCGCGACATTATAGCTGCCGTAAAAGGCACGCACTCCACCACATTTCCCCGGTGGGGCCAAACTCAAGCCTCGCATCTGCCGAGGCTTTTTTCTTTTCAGGGGCCGGACGACAAAGCAATCACCGATGCCGTCGAGCCAACGGCTGGCAAGTAGCGAGCATGATGCGGCAAGAAAGCATCCACCTGTGGCACCCTTCCTGCCACTTTGCCGGCAACCGCCACGAGTCGATATGCGCGGGCGGCATAGCTGGGATCGCGTCTTGGCGCTACAAACTCCCGAGGCCTAAGCTTATATCAGCGTCATCGAAAGGAACGAAGCGCCAAGGACTGGCAGCTGGCTTTCGAAAACCCAAGGAAAGGGGATTATCATGAACGTAGCACGCTCTTTCAACAATTGGCGCAAGTACCGTCAGACGGTCTCTGAGCTTGGCCGCATGAGCAACCGCGAGCTCAACGACCTCGGTATTGCCCGTGGCGATATCGAATATATCGCAAGAGCCGCAGCTCGCTAATCTTGCTGCCTTAGTCAGGATCTTCCAGCGCTCGTCATCCATGGCGGGCGCTTTGTTTTTTTACCTGTTTATTGATTGGCGTGCCCTGGGCGGTCACAGTCATTGGTGCCTCGAACCCGTGATGGTTCTCAATGTGCCGCGCCCGCGGCTGTGGTGTCAGATTCAATCATAGAGTATCATTATGGCGCACAATCGCCGCAAATAATTAACCTATACGCGCATTTTGCGGGAACATTAGATCTTGCCGATGTGTTCTCTATGCAGTTGGTCGACAGTCGGCAAATCGACTCTCGGTAGCCCTGACGATCAAAGGAGTGCGCGCCCTCCGTCGTTACTCCGGAGCATTGGGTTCCGGCGACAAGCTATGGAGGATCAGATGAGATACGAAACGGCAGCCGCTGCGGTCGCGCTTGGTTGCATGGCATTCATATTGCCTGCGCCTGCAAACGCACTCGATATCGGCGGACAGAATGGCATCAGCATCGGAAGCAATAGTAGCGGCGGTCTTGGTGTGTCCGTCGGCGGAGCCAGCGGCGTGAACGCCAACGTCGGCGGGACGTCAAACGGCGGCCTCGGCGTCAATGCTTCGGTCGGCGGCTCCGGCGGCATCAACAGCAACACGACAGTCGGCGGCAGCAGCAGCTCCGGCGGTCTGAATGTCAACACCACCGCGAGCGTCGGCGGCTCCAACGGCATCAATGCCGACGTGGATGCGAATGTCGGAGGCAGCAGCCTTGCAACCGCAAACGCGAACGCAACGATTGGCGGATCGAGCGGCGTGAACGCTGACGTCGATGCCGATGTCGGCGGTTCGGGACTGGCCACGGCTGGGGTCAACGTCGGAACCGGCGGGAACACCCTCCTCAATCTGATGCTCGGTATCCCCGCCACTACGACCACGACTGGTACCGGTCCGGGCTCCGGCAGTTCCGGCGGATCGGATACAAGCTCCACGATCGGCAACCCGCGAACAATCGCCGCTATCAATGACATGACCAACGAGGACCGCGCGAAGGCGAAGGTGAAGTGCAAGGACGTCTTGCGCTCCGGCGGCTATGAAGCGAGCTTGACCAAGCTCTGCAAGATGGTCGTCGCCTCGCGCTAGCCGCGAGCATGACAAATGCATAGGGCTGGCAATTGCAGCCCTATGCGACCGCCCTCTTGGCGTAGTCCCGGCTGTAAGCTGACTGAATTCCATTCAAGCATTTCCCATTTTCGATCGACATTTCAACGTTGCTATCGCCGAGCGATGTGCAGCCTTTCCTGATTTTTAGATCCTTTAACTCCCTATAATCGCCAGCATTGGAACGTTGTCTAACGCTGGTAAGAAAGCCTCACTGGACATCCCGTTGCAAGCCGGCGAAAAAATGCGCAGCCCAACCCAAGGATTTCGAAACGGGAGACGTCTCACCAAGGAAGCGGCTAAAAGCGGGTAGGGAATTGGACGCGCAACTGATCGAGCAGGCCAGAGCCGGGGACAGAAATGCCTTCGCACGGCTCATCGAGGCCAATTATGATTTCATCCACGCCGTCGCCTGGCGTTGGTGCGGGAACGCGGCGGATGCGGAAGATATTTCCCAGGATGTCTGCATCAAGCTCGGGGCCGCGATCCGCAGCTTTCACGGCGCAAGCCGGTTTCGAACCTGGCTCTACACGCTGACGCTCAATGCAGCACGCGACCATCGGCGTAAGGGATTGAGGGAAGCAAGCCGGATCACCGCCTTTGCGTCCGAACCGGTCTCGGTCGGCAGCTCTGACGACGATCTCTCCGCCGAAGTCTGGGGCGCCGTTCGTGCCCTGCCCGACAAGCAATGTGACGCGGTGCTGCTGATCTACGGCGAGGGCCTCAGCCATTCGCAAGCGGCCGACATCATGGGCTGCTCGGAATCCACGGTCTCCTGGCACGTCCACGAGGCCCGCAAACGGTTGAGATCAGTCTTCGGCAGGCAGGAGGTATAGAAATGGACAAGCAACTCGAAACCCTCTCGCATCTGAAAGCGCCGTCAGCTTCCGAAGACGCGCGTGCCCGCGCTCTCAGCGCAGCACTGCAATCCTTCGACGCCACGGAAAAAACGGCCACGCTCGCCCAAGGAAAAGAAGAACGCCCGCGTCCAAGCTCCATCCTCAACCGTGTTTGGAGCACTGCCATGAACAGGAAATTCCTCACCAGCTCGGCCATTGCCACCCTGCTGCTGGTGCCAGCCGCCGGCTTTATCGCGATCGAACTGAGCCGTAACAACGTTTCTGGTGGCGCTATTGGCGGGACAGCCGCAGGGGGCGTTCAGGATCTCGCCGTGAAATCGCTGCCGAAGCCAACGTCACCCTCGGACGTGGAGACTGAAGCTCCTGCTCAATATGCAGAGCCTGCGGCGCCGCCGGCTCCACAAGGCAGGACCTCCGATTTCAATGCCGATCAGATTTCCGGACTGCTCAAGAAGGACGCCCCGGCAGCGCTGGGCGCGAAACGGAGCGTCGCGCAAGCGGCACCCGCACGTCCCGGTTTGGCCGAAGCGGACCGCGAACGGATCGCGGCCACCCCGACGTCCGAAAGTGACGAGCGGTTCCCTGAGAGCCAGGTCAGCGGCGTGAAGTCGGTCGCTGCGGAACCGGTTTCCACCTTCTCGGCAGACGTGGATACCGCCTCCTATTCGTTTGTTCGCCGTGCGCTTATGGCTGGCGAATTGCCCCCACCGGCTTCTGTGCGAACGGAAGAGATGATCAATTATTTCCCCTATGACTGGGCGGGAGCTGACACTGCCGATCAGCCTTTCAAGGCAACCGTGACGGTGATGCCGACACCCTGGAATAAGGGAACCGAGCTGCTTCATGTCGCGATCAAGGGATACGATCTTGCTCCCGCGAAAGCACCGCCGGCCAATCTCGTTTTCCTGATCGACGTTTCCGGATCGATGGATGAGGCAGATAAACTGCCGCTCCTGAAGAGCGCTTTCCGGCTGCTCGTTGACAAGTTGCGACCGGAAGACAAGGTATCGATTGTCACCTACGCCGGCAACGCCGGAACCGTACTCGAGCCAACCAGCGCTTCGGACAAGCAAAAGATTCTGGCGGCGATCGACGGTCTGCAACCTGGCGGATCGACAGCGGGCGCGGCTGGCATCGAGGCAGCGTATGACCTGGCGAAGTCGGCCTTTGTCAAAGACGGCATCAATCGCGTGATGCTGGCAACGGACGGCGATTTCAATGTCGGCCCGTCGAGCGACGATCAGTTGAAGACCTTGATCGAAAGCGAGCGCAAGACCGGTATTTTCCTGTCGGTGCTGGGTTTTGGTCGCGGCAATCTCAACGATGGCCTGATGCAGGCGCTCGCGCAAAATGGCAATGGCACCGCAGCCTATATCGACACGCTTGCAGAGGCGGAAAAAACGCTCGTGCAAGAGGCAAGTGCTGCGCTCTTTCCGATCGCCAAGGACGTGAAGTTCCAGATGGAATTCAATCCGGCCCGCATCGCCGAATATCGACTTGTCGGCTACGAGACGCGCGCGTTGAAACGCGAAGATTTCAACAATGATCGGGTCGATGCCGGCGATATCGGTTCCGGCCACAGCGTTACCGCGATTTACGAGATCACACCGAAGGGAAGTCCCGCGGTGCTTACCGACGACCTCCGCTACGCGGACAAGAAAAACGCACCGCTCGCACAAGCGCCTGATAGGGGCGACGAACTGGCATTCCTCAAGATCCGCTACAAGAAACCCGATGAAGACAAGAGCGCGCTGATCAGCTTGCCGATAACCGATGCCAACGACGTAGCTTCGATCGACAAGGCGCCCGTCGATGTTCGCTTCTCGACAGCGGTTGCTGCGTTCGGGCAGAAATTGCGCGGCGACCCGGCACTCACCGACTTTTCCTATGACGCCGTCACGGCTCTTGCTGAAAACGCACGCGGCCTCGATGCCTTCGGCTACCGCGCCGAGTTTCTGCGCCTCGTGAGACTGGCGAGCGGATTGTCGCCGCACTGAGCGATCAACCGAGATGTCGGTGCAATGCAAGTGGACGCCGTCGCCCATCGCTGGGCGGCAGCGTTTGAGAATCAACGAAAGCCATTGCGGGAGACGCCAGTCGATACGGTCAGCCCGATCGACGGCGGTCAGCGCGCAAAAGCTTGTCGCTTTTCATTGATCTCTATGCTGCCAAGCTCGTAGTTCATTGCATCGAGATCTGCGATCAGGCCCGGTCCCGAGGGGTTCCATCCGAGGACACGTCGCGTGATGGCGCTGGAGGCCGGGAAATCCAATCCCATGAACATCGCCATCCAGCCAAAATGCTCCGCAGCTTTCTCCGGGGCGATTGAGACCACCGGCAACTTGAGGCCCCGACCAAGCGCCTCGGCGATAACACGGGATGAAATCCCCTCTTCGCCGACGGCATTATAGCGCGCACCGGGCTCTGCCCTTTCGATCGCGAGCCGATAGAGGAGCGCCACATCGCTCAGATGACCTGCCGGGAAACGGTTATGTCCTTCACCCACATAGGCCGATACGCCTCTGTCTCGGGCAATCGCAATCAGGGGAGTGATCAGGCCCTGCTTTATAGTGTTGTGAACCTGCGGAAGTCGAACCACCCCGACATTCACGCCGGCCTCGAGAAGCGCATTGCCCGCCAATTCGGATGCAACGCGCGGATTGGGATGCTCGAAGTTGCAGACATCTTCTCTCGCCGGCTCTCCCAGAACCGCATTACCAAGCCCCGTCCCCGATGTTATGATCAACGGACGGTTCGATCCCTTCAGAGCCTCGCCAAGTGCCGCGATCGCGCGGCCGTCCTTCTGGCAATTCTCGACGAAACGCGAGAAATCGTGGTCAAAAGCGGTGTGGATCACGGCATCGGCCTTCTCGGCGCCGCGGCTGAGGCTCTCCGGTTCCTCCAGTGTGCCGCGATGGACTTCGGCGCCGGCTGCTTCGAGTGCTTTTGCCCCGTTGTCGGTACGGGTCATACCGATGACGTGATGACCGGCCTTCAGCAATTCAGGCACAATGGCCGATCCGATAAAGCCCGTCGCTCCAGTCAGGAAGATGCGCATAAGGATGTCTCCTTGTTGATAAGGACCCGACTATTGCGCTATTGGTTATGGTGTTAAAGTAGTTATTTTATCCTATTATAATGGCCAACAGGTAAGCCATGACAAGCGAGCGCAATCCCCTCGGCGTATTCCTGCGAGACCGTCGTACACGTTTGGATCCGGCAACCTTCGGATTGTCAGGGCGTCGAAGGACACCTGGGCTCCGACGGGAGGAAGTGGCGCAACGGGCCAACATCAGCCCCACCTGGTATACTTGGCTGGAACAGGGGCGAGGCGGAGCGCCTTCCGCTGATGTCCTGAACCGGATCGCAAACGGCCTGATGCTGACCGAACCCGAGCGCGAGCACCTTTTCATGCTCGGCCTCGGCCGTCCTCCGGAGGTTCGCTATCGTTCCGTCGAGGGCATCAGCCCACGCCTCCAACGGCTGATCGACACACTTGATGCAAGCCCGGCTCTCGTACGGACCGCTGCCTGGGACATCGTCGCCTGGAACAAGGCTGCGACCGTTGTCATGACCGACTATAACAGCCTTGCGCCGAGCGATCGGAACATTCTGCGTCTGCTGTTCTGCAATCCAACCATACGCAACGTCCAACATGACTGGGAGGCGATGGCCCGGTTTGTAGTCGGCTCGTTTCGCGCCGACGCGGCTCGTGCCGGCGCCACCTCCGAGATCGCCGAACTGGTGGAGGACCTCTGCCGGGTCAGCCCGGAATTCGCCTCGCTCTGGCAGGAGAACGAAATCGTCTCCCACGGCGAGGGGACCAAGCGCTTGAAGCATCCGATCTTGGGCGACATCGAGCTCGAATACTCAGGGTTCGCGGTCGATGGCAGACCCGATCTCAACCTGGTCGTCTACAACCCTGTTGATCCGGTCGTGACAGAGCGTATTCGCACTTTGGTCGCAAACAGCGTTCGGGACGGCGACGAGTAAACTTCCAGGCACCGCGCCCGCCAGCGGCAACGCGCGTGTCGTATACGGTTCGGTTCCAGGCGAAAGCCGCGTCTTGCGCAAAAGTTGGCACAACCTCGGGCGCTGACGACTTATTCCGAAGCATCTTCCCGCTTCCTACCGATCCGGGTTGCCGGCATCAGCCAATGGAACGAAAAGCCCGAGCTTCACGTCCCGCAGCACCACATTGGTGTGCATCCGTCGTATCTGAGGGTTCTCCGCCATGATCATCGCGGCGATATCGTCATAGTGCTCGACATCTCGCGCAGTCACGATCGCGATAAGATCGACGGCGCCGGTGACATAGTAGACCTGCTGGATGTGCTCCTGCTTTTCGGCCCAAACACGAAATTTGGCGAGCGCGTCGTAGTTGTCGCGCTCGATCTCCATGCCAACGATGAACACCATCGGTGTCCCCGTTGCCTTCCGATCCACGACGGCGATTTCCGCCTTGATGACCCCGTCTTCGCGCAGGCGTTTCAGACGCCGCTGGACGGCAGACGTCGACAGCCCAACCTCTTCGGCGATCGCCTCGGCGGTGAGCTGGCAATTGCGCTGCACAATGTCGAGAATATCGCGATCAAAGCGATCCAGACTTTCCATTCCCATCTCTCTCCCTAATGACCGGCATTAGCCGGCGGCATCTTTGTTCTCACACAAAACATGCATACAGAACACATTTTTGCATTTTATATGCAAATTGGCCGAAAAGTGCGCGCAAAATCCGCTCTGGCACGCGATATTCTCCGCGAATTATTTCTAACGGAACTATGCATGGCAGAGCTGTCTTCCGAAGCACTTCGTGTGGAAGAACTCCACAAGAGCTTTGGGTCACACCAGGTCCTCAAGGGTGTTTCAACCATGGCCAACCAAGGCGACGTGATTTCCATCATCGGCTCGTCTGGATCGGGCAAGAGCACGTTTCTGCGATGCATAAACCTGCTTGAAATGCCCGATCGCGGCCGCGTCATCGTGAATGGTGAAGAAGTCGCGCTGAGGCGGTCGCGCCAGGGCCAGATGCAGCCCAAGAGCTGGCGGCAGGTCGAGCGGATTCGGAGCGGCCTGGGGATGGTCTTCCAGAGCTTCAACCTCTGGGCTCATATGACGGTTCTCGAGAACGTCATCGAGGCGCCAGTGCATGTTCTCGGCGTCTCCCGTCGCGAGGCGACCGAGAAAGCGGATGCGCTGCTCGCCAAGGTCGGCCTCTACGACAAGCGCGATGCTTATCCGGCATTTCTTTCCGGTGGCCAGCAGCAGAGAACCGCAATTGCCCGCGCTCTGTGCATCGACCCGGCAGTCATGCTCTTCGACGAACCAACGTCGGCGCTCGATCCCGAGCTGGTCGGGGAAGTGCTCAAGGTTATCCGCGACCTCGCTGACGAGGGCAGGACCATGCTGCTGGTCACGCACGAAATGCGCTTTGCCCGCGATGTCTCAAACCACGTCCTCTTTCTGCATGAGGGGCGCATCGAGGAGGAAGGTCCTCCGCAACAGATCTTTGACGCGCCGCTGAGCTCCCGCTGCCGGGAATTCACGCGAACGGTTCATTTCTGACCATCATTCATTCACACACAACTTTGCCAGGAGAATTCCTTCCATGAGACTATTTTCGATTTTGCTTGCGGGGCTTGGACTGACCCTCTCTTCCCTGACGGCGCAGGCCGAGGTTCGCTTCGGCATCATGAACGAGTCCTATCCGCCATTCTTCGCAAAGGATGCTTCCGGCAAATGGCAGGGCTGGGAAATCGACATGATGAACGCCGTTTGTGAGCAGATGAAAGAACAATGCTCGGTCGTCGAACTCTCCTGGGACGGCCTCATTCCGGCACTTCAGAGCAAGAAGTTCGATGTCATCTGGTCTTCGATGGCCAACACCTCGGAGCGCTCGAAGGTTATCGATTTTACCGACAAGTACTACAACACTCCAAGCACGCTGATCGGCCCGAAGGACCAGAAGACCGGCGCCACGGCTGACGATGTGAAGGGTAAGACCATCGGCATCCAGGTGTCGACGGTCCAATCAGAATACTACAAGAAGTACTTCGCCAACTTAGCCGACGAAAAGACCTATCAGACACTCGACGAGGCCTTTCAGGATCTCCTGGCCGGTCGCATCGACTATGTCTTTGGAGATTCCCTTGCGCTCGATGCCTTCCTGAAAAGTGAAGCAGGCTTGGACTGCTGCGCCAAGATGGGTGATGTGGCAGACGACAAGGACGTTCTCGGCGCGGGCGTTGCCGGCGGCCTGCGCAAGGAAGACACCGACCTCAAGACAAAGCTCAACACCGCAATCGCAACCGTTCGCGCCAACGGCAAATATGACGAAATCACCAAGAAGTACTTCGATTTCGACATCTACGGCGCCAACTAAGCGATCGGATCGATGGCGGCTTCCCAACAAGGCATTCTCGACCTGCTCTCCCCCTATCCGCCTGGATGGGGCGGGGTGCTGTTGAGCGGAGCCGCCTCGACGCTTGCCATCTCAGGCGGTGCCTTCCTGATCGGACTTGCCCTCGGCACAGGCGGAGCGCTTGGGAAGCTGTCCGGCATCAGGTCGGTCCGTCTCTTGCTCGAGCTTTATACAACAACCATCCGTGCGGTTCCGGAATTGATCCTGATCGTCGGGCTTTACTATGCTGGCATGGACGGTCTCAACCGCATCTTCGCGATGCTCAACCTGCCCGCTTTCGAGCTGAACGGTTTTGCCGTTGCCATTGCCGTTCTTGGCTTTGTGCAAGGCGCTTACATGACAGAGGTTTTGCGCGGGGCAATCCTCGCCATTCCCGTTGGCCAGATCGAGGCCGCGAAAGCGTTTGGAATGAGTCCGCGTTTGCGCTTTCGCCGCATCATCCTTCCGGCCCTGCTGCCGAACGCGCTGCCGGGCCTTACCAATCTATGGATGTCGATCACAAAGGACAGCGCTCTGGTGGCCGTCGTCGGCTATCAGGAGCTCGCTCTTGCCACACGGCTCGCGGGCGCGAGCACCAAGCATTACTTTGTTTTCTTCCTCGCATCCGCCCTGCTCTATCTCGCGATCACGCTCGTTTCGAACGCCATCTTCAAGGCGATCGAGCGTCGCGTGCGCCGCGGCCAACCAACGCTTGCCTGAGGAGATTTCATGACCTTCTCGTGGGTAAGCGCATATTGGCCGCTCCTGCTAACTGGCGCATGGCAGACACTGGCTTTGCTGGTGATATCCGTCACCTTCGGCTTCGTTATCGCAATCGGCCTTGCCTTCGCGCAGGTCAGCGGCGGGCCTGTCCTGCGATCTCTCGCTCGCGGCTACTGCACCTTCTTTCGTGGCACGCCGCTGCTGATTCAGCTATGGTTGCTCTATTACGGCGTCGGCTCTCTTCTGCCGATGATCCCTGGCATCCGGCAGAGCCTGCTATGGCCGATCTTGCGCGAAGGTTTTTTCTTCGCGGCCCTTAGCTTCACCCTGAACTACGCGGCTTACGAAGCAGAGGTACTCCGCGGCGCCTTGCTCGCCGTTCCCAAGGGCGAGCTGGAGGCAGGCCGGGCATTCGGCATGCGGCCCCTTACCCTGACGCGGCGAATTTGGTTGCCGCGTGCTATTCGTATCGCGTTGCCGACGATCGGGGGCGAAATCGTCATGCAGCTGAAGGCAACGCCCCTGGCCTTCACCGTGACGGTCATGGATCTCTACGCCGTCGCCACCAAGGTTCGCCAGGACACGCTGCTCGTCTATGAGCCGCTGATCGTCGTGACCGCCTTCTATCTCATCATCACCGCCATTATCGCGCGCGCCTTTCGCTTCCTAGAGGCCCAGGTCCCGGTGCGACGCTGATCCCGCGTCAAGGAGAGGCCGCAGCTCTCCGACGACCGAACCATTCTGGAGATCCTTTTAATGAGCAAACTCTATATTCTCGACGGCGGAATGAGCCGCGAACTTCTTCGCCTCGGAGCCGAGCTGAAGCAGCCGGAATGGTCGGCTTTGGCACTCATCAATTCGCCGGAGATCGTCCGCCAGGTCCATGACGAGTTCATCGCCGCCGGTTCCGACGTCATCACCACCAACAGCTATGCCCTCGTCCCTTTTCATATCGGCGAGGAGCGGTTCCGGAAGGAAGGCGCCGAGCTGATCGCGCGTTCCGGCCAACTTGCCCGCGACGCGGCTGATGCATGCAAGGACCGCAAGATATTGGTCGCTGGTTCGTTGCCACCGATCTTTGGCTCCTATGAACCGCAGAATTTCGACCCGCAGCGGGTACAGGACTATCTCAAGGTCCTGGTTGAGAACCTCGATCCCTATGTCGACGTCTGGCTGGGTGAGACGCTGAGCCTGATTGATGAAGGCCATGCTGTCCGCACAGCGGTCTCCGGGACGGGCAAGCCTTTCTGGATTTCCTTCACGCTTGCCGATGATACCGCGCAAACCGATGGTGCATCTCCGAGGCTTCGTTCCGGCGAGCCGGTCGAGGATGCGGCCCGATGGGCCGCCTCATCCGGTGCGGAAGCGCTCCTGTTCAACTGCAGCAAACCTGAGGTCATGCGTCAGGCAGTGGAAACGTCGGTTCGACTTGCCAGCCGCCAGAAGGCCGACCTCCGCATTGGCGTCTACGCCAACGCCTTCGAGGGAGAGCAGGGAGGCGCCGCGGCGAACGAAAGCCTTCATACGACACGACAGGATCTGAACGACGACGTCTATTCGCGTTTCGCCTGCTCCTGGATCGATGCAGGCGCCACGATGGTCGGCGGATGCTGCGGGATTGGCGCCGGCCACATTCATCGGCTGAAACAGGCTCTTCGTCATCGTGACGACGTTTAGGCTGGCCTCGCCAAAAACGATCTGATGGCAGCGACCGCCCGGTCACTGCCATCATTCCTTTTTGACCAGTGGAGGTTACACCAAGCTTTGAATCTCGGCGACAGCCTGCGCTCTCCGCTCCGAGTAAAGCGCTATCGGTTCGAAGTAACGGCCCGGAGCATTTTTCTTCTTTATCCCAAGCATCGTTTTGCTCGCTTGGTGTGGATTAGAATTACCTGTTGTGCCCGATAAAAAATCTGATTTACTGGCGCCGTGTTGCTTTCTTGGCTTTGGGGGATATGGCCGATGGTATGGACACGCAGGAGCTTTTTGCATGGTGGACTGACGGCGCTCGGCGCTGCTGCGATAACAAAGCCCGATCCAGCTTCGGCGGTATCCTATTTTGACGGCACTTCCGTCGACAACGGCGTGACTTTTCGAAGGACGAACTTCGCGCTCATCGACAAGCAATGGCGCCGCCAGGTCGTCAAGTATTTCAGCAGCGAGCCGATCGGCACTGTCGTCGTCGATACCAGGCATCATTTCCTCTATCTGATCATGGAAAACAAGACGGCGATCCGCTACGGCGTGGGCGTCGGGCGCGAGGGCTTCAAATGGTTCGGCCGCGCGACGATCGACCGTAAATCGCTGTGGCCGCGGTGGACACCGCCACCGGAGATGCGAAAGCGTCATCCCGAACTGCCCGAGTCTGTCGATGGCGGCTCGCCGAAGAACCCTCTCGGCCCGCGCGCCATGTACCTGCATCGTGATGGCGTCGACACCGGTTACCGATTCCACGGCACTTTGGAACCGCAAAGCATCGGCAAGGATGCCTCGAGCGGCTGTATCCGCATGTTCAACGAAGATGCGATCGACCTCTATCAACGTTGCCCCATCGGCACTGCGGTTCAGGTTCTGCCGCATATTGCAGACCAGGCTGACAAGACCACTCAGGTTAGTGAAGGAACTCCGGTCGAATGAGCAATACATTGCAGATGCCCATCCGGACCCCTTTCGCTAAATTGCTGTTATCGTTGGCCATGGTCGGGGCGCTTTCCGCCTGCACCACGAAGGAGATTGCCTCGGTCGAGGAGCCTGTCGTTGCGCCTATGACCGGGCAAACCAACGATCCGGCCCCCGGCTTCGAAAAAGTCGCAGCCGGCAGCGAGGAGGACTTCATCCTCAACGTCGGACGACGGATCTATTTCTCGCAGGACTCCACCACGCTGGATTCAGTCGCAATGGCGACGTTGGACAGCCAGGCAGCCTGGCTCACCCGGAACCCGACCTGGCTGATCAAACTGCAGGGATTTGCCGACGATTCCGGCTCCGCGTCCAAGATGGAAACCCTATCCCAGAAGCGCGCCGACGCGGTGATGGCTTACCTTGCCTCCAAGGGCGTCGATACCAGTCGCATGTGGGCCAAGGGATACGGCAAGGACCGTGATGTCCGGGACTGCGCCGAACGGTCCTGCAAGGTACAGAACCGGCGCGTCGTCGCCAACCTCCGCACCGAGCGCGATGCGATCTGACGTTGCTCGTCTTTGATATGGATAGCCGTGAAGCAGAGAGTTGCAAGATCAGGCGACTCCTGGCTCTCCCGTCGCGTCGCAGCATTCGAGTTGCCGGCAACGCTCGAACGTTCACAATGGAATTGCGCCTGCGGGCTGGACAAAGCGACCAAAGGTCGCCCTTTCCCCACCATCTATTCTATGGCGACACCGCAGTGCCGTTGCTATGGGGCTAACTCGAGATCAGCAGAATCGTGGAAGATCGAATGTCCCAGGACTTCAATGCAGAGCTTCACGCCCGACCGTCAATCTACTTCGCCGGCCCGGCATTGGTCGAACATCTCGCGTTCATGTCCCGTGACCAGAATGATCCCGTCATCGACAGACTGAAGACCGATGCGGACGCTCCCCACATCCGCACCCAGGTCGAACGACATACCGAGTTTGTCACGATCACGCGTGTCGTCCAGCTTGACGCCGACGCACACGAATGGCCGGTGTCGGCGACATCCTCTCTCGGGGTCGACGGAATCTCCGAGGCCGATCTCATCTGCCGAATTGCGCTTCTGGTAAACGGGGCCGCGCCCGCAGAACTCGGCCCTAGCCTCAAGCAACTGGGTTTTCAGGAGACCGCCGCGTCGTCTATCGGTGGCGGAGCAGCGGTGGTTTGTTCGGATTTTCGCGTTCGACCGGGAGAAGGGAGCAGGATCGCCCTCTTCAACAACGACCTCAATGCCTACAGGCTCGGACGAATGGTGCGACGGATCCTGGAAATCGAGACTTATCGCTCCATCGCCCTGATGGGGCTGCCCGAGGCACGCCGGCTGGCGCCGCTCCTCAGCGAGTTTGACGCCAGATTGATCGAGCTTAGCGATCGCAACCTGACGATTCCGACCTCGGAGCATAAACCGCTTCTCGACGAAATATCGGCGCTTTCGGCCCGGGTGATCTCGGCAACAGCCGAGACACGCAACCGGTTTGGCGCTACCGCCGCATATGCGCAGATCGTCGAAGAACGGATAACGGAACTACGGGAAACACACGTACCGGGATTTCAGCGCTTCGGCGTTTTCGTTGCGCGCCGCTTCAAGCCAGCCGTTCGCACCTGCGCTGCGACCGCACTGCGACTGGACCAGCTATCGCGCGCCGCGACCCATCTGGTCGATCTCCTTCAGACCCGTATCCAGATGGAAATCGAGCTTCAGAACACTATCCAGATCCAGGCGATGGCGGATCGCGCAGCCACACAGGTGAAGATCCAGCGGGCTGTCGAAGGCTTCTCGGTCATCGCGATCAGCTACTATCTGCTGAGCTTGCTGAAGGTGGTCTTCGAGACGGTCGACCACGCTGGCTACCACGTTAGTCCGCTCGTGATGCTGGTTTCCATTCCGATTGTGATCGCAACGGTCGGCCTGACCGTTTTGCGGGTCAAGCATGCGCTTGAACACGACTAGAACCCGGTGACGCCTAAATAGGGTCTTTAGACCCCAGCGATTGATAAGCAACCCATCGGCGGGCCGATGGGCGCATTTGATTTTCGCCCGCACGTTGCCGGCCACCGTTGCAACTCGGACGATTGGTGACCCGACTAACAGTTGGCACGCATATCGCTTTCATCAGCCCAACCGGCTGCGCCCGTGCAGTTGCCATGGGCAATTTGGACTGCACCGATTCTCGCTGCCATCGCCTGACGGTCGAGCTCGCTTTTTCTCTCTTGCGATTTTATCAACGATATGCATTTTTATCTATAATTTGAAATCCATCGCTCTGCTATCGGTGGAAAACCACCGGAGAGGTGCATATCTTGCTCGTAAACCAGAACTCAACATCCCGATTTTCGCCCTCAGAAGCGAAAATTATCTATAATCTTCCATTCAATGACCTCCTCTTCCGGGCGCAGAGCATTCATCGCCAGCATTTTGACCCGAACGCGGTCCAGATGAGCCGATTGCTGTCGATCAAGACGGGCGGATGCGCTGAAGATTGCGGCTACTGTAGCCAGTCATCGCATTATCCGACTGGGCTTAAGGCCTCCAAGCTGCTGGAGGTCTCGGCTGTTGTCGAGGAGGCGCAGCGAGCAAGGGATGCCGGCGCGACCCGATATTGCATGGGCGCGGCTTGGCGGAGCCCGAAGGACCGGGACATGGATGCGCTCGTTGCGATGGTCGAAGGCGTCAAGGCGCTCGGCATGGAAAGCTGCATGACCCTCGGCATGCTGAGCGCGATCCAGGCCAGCAAGCTCGCGCAGGCCGGGCTCGACTATTACAATCACAACATCGACAGCTCCGAGCGCTTCTATCCTGAAATCATCACGACGCGCAGCTTTGAAGATCGTCTCGACACAATCGAGACTGTGCGGGCAGCCGGCATAAAGGTCTGCGCTGGCGGAATTCTTGGAATGGGCGAAACCGTCGAGGATCGTATTTCCATGCTCCTGACATTGGCAAACCTGCCAGTGCCGCCGGAGAGCGTGCCGATCAACCAACTGATCGCCATACCGGGCTCCAAACTCGCCAATGCGGCACCTGTTGATCCGATCGATTTCGTACGGACTATCGCGCTCGCTCGCGTCCTGATGCCGACGTCACACCTGCGGTTGTCAGCCGGACGTACCGAAATGAGTGATGAAATGCAGGCGCTTTGCTTCTTCGCCGGCGCGAACTCCATTTTCGTCGGCGATACTTTGCTGACGGCCGATAATCCCGGAGACGACCACGACGTCTCTCTCTTCCACCGCCTTGGCCTTTCGCCCATGCCGCTGGGGCAAGCCTGATGGCATTATCGGTTCTGTCCAGCTACGCGGCTACGCTCGGCCGGTTGCAAGGTAAGGCACGTTTACGCAGCCTCTCCCCGCGGCAGGGTGTGGACTTCACCTCCAACGACTTCCTTGCTCTTGCCAACGCACCGCGCCTGAAGGATGCGGTTCGGTGCGCAATGGAGCGCGGAGTGCCGGTTGGGGCTACCGGATCGCGCCTTTTGCGCGGCAATCACCAGGAGCACGAAGCCTTGGAGGCAGAAGCCGCCGAGTTCTTCGGGGCCGAGCGGGTGCTTTATTTCGGCAGCGGCTACGCCGCGAATTCCGCCCTGTTTTCGACACTGCCGCAGCGTGGCGACCTGATCGTTCATGACGCGCTGATCCACGCGAGCGTCCACGAAGGAATCGCTGGCAGCAAGTCGACCGCTGTCGGGGCCCCGCACAACGACGCCGATGCATTCGACGACGCAATAGAGCGCTGGAGAAAGAAGGGCGGACGGGGTCATCCATGGATTGCCGTCGAAAGTCTCTATTCCATGGACGGAGACAGGGCACCATTGTCGGCGCTTGCGGATGTTGCGGATCGCCATAACGGCTTCCTCGTAATCGATGAAGCACACGCGACCGGTGTCTTCGGCAACGGCGGCAAAGGGCTTGCCGCAGACCTTGAAGGCCGAGAGAATGTCATCGTGCTGCACACTTGCGGCAAGGCGTTCGGCGTTTCCGGCGCTCTGCTTGCCGTGCCAGGCGTGCTGGCGGATTATCTGGTCAACCGCGCTCGCGCCTTCATCTATTCCACGGCGCCCTCACCCCTTATGGCAGCGGGCGTGCGGGAATCATTGCGCATTTTAAGAGACGAACCGGAGCGCCGCACGGCACTGGAGCGCCTCGTCGTTCTTCTTGGAGCGCGATTGGAAAGCCAGTTCGGCATCGCCCCAAGCCGCTCGCAAATTCAACCGATCCTGATTGGCGATAACGCTCGAGCCGTTCGAATAGCTGAGGCGCTTCAAGCTGACGGTTTCGATATCCGGGCGATCCGGCCACCAACAGTTCCTGAAGGCACCGCGCGTTTGCGGCTGTCAGTGACGCTGAATGCCGACTGGTCGGATATCACGGTGATGCTGGATTGCCTCGCAGCCGCCATGAAGGAGCACAGCAGATGAGCCCTCGTTTCGTGGTATCGGGAACGGATACCGGCATAGGCAAGACCATTTTCGCTGCCGCCCTGGCTGGCACGCTTGGTGCCAGATACTGGAAGCCTGTCCAATCGGGCCTGGAGGAGGAGACTGACAGCGAGGTGGTTGCCAGGCTGAGCGGACTGCCTGCGGACCATATCTTGCCGGAGTGCTATCGCCTCCACACACCCGCCTCGCCGCATCTTTCAGCGCGGATCGACGGCGTTACGATCGACCCCGACCTGCTCGCGCCACCCGACGCCACTGGTCCACTTGTGATCGAGGGCGCTGGCGGGCTGCTTGTTCCCCTCACAGAGAAGAGTGTTTTCGCTAACGTCTTCGCCCGATGGAATATCCCTGTCATCCTTTGTGCACGAACGTCGCTCGGAACCATCAATCATACCCTCCTTTCCATCGAAGCCCTTCGCAGCCGTTCTATTCCTTTAGGCGGTGTCGCCTTCATCGGGGCCGAGAACGAGGAAAGCCAGGCGATAATCGCCGCGATCGCGCAAGTGAAGATACTGGGGCGGTTGCCGATCCTTGAGACCTTGACGCGGGACGCTCTGCGCCGCGCTTTCATCGAAAACTTCGATGCTGCGTCCTTTGTGGAGATGAACTCGTGATCCCCTCGCCCGTCTGGCATCCCTTCACCCAGCATGCCCTTGAAGCTCCGATGCGGCGGATCGTTGCGACGGAGGGCGCCTATCTCTTCGACGAGGACGGCAATCGTTTCTTCGATGCAATTTCGTCGTGGTGGGTGATCACGCATGGTCATCGTTACCCAGGCATCATGGCCGCGATCCGGGAGGCAAGTGCGTCCTATGATCAGATCATTTTCGCGGAATTCACCCACGAGCCGGCCGAAACACTGGCGACCGGGCTGCTCGATATTGCGCCCTCCGGATTACGGCATGTCTTCTACTCGGACAGCGGATCAACCGCCGTCGAGGTTGCGATCAAGATGGCGCTTGGTACCTTCCACAACATCGGGATCGCGCGTGATCGCATCGTCGTGATGGAACACAGCTACCATGGCGACACCATCGGCACCATGTCCGCCGGAGAACGTGGTGTCTTCAATGCACCCTTCGAACCGCTGCTCTTTGCAGTGGACCGCCTTCCCTACCCTGAGGCTGGCCGTGAGCAGGACACCCTCGATGCATTTGAAGCCATCTGCCGTCAGGGAAGGGCCGCAGCAATCCTGATTGAACCTCTTGTTCTCGGTGCCGGTGGCATGAAGTTCTACAGCCACGCGACGCTGAAGGCGCTGAGGGAGATAGCGAACCGCTATGAGTGCCTGTTCGTCGCCGATGAGGTGATGACCGGTTGGGGGCGCACCGGAACCCGATTTGCGTGTGAACAGGCCGGCATTAGCCCCGATATCCTCTGCACGTCGAAAGGGCTGACCGGAGGCTCGCTGCCGCTTGCAGCCACACTCTGTTCAAGTGACGTCTTCGCTGCGCATTACTCCAGCGATCGGCGAAAGATGTTCTTCCATTCGAGCTCGTATACGGCAAACCCGATTGCCTGCGCGGCAGCCGTTGCCAACCTCAAGGTCTGGCGCGAGGAGCCGGTATCGGCCCGGATTTCCGAGCTTGCCGCACAACACGAGCAACACTTGCCGCGCTTCTCGGCGGATCCACGCTTCAGCTCGGTCCGGCAATGCGGCACGATAGCCGCACTCGATCTTGCTGTGCCGACAGGTGGCTATCTCGCGGAGGTCGGACCGCGCCTACGTGCGCTGTTCCGCGAGCGCGGGTTGCTGATCCGACCGCTCGGTAATGTGATCTACCTGATGCCGCCCTACTGCACGAGCGCCGAGGAACTCGCCGCCGCCTACGACGCGATCGACGAAGTCGCTTCGCTGGTACTCGGAGAGCCGCGATCGTGACCTCGCTGTCCTCGCGCCTTGCCGGCTTCGGGCACGCCGTACCGCCACGGATCGTCTTCAACCGGGAGATCGAAGATCGCCTTGGGCTCGAAGAAGGTTGGATCGAGAGGCGCACCGGTATCCGATCCCGCCACTGGGCGATTGAAGGCGATACGCTCACAGGTCTTGCCGCACAGGCAGGCGACATGGCGCTTGACGATGCCGGAATTGAGCGAAGCGAGATCGCGATGACATTGCTCGCCACCTCGACCCCCGATCATCTGCTCCCGCCATCCGCCCCCCTGTTGGCGCACAAACTCAAATTGGGAAATTCCGGAGCAATTGATCTTGCCGGGGCATGCTCCGGCTTTCTCTACGCGCTGACGCTTGCCGACAGTTTTGTGCGCGCCCATGGCCGTCCTGTGCTGGTCGTCGCAGCCAACATTCTAAGCCGTCGCATCAACATCGCCGAGCGCGCCAGCGCGGTTCTGTTTGCAGACGGTGCAGGAGCCGTCGTGCTGGGACCATGCCGCACCGGGCAGAGCGGACTGAAGGCTGCTGCTCTTGCCGCTGACGGAAGCGGCTATGATCTGATCTCAATTCCAGCCGGCGGCAGTAGCTTGCCGTTCTCCTCGGACATGCGCGCCGATCAAGTACTGATGTCGATGCGTGATGGACGCGAAGTTTTCACCCGGGCGGTCGATCTCATGAGCCGTACGTCGCGGCAGGTCATGACTGAGGCGGCAATGGCGCCGTCCGACATAGCATGCTTTGTCCCGCATCAGGCCAATGCTCGCCTCTGTGACGCGGTCCGTCACGAACTCGATATCGGCGAAGACAGGATGCTCAGCACTATTGGCGACTTAGGCAACTCCTCTGCCGCAACGATCCCGCTTTCGCTCTCGGTCGCCCATCGGCAAAAGCCACTGACCTCTGGACGGTTGCTTCTTATGACCGCGGCCGGCGCCGGGTTTAGCGGAGCAGCTGTGGCGTTTGCCGTCTGATTGTGGTCGTCGCGGTCTTGCGCGGCTCCCCGTTTGTTGCAGGCAACGATTGGTGTAGCGGCTCCTGCAACGACCAGCCCTCCTCCGCACTAAAGCCACATAATGCCTCGCTGACGAGAATTTCAAGACGAGACATAACGACATAAGGCCATTGCAGCTTCCCGCCGTGCTCGCATGCCTCTCCGAACCCAATAAACAACGTAATAAACATGACCATTTCTTACGTATTTATTTCTGAACACTCGTGAGGGTTCCGCATTGTCATCTCACGATATAGGTGTAGCAAATCGAACCCGTCGTGTATCAAGGGACCACAGGCCGTCGGAGCCTCGCTTCGCCCACCATCGTCCTCGGAGGATCCAAGGGCGGCGTCGCTAGGTCATTCAGCTGGCGCAACCTGGCTACAGCTATTCTGCAGGCAGAACCGATCTGGTCTTGGACTGCATTGGGGGCGACATGCCTCACGGCATCTCGCGTCGACCCAGGTCCACAATCGAACGATCCCTCTCGCTGCAATTGGCCCCGCTTCGGCCCGAAGCACAGTTCGCGCGAGAGCAACACTCCCCAGTCGAAAAAACACAGCAATCAATGGCGCGCAGCAGTGCACCAAAACTTACCCACGAAACTAAGCGGCTTCAGGAATGGCGCATGGCTCAAACGAGATCGTCTCAGGCGAAACGGTGACTCCCATCCTGGCTTGCTGAGCAAGGCACGATACGCATCCCGCCTTGGAACGTCGAGCCCTTCCGCGCAGCCCACTGCATCCGGCTTGAAGACGTCTGACGGTCGGTCGGTATCAGTGCTGCGATGTTCTAGGGCTCAAGCGAATGCACTTGACGGACTCTACATCTATCGGAGCGAAGCGATGTCGTGGACGCGCCCTACTCGACGATGACGAATGGCAGATACCTGTCTGCCGTCATGTAGAGGGCAGTCCGTGAGGGAAAGGGCAGCTTAACGCTTTGATCCAAATATTTGCCGCAGGCAAAGACTCACTTGCAAAGTCACTCGGCACTGCCCCGGCAGACCGAACCGGCACCCGTCTTGGCGCCCATCCCGTTGCGGAGTATCCGCCGGGATGAACACTCCGTTTCTGCGATCGCGCTTCTCCGCCAAGCGCAACTTACTCGCTGCGGCCCGTACCCGTTCGCCCGCGAAACAGCCTCGGTCGAATTGCATAGACGCTTGCAGCAAGTACTGCCGCGATACCGGCCAATGCGATTATCAGATGCGTGTGAAGGAGAAGGCGGCCGAACATCGCCTCAACCACATTTCCGAATAGATACCCGATCGCCGTGATACCCACACCCCACACAAAGGCAGCAACCGCATTCAGGATGACGAACTTTCTCGCCGACACTCTCGACAGCCCGATCGCAACGGGACTGACAGTTCGAACCCCGTAGATAAAACGAAACGCCAGAATAAATCCGGTAGGATACGCTTCGAGGAGTTGCGTCGCGCGCTCCAGAAAGGGCGAACGAACAAGCCTTTGTACGAGAGACCACTGAGACGCGAAACGGCCGGCGAAGAAATAGAACTGGTCGGCGACGAACGACCCCAAGCACGCAGCGACCGCAACCTGCCAATAGGGGAGAAGGTGCCGATGCGCGAGGATGCCTCCGAGGAAGGCTGCCGTCTCTCCCTCTATGCCAGCCCCGACAAAGACGGCGGCCACCCCGTAGCGGGCGATATAGTCCTCCAGCAAACTATTCAATCTCCTCGCACGCGACCACACATTCACCCCTGCTCGTGGCTGACGACACCGTTGCCGAGGCAGGAGAGGGCGGAATTCACCTCGTTTGGTCTCCCCAACCTAGGACGAAAGATCGCTATACGCCAAGTCGGCAAATGCGGAATCCGCTGCCGGCAAATCGTCGGTCGTCGAACATCCCCATGCGTAGAGAGAGCAATGAAAGAATCGTTGACTCTGAACTCGTCCAGAGTCCGATTCGGCTAAGGCCTTGTATTTTCCGGATAAGTGCGAGTCTCGACAGTTTCCACCGCTGGAACTGCGCTCACTGTGACCAGATGGCATCGAGCTGTCCACGAGCCCGCCGTTCATAGGCTAAATATCGGAGTTTGTTGTCGAATCTGGCTCAGTTGACGGCCGTCAACTGAGATGTGGAAATATCACGGCCGGCATTTCTCGCCGCAGTAGAATCGGCGTCTTATCGACAGGCCTGTCAGATACCGCCCACCTTCTCTCCAACGCCCTTGTCAGCCGGAGAGAATCGGCAATAATGACGCCATTTAGCCAATTTCGGCTTTTCTATCGCCATTATGGTCCCGGAGACAATGAACGCGTTTAATCCTCTTCCGTCATTCGAGTTCGACGACAAGATCCTCGCGCAAGGCGCGGAGATCTCGCGCAAGCTCGATCAACTGCGTCTGGAGAACTATCCTCCGAACGCAAAGAAGACCTTGCGTCAATTTTCCGTTGCCGAAGTGGCCCACTATCTGGGGATCACACCGAGCAACCTCAAGCGCCTTTACCTCGACGGAAAGGGCCCCACCCCGACGACGATGTCAGGGAACCGGAAGTACTACACGGCCGAACAGATGCTCGAGCTGCGCTTCTTCCTCGACAAGACCGGCAAGAGCGAAGCCAAGAAGTATGTGCCGCACCGGAAGCCTGGCGACAAGCTGCAGGTCATTGCCGTCGTCAACTTCAAGGGCGGCTCCGGCAAGACGACGACCGCCGCGCACCTCGCGCAGCATCTGGCACTCACCGGCCATCGCGTGCTTGGGGTCGACCTCGATCCGCAGGCATCCTTTTCGGCGCTTCACGGCTTCCAACCGGAACTCGACAAGAACCCTTCTCTCTATGATGCGATCCGCTACGACAACGATCGCGTGCCGCTGGAGAAGGTCATCCTGCCAACCAATTTTCCGGGGCTCGATATCATCCCTGCAAATCTTGAGCTGCAGGAATACGAGTATGATACGCCACTTGCGATGCAGGCCGGCAATGAAGGCCGACGCTTCTACACGCGGTTCGGCAAGGCTCTCGAGGATGTCGATGGTCGCTATGATGTGGTGATCGTCGATTGCCCTCCGCAGCTCGGCTACCTGACGCTGACTGCGATGACAGCGGCGACTTCGGTCCTGATCACGGTGCATCCGCAGATGCTCGATCTGATGTCGATGTCGCAGTTCCTGCTGATGCTTGGCAATATTACCAAGACGATCAAGAAGGCCGGCGCCAACGTGAGCATGGACTGGCTGCGTTATCTCATCACGCGTTTCGAACCCTCCGACGTGCCGCAGGTGCAGATGCTCGGGTTCATGCAGTCGATGCTGGCGGAAGAAATCCTCAAGAGCCCGATGGTGAAGACGACGGCCATTTCCGATGCCGGCCTCACCAAGCGGACTCTCTACGAATTGGATCGGTCGAATTTCACCCGCGAGACCTACGATCGAGCGATCGATTGCATGGATGCGGTGAATTTCGAGATCCAGGGCCTGATTCACAAGGCATGGGGAAGGTCATGATGCTGTTGACTGCCGTCAACACGACCAAAAAATGCTGGTCGTTCAGTAAGATAGAGGTATCTGGAGGCTTGATTCATGGCTCGTAAGAACCCGTTTGAAAACGTCATGAGCGAGGGACCGGCTGAAAACACCAGAAACGTCCTCGATTACGCCATGAGAGGCGCATCGAAGTCGATCCTGAGTTCAATAGGCGAGATGGCCGATCGGGCCGATCGCCTGCTGGAAGGTGAGACTGTTGTCGATCTCGATCCGGACCTGATCGAAGTCTCGTTTATCCGTGACCGCCTGGAAGATGACAACGCTGAGTTTGATGAACTCCTGAACGCGATCCGTGATCGTGGCCAGGACAGCCCGATCCTGGTCCGGCCACACCCGAAGACCTCCGGACGGTACATGGTCGTTTTCGGCCATCGTCGTCTCAGGGTCGCCAAGGCGCTGGGCCGCAAGATCCGGGCTGTTGTTAAAGAGGTCAGCGACGTCGATCACGTCGTTGCACAAGGCCAGGAAAACTCCGCGCGCTCGAACCTCTCCTTCCTGGAGAAGGCGATGTTCGCCAATGAGATTGCCCGTCGCCACTTCGACAACGACTATGCCGTGGTCATGTCCGCGCTTTCGCTGGACAAGGCAACGCTCTCCAAGATGCTGTCCGTCGCCAGCCTCCCGCCGGCGATCGTCAATGCCATGGGTGCGGCCAAGGGAATCGGCCGCGATCGCTGGTATGAGCTGAAGACGCTTCTGGAGAAGCCGGCGAAGCTCGATGCCGCAGTCGAGTTCGTTCAATCGCAGGCGTTCTTACAGCTTCCCGCAGGCGAGCGGTTCAACGTGCTCGTCGGTAATATCAAGGCTGCGGGACGTCCTGAAAAGCAGAGGTCGCTTCACACCAGCAAATGGTCGTCCGACGACAAGCAAGTCGTTGCCGATGCCAAGAGCGACGGCCGCACATTTACCCTTGCGCTAAAGGCGAAGGATGCCATCGGATTCGGGGAGTTTCTTTCCGAGAGTTTGGCTGATCTCTACAGCGCGTACAGAAACCGAAAGGTCCAAGGAGAATAACCCGCAAAAGAAAAAGGCCCCCTTAACGTTGCCGTCGCGGAAGCCTTCCTCAGATTTCTAGCAAGATCGAGAATCGCATTTCCACGAATCACAGTCAAGCGTCTTTGGCACCGTTTCGGTGAGCAATTTTCTTTTGCCTCTATGTAGGTGAAGAAAAATGGATAGCGCATATGTAACGACGCCTTTCGGGCGGCGACCGATGACGCTTGGCATGTTGGCAAACCAACATCAGGCCGAGACAAGCGTTGCCGGTGTAGCCCGTAACAAATGGAAACTCTTTCGTTCGGTGTGCGAAGCTCGAACGACGCTTGGCGTGACGGATCGCGCCTTGACGGTTCTCGACGCCTTGCTTTCCTTCTATCCCAAGGATGAGCTCTCGTCCGGGGCAGGTCTTGTTGTGTTTCCATCAAACAACCAACTGTCTCTGCGGGCGAGGGGGATGACACCATCCACCCTGCGGCGCCATCTGGCCATGCTGATCGAAGCTGGTCTGATCTTGCGAAAGGACAGCCCAAACGGAAAGCGCTACGCCCGTCGCGACCGGGAAGGCGAGATCGATCAAGCTTACGGTTTCAGCCTGGCTCCGCTGCTTGCAAAAGCCGAACAGATCGAGGCCACCGCTGCGCATGTTGCACAAGAGCGGCACTTGCTGCGTGTGAGCAAGGAGAGGCTCACGGTCTGCCGCCGTGACGTTGCCAAGCTGATTACGACTGCTCTCAATGAAAATCTTCCCGGCGACTGGGAGACCCTGCAAGCCCGCTTTGACACCATTGTTGGCCAGATCCCACGTGTCGCGACGGCAAATCGTCTGGACGCCATTCTGGTCGCGATGACCGATCTGCGTAATGCGGTAGTCAACCAGTTGGAAACACACGTAAATGCCGAAAATATGCGCGCCAATGAGTCTCAAAATGAGCGCCACATACAGGATTCACATCCTGAATCCCATTTTGAACTTGAACGGAGCTTGGAGAACACTCGCTGTGTCGAGAGCAAAGATTGCTCCGGTGCATCATCTGCAGAAGCAACTGGTCTCGCCTCGTTCACCCAATCGTCGGTACAGGTCGGATCAGTCGAACCCCCAGCACCAGTCAAATCGCTTGCCCTGAGCCAGGTTCTGCAGGCTTGCCCTCAAATCGCAGCATATGCACCAGGCGGCATGATCCGGAACTGGAAGGACCTCATCTCCGCGACCACCGTCGTTCGCACGATGCTTGGCATCAGCCCTTCAGCTGGAAGCGATGCCTGCAACGTCATGGGGCCACAGAACCTTGCTATCGTCATCGCCTGCTTGCTTGAGAAAGCGGAAACGATCAATTCGCCTGGAGGCTATCTCCGCGATCTTACAAAGCGTGCACAGCAGGGAAAATTCTCGGTTGGGCCAATGGTGATGGCGCTCTTGCGCACAGGTTTTCCGACCACAAACGCGGGGAGGCGAAATATGTCACGGCGTGTCTCATGAGAGAGCCGCAGCGATCGGCTTTCGCAGCAAGGAAACAAACCGTCGACATGACAGGCAGTCTCCTCGGTATCATCTAGCGAGAATTCGGCTGAAATGCTAAGGAATCACTTAGCTGCAGTCCTCGATATGGCCCCGATTCGCAGCCTCGATGATCGAAATAGCCGAATTTCAATTCATTGAAAATGAACGGTAAATTTCCCGTACGGAAACTAGTTCATATATTGCTTCCGCAACCTCGGATGGGGTCGAACCGCATCTCATCGGCAGAGGACGGTTAGCCTAACTTCGGTGACATTTGACCCTATAGCAAGGCAAACAAAGAACCATTGCAGCTAGCCGGAGGCGGCAACGTCGACGTCGCAGGAAAGCAAATTCACCTCGTCGCAGAAGATATCGAGCATCCGAAGCATGTCGCGCCGTGCGTCTTCGATCATCTCGGCATTCCGCGGATGACGGCCGAAACTGCCGAGAGCGCGAAGGAGATTGTTCATCGCGACACAGAGGCCCGGAAGACACTCGACAACGTAGACACACGGCAGACGTGGATCCAGCGTCTCGGTGACAAGACCGTACATCGTCCGTGGCAGTGCGCCAGCCGTTTTCACGTCACATGTTTTGATTTGCCCGCGAAGGTCGGACAGCTTGTGAAGCACAGCGTTCATGGTCGTACTCTCTGTATGGATAGGGGAGGGCTACGATTGCCCGGCATCGTTGACGGCAACGCCGGGCAATCACCGTTTCCGCGAGGGGGCACGGAAGCGGTAGTCACATTCAGCCGCGAAGGACTGGTGGTGAGATAAAACATGTAGTACGCGCAGCTCGAGCGCATTCGCGAACAATGCACTTGGCACCGAACGGTTCTGATCTGGCGAGGGAAGGTTCTGTGCCAACCCGGGCGTAGTCGCGAGGCTGAATGACATCGACACGGCGGTCGCCAGCATTCTCGTTCTAAGCATCGAAGCTCCCTTCCGGATGGATGGAATCGGTCTAGGCACGAAGCGTGATCATCCCGTGGCCGCTGTGTTTCAAAAGATTTCTGTCTCGCAAGAAATTGTAATCGCTGCAGTCCGCCATCGGTGTGCTCAGTGCCTGCGGCACGGTTTGCCGCAAGCGCTGCCGGTAGCGTTAGGTCTCACGACCTGAACGACGGAATTGTCAGTCGCGTGCAAGTGCGGCGACGGGATCAAGCCGCGAGGCGTTGCGGGCAGGCAGAAAGCCGAATGTCAGACCGATGAGGCATGAGCAAAGTACAGCGAGCGCAATCGTGGTCGTCGAGTAGACGAGCGAAAAGCCAGACGCGAGATTGTTGAACACCACGCCGAAGCCCAGCGCCGTCAGGACACCTGCAATCCCGCCCAATAGGCAAACGAGAACTGCTTCAATCAGGAACTGGCGCAGAATGTCCTGTCTTCTCGCGCCGACCGCCATGCGGACGCCGATCTCCGAGATTCGCTCGGATACCGAGACGAGCATGATGTTCATGACCCCGATCCCTCCGACGACCAGTGAAATCACGGCGATTGCCGAAACGAGCAGCGTCAATGTTCCCGCCGTGCTCGTGATCGTCTTGCGGATGTCATCGGTGTTGAGGATGAAGAAGTCCTTCTTGCCATGACGTTGCTGGAGGAAATCGGCCACCGCCGTTTCGGCCACGGCGCTCTCAGCGTTGTCGGCAACTCGAACCGTAATGCTGCGCAACGACATGTCACCGAGAAATCGTGTCTGGACGCTCGTGTAGGGCAAAAAGAACGACAGATTGTCACTTCCGCCGAACCCACCCTGCTGAGCGCTGTTCACGCCGATGATGCGCACGGGGACCGCGTTTACCAGAACCACTTTTCCCACCGCCAGCATCGGATCATCGAAAAGAGCGTTTGCCGCGTTTGTGTCGATGACCGCATCCTGGGTCATGCCGCTAACACTCGTCTCATCGAAGAAACGACCGGAAATCAGCTTCGAGCCTTTGGCTGAGAAATACTGCGCACCCACGCCGTTGATCAGTGCATTGGCCTCGGTCGCGCCAAACCGCGCGGTACCTGAAGTCGATACGGTCGGCGTAACCGCAGCGACATAGGACAACCGGGAAAGCGCCTTGGCGTCGGCGACCCGAAGTGTTTTGACGCGGCCGGATCTCGTGTCACCAAAGCCGCTGCCTGGAAACACCTCAAGCGTATTGGTCCCAAGGCTGCTGATATTCTCAAGCACGCGACGCTGCGAGCCCTCTCCGAGGGCAACAACGCAGATCACCGAGGCGATGCCGATGATGATGCCGAGCATTGTCAGGAATGTCCGCAATCGATGGGCTGCGAGCGAGCGAAGTGCCATCGTTGTCGCCTCGAGAAGCTGATCGATGACGACGCGCAGCCCGGCCGCGTTCACGGGCTTCTTCGGTAAGGCTTTTTGTGTCTCTTGATCTCGCGTCCGTCGATCAGCAACGATCCGACCGTCGGCAATCTCGATTATCCTGTCGGCGCGGGACGCGACGGACATGTCGTGCGTGACGATCACGACGGTACGTCCCTCATGGTGGAGCTCCGCGAGGATGCGCAGCACCTCTTCTCCGCTGTCGCGATCAAGTGCCCCCGTCGGTTCGTCCGCGAGGATAATATCTCCGCCGTTGATCAGGGCGCGGGCGATCGACACACGTTGCTGCTGGCCGCCGGATAGCTGCCCGGGACGATGGCTGAGGCGTGCGCCCATGCCGAGCCGCTGCAAGAGGGATTCTGCTCGATCGCGCCGGACGGCCGGTGAATGGCCAGCGTAAATTGCCGGCATCTCGACGTTGGCAAGAGCAGTTAGATCACCGAGGAGTTGGTAGCGCTGGAAGATGAAGCCGAGATGTTCCCGCCGCAGTCTCGATCGTGCGTCGTTGTCGAGAAGCGTGACGACCTCACCGTCAATGGCATAGCTTCCGGTTGTCGGCCTGTCGAGAAGGCCGAGAATATTCATCAGCGTTGACTTGCCTGAACCCGAAGGGCCGACGATCGCAACCATCTCGCCGCGTTCGATCGTCAGGTCGATGTCCTTGAGGACGGTGAGGCTTTCTTCTCCGGAGGGATAGATCCGGGTGACGCCGCGAAGTTCGATCAATGGTGCCATCCTTTAAAGCCCCATCGGCGGTGGCGGTCCACCGGCGCTGCTCGATGTTTTCTCGGCGTTGGCCGCCTGGCCGATGACGACGGTGCTGCCTTCCGTGAGACCGGAGAGAACCTCGACGTTGACGTTGTCGCCCAGGCCGACCTGGATTTCGCTTGTTGAGACCTTACCGTCTGATGTCACGGTTTCGACGCGGTACCCGCCCTTGCTGTCGCTCTTCAGAGCCGCTGCCGGAATGGTGACGACATCACGCTTCGACGCCAGAACGATGTGGACTTCCGCGGACATGTATGTCCGGAAGTGACCGTCGGCATTGGGAACATCGAAGATCCCGTTGTAGTAGATCGCGGACGAGCTCGACGACGATGACGAGGAACTGCTCGAGCTGCTCGTTGACGAGCTTACGCTGCTGTCGCTGGTGATGCTTTCAGGCGCTGGCTCGATTGCACGCAGTGTTGCTTCGTTGCGCACTCCCGGCTCGCCCATGATCGAGAAATAGACCTGCTGTCCAGCCGCCACCTTCACGATATCGGCTTCAGAGATCTCTGCTCGCACCGTCATCGTGGAAAGCTGGCCGAGAACGATGATGGTCGGTGCCGTCTGCGTCGCGTTTACTGTCTGCCCTTCCTGATTGACGATCGCCAGCACCGTCCCGTCCATCGGCGCCGTAATGCGGGTATAGCCGAGATTTGCCTTGGCGGTCTCGACGGCGACCTCGGCCTCGACGATCTGCGCATCGAGCGCGGCGATCTGCGCGCGCGTCTTGTTGACTGACGTCTCGGCGCTGTCGAGGTCGGCTTTCGCGCCTGCCTGGTTGGCATAGATGTTCTTTTGTCGAGCCAGCGTTATCTCCGCATTGGCGAGCTCCGCTTCCGTTTCCTGTCGCTGGGCCTCCACGTTGGCCAGAGACGCTTCGGCTGTCTTCAGCTCGTTTTTCTGTGTCGTCGAGTCGATCTCCGCGACCAGTGATCCCTGCGTTATCTCTTCACCAAGCCGGACGGCGAGGTGGGTGATGCGGCCGGAGACCTGCGCGCCGACCGCCACAAGTTTGGATGGCTTGAATGTCCCGGTGGCAAGTACCGTTTGCTCGATGTCTCCGCGAACCGCCACCGCGGTCAGCAGCCCCTGCGTTTGCGCGGGAGCGCGCTGCCACGCGAAGATTGCTATTGCCAGGGCGGCGCAGGCTGTGAGGATGGCGCCAAACCTCTTTGTCTTCAGTTTCATCGTTCTTTCTCGTGGAAATCAGGCGCCGTTTGGCTTTGTCGTGGCAAGATGTGGTCCTTCGCGGCGATCAATGACCGCCGGCGTATCGACGTCGACAGCCGCATCCCAGCCGCCGCCCAAGGCCTTGTTCAGCGCGATGTAGTAGGTGGCGACGTCAGACTTGCTTTCGATGAAGTTTTCTTCCGCCGAGTACAGCGAACGCTCGGCGTCGAGCACGTTGAGGAAGTTCGTGGCGCCGGTCTCGTTCAGCGACCTCGATAGTCGCGCGGCCGTTCGATAGCCCTCGACGGAAACGGAGAGCTTCGTCCTCTTCAGGCGCGATTGATTGAGGGCGACGATCGAATTCTCGATATCTTCCATCGCCGACAGGACAGCGGATTGGTAGGCGACGAAATACTGGTCGCGTTCCGCCTTTGCCGCATCCACCGCAGCTTTCAGCTGGCCACCCTGGAAGAGAGGAATGTTGACGGTCGGCCCGAATGACCACCCGATCGTCGAGGCCTTTGCCAGGCTCGATAGATCGGTTGCCGAGCTGGAAATGCTGCCCGTCAGGCTGATGGAAGGATATCGATTGGCTTCGCTTCGGCCAATCTTGGCAGTGTACTGGGCAAGCCGGCGTTCAGCCAGACGAACATCCGGCCGGTTGACGAGAATGTCGGCCGGTATTCCGATCGTGGCGGGTCCGCGCGGGGAGGGGATCGTCACCTTCTTCGAAAGGCGGGCTTCGACGGCATCGGGCGACTTGCCGAGAAGCACGCCGAGCCGGTGGACCATCTGCGCATAGGAAATCCGGTATGCCGGCACATCGGCTTCGGTCGACGCCGCCTGCGCATCGGCCTTTGCGGCATCCATCCCCGTCGCCTCTCCCGCCTCGAACTGCCGACGAGTCAGGGCTGCTGTCTGGCGTTGGGATTTGGCCGAGCGCTCCGCAAGATCAATCAGCGACTGATACTCTCTGGCCTGAACGTAGTACGACGAGACGTCGCCGATGAGCGTGACAAGCGTGTCGCGCAGATCCTCTCTTGCCGCGTCCTCGCTATAGCGTGCCGCCTCAAGCGCGCGTCGGTTGGCGCCGAACAAATCAACTTCCCAACTCGCGTCGAAACCGGCCGCGTACTGCCAGGAGGTTGTCACGACGTCGTTGGATGTCGAGCGACTGCGGGTCGTTGACGACGAACCAGACGCTGTCGGCAGAAACGCGCCCGCCTGTTCTCTAGTCTCCGCGCGGGCCTGGCGCAGCTTTGCCTTTGCTGCTGCAACGTCGAGATTGCTTGCGACCGCCTCTTCAACGAGATCATCTAGCAAGGGATCGTTGAGATTTTTCCACCAACTGATCAGTTCTGGCGGCCGTTTCTGATCGGCTTTCTTTATCTTGCTGAAGGAAGACGGAACGACAAGCTGCGGTCCCTGGTAGTCCGGTCCGACCATGCATCCGGTCAGGGCCGTCGTCAACAGGAGTGCGCCGCAGAGTTGGGGCGCCCGAGACCGAGCGGCACCACGCAAAAGATCGTTTCGAAACCTGTGCATTATTCATTCCATATTATCGGTAGGCCGGAGAGCAGCGACGCGATGCGTTGCGCAAAAATGCTGGTAAGACGAGACCGGCGGGAGCTCGGCAGCAGCCGAGGTGGGTGTGTTCATGAGGACTGCTCTATCCGGGAAGTTTGTCCGGGCTTTCGCCTGAATGTTTCCGAAGAGGTCCGGCTGCGGGAAATTTGTAAACGAATGTTGCTGTCGGCCCGACGGCAATGAAATGTTACAAAACTGTTTGGCAGGACGTCGACAGGAGCGTTATTCGCAAGGTCGAAGAGGCTAGGACGATGAATACGACCGAACATATACTGATCGTTGATGATGACCGCGAGATCCGCACCCTGCTGTCCCGTTACCTGGAGGGACAGGGGTTGCGCGTCTCCGTTGCCGCCGATCGGCGTGAATGCGAAGCGGTGCTGGCAAGCACCAAGCCGGATCTGATCGTGCTCGATGTCATGCTTCCGGATGGATCGGGTCTCGATATCTGCCGCGACCTCCGCGACAGAAGACCGCCTGTCGCGGTCATTCTTCTCACCGCCCTGAAGGAGGACGTCGATCGCATCATAGGGCTTGAACTTGGCGCTGACGATTATCTCAGCAAGCCGTTCAACCCGCGCGAATTGCTGGCACGTATCAAGGCGGTCTTGAGACGGATGGGATCGACGGAGCCGCTCAGTCCGCAAGCCAAGATCTACAATTTTGCGGAATTTGAAGTGGACCCCGATCTTCGCCGCGTTCTTCGGGACGATGGGCAAGAGGTGGAGTTGACGGGCGCGGAGTTCGACTTGCTGAAGGTGTTTCTCGAGCGTCCCGGTCGCCTCCTGTCTCGTGATCAGCTTCTGGACGTCACGCAGGGCCGAAGCAGGGATCCTCTCGACCGGTCGATCGATGTGCTGGTCAGCCGGCTCCGGCGAAAGCTGGGAGACAGCATGTCGGGGCCACTATTCAAGACGGTTCGAAACGGCGGATATCAGCTGTCAGTTCCTGTAAGATTGACGACGTCAGACCGATGAACTCACTTCGAAATCGAATTGTTGGTCTCCTTATCCTGGCGATCGTCACCGTTGTGGCGCTTGCGACCTTCGTTGCGAGCAGGGTCCTTCAGCCGCCCAGTGCGGAAATGACAGTTGCCGCGACTGTCGCGCAACTACGCATTTCCAGAGAACTCGTCGGTCATAACCGAGACGATGCAGTACGTGCGGGCGTCGTGTTGAAGAACGCTCCCCCGACGGGCAGGCGGGACGATCGGCTGTCCGAGGCACTGGACCGTGCGCTCGAGAAGGATGGGATCGATGCCGAAGGGTTTGTCACCATGCCCTCGGGAAAAGAGGACGGATCCACGGCGGCGATCAAGCTGGCAGAGGGCGAATGGCTATTTGCGGCCCTGCCAAACCACGGCCCGCCGCCGGATGGCTGGCTTGTTCTTGGCGGCTGGATGACGCTTATCATCCTCGGGAGCACAGCGGTTTCTATCTTCGCGGCTTCGAAGATCATCGGCCCGCTGGAATTGCTGCAAAGTGCGGCCGGGCGAATAGGAACGGACGGCGTGTTGCCCTACATACCCGAAACCGGTGCCGGCGAGGTTCGCGCAACCGCGCAGGCGCTGAACCGTTTGTCCGCGAGGCTGCGATCGGCGATGGAAAGCCGGATGCGCCTTGTTGCCGCTGCGGGCCACGACCTGAGAACACCGATGACGCGGATGCGGCTTCGCGCGGAATTTGTCACTGACGATGACGAGCGCGAGAAGTGGCTCTCGGATCTCGAGGAGCTGGATGCAATCGCTGACAGCGCGATCCGTCTCGTGCGCGAAGAGGTAGCTTCTCCGGGCGTGACCGAGACGGTTCACTTGAATGAGTTGGTCGCCGATATCGTGACGGAGCTGCAGCAGCTGGGCTTCAAGGCCAAGACGACAGGGCTTGAAGAGACGGTTGCACGAGGGGCGCCTCTTGCCCTGAAGCGGGCCGTCCGAAATCTTGTCATCAACGCAGCGACGCATGGCGGCGGCGCCAGCGTCAGCGTTCGGAACCGAGACGGCAAGGCTGTCATCGTCATCTCGGACAACGGGCCGGGAATTCCGCCCGATCGTCTGGGTCAGATCTTCGAGCCTTTCTTCCGGGTCGACAGTGCCAGACGGAAGACGTTGCCAGGAGCTGGGCTCGGGCTCGCTATTGCCAAGGAGATCGTTGAACGGTTTGGCGGTACCATCGAGGTAGCAAACAGCAATCCTTCGGGTCTTGTTCAGACGGTGAAATTCGACGTTCAATAGGGGGGCGTTGCTGCAGAATACGTGCCTATTTAACGTACTGTTAACCGCGATATAGTCTATTTCCACCCCGCAATATGATGTTGCGGGGTGATTTGATTTATGAATTCCGTTCGATACGCTGCTCTGCGCCTCCCTTTACTTTTGATCTCTTCCTTTTCTTGCCTGCCCGGAACGGCCGCTGCCGCCTCGTTGTCGTGGACGGGCGCTGTTGACGACGACTGGGCGAATTCCGGAAACTGGTCTCCGTCGTCATCGACGCCAAGTTCGTCCGATTCCGTTCTGATCGATCAATCGATTCTACAGACCGTGATGGTGAATGCGAGCGCGAGTGCCGACGATTTGACCGTCGGCTCGCAGCAAAGCGGATCGCTCAAGATAGTCCAAAGCTTCGATACGTTCTCGACAATCCTCGGACTGAGTGCGGGTTCCAGCGGAACGGTCGAGATCTCGGGCGCCACGGGGCTCTGGACAAACAGCGGATCGCTGACGATCGGCGATGCCGGCACAGGTTACCTGCTGGTGGATGCCGGTGGCCAATATGTCGGAACTGGCGCTGTCTACCTCGGGCTCGATTCACAAGGCATTGGAACCCTTAGCATTACCGGCGGATCGTCATCAGCCTCGATCGCCGACGAACTTTTCGTCGGTTATGCAGGCGGCGGAGCTCTGGAGGTTACAGCCGCAGCAACGTTGGAGACTGCGGACGCGACGATCGCCTATCGCCTGGGCTCCTCGGGTGAAGTGTCCTTGTCGGGCGCGGGAAGTCTCTGGACTGTCAACGGCGACCTAACCGTCGGATCGGCCGGCGACGGTACTCTGACGATCTCGACGGGCGCGGAACTCATCACCGAAAACGCCACGATCGGTGCTGAGGCAAGTTCGGAAAGCTCCGTTGTGATCTCCGGGCTCGGCTCGAGTTGGATCAGCGATGGGCTTCTCACGGTGGGCGCTGATGGCGCGGGAAGTTTGTCGATGTACTCCGGCGCGGAAGTATCGAGTGTATCAGCGGCGATCGGCTTAAGCGGGGACGGGAGTGTAACTGTCGGCGGATCCGGATCGCTCTGGGAAACCGGTGCGCTGCTGCTCGGCGGAGATCGGAACACGACCTCGGGCGGGACGGGAACTCTCGACATCAGCGCCGGCGGGCAGGTCGAGAGCACGTCCGCGTCTGTTGGGGACGGACTCGGAGGCACCGGCTCGGTCACCGTCGATGGATTGGGATCTCTCTGGGATGTCGACACCACATTGACGATCGGTGGACTGGGGGAGGGTAGCCTTTCGATCAGCAATGCCGCAAATGTCGACGCGCAAAGTCTTGTTCTCGGGGAAGGCGCGGATTCCAGTGGTTCCGTTGTCATCGCCGGTACGGGAAGCACTCTCCAGGTGAACGGAGATTCCGCGATTGGCGTGTTGGGAAGCGGTGATCTGAAGGTCGTTACCGGCGGTGTCTTCTCGACCGACAATGCCTACCTCGCCAGCAACTCCGGCAGCGAGGGCACGGCGCTCGTCAGTGGCGACGGCTCCTGGTGGGACATTGCGAATGAATTGGATCTCGGCGGAGCGGCCGGAGCTTCGGCGAGCCTGTCGGTAAGTGCCGGCGGGCTTTTGACGAGTTCGACTGCAATCATCGGTCTGGCGGGCGGCTCTACCGGATCGGTGGTCGTAACCGGGAACCAGTCGAGCTGGTACAATTCAAATGACATCGTTGTAGCGGATGCCGGTAACGGGGAACTCGACGTCATTCTCGGCGGAACGGTCACGTCCCAGAACGGCGTCGTTGGCAATCTCGCCGGCAGTGTGGGTACTGTGTTTGTAAGTGGCGATGGTTCGCTATTCGCGATCTCGGACGACTTATACGTCGGCAATGGCGGCACCGGGACAGTGACGGTCTCCGGTGGGGCAACCTTATCGGCAAGCGATCTCTATATCGCCGCGCTGTCCGGCTCTGTCGGCACGGTCAATATCGGCGCCGCGCTTGGCCAGACTGCGGGTGGTTCGGCCAGCCTCGATGTCGATGCGATCCACTTCGGCGATGGCGCCGGGTCATTGGTGTTCAATTTCGGAGGGGCGGAAGAAACAATCGATGCCTCGATCGACGGGACAGGTGAGATCTATGTGGCCGCAGGGTCGGTGCGCCTGACCGGTGATGCAAGTGGGTTTGACGGCACGACGACGGTGTCCGGGGGAAGCCTTTACGTGGATGGCATCCTCTCCGGTTCGCTTGTCGTCAACGGCTATGGCACGCTCGCCGGAACCGGCACCGTCGGCACAACGGTCCTGGAGTCCGGTGCCACGATATCACCCGGTGACGACGGCGTTGGGACACTCAGCGTCGATGGCGACCTGACGTTCGAGAGCGGTTCGACCTATCAGGTCGATGCGGATCAGACCCAGAGTGATAGCATCGAAGTCAGCGGCGCGATTACCATCAATGGCGGCACGCTCTCCCTGATCGGTAGCCATCTCAGTGCGTTCCAGTCCTATACCATCCTCACCGCATCCGGAGGCGTCTCCGGCGCGTTCGATAATATCAGCTCCGATTACGCCTTCGTCGATGCCGTGCTGGACTATACAAGCAGCGATATGTCCCTCACGCTCGAGCGCAACAATGTCGCCTTCTCCGATGTTGCCGCAACGAGAAATCAGTCGGCCGTCGCCGCCAGCTTGGAGAGCCTCGGCATCTCGAACAGTCTCTACGATGCAATAAGCGTTCTCAGTGCCGGGGAAGCCCGCAGCGCCTTCGGGCAACTTGGCGGTGCCCTTCATGCGAGCCTGACGACATCGAGCTTCGACAACAGCCGATTCCTGCGTGATGCCGGCCTAGGCCGCTTGAGGGCGATGGATAGCGGTGCGCTTGCCAACGATGCGCAGGATAACCTTGTGTTGGCCTACGACACGGCTGCGTCACAGGATGCGCCAGGCTTGCGCGCAATCAATGATATGGTCGCCAAAGAGGATCAAAGTCCGATTTCGGTCTGGTCCCAGGCCTACGGCGGTTGGTCGAGATTGGGCGGCTCCGAAACCGACGATCAGGACATCTCTGCCAGATCGGGTGGTCTCGTCGTCGGTGTGGATACGAGCCTTGCGGATACCGGCATTACGCTCGGAGCTTTGGCAGCTTACGGTCGGAGCACATTTGATCAGACGTCGGCCTCGGCCAGCAGTGACGACTACAGCGTTGGCGTCTACGCTGGCAGCAAGATCGGGCATCTGGCGTTCCGCACGGGCGCGATCTACACGGCGCAAGATCTGGCAACCGACAGAACGGTCGCGTTCAGCGGTTACTCGGACCAATTGACATCAAGCTATTGGAGTCAAGCGGCGCAAGTGTTTGGCGAGGTAGGTTACGGGCTGGAAGTCGACTCGCTGAAATTGGAACCGTTCGCCAATCTCGCGTACGTCAACGTACGAACGGGGGGATTTTCCGAAGCGGGCGGTGACGCTGCGCTCTCAAGCGGAGGATCGCAATCGTCGGTGACATATACGACGCTCGGAATGCACGCAGACACTGCGCTGGCGCTATCGGCCTTCGACGCCGCGTTGTACGGCACGCTCGCCTGGCGCTATGCCAGCGGTGATCTGGACTCGACTGAAACGCTTGCCTTCAGCAGCGGATCGGCATTCACGAGCGCAGGTGTTCCTTTGTCGCGCAACAGCGCGATCATCGAGGCGGGCGTCAACGTCGCGCTTTCGCATGCTATGTCACTCGACGTAAGCTACACCGGTGCTCTCGGCGGATCAGACAGCAGCCAAATGGTAAGAGGAACGTTGAGGGCGCGCTTCTGACGTGAAGAGTGGGACGCCGTTGCCAGGCGTCCTATTCCTCTTCACCTGGCATCAGGCCATCGAAGACCTCAAGCATAGCCTCGGCAATTGCAACGCCAAGCGCATTTCTCGCGTCGGCAATTGCGCTCTCATCCATGTCACGGGCGGCGATTGCAAGATTGCCGCCCTGCTCGGCGACGATTGCCTGCGCTCTTTCGATCGCCCACTGGGCGAAGTCGTTGCGGTTCTCGATGGTGACGGTTTCCGTGTCCATATAATTATTCCTTGTTCACGAATTCTTCAGGAGTCGGCGGCAGTATCATTTTCGCGCGATAAGTTGTGCGTACGCGCTGCCTCTCCTACCAAAAGTAGTTCGCCTGCATAGCAGGGTCCCGACAGGGCACGCGCGCTCCGGCAGCGCCGCGAGCGGGCCGGTCTCGAATTTCACAAACATAGTCGCTTCGCAAGCATCAAGTGGAAAAGTTGCCACCATTTGAATGTGGAGGCTTGCGATGCGGAGCGTGTTCAGCCGCTTAGGGTAACAGTACACCACCTATTTCTTGGTGCTTGTCAGCATGCTTGCGTGGGTTCTATATGCTGGCATTGCAGCAATGCTGCATTTACCAGCGTAGGGAGGGCGTTGGTTAGATCTCAATCCCCAGGGTGCCGAGATACGTCGGACCTTCGGCCGACGCGGCGCTCATTCGACCGAATGAAGAGGACCCGCGCCGTGCACATCGCATCGATCTCAAGCGTGTTCAAATTTTCCAGCTGTCTCGGTCAGAAACCAGAACGGAGTTGGAAGCATCCATGACCAATCCAAATCAACACCTGTCATTTCTTTCAAAAGCCTGGCTTGGCCTGCTCGGCCTGGTCTTGATCCTCGCGGGTCTTTTCCTGGCCGTCGGCGGCGCCAAGCTCGTTACCTTGGGCGGCAGCCTGTACTTCCTGTTGAGCGGAGCCGCGATCGTTGTTTCGGGATTGCTGATTGTCATGCGCAGGCCCACAGGCGCGCTTCTCTTTGGCCTTGTGATCCTACTGACGATCGCATGGGCGATTTGGGATGCGGGCCTTGAATTCTGGCCGCTGATCTCGCGTCTGCTTGCGTTCGGTGTCGGTGGCGTGGTTATCGCCGTTTCGACCCCGCTTCTTCGCAAGGCGCGCGGTCTTGCCCCGGCCTACCTAACCTCGTTCGCTGTCGCGGCAGTTCTGGCAATCGTCTCCGGCGTTGCTTTCGTCGGCATGTTCATGCCGCATCCAACCGTCGCTCTCTCGAATGCGCCGTCTCCGTTGGTTCCGGTCGACCCGGCAAAGGAACAGAAGAACTGGGAAGCCTATGGCAACACGTCAGGCGGTAGCCGGTTCGTCGCCCTCGACCAGATAACCCGTGACAACATCAACGGCCTGAAGGTTGCCTGGACATATCGAACCGGCGATACGCCGCTTAGCCCTGATGGCAACGGCGCGGAAGATCAGGATACGCCGCTGCAGGTCGGCGATCGCGTCTTCCTTTGCACTCCGCATAACAATGTCATTGCGATTGACGCCGATACCGGCAAGGAAATCTGGAAGAACGAGATCAATGCTAAGTCTTCCGTATGGATGCGGTGCCGCGGTCTTGCCTATTTCGATGCGACACGTGCGCTCGAACAGCCGACCCTTCCGGGCTCGACACCTGTCACATCCGTGGCCGTGGCAGACGGGGCGCCGTGCCAGCGCCGCATTCTGATGAACACGATCACCGCCGAGTTGATCGCGCTCGACGCGGACACGGGGGCATTTTGCCCTGACTTCGGCAACAACGGTCGCGTCAGTCTCAAGATCGGTCTCGGAGATGCGCCGGACCCGCAATATGTGCTGACCTCGGCGCCGACGCTCGCCGGCACGACCGTGGTCGTTGGCGGCCGCATTGCCGATAACGTCCAGGTCGACATGCCTGGTGGCGTCATGCGCGGTTTCGATGTCATTACCGGCGAATTGCGCTGGGCTTTCGACCCTGGCAATCCCGACATCACGAAATTGCCGCCGGAAGGAAAGACCTATACCCGGTCGACCCCGAATGTGTGGGCTTCCATGTCCTATGATCCGGCCTCGAACACGGTCTTCATGCCCGTCGGCAGCCCGTCGGTTGACCTCTACGGTGTGACGCGCACGGAGCTCGACCACAAGTATGGCGCCTCCATGCTTGCTCTCGATGCGACCACCGGTCGGGAGAAGTGGGTCTATCAGACCGTCCACAATGATCTCTGGGATTTCGACGTCCCAATGCAGCCGAGCTTCATCGATTTTTCGAATGAAGATGGGACGACGACGCCCGCTCTTGTCTTCGGTACAAAGGCCGGGCAGCTCTACGTTCTCGACCGCGCCACGGGCAAGCCGCTGACGAAGGTCGAAGACGTCGCCGTCAAGCCAGGCAAGGTTGCGAACGAGCCTTATTCGCCAACGCAACCGAGATCGGTTGGTATGCCGCAGATCGGTGCCGAGACGCTGACCGAATCCGACATGTGGGGCGCAACGCCGTTCGATCAGCTGCTGTGCCGCATTGCGTTCAAGGGAATGCGCTATGACGGTCTCTATACGGTGCCGGATACCGACTTGTCCCTGAGCTTCCCGGGCTCGCTTGGTGGGATGAACTGGGGCGGGCTGTCCACGGATCCAACGACCGGAACGATCTTCGCCAACGATATGAGGCTCGGCCTCTGGATCCAGATGGTCGAGGCTGCACCGAGCGATGCAGTCAGCAGCGGCGGCGAAGCTGTGAATACCGGTATGGGCGTCGTGCCGATGAAGGGCACGCCGTATGCGGTCAACAAGAACCGCTTCTTGTCCGCTCTCGGAATCCCCTGCCAGAAGCCGCCATTCGGCAGCCTCACGGCAATCGACATGAAGACGCGCCAGATCAAGTGGCAGGTTCCCGTCGGCACGGTGCAGGATACCGGACCTTTTGGCATCAAGATGGGACTGCCAATCCCGATCGGCATGCCAACGCTCGGCGGCACGCTTGCGACGCAGGGCGGCCTGGTCTTCATCGCCGGCACGCAGGATTACTATCTGCGCGCGTTTGACAGCGCGACCGGTAAGGAAGCCTGGAAGGCAAGGCTGCCGGTCGGTAGCCAGGGCGGCCCGATTTCTTACAAGTCACCGAAGACAGGCAAGCAGTATGTCGTGATATCGGCCGGTGGTGCGCGTCAGTCGCCCGACCGCGGCGATTATGTCATCGCCTACGCGCTGCCTTGAATAGAAATGCCGGTCCCGCAAGGGGCCGGCTACCTTATTGTGCCGGGTGAGGCTGGCCGAGAAGATAGAAGTAAGCCCACGCCGCAATGAAGAACGCAACGACTGCCAACGCTACCAGGAGCTTGGTGGGGCGAGGCTTACGAGGTGGCTTCTGCTTTCGAAATGGAATGACATTGTCGTTCATGGCGCGTCTGCTATGCCCTCGTCACCTGATGATTCTGACTAGAAGCTTTGGCACAGACGAAAAAGGCGCTCAACCCTTTCGGGGAGCGCCTTTTCTTTCCCGGACAGCAAACGCCGCAACCTCAAGGGTTACACTGCAGGCCGTCGATACGGGTGGTGAGCGCTAAATGGCACCGCCCTTTGTTAAAATCAAGTGCTGCCGACAAAAAATTGCTTGGGAATGATCGACACCGTGGAAAACCGTCTCGGCCTAGTGAGGACGCTCGCGTCCCAAGTTGCAGATGTCCTCTTCGGTGATCCAGATATCGCCATCGAAGGCGAGTTCACCGCGTTCGAATTTCAGGCTGGCGACTTCCTCGAAAACCGACATCTGAGCTGCCGGAAATGTCGCCGAGCGCTCGTCCATGCCGTCCATTGCGTCTTCGGTTATATGAACAGCCTTGTGAGCGTTGCCGGCGTCCATGACGATAATGGCCTGGCGCCCGATCATTTTGATTTTTCCAGGTATGGCCACGAGTGGCATCTTCGTCTCCTCGGAAACGTCTGCCAGTTCATCGTCGCAAGACGTGCTGGCAACCTTCTGATTCTACAACGCCGGCGCGGAATTTCGCAGCGGCGCTTCCTTGGGAAAAAGCCTTATCGAGGCTAGGCCGTCATAGTTAACAGAAGGTTAACGCCCTTATCCGAAAGGGTGATTGCTCGACCGAGAGGTGAAGGAATTGAGAGGCGGCTAACCTCCCACGAAAAGGCCGGCCATTTTGGATGGCCGGCCCGAACGGAGCTGTGGTAGCTGGTGAAGTTCGTTCTCTCAGGCGGCTTTTGCGTCGCGGTTGAGAGGAATTTCGACGTCGATCTCGAGGATCGACATATGCTCGTCGCGATCGATCTTGACGTGAACGCGGTCGTTGTCGAGCTCGACGTGTTTGGCGATGACGGCGAGAATTTCCTCGCGCAGCACCGAAACCAGATCGGAGCTGGCCGCTACTCGCTCATGAGCCAGCAGGACTTGCAGGCGCTCTCGCGCTGCCGGCGCTGTTCGCTGCTTGTTGAAAAGCTTGAAGATGCTCATGCGGCGGCCCTCCGACCGAAGATCTTGCCGAAGATGCCGCGCTTTTCGCCCGGGATCGTGACGGGGAGGTCTTCGCCTGTCAGCCGGCGCGCTGCCTCGAAATAGGCAAGTGCCGGAGCGCTGCGGCTGTCGGCAAGCGTCACCGGTGCGCCGATGTTCGAAGCGCGCAGGACGTCGGTGCTCTCGGGCACGATGCCGAGCAGCGGGATCGACAGGATCTCGAGGACATCATCGACCTTGAGCATGTCGCCGCGCTCCGCGCGCGTCGTGTCGTATCGTGTGAGAAGCAGGTGCTTTTCCATCCGCTCTCCGCGTTCCGCCTTGACCGTCTTGGAATCGAGCAGGCCGATGATGCGGTCGGAATCGCGAACAGAAGAGACTTCAGGATTGGTAACGACCACGGCGACGTCGGCATGGCGCATGGCGAGCGTGGCGCCGCGTTCGATGCCGGCGGGGCTGTCGCAGATGATCCAGTCGAAATGGCGCCTCAGATCGTTGATGACCCGCTCGACACCCTCAGGCGTCAGGTTGTCCTTGTCGCGCGTCTGCGAGGCGGGCAGAAGGAACAGCGTTTCCAAGCGCTTGTCGCGGATCAGCGCCTGCGACAGCTTGGCGTCGCCCTGGATCACGTTGACAAGGTCGTAGACGACGCGGCGTTCGGCCCCCATGACGAGGTCGAGGTTGCGGAGGCCAACGTCGAAATCGACGACGACGACCTTCTGGTTCCGCTGAGCCAGAGCTGCCCCGAGCGCGGCGGTGGAGGTTGTCTTGCCCACTCCGCCTTTACCCGAGGTGACGACGATGACTTTCCCCATCTTACTCTCCTGTTTTCCGGCCGTGCCTCGGCTCAGATAAGTTTCTCTGCTCTGATCGCATCGCCCTCGAGCCAAAGCTGAACGGAGTGTCCATGCAGCTCGGGAGCCATGTCTTCGGCTGTTTTGTAGATCCCATCGATGGCCACCAGCTCGGCCTCGAGTTTGCGGCAAAAGATACGCGCCGATGCATTTCCAAGTGAACCGGCCATGACGCGGCCACGCAGCGTTCCATAGATATGAACCGAGCCACCGGCGACGATCTCGGAGCCGGATGCGACCGATCCGATGATCGTCACATCGCCTTCCGGGAAGATGACCGACTGGCCGGATCGCACGGGTTCGTGGATCACGATCGACTGCAAGGTTGGCCGGCTTTCAGCCTGCACGGTTGCGGCCTCCGGCGTCGCGGCGGCCTCCTGTTTCGGCAGGTCGAAGTCGGACACCGGTTTGCCGCCCTTGAGGGCAGGTGGCATGCCGGGACCGAGGATCGATGGTCGACCGCCTTCGATTCCCATGATCGAGACGTTGCGTGCAGCCAGCTCGGAAATCAGGTCCTTCAACTGCTTCCGATCGATCGGCAGATCCGTGACGTCGAGGACGACGGGGCGTCCAAGGAAGAAGCCGGCGGATCGGGCAGCGAGATCGTCGAGGCGGACCAACCAATCATCGAAGGGAAGGTCCGGTGATAACATGACCGCCAGGAAAGAGCGGCCCTTGATACGGATCGAGCGAGCGTCTGTTAGCACTTTGGTCATCTAGGTTAAGAAATCGTTGCTCCGATTTAGGGCCGATTTGGTTAACAAAAGGTAAACGCCGGTCCCGCGCGACCTCAGATTTACGAAATTGTTAACCATTCGAGGCGGAGCGGAGAGATCGGGGAACAATGCGCAAAGCCATGGGTTGTCACAACGTTACCAAAGCAAAATAAGGAGAAAACGCTATGCGTCGCTACATTCTGGTGGCTTCCACGCTCACCCTTGGTCTTGCCGGTTCGGCCTATGCTCAGTCCAATATGGACGCAGGCCCGACAAACAGCGGCTCGGTAAGCCCCAGTTATTCGTCAGATTATACGAGCGGCGATAACGGCACACATCCGATCGTTGTTTCGCCAGGTGTGGATTCCACGACCACCCAGAGCATCGTAACCGAGCCGAAGACGCTCGATTGCCCCGGCATGCCGCAGCAGCGCACTGGCGTTGACACGCGTGGTGGCGAAAGCGGTGCATCGATCAGTGACGCCTGCCGTGAATACGACAACTGATCTGATTCAATTGACTGGCGCTGCTTAGGCGGCGTCAGTCCTCCGACTGCTCCATCGGCCTAGCTGCTCTGCCTCTGCAGGAGGGTAAATCTCGTATCGATGACCGTAGGCGCAGCTCGCCCGGTTTCGTTTATCCTATCGAGAATAAGGCGGGCCGCTTCTGTGCCGATAAGGTCGCCTGGCGGTCTTATCGTCGTCAGGGCGGGGTTGCACGCTGCACTGAAGCTGAGATCACCGAAGCCTATCACCGACAGGCGCTCCGGAATCTGTACGCCGATCCGCTGGCACTCGAAGATGACGCCGAGCGCGATGTGGTCGTTCGAGCAGGCAACTGCATCTATGTCAGGATATTTTCTGATCGCTTCCGCCAGCAACATCGCGCCGATCGCGGCATTGGCCGGAGCCGGATGCTGGACGATCTCGGCGCTGACGCCTGTCGCCTCTCGGGCCGTCTTGAGGAAACCATCGGCACGCAATGCCGCCCTCCTATCTTCCTGCAGACGTGCTCCGAGGAAAAGCAGCCGCTTTCTGCCTCGCTGGACAAGATGCGTCGCGGCGGTGCTGCCGACCTGCTCGTGATAGAAACCGACCGCCATGTCGATCGGCTCACCTCCCAGCTCCCACAATTCGAGGACCGGCACATTGCCGTCTTTCAAGAGCCGGCGGGTCGTCGCGCTGTGCGACAGCCCGGTCAAGACAACAGCTGCCGGTTTCCACGACAGCGCCATTTTGACGAGGTTCTCTTCCTCGCGCTCGCTGTACTCCGAATGCCCCAGCATGACCTGAAGGCGCTCCTTGCCAAGCTCGGCCTGCATGGTCGCGACCGTTTCCGCGAAGAATGCGTTTCGAACGGACGGCACGATAACGCTGACTGCGCGCGAGGACGCGGCAGCCAGCCCCCCGGCCATGAGATTGGGGACATATTTGAGCGCGTCGATCGCCTCCGCGATGGCGCGGCTTGCCGTGGCGGAGACGGCGTCGGGCTTGCGTAGGTAGAGCGATACCGTTGACGGCGATACCTGTGCGCGTTCGGCCACATCCATCATCGTCACGCTCTGCATCTTGCGGCGGTGCCGCTTTGTCGCTTCCATGGATTGCCTCTAATTTCGCAGCGCTGCAAAGTCCAATGATGATAGGCGGTGAATGGTGCGAATGCAAGGTAGGTTCTCTTCGCGTACTCACTAAACTATTGAAAATAAGCAATTTGGTTGGCAGTGACATCTCATGGGGTTCTGTCTATCTCATCGGAAGGCCGCGAAAAACATCGGGTCTTGATCTTCGTAAATCGTAGCGCTATGATGAAGCCACCTTGATACAGCGATGAGTGACAGACTGCATCGCGCTTTGGGAGGAAATCGTGGCCTCGGTAAGTTTGAGAAAGCTCGACAAGAGCTATGGCGCGCTGCGCATCGTTAAGGGTATCGATCTGGAGATTCACGACGGCGAGTTCGTGGTGTTCGTCGGTCCATCCGGCTGTGGAAAGTCCACGACCCTTCGAATGGTCGCAGGATTGGAGTCCATCACCGATGGTGAAGTGAGGATCGGCGACCGGGTCGTCAACAAGCTGGCGCCGCGCGAACGCGACATCGCGATGGTGTTCCAGGACTACGCTCTTTATCCGCACAAGACTGTTCGCGAGAACATGGGTTTCAGCCTCAAGGTCCGCGGCATGAGCAAGGCGGAAACCGACAAGCGTATCGCCCAGGCGGCAGAAATGCTCGGAATTGCCCATCTGCTAGACCGCCGTCCCGGCCAGTTGTCGGGCGGTCAGCGTCAGCGCGTTGCCATGGGGCGCGCGATCGTCCGTCGCCCGCAGGTGTTCCTCTTCGATGAGCCGCTCTCCAACCTCGATGCAAAGCTGCGCGGGCAGGTGCGCACCGAGATCAAGCGGCTGCACCAGACTATCGGCACGACGATCATCTACGTGACCCACGATCAGGTCGAAGCCATGACGCTCGCGGACCGTATCGTCATTCTCAAGGGCGGCGATATCGAGCAGGTCGGCACGCCGGATGAGGTCTACAACCGTCCGGCCAGCGTTTTTGTGGGTGGCTTCGTCGGTTCGCCGGCCATGAATTTCACCAAGGCGAAGGCGCAGGGTTCCAACTTGCATCTGCCGAATGGCGATCAGCTTCCGCTTTCGGCGATAGCGAGCAATGGACTGTCTGCCGTCGATGGTCGTGAATTCATCGTTGGTATCAGGCCGGAGCATTTCGTTCCAACCCAGTCTGGTGGTGCAAGCCTGAACTGTCGGGTGCAGGTCGTTGAGCCGCTTGGCTCCGATACCCTCGTTCATTTCGCCATGGGTGATGCCACCTTGACCGCGCGCATGCCGCCCGAGGTTCGCCCAACTGTTGGCGAAACCCTCACGGTCGGTATCGATCCATCGAAGATCCACCTCTTCGACGCCGCCAGTGAGCGCGCCATTCACTGACGTCCAGGCGTTTGCGCGCCTGGCCCTTACGAACTTTCAATGGGAGGAAAGCATGAACCGCAACATTAGAGCCGCCGCGCTCGCCTGTGCCACGATCTTCAGTCTCGCCGCACCGGCGCTCGCCGATACCGAGCTCAAGATCTACATCTCGAGCCAGCACCAGCCGAACGTATGGCGCAAGGCGCTCGATCAGTATGAAGCCAAGACGCCGGGCGTCAAAGTAACGATCGAGACCGGTGGCAATACGTCCGAAGCGCAGGCGCAATACCTGAACACGGTGATGTCGGCCAAGGACTCGTCGTTGGATGTGCTGATCCTTGATGTCATCCGCCCGGCGCAATTTGCCGCTGCCGGCTGGACCAGCGATGTCGAGGGCAAGGATCTTTCTTCCTACCTGCCGGCCTATGCCGAAGCCAACACCGTTGGCGGCAAGACCGTTGCGCTGCCGGCTTTCGCCGACGCTCAGTTCCTCTACTACCGCAAGGATCTGCTCGACAAATACGGGATCCAGCCGCCGAAGAGCTGGGACGAGCTGAAGACCGCCGCAAAGACCATCACCGACGGTGAGAAGAACCCCGATCTTCAGGGCCTGTCATTCCAGGGCAAGGCAATCGAAGGCGCCGTCTGTACCTTCCTGCTGCCGTACTGGAGCCAGGGCAAGGCGCTGACGAACAACGGTCGCCTGTCCTTCGATCACGATGCAGCTGTCAAGTCGCTCGCGCTGTGGAAAAGCTTTGCCGATGACGGCACGGCTAAGAAGAACATCGCCGAAGTGGCAACTGATGATACCCGCAAGGAATTCCAGGCCGGCAACGTCGTGTTCGCAGTGAACTGGTCCTATGCCTGGGCACAGTCGCAGGGAGCGGAATCGGCTGTTGCGGGCAAGGTTGGTGTTGCTCGCCTGCCGGCGATGGCGGGTGGTGAATCCGCGACTTGCCTTGGTGGCTGGGAGTGGGGCGTTTCAGCCTTCTCGGCGCACCAGGATGAAGCCAAGAAGCTTGTCGCCTATCTTTCAAGCCCGGAAGTTTCGAAGTTCATGGCGATCAACGCATCGCTGCTGCCGACATACGCCGATCTCTACAAGGACGGCGATGTGACGAAGTCCGCTCCCTGGTTCGCCGATGCGCTGCAGGTTGTCGAGACCGCCAAGCCGCGCCCGGTTACCCCTCGTTACAACGAGGTGAGCGAAACGATCCGCACCACCGTGAACGCGGTTCTTGCTGGCGTCTCGACGCCGGAAGAGGGCGCAAGCCAGATCGAGTCTCGGCTGAAGCGCATCCTTCGCTGATCAATCGAAGAGGGCGGCCTCCGGTCGCCCTTCTAAACCACCCGATGGACCGGAACACTTGCCATGGCGACCACAACCTCCCTCAAGATCAGCGCCGATGTCGAGCCGCGCCAGGCTGCATGGGTGCGGTGGCTGGACCTCAGTGACAGATCGTTGGCCATCCTCCTGCTTGCACCGGCGGCACTCCTGCTTGCCTTGATTATCGTCTACCCTGTCTGTCGGCTCGCCTACACGAGCTTCTTCAGCCTGTCGCTGACATCAGGCCTGCCGGCCGAGTTTGTCGGCTTCGAAAACTACCAGCTGATGATCGACGATCCGGTCTTCTGGGAAACCACCTGGAACACCGTGCTCATTACCCTAATCACAGTCCCGGGCGCGCTTATCGTTGGACTTGGACTTGCCCTCATGGCCAACCTGCCGTTTCGAACCCAGTGGCCCGTCCGCCTGTCGCTTCTGATCCCATGGGCTCTTCCGCTTTCCTTTGCCGGCCTGATTTTCGCGTGGTTCTTCCATTCGGAATATGGCGTGGTCAACGATATCCTGAACCGCGTCGGTCTTCCGGGTGTCATCTGGTTCAATTCGCCGAACTGGGCCTTCGCCGCAATCTGCCTGACGATCATCTGGAAGACTTCGTCCTTCATGGCGCTGATCATCCTTGCCGGCCTGCAGACGATCCCGCGTTCGCTGTACGAAGCAGCCGATGTCGACGGCGCCGGTCGTTTTCGCCAGTTCTTCGAAATCACGCTGCCGCTGCTGAAGCCTTCGATCGTCGTTGCGCTGATCTTCCGTACGATCACGTCGCTGCAGACCTTCGATATCCCTTACATGATGACGGGCGGTGGTCCCGGTACATCGACGGCGACACTTGCCATGTACATCCACCAGAACACCGTCTCCTTCCTCGATCTCGGTTACGGCTCTGCGCTTGCCGTCGTGATGTTCGCACTCTCCATGTGCGTCACCGCCGTCTACCTGCGCATGATCCGCACCAAGGAGTAACGCAATGACCACCACCACTGCATCGGGGTCTGGCAGCCTCCTTTCCGGCAAGCCGCTTCGCGCAATCGCCGCCATCATCCTGCTCGTCAACGGCATGTTTCCAGCGCTGTGGATCCTGTTCACCTCGCTGAAAACGGAAGGTGAGCTGACCGCCAAGCCGATCACATGGTTTCCGCACGCGCCGACGCTGCAGAACTATATGCAGGCCTTTTCGGACCAGCCGCTTCACCTGTTTCTGTTCAACAGTCTCATGGTGGCGCTCCTGTCGACCATGTTGACGCTACTGGTGTCGGTGCTGGCAGCCTACGCTCTTGCACGCCTGAACCTGAAGCGTCGCGGGCTCATTCTCGCAGCCATCATCGCTGTCTCGACGTTCCCGCTGGTGACGTTGCTCGTCCCGCTCTTCGAAATCATGCGGACGCTGAACCTCCTCAACAGCTGGACGGCACTGGTCTTGCCATACACGGTCCTCAGCCTGCCGGTGTGCACGCTGATGCTGGTGTCGTTCTTTGAGGGAATTCCGCGCGATCTTGAGAACGCCGCGATGATCGACGGCTGCACGCGGCTTGGCGCGCTGTTCAAGGTGGTGGTGCCGCTCTGTGCACCTGGCGTCTTTACCGCCGGCATCCTCGCCTTCGTCAACGCTTGGGACGAATTCCTTCTCGCCCTGTCGTTCAACTCAAATCCGCAGCTTCGCACGCTTCCGGTCGGCATTCAGCTCTATCAAGGCGAGTTTGCATTCCCGTGGCCGGTGATTTCGGCCGCACTCGTGGTCGGCATCGTGCCTGTCGCCGTCCTGATCGTTATCTTCCAGGAGCGCGTTGTGTCCGGTCTGACAGCAGGTGGTATCAAGGGATGACCGGCGTGAAAGCAAAACGTGATCTTGCCGATCTGCGCAGCCAGCGCTGGTTTGCCTCCGATGACATGCGTGGTTTCGCGCATCGCCAGCGTACCCAGCAAATGGGCATGCGCCGCGACGAGTTCCTGGGACGGCCGGTCATCGGCATCATCAATACCTGGAGCGAGATGAGCCCGTGCCACGCCCATTTGCGCGACCGCGCCGAGGCGGTCAAGCGTGGCGTCTGGCAGGCTGGCGGTTACCCGGTGGAGATGCCGGCCCTTTCGGTCGGTGAGGTCATGGTCAAGCCGACCACCATGCTCTATCGCAACTTCCTGGCGATGGAATGCGAGGAACTGCTGCGATCGCATCCGATCGATGGTGCCGTTCTGCTTGGCGGCTGCGACAAGTCCACGCCGGCGCTCCTGATGGGTGCGATCTCGATGGACATTCCAGTCATCTTCTGTCCAGCCGGTCCGATGTCGAATGGACAATGGCGCGGAACGAAGACAGGCGCGGGCACCCACACCAAGAAATACTGGGACGAACTGCGCGCCGGAAATATCACCCAGTCAGACTGGGTCGATCTCGAAAGCCGCATGACCCGCTCGGCGGGCACCTGCAACACCATCGGCACGGCCTCGACAATGACCTCGATCGTCGACGCCATGGGGCTGACGCTGCCTGGCGCCTCCTCGATCCCGGCGGTCGATTCCGGGCATCCGCGCATGGCGTCTGCCTGTGGCGTGCGGATCGTCGAGATGGTCTGGGAGGATCTGAAGCCTTCGAACATTCTCAATCGCGCAAGCTTCCTCAATGGACTTGTCGCCTATATGGCGCTCGGCGGCTCGACCAATGCCGCCGTCCACCTGATCGCGATGGCCAAGCGTGCCGGTGTTTCTCTCACGCTCGACGACATGGCGGCTATGGCCGCAAAGGTTCCGGTCGCGGCCAATGTGTTCCCGTCGGGCGAGTTCCTGATGGAGGATTTCTATTTCGCGGGCGGATTGCTGGCGCTCCTGAAGAAGTTTTCTCATCGGCTGGAGCTTGGCTGCCTGACCGTGAACGGACGCACGCTCGGTGACAACATCTCGGATGCCGAATGCTGGAACGACGATATCATCCGCGGTGAAGACAATCCCGTCGTGCCGCTGTCGCGCGGCAAGACACTCGAGGTGCTGCGCGGCAACCTCGCGCCCAATGGCGCTGTGATGAAGTCGTCGGCGGCCAATCCGAAATTCCTGAAGCACGTCGGTCCGGCGATTGTCTTCGACAATCCTGCCGTGATGAACAAGATCCTCGATGATCCCGATCTCGACATCACCGAAGACACTGTCATCGTCCTTCGCAATGCCGGCCCTGTCGGGGCGCCCGGCATGCCGGAGTGGGGCAACCTGCCGATCCCGAAGAAGCTCCTCAAGCAGGGCGTACGCGACATGGTGCGCATCTGCGACGGGCGCATGAGCGGCACGCATTACGGCACCTGCATCCTGCACGTCTCTCCAGAGGCAGCGATTGGCGGCCCACTTGCCCTGCTGAAGACCGGCGACATGGTCGAACTCGACGTTGCTGCCGGCTCCATCAACATGAAGGTCGACGAGGCGGAACTCGAACGGCGCCGTCGCGAGTGGAAGCCTACGGCCCCCGTCTACCAGCGCTCGTTTGCTGCTCTCTACCAGCAGCATGTCAGCCAGGCAGATCAGGGTTGCGATTTCGATTTCCTGAGCGGAACGGCCGTCGTGCCGGATCCGGTCATTTTCTAAGGACACGAGCATGAGCCTCACCAACAATTTCAAGAGCTGGATTGAAGCTGGCGAACGCACTCCTCTGGGTACCTGGCTGATGGCCGCAGCGCCCTCGACGGCAGAGGCCCTTGGCTACATAGGCTTCGATTTTCTCGTGGTCGACATGGAGCACGTGCCGATCGAGGTCTCCGATCTTGCCCAGATCCTGCGGGCCGTGGGCTGCACGCCGGCCGAACCCGTCGTTCGCCTTGCCTGGAATGATCAGGTGCTGGTCAAGCGGGTCCTCGACGCTGGTGCACGCACCGTCATGCTGCCCTTCGTCCAGACGGCTGATGAGGCGAAGGCGGCTGCTTCCTACACGCGCTACCCTCCGCTTGGCGTCCGCGGCGTCGCGGCCGTTCACCGTGGCTCGAAGTTCGGCACGATCCCCGACTATCTGAAGCGTGCCAACGATCAGATCTGCACGATCGTGCAACTCGAAACGCCTGAAGCGATCGAGCGGCTACCGGAGATCGCGGCCGTCGACGGCATTGACGGTGTATTCGTCGGCCCGGGTGATCTTTCGGCCGCCATGGGGCATATCGGCAATATCGCTCATCCCGAGGTTCAGGTGCTGATCGAGAAAGCCGCGAAGGACGCACGTTCCGCCGGCAAGCCGATCGGCATCGTCGGTCCCAATCCCGAGATGGTTCAGAGGTTCATCGGATACGGCTACAGCTTTGCGGCGATCGCCTCCGATCTTGCCATGATGACCGGCCGCGCCAACGAATGGCTTGGCGTCTTGAACGGTAGCGCGGCCAAGCCGGCATTGCCGGCCGCTGCCTACTGAGGTGGCGACGGTGAGCACCGGCTTCACATCCGTTCTTGAGGCGAATACTCTCCTTGGCGAATGCCCGTTGTGGTCAGTCGCCGAACAGGTGCTTTATTTCGTCGATATCAAAGCCTGCCGGATCCACCGCTTCGATCCGCTGTCGCAGCAATTCACGGCAATGGAATTGCCAGAGGAGGTCGGATGCATCGGGCTCGCGAAGGGCGGCGGGTTCATTGCCGGCCTCCGCTCCGGCCTATGGCTTCTCGACGAAAAAGGCGCACTCCTGCGCAAGCTTGCCGACAATCCCGAAGACCAGGCGATCAGTCGCTTCAATGACGGCATGGTCGATCCGGCCGGGCGCTTTGTCGCCGGCACTGTCGACGAGACGCGGGAGCGTGGGATCGCCAGCCTTTACCGGTTCGATCGCGACCGGCTTGCCAAGCTCGCTTCCGGCCTCCTGACCTCGAACGGCGTCGCATTTTCGCCGGATGGAAAGCGGCTCTATCACTCCGACACGCTTCGTTACACGCTCTACACCTTCGATTATGATCCGACGCGCGGCACGGCCAGCAATCGGCAGGTCTTTGCCAAGTTCGGGAACGATACCGACAAGGGCAGGCCGGACGGCGGCGCAGTCGACGTTGAGGGCTGCTATTGGACGGCGCTTTTCGAAGGCGGACGCGTCCAGCGCTACGATCCTGACGGTAACATGCTGGCGGAGTATGCCGTCCCGGCTCTCTGCCCGACCATGGTGACGTTCGGCGGAGCGGATATGAAGACGCTCTATTGTACCAGCGCGCGCGTCGGGCGCTCCGACGCCGAGCTTGCCAAATACCCGCTGTCGGGAGCGCTGTTTTCGATGCGCACCGACGTCGCCGGCCTTCCCAAAGCCCTGTTTGACCCCGAAGTGTGAGATCCTCTCATGTCGTCGCCTTATGATTCCGTCCGCTACGCCTCGCTCAATGGCCGCAATGTGCTGATCACCGGCGGTGCATCGGGCATCGGCGGAGAAATGGTCAAAGCCTTTGCCGAGCAGGGCGCAAAGGTATCGTTTATCGACATAGATGCCGAAGGCGGCGCTCGCACCGCGGCGGCGACGGGGGCCGAATTCCACGCCTGCGACATTACGGATATCGATCGGTTACGGAGCACGATCGGCGCTGTCGAAGACAGGCGTGGTGCTATCGACGTGCTGATCAATAACGCCGGCAAGGACGATCGCCACGCAATCGGCGACGTCGAGCCGGACTATTGGCGCCGCGCGCTCGCGCTCAATCTCGATCATCAGTTTTTTGCGACCCAGGCAGCTAGCCGTCTCATGGCAGAGCAGGCTCGTGGCTCGGTTATCATGCTGGGGTCGATTTCCTGGATGCGCGGTCGCCCGGGCATGGTCGGCTATACAACGGCAAAGGCCGCTATCAACGGCATGACCAAGACGCTGGCACGTGAGCTTGGACCCTCTGGAATTCGCGTCAACTGCATCGTGCCCGGCGCGATCGTTACCGAGCGGCAGCTAAAGCTCTGGACCTCACCCGAACAAAACCAGCAGTTCATCGATCTGCAGGCCCTGAAATTCCGGCTCGACGCAACGCACGTCGCCCGCATGGCGCTCTTCCTTGGTTCCGACGAGAGCGCCGGCTGCACGGGCGCGAACTTCGTCGTCGACGCTGGCCTTACACAAAACTGAGCATGACGGATATGAAACTCGAGACAACACCCACTGGCTTCACCATTTCACTGAACGGCCATGCCATCCTGCGTCACACCGCCTCGACGCCTGCATTCTATGTCGGCCACGGCGATGAGCGCATGGACATGTATCGCGGCAACTTCGACATCGAGGACTACGTGATCGAACGCAGTGCACTGCGTTACGCGGTTGTCGATGGCGATACGGTGACGCTATGCGAGCGTGAAGGACAGCCCGCACGTCTCGTGATCAGGCTCACGGACACGGCGCTGGAATTCTCGGCTGAAGATCCGTCGATCAACCGGTTCTGGATGCGCGTTGTTGCGGACCATGACGAGCATGTCTGGGGCGGCGGCGAGCAGATGTCCTATTTCGACATGCGCGGGCGCCGCTTCCCGCTCTGGACATCCGAACCCGGCGTCGGCCGCGACAAGACGAGCGAGATCACGTTCAAGTCGAATGTCGAAGGCAAGGCGGGCGGAGACTACTATAACACCAACTACCCGCAGCCGACCTATATCTCGTCCCACCGATACGCCCTGCATGTCGAGACGAGCGCTTATTCAGTATTCGACTTCCGGCGCAAGACCTTTCATGAGATCGAAGCCTGGGCGGTGCCCGAGCGTATCGAGTTCTACGCAGCAGCGACCTTCGTTGAACTCGTGGAAATTCTCTCCGCACGCTTTGGCCGACAGCCACAGCTGCCAGAGTGGATCTACAACGGCGCAATCATCGGTCTCAAGGACGGCACGAACTCGTTCACCCGCCTTGAGAAGATGAAGGAAGCCGGGGTCAAGGTTTCCGGTCTTTGGTGTGAGGATTGGGTTGGACTTCGCCACACATCCTTCGGCGCCCGGCTGTTTTGGGACTGGCAGGCGAATGAAGAACGCTATCCTGGTCTGCGCCAGCGCATTGCCCAACTCCACGACGAGGGCGTTCGTTTCCTCGGCTACGTCAACCCCTATCTCTGCGTCGATGGACCCTTGTTCGAGGAAGCCGAGAAAGCCGGCTACTTTGCGAAGGACGAGTTTGGCCGCACCGCCCTCGTGGACTTTGGCGAGTTTGACTGCGGTGTTGTCGATTTCACCAACCCGGCGGCGGCCGATTGGTTTGCCGATTCCGTAATCGGCGGCAAGATGCTGGACTACGGACTGTCGGGCTGGATGGCGGATTTTGGCGAATACTTGCCGATCGACGTCGAGCTGGCAAATGGCGTCGACGCGAAGCTGATGCACAATCAGTGGCCGACGCTGTGGGCAGAAGTGAATGCCAAGGCGGTAGCAAGTCGCGGCAAGACCGGCGAAGCGCTCTTCTTTATGCGTGCTGGTTACACTGGCGTGCAGAAGCACTGCCCGCTTCTGTGGGGCGGTGACCAGTCGGTCGACTTCTCCCGCCATGACGGCCTTGTGACCGTTATCTGCGCGGCTCTGTCCGCCGGCCTGCTGGGCAACGCCTACCACCACTCCGATATCGGCGGATATACCAGCCTGTTTGGCAACGTCCGCACCCCCGAGCTTCTGATGCGTTGGGCCGAGATGGCGGCCTTTACACCTGTGATGCGGAGCCACGAAGGCAACCGTCCACGCGACAACGTGCAGATCGATCAGGACCCGGAAGTGCTTGCGCACTTTGCCCGCATGACCGGTATCTACGTTCATCTGGCTCCCTACTTGAAAGCGCTCTCGGCCGAAGCCGCGGCCAAGGGGCTGCCGGTGCAGCGACCGCTGTTCTTGCACTATGAACACGACCGCAACACCTACGCGATCCAGGACAGCTACCTCTATGGCTCCGACATGCTGGTCGCGCCGATCTGGCAGGCGGCCCAAAGCGAGCGCACCGTCTACCTGCCGGAAGGTTCCAGCTGGACGCACGCATGGAGTGGCGAGCAGTATAGCGGCGGCAAGGAGATAACGGTCGCTTCGCCGCTCGGCGAACCTCCAGTCTTCTATCGCTCGGATTCTCCCTTCGCTGGCCGATTTGCCGAGTTGCGGACGCTCTAGCGATGGATCCGCATGGCCTGGGCATTTTGCTGCTTCTTTCGGCAGTCGCTGCGTACCTGCAGACGCTGACGGGATTTGCATTCGGCCTCATCATGATGGGTGGGGTCGGGCTCACCGGCGTTATTGCCGTGCCAGACGCAGCCGTCCTCGTCAGCTGTCTGACATTCGTCAACGCCGCCCAGGTTCTGGCCAAGGGCTGGCGTGACATTGCCGTGCGCGAGTTCGTGCCGATCATTATTGCAAGCATTCTGATGCTTTTCGTCGGCTACTGGCTTCTCGGTCTCATGGCGGCGGCTTCGATCGATTGGCTGAAGATCGTGCTCGGGGTGGTGATCGTGATCTCAAGTATCCAGTTGGCGATGAAGCCGACGCCGCTTGCCAGCCTCTCCTCGGCAGGATCCTTCGCATTCTTCGGCGCTGTCGCCGGACTGATGGGAGGGCTCTTCTCCACCGCTGGGCCGCCGCTCGTCTATCACCTCTATCGCCAGCCGATGCCGCAGCCGACGATACGCGAAACGCTCGTCGCGGTCTTTGCCATGAACGCCGTCATTCGCCTCGCCGTGGTGGCATTGGCGGGTGACATGCCGAAGACCGGCTTCTGGTGGGGGCTGCTCGCGATCCCCGTCGTGATCCTCGTCACAACAGCGGCAAAGCGCTGGCCGCCGCCGATTTCGAACCTGGCGCTGCGCCGCGTGGCCTTTGGCCTTCTTCTCCTGTCGGGCCTGTCGCTCGCCTTACCCGCTCTCTTCAAGATCATCGGAGGTCTGTCATGACTGCATCCACACTCCCTCTCAAGGATCCATCTCTCCTGACCGCCAAGGCATTCGTTGCCGGCGAATGGATTTCATCGCCAACCGGCAAGACGTTTGCCGTGACCGACCCCTTCGACGGCTCTTTGATTGCCAACGTCCCGGACCTTGATCGCGCCGTCGTCCAGAAGGCAATCGATGCCGCTGAAACCGCGCAGAAGCTGTGGGCGCGGAAAACGGCAAAGGAGCGCGCTCAGGTTCTGAAGCGCTGGTACGATCTGATTGTCGCAAGTGCCGACGACCTGGCTCTCATCCTGACGACTGAGCAGGGTAAGCCGCTTGCCGAAGCCAAGGGCGAGGTCGTCTCGAACGCCGCCTATCTCGAATGGTTTGCCGAAGAGGCGAAGCGCATCGATGGCGATATCATCCCGGGCGCCAATCCCGGCCAGCGCATCATGGTTCTGAAGCAGCCGGTCGGCGTCTGCGCAGCGATCACGCCGTGGAATTTTCCGAACGGCATGATCACTCGCAAGGCCGGGCCGGCACTTGCTGCCGGCTGCAGCATGATCCTGAAGCCGGCGTCACAGACGCCGCTGTCGGCATTGGCGCTTGCCGTTCTGGCGGAGCGCGCAGGTGTGCCAAAGGGCGTCTTCTCGGTTGTCACGGGCGAGGCAAAGCCGATCGGCCTCGAGTTCTGCCACAATCCGAAGGTTGCGAAGATCACGTTCACGGGATCGACCGGGGTTGGCCGATGGCTGATGAAGGAAGCCGCCGACGGCATCAAGCGCCTGTCGCTTGAGCTTGGCGGCAATGCGCCGTTCATTGTCTTCGACGATGCCGACATTGATGCGGCAGTCGCTGGCGCGATGATTTCCAAGTTCCGCAACGCTGGTCAGACCTGCGTATGCGCCAACCGTATCTATGTGCAGGAGGGCGTCGTCGAGGCCTTCACGGAAAAACTGCTCGCGAAGGTTTCCGAGCTCAGGCTTGGCCGTGGCACCGAGGAGGGCGTCAGCCAGGGACCTCTTATCGACGAGCGCGCCGTGGCAAAGATGGAAGAGCATGTTGCCGACGCGCTCGCCAATGGCGGCAGGCTTCTTACGGGCGGCAGCAAGAGCGACCTTGGTGGCAACTTCTACCAGCCGACCGTCATCACGGGCGTTACGCAGGCAATGAAGGTTGCCAAGGAAGAGACGTTTGCTCCGCTCGCTCCGATCATCTCCTTCAACACGGAGGAGGACGTCATCGCGATGGCAAACGACAGCGAGTTCGGACTTGCTTCCTATTTCTACGCCCGCGACATGGCACGGGTCTGGCGGGTTTCGGAAGCGCTCGAGGCGGGAATGGTCGGTGTCAACACCGGCATGATCGCTAACGAAATGGCGCCGTTCGGCGGGATCAAGCAGTCGGGCATGGGCCGCGAAGGCTCGAAGTACGGCATCGAAGGTTTCCTCGAGCTGAAATACGTCTGCGTCGCGGGCATCTAACCCGCCATCCACGTTGCTCAGATGACGAACGGCAGCCGGCAAATATCGGCTGCCCCCTGGACGATGCCGCAAGGCCGCTGGCCGACTAGTTTTGAAGCATCGCATCGTCTTCTTGAACGACCGAACGGAATTGGAAGATGAAGAACGGCTATATCCTGGCAGTTGACCAAGGCACGACATCCACGCGATCCATCGTGTTTTCCCCTAGTTTCAAGGCAAAGGGGGGCGATCAGCAGGAGTTTCCGCAGCAGTTTCCGCGGTCCGGTTGGGTGGAGCACGATCCGGAAGACTTGTGGCGGACAACCGTCGAGACCGTGCGCGGCGCAATTGCCAACGCCGGCATGACGGCAGCTGAGATTGCCGCAATCGGCATTACGAACCAGCGCGAAACAACGATTGTGTGGGATCGGCGAACGGGCAAGGCGATTCACAATGCCATCGTATGGCAGGACCGCCGAACGGCGGAAGCCTGTGATCGTCTTCGTCGCGATGGGGCGGCTGAGCTTATTGGCAGCCGTTCGGGCCTCCTCATCGACGCCTATTTCTCGGCCAGCAAGATCGCATGGATCCTCGACAATGTCGCTGGCGCGCGTGCTGCTGCCGATGCCGGCCACTTGGCCTTCGGAACTGTCGATAGCTGGCTCGTCTATCGCCTGACGGGCGGACGAAGGCATGTCACCGATATCACCAATGCTTCCCGGACGATGCTATGCGACATCGCAACCGGTCAGTGGGACGAGGAACTGCTGCAGTGCTTCAACATCCCTCATTCCATTCTGCCCGAGATTCTCGACAACGTTGACACCTTCGGGATTACCGAACGCAGCATCCTTGGTGCCGAGATTCCGATCCGCGGTGTTGCCGGCGACCAGCATGCATCGCTGATCGGGCAGGCATGTTTCGCGCCGGGAATGATGAAGGCGACCTATGGCACCGGTTGCTTTGCGCTACTCAATACCGGCACCGAGCGGATCACGTCCAAAAACCGGCTGTTGACGACGATTGGCTACAAGATTGGGCCGGAAATCACCTATGCGCTGGAAGGCTCGATCTTCGTCGCCGGTGCCGCCATCCAATGGCTACGCGATGGTCTCGGCATAATTTCCAATGCTGGCCAGAGTGCCGATCTGGCCGCGAAGGCCGATGCTCAGCAACAGATCTATCTTGTTCCGGCCTTCACCGGTCTCGGCGCGCCCTGGTGGGATCCGTCGGCGCGAGCCTCGCTGTTCGGCATGACACGAAATTCGGGTCCCGCCGAACTGGCGCGCGCGGCCCTCGACTCCATCTGCCTGCAGACCTACGACCTGATGCACGCAATGAAGGGCGACTGGCCAGAGGCGTCGTTGTCCCTCTTGCGGGTCGACGGCGGCGTCTCGAAGAATGACTGGGCAATGCAGCGGCTTGCCAATATCGTCGGCGTTGGTGTGCAGCGGGCGCAGTCGGCGGAAAGCACCGCACTCGGAGCGGCATGGTTGGCCGGCTATGGGGCAGGGTGCTGGCCTGAACCGAACCGTTTTGCCGCGAAATGGGTGGCCGGCGAAAGCTTTGCGCCTTCCACCGATACCGAGTGGAACCGTGCGCTCGTCAGGGGCTGGGAAGCTGCCGTGCGTGCAACCATTCAATTTGCCGCGCACGCATAACGATGTCCGGGCGTGTGCCCGGATCCGTTCGCAACGATGATGGGCTTTCGGCTTTCGGCTTTCGGCTCAGGCGAAAGGTTCGGTCGGGCTCTTCGCCGGCTGGGTGAACCACTTAGCGCCTTCGGCCGTCATGTGGATATGATCCTCCAAGCGGATGCCGAACAATTCAGGCAGAACGATCATCGGCTCGTTGGAGAAGCACATGCCTTCTTTGAGAACCGTGGTGTTGCCGCGTACGATGTAGGGCTCCTCGTGGATCTCAAGTCCGAGGCCATGTCCCGCGCGATGCGGCAGACCGGGAAGACGGTAGTCCGGACCGAGGCTGTGCCGGACGAGAACGGCGCGGGCCGCGTCATCAAGAGTGTGGCAGGGGGCACCGAGCTGGGCGGCGTCGAAGACGGCTTGCTGCGCTTCGCGTTCGATCGACCAGATTCGGGCGAATTCCGCATCGGGCTCATCGATCATGTAGGTGCGTGTCAGATCAGAGTGATAGCCGTCGATGCGTGTTCCGGTGTCGACGAGGATCGCCTGGCCGGGCTCCAGAATCTGGTCGCCATCGGCGCCATGCGGCAAGGCGCTCGCCGCGCCGAAGGAGACGATGCAGAACGTCGAGCCGATGGTCGCGCCGAGGGCTCGGTGCTGCTCGTCGATGTATCGCACCACATCGGATGCACGGACGCCCGGCCGCATGATCGAATGAGCACGCTTGTGAACCTCGAGCGTCAGGTTCATCGCATATTGGATCAGGGCGATCTCCGAAGCCGACTTCTGCACACGCTGATCGCGGATAATCCGTGTGCCATCGACGAGGCGTTCGACGCCAAGGCTCGCTGCGAGAGCGTGATAGACAAAGAGTGGAAGGCTGTCGTCCAGCGCTACGCGCCCTTTGGGACCGGCCAGCGAGGCAACCAGATCGGCCGGGCTCTGCTCTTCGTCCCAGGTGGCGATATCGCCGGGCAGATGCGGCAGCGTCTCGACGCGGCTGAACTCGAAGCCGGGAACGACATAGGTCAGGGCATCTGACGTCACGAGGGCACCCAGCAGCCGTTCGCTCTGGTGCCAGACGAGGCCGGTGAAGTAGCGCAGGCTTTCCGACGAGCCCAGCAAAACTGCCGATATGCCGTTTGCGTTCATCGCCTCCCGCAGTCGCTGCAGCCGCGCAAGCCGTTCGGCATCGTCAATAAACGGCGGAAGGGCGGGCAAAGACATGTCGACTCCTTGATCGGAAAAGCGGGGGTCATTGATGATGATTTCGCCATCCATATTTTATAAGTACACAATTTGTCGACAAGAAATTGTGTTGCTGACCGGTGTATCGCGACCAAATCCGCCGTCCCGCTATTCAGATCTCGTGATACTGCCGATCGAAATAGAGTAGGGCATTTCCCTGGTCTCGCTGCCCCGTGCCGACAACCTTGCAGAACAGGACGTCATGGGTTCCCTGCTGGCTGATCGATTCAATCTCGCAGTCGAAAGCAACGAGAGCATCGTCGAGCGCCGGCGCTCCCGTCTTGATCACGGACCAATCAGTCGTCGCGAAGCGCTCGTTGGGCGGCGTCTTTCCGCCGAACAGGTTCGACAAAGACTGGTGCCCGGCGTTCAGCGTGTTAACGCAAATCACCCTGTTTTCTGTAACTGCGGCGTGGACGGATGCCGAACGATTGAGGCAGACGAGAAGCGTCGGCGGGTCGTCCGATACGCTGCAGACCGCCGTTGCCGCAAAACCTGTCCTGCCGGCCGGACCGTCCGTGGTAACGATATTGACCGCGGCTCCCAGTCTCGCCATCGCGCCGCGAAAGCAGGCGCGACGCTGATCGGGATCCTCGATCTCGGAAAAGTCATGCTTCTTGAAAGCGATGCTCATAAGCGGTGTCCCGAATCCGTTGTTACGCGATGAGGCAGGCATCCTCGAACTCCAGCCGCGGCAGCCGTCCAAACAGCTTCGAAGGATCGCCATGGCCGAGATTGATCAGGAAGTTCGACTTCCATGTCGTGCCGGCAAAAAAGCTTGCGTCGACCGCTGCCTTGTCAAATCCGGACATCGGGCCTGCATCGAGACCGAGTGCCCGGGCCGCGAGAATGAGATAGCCGGCCTGCAGCGTCGCATTGCGCATGGCGGTCTCTTCTGCGAGCGCCGGACTTGAGGTGAACCAGGCCTTGGCGTCGGCATGTGGGAAGAGTTCGGGGAGCTTCTCGTAGAAGGCCGTGTCGTAGGCTGCGATCACGGTGATTGGCGCGCTCATCGTCTTCTGGCGGTTGCCCGACGAGAGCGCGGGCTCAAGCTTGGCTTTCGCGTCAGCGCTTTCGACGAAGACGAAACGGGCAGGGGAGCAATTTGCCGAGGTGGGGCCCATCCTGACGAGATCATGCAAGCGCAGGAGCGTGTCGCGCTCCACTTTCCTGTCACTCCAGCCATTGTGGCTGCGTGCTTCCGTGAAGAGCAGTGCGAGAGCGTGGTCGTCTAGGGTTTTCACTGGGTTTTTCCTGATTTATCGATTTGATCGGCGCCGATGAAACGCAGCACCGTCTCGTTGAATTCCTGCGGTTTGGTGACGTTGACCGCATGTGCGCCGAAATCGAGTAGCGCAAGCTCTGCATTCGGCAGGTGCTCGGCCAGTCTTAGGGAGCTCGTATAGGGGACGAGCAGATCGTCGCGTGTCGCCAGGACGAGGGTTGGCGTCGCGATGTCGGCAAGGCGAGCGTCGATGTCGAATTGCCGGAGCGCGGCGATCCGGCGCAATATGTTGGTCCGCCCCTGGAAATGAGCGATGCCGTGCTTTTCGTCGGCTTCCAGTCGTTCGTTGTTCTCAGACATCCATGCCGCCGGATAGAGGAACAACGGCTGGGCTTTCACGAAGGCAGCGACGCCGGATTTCTCCAACAGTTCGATGCGAACGTCAAAACAGCGGTGCGAGTGCGGATCCGCCTTGCTCCAGGCATTGACGAGTATCATTCGACCGATGCGACCAGCGTGCCGCGCGGCGATATCGAGCCCGATCAATCCGCCAAGCGCGTGGCCCATGAAGTCGAATTGCTCAAGGCCGAGGTTCTCGGCGATTTCGAGGACATCGTCGGCCATCGCGCGGATGCCGCTGGCCTCAGGGACTTCGCCGCCGGTGCGGCCGGTGCCGCGATGGTCATACATGACCAGCCGGTAGTGGCGTCCCAGATCCTCGATTTGCGGTGCCCAGTAGGTTGCCGAGCCACCAAGCCCCGACGACAGGATCATCGTCGGAGCATCGGGCCGGTCGAGCCCATGAAGTTCGAAGTGCATCTGCGTCACTTCGTGCCGATGTGGGCGACGGTAGCGATTTCAACCAGCGCATCCGGCTTCACCAGACCGCATTGAACGCAATAGCGTGCCGGCTTGTCGCCCGGGAAATACTCGGCGTAGACGGTATTGACGGCCTGATAGTTGGCCCAGTCGGTGATGAAGATGTGGTTCATGGTGACATCTTCCATAGTGCCGCCGGCGGTCTCGATCACCGATTTGATGGTCTCGAGCACGTGGCGTGTCTGTGCGCCGGCATTGCCTACATGAACGACGTCGTTATTCTTGTCGAAGGGTAAAGTCCCCGACACGTAGACGACACCATCTGCGAGTGTGCCGGGAGAGTATGGCGCTATCGGCTTCTGAGTCCCTTCCGGAACGATAATGGACTTCGGCATCGTGATTTATCCTTTCATGCCTGGCTTGGTGCGGCCTGCGAAATCGCGCCGCAAAAATCGTTGACGGTGGCGACCCAACCGAAGAACTTCTCGACGTTGTAGACGGTCGCCTGCTGGATGAAGTCGGGACCGAGATGATGCGTTGCGTCCTCGAGCATCACGCCGAAATATTCGAGGTGAAACGCATCGCGCAGCGAGCTTTCGACGCAGACATTGGTGGCAATGCCGACGAAGACGAGATTGCGGATGCCACGGGCGCGAAGCACGCTGTCCATGTTGGTGTTGAAAAAGCCGCTATAGCGGGTCTTCGGCACAAGGATATCGCCCGGCTTCGGCTGCAGCTCGTCGACGATCGCATAGTCCCAGGTGCCTTTGGCCAGCAGTTGGCCATGCAGCTCAGGACGCGCACGCATGGTCTTCAGGGCGTTCGATTTATGCCAGTTTGGCGAACCCGGCCCGCCGGCTTCGACATAATCCTTGTCCCAGCCGTTCTGGAAGTAAATGACCTGTACGCCGGCTTCGCGGGCCGCGTCGAGCGTCTTGCCGATGTTGGCGATCGTGCCTTTTGCGCCGGCGATATCAAAACCGGCGAGGTCGACATAGCCGCCCTCGGTCGAATAGGCATTCTGCATGTCGACGACGACAACCGCCGTTTCCGACGGCTTCAGCGTGATCGGTTCGGGCCGTGCTGGAAGCGTCACGCTCTGCGATCGAGCTTCAGGCGCCTGATAGCCTGCCACAACGCTGCTCATTCTGCTGCCTCCAGCATTGGCTTGATATGCTCGCGGCATTTCATGAGAGGTTGAATTCTCGTGCCGAAATCCTCGACGCCCTTGACGAAGTCGTCGAAAGTCAGGAGCACGCCACCGGTGCCCGGTACGGTCGGCACCTCGTCGAGCAGCCTTGCGATTGTTTCATAGGAGCCGACCAAAGTTCCCATGTTGATGTTGACGGCGGAGACAGGGTCCGCCATCTGGCGAACGTTGGTGTCCGAGCCCGACTTGGTATCGGCAGCACCCTGTACGCCAAGCCAGGAAATCGCCTCCTGATCGGCGCCCGCCTTGTAATGTTCCCACTTGGCGCGGGCTGCTTCGTCCGTCTCGTCGGCAATCACCATGAAAAGTACGAAGGACGAGACGTCACGACCCGTCTTGGCAGTTGCCGCCTGAAGCCGTTCGGCCGCCGAAGCAAACGCCGTCGGCGTGTTGACGCCTACGCCGAAGCAGAAATTGTAATCGGCATATTGTGCGGAGAAATCCATGCCGGCATTCGACGACCCGGCGCAGATGATCTTCATGTCTGCCTGCGGACGCGGGCTGAGCTTGCAGTCCTCCATCTGGAAGAATTCGCCCTTCAGGTCACTCGTTCCCGTTTCCCAGAGATTGCGCAGCACGGTCGCGTACTCGGCGAGATAGTCGTAGCGCTTGCTGAAATATTCGTCCCCAGGCCACATGCCCATCTGCGAATACTCCGGACGCTGCCAGCCGGTGACGAGATTGAGGCCGAAACGTCCGTTCGAGATCGAGTCGATCGTCGATGCCATTCGCGCGACAATCGCGGGAGGCATAACCAGCGTCGCCGCGGTGGCGAAGAGCTTGATGCGGGTCGTGACGGCCGCAAGGCCGGACATGAGCGTGAAGGATTCGAGATTGTGATCCCAGAACTCGGTCTTGCCGCCAAAGCCGCGGAGCTTGATCATCGAGAGAACGAAGTCGAAGCCGTACTTCTCCGCCTTGAGGGTGATCTCCTTGTTCAGTTCGAAGCTCGGCTGATACTGAGGGGCATTCTCAGACAGCAGCCATCCATTGTTTCCGATTGGGATGAAGACGCCGATTTCCATAAGTCTCTCCTGCTCCACATGGGATCTGTTCTGGTCCCTCCAATAGAAGCAGATTGCGTGCCAGTTCGAAAAACCTAGCAAAATCAACAAATTCTGAAACGAAAATTTATCAAATGGTCAAAAATTTATCATCCGGTAAAATCATGATGAAAACTTCATCGCAATGGTCATGTTTTTGTCGCGACCGAAGAATTCCAAGCGCATTGCGTTTGTTGTCTGCGGTTTTCCGGAATGCCCGGGGTGGCATAAAAGGCAGCGATGGTTAGAAGAAGAGATCGTGTGAACTTGCGGGAGTCGTTCCTTGCGTATCCATCCTCTTCTCTTGCTGGCCTTTTTTGTTCTGCCGAGCAATTCCGCCTTGGCGACGAACTTCATGACCGTCGAGCAGTTCCGGGCCCTCTGCAAGAGCGATCAGCAAGGTGCAACGAACTACGTGGCCGGGTTGCTGGACAGCCGGGCATATCTCGAACGCCGGTTCTATGAGAGCATCCGTTCGCAGCCGACCCGCGCTGCATCATGGGAACGCTTGAGAGAACGGCTTCTCCCCGAATACTGCATGCCGACATCGAGTGCCACGCAGGTTACTCAGGAGCTGTGCCATTGGCTCGACACTCACGAACTGAAGGGCACGACCTCAATGAACTCGGCGGTTAATCGGGCATTTCCGAAGAAATTTCCCTGCCCGGAAGAGTAGGAGAATTGCTGGATCCTCGCCGACAGGCGTTCAGCCAAGCTTCGCGAGCGAACGCAAATGTTCCGCTGTCGTCGTCGGAAAGCCAAAGAACTCGAGATAGGCGGGAATTTGCTCAAACAGCATGTCGGTTCCGACCTGGTAGTCGCATCCAAGCGCCTTGGCGGCCTGCAGAAGCGGCGTCATCTGCTCCTTCATGACAACCTCGCCAACGAATGTCGAGGAAGCAAGGCGGGAGACGTCGAAGGGAAGCGGATCATTCTTCTGCATGCCGAGCGGCGTCGCGTTGACGATAATGTCGAAGCCGTCGGGATCATTTGAGCCGGTCGTGACGTGAACACTGGGATAATGCGTTCGAAGCCGCTCGCCCAACCCCATCATCGACGCACTGTCAGGATCAAACAGCGCAACCCTGCCGACACCGGCATTGGCGAGCGAGGCCGCGATCGCGGAGCCAACCCCGCCGGCACCCGCGATTAGGACGCTCGCTCCAGATACCTGCCGACCCTTTCGCAGAAGTCCGCGCACAAACCCTTCGCCATCGAACATGTCGCCAATCAGTTCTCCCTCCGGGCCGAGGCGAACTGCATTGCAAGCGCCTGCAACCTTGGCATTCGTCGATGTCCGATCGAGCAGCCGCATCGTCGTGACCTTGTGCGGCATGGTGATCAGCGCGCCGTGAATATTGGAAAGCCGGAAAACAAGCTTCAGAAACGATGCATAGTCGGCGGGCTTGCACCCCATCGGCATGACGACTGCATCGATACCGGCCTGTTCGAAATAGGGATTGTATATCAGCGGAGCCTTGAACGCCTCCGTGGGATAGCCGAGGTGCGCGATGAGTTTTGTTGTGCCGGTAATCATGTCATTGACTCTTGGATGGGCCCGATCGTCTGGATCAGGCCGACGCGGCGATGGGTCGATCTAGTTGCGTAGGATCTCGCCGAGGAACTTGCGCGTTCGTTCGTGCTTCGGATTGGTAAAGAAGTCGGCCGGTGGTGCTTCCTCGACGACGGCGCCGCTCGCCATGAAGATCACCCTGTCGGCCACCTGGCGTGCAAAGCCCATCTCATGGGTGACGCAGATCATCGTCATGCCCTCCTCGGCAAGGCTGATCATCGTGTCGAGCACCTCCTTGACCATCTCCGGATCGAGGGCGGACGTCGGCTCGTCGAACAGCATTATCTTCGGTCGCATGCAGAGGGCTCGAGCGATGGCAACGCGCTGCTGCTGGCCGCCGGAAAGCTGCAGCGGATACTTGTCGGCCTGTTCCAGGATTTTGACCCGACCGAGCAGGGAGCGGGCGCGCTCTTCGGCCTCCGCCTTGCCAAGGCCAAGGGCGCGCATCGGCGCCAGCATGCAATTTTGAAGGACTGTCAGGTGCGGGAAGAGGTTGAACTGCTGGAAGACCATACCCACCTCGCGCCGAATGGCATCGATAGCCTTTGACTGGTTGCCCAACAGAATGCCGCCGACCCGGATTTCCCCCTTCTGGTAGGTCTCGAGATGGTTGATGCAGCGAATGAGCGTGGATTTTCCGCTGCCTGAAGGACCGCACAAAACGATTTTCTCGCCCTTGTGGACGGACATGTTGATGTCGTGGAGCGCCTGAAACGCGCCATACCACTTCTCGACGTTGTTCATCGTGATCATCGTTTGACCGGTAGAAGCCAGGTCGGAGGTATTCATCACTCAAGTCTCCAAAAATCGCCGGGACGGCCCGTGATCGGTTCAGCGCGCCGACGCCGCGAATTTGCGTTCCAGCCGCGCGCCGACGATCGTCAGCGGGCAGCACATCAGGAAGTACAGCGCGCCGACGACGCCGAAGACCGTCAGCGGCTGAAAGATCTGGTTGGAAATGATGTTTCCAGCCCGCGTCAGCTCGGTGAAGCCGACGATCGAGGCAAGCGAAGTGCCCTTGATCAGCTGGACGAGAAATCCGATCGTTGCTGGCAACGAGATGCGGAGCGCCTGCGGCAGTATGACGTCCTTCATGCGCGAGACGTATTTGAGGCTGAGCGCCTTGGCGGCCTCCGTCTGTCCGCGCGGAACCGCATCGATCGAGCCTCTCCAGATTTCACCGAGATAAGCGCTGGCATGGAGGGTCAAGCCAATGGCCACCGCGACCCACGCGTCCAGCTTCAGGCCAACGAGGGCCAGGCCGTAGTAGACAACGAAGAGTTGCATGAGCAGCGGCGTGCCTTGAAAGATCGCGATGTAGCCTGCGGTCACACGCTCCAACAGCGGGATTTGAGACGTGCGTGCCAGGGCGACGCCCAGCCCCGCGATGCATCCGCAGACAAAGCCGACGGCTGACAACAGCACTGTCCACTTGAGGCCGATCAGCAGGAAAACGAACTCTTCGCGACCCATGGCTATCGCTCCCCTACTTGACCGGATAGGTGAAATAACGCGCCGAGAAGAGGGCAAACAGGCGCATCATGATCCAGGAAATCACGAGGTAGAACAGCGTGACGGTGAAATAGACCTCGAAGCTCCGGAAGCTCTCGGATTCGATCCGCTGTGAAACCGAGGTCAGTTCGTAGGCCGAGATTGCCGAGGCGATGCTTGTCGAAAGAGTCAGCAAGACAAACTGGCTTGTCAGCGATGGGTAGATCGCGCGCAGCGCTGGCTTGAGAATGATCAGTCTGAACACCTGTGCCTTGTGAAGACCAAGGGCAAGGCCTGCCTCCATCTGACCCTTTGGGATAGACTGGACACCGCCGCGGATAATCTCGATCGCATAGGCTCCGCCGTTGATGCCGAGCGCAATGATGGCAGTCGGTGTTGGATCCAGCCGAATCCCGGCGAGCGGCAGGGCGAAGTAGAGAAAGAATATCTGGACCAGGAACGGCGTGTTGCGGATCAGCTCCACGAAGGCGATCACCAGCCAACGAACTGGTTTCAAAGCGCTGTCGCGCAATGCCACCCCGCCGACGCCGATGATGATCGCCAGGATCATGCCGCAGATGGCGAGGAAGAATGTGCCGAGACAGCCAAGAAGGAGAGTTGGGAGCCCGTCGATAACAGGCGAGAAGTCGAGCGTATAGTTCATCGCGATTCCTCAGCCTCGTCGAACCATTCCGGCCATGGCCTGCACGGCGAGCTCATAACCATCCGCTCCGAAGCCGATCAGGATTGCCGTCGCGATCCGGGAGATCAGCGATTTGTGGTAGATCTCTTCGCGCGCGTGGACATTGGAAATATGCAGCTCGATCTTCGGCGGGTCGAACGTCTTCAGGGCGTCGAGCAGTGCGATCGAGGTGAATGTATAGGCGGCGGGGTTGATAATGATGCCGCAGGCTCCGTTGCGCGCCTGATGGACGCTTTCAACAAGTTCGCCTTCAAAATTGGTTTGCCGGAAATCGACTTCGAAACCCAGACCTTGCGCCTTGCTGATACATTTAGCCTTGATGTCTTCGAGTGTCGTTGTTCCGTAGATCGCTGGCTCGCGCTGCCCGAGCAGGTTCAAATTCGGTCCATTGAGAACGAAAATCGTTCTGGTCATGATCTCGCTCCATGGCGCAGGGCAGTCTGAGGGTATGAGCTGCAAGCCGGTTGGGCACTGAAGCCAATGCCCAACCTGATCATTTTCTCACTGAAGTCGGAAAGCGTCAGTTCGCGGTGAACGGAATGCCTTCGAGTGTCGCGGGGAATTCCGGAACGGGGACCTTCATCCACTTGTCGTAGACTGCCTTCAGCTCACCATTACCCTTGATCTTATCGATAAAGGTGTTGAGGGCAGCGTTGAGTTCCTTCTCACCAAGGCGCGTGCATGCACCGTTGTAGAGCTTCTGGAACTCGAGCTTGTTCTCGAACTCGCCGGGGCGGGCCTTCTCGACGCGGTCCATGTAGAAGATGTTGCCACCGAGGGCCTGCACCTGTCCGGATGCGAGTGCTTGGACGCTGGCGGCATCGCCGTCGAAGCGCCGGATCGTCGCGGTTTGCGGGGCATTCTTCGTGACCTGCGTGTCCTGAGCCGCGCCCTTGGCGACGCCGATCGTCAGGCTCGCCATGTCCTCGTTGCTCTTGATCGACATCGACTTTGGTCCGATCAGCACGATGGCATTCGCGACATAAGGCTTGCTGAACTGCACGGCCTTGGCGCGGTCCGGCAGCATCGCCATCGTCGCAAACAGCACGTCCACCCGTCCTGTGGTCAGGGCGGGAATGCGATTGTTGACCTCGAGCGGAACGAATTCGACCGGAACGCCGAGTTCCTTGCCGAACAGGGTTGCGATATCGGCATCAAGGCCGTCCTGCTTGCCAGCGCTGGTGACGAAACCCCATGGCGGGTTGTCTCCCTGGATCCCGACGATCAGCTTGCCTCTGGCCTTGATTTCATCGGGGGTGATTGCCGCTGCCGGTCGGGAAAGCCCGACCGCTGTCATGAGAGCTACGGCACCCAGCATTGCGTTGCGGCGCGTCAGCATTGATTTGAACATTGTTTCCTCCTCCGTTTGACGGTCGCGTGGCTTGGCGGGCCTGCGCTCCTCTGACCGTAGGCTCGTATTGTTGTCAGAGGAGGCGGCTGAAGGCAACATAGTTTTTATAAATCGTATGAGATTTTCTATTTAACCAACTGAATTGAAATTCTCACGATATTCGACATAATGTCTTCGGGCGGCGACGGCAGGATCTCTGCTTTTGCCGCTCGCACCAATTTCCGGCGAGAAAGGCTTGGCCATGAAGACCTCAATTGCGACGGTAACGCTCAGCGGGGAGCTTCCGGAGAAGCTGGAAGCGATCGCCCGGGCCGGCTTTGACGGTGTCGAGATATTCGAGAACGACTTCCTTGCGTTCGACGGCAGTCCGGCCGATGTCGGCAGGATGGTGCGCGATCTCGGAATGCAGATCACGCTGTTCCAGCCCTTCCGCGATTTTGAAGGCATGCCGGAGCCGCTGCGCTCGCGAACCTTCGATCGCGCCGAGCGCAAGTTCGATGTCATGCAAGAGCTTGGAACGGACCTCGTGCTGGTCTGCTCGAATGTCTCGCCGGCGGCGCTCGGTGGTATCGACCGCGCGGCCGCGGACTTCCACGAACTGGGTGAGCGTGCGGCAAAACGGGGGTTGAGGGCGGGCTACGAAGCCCTGGCATGGGGGCGCTACATCAACGACCACCGCGATGCCTGGGAGATCGTTCGTCGCGCCAATCATCCGAACGTCGGGCTCATCCTCGACAGCTTTCATTCGCTGTCCCGAAAGATCGAGGTCGATTCCATTCGCTCCATACCGAAGGACAAGATCTTCATCGTCCAGCTTGCGGATGCGCCGCTGATCGACATGGACCTGCTCTACTGGAGCCGCCATTTCCGCAATATGCCGGGCGAAGGCGATCTTCCCGTTACCGCCTTCACCGAAGCGGTCGCGTCCACCGGATATGATGGCTACTTCTCGCTTGAGATATTCAACGATCAGTTTCGAGGCGGCTCCGCGCGTGCTGTCGCCGCCGACGGCCATCGCTCGCTGATCTACCTCGCCGACCAGGTGCGCGCAAAGACGCAGACCCAGATCGGAGCGGCCATGCCCAAGCGCGCTGTCGTCACCGGCATCGGGTTCGTGGAATTCGCGACGGACGAGGATGAGGCCGGCGATCTGATCGCTTTGCTCAAAACGCTCGGCTTCCGGCTAGCCGCCAAACACCGTTCCAAAAAGGTCAGCCTGTTCCAGCAAGGCGCGATCAAAATCCTCGTCAACGTCGAGCCGACCGGCTTTGCAAATGCCGCCTATGCCGTCCACGGTACATTCGCCTACGCTCTGGCGCTTGTCGTTGACGATGCCGCCGCTGCCTATCGGCGTGCGCTCGCGCTTGATGCCGAGCCGTTTTTCCAGCCGGTTGCCGAGGGTGAGCTTGAGTTGCCTGCCATCCGCGGCGTGGGCGGTGGCGTGATCTACCTCATCGACGACAAGAGCGCGCTCGGGCGCTTTTCCGAGATCGACTTTGAGCCGGTTACGGATAGCGATGACGGTGGCGATGCTGGCCTGCTGCACGTCGACCACGTGGCCCAGACGGTCGCGTTCGACGAGATGCTGACCTGGCTTCTGTTCTATACCTCTATCTTCGAAGCGGCGAAGACGCCGATGGTCGATATCATTGATCCTGGTGGTGTCGTGCGCAGTCAGGTCGTGGAAAACGATACCGGCGCCCTGCGCATAACCATGAACGGTGCAGAAAATCGGCGCACGCTTGCTGGCCATTTCATCGCTGAGAAATTCGGCTCCGGCATACAGCATCTCGCCTTCGCGACGGACGATATTTTCGCGACTGCCGCCTCCTTGCGCAAGTTTGGCTTCAAGTCTCTGCACATATCGCCGAACTACTACGACGATATCGAGGCACGGTTCGGCCTGGACCCGAATCTGACGGACCGGCTTAGAGCGGAGAACATCCTCTATGATCGGGATGACGGTGGGGAGTATTTTCAGCTCTACAGCGGAACCTATGGCGAAGGCTTCTTCTTCGAAATTGTCGAGCGTCGCGGTTACCGGGGTTACGGCGCTCCGAACGCGATCTTCCGGATCGCGGCCTTGAAGAAGCAGATGCGTCCCGATGGCGTGCCGAAGGATGCGGATTAGGGAAGGCGTCCACTTCCGAGCACGTGTTCGACACCGCTTTGCACGTGCCTGTGCACGACTGCTCGCGCTCCGTCGATATCGCGCTTGAGGGCAAGTTCAAACAGCAGCTTATGATCGTCGACGACGGCCTGTCCGCGGAAGCTGCGAGCGAGCATGTGGTAACGAAGAAAGCGGTCGAAGACCGACGAGAGGGTCGCCATCAGGGTTGCGGAATTGCAGGCAGAGACGATTGCCTGGTGAAACTCCCAGTCGTATCGAACCCAATCCATGGTGCGCGACGCATCACCCGCCAACAGCTTTCTTTCTGCGGCCGTGAGCTTGTGGTAGGCGGCGACGATCCGGCCCTCCCATTCAAGATTGCCGGCGACGAAGGACAGGCCGATCGCGTGGGACTCGAGAACCGTCCTGAGATCGGCCAGTTCCGCAAGCTCCTGGCGAGACGCCGGACTTACCTCGAAGCCGCGCTGTCCCTCGGCAACCACGAGGTTTTCGGTCGTCAGCCGGCTCAGTATCTCCCGCAATGAGGATATGCTGATCGAGTAGCGCTCTTTTGCCTGTTCAAGCTTGATCTTCGCTCCCGGCGCGAGGACCCCCGCGATGATATCCTGGCGGATCTGTCGGAAGACGACATCGCTTACAGTCTCGGCAGGTGCGCTCAATGGCTTCAGCATGACAAATCCTGATTTCTGTAAATGCTATCGGACAGAGTACTATCCCCTCAGGAGAGCAGTCCCTTGGCCAAGGCATGCTCCACACCGCCCTGGATATGCGCGACCAATATCTCCTTCGCGGTCTCGCCATCGCGCTTGAGCGCCGCGTCCAATAGATGTTGGTGCTCCTGTGCCGCGACTGCGCCACGATAGGAGAGCGCGACCATCTGGTAGCGCAGGTATTTGTCGAAAACGGCCGCGTGCGCCTCCATCAGCAGCTTCGAGCCGCAGGCCGAAATCAGGGCTTGATGAAATTCCCAGTCGTATCGCTTCCAATCTTCCGCATGGCTGGTATCGCCCGACGCCATCGCTTGTTCCATGCGCGCCAGCTTGTAGTGAGCGGACACCAACCGCGCTTCCCACTCCATCTCGCCGCGGGCGAACGACTGCTCCAGCGCGTGCGTTTCCAGAAGCAGGCGCAACTCGGCTATCTCCTTCAGATCCGCGACGGACATGGGGGAGACCTCGAAACCGCGCTGGCCCTCGGCCACGACAAGGCCCTCCGATGACAGTCGGTTGAGTATCTCGCGCAGAGTGCTGATGCTCGTGTCGTATGCCGTCTTCAGGCTATCGAGTTTCAATTTCTGGCCCGGCGGCAGGCGGCCAAAAAGGATGTCCGCCCGAATCCTGCGATAGCTGCTTTCTGCGATGGTTTCGGTGGACGTATCCTGGGACAACGAGATTCTCTTTGAGATTTGGCTTTTTATCATATGCTGCCATTGATCTTCCCACGCAAGCCTTGATCTACAGTCGCAGGCGCGGAGACTGGTTCTGTTGTCGCCAGCTATTGGGAGGAGGCGAGAGATGGAGTGGAAAGATAGGCGGGTGCTCGTTACCGGGGCGGGCAAGGGTATTGGCAGGGCAACCGCCGTTCTGTTGGCCGAACGCGGTGCGCAGGTCGTTGCGCTCAGCCGTGACCAGCGGGATCTCGATCTCCTTGCCGCTGAGGTCGGCTGCGAGACGATCTGCACGGATCTTGCTGAGCTTGACGGGATCGAGGCGTCGGTCGCCGACGCCCTTCCCATCGATCATAGTCGCCACTGGACGGGCGGCCACAACAAGACGGCAGGTTTCGATGCTTCAAAATCCCGTTCTATCAAGCACTTGATCCGACTACGTGAGGCGTCGCCGGTTCAAATCCCATCAGGGCCTTCGGTGTCATGCGAAGACAATTTATTGGCGGCCCTCGCAACCGCTAGAGATTTGACAGCAACTTGGCTATGCTTTTTGAGTGGCATCAAGCGGGGCTAGGCTTGTGCAGAAAGGGCTACGCAGTCCAGATCGTTTCCAGGGTGTCGAGCGACCTTCGTCGCTCGAGCTTCGACATATCGCCTTGAGTGGCGCTACGGCCGGGCGGCTGAAGTGGCAAGAGGATGTCGGGGGTGTACCCGTCCAAATGGAACAGGCGGACGGGTATATGGTCTGTTACCAACGTCTCTACCTTCCGGTCAGGCAGGAGTGGGTCGATGGCAGAAAGCTTGCCAACGAGCCCGTGGCGCCGGGTCAATTCATGTTGCTGGATCTGAGGCGGAATTACAGAGCCATAAGCCCTCTTAACGTGGATTGCCTTTCTGTTTTCGCGTCTCACGATTCGCTCGTCGACTTTCATCGCGAGCAGGGACTCCCGGCGTTCGGGGGCCTGCGCGTCGAACTCGGCGCCACCTACACCGATCCCGTGATGCGCAATCTGATGGAGTGCTTGCTTCCCGCCTTCGAGTCGCCGGAGACAACGCCAAGACTGTTCCTTGATCAGCTGATGCTTACCATGCTGGTGCATATGAGCTCCGCGCACGCCCGCCGACCGATCGAGCTTTGCTCGCGCCGGGGCGGTCTCGCACCGTGGCAGGAGCGTCGTGTGAAGGATTTGCTTCTAGCTAATATGAGTGGGGACATCGGGCTCGATCAACTGGCTGACGAATGCGGCGTCTCGCGCGCGCATCTTGCTCGCTCGTTCAAGACCAGCACTGGAAGTTCCCCTATGGCGTGGCTCCAACGGCAGAGGTTGGAAAAAGCAAGCGACTTGCTTCTGACATCCACGCTTTCGATATCAGAGATCGCCCACTGCTGCGGGTTTGCCGATCACAGTCATTTTTCAAAAGCGTTTGCGAAAAACTACTGCTCGTCGCCAGGGGAATGGCGTCGTACGCGGAAGATGTAACGTCTGCCGGTGGCGAGTGTGCTGCAAGAGACCGATTGATCGGTGGCTTTTGAGGTGTGTCAGATATAAGATCGGAACGCACTGTCCCGGGAGACTGTCATGTCGCAGAAGGAAATGCGAAGTCCCGACAGGTTCCAGGGCGTCGAGCGGCCCGCGTCACTCGAGATGAGCCAGATCGCGCTGCAGGACGCCACGTTCGGCAGGCTCAGATGGCGGCATGACGACAACGGCATCCCCGTCCAATTGGAGCAGGCAGATGGCTATCTGGTCTGCTATCAGAGGAATCATTTGCCCGCCCGCCCTCGCTGGATCGATGGCAAACCGGCTGCCTCCGTTCCACTCAATCCTGGCGAATTCCTCCTTCTTGATCTGCGGAGACGCTACAGCGCAGTGGAGGCCGGTGATGTGGACTGCATCTCCATGTTTGCCTCCCACACAGCGATCACTGAATTCCACCGCGAAAACGAGCTTGCGCCATTCTCAACGCTACGCGACCGCGACGTCCTTGGCCATTCTGACAAGATCGTACGAAATCTGATGGAATGCTTCGTGCCGGCGTTCGAGCAGCCAGATCTTGTATCGCGTCTCTTTCTCGATCAGCTGACCCTCACTCTGATAAGCCACCTCACTTCGTCGTATGGTGAACAGGCCGTCGAGTTTCGTCCGGTGAAGGGCGGATTGGCTCCGTGGCAGGAGCGGCGGGTGAAGGATCTGCTGTTGGCCAATATCAAGGGCAACATCGGCCTCGAAGTCTTGGCAAGGGAAACGGGCCTGTCGCGTTCGCATCTTGCGAGATCGTTCAAGATCAGTACTGGAAGATCACCGATGACTTGGCTCCAGCGTCAGCGGCTAGAGAAATCTGTGCGGCTGCTCGCCGCGACGGACATCACGATCCAGTCGATAGCCGAAGACTGCGGGTTCGCCGACCACAGCCACTTCACCAGAGTGTTCTTCAGGCACTTCAAGGTCTCTCCCGGCGAATGGCGCCGCAAGCATAAGGTGTGACGCCTTCAGACTTGCGTATTGTGGGTTCCATCCACCCAATCAGGGATTTGTGAACGGCTGTAAAGCAGCACTCACGTACACGAAACAGCACCCACGTACATCGCCAGCGCGGAAATGCTGGATATCCTCCGTTCTGCGGACGTGAGGATCTGTTCAGTCAGTGGGGCAGCCATGCAGATTTCGGCTCATCAAGCTCGTTTGATCATTGCAGCTGGGGAAGCCCGGGCAAAGGCAATCGGTGTTCCGGTAAACATCGCTGTGCTCGACGCAGGAGCGCGCCTCAAAGCATTCAGCCGAATGGATGGAGCTCTCCTAGGCTCCATCGATATTGCTGTCGGCAAGGCGAGGACCGCAGCGCTTTTTCAGATGGCGACGGAGGCCGTCGGCGAGTTCTGCAAGCCGGGCGGCGGATCGCCGGGGCTGGAACAGACCAATGGTGGCCTCGTCGTATTCGGCGGGGGACTTCCGATTTCCGCACCGGACGGGACGTTCCTTGGAGCTCTGGGCGTGTCGGGGGGCGCAGTTGCGCAAGATATGGAAATTGCCCGCTCGGCACTGGCGGGCTTCGATCCGACGTGACGTCTTCCATGCCAACCAAGACAACAAGAGGAGACTAGCATGCCCAAGACCATTCTCATCACTGGCGCAGGGTCAGGCTTCGGCAAGGCGGCGGCCATAGGCATGGCCAGGAACGGCCACAAGATCATCGCGACTTGCCAGGTCTCGCCAATGGTGACGGCCATGCGTGAGGAAGTGACCGAACTCGATCTGGGCAATCGGATCCGCGTCGAGCGCCTCGACCTCACCGATCCCTATGACATCAAGCAGGCCCAGAGCTGGGACTTTGATGTTCTCTGGAACAATGCGGGGCAGGGCGAGCCGGGTCCGGTGTGGGAAATTCCTGTCGATATTGTCCGGCGCAACTTCGAAATGAATGTGTTCCTTCCGCTCACACTGACGCAGGGCGTGGTTCAGCGCTGGATCCGCGAAGGAAAGCACCACGGCAAGAAGGTGGTATTCACTTCGTCGATGGGCGGTCTGTTTACGCCGGCCAACTGGGGCACATACGTCTCGACGAAGCATGCGCTGGAATCAATAGCAGAGGCCCTTCAGCAGGAACTGGCCGCATACGGAATCAAGATCCAGACCATTAATCCCGGCGCTTATTATACCGGGTACAACGAAACCATGGCCGACAACCCCTTCCGCTGGATGGATGACAGTAAAAACTTCACGAAGCGCGCCGATCTGCGGAAGGGCTTTGATGACTTCTTCGCCACGCCTGAGGGCAAGATGGACCCGACCGAGATGATTGATCGCATGATTGAGATCGTTCCGGCCGACACGGGCAAGTTTCGCAATGTCTGCCCGAAGGTGATCGAGGACATGCTCAAGGACCACCAGCTCAAGGCCTGGGAAGCCCAGATCTAAACATCCGCGGCGTTGCCCCCGCCGCTCTACTCCGCCGTCGGGATGTGCTCGTCGGCACGACAACACGTTTCAAAGGCGTTCCGAGATGAGCAGATCGAAAACATCGGCGGCAACACTTAGAAAGATGGCCTTCGCGGCAGCGGTTTTGGCCGCCACTGCGTTTGGTGGTGCGGCTGCGGCTGATGAAGCCGCAAACAAGGCGATTGTGCAGAAGGCGTTCGATGCATGGGCCGCAGGTACGGGAAGCCCCTATGACCTGTTGGCGGACAATGTCACTTGGACAATCACAGGCAATTCAGCGGCATCCAAGTCATACGGCAGCCGGGATGCGTTCATCAACGAGGTAATCAAGCCGTTTAACGCTCGCATGAGTGTCGGTCTCAAGCCGACGATCCGGAACATGTACGCCGATGGCGATACGGTGATCGTCTTCTTTGATGCGGCGGGAACGGCTAAGGATGGCCAGCCTTACAAGAACACCTACGCATGGTTCCTCGATCTCCATGGCGGTAAGATCATTAAGGCAGCGGCATTCTTCGACAGCATCGCCTTCGACAAGCTCTGGGCGCTGGCCGCCGCCGAGTAGACAAGGAGAGCGAGATGAGGACGTGGTTTTTCACCGGATCATTGCGCAGCTTGCCCTCCAACGCGGCGATAATGTCGATCAGCGATACGATGTCGGTTATGTCCTCCTCCAGCGAGGAGGAGCTTTGGGCCTTCGCCAATGCCTCCGCTAGGCAGCTAATGGGTTTCGACACCCTGGCGCAGGTTGTCGGCGATGCCGTTTTGGCCGCGCTTAGAAAGCTCGATACGGGCGCCAACGCTAGATGGTTAGCCTGTGATAGCTGAGCGATGAATAGGCCAAGACGCTGTCGAGCAGGACTTGCGCGCCGATAGAGCACTGTTCCTTGGTCGCGGCTTCAGCCGGGTTGTGGCTGAGGCCGTCCTTGCAGGGTATGAAGATCATCGAGGTCGGTGCGACGCGAGACACGTAGACGGAATCGTGACCTGCACCAGAAACGATCTCACGCGTGGCCGCGCCCGATTTCGCCGCTGCTGCCCGAACTGTCTCGATGCATTGTGGATCAAAATATACGGCAGGGCTGTTCCATATCGCCTGTAGCTGCGCGCGGTCACCGCACTGCTTCTCTGTGAGCTCCGAGACTTCAGCTTCCAGCCGATCCAGTCCGTCGTCGCTCTGATGGCGCAGATCGAGACTGAGCGTGACATGGCCGGGGATGACGTTGCGTGAGGCGGAGCTTATGGACATTTGCCCCGTGGTCGCCATGCCACCAACCGAGCGCGCCGCCGCTTGTGCCGCCAGAATGATGCTGGCTGCATCGGCAAGCGCATCGCAGCGCATGTCCATCGGAGTGGAGCCGGCATGGGCCTCACGGCCGCAAATTGTGAGGTCGTACCAGCGCATGGCCTGAACGCCGGTAACAATACCTATCTCGGCGTTTTCCCGCTCGAGCACTGGGCCTTGTTCAATGTGTAGTTCAAACATGGCGGCGAAGCCGGTCTTTCCGGCAGGCGTTGCTCCGCGATAGCCAATGGCGTCGATGGCTTGCGCGAAGGTGATGCCATCAACATCGACGCGGCTGTCGGCAAAAGGCTGGTCAAAGACGCCGGCATGTACCCCGGAGCCAAGCATGGCTGGAGCGAACCGGGCGCCTTCCTCGTTTGTCCAGTTTACCAGCATGAGAGGACGTTCGGTCTCATAGCCCGCCGCGTTGAGCGTACGGAACACTTCCAGTCCGGCAAGCACGCCCAGAATGCCGTCGAACTTTCCACCCGTAGGCTGCGTGTCGAGATGGCTTCCGATGGCGATTGGTAGGGCATCTGCATCTCGGCCGGCGCGCCGTGCGAACATGTTGCCGACTGTATCGACATCCACGGTGCAACCGAGTGCCTCGCATTGATCGCGAAACCAGTCCCGGACCTGCTTGTCTTCGCGTCCAAGAGTAAGGCGGCGCACGCCGCCATCCGTGGTGGCGCCGAACGCAGCCGTCTCCATGATCGTCTGCCAGAGTCGATCGCCATCGATCATCAGGTTTTGCATTGGTATTGTTCTTTCCAGCGTCGGTCGCAGGGTAAGCCGTGGCCGCGAAAAGCAGCCACGGTTCGCTTCATGTCTAGAGGGCGATGCCGACGGACTTCACTTCCGTGTAGAGCAGGATTGCCTCGTATCCCTGCTCACGGCCCCAACCCGACTGGTTGAAGCCGCCGAAGGGCAGAGCGGGGTCGATCACGTGGTGGGTGTTGACGCCGATGGTGCCCGCTTTCAGCTTTTTCGCGACCTTGTGGGCTCGGCTGACATCGCGCGTGAAGACACTTCCAGCCAGGCCATAAATGGAGTTGTTCGCCTCCTTCACGATGGCGTCGAAGCCGTCATCGTCGAAGGTGGCGACGACCAGTACCGGTCCAAAGATTTCTTCCCTTACCACGGACATAGCAGGGGTGGTTTCCGTCAGGATGGTGGGCTCGAGGAAGTAGCCTTCCGATCCGGCGCGCTTGCCGCCGCAATAGAGCTTTGCACCGTCGGCAAGACCCGCTTTTACATAGGCGCTGACGCGATCGAACTGTTCTTGCGAGACCAGCGGTCCGATCTGGGTCTTCGGGTCGAGGCCGACGCCGATCGACATGGATTCCGCGAAGGTTTTGAGACCCGTCAGAATGGTCTCGGCGATATCCTTGTGAACGTAGAGGCGGGTGCCCGCCGTGCACGTCTGTCCCATATTGTAGAAGATGCCGTAGGCAATTGCAGGAATGGCAACGGCCGGGTCTGCATCGGCAAAGACGATCATCGGCGATTTTCCGCCAAGCTCCAGCGAGACCTTCTTGAGATTACCCTTCGCCGCATCAAGGATTTTCTTGCCGACTTCGGTCGATCCGGTGAAGGCCACCTTGTCGACATCGGGATGAGCGGCAAGGGCAGCACCCGCCGTCTCGCCGTAGCCGGTCACCACATTGAACACGCCAGCCGGGAAGCCGGCTTCCTCGACCAGCTCAGCAAGACGCAGGGCGGTTAGCGGTGTCTGTTCGGCAGGCTTCAGAACGATCGTGCACCCGGCAGCAAGCGCCGGCGCGACCTTCCAGACAGCCATCATGAATGAGAAGTTCCAGGGCACGATCTGGCCGCAGACACCAACCGGCTCGCGCAGCGTATAGGCATGGAACGGCGCCCCTGCGGATAGCGGAATGGTCTGGCCGCAGATCTTGGTGCTCCAGCCGGCCATGTAGCGCAGGAGTTCGTAGGAAAAGGCCACATCGCCGTTGCGAGCATCGGTCACGGGTTTGCCGTTGTCGAGCGCCTCCAGTTCTGCGAGCTCGTCAGCGTGCTTCTCAACGAGATCGCCCAGCTTCCACACGAGCTTGCCGCGATCAGCTGGCGTCATGGTGGCCCACGGGCCGTCTTCGAAGGCACGGCGAGCGGCCGCGACGGCCTTGTCGATATCGCCTCCTGTCCCATCCGGAACGCAATCGAAGACCAGCCCGGTTGCGGGGTCGATCACGTCGATCGTGCCGTTCCCGACGGACGGAACCCATTGGCCATCGATGAAAAGCTTCTTCTCCTTGGCCACGAAGCGGGCTGCATCAGCGCCGAGGCGCTTGAGAGTGACGGGTGCGTTCATGTCGTTACTGTCCTCTGGCTCGTCGGCTTTCAGGCCTTTGCGGAAATTTCATTGGCGGTGATCAGCGTCACGTCGCCGTCGAGAATTGGCTTGGCGATGCCGAAGAAGCGGGCGACGACGCTCGAATTGTTGTGCAGGTCCATCGCGGCGCCATCGGTGAAACGCTCGTAGGTGGCGAAAAGACGAGGGTCCTGCGCATCCTGAGAAATGTGGAAGCCAATGGTATCGGGCTCGTTGGTGCGGACGTGTTCGGCGACTTCGAGCAGGGCCTGAGCCATGGTCTGCTCGTAACCCTTGCGTACGCGAATGATGGCGGTGATCGTGATCATGGTTGCCTCGTTGTGTGTCTGTTGAAAGGGATCAGGCTGGCAGGATGTCGCCGGCCAGATCGGCATCGTGCAGTTTGGCGGGATCGATTTCGCCGGAGAGTTGCCCGCGCTTGATGACAAGGACACGCGTGGCGAGATCGCTGATGAATTCGAGGTTCTGCTCCACAAGCAGGATCGAAAGATTGCGCGACCGGGCGAGCGCCTTCAGCGTGCCCTTCATTTCCTCGATGATTGACGGCTGAATGCCCTCGGTCGGCTCGTCGAGCAGGATCAATTCCGGTTCGGCGCAAAGGCAGCGGGCAAGGGCCAGGATCTGCTGCTCACCGCCAGACAGGACCCCGCCGGCGCGAGACAGGATCGGTTTCAACCGGGGCAGTTCCTCGATGACCTGTTCGATGACAGTCGCGGCGCGTCTTCGGTCGGCACGGGCTGCCCCAACGCGCAGATTGTCCATGACAGACAATGCCGGGAAAATCTGTCGGCCCTGCGGAACATAGCCTATGCCCGCCCGTGACCGGGCCGCCGGCGACGCGCTGGTCACATCCGTCCCCGCAAAGACGATCGAGCCACCCGTTGCGGGGATGTGGCCCATCAGCGTGCGTAGCAGCGTTGATTTTCCCATGCCGTTGTGGCCGAGAATGCCGACGAACTCGCCCGTGGCGATCGACAGGTCGATGCCGAACAGGATCGGGATGCGCCCGTAACCGGACTGAAGTTTCTTGACGTTCAGCAGATCACGCATGCTTTTTCCCCAAGTATACGTCTCGAACGGTCTGGTCGGCGAGGATGTGTTCCACATGGCCTTCCGTCAGGATACGGCCCTGATGGAACACGGTGACCTGATCGGCGATCATCCGGATGAAGTGCATATCGTGCTCCACGACGACGACGGTATGGGTACGGTTCAGGTCGCGGATGATGGAGGCCAGCCGTTCGACTTCGCTGTCGGTCATGCCGGCGGCTGGTTCGTCGAGCAAGACGAGATCAGGATCGCTTGCCACGACCATTGCCAGCTCAACGAGTTGCCGTTGACCATGGGCCATCCGACCGAGGATGCCGGTACGCAACGCGCCGATGCCGACGCGCTCCATGGTATCGACGATCCTTGCCTCCCGCTCGGCGGCGTTCTTCACCGTGCGCAGCGCGAGCCAGAGGTTCTCATGGGCCGTCAATCCATCGAACAGGCTCGGCACCTGGGTCTTCACCCCCATGCCGGCGCGGGCAATGTCATGGCGTTCCTTGCCGGCGATATCGGCTCCCTTGAAGAGGATCCGGCCGCGTGTCGGCTTGTGAGTTCCCGTGAGGCAGCGGAAGAAGGTCGTCTTGCCGGCGCCATTCGGACCGAGAAGGCAGCGCAGCTCGCCCTTCTTCAGTCGGAAATCGACTCCGTCCAAGGCTTTCACACCGCCGAAATGCATCGCCACGTCCTGGGCCTCGAGGAGATAGTCGCTCATCGTGCAACCTCCTCGACAACGGGCTTGCTCGTGCCAATGTCCCTGAGTTTGTGCAGCAGAGCGGCAAGGGCAGGCTGGATGCCGCCTGGCACAAAGACCACGAAGATGATCAGCACCAGTCCGAGCACGATGTTGGGGTCAACGAGACCGAGTTTGCCGAGCGCGGCAGTCGCCATCTGCAAGGCAAAGCAAGCTGCCACGGGTCCGAACAGCGTACCAAGCCCTCCGACCAAAACCCAGATCAAGACCTGTGCGGCCATGGAAAGGCTGAACATCGTCGGGCTGACAAAGACGGCATTGGCGAAGAGCAGGCCCGCCAGTCCGGCGATTCCAGCCGAGATGACGAACACGGAGAGCTTAAGGCGCTTGGCGTTGTAGCCCAGCAACTCCGCCCGCATCTCGTTTTCCCTGATGGCGATGACCGCACGGCCGAAGCGCGTGACGATCAGGCCCTTGCAAAGGGCATAGGTCGAAAACAGGGCGATGGAGGCGAAGATGAACATCTGGGCCGGTGATAATGGTGTCTTTGCAAAGGGGATCGTCAGCAAAGGCGTGCTGGGGATGCCGTTGAAGCCTCCGAGCCGTGCCGAGCCGATCCGCCAGGCGTCGCCGCCGGTGCTGTTGATCAACTTGAAGAGGATGAGGGTAACGGTGAGCGTGATGACGCCGAGATAGACGTCGCTGAGGCGACCGTAGAACAGGAAGTAGCCCAGACCGGCGGCAAAGAGCGCCGGCACCACGATGGCGAAGGCGGCCGCCAGCGTCGTGTCGCCGAAGTTGATCGCGGCAACGGCATAGGCATAGGCGCCGAGCCCGAAGAAGGCCGACTGGCCGAAGCAGAGGATGCCGCCGTACCCCCAGAGCAGCGCGAGGCTGAGCGCGAAGACCCCCATGGACATGTAGAGCGTGACGTTGATCAACGTATAGAGCGGTGCGGCATTCGGCAGGATGACGATGGCTGCGAGTGTGACGATCGCGGCGATCGCGATGTGTGCGCCGCCCGAGCGGGAAAGGGCCGAGATGGTCATGGTGCCCCCTTGAGAATGCGCCCGGTAATGCCGGTCGGCAGGATGCGAAGGAAGATGGTGGCGGCGAGCAGCAGAGCGACGTCGCCGATGACGGGCGTGGTCAGGAATGTGGAGACGGTGTTGATGCCGCCGAGCAATGCCGAACTAAGTGCCGTGCCGGTAATGACGCTGGCACCGCCGGTGATGACGGTGATGAAGGCCTTGGCGACATAGGCGACGCCCATCGTCGGTAGGACACCGGAGATGGGGGCAAGGAGACCGCCCGCCAAGCCACTGAGGCCCGCGCCGACCGCGAAGGTGACGGCATAGACCCGCGACGGCTCGATGCCGGGGGAAGAGGCCATTTCGCGGTTCTGCATCGTTGCGCGCGCAATCAACCCCGCCGGGGTGAAGCGCAACAGTGCATAGCCGCCGGCGAACACGGCAAGCGCGATCCCGGTCAGCACGAAGTCGTAGGCGCCGAGGCTATAGTCGCCAACGCGAAAACTACCGACTGGCGCTGCGAGTCCGACGACGCGATTGCCGAAAAAGGTGGTGGCAAGCCCGATGAGCAGCAAACTGAGGCCCCAGCTCGCAAGCATTGTGTCGACCATGCGACCATACAGCCGGCGCATGATCAGCCTCTCCACCACGATGCCGAGCAGCGCCACGCTCAGAGGTGCGACCACCAGCATGGCGATCCAGATATTGATCCCTGCCTGGACGCTGAAAATGGCTGCGAAACCGCCGAGCATGATGAACTCGCCATGAGCGAGATTAATCACCCGCATCATGCCGAAGATGACGGCAAGTCCCACGCTGACGAGCGCAAGATTGCCGACCGTTCCAGCAATCTGGAACAGCACAACAAGAAAATAGTCCACTGAGATTGTCCCGTGCGAGCTCCCGGTGCGCGTCTTACACGCGCCGGGAGGCAATGGTTCAGCCGTTACTGGATGACGTATTGCTGATTGTCGTTGGGGTTCGCGACCAGGTCGCAGACGGCTGCCGTGTCGGCTGGCGGCTGGTTGGGGTAGCTCTCGAGGATTTCGAAGCTGTGGTTCTTGACCCGGCCGATATGAACGTCCGTGGCGCAGTGATGCGTCTTCGGGTCAATGGTGGAGGGGCCGCCAGGGCCGGCCACGGTAGAACCGTTCTCGATGGCCTCGATGACGGCCATCCGGTCGAGCGAATTCGCCTTCTTCACCCCGTTGGCCCAATGGTGGACGGCATTGTAGGTGGCGGATGCATGTTCGGTGACATAGGGCGCGTTGTCGCCGAACTTCTGGTGATACCGCTTGACGAAGGCTTCGTTGGCCGGCGACTTGATTTCCTGGAAGTAGCCGAAGGCTGCCATCACGCCATCGGATTCCGCAGGCGTCAGCACGATATGTTCGTTGCCGCCGCCGAACGAGGTGGAGACGATCGGGATCTTTCCTGCCATGCCGGCTGCAGCCCACTGGCGGAAGAAGGACATGTGATTGCCGCCGACAAGCAGGGTATAGATGACATCCGGCTTGTCGCGCTGGATCTTCTGGATCGCGGCGCTGAAATCGGTCACATCGAGCGGGAAGAACTCGGCAGCGATGACTTCGCCACCAGACTTTCCGGTGTAGTCGCGAACCCATTTCGCAGAGATCTGGCCGTAGTTGTAGTCTGCAGCGAGAACGTAGACCTTCTTGCCGAAATTCTTGACGGCAAAAGGCATCAGCTGGCCGATCGTCTGGGATGGCGTGGAGCCGGTAAGGAAGGTGTTGCGGTCGCAGACGCCGCCTTCATAGAGCGGCGAGTAGAAGTAGAGCGTCTGGTAGCGTCCAAGAAGCGGCCGAATGGCTTCGCGGGACGCGCTGGTGATGCCACCGAAAACGGCCGAAGCCTGAAGGCTGGTCGCGGCCTCGGTCGCGAACTGCGTGTAAAGCTGGATGTTCGACTGCGGATCGTACTTCTGGACCTTGATCTTGCGCCCAAGAAGGCCGCCCGCGTCGTTCAGTTCGGAAACGGCAAGGTCGAGGCAGGCGTCAATCGGCTGACCGTAGATTTCCAAGCCTCCGGACAAGTCGTAAATGCTGGCGATCGTGATGTCGTCGGCCGCAAAAGCGCGATTGACCCACGGTGCCGTGAGCGCCATTGCGGTGCCGCCGAGAAACAGGCGTCGATTGATTTTCATGAGTTCACCCTCTTGATTATGGCTCCGATGGACGCGCGAACCCGATCCGGCAGGCGTCGCCTGCAGGCCCCTACAGCGTTGCGGCCGAAGGATCTGGATGGGAAATTCGTGCGGTCAATATGTTTATATATTCAATATTTTCTTTTTCAAGTATTTTTATGCACCCATAGATTTCCCCGACGCGCTTTCGCGGTTTGATGGATAAAGGCATGAAAATCATATAGATGGCAGGCGGGGCAAGCCGCGCACGTCTGAATGAAACGTGCTGGCGACGGAAGGCCTAGACTGCGTCGAAGCTGCGAAGCACTTCGAATTCCGTGCCATCGGCGCGGGCGAGGTAGGTTGGTCCTGATGCCACGCCGTTGCGCACAGTAGTTACCCCGCGCGGGCTTTCGAAGCTCAACCCTTCGAACGCTTGCGCTAGTGCATCGATCTCCAGTGATTGCGCTTTGGCGGCGAGGGCGCCGAAGAAACGAAGCCCCTCGTAGCAGGCCTCGCTGAGAACGCCCTGCACTGGTGCTGTAACCCCGAAAGCATCGCGATAGCGCTTCAGGAAGGTATGATTTTCCGGGGTCTGCAATGCACTGAAATAACCGGCGGCACAGAAGAGGTTTTCCGTATTGTCAGCACCGATCGCTAGAAGTGTGTTTTCTTCGATAGCACCGGAGAGGCGCATTATACCGCGTGACAGTCCTCGCTCCGCAAACATCCGGTTAAATGGCACGCATTCAGAACCGACGAGCGACAGGAAAACGATATCGGGTTTAGCCGCATCGATCAGGTCGAGAAGATGCTCCGTATGCTGGCCAAGGCCGACATACTCCTCTCCCACCACTTCGCCGCCACGCCCACGGACGAAATCACGGACCCAGCTGTGGGAGGCGCGCGGCCAGACGTAATCGTTGCCCACTAGGAACCATCGACGAGCTCCTTGATGATCCATGAAGTGGCTGACGGGACCAGAGAACTGGCGCTCTGGGACCTCGCCAATACTGAAGACTTTCTCATTCTCCGTACCGCCTTCAAAAAGCGGCGCAAACACATAGGGGACGCGCCCCGCGAGATCTTGGGCGAGCTCGACGCGGACCGACGAAAGATGCACCCCGACGAGGGCATGGGCCCCCTGGTGTTCGACAAGGTCGCGTGCGCGCTGGACTACTGCCTGCGGGCTGCCACCCGCGTCGGCGGCGAGCAGTTCGATCTGCCGGCCCAAAATGCCGCCTCTCTCATTGAGTTCCGCTGCGGCTAGGACCGCGCTGTACTGGCATGATGGCCCCCAGATCGCGTCCGCGCCCTGAAACGGAACCAGAAGCCCGATGCGGATGGGATCTCGTTTGGGTGGAACTGAGAAACCGTATCCGCCGACGCGCTGCGAAATTAGCGTTTGGCGCAGGAACGCAGATGAGCGACGCGGGGATGGAGGGCTGCGCAGCCATAGCTTGTCTGCACCACCGGCCTGAGCGAAATCGAGCGTCACGGCATTCTCCCTTTTCGTCCTACGCTCCGCCCCAGACGCCACGCTCCGCAACGGCGGATTGTGTTTTTTTTGTTTTCGTTGGTCCCGGCCTATGCGGCGTGACAGAAGCACTATATATATAGTTTCCGATTAAACAATTGCTCATTAAAGAATCATGGTCGAACGGTCACTCAACGAACATCTTTCGCACCTGCTTGCCCAGGCCAATCGGCACCTGAGCCGGCAGTTGACAGCCGAGGGCGTGTCCCTTGATCAATGGCGATTGATGAAGGTCCTGTCGGAGTCCGGCGGACTGCCAATGGGCAAACTCGCCGAGGAGTTGGCGCTCAATCTGCCGACCCTGACTAAGCTCGTCGACCGCATGGTTCAGGATGCGCTTGTCTACCGTGTGCCCGACCCGGCCGATCGCCGCAAGGTGCGGATGTTCCTGTCCGACAAGGGCGCTTCCATGCTTGCCTCTCAAAACAAACGCGTTGAGGAGCACGAGGCAAAGGTAGAAGACAACTACGGCAACGAAGACGCGCAGCGATTGAAGTCGATGCTGGAAAATTTCATCAAACAAATTGTTTGATTCCACCGAGCTACTCTGATCGCCGGCACCTGCAAACCACATAAGTGGTAACCTCGCACCGGTCGTGGCGGCATCACAATAAGGGTCGAAGGTTCGACTCTGATCAAGATCGGATACGCCGCTTACGTGTGCAAACTAGCTACTCCGCGGCCTTCAAGGGAGCGAGCGCGACGTCCGTCGTATAGTTCTCACGCATGAAGTTGATAAAATTGTCTTGGAACTGGCGGGTATGGGCATGGGCCAATTCGTCCGCAAGTTCGACGTTGCGGTCACGGACTGCCTCGAGCATCTGACTGTGCTCATCTGTGAGAAGGTAGCCCTCATGGGTGCGCTCAAGGTACTCGAAGTGCAGGTGAAGCATGCGCTGCCCCTGGGACAGCAGCTTCTCGTAGAATGATGCAAGATACTGGTTCTTGCCCGCATAGGCGATCGCCATGTGAAATTCCTTGTTGGCCTCCGACATGGCCAGATGGTTCCCGGTCTTGACCGCGGCGGCGAACGCCTTGTCGCGTTTGGCGATCACCTTCAGATCGGCATCTGTCCGCAGCGCCGCCGCAAGCCGCGTGTTCATCCGCTGCGCGATATCGAGTGCCTCAACGTACTTCGGGAACGCTACAACGTCGATCGGGGAGACGATCGTGCTTCGGTTTGCTAGCGTCACGACAAGCTCGTCAGACCCCAAACGAATAAGGGCTTCACGTACGGGAGCGCGGGACATGTTGAAGCGTTCGGCCAAGGTCGTCTCGTCGAGAAGTTGCCCAGGCGGCAGCGTGAGGGCGAGGATCTCGTTCCGCAGCGTTTCATAGACGCTCCTCGACCCGGTCCCCCTTACGCGTTTCACTTCAATCTCATCAGACACTTAGGTCCCTTTCTTTCGCACTTGCCGCATTGGGCCAGAAAATCCGCCTGCCTGCAATGTAATATTTCCGCTTGACTTTGTCGACACGCTGTTGACAAACTATAACCAGTCGACACGCAGCCGACACGAAAAAGTAATAGAAACGGCTTCAGCCGACGAGTGGAACAACGCGCTTCGCGCACAGCAAAGAGGAATGCCGATGCTCTCGAAGATGATAACGTCCGCCTTGCGGGCGATGCCCGCGCTCGCCCTGATGGGAGGTCTTTCTTTCACCGCCGCGCAGGCCCAGACCGCCGAAGGTTACTGGCAAGGCGTGCAGAAGGCAGGTGTGTTGAAATGCGGCGCGGCAGTCGCCCCGCCATACATCATGCGTGATCCTGCGACCGGCGAATACTCGGGCTTCTACGCCGATCTTTGCCGCGAATTCGCCGACGCCCTCAAGGTCAAACCGGAGTTTGTGGACACGACCTGGGACAACATCGTAGCGGGCCTACAGGCGGGCAAGTGGGACGTCTCTCTTGCGCTCAACCGCACTCCGACCCGTGCCATGGCCGTCCAGTTCTCGATCCCGGCGATGGAGTACCAGATCTCGCTCGCCTACAACAAGAACAACCCGAAGATCCCGCAGGGCGCTTCCTCGGTCGCTGATATCGACAAGGCCGGCGTCACGCTCGCCGTCATGTCGGGAACCGCGCAGGACAAGGCAATTTCCGCCGCGGTCAAGACCGCCACGATCATGCGCCTGCCGGGCAACGACGAGACGCGCCTGGCGCTGACGTCCAAGCGCGCAGACATCCTGGTCGACGCCTCCGACACCAACCTGCTTCTGACGCAGGCGAATCCGGACTGGGCGGTCGCGCTGAGCCCGAAGCCTGCCCTCGCGAAGCAGGGCGTCTCCTTCGGCCTGCCGCACAACATGGCGGCTTCGGACGTTGAAGTGGTCAATATCTTCCTTGAAGAGAAGGTCGCGACCGGCCACGTCGACGACCTGATCAAGAAGGCGGTCGATCAGGTCCTCAAGGGCTCGAACTAACGTCGCCAACAGCGCCGACGTCTAACAGTCGGCGCTGTCCCGCACTCGATGTAAACCGAGATCGGCCATGACCATGTCTTTCAGTCTTCCTCTCGTTAAAATGCAGGCATTGCACAAGAGCTACGGCGATGGCGCCGTCCAGGTGCTCAAGGGCATCGATATCGAAATGAAACCCGGCGACCGCGTCGTGGTGATCGGCCCGAGCGGCGGCGGCAAGAGCACGCTTCTGCGCGTGATGATGGGTCTAGAACAGATTGATAGCGGTTCGATCAATTTCGACGGCAAGCCTTACATCTCTTCGGAAGGACCTACCAAGAAGACTTTGATCGACACGAACGTCCGTCGTTCGATCGGCATGGTTTTCCAGCACTACACGCTCTTCCCGCACCTTAGCGTCATCCAGAACTTGATGCTCGCACCTTGCAAGGTCCGTGGAGAACCGAAAGCCTCGGCGCAGGCCCGTGCGCAAGTTCTCCTTGAGCGGTTTGGCCTGGGCGCCAAAGCCAAAGCCTATCCGGCCCAGCTATCGGGCGGCCAAAAGCAGCGGGTGGCCATCGCGCGCGCCCTGATGCTCGATCCGAAGCTGATGCTATTCGACGAGGTGACTTCCGCGCTCGATCCGGAACTTGTCAGCGAAGTCGAGCAGGTGATTATGCAGCTCGCCTCGCAAAACATGCCGATGATGATCGTGACGCATGACATGTGGTTCGCAAAGAACATTGCGTCCCGCGTCATCTTCTGTGCCGGCGGCGTCGTCGTCGAAGACGGTCCGCCCGAACAGGTGCTCGGTTCTCCGAAGGAGGAGCGCACCAAGGAATTCATCGACCGCGTTTTCCACATCAAGCAATAGGAGGTGGCGATGAACTACACGTTCGACTTCAACTCCATATCCTTTGCGCCGCTTCTGCGGGGACTGGTGATATCGCTCGAGCTGACGGTCGCTGCGAACATCATAGGCATCATCGCCGGCTTCGGCCTCGCCCTGCCGTTGATGAGCCCGTATCGGCTCCTTCGCATGCCGTTCATGCTGTTTGTCGAGTTCTTCCGGTGTACGCCGGCGATCGTCCAGATCGTGTGGATCTTCTACTGCGTGCCCATGCTGTTCGACGTCTTCCTCGATCCCATCACCATGGGGGTAATGGCACTTGGCCTGAACCTTACCGCCTTCAATGCCGAGGCTTACCGCGCGTCGATCCAGGCGGTTCCCAGGGAACAGCTCGACGCCGGGATCGCGCTCGGTCTCAATCCTTGGCAACGCGTGCTCTACATCGTGTTTCCGACCGCCTTCCGTGCTTCAATTCCGGTGCTTTTGACGAACGGCATCGTCATCTTTCAACAGAGCGCGCTTGTCGCCATCGTTGCGATCGCAGACCTGATGTACGAGGCGAAGTCGCTTGCAACCGAGACCTATCGGCCGATCGAGACCTTCACGGTCGTCGCTCTCATCTATTTTGCAGTGTCGTTCCCCGTCACTCAGATCGTCGGCTTTCTGGAACGCCGCCGTCAAATGCTCGCAAGCTAGGAGGTCCAGATGTCTCTCGATTTCTCCGTCCTCGCACGGTTCGAACATGCGCTCCTTCTCGGGCTCATGACGACGTTGGAGCTCACAGCGGTTTGTATTCTGTTGGGATGTACGCTGGGCTTCCTCGTGGGTCTCGCACGAACATCGCGTAGCACCGTTCTCCGCCTGATCTCGGGAACGTACGTCGAGTTCTTTCGTGGCACGCCCGTGCTGATCCAGCTTTTCTGGATCTTCTTCTGCCTTCCGCTGATCCTTGGTGTCGAACTGTCGAACTTCGCCTCCGGTGTCATCGCCCTAACGCTCTATATGGGAGCAATCACCAGCGAGACGTTTCGCGCCAGCCTGAAGTCGATCGGGCCGGAGCAGAGGGATGCATGCGTCGCCCTTGGTCTGCCGTCACGGGTCCAGGTGACCAGCGTCATTCTTCCGCAAGCCGTCCTGCGGGCGATCCCGACGCTTTTGTCGAACTGCGTCAGCCTCTTCAAGGAGAGCGCCCTGGTCTCGGCAGTCGGCATGGCAGACCTGATGTTCGTCGGTCAGAACATCTCCAACAATACGGCCCGGCCGGTCGAAGTCCTGACCGTGGTCGCTCTCATCTACTTCGTCATCGCTTTCCCGCTGACGCGAGCAGTCACGCTCGTCGAGGGACGCATTCTCAAGAAACTCGCAATCTAGCGGCCCGTTACAGGAGAACAATTCGATGAAACTTTCCGGCGTCATGCCCGCTCTCATCACTCCGTTCGACGCGAACGGACAGGTCGATTTCAAGGCCTACGAAAAGCACCTAACGGCGCTCCGAGCCGCTGGTGTCACGGGCTGGGTCCCAATGGGCTCTACTGGCGAATACTCTGCCCTTTCCAACGACGAGCGCCTCGAAGTGCTGAAGTTCGTGAAGGACTTTGCGAACGAAAACGAGATTTTGATCGCCGGCACCAACGCGCCCGCCACCCGCGAAGTCATCGAGAACACGTTGAAGGCCAAGGAAATCGGCTACCACACGGTGCTGCTCGCAACGCCGTTTTATACAAGACCAACCCAGGATGAACTCCTCTCGCACTTCCAGGCGGTCCTGAAGGAAACCGACGTCAACCTGGTCCTCTACAGCTATCCCTACAAGGACGGCGTCGAGATCGGCTTCGACATTTTGGACGCGCTCGCCGACGATCCGCGGGTGCTCGGGATCAAGGAAAGCTCTGGATCGCTCCAGCGGGCGATCGACATCCATTCTCGCTATAAGGGCCGCGTCGCGCTCGTGTCCGGTTCAGACGACATCGCTCTCGACTTCATGTTCTGGGGCGCGGACTCCTGGATCTGCGGACCCGCCAACTGCATGGCGAAGGCGTGCGTCGACCTCGACCGCACCTTCCGCTCGGGCGACCTGAAGGCAGCGCGCGAAAAGATGATCGTCCTCTATCGCGCGATGAACATCCTTGAGAGCGGCAAGTTCGTGCAGAAGGTGAAGTACGGCTGCGAGCTGCAAGGGCTTCCGGTCGGTATCACCCGCGCTCCGCTCGGAGAGCTGACCGCCGAAGAGAAGGCCGAGTTCAAGGCTGCGATGCAGCCGATCCTGAACTGGTAAGAGATGCGGACGGCCGGAACAGACCTCCGGCCGTCTCCCCATGACCGAGGAGCTGAAGTGTCTCAAACCATCATCGTCGGCGCCGGGATCATCGGCACAGCAATCGCCTACCAGCTACAACGTCGTGGCGAGAGCGTTCTGCTTCTGGATCGCAACGAACCGGGGACGGGCGCGTCCTATGGCAACATGGCGAGCATCGCCGTGACCGAATTCATGCCCGCGTCCCGACCGGGGATCTGGGCGAAGATGCCGGGATGGATGATGGATCCCGAAGGGCCGGTCCGGATCCGGCCCTCCTACATGCCAAGGCTTATTCCGTGGTTCTTGCGGTTCATGTCCGCAAGCCGGCCTTCCAAACTCCGCGAACTGGAGGCAGCCGGCGCGGTGCTGTGCCAGCGCGTCTACGAGGACCTGGACGCTTTGCTCGCCGAGACCGGCCTCCAGCACATGATCTCCGCAGAGGGCTGCCTCAGCGTCTACACCGACGAGGCCGAATTCAAAGCCGACCGCGAACATATCGACATTCTCGACCGCTTCGGATTCCGCTACGAGGTCCTGGGCGGCAACGCCATTCGCGACCTCGAGCCGGCCATCACCACCAAGATCAGCAAGGCGGCGCTGTTCCCGGACAACCGTTCTATAGCCAATCCCTACGAGCTCGTCCTCGCACTTGCGGATCAGTTCATGAAGCTGGGCGGTTCTGTTCAGATCGGAGAGGTTGTGGGATTCGACCATGACGGCGCCGGCGTCAGCGCCGTGCGCTTGAAGGACGGACGACGGATCCAAGCGGGCAGGGTGGTTCTCGCCGCGGGCGCATTCACCGGGCGTCTTTCGGCGATGCTCGGCGAGCCGATACCACTCGAGACCGAGCGCGGCTACCATACGCAAATCCAGGCGCCCGGCGTATCCATGCGTCACTCTCTCATCTGGCCGGCGCGCGCCTTCATGGTGACGCCGACCGCAGGCGGCATCCGTATCGGCGGGACGGTCGAGATGGCGGGGCTCGACGCCGCTCCCGACTACCGCCGTGCGAAGGTGCTGGTGAAGCGGGCGAGGGAAGCGCTCCCCGAGCTGAAAGTGGAAGGCGCCACGGAGTGGATGGGCCATCGGCCGGCCCTGCCCGACACGGTGCCGGTGATGGGCCGGTCGGCCAGGCGCAGCAACGTCTGGTACGCCACGGGCCACGGCCATCTCGGCCTGACCTACGGGGCCACTACAGCCCGTCTGATGACGGACCTGATTATGGGTGCTGCGCCGCCCGTCGACATGAAACCCTATCGCGTCGACCGGTTCTGAACCGGCTGCGACCAACGAAGGCAAGGGAACTGACAATGCGAACCGAACTCTACATCGATGGGAAGTGGGTAAAGCCGGTCAAAGGCGGCTCTTCCACCGTGACGAACCCGGCAACCGAGGAAGTCATTCAGACGATCGCGTCGGCCACGGCCGAAGACGTCGATATCGCGGTGAAGGCCGCTCGTCGGGCGTTCGACAAGGACGGCTGGCCGAAGCTCACTGGAGCCCAGCGCGCGAAGTATCTACGCGCGATCGCCGAAGGCATCCGCGCACGGCAGTCGGAGATCGCCAAGCTCGAAGTCCTTGACAACGGTAAGCCGTTTCCCGAGGCGGACTGGGATATCGCGGACGCTGCCGGCTGCTTCGACTTCTACGCTGGCCTCGCCGAACAGCTCGACAACAATCCGCAAGAGATCGTCTCGCTGCCGGATGACCGCTTTACCTCCAAGGCAGTCAAGGAGCCGATCGGAGTAGCCGGCGCAATCATACCGTGGAACTTCCCGCTGCTGATGGCTGCCTGGAAGGTGGCCCCGGCACTCGCGGCAGGCTGCACGATCGTCCTGAAGCCTGCCGAACTAACTTCGCTGACGGCCCTTGAACTTGCAGCCGTTGCGGACGAGGCCGGCCTTCCGCCGGGTGTCCTCAACGTGCTGACGGGATCCGGCTCGGTCGCCGGACAGGCCATCATCGATCACAAAGGCGTCGACAAACTGGCCTTCACGGGGTCAGGGCCGGTAGGCTCAAAGATCATGGCCGCCGCTGCACGCGACATCAAGCGCATCAGCCTTGAACTCGGAGGCAAGTCTCCGTTCGTCGTGTTCGAGGATGCTGACATCGACGACGCCGTCGAGTGGGTCATGTTCGGCATCTTCTGGAATCAGGGACAAGTCTGCTCCGGCACGTCGCGCGTTCTGGTCCAGGATACAATCTACGATCGCTTCATGGCCCGATTGGTCGAGGAGACGAAGAAGATCAAGATCGGCAACGGGCTGGACGAAGGGGTCCTTCTCGGACCGCTTGTATCAAAGAAGCAGCACGAGAATGTCGTCGCTGCAATCGAGGGAGCGCGCAAGGCAGGAGCTACGGTCGCATGTGGCGGCGAACGCCCGGAAGGATTCGACAAGGGCTACTATCTGGAGCCGACGATCCTGACAGACGTGCCGCTTGATAGCGACGCCTGGATCGAGGAGATCTTCGGCCCTGTCGTCTGCGTCAAGCCGTTCAAGTCCGAAGAGGAGGCGATCGAGCTTTCGAACGATTCCCGTTTCGGCCTTGGAGCAGCCGTCATGTCGAAGGACGACGTCCGCGCCGAGCGCGTCGCTGCGGCCTTGCGGGCCGGCATCGTCTGGATCAACTGCTCGCAGCCGACATTCACGGAAGCGCCGTGGGGCGGCTACAAGGAATCCGGGATTGGTCGCGAACTAGGGCGCTGGGGTTTGGACAACTACCTCGAGATCAAGCAGATCACCAAGTACGTGACCGACAAGCCGTGGGGCTGGTATATCAAGTGAGGGCCGCGAGCATGGAGTTCGGTAAGCACCTGGACCTTCTCCTGGTTCATTGCCAAGGAGAACTTGGCCACGTTCTCGTCGGCGGCGCACCGGAAACTCCCGGAGCAACCATGCTGGACAAGATGAACCACATCAACAATGTCGACGACAGGCTTCGCAGGTTTGTTACGTTCGAACCGCGTGCCAATGTCGCCATGTCGGTCAACCTGCTGGTCGCGCCCACGCGACCAGACGCCGATGCCGGCTTCATCGTGCTCCAGGCTGATCGCGCCCATCCTATGTCGGGGAGCAACTGCATCTGCGTCGTCACGGCTCTGCTCGAGAGCGGCCGCGTGCCCATGGTTGAACCGGAGACAACCGTTAGGCTGGACACGCCCGCCGGCTTGATCGTGGCCCATGCCCGTTGTGAGAACGGACGTTGTATCAGCGTCAGCCTCGACAACGTGCCAAGCTTTGCTGAACGGCTGGACCACGAGATCGACACCCCCGAATGGGGCCGCGTCAAGGTCGATATCGCTTTCGGCGGCGTCTACTATGCCTTGGTGGATGTTGAACAAATCGGCCTCACGATCGCGCCCGACAATGCACGAAAGCTCGCCGAGGCCGGGATCGAACTCAAGCGGATATTGGCCGAGCAGGTGAAGGTGTCGCATCCGACGCTCCCGGGCGTCGACGAGATTGCCTACGTCATGTTCCGCGACAAGGAGCTGGACGGTGCCGTACGCACTTGCACCACGCTCCAGCCCGGACGCGTCGACCGCTCCCCATGTGGCACGGGAAGCTCGGCGAACCTCGCGACACTTTACGCACGGGGTCTCGTCACGGTGGGCGACGCGCGCACCTCCCGATCGATCATCGGCGGCGAGTTCGTTGCCGAAGCAATCGGAGAGACCGAGATTGGCGGTCGCAAGGCCGTCCTGCCGCGTATCACCGGACGGGGCTATGTCTATGGCCGCACTGAATTGCGCGTCGAGGGGGACGACCCGTTCATGACGGGTTTTGCGCTCTCGGATACCTGGGGGCCGCAGGTCGGTCTCCTGAAATGAGGTGAGAGATGACTAAGGCACTCGAAGGACAGAACATACTGGTGACCGGTGCCTCCGGCGGCATTGGCGCGGCGATCGTCAAGCAGCTCTCCGCTGAGGGCGCGCGGCCAATCATCCATTACGGCCGCGACCGGCCGGGCGCCGAGGCGTTGCTGTCCGAGATTGGCGGAGAGGGGTGGATTGTGCAGGGCGATCTATCATCCGACGAAGGCCCGTTCAAGCTGTGGCAGGAGTCACTGGCGGCGGCCGAACGAATCCATGCGCTCGTGAACAATGCTGGCATACGAACAGAGATTTCGATCGAGGCATCCCCATTGGATTGGAAGGCGGCATGGCAACGGGAGTTTCAGGTCAACTTCTTCGCCGCCGCAGATCTCTGCAAGGAGGCCATCCGGCACTTCAAGTCAAACGGCGGCGGCCGGATCGTCAACATGGCAAGCCGCGCAGGTCAGCGCGGCTATGCGGCAGACGCGATGCCCTATGGATCGACGAAAGCAGCTCTCGTCAATCTGACGAAGTCGATCGCTCGCAGCTTCGGGTCCGACGGCGTGACCGCGATTGCCATCGCACCGGGCTGGGTGCGAACGGACATGGCGGAGGAGTTCATCGCGGCGCATGGAAAGGCCGCGGCCGTATCCGACATTCCGATCGGCGAGATGGCCGAACCGAGCGAGGTCGCCGAACTCGTTGCGTTCATTCTAAGGCCGGGACAGGTGTCCCTCAACGGCGGGACGCTCGACGTCAACGGCGGAAGCTACATCAGATAACGAGGAGAAATTCCATGAAGCGGTTTGAGAAGAAGGTTGCGATCGTGACGGGCGCCGGTGGCGGCATCGGGTCTGCGATCGCTCGTCGCTTGGCGTCTGAAGGCGCGTTGGTCGTGGTCACGGATCTGAATGAAGACGCCGCTGGAGAAGTTGTAAAGGGTATAGAGGCTGAAGGCGGCGCGGCAACTGCGATCGGTGCCGACATCTCCAAGAAGGATGCCTGCTTCGATCTGGCCCGGAAGGCGTTCGCTCTCAATGAGCGGATCGACGTGCTTGTCAACAATGCCGGCATCAATCGGCGCGGAAACCTACTGTCACTGTCCGACGAAGACTGGGACATCAGCTTCACAGTCAACCTCGACTCGATGTTCCACCTTTGCCGCGCGGTTCTGCCGCATATGATTGCGAGGGGTGGCGGGGCGATCGTCAACACCGCATCGCAGTGGGGCCTTTATCCTGCGCCGAACCACATCGCCTACAACACGACCAAAGCCGCTGTCGCCGCGTTCACGCAAAACCTCGCGCGCGACTATGCCCCGGACAAGATCCGCGTGAATGCCGTATGTCCCGGCGAAATCCATACGCCGATGCTCGAAGCTGGTGTCACCCGCTCGGGCCGCACGATCGCCGATCTCGACAAGCTGGTGCCCTTTGGCCGTATCGGCAAGCCTGACGAGGTTGCAGCGCTGGTCGCGTTCCTCGCGTCCGACGAAGCAGCGTTCATGTGCGGCTCACTGGTCGAAATCACCGGGGCACAGGCCGTGGCCTGACCTGACCCCAGGTAGGGCGACAAGGGAGCTTACGGTCTCCGCCAAACAAGAGCAGGAAGTTGCCCTTGTCGGGTCCTTGAGACTTCTGCGCAGTCTGCAACAGCGGGCGCGCACACCGTCAAGATCCGCACCCTCAAATCGCCTTGGCTCTCCGTCAGGTGGCGACAGCTCAAGTTCTTGTGACACCAGCGAAGTACACAATTGGAGAGATGTTCCATCTTACCGGCCTGTCAGCCAGGAAGCTACGCTTCTACGCCGACGAGTGACTGCTAGTCCGCGTGGAGCGTTCGGAAAGCGGTTACCACCTTTTCAGCGACGAGGATATCGTCAGCATCTGCCTGATCCGACCGCTTCGCGAGGCGGGGCTCGGCTTTGGATCTCCCCCTTCAAGCTGAACGGCGGTTGAACTAACGATGGCGACTGCTCGAGAGCGGACATCGAACAACAGGACGAGGTGGGGCGCCGGCGCCACAAGCATACATTGTGGCGCTTCACGACCCACCGCTCTTGAACGTAAGATACCGTATACTACCCCTTGCGCCGTGCAGGACCCTTTCTCGCTTTAGCCGCTTCCGATACGCTTCAACGACCGGAACTTAAGTCCGCATTTCGATGTCGCCCGACAGTGCGACAGTGGGAGGAATGATGATGACGGAAGCGGGAATTTACGCAAAATTTGTCGATCTCAGCCCCTTCGAGATCAAGGATGAACTCATCAGGCTGGCTCAGGCTGATAAATCGGGTCGGGCTTACCTCAATGCCGGGCGTGGCAATCCGAACTGGATCGCAACCAACGCGCGGGAAGCCTTTTTCCTGCTCGGTCAGTTCGCTCTGACTGAAGCCAAGCGCGTCTCCTTCGATGAAGAGGCGGGTCTCGCCGGGATGCCGCCCGTCGACGGATGCTACAAGCGGCTTAAGGCATGGGTCGGCAAGCGCAAGGGCGATCAAGACACACCCGGCGCCGAGACGCTCGACGCAGTGGTGGATTTCGCCATCAAGAAATTCGCCTTCGAGCCCGATAAGTTCGTCAACGAGCTCACCGATTCAATCATCGGCGACCACTATCCGGTTCCAGATCGCTCGCTGGTGCACAACGAAGCAATCACGCATGAGTATCTGATGTGGGCCATGTGCGCTGGCCATCGGCCGTCCGCGAAATTCGACCTCTACCCGGTCGAGGGCGGCACTGCCGCGATGTGCTACATCTTCAAGGCGCTGAAGAACGCCCGCCTTCTGAATTCCGGCGATACCATCGCGCTGGTCACCCCGATCTTCACGCCCTATCTCGAAATGCCGCATCTGGAAGACTACGCGCTCAAGCAGATCCATGTTTCAGCGGAGGCGGAAGACCGTTTTCAGCTGACCCAGGAAGACCTGAAACCGCTCGAGGATAAGTCCGTCAAGGCGCTGTTCATCGTCAACCCCGGCAATCCCTCTGCGGTCGCAATCGATCCGGAAAGCATGGAACGGCTGGTGAAGTTCGTCAAAACGAAGCGCCCCGACCTTATGATCCTGACCGATGACGTCTACGGCACTTTCGTGCCAAATTTCGAATCCGTCATGGGCCACCTGCCGCACAACACGATCGGCGTCTATTCCTACTCGAAGTATTTCGGATGCACAGGCTGGCGCCTCGGCGTCGTTGCCGTCGCCCAGGACAACATCTTCGACAAGATGCTCCGGGCGCTGCCCGAGGCGACCCAGAAAATCCTCGATGCGCGCTACAAGGCGCTGACGCCGCACCCGCGGGACCTCAAGTTCATCGATCGTATCGTCGCCGACAGCCGTGATGTGGCGCTGAACCACACGGCCGGTCTGTCGCTGCCGCAACAGGTGATGATGTCGCTGTTCGGCCTCGTCGAGATGATGGACGAGGAAAAGGTCTATCAGAAGGCATGTATGGCCATTTGCCAGCGACGGTTCGACAAGCTGATGAACGGCATGGGCATCGAGTTCAAGGCCAGGCCCTATTTCGACCGCTACTATGGCATCGTCGATTACGAGTTTTGGGCACGGAAATATGTTGGCGACGACGTGACGAACTGGGTGAAGGAGAATGTTCATCCGCTGGATATCGCCTTCAAGCTCGCCGAGGACCACGGCATCGTCGTTCTCAACGGATCCGGCTTCGATGCGCCGAACTGGTCGATCCGCGTCTCCTTCGCCAACCTTCCGGACGAAGCCTACGAGTCAATCGGACGCGCCATCAGGGCAGTGGCGCGAGGCTATCTCCAGGCCTATCGCGCAGCCAAGGGAGAGCCGGCCCAGCCGTAAGGTGGGCCGCCCTCGCAATCCCGGTTGCCGCGCCAACAGAGGAAGATCGCCGCCATGCTGCAATGGATCGCCGGAACGCTTCAGAAATACCCCGAGATCGCCATCTTCCTGTCGCTGGCGATCGGCTACTTCGTGGGCAAGTTCACCTACAAGGGGTTGGGGCTCGGCGCCGTCACCTCAACCCTGCTCGCGGCCGTCATCATCGGCCAGCTCGGCATCACCATCTCCCCGAACGTCAAGTCGGTTTTCTTCCTGATGTTCCTGTTCGCGGTCGGCTATGGCGTCGGCCCGCAATTCGTGCGCGGCATCGCGTCCGACGGCCTGCCGCAGGCGGCCTTTTCCGTGATCGTCTGCCTTTACTGCCTGGCGGTACCGGTTGTCGTTGCCATGATCGCCGGTTATGACATCGGCTCAGCCGCCGGCCTCTATGCCGGCTCGCAGACGATCTCCGCTTCCATGGGCCTTGCCACCGACGCGATAAACCGTCTCGGCATGGCGACCGAGGAAACACAGGCGACACTCAACGCCATGCCGATCGCCTATGCCGTGACCTATATCTTCGGCACCGCCGGCTCGGCTGTCATCCTCGCGCTGCTTGGCCCACGACTGCTCGGCATTGATCTCGCCGCCGCCTGCAAGGACTATGAGACCCGCCACAGCGCAGCGCCGGAGTTCGGCGGCGCCGGATCTGCCTGGCATCGCTTCGAGCTTCGCGCCTATCGGATCAGGGAAGATGGCCGTGTTGTCGGGATGACCGCGAAACAGGCCGAGGGGCTGATCCCAGATGCCCGCGTCTTCATCGAGCGCATCAGGCGCGACGGCCGGATCATGGAGGCGAAGGCTGATACGCTGCTCGAGGCTGGCGACATCGTCGCCGTCGCCGGTCCGCGCGAGGTTCTGGTCGATGTGATCGGCCACGCCGCCGAGGAAATCAACGATCCGGAATTGCAGAACGTGGCGATTGAAGGCGTTGACATATACGTGACCGCCAAGTCGATCGACGGCAAAACCCTCGCCGAGCTTGCCACGTCGCCGACGGTGCGCGGCGTCTTCCTGCGCAAAATCGTGCGCGGCGCGACGGCGACGGTCATCCCCATCCTTCCCGGCACCCGTATCCATCGCGGCGATATCCTCACCCTTGTCGGTCGCCCGCAGGACATCGCTGCCGCGACGAAGGACATAGGCTACCCCGACCGGGCCACCGATATCGCTGATGTCGCCTTCATCGGTGCCGCGATCGCGCTTGGTGCACTGGTCGGCGCGTTTGTGCTCAACATCAATGGGGTGCCACTGACGCTGTCGACCGCCGGCGGCGCGCTGATCTCGGGGCTGGTCTTCGGCTGGCTGCGTTCCGTTCATCCGACCTTCGGACGGATCCCGTCCTCGACCGTCTGGTTCATGAACTCGGTCGGCCTCAACGTCTTTATCGCCGTGGTCGGCATCAGCGCAGGTCCCGGTTTCGTCGCCGGGCTGAAGGAGCTTGGCATCAGCCTGTTTCTCTGGGGCGTGCTGGCAACCACCGTCCCCCTGATTCTCGCCATGTACACTGGCAAGTATCTGTTCAAGTTCGACCCGGCCATTCTGTTTGGCGCCTGCGCCGGCGCCCGCACTACGACGGCGGCCCTCGGCATGATCACCGACGCCGCCAAGAGCCAGGTTCCGGCGCTCGGCTACACCGTGACTTACGCGATCGGCAACACGCTTTTGACAATCTGGGGGATGGTCGTGGTCATGTTGCTTGGCTAGCGACAGCTGACGGCTTCGTATCGCGCCCGGGGCTGAGTGCAGCTCCGTCGTGCGCAGGGTGGAAAAGTAGGCGGGATCAAGCTCGGCCGCTGACCGGGCAAGACAAGGGGGCCTCATGATCGACTGGGCGATCTCGCAACTGCGTGAGCGACCCGAACTTGCGTTTTTCGTCACGATCACGCTTGGTTATGCGATCGGTCGCTTGCGCATCGGCTCGTTTACGCTTGGCGCCGTGACCGGCGTCTTGCTTGCGGGAGTGTTGGTCGGACAGCTTGGGATTACGCTACCTGGCGTCATCAAGCAGATCTTCTTCCTGCTGTTCCTGTTCTCGATCGGGTATCGCACTGGTCCCCAGTTTTTTCAGGGCCTGAAGAAAGACGGTCTCGCGCAAGCGGGCCTGGCGGCCATCTTCTCCTGCGTGGCAGTCGTTTTGACATACGCGGCCGCGCGGATCCTCGGCTATGATGTCGGTACCGCTGTCGGTCTGCTCGCGGGTTCATTCACAGAATCGGCGACGATCGGTACGGGGTCGGATACGATATCGCACCTGGCTATCGACGAGACCGCCCGCACGGAGCTCGCCAACAACATTCCGGTTGCTTTCGCGGTCACCTATCTCGTCGGCGTCATTGTAGCGACCTGGTTCCTGTCGCAGATCGGCCCGCGCATTCTTGGCGTCGACCTCGCGTCGGAGTGTCGAGCCTATGAGGCGGCCATGGAGGTCGCAGCGACGCCCACGAACCAGATCAATGTGTGGCGCCGATTTGATGTAAGGACGTTCAAAGTCGGCGTCGACTCAATGGTTGTCGGGCGGGTGGTGGCCGACGTAGAGAACATGTTCTCCGGTGCGCGCTTCTTCGTCACGCGCGTCCGGCGCGGGGACAAAGCCGAGAGCCCATCACCCGATTTTGTGCTCCACGCCGAAGACTTGATAGCCGTGGCTGCCCCGCACGAGCCTCTAATCGAGAACGCGGACGCATTCGGAACCGAAATCGCCGAGCCATCGCTGGTTCCCGGGGTTGCGGACGTGGTGGACGTGATCGTCACGAACAAGAGGCTTGATGGCCAGACAATCCGCGAACTGGCGGAGTTGCCCGCCGCCCACGGTGTTTTCCTGCGAAGCCTCAGTCGCAGTGGCCTCAATATCCCGGTCGCGCCGGGAACAACGATCCGGCGCGGCGACGTTCTCACGCTTGTCGGATCACCGGAACACACGGAAGACGCGATTGCCGCGATCGGCGTTCCGGACAGGGTGACGGACGCAACCGACATGGTCTTTGTCGGTCTCGGTATCCTGTTCGGCGCGATTGTCGGAGTTCCAGCCATCCATATCGGTGCGATGGAGCTTGGTCTGAGCGAAAGCGTCGGCGTGCTGCTCGGGGGGCTGGTCTTCGGCTGGCTTCGTTCCGCGCGACCCATCCTGGGACGGATACCGACGCCAACGCTGTGGCTGTTCGAATCGCTGGGATTGACCGGCTTCATAGCAGTCGTGGGACTGTCGGCCGGCACGGAATTCGTCCGCGGCATAAGGGAATCCGGCTTAAGCCTGATCGTTGCTGCCGTTGTCATCCTGCTGGCCACTCAGACTATCACCCTGACTGTGGGCAAGCATCTATTCCGCATGCACCCGGGAATTTTGCTTGGCGTGGTTGCGGGTGCCGGGACGGCGACTCCCGCACTCGCGGCTATACAGGAAGTAGCAAAGAGCCCGGTGCCGACACTCGGTTTCGGAGTGAGTTACGCGGTGGGCAACGTCCTACTGGCGCTTTGGGGAACGGTTATTGTGCTGCTACTATATTAGCAACTTGCGGTCGACTGGTGATTCGCGGCGCGGGCATTGGTCAGTGCCGCGAGGGGCAACAAAATGGGCAGACTTTTGTTGGTGGCTTGGTCGGGGTCACCCCGTCCGTGGGATGCTTTCGTTATCTGACCATGACTGTTGAAGGGGCGTCTGATGCGACTGACACGATACATTGTCATACGTGCACCGCATTGTTTTCTGCTTGCATGCATTGCGTCGGCGGGGCCGTTGGCGGCGCAAGAAGCAGCTAAAGCGTCGGGCAAGCCTCCCGAAGTCAGCAAGCCTCCGGAGACTTGGATTCCGAAATTGAGGGTTGGCGACGACAGCGCCTATCTGGAGTTCTACGGCCAGATCAACAAGGGTCTGCTGCTCTTCAATGACGGCGGGTCGACCGACAGCTATTTCCCCGTTGACAACGCCAATTCCTCATCTCGCGCCGGTCTTCGCATTTACAACCAGCTGGAGAACAACTGGTCGGTCGGGGGAAATCTTGAGTGGGAATGGACCCCCTATGCCACAACAAACGTAAACCAGCTCAACAAGGATGATTTCAATTGGAACGCGGACCTTCTTCGGAAGGCGGAAGTCTACGTAGATACGAAAACCTACGGCAAGCTCTGGCTAGGGCAGGGCAGCATGGCATCGGATTCATCTGCGGAAGTCGACTTGTCGGGGACGAGCGTGGTCGGCTATTCGCTCATTTCGGACATGGCAGGAGGACCGTTTTTGCGGTTGGACGACGGAACGCTATCGTCCGTCAATGTCAAAGATGCATTCACGAACTTCGACGGCGTTGGTCGAAAACTGCGTGTCCGGTATGACACACCTTCCTTTGGCGGCTTCAGCTTCGCGACGTCGGTGGGTCAACAGGTCGTTCCCGAAGCAACCCACGTCACCGTCTGGGACGTGGCCGTGCTATACAACGAAACATTCAATGACCTTCAAGTCAGCGGCGCGTTGGCCTTTTCGAGACCGGGAGACGGACAATCGATCTACGATGGGTCGATTTCGTTGTTGCACGTGCCTTCCGGTTTGAGCATCACGCTTGCCGCAGCCTATTCGGATGAGGAAACCGTGGACAGCAGCTACGGCTACGTCAAACTCGGTTATCAGACCGATATTTTCGACGTTGGCAAGACGGCCTTCTCCATAGACACTTACTTCGGAAGCAACATCGCGGGCAACAAATCGGACAGCAATTCCTTTGGCGCGCAGGTGGTCCAGAACCTCGATTATTTGAAAACGGAGCTCTACCTCGGTGCCCGCACCTATTCCTATGAGGAAGACACCGCAGATTTTCAGGACAGTTTTGCGGTCCTCGCCGGCGCCAGGGTCAAATTCTAAACATCGACCGGTGCTTACCCGGAATGGGCTGCGACGTCTGGGACGCTCACCTGGTTATGAGCGATTCTCTCGGATATCTGGGAAAGAGCGCGCCCCAATAGATTCATCGATTTGACTTTACTACAGGAAGCCGCGTTAGGCCGATCCCGACTTTGTCTGCAGAAACTCGTATGTCCGCTTGTCGAGCGCGTCTCCTAGCATCAGTCGGCCCTTCGTGAAGCAGCAACTTCGTTCTCTGTTATCTCTAGCGCAGGCGTTTCCGCCGTTTGATTCAGCCGTTGCAGCGAGGAACGGGCCATTGTCGCCTTCGGTTCTCGTCACAGGGAGGAAAGCGGCTTCCGCAACGTCTCGGGCCTAGATCAGTTCACGATTTGGTGTTCTCACCCTGACGTGTGTAACAACACTCAGGCTTCTCACGTAGATGCATGCGGCGTTATATTCTTTGAAATATACCGCACGGAATAAGACCGCGCTTCCAAGTGTCTTGTTTCTGGTTCGCTGACACCTTGAGGAGATTGGATAATGACCACCCGAAGGCAAATCCTTCTGAACGGCGCACTTGGTCTGCTCGCGATCCGCTTTGGCGTCGTGCGGCCGGCGACGGCCGCGCAAGATTTTCCACTAACCCACACGGATGCGGAATGGCAGAAGCTGCTGACCGCCGACCAGTATGCGGTGCTTCGCAAAGAGGGAACTGAATACCCTTTCACCAGCCCGCTTCTGAACGAGCATGGCAAAGGCAAGTTCGCCTGTGCGGGCTGTGATCAGGATGCGTTCTCGTCGGACACGAAGTTCGACAGTGGCACCGGCTGGCCGAGCTTCTGGGCGCCGCTCGATGGTGCGATTGGGACGACGAAAGACACCTCGGTGGGCATGGTCCGAACGGAGGTGCATTGCAGTCGCTGCGGCGGTCATCTCGGCCATGTCTTTGACGACGGCCCGAAGCCGACCGGTCTTCGCTACTGCATGAACGGCGTGGCCATGAAATTCCACAAGGCTTCTGCCTGATTGACCAGAGACGGTTCCATGATCCTTTTCCTCCTTGCCTATCTTGGCGGCGTGTTGACGGTCGTCAGCCCCTGCATTCTACCTGTTCTTCCCTTCGTCTTTGCTCGCGCGGGACAGCCCTTTGTGCGCAGCACACTGCCGATGCTGGTGGGGATGGCCGCGACCTTCGCGGGCGTCGCCACGCTTGCCGCTCTCGGTGGCGGCTGGGCGGTTCAGGCGAATGAGTACGGTCGCTATGCAGCGCTGGCGCTGCTTGCCGTCTTCGGCATCATCTTGCTGTTTCCGGCGCTGTCGGACTATCTGACGCGTCCGCTTGTCTCTCTAGGCGCGCGTCTGTCGCAATCTGCTGATCGGGAAAATCGGAGAGGCGGCTCCGGTGTGCTTGCCTCGCTCCTTCTCGGTGTCGCAACTGGGTTGCTTTGGGCGCCATGTGCCGGACCGGTTCTTGGACTCATCCTTACCGGCGCCGCGCTCCAGGGCGCGAGTGTCGGCACCACGCTGCTGCTGCTCGCCTATGCACTCGGCGCGGCGACCTCGCTTGCCCTGGCGCTCGTCGTCGGCGGCAGGGTCTACCAGACGATGAAACGATCCCTCGGTGTCGGAGAATGGCTGCGACGCGGTGTCGGCGTTGCGGTTCTCATTGCCGTCGTGGCCATCGGGATGGGGGCCGATACCGGATTTCTGACACAGGCCTCACTTGCCAGCACAGCATCGCTGGAGCAAGGCCTGATCGACAGATTGCAGCCGCAGAAGCCCTCATCTGTGGTGATGACCAAGGATGATGCCGGCGCTATGATGATGAGCGGCGGCAACAACCAGATGATGATGTCGGGCAGCAACGCGATGATGGCTGGCTCGAACGCAATGATGATGAAGGCGAAGCTCAAGACGGCTTCGTCCGCGCTGCCGGTCGAAGGAAAGCTGCCCTCGCTTGATGGTGCTGTTCAGTGGCTGAACTCACCGCCGCTTTCGGCCGAGGCCCTCAAGGGCAAGGTGGTTCTGGTCGATTTCTGGACCTACTCCTGCATCAACTGCATTCGCGCCATTCCCTATGTCAAAGCCTGGGCCGAGAAATACCGGGATCAGGGACTGGTCGTGATCGGCGTGCATGCGCCCGAATTCGCGTTCGAGAAGAATATCGATAACGTGAAGAAGGCGATCGGCGATCTCGGCATCACCTATCCCGTCGCCATCGACAACGACTATGCCATCTGGCGCGCTTTCGACAATCAGTACTGGCCGGCTCACTACTTCATCGACGCTGAAGGACGCGTGCGCCACCACCATTTCGGCGAGGGTGACTATGATCAGTCCGAGAAGGTCATACAGCAGCTCCTTGCCGAGGCCGGTAAGCAGAACATCGCCGACGGGATCGTCGATGTGAAGGCGACCGGCGCCGAGGCGGCATCGAATGAGAGTGATGTGCAGTCACCCGAAACCTACGTCGGCTGGCAGCGTTCCGAGAATTTCGTTGATACCAATGGTACGGTCAACGGCACGGCGCACGACTATACGGCGGCAACGCCGCGCCTGAACGAATGGGGGCTGACGGGCAACTGGACGGTCGATGCCGAAAACGCCAAGCTGAACGTAAAGGATGGCAGCATCTACTACCGGTTCCATGCCCGCGATCTGCATCTTGTTCTCGGGCCGGGGGGTGATGGCAAACCCGTTCGCTTCACGGTGACCGTCGACGGCAAGCCGCCGGGCGACAGTCATGGGGTCGACACGGACGCGGATGGCAATGGTACTGTCACGGGCCAGCGGCTCTACCAGCTCGTGCGTGAGGCTGGGAAGGTCGGCGACCACACGTTTGAAATCCACTTCCTCGACCCCGGCGTACAGGCGTTCGCATTCACCTTCGGCTGAAAGGAGCAAGACCATGATTAGCCAACAGGACAACAATAGATCGCACCGGCCTGCCCGAGCACTCACGCTCGGCGCTGCTGCGCTTCTGATGACCGGCGCTGTCTTCTATTTCACGTCGTCATCAGCGGAGGAGGGCCGGGTGATACCGGCACCTGCCGTCGATGAGCAGCCGGGTTCCGACATGGAGACAGCGACATTTGCGGGCGGGTGCTTCTGGGGTGTCCAGGGCGTGTTCCAGCACGTGAACGGCGTCGTCAGCGCCACGTCGGGCTATGCCGGCGGCAGCAAGAACACAGCTCAGTATGAGACCGTGAGCGGCGGCGATACCGGCCACGCAGAATCCGTGCAGGTCGTCTTTGATCCAAGAAAGATCAGCTACGGCCATCTGTTGCAAATCTACTTCTCGGTGGCCCATGATCCGACGCAACTAAATCGCCAGGGGCCCGATACAGGAACCCAGTATCGGTCGGCGATTTTCCCCGAAAACGAGCAGCAGGCCAAGGTCGCAAAGGCTTATATCGGGCAGTTGAACCATGCGCGCGTATACGACGCCGCAATTGTCACCAAGATAGAGATCGGAAAGGCCTTCTATCCAGCCGAGGCCTATCATCAGAATTTCCTGAACGACAATCCGACTTATCCTTATATCGTCATCAACGACCTCCCAAAGATCGGGAACCTCAAGCAGATCTTTCCGAAGGACTACCGCGCCGAACCATCTCTGGTTGCCAAGAATGGTGGATGAAGCCGGGTCATGGGGGGCTGGCTTCGATCTGTTTTTCGGACAATGGACCGTCATGAGGAAAATTCTCCATCGAGATGGAACCACCGCGGTATTCGATGGCACCGTAGTCATCACGCGGGATTGGTTTGATGAGAGCGGCGAGATCCGGATGAGTGGCGCTCAGCTACAAAGCAGCCGGCGTTACCGGCTGATTTTCGATGACGACAAGGTGCAGGTCCAGTTTACGGACGGCAGGCCGTTCGTAAACATAGGAACGCACACGGCTCAGAGCATCAGGCATTCTTGCGGCGATGATGACTATCGCGGACGCTACTTTTTCGCCGATGACGGAACATGGGTCGAAGCCTGGGAGGTTATCGGCCCGCGAAAGAGCTATCGCAGCATTGCACGGTACTGCCGGGCCTGAACTGCTGCCTGCGTAATCACTATCGTGCTATCCTGTTCGCCGCCGATGCTTATGAGGTTTTGAACTGCAAGCGCATAGAGGTTTTCGCCTCCGGGCTGTGCGTGGGTCTATGTCAGGGCGTGACCTGACCCGAGGGCGCCCCGGAGGGAAGCTCCATTTTCAGGAGCGCTTGCTCGATACGGTCGAGCAGCAACCGCGCGGCGTGGGACAGCTGGCGTGCCTGCCCTATGCAAAGGGCGAGCGGTAGTGGCCTCAGAACCGCGTCAGTCAGCGCTACGAAGGCGAGTTCGCCGAGGCGTACTTCTTCCATCACGTCGAGAGATGTCAGGATCCCGATGCCGACACCATCGGCGACGAGGGACTTGATCATCTGAATGTTGTCAGAGCTGGCGACCGGGGAGAGGGTGACGCCGGTCGAAGCCTCCAGAGCGGAAACCTGTTCGCAGAGCGCAAGTGGCTCGGCTGGTGTAACGACGGGATGACCGATGCATCGGCTAAACCGGACTCCATCACGCCTCGCGAGTTCGTGACTTGGCTGGGTGACGATCCCCAAACGAATATCACGATGGTTCTGGACGACGATGTCCTTCGAAGACTGGGGCGCGAGCATCAACCCGAAATCGACCTCGCCTCGTTGCACCACGCCCTGCACCGCGATGTTGTCAAGGACTCTCAACTCGACCGTGACGCCCGGGAAATCACATCGGATCTCGTGGATCGTTCTTGGCACGAACCCTTTGCTCAAAGCGTCGATGACGGCGACGCGCACGTGTCCGCGCCGCAAGCCGACGAGATCGTCGATCTGAGCATGCAGCCGCTCGAACTCGCGGCTCCAACGACCCGCCGACGTGAGAAGCAGCTCCCCGGCAGCAGTCGGTTTCAATCCGGATGAAAGCCGCTCGAACAGCGGAACGCCGAGTTCCTCTTCTGCTGCAAGGATCTGCCTGTCGATCGCAGATGCCGAGACATGCAGTGTTTCAGACGCCTTTCTGATGGAGCCTTGCCGGGCGACCTCAAGGAAATATCGCATGAACCGGGAAAAGACGAGCATTGGCGTTCCATTTTTTGCAACAGCTCATTCGAATTTAGGCGTTTGAAGTCAACGCCGCAACAGGTGATATCTTCGTCACGATATAACGCCAGAGGGGCCTCGCATGAACGTTGCCGTCACCACTAATCAGATTTCCGATGTTTCCGATCTCCCGCGGAACTGCTCCTTCGACGCTGACGACTGGCGCATTCTTGCGCGACATTGGTATGCCGTTGCGCTGGTCCGCGATGTGGAGGAAAAGGGTCTGGTCGGCGCCGTCCTTCTTGATGAAAGGTTGGTGGTCTACAAGTCCGGGACCGAGATCGTTGTGGCGAACGACATCTGCACCCACCGCGGAGTCCCGCTGACCATGGGATCGAACCCGGATGGCAATGGCGTGCGCTGTCCCTATCATGGACTGCAATTCGGGGGCGGTGGGAAATGCGTAAAGGTTCCAGCGCATCCGGATAATGCAATCCCCGGCAAGCTTCATCTTCGGTCCTATCCGGTGGTCGTCCGCTACGGTCTGGTCTGGACCTGTCTTCGTCCTGAAGAAGGCGAGGGCGCTGCGAAGGTTCCAGTCATGCCGCACTGGGATGACAAAGGATTTCAGCAGATCAACTGCCCCCATTTCGACATTGCGGGATTCGCTGGCCGCCAGATCGAGGGCTTCCTCGATGTCGCCCATTTTGCCTTCATCCACACCGAGACTTTCGCAGATCCGGACAATCCCGTCGTGCCGGCCTATGAGACAAAGCCTACGGACGTTGGCTTCGAGGCCGAATACTACAGCACGGTCGGCAACTATCCGCATGGCAAGCAGGACGAGACGCCGAAAGACTATTTGTGGCTTCGACACTTCCGGGCGCATTTGCCCTTTACGGCACATCTGACGGTCCACTTTCCGGACGGCGGGCGCCTTTCGATCTTGAATGCGGCGACGCCCGTATCCGCCCGCAAAACACGGCTGTTCGTTCCGATCGCCCGCAATTTCGATACCGATCGTCCAGTCCAGGAGGTTTACGACTTCAATTTGAAGGTCTTCCAGGAAGATGCCGAGATGGTTGAACAGCAAAAGCCGGAGAACCTTCCTCTCGATCCCCGCATGGAGGCGCATATTCCGGCCGACCGCAGTTCGATCAACTATCGCCGGGGTCTGCGCGATCTCGGTCTCAGCCACTTCTTTATCGCGTGAGGTGACCGATGCAGTTGATGGTCTCCGCCCTGCGGATCAATGGCGATGACAACCTCGATATCGAGTTGATCGATCCCAGCGGCGGCGACCTTCCGCCGTTTTCGCCTGGCGCGCATATCGACGTCAGAACGCCGTCCGGCGCCTTGCGGCAATATTCACTCTGCGGCCCTGCCGAGGATCGGCGAGCATATAGGATCTGCGTTCGTAAGGACGGCAATTCCAGCGGCGGCTCGCGCTCACTTCATGGAGATCTCCGCCTGCGTTCGCTGGTCGACGTCGGCGAACCCCGCAATCTGTTTCCTTTGCCAGAGGCCAGGCGATATGTGCTGGTTTCGGCTGGTATCGGCATTACGCCGGTCATTGGCATGGCTCGCCGGCTTGCAGCGGGAGGAGCTGACTATCAACTGCATCACTTCGAGCGAAGTCGCTCTCGTGTCGCATTTCTCGATGAGCTGACCTCCGGGTCGCTCCACATGGCCACAACCTTGCATCTCGGTGACCAAGGCGCGAGCTTCAGAACGACTGATCTATCCAGCCTGTCGAATGTTGATCACGAGACAGTCGTGGTCGCTTGCGGTCCAAACGGCTTTCTTGACTTGCTTCAGGCGAGATTGGCAGGGGCCGGGTGGTCTCCAGAGCAGATTCATTTCGAGCGGTTTCGTCCTGAAGACCGTCCGGCAGGTCCAGAAAATGGCGAGCTGGTATCATTCGAAGTCCAGATCGCCTCGACAGGTCAATCCTTTCTGGTCGGGCCGGATCAGACTGTTGCCGGTGTCCTCCAGCTCAATGGTATCCCAATAGAGCTCTCGTGCGAGCAGGGAATGTGCGGCGCCTGCCTCACCCGAGTTGTCTCTGGGACACCCGATCACAGGGACATTGTGCTATCCGAAAGTGAGAGGGCAGCCAACGACCAGATGACCATCTGTTGCTCCCGATCGGTCAGTCCGGTTCTCGTGCTCGGCATCTGAGCGACAAACGGTACGCGCGGCGAATCCGATATCCCGAGCCGGGTGGGGCGCGTTCCTCCCGAGAGGACGATTAACACTCCGGTATAGGGTCGCCTATCCTCACGTCCGAATGTTTCATCGTCACGCGACTGGTAGGTTCGGTCGTCGATATATTCGAAGAGATATAACGATCCATCGAAGCGATTGATCGTCAGTTTTCCTCGGGTGCGACCCAACCTCGGCGCGTCGATTGTGCGCACATTCAGGAGTATCCAATGGCCAAGATTTTGTGTGTTCTCTATCCGGATCCAAAAACCGGTTACCCCCCGCAATACGCTCGCGACGACATTCCCGTCATTTTCGGATATCCCAACGGTCAGGCCGTACCCTCGCCGGTCGGTCCGCTCGGCTTCAAACCGGGCGATCTGGTCGGCTGCGTCTCCGGCGAACTCGGCCTGCGCCCCTATCTGGAAGCTCATGGCCACGAATTGGTCGTCACCAGCGACAAGGAAGGCCCGAATTCGGAATTCGACAAGCACTTGCCCGATGCAGATGTCGTGATTTCCCAACCTTTTTGGCCAGCCTATCTGACGGCAGAACGCATTGCCAAAGCGAAGAAGCAAGCTTGCGCTGACGGCCGGCATCGGCTCTGATCATGTCGACCTGAAAGCAGCTGCCGCCCACGGCATCACCGTTGCGGAAGAGACATTCTCAAACAGCATCAGCGTTGCGGAGCATGTCGTCATGACCGTCCTGGCGCTCGTCCGCAACTATCTGCCGTCACACGAGATTGCTGACAAGGGCGGCTGGGAGATCGCTGATTGCGTCTCCCGCAGCTACGACCTCGAAGGCATGCACTTCGGAACACTGGCAGCGGGCCGCATCGGTCTGGCCGTTCTTCGACGCCTCAAACCTTTTGACGTTCATCTCCACTATTATGACCCGCACCGCCTCTCAGCAGATGTCGAGAAGGAACTGAACCTCACCTATCATGCAACGCCGCAGGATCTGGTGAAGGTTTGCGACGTGGTCAATCTGCAAATGCCTCTTTATCCCTCGACCGAAGGCATGTTCGACGACAAGATGTTCTCGCTGATGAAGCGTGGCTCTTATCTCATCAACACGGCCCGCGGCGCTCTCTGCGATCGAGACGCAGTCGTGCGCGCGCTCCAGAGCGGCAAGCTTGCCGGCTACGGCGGCGACGTCTGGTTCCCGCAACCGGCCCCGGCGGACCATCCATGGAGAACGATGCCGCACCAAGGGATGACGCCTCATATCTCCGGCACCTCGCTCTCGGCGCAGGCGCGCTATGCCGCGGGTACGCTAGAGATTCTGCAAGCCTTCCTGGAAGGCAAGCCGATCCGACCCGAATATCTGATCGTGGATGGCGGCAGCCTCGCCGGTACCGGAGCGGCTTCCTACAAGCTCGCATAACACGTACGCGATGGTCGCCTCAAGAAGGCGGCCATCGCGCGGTTTTCGCGCGCATCGCCGATGCAATGCAAAGGCGATGACGATCGGACTGGTCGCGTAACGGCACCTGGGGTGATAGCTGATTGACCCGGCTGACTGATGGCGAGCACCGTGCTTTGCCATCGATTATTTCCTCCAGTGTGAAAACGTAGGGCGTGCCTTCACGGTTCCCGAGGGAGCCCCCCGACGCCGAGGAGCCCAGTCAGCGCCCGGTGCTCACGTCAATCAGATGACGGTTTGCAGGCCGAGTTCGACCACGCGTCCAGTCGGCAGGCCAAAATAGTCGGTCGCGTTGCCTGCGTTCTGAGCAAGCATGATGAACAGGCGATCTTGCCAGAATGGCATTCCGCCCTTTCTAGAAGGAAGGATTGTGCGGCGCGACAGGAAGAACGATGTCGACATAATGTCGAACTTCAAGCCGAGGCCGCGCACAAGCACCAGGGCGCGCGGAATGTTGGGCGTTTCCATATATCCGAACGTGATCACCAGTCGGCTGAACAGCGGGCTGAAGCTTTCGAGGAAGATCTTCTCGTCGTCAGGCACGAATGGCTCCGTCGCGGTCACTACGCTGAGGATGACGTTGTGTTCGTGAAGAACCTTGTAGTGTTTGAGACTGTGCAGCAGTGCCGTGGGTGCGCCTTCGACGTCGCTCGTGAGAAAAACCGCCGTTCCCCGTACAGTCGTAGGTGGTTTCTTTGCCAGCCTGTGAATGACCCCTTCGAGTGGTACCTCGTCTGCACGCGTCCGGGCGGCCAGCAGCCGTCTGCCCGCCATCCATGTCTGCATGATGAGGCCCATGGTGCACGCGACGGCGACCGGAACCCATCCTCCCTCGGGAAATTTGGCGATATTCGCCACGAAGAACCCGGCGTCGATCAGGAAGAGTGGAACGATGACCGCTGTGGTGCTCAATGTCGTCCACTTCCAGATGTGCTTCATGACAACGAAAAGCAGCACACTGGTAAGCAGCATCTCCCCAGTGACGGCGATGCCGTAGGCGGCCGACAGTCCGCTGGAACTCCTGAAATACAGAACAAGCGCGACGACGAATACGAATAGGAACGCGTTAACCTGCGGCATGAATATCTGCCCGGAATGCGTCTCGGAGGTGTGCAGGATCTGCAGGCGCGGCAGCAGGTTGAGGTGCATTGCCTGACGAACAAGGGAGTAGGCGCCCGAAATAACGGCCTGGCTCGCGATTACAGTCGCTGCGGTTGCCAGGCATACGATCGGTACTCGCGCCCACTGCGGATGCATGCCGAAGAAGGGATGCTCGGTCATACCGGGGTTAGCCAGAACGAACGCACCCTGTCCGAAGTAATTGAGAAGCAGGCATGGAAAGACGAGCGAAAACCACGCCACCACAATTGGCCGTCTGCCGAAGTGGCCGAGGTCGACGTAGAGCGCTTCGGCCCCTGTGACCGCAAGGAACACTGCCCCCAGGACCGCGATCGCGTGGCCGACATTGTTCGATGCGTAGAGAACGCCATGGAGCGGGTTGATCGCACTGAAGATTTCAAGGTCATCGAGAATGTGGATGGCGCCGCTTATTCCGAGAACCAGAAACCAGACCGCCATGACAGGGCCGAATACAGAGGCGACGCCGCCCGTGCCAAAGCGCTGCACAAAGAACAGCACGGCGATGATAGTGACGGTGATCGGCACGATCCATGCCGACAGGCCGGGTGCGACCACCTGTATGCCTTCGACAGCCGACAAGACCGAGATTGCAGGCGTGATGATGGCGTCGCCGAGAAATAGAGAGGCGCCGGCGACGCCCAGGACGAGAATCCACCCTGGCTTTTGGGCGAAGCTTTGCCGAGCAAGCGCCATGAGGGAGAGCGTTCCGCCTTCGCCCCGATTGTCCGCCCTTAGAACGAAGGTTACGTACTTCACCGTGACGACAATGGTCAGTGCCCATACGATCAGCGAGAGGATGCCGAGCACGTTTTCCCGGTGCGAGCCCGACCCGGCTGTCGCATGCAAGGCTTCGCGAAAGGCGTAGAGCGGGCTGGTTCCGATGTCACCATATACGACGCCAAGCGCGGCCAGCACCAGCGACGGCAGGCCACTCCGTGATTCAGATGCCAACTCAGGGTCGTCGGAGCGAAGTTGCGGATATGTCACCGGGCAGTCCTGACGGAAGCGAATCTGTTTCTTGATTGTAGCTGATGATATCGTGGAACGCTCGAATGTTGGATTCGTTCGATTGGCTGTTGATAGCCTTCCTTCGCCCCCGCGGCAGCATTAGTTGGTCTATCAGCGTTGACAATCGGGCCGCTGATTTTCGTCGGTGTCATGGCGCGGCATAGGAGTGGGAAAGCCAGCGCGACGAGTATTCGCATGGCTGAAGGTTCATATCCAATCAAGACCAACCGATCGATGCGCTCTATCGCCAGGAATCGAAATGCACCAAACCGTGTGAGCTCCCTCCGTGCCTTGATAGCTCAACTTCAAGACGCGTGATCAACTGCGTTATCGCCAACGACGATCCCACTCAACTCCTTTCGAAGCGCCTCGACATTGGCTGCGCCGTTCAAGTTTTCGAACTCCTGCTGGGCCGCGAGCCAGAGAGGCGAAGCCTTTTCATGTACGAGATGGCCTTTGGGAGTAAGTTCGATGACGCGGTAGCGTCCGTCAGTCGGGGATGGCTTCATCGTGACCAAACCATCCTTCTCCAGAAATCCGGCCATCTTGCCCATGGCCGTGCGCTCGACGTCAAGCCGTTCGGCGAGTGCATTCACGGTTGCGCTTCCAGCTTCGGCAAGCGCGGCCAGGATCAGGAACTGCGTGATTTTCAGACCGGCTGGCTCAAGATGGGCGTCATAAAGGCGCGTGATCTGCCGGCTCGCCTTTCGCATGGCGTTGCAATTGCACTGGTCGATGCCCAGAGGCTGGTTGGCCGACAGCATTTTCCGTTCCTTTCGAATTCCGTTCTCGTGGCGTCCCTCGCAGGATCGCGAAGGACGCCGATCTCATTCATTGCATCGACGTTCAGAACAACCCCGACGGCGGCGTGATGTAGCCCGGAACCTCGTCCGCCAGTGTGGTCTTTAGCAGAATGGTACCCTTGTCCGCCATGATCTCGCTCTTGCCAGCAGCAAGCGCGTCGTAGGTCTGGCTCGCGACGTCGGCCGGATTTGTCTTCGGCACGTCGATTCCATGCGTCAGATCGGTATCGAGGAAGCCGACATGAAGACCGAGAACCTGCACGCCGCGTTCCACAAGATGGAATCGAAGCTGGTTCGTGTAGCTCCAGGCGGCAGCTTTCGATGCCGCATAGGGCGTCAGATAGGGTCTAGGCATCCATACAATGTCCGACAGAACGTTGATGATCGCCGACCGCGGCTGGTTAGAGAGCGCCGGTTCGAACGCTCGGGTAACGCGTGCCAGACCGTAGTAGTTGGTCTCGAAGAGCGCCTTCGACTGAGTCTCGAAATCGGCCGCGAGAGGACTATCGATCAAGGCGGCAATGCCCGCGTTGTTGATCAGGATCGTCGTATCCGATGCAGCGTCGGCTGCGGCAGCGACCGTCGAGGGGTCAGTGACGTCAATGCGGATCGGGGTAATGCCGGCTTCATCGAAGCCGCTTGTGCTGCGCATGCCCGCGTAGACCTTCTTTGCTCCACGGCGGACTGCTTCGCGTGCGAACGCCAGACCCAGACCGCGATTTGCACCGGTGATGAAGACAGTTGAGTTGCTGATATCCATGACACGTCTCCTTGTTTGGGATGCCGGCGGTGCCTTTGCTCAGGCGTAGACCGGCCGTTTGGGTTCAAAGAAAAAGCTGATCGGGGATCTCGCCGGAAAGCACCGGCTTCAGCTGGCTGGCAAGCGCCACAACGGCGTCAACCGGGGCCATGCGGACGCTCACGCGCGATACCGAGCCATCTGGATTGCGATCGATGACGACGGCCGCATTCAGGTGCTCGCCGCTGGTCAGCAGCGCCTCGTACTCGAGGAGTGTTCGCGAACCCAAGGCCTGCAGAAAGGTCGGCGTCTGCTTGGCATAAAGGGTGCCGACCGCGCCGACGACACGTCGGATGTCTTCGCGGCCGACCACCGGGCCGCGCAGAACGGAACTGATGAGTTCGGCGTCGGCGGCCAGGCCGCCGAGGAACGGGTGACGTTGTTCGTGAGTCTCAGACATGCTCGTTGCTCCCAAGATCTCGGCTTTCACCGGAAGGCATCGCGATTTTTGTCGATGAATTCGGGGACCGAGAGAGCAGGGGTTCCAGTCACACGCTCGACCACGTCGTTGGTGCCGGAGAAGATGCCCTCGCGATAGTTCTGCGCGACCTCGACCAGGTGCTGAACGAGGAAGGGCGGGAACTTGTAGAGGTTCTCCATCTTGTCCTTGAATGCTTCGATCGACGTCGGCGCATACTCGATCTTCGCTCCGAGGACTTCGCTCATGGCCGCGGCGATTTCCGCATGGTTCATCTCGACTGGGCCATGAAGCGGATAGACCTTGCCGCCATGACCTTGCGGCTTTGCCAGAAGGTGGGCGATCACTCGTCCCTGGTCGTCCGAGCTGATCGGGGCGTGACGGCCGTTCTCGAACGGAAACTCGATTTTCTTCGACGCCCAGATCTCCTTCGCGAAATGCGGATAGACGAGCCAGTCGGCGAAGAATGTCGGACGCAGATGGGTCGTTGCGACCCCAGACCAGTCGAAAACCCGCTCCGAAACCCAATGGTCCTGTGCCGCATGGCTGGTGGACTCTCGGCGCGCCGAGATCTGCGACATGTTTACGATCGCGGAAACCCCTGCCTCCTTGGCTGCTTGCGCGAAGTAAGCTGCCGCGCCAAGGATGCCCGGCGCGATCGGATGCAGGAAATATGCAGATCGCACGCCCTCCATGGCGGCCCGAATGTCGTCGATATCGGTGAAGTCGCCGACTGCGATCTCGACGCCGCGCTCGCGCATCGCCTGCGCGCGGTCGTCATCGGAGCGGACATACGCCCGGACATTTCTTCCCAACTTCAGAAGCTCGTCGATCGCCGCGCCGCCCGTCCGGCCGGTTGCACCGCTTACCAGTATCTCTGCCTTGCTCATCGTTCTATCTCCATTAGAGAGCATATGCTCTTAATGTGAAACATATGAGAGCATGTGCTCGTTATGTCAAGGCCATCGGTTGCGTTGATTTTGCGACAGTGCTGAAGCGTCTCCCTGAGGCTTGATCGGAATTGCCTACCGTTTCGTGGGGCAGGCCTGCTTCACCGCGCGGTAGCGCAAAACTACCTGAGCTTATGGACAAGTCGTTTATCTGCGAGAGATCCGCTCCTGCCGGCGGTCAATCTCTCCAGAGCGATGAGACAAGGCCGCTTTCCTTGCGATGAACCTTAAACGCTTCAGACGTCCGGCCTCATCAAGACGGCAGCGCAGCCAAATCATCTCGAAGCGACGCAAAGAGGGTACCCGCTCTGGCTCAGCAGACAGGCGGTTGCGGCGGTGTAACCGGCTCGCTGAAAGTGCGCAGAAGGCAACCCCAGCCGGGATCATGCATGTGATCCTGAAGGCCAGCCCGTGCGACCAGCGCCAATGCTTCTTCCTGACCAAAGGAAATGATTGCGTCGACGTCGGCGGTTCTCACCTGGCCTGCCTCCATCAGAACTTTGCCATCGACGATAACCGTGTCCACGTCGGTCCCGAGCACTTGGTGAACAACGCGGTGAACGGGCATCCACATCGGCATAAGGTGCGGCTTGCGCATGTCGATTATCACGATGTCGGCTTTCTTTCCGACTTCTAGCGAGCCGATCTCATCTTCCATGCCGATGGCTCGCGCCGCATCAATGGTGATCATCTCGAAGATCTTGCCTGGTGGCAGGAGGTAGCGATCATGGTTGTGCAGCAGGTGCTGCGTATATTGCGCAAGTCGTGCGGTCTGCAACATGTCGAAGTGCCGGCTGGGGGCTGCTCCATCAGTGGTGATTGCAACGCGCACACCCTTCGACATCATCTCCATGATTGGGGTTGAACGGCCGGGCGGGGCATGCGTAACGTGAGTGCCGGTCTCGGCCAGAATGTCGATTTCCTCGTGCGAGATGCCCCAGCAATGTTGCAGGTGGATATCTGGTCCAAGAAGAGCATTCTCCTTGTCCTGAAACGCCATGCGGATTTGACCGGCAAAGGCGTCGGAATGCAGCCGAACACCCCACTTTCGTGCAGTTTCGCGGATGCGACGTGCTTGCATGCGATCATTTTCGGTGAGGCTTACCGCCTGATCCGGAGTTGAGGCATTAGACGGTTCGACGGAGGGCACGATGGTGAATGGTGTGAGAAATACCTTGATGCGCCCTTCGGCGCTGCCGTTCAGTGCTTCGATAACCGCTTCGCTGCCCTCAATCATCTCGTCGAAACTGACGTCGCGTCGCACCGGCGAGCCCGTTTCCCAGCGCGTGACCGGATGCGGCCAGGGCAAGCCGGACGGGCCGACGCAGATGATCTCACGCAGTCCAATTTCGCTATAGGCACGGGCGTGATTGATAGCAAACACCGGATCGTCCGCGCGCGGCATGGAGGTGATTATGCTGGCGGACGTCGTAACACCTGCACGCAGGCGCTCGATGCCTGACACGAGGCCGTCGGCGTACCAATAGTCCCGCGTGACGTAGTGGTAATATGTGGGCGTGACCACCTTCATCCACATCGAATTGGTGTCCGCCGCAATGCTTCGGATCAACGCATGACCCGCATGGCCGTGGGCGTCGATGAGGCCCGGGATGATCAGTTTGCCGCGGCAGTCGATAACCTGTTTGTCCGTGTGTCGTGGCTGAAGCTCGTCTGCCGCGCCGATGTCGACGATCCGGTCGTCCTGAATTGCCAGAGCGCCGTCCTCGATTATGCGCCTCTCATCATCCACCGTTACGATGGTTCCATGCAGCAACAGGAAGCTTCCCATACTCTCTCCCTCTCTCCTGAGCACCAAGATATTGGTGACGTTACCCGTAATTTTTGGATACGATAATTGTCAACAATATGATTGACAATAACGGCGAGCAAAACAATACTCCCTTCGCCCGGGGTTTGCGGCCCGTCGGGCAAAACAACGATCAATAAGGGGGGAATCATGTCCCGTGTGAAAAGCTTCATCCTAGCCGCGATGGCCGCTGCTGCCATCGCCGTGCCCGCCAATGCTGAAACCCTTCGCTGGGGCGGTCGCGCCGACCTCTATTCGCTCGACCCTTATTCGGTGCCGTCGACCTCGAATCTGGCTTTCCTTAATCACATTTACGAAGGCCTCGTGCGCTATGGACCGGACTTCCAGATCGAACCGGCACTTGCGACCGAATGGAAATTGGTAGATGGCAAGACTTGGCGCTTCACGCTGCGCAAGGGCGTAAAATTCCACGATGGCGCCGATTTTACCGCTGACGACGTGGTGGCGTCGTTCACTCGTGTTTCCGATCCGACCTCGCCATTGCGTGGCAACATCCCACTCTACGCCGGTGTGACAAAGGTTGACGACTACACCGTCGACATCGCCGTGACCGCGCCGACCTCGCTGTTCCTCAACGATATCACCAACATCTTCATCTTCGATGCCGGCTGGCTGAAGGCTAACAACAGCGAGAAGCCGACGGACGTCGCGACCAAGACGGAAGGTTACACCACCATGCACACGAACGGCACGGGCCCGTTCAAGCTTGAGAGCCGTGTGCCAGACAGCAAGACGGTTCTTGTCGTCAATGACGGCTGGTGGGATGTGAAGAAGCATAATCTCGACCGCATCGAATTCGTGCCGATCGCCTCGGCCGCAACCCGTGTCGCCGCACTTCTCTCGGGCGAAATCGATCTGATTGATAGCGCTCCGATCCAGGATTTGCCGCGACTTGAATCGTCTCCGGGCATCACCGTCAAGAAGCGGACGGAGCTGCGTACCGTGTTCCTCAACTTCAACCGCAAGGAAAAGCTGGAAGACGGACGTCCTAATCCTTTCAACGATATACGCGTGCGTCAGGCTGTCGAAGCTTCTGTTGACCGCGAGTTGATCAACAAGAAGGTTATGCGCGGCCTTGCTCGCCCGTCCGGGTCGCTGATCGCGCCAGAAATCTCCGGCTACGACAAAGAACTCGACACCTACAAGCCAGCGGATCCGGAACTGTCGAAAAAGCTGCTGGCTGAAGCCGGTCAGACGGGTCTCGCATTCACGTACACGTGCATGAACGACGAGAGCATCAATGAGGAGGATATCTGCTCGGGCATCGCCAACATGATGAAGCGTGGCGGTTTCAAGCCGACAATCGATATTGCCCCACGCGCCGTCCAGACTCCGAAGCGAAGCGCTGGCAAGGCGGACATGTTCAACCTCAGCTGGGCGAACGAGCCGACGCTTGATGCCTACTCCATGCTTTCGCAGGTGCTGTCGACCAAGCAAGGTTCAATGGGCGTTTCCAATTATGGCAACTGGTCCAGCCCTGAACTCGACAAGCTGGTCGCTAGTGCGGCCCAGGAGCCGGACAACGAAAAACGCCTGGCACTCGAAGGTCAGGCCCTCAAGATCGCCAAGGATGAGGTCATGCTGATTCCGCTGCACCAGCAGCCTATTGCATGGGCAATGCTTGGTACGATCAAAAGCATCGATTTCCGCGCCGACAACAAGCCGCGTCAGTGGCTGACCACGATGGGCCAGTAACGCTTCGACGCTGTGCTTCGAGGAGAGAAGCGCTCCTCTTGTGTCAGCGGGCAGATGTTCTGCCCGCTGACACTCCCCGCGAGAAATGTCGGTAATAGCGCATTTCTTTACCGGCAATATTGTCTACAATGCAGTTGACAATTGTCGAAAGCCTGTCTTAATGGGTGCCGACGGGAGCAAGGGAGGTTGTGCGCGGAGGAGCGCTCGTCTCGTCACGATGGCAATGTTGCCGCGGTGCGGCTGCTGCTTCCTGTGAACCGTTTCCCGCCCAGCTCCCGACATCATTCACCGAACCGTCCGGCCTTTGCCGAAGGCGGCGCGAACCTGAGAGGTTCTCATGCTGGTTTTCATCGTTAAGCGCCTCGGAAATGCGATCCTGGTGATGCTTGCTGTGGCCCTGCTCGCCTTCCTGATCTTTCGGTTGGCCGGTGATCCCGTCGAGCTGATGGTAGGCGAGCAGACGTCGCAGGCGGATAAGGATGCATTGCGCGACCGGCTAGGCCTGAATGATGGCATGATCACCCAATATGTTCGTTTCGTGGGCGATGCGGCGCAGGGCAATTTCGGTGTGTCCTATCGCAACGGCCAGAAGGTGCTGCCGCTGATCGCCGAACGCTTTCCGGCAACGCTGGAGTTGGTGCTGGTCGCAACCTTCCTGTCGCTCATTGTCGGCTTGCCATTGGGGGTGATCACGGCCATCAAGCGTGGAAAGTGGTATACGGAAGGCCTGCAGTTTCTGTCTATCGTGGGCGTTTCGCTCCCGAGCTTCGTCGTTGGCATCCTGCTCATCCTTGTCTTCGCAGTGATCCTTGGCTGGGCGCCATCCTTCGGGCGCGGGGAGGTGGTGCAGATCGGCTGGTGGTCGACCGGGTTTCTGACGCCGTCCGGGCGCGCCGCCCTGATCTTGCCGTCGATCGCGCTGGCACTCTATCAAATCACGCTCGTCATGCGGCTGGTGCGTGCTGAGATGCTGGAAGTCCTTCGCTCGGATTTCGTCAAGTTCGCCCGTGCCCGCGGCATTCCGCGCTGGCGCATCTATTTTCGCCATGCCTTGCGCAACTGTCTGATGCCGGTTGTCACCATGACAGCTATGAATGTCGGCTCGCTGATTGCGTTTGCGTTGATAACAGAGACCGTTTTCCAGTGGCCGGGCATGGGCATGCTGTTCATCCAGGCCGTGACCTTTCTCGATATTCCCGTCATGGCCGCCTATCTCTGTATCATCTCCTTCATCTTCGTCGTGCTCAACACGCTGGTCGATATCACCTATGCAGTGATCGATCCCCGCCTGCGTACGGCACGCTAACTCAAGGGGACCGGTTCGATGACCCTTCCGCAAACGACCACCCAGCCAACCGCAAAGCCCGCCCGCCCCTCGCTGATGAAGCGTATATGCAGCAGCGATGTCTGGTGGTCGTTCACCCAGAGCCGCTCGGCGCAGATCAGCGCGCTCATGCTGGCGATCCTCGTTCTCGCGGCGGTCTTTGCCCCGTTGATTGCTCCACAGAATCCTTATGACGGCGCCTCGCTCGACATGTGGAAGGCCGAACTGCCGCCAATTTGGGCTCCCGAAGGCGAGTGGCCTTATCTGCTCGGCACGGATACGCAGGGACGCGATATGCTCTCCGCCATCCTCTACGGCACGCGCATTTCCATCGTCATCGGCGTCGCCTCTGTGGTGCTGTCGCTGGTGATCGGCATGGCTGCAGGCCTGATTGCCGGCTACTTCGGCGGCTTCACCGATAACCTATTGATGCGGATCGGCGACATCACCCTGTCGATCCCCACGATCCTCGTCGCCATACTGGTTTCGACGGTTGTGCGGCAGATGCTGCCGGAATACTTGCGTGATGCTGGAGCTTCGGCAGTGCTCGTGCTCGCCATCGCGCTCTCAGCCTGGGTGCAATATGCGCGAACGGTACGTGCCCAGACGATCGTCGAGAGCCGCAAGGATTACGTATCGGCGGCAAAGCTCATCGGTGTGCCGGCCCGCCGCATCATGATGCTGCACATCTTGCCCAATACGCTGACACCGATCATGGTTGCCGCCACGCTGAACTTCGGCATGGCGATCCTGACCGAAGCGACGCTGTCGTTCCTCGGCATTGGCATGCCGCCGACCCAGCCGTCACTCGGCACGCTGATCCGCATCGGCAACCAGTTCCTGTTTTCCGGTTCCTGGTGGATCGTCCTGTTTCCCGTCATCCAACTCTGCCTGCTGGTCGTCACCGTCAACATGCTCGGCGACTGGTTGCGTGATGCCCTTAATCCGAAACTGAGGTAAGCCCCATGCACGATCTCCTTCTCCGCAATGTCAGGCCCATGGCCGGCGAAAGCTGCGACATCCTGATCAAGAACGGAAAGATCGCAGGCCTTGGTGCCTATCAGCCCGAGGCCGGCATGGCCGTTGAGGACGGTCACGGTGCAATCGTTGCGCCAGGCCTTATCGACGCCCATACCCATCTCGACAAGACGACATGGGGCATGCCCTGGCATGTGAACAACCGCGCCGCGATCCTGCGAGGCCGTATCGACTTCGAACGAGAAAACCGCCTGGAAATCGGCATCGATCCGCATCGCCAGTCGATGCGCCATGCCATCGGTCTCGCGGCCCACGGTGCCACCCATATCCGCAGCCATGTCGATATCGACACTACCCACGGCCTGTCGATCGTCGAAGGAGTCTGGAAGACGCGGGATGCACTGAAAGGCATCATCGACATCGAGATCGTCGCCTTCCCGCAGTCTGGCGTCATGGTCATGCCGGGCACGGTAGAGCTCCTGGATGAAGCCCTGCGTCAGGGCTGCGAAGTACTGGGTGGTATCGACCCCTGCGGCATCGATCGTGATCCGAAGGGTCAGCTCGACATCCTCTTCGCGCTCGCCGTCAAGCACGGCGTCGACATAGATATCCATCTGCATGAAACTGGCGATCTTGGCGCCTTCACGATGGAACTGATTTTCGAGCGAGTCCGGGCCAACGGCATGGAAGGCAAGGTAGCGATCAGTCATGCCTTCGCGCTCGGCATGAACGATTATGTCCGCGTCGGCAAGCTGATCGACGAGATCGCCCGCCTCGACGTCGCGATCCTGACCACTGGTGCACCGTCGGCCACCGTGCCCTCGATCATGCGACTGAAGGAAGCCGGCGTCCGGGTCGGCGGCGGCTGTGACGGCATTCAGGATACCTGGGGTCCGTGGGGCCAACCGGACATGCTCGACCGAGCAAAGATCATCGGCATGAAGAATGGCCTGCGCTCGGATCACGAGCTGGCTCATGTGCTGCATGTCGTCTCCCAGGGGGGCGCCGATGTCATGCGACTGGACGGTTACGGCCTAGATGTCGACTGCAACGCCGACTTCACGCTGTTGACCGGTGAGACGCTGGCCCATGCCGTCGTTGACGTCGCGCCGCGGCCGCTGGTCGTCAAGAGTGGTCGCGTCGTTGCCCGTCAGGGCAAGGCCATCGTGGAGATGCCATAGTGAGCGATATCCCTCTCGATCTCGGCCGCCGTCCTGAAGGCCGCACGCTCATTACTGCAAGCTGGGTCGTCGGCCATAAGGACGGCGGCCACCGCCTGCTGCGTAACGGCGAAGTGGTGTTTGAAAACGGCGAAATCCTGTTCGTCGGCCATCGCTTTCCAGGGGAGGTCGCTCGTCGCATTGATTTCGGCAATGCGCTGATCAGCCCAGGGCTGATCGATCTCGATGCGCTGTCGGATCTCGACACAACCATCCTCGGTATCGACCATCATCCGGGCTGGGCCAAGGGGCGCGTCTGGCCGCGCTCCTATGTCGAAGCCGGTCCCTATGAAATGTACAGCCAGGAAGAGCTGGCCTTCCAGAAGCGTTTCGCCTTCGGCCAGCTACTCCTGAACGGCATCACCACGGCTGCTCCGATCGCCTCGCTGTTCTATCGCGAATGGGGCGAAACAGTCGCAGAATTCGATGCGGCCGCCGATGCTGCCGGCGAACTCGGTTTGCGGGTCTATCTGAGCCCCGCCTACCGCTCCGGCGGCATGGTGCTGGAACAGCCCGGTCGCATGGTGCCGGTGTTCGACGAGGAGCGTGGTTTCCAAGGTTTGAAGGAAGCTATCGCCTATATCGAGCGTCAGAACGGACGCCATGGCGATCTCGTGCGCGGCATGCTGGCGCCTGACCGGGTAGAGACCAGTACGCTCGCGCTGATTCAGCGCACGGATGCGGCAGCCCGCGATCTGGGCTGTAAATTCCGCCTGCACATGGCGCAGGGCGCGATGGAAGTCGATACGGTGCGGATACTGCACGGCACGACAGCGCCGGTCTGGCTCGCCAAGGCCGGCCTGCTCAGCGATCGGCTGATTGCACCGCATGCGACCAATGCGACGGAAGAGGACCTGGCGCTCTACGCGGAAAACGGCGTCTCTATCGTTCACTGCCCGCTGGTTTCCGGCCGTGGCGGCAGCATCCTCAATTCCTTCTCCGCCTGCCGCAGGCGCGGCATCAACATCGCGATGGGCACGGATACCGCGCCCGCGGACATGTTGATGAACCTGCTCGCCGGGTTAATCACCGGCCGCATCGCCGATGGTGCAGCTGACAAGCTGCGCACAACCGATCTCTTCGATGCCGCCACGATCGGTGGTGCTCACGCCCTCGGCCGAGATGATATCGGCCACCTGTCGCCGGGGGCCCGTGCCGATATCGCCGTCTTCGATCTCGATGACGCGGCGATGGCGCCGTCCGTCGACCCGATCACAACGCTGGTTACCGGCGGTTCGGGCAAGGTCACCAGCGCCGTCTTCGTCGATGGCCGCGTTTCGATGCTGTCGCGAAAGGTGGCGGGCATCGACATGGAGAAGGCCCGCATTCAGGCACAGGTCCAGTATGACAAACTGATCGCCAAATACCCCGAGCGGAGCTGGGGCAATCCCCCGGTTTCGGAAATCTTCCCGCCGAGCTATCCGATCGAGGTGGACGCAAATGGGTGAAGCACAACAGGCGGTCATCGATGTCCGCAACCTGAAGGTCGAGTTTCCGGGCAGGCGCGGCACGGTCACCGCGCTGTCCGATGTCAGCCTTTCCATTCGTCCAGGCGAAATTCTCGGCGTGGTCGGGGAATCAGGCGCTGGCAAGTCGATGACCGGCCTTGCCATCCAGGGCCTTCTCGAACGCCCTGGTCGTATCGCAGCTGGCGAGATCTGGCTTGGCCAACGCCGCATCGATGCGCTTGGCGACAGGGAAATGGAGCGCATCCGCGGCCGCGAGATCGGCGCGATTTTCCAGGATCCACTCACCTCGCTCAATCCGCTGTTCACGGTCGGCGCGCAGCTCACAGAAACTATCCGCCAGCATCTGTCGCTCGGTCGGGTGGAGGCGCGCGCACGAGCTGTCCAGCTTCTGCGTGATGTCGGCATTCCCTCGCCGGAGGAGCGGGTCAACCACTATCCGCACCAGTTTTCCGGCGGCATGCGCCAACGCGTGGTGATCGCGCTTGCACTCGCAGCGTCACCGAAGCTGATCATCGCCGACGAGCCGACGACAGCGCTCGACGTGTCGATTCAGGCGCAGATCATTTCGCTGTTGCGCCGTCTCTGCAAGGAGAAGAAGACCGCCGTCATGCTCGTGACCCACGACATGGGCGTCATCGCTGAAGCCGCCGATCGCGTCGCCGTCATGTATGCCGGCCGCCTCATCGAGATCGGCCCGGTCGAAGACGTGCTGCACGCGCCGCGCCATCCCTATACGCAGGGGCTGATGGCCTCGATCCCGTCGCTCGGCGCGCGGGTCGAGAAACTGAACCAGATCGACGGCTCGATGCCACGGCTCGACGCGATCCCGATGGGCTGCAGCTTCAACCCGCGCTGTCGTTCCGCCGGGCCGCGCTGCATGCACGAACGTCCCGAACTTACAGCTGTCGCCAATGGCGCCAGCGCCTGTTGGCTGAACGCAGGAGGAACCGCATGACCATATCTGCTCGAAAAGCGCCGGCGCTTACCGTTCGCGGCCTGTCCAAGACCTTTGATGTCTCTGCCCCTTGGCTGAACCGCGTCATCGAGCGCAAGCCCCGCCAGTTCGTCCGGGCCGTCAACGGCATCGATTTCACCGTACCGGCCGGCGGCTGCCTTAGCATCGTGGGCGAAAGCGGCTGCGGGAAATCAACAGTTGCGCGGCTGGTGACCGGCTTGTTCGATCCGAGCGCCGGCGAAATTGGCTTTGCGCCGGGCCGCAAGGGTGGGCCGCTCTCCGCCCAGATGATCTTCCAGGACCCTTATGCCTCACTTAATCCGCGCTGGCGGGTAAAGAACATCATCGCCGAGCCGCTCCGCGAACTTAAGCTGCGCGAAACGCAGTCCGAGATTATAGAGCGTGTGGAAGAACTGCTGCATACCGTCGGTCTTTCAGCCTCGGACGGTGAAAAATTCCCGCACGAATTCTCGGGAGGGCAGCGCCAGCGTATCTCGATTGCGCGTGCACTTGCGAGCGAGCCGGAATTCCTGGTCTGCGACGAGCCGACGTCTGCGCTCGATGTTTCGGTGCAAGCACAAGTTCTGAACCTCATGCGCCGGTTGCAGGATGAGCTGGGCCTGACATATCTCTTCATCAGCCATGATATGAGTGTCGTACGGCACATGTCGGATCGCATCGCTGTCATGTATCTCGGCCGCATCGTGGAAGAGGGGGAGACGGAAAAGCTCTTCGCGAACCCGCGCCATCCTTATACGCAGCTTCTGTTGCAGACCATTCCAAACATCGACGCGCCACAGCGTGACCGGGAGCCATCCGGCGGAGAAGTACCCAGTCCACTGAAGCCGCCGACAGGCTGCACCTTCCATCCGCGCTGTTCGATGGCAACCGCGCGCTGCTCGGCCGACGTGCCAGCTGTGCGCGAGCTTGCCAGTGGCACGCGCGTTTCCTGCCATCTGGTGAGTGACGAGACCACGCCCGCCTAAGGTATTCAATCAAATCGCAAAGGGGGCGTGCGGGGGCATGACTGAGCGCAGAGGTTTTGGAGCTTATCCTTCATCCCCGATCATTCGCTCGGCGCTTGCAGCCGCTAGAAGGAGACCCGAGATTGAGCTTCGATCGTCACGCCAGTGCGGCACGCAGGTCGTGGGAAAGATCACGGATCTCGGTGAGGTCGAGTTCGGATTCGACGTGTTCGAGGTGATGCGCCATCAGGCGAGTGGCCTTGTCAGCGTCATTGGCGGCGATCGCATCGACAATCTCGGCGTGCTCGTCCGGCCCGCAGTTGAAGCGGTTCGTGTTGCGGTAAACAGCCGTAATCAGCGAGGAACGGGCGATCAGGTCCCTCATTGTGGTAAACAGGAAGTCGGACCCTGCGGTTTCCGCAAGCAGCAGGTGAAAGCCGCCGGACAGCTTGATGATCTCGCTCGTGACATCCTGGGAATTGGCGATGCGTTCCTTGGCTACATGCTCGCGCAGGCGCTTCAGGTCAGTCTTCGAGACGGATTTGCACAGGCGTTCGACAACGCAACGCTCAACCGTGCGGCGCACGAAAAAGACGTCGCGCGCCTCGTCGACGGAGGGCTTGGAGACGAAGGCGCCACGATTGGGTATGATGGTCACGAGGCCGTCGCGTTCCAGCACAGCCAGTGCTTGACGGATTCTGGCGCGGCTGACGCTGAAGATCGTGGCCAACTGCTCTTCCTTTAGCTGAACGCCCGGACGCAGTCGGCGCTCGGCGATCGACAGCCAGACTTTCTCGACAATTTGTTGCGTAGAAGGACCGCTTTGTTCAGCCATAAAATTCGCTCTCCGTTGGGTGTAGAGAGCGCGATGCCGTAGAAAAAGTCAACTGCAGCGATGGGATTTTGATTGCAAGATTGTCAACAATATGAAACGATATTGTTGATCAAAAATCGAGGCACGATTCATGGAATTCGACTTCACCGAGCTTGAGCCGCAAAGCCGCTACCGTCTGTTGACGAACTTCATTGGCCCGCGTCCGATTGCACTGGTAACGACCCTGTCCGAGGCCGGCCACAATAACGCGGCTCCGATGAGCTTCTTCAACGTCTTCTCTCACGATCCTCCGATCGTTGTGCTCGGCATTCAACCACGCCTTTCGGGCGAGGAAAAAGACACGATGGCCAACATTCGCCGCACGCAGGAATTTGCCATCTCCATGGTTGATATGGCCATTTCCCAGCAGATGCTGGTTTGCGGGCTGGGATTCGATAGCGAGATCGACGAACTATCCATGGCTGGTCTGACGGCGAAGACCTGCAGCAAGATCGCTGCGAGTTATCCTGTCGAGGCGCCTTGCGTTTTTGAATGCCGGGTCGAGCGCTTGATCGACTACCCGCGTCGTACCCTCGTTCTAGGCGAGGTTGTTCACATGCATGTCCGTCGCGAATGCCTGGACGGAGATGGGCGTTATGTCGATCCCGAGCGCTATCAGCCGATCGCTCGGTTGCACGCCGACAATTACATTGCGTCGGACCGTCAGTTCGTCCTGACGGCCCCTCCGATCGCCGATTTCATAAAGCCGCAAGAAAAGTAAGGGCTTTGAAAGGTTCGACCTCATGCACATTCGTTTGATAAACCCGAATTCAACCGCGTCCATGACGGCTCAGGCGCTCGATAGCGCGCTGCGCGTGAAGCAGCGGGATACCAATATTTCAGCCGTTAATCCCACCAATACCCCTGTTAGCATCGAGGGTGGCGTCGACGAAGCAATGGCTGTGCCAGGTATGCTGGACGAAATTCGCAAGGGAGAGCATCTGGGGGTCGACGCCTACGTCGTGGCCTGCTTCGACGATCCGGGGCTTCATGCCGCCCGTGAAATCGCGCGGGGACCAGTCATTGGTATCTGCCAGGCGGCAGTACAAGTCGCCATGACGATCAGTCGCCGGTTCTCCATCATCACCACGCTGCCGCGATCAATTCCTATAATCGAAGACCTAGTGCGCGACTATGGTGCTGAGCGTCATTGCCGAAATGTTCGTGCTATTGACCTGCCGGTACTCGGCCTTGAGGAAGATCCAGTTGCCGCCGAGCAGCTGTTGGTTCGCGAGATTGAAATCGCCAAGAAGGAAGACCGGGCGGAAGCTGTCATTCTCGGTTGTGCCGGTATGTCGGCGCTTTGCGATCGTCTGCGAGAGGTTACGGGTGTTCCTGTCATTGATGGCGTAACATCGGCGATTAAAATCGCCGAGGCTCTTGTTGGTGCCGGCTATATGACGTCGAAGGTCAATACCTATGATTTTCCGCGGATCAAGAATGCGAAGGTTGATGCCTGCGCTCAGGCGTGAAACCGCATGTGCCGTGATCTCGTCGTCATCGATCAGCTGCGTTCACACCCCGAACGATGCGAAGGCAGTCCGAGATTTCGGCGATCGCGAGATCTGCGACAATGCGACTAACATGCGAAGGAGTTCGGTTCGCATCGATTGCAATACTAACAGACTGCGGTTCCATAGTGGCATCGCAGATCGGAAGGAACACAAAGCTTCCGTCAATTAGCTCCGGTGCGGCATCCAACTCGGAGGTGAAGGCAACGTAGTCTCCTTCCGCAACGAGTTGCTTTATAAGTTGCTGAGAATTTGTGACCACAGCCTGTCGTGGGTCGGAGAATAACCAACCATAGCGCGCTTCCAGAAAGCGTCTGATTGTTAAGGCACGGCTTTGAAGCGCGATACGATGGGAGGCAGCCTCTTCGAAGCTAACGGAACCTGCGTTGGCGAGTTTGTGGTTCGATCTCACCACGCACCCAATGGGCAATGATTCCGTCCATAGAACCTTGAGCTCGCGACCCGGTGAGAGGTTGAAAATAGCCGCGATATCTGCGCCGCCGCTGATCAAGGAGGCGCGTGCAATGTCTGGACTAGCAACATCGACATCCAGAGATATGGAAGGATAGTCCGCATTTAACCGCAAGATGAAGCTAGGCAAAAAGCCGTTGACGTGGCTGTCCATCACCGTCATGCGAACATGCCCTTGATTGACGCCCTGCAGCTGACGAAGATCCGCAGCGATGTGTCGTTCGTCGGCTAGCCAGTGCTGAGCGAGGGCGACGATGGTCTGCCCCGCTTGTGTGAGGCGCATGCCCCGTGGAAGGCGCTCAAAAAGCTCGACATTGAAGTCCTTCTCCAAGAGCAGAATTTGTCGGTCTATGGCCGATGCGGACACGTTCAGTTCTTTCGCCGCCTTCTGGATCGAGCCGGATTTTGCGACCTGATCAACATAACGAAGTGCGGCCGGTACCAGAGAAGCACGCATTGGTGACCATCCTAATTATTCGAATGGATTGTTGCATTCTTTATGCTGGACGGCAATGCGTGGCTATCTAAACTCAGCTCTGACCTCATCAGCAGAAACGGCGGGTGAGGTCGAGGGAGTGAGACAGAATGACAAAAGACACAAGGATACTGGCACCATCACTGCTTCAAAGTGGAGAAGGGTCGGTGCACAAGATTCCGCAAAAGGGGCGGCGGACAATCGGGGTCGTGCTGCCATCAAGCAATCGAACTGTTGAACGCGTAGCGCATGCGTTCCTTCAATCTCGGCCAGGAGTCGATGTCTGTGTTGCGCGCGTGCCTTACGGAGGACACCCTGCGTCGGGTTACGATCTGGAAAGCTTTCGGTGTGCCGCAGCACTCCTGCGTGACGCTCGACCGGATGTTGTCCTGTGGAATGCAACGCGCGGGGCACTGCTCGGTTTTGACCCGGATCGGACGTTGTGTGCAATGCTTGAGGACATGCTTGGCGTGCCGGCGACAACAACGTCGTTGGCTACGCTCGAGACGCTCAAAACAGCCGGCAGCCGCCGCATCGGTCTGATTGCCCAGGGTGACCGAAACGAGTGTGATAAGCTGATCGACGCATTTGGAAAAGAAGGCATAACTGTCGTCGACTCATCGGCGCTTGGAATTTCCGACAATTTCGAAGCCGCCGCCGTCACTTCAGACGAGCTGGAGGAGGTCGCATTCAGAATTTCTCGAGATTCCACACCGGACTGCATCATAGTTTGGAGCACCAACCTTGGCGGATACTCGCTTTCGATGGGACAAACCAGGTTGCACATACCAATTCTCGACTCCGCGACGATCGGCTTCACCGCGGCTTTTTCATTCCTAGACGGTCAAAAGACGGGCGCGGATGCATGAGAGATGCCACCGCGCAGTCGTATGAACAATTGGATGGCTCCAGTTGGGTTGATCGTCAGATAAGTTGCAACTTAAAAAAAGGGAAACAGCTGTGCCTAAGATTGACAAAAGTACTGTTGCGCGTGTCGGCCAACGCACGAGACTTGGCGTTGTCTGCATAAGTTTGATGTCGCTGGGAATCGGCCTGAATTCAGGCGATGCAATGGCTTCCTCTCGAGAGGAAACCATCATCGTTGGCGCCGGAGGAGCCGTCAATACGCTCGATCCGCTGCGCTCGGACTACGCACAAACGAACATCATACTGAGCGCGATCTACGATACCCTCGTTACGTTTCACGGCAAAGCGATGGCTCCCAACCTGGCAACGGAATATGCCTATGCGCCGGACGCGCGGTCCATCAGCTTTACACTAAGAGGCGACGTCAAATTCCACGATGGCCGAACGCTTACTGCAAAGGATGTTGCGTATACCCTCGATCGCCTCAAGCGTCTTGGTACTGGGGCGGCATCGCTGATCGATGGATATGAATCGACCACGATCACCGACGACACGCACTTCACCGTCAATCTGACTAAACCAAGCGCAGTTTTTCTCCCCGCTCTGAGCAAGATCTACATACTCAACGCGGACCTGGTCGAACAAAATAAGGCTTCCGACGATGGCCAGGCCTGGCTGCAATCTCATGAAGCGGGCAGTGGGCCGTATACGTTGGAAGATCAGTCGCAGGGCGTGGCGATCAATCTCTTTCCGCAATACTGGTTGCCTGAGCAGGGTAGGCCGAAAACAATCGTGTTTCGCCGAATAGACGAGAGCGCGACGAGACGAGACGAACTTCTGGCTGGCGGCATCGATGTAGCTCTTAGCCTCAGTGACAGGGACGCCCTGAGCCTTAACACGGATCCAAATGTTAAGGTTGTGCCGATGAATACGGGTATTCAGACGGAGATTGTCTTCAACACGAGTGTCGGACCAACGGCGGATCCGAAAGTCCGAAAGGCGCTACGGCTGGTCTACGACTATGCCGGTGGTCTGCGTGGTATCCGCGGCAAGAACGGTGCAATCGCCAACGGTCCGCTTCCTGCCAGCCTTGACTGCCGTCCGAACCTGCCGCCGGTCAAGCAAGATCTCGAAGCCGCCAAGGCAATCCTTGCCGATGCTGGTGCTACCGGCACGAAGTTTCAGATGAGCTTCCAACCGGCGTTCGAAATACAGAAACAGGAAGCCACGCTTTTCCAGTCGAACCTTCAGGAGATTGGCATCGACCTGGAGCTCGTTCCGATCGCATTTCCCAATTATCTCGCGAGCCTCAGAGACAAGAAGACGATTCCCCAGATGATGTTGCTGGAAGATTTCCCGCAGTTTCCGGACCCGGGCATTATGCTTGTGAAGGGCTACAAGACGGATGCAATCGGGACCAATCGTGCGGGATACTCCAACCCCGAGGTCGATAAATTGCTCGATCAGGCGATGGCAACGGGCGATAGCGAAAAGCGCTGTGACCTATACTCCAAAGTTCAGACGATCCTCGACGGCGACTCTGTCATGATCGACATGTATGGCGTGTACAAGCCATCCGCATATCGCCTCGGCACTTTGGAAGACCTGAAAGGCAGTTTGCTTGTCTCACAAACGGCTCCCGCAGACTTCCGTCTCGCCAAGCCGTAGGGAGGGCTGATCATGCAAGCGTTCCGCGCCTATCTATGGTTCCTGGCCCGACGTCTCGGTCTGACCCTGCTCACACTTTGGGGACTAGCATCGCTGGTCTTCTTGATGATCAAGCTTATGCCGGGCGACGAAGCCCAGATGGCCGCCGGCGCGGACGCGTCCACCGTCCAGATCGAATTGGTGCGTGAAAGGCTAGGGTTGGATGCCCCTGTCATCATGCAGTATCTGAGCTTCCTGGTGCGCCTGCTGCACGGTGATCTCGGGACTTCTATTGTCACCCTCCAACCCGTTCTTGCGGACCTCGAAAAGGTCCTGCCAAATACGCTGGAGCTTGTTTTCATTGCGATGGTTCTCAATCTCGCCGTCGCGATTCCTGCTGGCATCATGGCGGCCTACCGCCACGGCGGGATGTTTGACATGGCAAGCCGTATCGCTGCGGTCATGCTTGGCGGCATGCCGGCCTTCTGGCTGGCGCTGGTGTTGCAATATGTGCTGGGAAGCGTCTGGCGCCTTGTTCCAATTTCCGGACAGCACGGCTTCGGCATGAACTCGCCGATGGTCACAGGCGCGCCGACGCTCGATGCTCTGATAGCGGGTAATTTCGAGGGTGTTCTCGATGCCCTCTATCACATCATCCTGCCTGCTGCAGTGCTTGCGGCGCTTTTTTCAACGCAGGTCTTTCGCACGTTGAGGGCTGCTCTGCTTGGTGTTTTGCGCTCCGATTTCATCATGGCGGTGCGTGCAAAAGGCGCGACCGCACGCCATATGCTGGTGCATCACGCCTTGCCCAACAGTCTGAACCCCGTGCTGACGCTATCCGGCACCCAGGTGGGCACGATGATTGGCTCGGCTGTGCTGGTGGAAACGATCTTCGCGCGCCAGGGCATTGGCGCCTACATGTTCAATGCCGTTGCCCAGAAGGATGTCTTTGCAGTGTTGGGATCGGTGATCTTCACTGGTACTGTCGTCTGTCTGGTCAACCTGATCGTCGACCTCCTCCAGCTTCTGGTCGATCCGCGAATTCGTGCCGCTCAACTGGGGAGCCAAACCCGATGACCGTGCCCGTCGCTCTCCAGCAGACAACTGTCGGCCGCAAAGGTGGTCCGACGCTGTTCGAAACCATCGTTTGCACGCTGGTCGTCGCATTGCTCGCCATCGCAATCTTTGGCCCGCTATTTGCACCCGGCAATCTCTTCAAGTCTGACATTGCCAACTCACTGATGCCACCGAGCGCCATGAACTGGCTTGGTACTGACGACCAGGGCCGCGACGTACTCTGGCGGCTTATCGTCGGCGCGCAAACGACTTTGCTTTCGGCTTTCCTTGTCGTGACGCTTTACTCGCTGATCGGTGTTGCTATCGCAACGGCCGCAGCCGCGGGACCGCGCTGGCTCGACGAGGGCCTGATGCGTATCACGGATATCGGTCTGGCCTTGCCCAGCATGATCGTGGCGCTCGGCTTTGCCAGCGCCATGGGCCCCAGTCTCCGCTCTGCTGTGATCGCAATGGCGATCACAGGATGGCCGCTCACCGCGCGGATGCTGAGAGGCATAATGCGCCAGACGATGGAGCAGCCTTTCGTGGCCGGCGCCGAGGTGTTGGGGGTCTCGAAATGGCGGTTGATGACCAAGCACGTGCTGCCTAATTCGCTGGACGTCTTGATCGTCAAATGGGCGGGCGACATCGGCACCACGGTTCTTGTTCTTGCCAGCCTGTCTTTCATAGGCGTGGGCGCTCAGCCTCCCAGTGCGGAATGGGGTGCAACGATCGCTGCCGCGCGCGGTTACGTTTCGACCGCCTGGTGGACTGTTGTGGCGCCGGGCGCCGCCGTCGCGGTCACGTCAATCGCGTTTGGCCTGCTTGGCGACATCATACAGGTACGACGCGACCCGTCACTCAGGGGTAACTGATATGAACGCACACCCCATGTCTACATCCGCTCCCACCCTTGTTCGGCCACCTCTCGTTGCCGTGGAGAAACTCAGGGTCGATATGCCGCTCGGGCGGAGCGGCTCCAATGTCAATATTGTCGATGACGTTGACTTCACCATCGGTGTCGGGGAGCGCATGGCGTTGGTCGGTGAATCCGGTTCGGGCAAGTCGATGACAGCGCGTGCGCTGATGCAACTGGACCGGATCGCCAGAGTATCCGGCCGGATCGACTTCGACGGGGCTGACCTTCTCAAGCTCTCGGAGCGAGAAATGCGCAAGCTGCGTGGCAGTTCAATCGCCATGGTCTTCCAGGATCCGATGAGCTTTCTCAATCCTCTGATGACGATTGGCGAACAGGTCGCGGAAACGTTGCGCATCCGTGGTGTAGGCAAAGCGGAGGCACGCAAAAGGGCGCTGTCGGTACTCGACGAACTGGGAGTCGACCGCGCTGCCGAACGCATTGACGCGTATCCCCACGAGTTTTCCGGCGGGATGCGCCAGCGCGTCGTGCTGGCGATGGCGCTGGTCGGCGAACCACGTCTGCTCATCGCCGACGAACCGACGACGGCGCTCGATGTGCGCGTCCAGGACCAGGTGCTCGACCTGCTCGACGAAGTGTCGACGCGTCGTGGCCTCGCGGTACTGCTGATCACGCATGACCTTGGCGTCGTTGCCGGCTTTGCCGATCGCGTTATGGTCATGTATTCGGGCCGCATCGTCGAAGATGGTGAGGTTGGCGATGTTTTCGCGCGCCCCAGACATCCGTATACGCAGGGTCTGATCAAGGCGGTGCCGCGCATCGACCAGGATCTGGCGGCCCTCTACGCAATTCCCGGTGCTCCGCCACCACCAATGAACCGACCGAGCGGCTGCACGTTCCACCCGCGTTGCGATCAGCGCGTCCAGTGTTGCGCTCTCGAACTACCGGCGACGTTGCAGGTCGGTCGGACGCGTGTTGCCTGTCACTTGCACGACGCGAAGGGTATCTGAAAATGCTCATGTCCATCGACAGAATAAGCAAGTCGTACAATGCCTTTCCCCATCCCCCCGCGAAGGTGCTGAACGACGTCACGATCAGTGTGGGCGCTGGCGAGGCGCTGGGATTGGTCGGCGAATCTGGCTCCGGCAAGTCAACAATCGCCAAATGCATGCTCGCGTTGATCAAGCCCGAGAAGGGCTCGATAACGTATGATGGCATCGACGTCATCCACGCTGCGGGAAAAGATCTGAGGCGCTTTCGTCGCGAAGTGCAGATGGTTTTCCAGGATCCCTATGGCAGCCTCAATCCTCGCATGACGGTGGAGGAGTTGATTGGTGAAGGCCTTCTGGTTCACAGGCTGGAGCCGACGGCAGCGGCGCGGCGCGATCGGGTTGCCGAGATGTTGGAGATGGTTGGCCTAAACCCGAACGACATGGCCAGATATACGCGTTCGTTCTCCGGTGGCCAGCGTCAGCGCATTGCGATTGCCCGCGCTTTGGTGATCCGTCCACGCATTCTTGTCTGCGACGAGCCGGTGGCGGCTCTCGACGTGTCGGTGCAGGCGCAGGTCATCAATCTGCTGCAAGACATGCAGAGGAAGCTCAATCTTGCCATCGTCTTCGTGGCGCACGATCTCGCTGTCGTTCGCCACCTCTGCGAGAAGATCGTGGTTCTGCATAAAGGCGAGGTCGTGGAGCAAGGATCCCGTCGGGAGATCTTCGAGAATGCAAAGATGCCCTACACCCGGTCGCTGTTGGCCGCGGTGCCGGTACCCGATCCAGCCGCCGGTCGAGCGCGCCGGGCGGCACGTCGCCTAGAAACGGCCACCTGATCGTTTGCCATGACGCTGTGTTGCCACAGGTCAAAGCCAATCCAAACAAAAGAAATCGAGCAAGAGGAAGAACAAATGTCGGGCAGCGCAACTTCGGGTGGAAAATCCTACGTCGAAGGGCGGCACTTTGTTAGCCCCTTCAATTTCATGCCTGAGGTCACCAGTGAGTTTTCACCACCAAAGCCCGTTGGCTTGATCAGCAGCACGATCCGCAAAGTGATCTATACGCTGGGCGTCCGCGCAAATGAGGCAGATCTGTTGGCGATATGCGAACTCCTCGACGAGCTCGGCGTCGAGGAAGAATGCCTGAACGTTTGGTGGCGCGGCGCAACGACGCCAAATCCCATCGAACAAGCCGCGGCCCTCATCGTCGCCGGGGCACAGACCAAGTTCAAAAAGAATCTCTTCACCGACACGCTTTTGGGTGATGGCAACACCCCAATGCCGCTGATGCGTGAGACCGTCGACCGCTTCGCTGAAGCGGGTATCCGCATATTCAACCCCGGGATACTACAGGCGCCGGACGAAGACGCGCGCAAGCGACAGGTCGATGAGATCTACGCCATGGCGGAATATCTCGCAGAAGCGGGGCTTGAATGGAATGCAACGATCGCCAACTGCGCACGGCGAGATTTTGAAGGCCTCGTTGCAGTCACCAATACGCTCATTGAAGCCGGCGTCCGGCGACTGGATCTGATGGACTCGACAAGTGCGCTGTCGCCCCAGGCAATGGGTCTCTTCGTGAAGACCTATCGCGGAAGGATGTCCCGTCCGGCACCAATGTCGATGCACACGCATGATGACTTCGGCATGGCAACAGCAGGCACGATTGCCGCGGTACTAGCCGGAGCTTCGCCGGATGTCGCGCTCAACGGCGTCTCATATAGATCCGGTTTCGCGGCTATGGAGGAGGTGGTGCTGGCGCTCGACGTTCTCTATGGCATTGATACCGGCATTCGCCTTGACCGGTTCCAGTGGGCTGCCGACAGGCTCGCGGAAATCATGCGTTTCCCAATTCCGCCGTTGAAGCCAGTTGTTGGTGCGCATCAGTACAAGCGTGAGACATCTGCCGACATAGCCAAGATCGAAGCTGGCAAAGCGGATGAGGGATTCGCAACGCTTGGAAGCAGCGTCGCCCCGAGCGTTACGGGAGCGTCGTTCAGCTGGGTATGGGCAACACAGAGCGATCCCAGGGCACTGGACGCCATAGCTCAATCGATTGGGATCTCGCTCAGTGAAGATCAGACAATCCGTGCTCTTTCAATTCTGGACCAGAAGATTGCTCAGGCTGACGGGTATCCCAAGTGGGTTTCACCCGAAGACGTCAAGGACACTATCCGCCAATGCAGTAGCGGCGAGTAGCTCCGCTACGCATTCTGAGAAGGCCGTTCCCGTAGCAGTGGCTTAGCTGCTTCCAGAAACGACCAATGTCCCTTGCGAATTCTGGATGTTCCTCCGTCGGTGCCATTTGCAAGCACCTTCCTAAAATGAATGGAGCTAATCTGAATGTCGGATCTTGTGCCTACCATCGACGCCTTCCGCGTTCCGCTGGAACACACGTCCGATGCGAGCGGTCTACACCGCCTCATCAAGGAAGGGCGATTTCGTGCAGACGACATCATCGCAGTGACTGGCAAGACAGAGGGCTGGCAGGACGACGATACCAGCCGCCTCGATGCCGACCGTGCAATCCGCGGCCTTCTGCTTGACCAAGGGTCTCGTCCTGCAGTTGACATCGGGCAGATCCCGATGGTGTTCACCGCCGGCGGTGTCGGAATTCTGACACCGCACATCGTGGTTTACACACGCACATTGGGCAAGCCTCTCGCGGCCGATGCGCCTAGACTGACTATCGGGATCGCGCGATCCAGCTTGATACGGCCGGAGTGGATGACAACACACAAAGTGATCGAAGCCAATGCCGATACGGTGCGCAAGGCAGCGCTTGATGCGAATGTTGATCCAGGAGAGCTCGAGTACGTCGTGGGAAAGACGTATTTTCCGACTCGCCAAGACTTTGCGGACGCCCGCTCGGCGGGGCACCAGATTCCCGAACTCGAAAACAAGGCTTTGCATCGCAGGGCTAGCGGAGCGGCCGGTCTCGGCGTGGCGATTGCGGCAGAGGGAATGTCGATGCCTAAAGCCGAGGACGTCGGCGAAAGGCTAGACCTATGGTCCGGCAGGGCCGCTATCTCGGCAAACGAGTGGGAGCCCGTTGGCGGCGATGGCCCGCAGACACAGTTGATTGCCTTCGGGAACCGCAGCGGTGCTGGCGGGCGGTTACGAGTTGGCCACGCGACAATGGCCGATATGCTCGATGTGGCTGCGCTGCCGCGTGCTATCAGGCGTGCAGGGCTCGATGTAAATGACGGCCCTCTATCCCAAGAGCATAGGGATCGCATCATCGCGGTTTACGTCAAACACAGCGTACCCGTTGATGGTCGATTGCGTGGCCACCGCCAGGTTACGGAGAACCCGGAGTATGGGAGACAGGCGAAGGCAGCGCTTGGCGGGATGTTCTCAGCATTCCTGCAGGACAATCACATTTGGATCTCTGGCTCGGCCACCCATCAGGGGCCGGCCGGAGGCGGCACGGTAGCCGTTGTCGTCGACGTCAGCTGACTCCTGACGCCTTGCAGACAAGCCTACGGCGTATTCACCAAGTCACTATTGGCGCCCAGCAAGCGCGGGGGCGCCACGATCAACACTGGATTTCGGAGGCGGCGAAATGGCCGGTATCGTCAAGAGTTCTCTACCGGATGGCCGCAATCTCTCAGCGGTTGCCGCCCTCAACGCTGCGGCTGATCTTGGCGCGGACGGGCTGCTTTTTAACTCGCTGTCTGATTGCAGTCCGACCCTCGACCCTGTTGAGCTTACTGCGGTGCGCGCCGAAGCGGATAGACTTGGTCTTCGCATTTCATCGATCCTTGGCATCGTTAATCCGGCACTCCCGGCCCGAAGCAGGCCGATCATCGACGCTGGATCGGGCGACATGCGGGCCGGCATCGAACGGCTCGTCAGACTGGCTGCCGGGATCGGCATGCATGATATGATCTTCATTATCGGTACGATCGAGGACCGCTTTGAAGCGGAGGTAAGTTGGGCCGCACAACTCGACGGCGTGGCCTCTATGCTCGAAAGCCTTACTCCGGTTCTGCGGGAATGTGGCTCGAAGCTGGTGCTCAAAACACATGAGGAAATCACGACCCATGAGATTCTTGCTCTTGTGGATCGGGTTGGCGCCGATTGGCTCGGAGTAGCATTCGATCCAGTCAACGTGCTTTGCCGTCTCGAAGATCCCGTCGCCGCCGCTGAGCGGGTTGCTCGCTATGTCGCCGATGTCTTTGTCGATGACGCGGTCGTCCGCTTTCAGGAAAATGGCATACGTCGTTTCTTGGCGCCATTGGGTCAGGGTTTCGTGGATTGGCAGTCAATTCGATCTATCTTGCCCGGTCGACCCGAGTGGATCGAACTGCATGCTGGACAATTCGCCATGCCTGTATTCGACCGGGCGTGGCTAAGGCTCCAGCCTACTATTGCGATCGAGGAGTTCGCGTCGGTTCTAGCTATGGCTGCCAAGTTCGGAGCACGAGAAGTGCCGTGGAATCAAGAAATGCCCGTCTCACGGCTTGCGCAGGCTCTGGCCGATTGATTGTCGAGCACATAGTCTCACCATAACCGGAGAGAGCAAGCAGCTGGCCGGATTGGAAAATTTGATGCACGTAAGATGCCGAAAAACGGGGTCAGCGGTTCACACCTCGTCAAAGACCAATCTGAATCGCGCTTAAGTCGCTTATCCGGATTGGAGACCCATGGGCGAGGGGGCGAAGCACCGGAGGCTTCTGCTCCGGTGCTGTCGGTTCATGCTACCAAGCCTTTTGTGAGCTCCAGTGCCTGCCGCTCGAACAGCCGGCGGTAGATGCCGTTGTTGAGGCGGACGAGGGCCTGGTGGTCGCCTTCCTCGACGATCCTGCCCTTGTCGAAGACGAGCAGCCGGTCGAGTGCCCTGACGGTCGACAGGCGGTGGGCGATCACCAGTGTCGTGCGGCCTTCCATCAGGCGTTCCATCGCTTGCTGGATCTGCACTTCGCTCTCGCTATCAAGGCTCGACGTTGCCTCATCGAGGATCAGCACGGGCGCGTCGGCGAGGAACGCCCGGGCGATGGCGACGCGTTGGCGTTCGCCGCCCGACAGCTTGACACCGCGCTCGCCCACCATCGTTTCATAGCCCTTGGGGAGGCTCATGATGAAGTGATGGGCGCTTGCCTGTTTGGCTGCGTCCTCGATCTCGCGTCTCGATGCCTCCGGCCGGCCATAGGCGATGTTTTCGGCCAGCGTGCGGTGGAACAGGATCGGTTCCTGCTGGACGATGGCGATCTGTCCGCGCAGGCTCGACTGCGTCACCTTGGCGATCTCCTGCCCGTCGATCCGGATCGAGCCGGAATTGACGTCATAGAGACGCTGGATGAGCTTGACGAAGGTCGTCTTGCCCGATCCCGAATGCCCGACCAGACCTACGCGTTCGCCGGGTTTGATGGCGACGGAGAAGTCTTCATAAAGCGGCGTCGGATGTGCGCCATACTGGAAGGTGACGCGGTCGAGGATGATTTCGCCTTTGCTGATGGCAATCGCCTTGGCGCCCGGCCTGTCCTCAATGCCGAGCGGTGTCTTGTCGAGCAGTACCAGTTCTTCCATGTCATTGACGGCGCGTTGCAGGTTGCGGATATCCTGTCCGACCGAGCGCAGATATCCCTGCAGCACGAAGAACATCGCCAGCACGAAGGTGATGTCGCCGGGCGTCGCAAGGCCCTTCTGCCACATGACGAGACCGGTGCCGAGGATACCGGCCTGCATCGAGACCATCATGAAACCCTGGATCGTGCCGTTGAGCGTACCGCGCCGCCAGGTCCGCCGCGTACGGCTGTCCCATTTCTCGAGAACATGCCTGAGGCGCTCTTCCTCGCGGTCCTCGGCGCCGAAGGCCTTCACAACAGAGTTGCAGCTGATCGCATCAGCAAGTGCACCGCCGAGCTTGGTATCCCAAGCATTGGCGAGCTTGGCCGCAGGCGAGACGTAGCCCATCGAAAGCACGACGGTGACCGAGATGTAGATCAGCGATCCTGCCGCGACGATAAGCCCCATGACCGGCCAATAGCTGCCGAGCACGATGCTGGCGCCGGCGAGCATGACGACTGACGGTAGCAACGCAACCAGCAGCAGGTCGTTCAGCGCATCGAGCGCCCACATGCCGCGGGTAATCTTGCGCACCGTAGAGCCGGCAAAGCTGTTGGCATGCCAGTCAGTGGAGAAGCGCTGGACCTTGTGGAAACCGCTATTGGCGACATCGGCCATTATGCGAAGTGTCAGCCGAATGATGCCGTTAAAGATGAACCAGCGCAGCACGACGCTGGTGAGGCCAAGCGCCGTGACGATAGTAAAGGCGCGGATTGCGCCATCGGCCGCGTTGCCGCCGGCGATCGCGTCGACGATCCGGCCGGAGAAAACCGGGACCAGAACTTCGGCGAGCGTGCTGGCGATAACCAGCAGGATGATGTTGCCGACGAGAGCAGGGCGATGCGCCCATTGACGAAAAACAAAGCCGAGCACGTTGCGATAAGCATCGGCACGGAAGTCGAGCTTCTTGCGAGTCATTTTAGCCAGTCCGGCGCCATATCGAGGGTAGCCGGCCCCAAAATCGAGGTTGATAAACACAGCCGGAACGGGAGACGAAGAACCCCGGCAGATCGGTGGCGTTCTGAAAGACGTTGAAACCGTTGAACGCGTGCCCTGGGCGGGCCGCGAATTGGAATGACCTAGTGTCGGATCATCCCGGACGGGAGGGTTTCGATGAATGCTGATGTCATGCAACGCCTCCCTTGATTGATCTGCAACGGTGGAGTGCTTGTACCGGACAAATTCGGTCTTGCCAACCGTATCATTTCTACTTTGTGGAGAATTATGCCGGGGGCGACACACCATTCCGATGCGAGTGCTGGATTTTTGAGAGATTGGCCGATCGATCGCACATTGAGATAAACACGGCGCGTTCCGCTATTCCAATTTCCCTCGAACTGTATGGGTACCGATCGTCCGGGGCGAAAAATGGCTGCCATAGAGTTGCGCAGCGGTCCGATGCCGGCAAAACATAGTTTCCAGAAATAGTGCGAGAGAGTCTCTTCCGGCGTCAATTACCCTTTGCGGCGTCCCGCCATGCTCGTTCAAACGGCAGGCGCCAGGCGTGTGGGGCGATGAGCTGATGGATCGATTTCGGCCCCCAGCCGCCCTGATCGTAGAGGCGCACGGGTGGCGGATTGTCGAGAAGAGGCTGGGACACCTCCCACAGCCGCTCGATACCCTCGGCTGTCGTGAACAGCGTGTGGTCACCGCGCATGGCATCGAGGATCAGACGCTCATAGGCCTCCAGAACATCGCCGATCAGGCCGGTTTCGCTCATTGCAAATTGCAGTGAAAGCTTGTCGAGCCGAAAGCCCGGGCCTGGGCGTTTTCCATAGAAAGAGAGAGAGACCTTCGAGGCATCGGCAAGATCGAACGTGAGGTGATCTGGCCCTTGGGCGCCAACCCCAGAGCCTGCGGGGAACATCGATTTCGGCGGCTCACGGAATGCAATCGAAATAATACGCTGCCCCTCGGCCATGCGCTTGCCAGTGCGCAGGAAGAAAGGCACGCCGGCCCAGCGCCAGTTGTCGATACCGCATTTGAGGGCGATGAAGGTATCCGTGTCGCTTTCGGGATCGACCCCTGGTTCGTTGCGGTAGCCGATGTATTGGCCGCGCACGACGTCGCGCGGCTCTATCGGCAACATCGAGCGGAATACCTTGTTCTTTTCTTCCGAGATCGGCGCGGGTTCCAGAGCAGTCGGCGGCTCCATCGCCATAAAGGCGAGGATCTGAAAGAGGTGGGTCACCACCATGTCACGATAGGCGCCGGTGGTTTCGTAAAAGGCGGCACGTGTGGAAAGGCCTAAAGTCTCCGGGACGTCGATCTGCACGTGATCGATGAAGTTGCGATTCCAGATCGGTTCGAACAGGCCGTTGGCAAATCGGAAAGCCAATATGTTCTGCGCAGGCTCTTTGCCGAGAAAGTGATCAATGCGGAAGATCTGCTTTTCGTCGAACACCTCGTGCAGCTTCTTGTTCAGCTCAACGGCACTGGCTAGGTCCGTGCCGAAGGGCTTCTCCATGATGATACGCGATCGCTCCGTCAGGCCGGCCTGAGCGAGGAGTTGTACGGCGGGCAGGGCGGCGCTCGGTGGCACGGATAGGTAATGAACGCGCCGTGTCTCGGGCCCCAGCGCTTCTTCAGCTCTGTCGACCGCTTCCTTTAACGCGCTGGCGCCGGCAGCGAGCGGCACATAGTCGAGCGAGGCTGCGAACGCTTTCCACTCGGGCTCCGAGAACTTGCGCGTCAAGAACTTGTCGAGCGAGTCCCGGGCGATGGCGCGGAAACCATCGGTGTCGATATCGTCGAGGGAGACACCGATGATGCGGCAGCCGGGGATAAAGCCCGCTTTGGTAAGATGGAACAATCCCGTCAGCAGCTTGCGTCGAGAAAGGTCGCCTGTTGCCCCGACGAGCACGACGACCTGTGGATAGCCGGGGCCAACCCGAGTTGAATTCTTGCGCAATATGCCGACCCTCAAGTCTTGCGTTGTGAGCGGAGATGGAGCTGGCTCTAGCCTCGCGCCGCAGAGTTGCAACTCATTCCTCTAGGATAAATAGAGGCATGGATTGCGTGGCGGAGCAAGGGGCGGCCACGCTCGAAGTATCGCATCCTGGTCGCAAGACATGACAGAGGACCTCATATGTCCGGTCGTCGCCCCGGCCTTCTTCCGCATCGTAAATATCAGGAGCGGAGGCTTGGATGCCGCGAGCGGGTTTTCGAAACCGACAAGGGATCGAGGGGGCGCTATTCCAGCACGCTGCGTAGGGCCCGGATGATTTCTTCCGTAAATATCGTAGCAGCTAGGCCGCGACTTCGCTTTTCGCGCTGGACAAGCGACAGCACGTTCTTGCCAAATGTTCGGTCCCTGATGGGTACATAGGTCAAGGCACCGTTGCGCTGCTCCTCGGCAATATCGAACTTACTTAGGAAAGCGATGCCGTTTCCCGCGGAAGCGAGGCATTTCATGGCCTCAATGGAGTTTGCAAGAAATGCCGGCTGGACGGCAATCCCGGCCTCCGCGAAGGCATCCGCCACAATTCCGTGGATCAACATTGCCCGGTCGGCAAATATCAATGGATAGGGCTGGCAAGACGCCAGCGACAGGGACTCTTGCTTTGCCAACGGATGTTCGGGTGAGACAACGGCGCCCAGACGCGTGTCCATTTTCCAAAGTGTCTCGATCTGTGCGCTCGCCGGCAGATTGAAGGCGAGGCCCATGTCGACCTCACCGTCCGTGACGGCTTGCATGATGTCGCGGACAAACATCACCCTGATGGATATTCTGAGACGCGGATGCCGCGCGACAAGCGTTGCTGCGGTTCGCGGCACGATGCCGCCTGCAAGTCCGCTCATCGTCGCAATGATGATCTCACCATCTTGCAGCGTCTTCATATCGCGGATCTCAGCCTCGACCTGACGATATTCCTGCATGGTTCTGCGAACGTGAGCAACGAGCACCTCGCCGGCCGGCGTCAGACGAAGCCCGCGTGGCAGGCGCTCGAACAGTGCTTCGCCAACGTCTTCCTCAAGAAGCAGTATATGCTTGTTGATCGCCGATGGGGCGACGTTCAACCGTTCGCCGGCCGCCCGAATGGATCCGCTGCGGGCCACTTCATCAAGGTAGCGCAGAACGCGTGAATGCAGCATCGAGGATCCTTCCATGACCGTTCTCGAAAAGCGTACGATATGCGCATAAAATAATGCTTTTCGGGAACGGTGCAATGACAGCATATCCACGGGGGAGGCGACAGCGGCCGGTCTGCATATTCAAGCCTCCAGAATAGACGTGGCCGGCCATAGTCGGTCGAAACAGCTGACGTGGAGGAAGACTTGAATAAAACGGAAGCCGCTCACTACGACAAAGTACGAGCCATATTCGCGATCCTGAACGGAGAACGTGAAGCCGATCTCCTGCTCAAAAATCTCAACATCCTCGATGTGCATGGCGAAACCGTCTATCAGGGCTCGATCCTGGTCTACGACAAGCGGATCGTCGCGCTCAATCCTGATGAGAGCGTGTTGAAGGTGAAGGATGTTTTCGATGGCAAGGGGCTCTATGCCATTCCTGGCCTGATCGACGCCCACATCCATTTCGAATCCCAGCTCGCGCACCCCACCGCTCTTGCGGAGGCGATGGTGCCCTGTGGCACGACAACAATCTATTCTGAATGCCTCGATCTCCTGAGTGCGGCGGGCGAAGAGGGGATCAAGGCCGCGGAAAACCTTTTCCGTGACTATGAAAAGCTGCCCTATCGTCTCTATGCATTTGCGCCAGGCAAGAAGACGGCAGCATCCGTGACTGAAGCCGTTCTGAAGATGGAGCCGGTGATCGGGCTCGGCGAGTTCGAACACTTCACCTATTCCTCCGGCAATGACGACGACTTCCGCAAGGCTGCCTGGGTCCGTGCGCAGGGTGGATTCATGAACGGTCACTGGGGCGTCACCGCGCTCCCCGAGATGATTCTCAACTACCTGCCGGCTATCGGTTGCTCGAACAATCACGACGTCTGGAACGAGAAGGACCTCGAGAAGAGCGTCCGCTATGGGTTCCCGACACATATCAAGTTCGGTGTCGGTAGCGCGGAGGTGATCAGGACCCTGCTACGTGCCATCGTCGATCGCAAATGGCCGACCGACAATTTCATGCTTTGCACGGACAACATCTCGGTCGAACGCCTGCTGACCATGGGGCACATGGACTGGATCATCTCTCTTTGCGCGGAGATGGGGATCAACCCGATCCATGCCATCAAGATGGCAACCCTGAACACGGCGCGCTCCTTCCATATGGAGGACCGGATCGGTTCGCTGACGCCTGGCCGCTTCGCCGACATCGTGCTGACAGACAGCCTGTCGAAGATAAACCCGCTCTATGTCTTCAAGGACGGCGAGATGGTCGCCAGGGACCGCAAGTTGTTGAAGAATGCGGAGATCGACTATTCCGAGATGTGCAAAAAGGGCGTTCCCGGACTCGCAGATCTTACGCCCAACCAGCTCGATATCGTGCCGCTCGAGATTTCGGACGATGGCAGCAAGGCGAAGGTCTATCTTTTCGACGTCTATGGCCGCGGCCATGCAAAATTCTACCAAGAGGTCTGGGTACCACTGCGAGATGGCAAAGTCGTACCTGAAGTCGATGGCGCCAAATATTCCCGCCTTTCGGTCATCCAGCGCTATGCCAATGGCAAACGCCATATCGTCAATGGCCTGTTCAAGGGCGTTTCGATCGATCGCGGCGCGGTCGCAACCTTCTGGCCCGCCCCGAAGCCGTACTTCGTTGTCGTCGGCGAGGAGAGCGAGGAAATGTGCTACTGCGTGAAGCAGGTGGATACATATGCCGGCGCTTGCATTGTGACAGAGAGCAAGCGAGAGAAGGCCGTCATGCCGCTCGATATCTATGGCGTCATGGCGAACATGACCGTATCCGAGTTGACCGCGGCGGCGAGTTCCGTTGATGCAGCCCTCGAGGAGATGGGCAACCGCAACGAAGGAGAGCCCGTCGTCAACAAACTGCTCAGCCTTTTCATTTCGCTGCATCGCTTCCGACTGATGCACTGAAATGCGCGAACCACTCACAGGCGCGGTCGCGCCTGTGAGCAATCTGAACGTGGACGGTTGGGAATGGGAGTTCCCGGACATCCGAGTGGTAAAGAGATCAGCGCGAGCGGCCCGACCAGGGGGAGGCAATGCGGCGCATACTTGGGAGGAAATCATGGCACACAAACCGGCGGAAGCCGAGATCGTCGATACCGGCAGCCTGACGCGCCGCTGGATCATGTACGTGGTGGGAATTTACATCCTGACATTGGGGGTCAGCTTGGCGATCCGTGCGGGCGTTGGCATATCACCGCAGAGCAGCCTCACACGCACGATGACGCTCGTTTACCCGCCGCTCAGTCAGGGTACATATAACTTTATCCTTGAACTGTTCATGCTCTTCCTCACCTACCTGGTGCTGCCAAAGGATTTCGGCCTCAAGAATTTTGCGTCGCTGATCCCGGCTTTCGTCCTAGCCGCGTGTCTGGATCTCAATCTGCGACTTACCGAGTTCGTTCAGCTCGACGTGTACTATCTCAAGGTCGCTCTGCTGGCTGTCGGCGATGCCGCTCTCGCTTTCGGCCTCTTCCTCATGATCCGGGCCAATCTCGTGCTGATGCCGATTGATATGTTCGTCAACACGATCTTCAAGCGTACCGGCTGGAAGTGGGGCAATATCAAGACAGGGTTTGACTGCACCCTTCTCGTAACTGCTGCATTGATCGGCCTCGGATTTCTTGGCGAGATCAAGTTCATCCGCGAGGGCACCATCCTGAATGCGATCCTCGTCGGCCAATATGTGAAGCTCTACTTCTTCATCTACAAGCGGACGAAAGCCCGCAAGACCAGCGCATCAAGCGCCATGGCAAACCAGTCCTGAGTTCAGCAATGGGGCGGCGCACGGCATGGCGCCGCCTTCCGCCGAGGCTACCTTATCGCGGGGCACGCACGTTCCCGGGGATCAATCGTGGTGACAAACAACCGGCGAGAGTTCGATCGCGTGGTCAACTTACGCACCGAAGATTGGTCACTCTTAGGACGCGGATCGTGCCGTGAGGCGGGCCTGCAGGATCACGACGACGAGCAAGAAGGCGCCGCGGATCACCGACTGCCAGTAGGCAGAGAGCGAAATCCAGCCGAGCCCGTTCTCGAAATTCAGAACGTTGAAGACCATTCCGAGAAGGAGCGCACCGGCGAGCGTCGCGCCGACTGAACCCGATCCTCCGGTCAGGAGCGTGCCGCCGACAACGACCGAAGCGATTGCGAACAGTTCCCAACCCACACCTTCGGTCGGCTGACCTGCGCCGAACTGCGCGGCAAGGAGTACGCCAGCGAGACCAGCCAGCAGGCCGGACATGGCGTAGACCGCGAGCAGCGTGCGCTCGACCTTCAGGCCCATCAATGAGGCCGTGTGTTCGCCGTCGCCGATCGCCAGCACATGGCGGCCAAAAGGCCGGCGCTCGAGGATGACCCAGCCTGCGATATACGCGCCGAAGGCGATCCATCCTGGGATCGGGAAGCCCAGCCAATCATCCTGACCGATCGACACAAAGGCGGTATCGTAGGATACGGAAACCGATTGATTGTCTGCCAGCAGCAGCGCGCTTCCATAGGCTGCCAGCATGGCGGCCAGGGTGGCAATGAATGGCTGAATGCGCAGCTTGGTGATGACCATCCCGTTGAAGAGGCCGGCAACAAGGCCTGTCAGCATACCCGCCGCAAGCCCTGGCAACCAACCATAAGGCGATGCTAACGCCGAAACGACGCTGGCAAGTGCTGCGACGCCGCCAACCGACAGGTCTATGCCGCCGGTCATGATGACGAAGGCCATGCCGAGGGCGATCAAGGCGAACATCGAGTTATAGCGAAGGAACGTCAGGATGTTGAACGGCGACAGGAAGTTGTCATAGCGCAGGGCGCCGAAGACGATCAGCGCCAACAGCGCAATCAGCACGCCGAGCCGGGCAAGGTCGCCTGAAGATTTCGGTGCAAAGGATTTCATGGTGGTAAGAAACATCTCAGCTCCTGTCGGCGCGCTGCTGGATGAAGACTGCGACGATGATGAGCCCTGCCTTGACGACGAGAGCTGCGGCATCGGGCACACCATTCGCAAGCAGAGTGTAGCGCACGAGCTGGATGACGAAGGCTCCAAGCAACGTGCCGAAGATGTTGGCTCTTCCGCCGGTCAGCAGCGAACCGCCGACGGCGACCGCTGCAATGGCATCAAGCTCCATGCCCATGCCGACGAGGTTCGCGTCGCTGGCCGAATTGCGGGCGACGACCACCAATCCTGCGATACCGGACAAGGCTCCGCTGATCACATAGACCAGCGTCTTGATGCGCCTCACGGGAATGCCCGTCAGCCGCGCCGCCTTTTCGTTTCCGCCGACTGCAATGATCTGCCGGCCGATCGTGGTGAAGCGTATCAGGCAGTAGGCAAGTATCGTTATGACGATCATCAGTACGACTTGCGCCGGTATTCCCGCGATGTGCCCCATTGCGATGAACTGAAAGGCTGGATTCTTGAAGACCTGCAGATTGCCGTTGGTCATCACCTGCGCAATTCCCCGTCCGGCAATGAAGAGAACGAGTGTCGCGACGATCGGCTGGATGGCAAAACGCGTAACCAGTAGCCCGTTGAACCAACCGAAGAGCATCGCGATGATGATCGGGATTAGAAACGCGAGCCCGACTGCGAGAGGGGCGCTGTCTATCGGAACGATCGTGCCGAGGAAGATCATTGGCGCAATCGCGCCCGCGATCGCCATCAGCGAGCCGACGGAGAGATCGATGCCGCCGGTGGCAATCACCAACGTCATACCCGTTGCGACGATGACGATAGTGGCGACCTGGGTCAGATTGACGTTGAGGGTCTGCCAGGAAAGGAAGTTCGGGGTGACCGCGATGTTGAAGACAATGAGCAACAGGAGAGCAACGGCCGTGCCGTAGCGGCTCGCAAGCTGCAGGATGGACGTCCTCGCAGGAGCGGATGGTTTTGTCGATGTGTCTGTAATCGTCATTTTCAATCGACCTGGTGCGCCATGGCGGCAAGCAATATCTGTTCGGAAAGCTTCTGGCGCGAAACGACGGCGACGGACGAGCCGTCACTGAGCACCGTGACGTGATCGGCTGCGGCAAGCAGTTCCTCGAGTTCGGAGGAAATCATGAGAACGCTCAAGCCCTCATCGGCCAGTCTGCGCAGTAGACGCAGAATCTCTGTCTTCGCGCCGATATCGATGCCGCGCGTCGGCTCGTCGACGATAAGAACCCGGGGGTCGGTGCAGAGCCAGCGCGCCAGCAAAACCTTTTGCTGGTTGCCGCCGGAAAGCTCCTTGATCGGTTGATCGGGCGAGGCGCATTTGACGCCAAGCGCCTTGATGAAACGCTCCACGATCTCGCTCTGGCGCGCGCGGTCGACGATCCCGGCTCTGCTGAGCTTCGGGAGGAGAGCCAACGTCATGTTTTCCCGTATGCTCATGTCAGGCACGATGCCGTCGACCTTTCGATCTTCCGACACCAGGCCGATACCGTCGGCAATTGCCGCTGCCGGCTCAGAATAGCTGCGAGGCGCTCCGTCAAAGCGCATTGTGCCGCGTTCAAGCTTGTCGAGACCGAAGATGATGCGAGCGGTTTCGGTTCGGCCGGAACCAAGGAGGCCGGCAAGTCCGGAGATTTCACCTTCGCGGATGGACAGATCGACATTGCGCACGCGAAGGCCTGAACCTGCTCCCTCGAGTGCGAGGCGGATCGGTCGCTCTGCATTGGCATCCGCATCTCTGCTCAAAGCCTCGAAGGCAGCGAGTTCGCGCCCGAGCATGTGGCGCACCAGCTCCATCTTCGGCATGTCCTGCATCGCGCCGACGGCGACAGTCTGGCCGTCGCGCATGATCGTCACCCGGTCACAGATGGCGTAGAGCTCGTCAAGGCGATGGCCGATGAAGACGACGGCTACGCCGTTCTCTTTCAATGTGCGGATGGTTTCGAAAAGAACGGCAACTTCGCGCTCGTCGAGAGAGGATGTCGGCTCGTCCATGATCAGGAGCCGGGCATTCTGGGTGACCGCACGGGCAATCGACACCATCTGCCGCGTCGCCGCATTGAAATGCGCGACGGGCAAATCGACATCGATCTCCAGCTTGAAGGTCTTGAGGACCGCCTTTGCGCCTTCGCGCATGGCTCGCCGGTCGAGGAAGCCGTAACGTCGTGGCTCGCGCGACAAGTAGATGTTCTCAGCCACCGAACGTTGAGGTGCGAGATTGATTTCCTGATAGATCGTGGCGATCCCAACAGCCTGGCTCTCCGAGGGTGAGGCAAAGTCGATGTCCCGGCCGTCGAAGTGGATCGCTCCTTCATCGCGTTGATAGACCCCGGTCAGGATCTTGATCAGCGTCGATTTCCCGGCGCCATTCTGGCCGACTAGCGCCATGACTTCGCCTGCGGCGATCTCCAATGAAGCCGCGCGCAGTGCCGGGACCCCGCCGAAAGACTTCGAAATTCCCTGCATGGATAGCAACATGCCGATCCACCCTACCTTGTCTCAATGAATATCCGGCCGGCACGGCAAGCCGCACCGACCGGTTCAGGTCCGCCCAGGAGGTTAGTAAGCGTCTGCGATCTCCGCCTTGGCGTTGGAGCTGTCGTAGAACTTATCATTGTTGATGACCCAAGGCTCGATCTTCTCGCCCTTGGCGTAGCGTGCCATGGTCTCGAATGCCTTTGGTCCAAAGCGCGGATTGCACTCGACGACGGCGCCGATCTTTCCGTCAACAACGGCCTGCACGGCTTCCTTGCCACCGTCGATGGACAGGACGAGGATGTCCTTGCCCGGAACCTTGCCGGCGGCTTCGATCGCCGAGATCGCGCCTATCGCCATTTCATCGTTATGCGCGTAGATGATGTCGGCGTCCGGGTGAGCCTGGAGCAGAGCTTCGGCAACCTGGCGGCCCTTGTCGCGGGCAAAATCGCCCGACTGCGACGCGACGATCTCAAACCCGCCAGCGGCCTTGATCGCGTCGTCGAAGCCCTTCTTGCGATCATTCGCCGGCGACGAGCCTGTCGTGCCTTCGAGCTCGATGATCTTCTTCTTGCCGTTGGCGTTCTTGGCCAGCCATTCAGCGACGCGCTGGCCTTCCTTGATGAAGTCCGAGCCGATGAACGTCAGATAGTCCTTGCCCGCCTTGGCAAGCTTGGGATCGACGCTGCGGTCAAGCAGGATAACCGGGATGCCGGCCTTCTTGGCGGCCATGACAGCCGGGATCAGCGGCTTCTCTTCGCGGGGAGCAAGGAAAATGACGTCGACGCCCTGTGCGATCATCGAGTTGACGTCTGCGACCTGCTTGGCCGCGGAGCCGGCTGCATCGGTGTAGACGAGCTGATATCCGAGCTTGGCAGCTTCGGCCTTCATGCTTTCGGTCTGCGCGATGCGCCATGGGTTGTTCGATTCAGTCTGCGCGAAGCCGACCTTGTACTTTTCTTTCTGCTTGAGAGCGGGGACTTGCGCGATTGCGGTCGTGCCGGCAACGGCGATGGCGCCAATTGCGGTGGCCGCGAGCATGAATGTACGACGTGAGAATGTAGACATCTCAGGTTTCTCCTCCCAGATTTTCCGGTATCCTCTTACCGGCAGTGAGCAATAATCGCTTCACATGGCATGATATTGTCGCTAATAATATTAGCAGTCAAGTGTCATTTTATTAGCATTTGCAATAATCGCTTTGCATCGCAGCATGCCGGCGGAGGAGATTTTGATGGCAAGGAATAATGGTCGCGACGACGATGCTGGGCGTCGTGGGGGCAGTACGCGGCCGACTATGACGGATATTGCCAGAATTGCCGGCGTTTCACAGTCGAGCGTGTCACTCGTACTCAACGAGATGTCCGGCTCGCGCATCTCCGCGGAAACGCAGATGAAAGTGCGGGAAGCTGCTCATAAAATTGGTTATAAATTACCGGGTGTCCGCCACGATAGCCCGGAGGAGGCGGTTGTCGAGAAAGACACGATCGCTTTCATCGTCGATGAAATCTCCACCAGTCCGCACCCGGTCGTCAGCCTCGACGGCGCGCGTGACCATGCCTTCGAACAGGGCTTTCTGGTTTCCGCGCATGCGACGCGCTCGAACCCGGATCTCGAAGATGCCGTCCTGCGTTCCGTTTTGAGAGACCCGTCAATTATTGGCGTGATCTACGCAACGATCTTTACTCGAAAGGTTCAGGTGCCGGCGGCGCTCAGGGATATCCCGACCGTATTGTTGAACTGCTATGCGGAGCCGCGCCAGCATATGGCGATCGTGCCCGGCGAAGTGGCAGGCGGCTTTGCCGCCACCGCGCATCTGACCTCGCTGGGGCATCGGCGCATCGGATTCATCAACGGTGAACCATGGATGGATGCGGCGATCGATCGCTTGAAAGGGTACAAGCAGGCGCTGGCCACGGTGGATGTTGCATTCGATCCACAGCTTGTGCGCGACGGCGACTGGCTGCCGTTGCGGGGCTATGAAGCGGGGCTGGAGTTGTTGTCGATGGCCAACCGGCCTACGGCGATTTTCTGCGGCAACGACCTCATGGCAATCGGCGTCATGGAGGCGGCGGCGGAGAAAGGCCTGAGGGTACCCGAGGACGTTTCCGTTATGGGATATGACGACCAGGAATTGGCGCGCTACACGCACCCGCCGCTTTCGACGCTGGTTCTTCCCAATTATGAAATGGGACAGAAAGCGGCCGAGGCGTTGATCGACATGGCGGTGCATCGCAAGAAGCTGCGGCCCATGACCATCAAGGTCGACGGCCCGCTGGTCGTGAGGACATCGACGTCGGCCCCACTGAAGAAAAGCTAGGCTGGGCTGTTAGCTGATTGGTTGTTTTCGTGCGCGTTTCTTGCTGACCTCGAAGACAGCGTCGACGAAGCTCTTACTCATATCGAAATGCAATTTGATTGCGGGAAGACTTTCCCGCTGCGGCAGAGGCTCTTCCGCTGTCGGGCGCTGGAGGTCATCGGACGAGCGTACGTCACGATCAAGGTCGCCCCAGCTGTGTCGACGTGCGGTCATATGCTCCCTTTCAAGTCTCGTCGCGGTGTCGCAGAATCGAAGCGACGAAAAAATAAAGTACCATTCGGTACGATTATTTTGAATACCTTAGATCTAGTAGGGAAATTGTTCGCCAGAGGCGGCAGATCCACATGACTTCGGCTTAACCACGTGCGGCCCAGGAAAGTCCGCGTTGCAAGATGCGCCGCATGTGGGGGTGTTCGAACTCGGCGGCGACATGTCCCAGCGCGGAGTAGAACACGCGACCGGTGCCAAACTGACGCTTGAATGCCACCGGCATCGTGACATTGCGGCATGCGGGATCATGCTCGCCGCTGAATAGCGTCGTCGCCAGGATCTCGATCGAAGGATCAAAGTGAAGGTAATATTGCTCGGACCGATAATCGAAGTCCGGGATATCAGCCACGACAGGATCGTGGGGCTTTGTCACGTTGACGCGGAAATCGATGATGTTGCCGGGGTGGGAAACCCATGTGACGCCGCAGAGATAGCGAAACGGTGCGCTTTCCTTGAACGACGTGGCGAGCGAGCCGTGGTGGCCACCCAATCCCAGCCCGTTTCGCACGGCCTCGACAAGCGCGTCTGCATAAGGCTTTTCAAGCTTTTCGCCCGTGATGATCGGGACGAGGATATCTGCCTCGCTGATCGCTTGCGAGCCAAAGATCCCCAGATCATCCGTCACCTGGACGTCGAAATCCTCCTCGCGCAGCAATGCGGTAACTGCCCGCGCGCACTCCTCGGGCTCATGGCCCTTCCATCCGCCCCAAACGATGATCGCCTTTCGCAACACTGCCTCCCGCTATTCCTCGGCCATGTCCTACACAATAGGGCAGTAAAGCTCCAGATCGACATCCGACCGCGACGGCGCGACAGATCGACGGAGGCGGTCACGCAAATGACCGCCCGATCGTTCTCGATTTAGGGCCGAGCGTGGATCGGTTCCGCGCGATGCCAGTTTTCGAGGATCCTACCATCCGTGTGGCTCTGCTTCGCCCAACGGATGCCGTTCGAGATGACCTTGTGCACGGTCGCGTCGTGGTAGATCGGATAGGTCTCGTGGCCGGGGCTGAAGAAGAAGATGCGACCGCGACCGCGCTGCCACGTGCAGCCGCTGCGGAACACTTCGCCGCCGGAATACCAGGAGATGAAAACCAGTTCGTCGGGTTGCGGAATGTCGAAGGGTTCGCCGTACATTTCCGAGGCGTTCACTTCAAAAAATGGCGGCAATCCTTCGGCAATGGGATGTGCCGGATTGACCACCCAGACGCGCTCCAGATCGCCCTGCGGCGTTTCGCGCCAGGAGAGATTGGCGTTCGTGCCCATCAGTCGCCGAAACAGCTTGGAGTGATGCCCTGAATGCAGGACTACGAGGCCCATGCCTTTGAGCACGCGCTGCTGTATCCGATCGATCAGACCGTCGCTGACCTCTTCATGCGCCATGTGCCCCCACCACAGCAGCACATCGGTGTCATTGAGAAGAGAATCCGGGAGCCCCTCGTGCGGATCGTCAAGTGTGCCGCGACGGATTTCGAAGTCAGGGTTGGCAATGCCGGCCGCGATCGCGCCGTCGATGCGGTCCGGGTAGATCTCCTGGACCTCCTTGTGCAGTTGCTCGTGACGGCCTTCGTTCCAGATGGTGACCTTGATTGTCATGGTATCCTCGATGTTATGAAGCTTGAGCCGAGCGGATGACCCGACCGGCGGAATCGAACAGGTGGCAGGCGGATGTGTCCGCCGTCAGCGAGACGCGGTCGCCGGGCCTGAGCGCGATGTCGCCTTCGGCGCGCACGACGATCGGTTGCTCCTGCGAGCCGACCGTCATGTAGGTCTCGACCCCCAGGCGCTCGACGATCATGACCTCTGCCGATAGATCGCCCTGGCCTTCGGCTGCGATCCTCAGGTGTTCGGGGCGTATGCCGAGTGTCGCCTGGCCCGGCGGAACAGTCCCGCCTGCGTCGGGCAGGTCGAGGTTCAAGCCAAGCGGGCTTTGGGCATGGACCCTGCCGGCAACCGGTTTGGTGATCGACACCGGAATGGTGTTCATCTTTGGAGAGCCGATGAAGGTGGCGACGAACTCGTTGTCTGGCTGATGGTAGAGCGCCATCGGCGCCCCCTGCTGTGCAACAACACCCTTGTTGAGGACGACGATGCGGTCAGCCATGGTCATGGCCTCGACCTGGTCATGCGTCACATAAACGACCGTTGCCTTTAGCTCGCGGTGCAGGCGCTGCAGTTCGGCGCGCATCTGCACGCGAAGGGCGGAATCGAGATTGGAGAGCGGTTCATCGAAAAGGATCAGCGACGGCTTCTTGATGATTGCGCGACCGATGGCGACGCGCTGCCGCTGTCCGCCTGACAGGGCAGCCGGACGACGGTCGAGATAGTCGGTAAGCTGCAGGATCTCGGCCACCGCTTCCACCTGCCGGCGGATCTCCGCTTCGGGCACTTTCTTTAGGCTGAGCGAGAAGCCGATATTCTCGGCGACCGTCATATGCGGATAGAGGGCATAGGACTGGAACACCATCGCGATTCCGCGCTTGTCTGGCGGGACGTCATTGATGCGTTTTCCGTTGAGAATGAGATCGCCATCGTCGATGCCCTCGAGGCCTGCAATCATCCGCAGCAGGGTGGACTTTCCGCAGCCGGATGGTCCGACGAATACCGCGAACTCGCCGTCTTCCACAGTGATGTCGACGCCCTTGATGACCTCCAGTGCACCGTAAAATTTGCGAACGTTCCTGAGATTGATCATCGTGTAGCTCTTTCTGGTGTCAGCCTTTGACGCCGCCGGCAAATGTTTGCACTAGGAAGCGACGCGCAAAGCCGAAGGCGACGACTGCCGGCAGGAGGTAGATGAAGGCGAGTGCGGCAAGCAGGCCGTAGTCGATCTCGTTGATGCGAAGGAATGCGCGGAACAGGCCAAGCGGCAGGGTCTGCAATTCCGGAGAGGAGAGAAAGATCAGCGGCAGCAGGAAGTCGCCCCACGCGGACATGAAGGCAAACAGCCCTGCGGCCGCGAGCCCCGGCAATGCGAGCGGAATGAGAACGCGACGAATGCGTTGCATCAGCGTTGCGCCGTCCATAAGCGCCGCTTCCTCGTAGTCGCGCGGCAGGCCGTCGAAGAACGTCTTCATGATCCACAAAGCTAACGGCAGCTGCATCGTTGCAAGCACGAGGATCAGGCCGAGATAGCCATCGATGAAGCCGGTCCAGCGCATGATCGGCCGGGCATACTCGCCAAAGATCGGGCGCAGGATGGCGCCTTCGGCATTGTTCAAGGTCAGCAGGAACTTATAGAGCGGCACGACCAGCGCTGTCGGCGGCAGGACGCGGATTAGCAGGATCGCGTAGAGGAACGGCAGTTTCCACCAGGCCCTGGTACGCGACAGCGCATAGCCGCCAAGACCGGCCAGCACCATCACCAGAATCGTGGCACCGCCCACGACGAAGAGCGAATTGAACAGCCATTTCGCTCCGTCTTCCTTCGTAAAGACACGGATGTAGTTGGCGAGCGTCCATTGCTCGGGCCAGCGAAGAAAGAGCTGGGCGTTGCCGTCCAACGAGGCGAGAAGTACCCAGAAGAACGGAACCGCACAAAAGATCGAGATCAGCGATAGCGTTGCATAAGCAAGCAGGTCCGATCGCGTCTTGTTGGCGTTTTCGCTTGGGGAGATCACCGTCATCTCAGACCTCCACTTTCATCGCGCGGACATAGCCGATGCCGAGCACAAGCGAGATCAGCAGCGCGACGACCGCCACGGCGGCGCCGTAGCCAAGCTGGAACGCCGTAAAGGATTGATTGTAAATGTAGATGCTGACGAGTTCCGTCGCTCCGCCGGGTCCGCCGCGGGTGAGGGCGTAGACGAGGCCGAAGACCGCGATGGTCGAGACTGCTGATATCAGCATGTAGAGAAGAATGGTGGGCATCATCAGCGGCAGGGTGATCCGGCGAAACATCTGCGAGGGCGTTGCGCCGTCCATGCGGGCCGCCTCGTAGATTTCGGCGGGAATAGTGCTGAGCCCTGCGGTCAGTAGGATCATGGCGGTGGCAATTCCGCGCCATGTGTTGACGATGATGATCATCGACAGCGGAAAGACCTGCAACCAGTCGGCGGGTGTTACCCCAAAGAAGCTGACGATGCGGCTGAGCGTTGCCTGCTCTCCGCCGGCCAACATCGAAATCCACATGAAGCCAGCGACCACCTCTGGCGCGGCATTCGGGAGAAGGATGATCGAGGAGAAGAGGCGCCGAAAATGAATACGGCGGCGAAGCGCCATCGCCGAAACGAGGCCGAGCACGAACTGCCCAATGACAGCCGATCCAACGACGAACAGGAATGTGACAAGCAGCGCGTTCCAGAACTTTACATCGTTCAGGAGTCGCGCATAGTTCCGGATGCCGACGAAGCGCGGCCGCAAGGCTGCAGCCCCGGTCAATGCTTCGTTGGTGAAGCTCAGATAGACCGAGTAAAGCGCGGGATAGATCACGAAGGCCAGAAGCAGCGCAAGCGAGGGCAACAGGATCAAAAGAAGCTGTCGTTCAGTGCGCCTTTCGTGGACGTTTAGGGCCATGGAAAGCTCTGCTACTCGTTCGAACGGAAATTTGGAGACGCGGACCGAGCCGCGTCTCCCTGGCGGTGAGTAAGAGGAGGCTTACTTCACAACCTCGTCGCCGAGGGTTTCCTTGACGTAGTCGACGAGGATCTTCTGTGCGCCGGCAGCGTCGGTTTCCTTGCGCAGCAGCGCTTCGGTGGCGCGGGCTACACCTTCGGCAACCGTGCCGAAGCCGGACGCCTGCTTGAGGAATGTGCCGTTCTCGGCCGCAGCATGGATCGGAACAAGTTCCGTCAGCTTCTGGAAATCGGCGTTCTTGGCGGCATCCTTGCTCGCCGGAATATTGCCGATGCGGGCTGCATAGGAGACCTGCGTTTCGACGGAGCCAATTTCCATCAAGGCTTTCTTGGCGAGCTCGACATTGGCCGACTTGGCGTTAACCGCCCACGGGGCTGCAAGGTTGGCAAGAACATACTGGCCACCGCTCTGACCGGGAACGGTCCAAGTGCCGACAACCTTCGTTACCTCGGGAATCGGGTTCTTGCTCTCGCGGCCCCAGTCGAAGATGTAGCACCAGGATCCGCAGGTGGTGGCAGCGAGCTTGCCTGCAGGGAACATCTGGTACTTTGGCACGACCCACGGCTCCGGTCCGAGCAGCGGCTGTGTCGGCATCAGGTCGTTGTCGATCAGTTGCTTGTAGACGTCGAAGGCATCCTTCACGCCCTCGCCGTTGAGATCGAGCTTGCCATCGGCATCGACGAGCTGCGGCGTCTTCGAACCGACGATCAGGTGTTGGAAGCCTTCGTCAAAAGCGCCGCTTCCCCAGGAGACGCCGGCCGGGAAAAGCAGTCCGTAGGCGCCGGTCTTCTTTTTGATTTCGGCGGCGCGATCGAGAAGGTCCTTCCAGCTCTTCGGCTGTTCCGTCGAGATGCCGGCTTTATCGAGAACATCCTTGCGGTAATAGATTTCCTGGATACCGAGCATGAACGGCATCACATAGGTCTCACCGTCGGGGCTGACTGCCAGCTTCTTGGCGACATCATAGAAATTGGCGTAGCCGTCCCAGGCTTTGATTTCCTTGGTGACTGGGGTGAGGTAACCAGCCTCGACCATATCGGCGACGGCCGCGGTCGTGGGGATGGAGAACAGGTCCGGCGCATTGCTGGCGCCGAGTTCGGTCAAGAGCTTGGTCAGGTAGTCCTTGTCCGGTGCGGGGTATTCGACGACCTCGACGGTCACGCCGTATTTCTTCTCGATCTTCTCGACCGTCGCCTTCATAGCGTCGATGCCGGCCTGACCGTGATTGGCAATTCGGATTGTCTCAGCATGCGCCAGCGTCGAAACGGCGCTGAGCAGAATGGCGCACAGGCCACCAATGACCGTCTTCTTCAACGGAAGTCCTCCCTTTTGGTTCGCGGCGCCCTCCAGCACCACGAGGGAAAATGTACACGTATTCTATTCACAGGCAAGTACGTTTTGAATGTTGGCTTATGCAATCAATAAAGCATTGAATTTATGTGATTTAATAAATCTTGTGTTTGTTGGTGTGTTTGTGTAACCGTTTGCACAATGCATTCGGGAGGATTTTTCATGTCAGGGAAATTGCGGCTTGGCGTCATCGGCGCAGGCTTGAAGGCGGCTGAGTATGCGTCGAGCTGGGCGCTGATGCCCGAGATCGAATTCGTCGCGCTCGCCGACACGATCCCTTCCTCCCGCCAGCGCCTGATCGATGTGTGCGTTGCGGCTGGGGCCGCCGAGCCGCGCAGCTTCGATGACTACCGGGAGATGCTGGCGACTTGCCGTGACGATCTGGACATCGTCTATGTCTCCACGCCGCACGCTTTTCATGGGGAGCAGGCAACAGCGGTCGCGGAAGCCGGGCTCGACCTTTTCCTTGAAAAGCCGATGGTGACGACGGTTGCTGAGGCGGAACGGCTGATCGCGGCGCAGAAGAAGAGCGGCGTCACCGTTGTAACCGCGTTCCAAGGCGGTCTTTCGCCCCTGGTGATTGATACCCGCAGGCGCGCGCTAACCGGCGAGTTCGGCGACTTGATCGCAATCTCGGGGATGATTTGGGAAAGCTGGTCCGGGAATTATGACGGTCACTGGAAGCAGCAGCCGGAGATATCAGGTGGTGGTTTCATGTTCGACACCGGCGCGCACATGATGAACACCGTCTGCCTGCTCGCCAATTCGGATTTCGAGAGCGTGTCGGCCTACATGAACAATCATGGCAAGAAGGTCGACATCGCCACGGCTGTTTCCGCCCGCCTGAAGAACGGCGCATTAGCGACGCTCACGGCTGCCGGTGAAGGTCCGCCCGGCTGCGCGTCCTTCATCACCTTCTTCTATTCCAAGGCGATCGTTCGCATCGATGCCTGGGGCGGTTGGCGGGAGATCAGTGTTGGCCGTCATGCGGAACCGCGCGAAGAGGCGGAGATTCTCGGAAATCCGATGAAAAACTTCCTCGCCATTCGCGCCGGGACGATGGAAAACACCGGCTCCGTTGAAATGGGCCTGCGATTCGCTAGGCTCTGGGACGCAATCAAGGAATCGGCTGCGGCAGACGGGGCGCCCGTCAGGATCGTCGCGCCATAGGCGTGGAATGCTGGAAATGAACAAGCGACGGATCACCTCGAAAGAACTGGCAAAGCTCGCCGGGGTGTCGTCTGCCACGATCTCGCGGGCCTTCTCGCCCGACTCCAGGATCGGAAGCGCGACCCGCGATCGGATACTCGCCGTTGCTCGTGAGTATGGCTATCAGCCGAACGCAATCGCGCGCTCGCTCAACAATCAGCGGTCGCGGCTCGTGGCGCTCGTCGTCAACGCAATCGGCAATCCGTGCGAAGCAGAGGAGCAGCAGCTTCTGGTTCACCGGCTGCAGGAAAGGCAGCTTCTGCCGATCATTCTGTGCTGCGCCGATCACGATGACCGGCTGCAGCTCATGCGGCTCGCCTCGACCTATCAGGTCGACCATGTCGTCGTTTTCTCCGATATGGTGTCGATGCAGGATGCGGTCGATATCTTTCATACGACGAAGCCGATCATCGTTTCCTTCGAACCGCTCGATAATGAAAAGGTCTCCAGCATCCGCATAGACGGGTCGGCGGCGGCGGACGAGATCATCGACAAGATCGTCGGAGACGGGAAGAAGCGCTTCGCGTACCTGTCGGGGACCAAGTCGAGCTGGATCGACAAGCTCAGGCGCAAGTGGTTTGTCGATGCGCTGGCAAAGCGCGGCCTCGGTCTGCAGGCCGAGGCGTTCGGCGACTACAGCTACGACTCCGGTTTCAAGGAGGCCGTCTTGCTACTTCACCGCGCCAAGGTCGATGCCATCATCTGCGGCAATGACGTCATGGCGATTGGTGCGCGGGACGCAGCTCGGCGCGTGCTTGGCAAGAATACGCCGGATGATATCGCCATTGTCGGCCAGGATGGGATCGCCATGGCCGCCTGGGACTGCAATGACCTGACGACGCTCAGCCTCGATCATGTCGCTTTCATCGATGCGGTTGTGGAGCTTATCGAGCGTCACGATGCCGAACTGGAAGGTCCGCACAGCATTACCCTGACCTGCACGGCGCGATGGGGCTCAACGGCTTAGAAATACGCCTGTTTCTGGTCGCGAAGGGAACTGCGCTGCACGCAAACGAAGGCATTAGGCGGCGAGACTCAATATCCCGCCGCGCTCTCCGTACTAGTTCGGTTGCGCACCAAGCGCGTAAAGTATGCCGCGAAGTTCCGCCAGGCCGCGCAGGCGGCCGATCGCCGGATAGCCCGGCGTGACGGTCTTATTGAGATCATCGAGCATTCGGTGGCCGTGATCGGAGCGGAAGACGATGGTCTGGTCCGCCGCACGCCGACTATCCTCGGCGACAAGCTCCTTCAGAACGGCGACCATATCGACGTCGCCCTCGAGGTGCGCGCTTTCGTGGAAACTGCGCCCGTCACCCTCGCGTTTCGTGGCCCGCAAATGTGCGAAATGAATACGCGATGCGAAGCGGCGAGCGATCGCCGGGAGGTCGTTGTCGGCGCGAACGCCAAGGCTGCCGGTGCAGTAGCACATGCCGTTTGCTTCAGACGGAACGGCCTCGAAGAGTGCCGCATAATCATCTGCGGTCGAAGCGATGCGCGGCAGGCCGAAGAGCGAGCGCGGTGGATCGTCCGGATGCAACGTCAGCTTCACGCCGCGGGCTTCGGCCGCGGGTGTCACGGCCTGCAGGAACTCGATGAGATGTTGTCGCAGTTTCGCAGCGTCGATGCCCGCATAAGCTGCGAGCTTTTCACGGAACTGCGGGATCGTCAGCGGCTCGGTCGTTGAGCCTGGCAGGGCAGAGGTGATGTTTCGGGTAATGTCGGCGATCTCATCCTCGCCCATCCCCTTGAATACCTCGGCGGCACGCAAGCGGTCTGCCTCCGAGTATTGCTGTTCGGCCCCCGCGCGCTGGAGTACGAAAAGGTCGAAGGCGGCGAATTTCTCGTGATCGAAACGCATTGCGGTCGAGCCGGTATCGATGACGTAGTCGAGATCCGTGCGCGTCCAGTCCACGACGGGCATGAAGTTGTAGCAGACGATCGGGATCTCGCAGGCAGCAACGGCTTCGAGGCTGGCAATCCAGCTCTCGATTTCCGCTTTGGCGCGCCCGCCGTTGCGCTTCACGGCGTCCGGAATCGGAATACTCTCGACGACCGACCAGGTCAGGCTCGAACGGCCGGGCGGCGTCGTTTCGATCAGGGCCTGGCGTTCGCGGACTTCGGCCTCGGTCCAGGCGCGGCCGATCGGCACCTGGTGCAGCGACGAAACGATGTTGGTCGCTCCAGTCTGGCGCACCTCGTCAAGCGTCACAGGGGCTTGCGGCCCGAACCATCTCCAACCTTGGCGCATCTATTCCTCCTTGGTGTCTTGTCGTTGCTGCCGATAGTTCAGCAGAAATAGTCTGGATACTGGGTGCGAAGCTCCGCGACATCGGGAATGACGGCGCTGAGGTGATGCATCATCGCCGCGCGCGCAGCGTCTGCATCATGAGCCGCGATGGCGTCGCGAATGAGTCCATGCTCGTGAACGACATTGTCCATGCGGCCGAGAACCGGCAACGTCAGGCGCCGCGCTCTGTCGATCTGCACCTTCACCGTCCTGAGAATCGTCCAGATGCCGGGATACCCGGCAATGCCTGATATCGCTTCATGGAAGGCTTCATCCTCTTCATGAAATGCCGATGTGTCGCCAAGTGCGGCCAGCGATCTCTGCCGCGAAATGATCGCATCCAGGCGCCCGATATCGGCCGGCGTGGCAATCTCGGCAGCGCGCTCGACGGTGGTGCCCTCCAGCGATTTGCGAACAACCACAGCCTCCGGGATCGCGGAGACCGGCACGCGCGACACCACTGTTCCGGATTGCGGGTAGATATCGACAAGTCCGCCTTCAGACAGGCGCAGCAGCGCTTCGCGGACCGGGGTTCGGCTCACATTGAACTCTTCGGCGATCCGCTTTTCCTGCAGCGGCATGCCGGGGGGCATCCGCAGTGCCAGGATATCCGCGTAGAGCCGGTCGAAAATGGCATCTGCAGTTGTCACGCGGCGCAGCTTCGCGGGCCTTTCGGCTTCGGAAGCCATGGCGACCGGAACGGAAACAACTGCTGCCTGCATAGGGGGTCCTGACGTTGACTTGATCGTGAATACTAGTATATCAATTTATTGCGACTGCCAAGGCGCGCCGAGGAGGAACGGTGTTTTTGGCAATCATTTCAGGAGGTTTCACACAATTTGAGACGAGGTTCCGGTCCTGCGACGACCGGCCCGGGAAGCCCGGACTTCTGTATCTGGCGCATCCGGCAACACGAGGAGGAGAAACAGAATGAAAGTTACCCGCAGAACATTTGTCGGCACCGCGGCTGGCGCGGCCGTTGCCACCATGCTGCCGCTCAAGGTCTTTGCGCAGGCCAAGAAGCCCGCAAGCCCAGTCGCCATCACGATCGCCGATGTCGCCGGCAACCTGGCACTGACACAGGGCATGTTCGAAGCCTATGCCGCGGAAAAGGCGGACTGGGTTTCGAGCTTCGCGTTCACCAAGGCGCCGGCACCGGAACTGCCCGGCAAGATCAAGGCGCAGCAGGCGGCCGGCAAGGTCGATATCGATCTCGTTCTGACAGGTACGGATGCGCTTTCGGCTGGTCTCGACCAGGGCCTCTGGATCGATCTGGCCGCACACAAGTCGGAGCTTCCGAACCTCGAGCAGATACTGCAGCCGCAGGCCTTCAAAATGCAGGCACTGGCGAAGGATCAGGGTGTCGTCATCACCTATTATCCCTCCGGGCCCCTCATCGAATACATGCCCGACAAGGTGCCGACACCGCCGAAATCCGCTCAGGAACTGCTGGAATGGGCGAAGGCGAACAAGAACCGTTTCATCTATGCCCGACCCGCAAATTCCGGCCCCGGCCGCACCTTCCTCATGGGTCTTCCCTACCTGCTTGGAGACAGCGATCCGCGCGATCCGGCCAAGGGCTGGGCAAAGACCTGGGATTACCTTGCAGCGCTCGGTGAACACATCGAGTACTACCCGACCGGTACCGGCCAGGTGATGAAGGAGCTCGGTGAAGGCACGCGTGACATCGTCGTCTCGACAACGGGCTGGGACATCAACCCGCGTGCGCTCGGCATCGTTCCGGCGGAAGCGAAGGTGCAGAAGCTCGACGGCTTCCATTGGGTTACCGATGCTCATTATGCTGTGATCCCGAAGGGCGTCTCGGATGAGAAGATCGGCGTGCTGATCGACGTTCTCAATTACATTCTGCAGCCCAAGCAGCAGGCGATCGCCTATGACGCCGGCTATTTCTATCCAGGCCCCGCCGTCAAGGACGTCACCCTCGAGATGGCACCACAGGAAAGCCAGGACACGATCAAGGAATTCGGTCGGCCGGAATATGCCGATTGGATCGCCAACAATCCGCTGGAAGTGCCGCTGGAGCCGAAGCAGCTGGTCGAAGCCTTCCGCATCTGGGACGAGAAGATCGGCGCCAAGAAGGGCTGATCGAATGAAGCAAGTCGGCCCGGGATATCGTCCCGGGTCGGCCATATCATGCTGCAGATGGAGATTGGTTTGACCTCGGTTTCGAATGCCCCCGCACCGATGCGCAAGAACGCACGCCTCGAGCTCGATGGGATGCGTCGAGCATTCGGCGCGTTCAACGCTCTGAACGGTATCGATCTGGCGATCGAGCCGGGAGAGTTCGTGGCCCTGCTCGGTCCGTCTGGCTGCGGCAAGTCCACCGCGCTGAACTGCATCGCCGGCCTGCTGGGGCTGACGGGCGGCGAAATTCGTCTCGGCGGCACGCGCATCGATCAGCTTGAACCAGAGCGTCGTGGCTTCGGAATGGTCTTCCAGAGCTATGCGCTTTTTCCGCATATGAGCGTTCGCAAGAATGTTGGGTTCGGCCTTGCCATGCAGGGTATCAAGGGTCCGGAAGCCGATCAGCGCATCCGCGATGCGCTGGCGCTGGTGCGTCTGGGAAGCCAGGCGGACAAACTGCCCGGCCAGCTTTCCGGCGGCCAGCAACAGCGTGTCGCGATCGCGCGCGCCATCGTCATCCGGCCTCCGATCGTGCTGATGGACGAGCCGCTCTCCAACCTCGATGCCAAATTGCGGCTGGAGATGCGCGCTGAAATTCGTGGCATCCATGACCAGATCGGCTCCACCACCATTTACGTCACCCATGACCAGGATGAGGCGCTGTCGCTCGCCGACCGTATCGTGGTCATGAGCCAGGGACACATCGAGCAGATTGGCACACCGCAGGATCTCTACCAGCGGCCCGTCAACGTCGAGGTTGCCGACTTCATGGGCTTCCGAACTCGCGTTGCAGGCCGCATCACTCGTGTCTCGAACGACGAGGCTGAAATCGAGGTCGCCGGCGCAAGGCTCTCCGGCACAATGCGGTCGCCGCTGAAGGTTGGCGATGCGGCGGTCTTGTCTGTCCGCCCGGAAGATCTCGTCGCATCGGGCAGCGAGGGCATTGCCGCGACTGTCAGCAGCATGGAGTATCGCGGGCGCGCTTTCTTCGGTATGGCACGGGCTGTCGACGGTTCCGAACTCTACTTCCGCGCAGATGAACCGCTGCCCCGCGGTGCACCGACCAGGCTGCAGCCAGTCGCCGGCCGGGCGTTGGTCTTTGCGGGAGCGGCCGGATGAGCGGGCCGTCGCTGCAAACACGGCTTGCTGCCCGAGGTCTTGACGGCACGACGCTCTTGCTGCTGCCCGGGCTGCTCTTCATGCTCGCGCTGTTCGTCTACCCCTTCCTCTACGGCGTCGCCGACTCCCTGCTGCCGAAAGAGGGAGCCTGGTACGCGAACTATGCAAAATTCTTCAGCGATCCGTTCCAGTACCGGACCATTGCCGCGACCATGTGGCTGGCCTTGCCGGTGACCGTCATCAATCTCGCTTTCGCGGTGCCGGTTGCGCTTCGCGTCCGTCTGATGCGCAGGCAGCGATTGCTGACGACCATTCTCGTGCTGCCGATCACTCTCGGCACGGTCTTCGTCGCCGACGGGCTTCTGACGTTTCTCGGACCGCGTGGCTGGTTCAACCACACACTGCTGATGCTCGGCATTCTCGACAATCCCGTGAAGCTGACCAACAACTATTGGGGCGTCTTCGCCTCGTTGTTGATCACCGGCTTTCCCTTCGCCTTCCTGCTGACGTTGTCCTACGTGACCGGCATCGACCCCGCCATCGAGCAGGCGGCGGCGACCTTGGGGGCCGGGCCGAGGCAGAGGTTCTTCCGCGTCTTCCTGCCGCTCCTGGTTCCGGGGCTTGCCGTCACCTTCTGCCTTGCCTTCGTACAGGCCTTTGCCGTGTTTCCCTCTGCGGTCCTCCTAGGGGCACCAGCCGGACCGACGCGCGTCATCTCGATTGCGGCCTATCAGGCTGCCTTCGAGCAGTATGACCATTCGCTCGGCTCCGCGATCGCGCTCATCATGGGCGGTGTGGAGCTCGTTGTCGTGCTGGCGGTCCTCGGTATGCGCTCCCTCTTTTACCGCGGCCCGGCCGGCGGCACGAAAGGCTAGTCATGATCCGCGATCAGGGCCTCACCTCGAAGATCTGGCGCTTCGCCATATGGGCGCTTGCTATCCTGTTTGTGCTCAATCTGCTGGCCGTCATTGCCGCGGTCATCGTCAACTCGTTCGCAACACGCTGGCTCGGCACCTGGCTGCCAGCCGGCTGGACGACAAGATGGTACTTCAGCGCCTGGAAGGAATTCCAGCTCTCCAGCGTCGTTCTCGTCACCTTCGAGATCGTTTTTACAGTCGTCATCATCTCGGGGATCCTTGGTGTCACGACGGCCTATGCGCTCGCACGACGCGATTTCCCCGGAAAGCGCCTGGTTGTGCTGCTTTTCCTGCTGCCGTTGCTCATTCCGCCCCTGACCTATGGCATTCCGCTGGCGACCGTCCTCTATCAGCTGGGGCTCGGCGGGACGTTCTGGGGCGTCGTTTTGATCAACATCGTGCCGTCGCTGCCGTTTGTGGTGCTCGTCATGATCCCCTTCATCGAACAGATCGATCCGCGCATCGAAGCTGCGGCACGAGTGTTCGGCGCCGGGACGACCAGCCTTTTCGTGCGCATCCTGCTACCGCTGCTTCTGCCGGGCATGCTCGCCGCGTTGCTGCTGGTACTCGTCCGCACCATCGCAATGTTCGAGCTGACCTTCCTCATAGCAGGACCGACGACGCAAACGCTGGTCGTGTCGCTCTACTACGCTGTGTTCGCATCAGGGGTCCGTGCAGGCCAGTCGATCGATGCGATGGCGGTGGTCTACATGGTCACGACATTGTTCTGGCTGGTGCTGGCCTTGCAATTCGTCAACCCGACCCAGATCGTTGCGCGCGCAAAGCAGCAAAGCGCTCATTGAGGAAATCGGGGTAGTTTCGACACGCTGCCCCCTGATCGATAAATGTGTTATCTGCGCCCTCGATACTTGCAAGGAGACTCTTCTTGGGCGCGGCAGTGACAGATGCGGATCGCCGAATTGGCGACCTGATCCAGAAAATTACGCTTGAGACGCCACTGCGTGCCGCGGGGTTTATCGTTACCATCTATGGGGACGTAGTCGAGCCGCGGGGCGGTGTTGCCTGGGTGGGCAACCTCATCGAAACCTGCGCGACAGTCGGGATCAGTGAAACACTGGTGCGAACGGCAGTATCCCGCTTGGTCGCGGCTGGTCAGCTTGTCGGCGAGCGCGAGGGACGGCGTAGCTACTACGGGCTTTCGCAAGCCGCTCGCGCCGAATTCGCTGTTGCGGCAACCACGCTTTTCGGCGGCGCGGGCGATCACGGCTGGCAGTTTGCGCATGTCTTGGGAGATTCGCCTGAGGAGCACATGGAGGCTCTGGAACGGTTGGGTTACAGCCGCCTCAATGCTCGTCTTGCCGTTGGGCCGATAAGGCACCTCGGCGGTAGCCATCATCTGCTTCTTTTCAAAGTCGGAACGATCTCGAGCGAACCGGGATTGCGGGCATTCGTTGCCGAAAACTGGGATCTCGAAAGATATAAGGCTGCCTACCTGGCGTTCATAGAGCAGTTCTCGCCTCTGGCAGATGGTGCTGTCGAAGGCGATCTGACCTCAGCCATGGCACTGACTGCGCGGCTTCTGCTTATTCACCGCTTCCGGAGTGTCCTGCTGCACGATCCACGCCTGCCTGACGAGGCACTGCCGACTGACTGGCCGGGTCGCGAGGCGCGTGTCCTGTTTGCACGCCTTTACAGAGCGCTGTCTTCTGCGGCCGATCGCTATATCGCGGAGAATTTTGTCAGTCCGGCAGGTGGTCTGCCGGCTAGAAGTTCGGCGACCGACCAGCGCCTTGCCTCGCTTGAACAAAGCGCTTAGGCGCCTCCGCTGTCATGGGTCAGGCAATATTGGCTGCTATTTCCATCTGGTTCACATGCGGGACCGGTGCAACCTCCAGAACCGTGACGTTCGCTTCCGCAGCCGCCCTTAGCATTGCACTTCGCACACGCTCGGGAGTGGTATCGCCATAAATCGCATCCAGGCAGGCGATGATGGCGTCGGCGAACTCTTCTCCATCATCAGTCGGCCAATGCTGCAGGAGCGTTGTCGCTGCGGAATGAACGGAGTTAACAACCCTGTATTCACCAATGCACGCCATGGCCAATCCGAGGGGACGGAACATCAATGTGTGCTGTTTCATGACACTGCGCCTCCGATACAGCTTTAACGAAAGTTGCATCGCAAGCTTCGTGCCAGAACGCGAGTTCCGATCACATTAACTGCCCCCGAAAATGGTAGTTGCGCATCTGCGTTGTCAGGTGCGATTGTCTCGCCTCGTTTACCGGGAGGCATTGGGTATGGAAACGCGTTGGCGTCATGTCGTTTTGATCGCGTGCAAGCGAACCGGCTCGATGCAGGCGATCGCGACCACCCAGCAAGCCTTGCATTGCCTGTTGACCCATTGGCCGATCGCCGAGGGCGCTGCCTACATGCGGGCCTTGCAGATTTGCGAAGGTGTCGAAGCCAAACGTGCGCGAGCCGATGAGGCGGAAGCTGCGTTTCGCGATGCTTGCGACGAGGCCCATATCACATACGACGTCGTCGTTCCGTCAGGCGTCATAGGAGCCTAGCGCTCAGGTTGAGTTGGCGCCTGATCAAGCTGCGCTGGGCAGATGGATTTCGGCCCTCAAGCCGCCGGACGGCCGATTGACGACGACCAGGTTGCCGCCGTGGGCAACGATGATGTTGCGGGCGATCGACAAACCCAGCCCGATGCCGCCTGTTTCCGTGCTTCTGGAGGCCTCAAGCCGCACGAACGGCTTGAACGCATCCTCGATCTGATCCTCCGGAATGCCGGGACCGTCGTCTTCGACCGAGAGAAGGATACCATCACCGGATCGATCGAGCCGTAGCCGGGCGCTCGATCCGTAGCGGGTGGCATTCTCGACCAGATTTCGGACGGCACGCTTCAACGCTACAGGCCGGCAGGGATAACCGGTCGGCGGCAGCGGCGCGGCCGAGACGTTGCTTCCCGCCATGCGAAATTCGCTGACGATATCGCCGACAAGTTCATCGAGGGCAACAAGCTTGGTTTCCTCGCCAACTGCTTCCGCTCGCGTGAAAGCCAGCGTCGCTTCGCAGATCAGCGTCAGCTCCTCAATTGTCTTGACGAGATCCTCCCGCACCACATCGTCCTCGATGAATTCCGCCTTGAGGCGCAAGGTGGTGAGGGGCGTACGGAGATCATGGCTGATGCTGGCCAGAAGGCGGAGCCGATCGCGGAGAAACTGGCTAAGACGCTCCTGCATGGTGTTGAAGGCCTGCCTCGTGGCGGCAACCTCGGCAGGTCCACTGACCGCGAGCGGCGGAATGACTTCTCCTCGTCCGAGACGCTCCGATGCAATCGCCAGCTCACGGAGAGAGCTGGTCTGTGAACGGATTACAACGACGACAACTGCAGCGACGGCAAGCGAGGAAAACAGGAACGAGAGTATTGCCGCGCGATTCCAGAGACCGGGAACGTCGATCGCGGTGCGGACCGTTAGCCACCTGCCATCCTTCAGCGGGACATGCATGGCGAGCGCTACGACGCGGAATGGCTTACCTGAAGACGTGTCGGGTTCGGCGAGATTGCTCGCCGAAACATCCCGGTCGCAGGGATGCGCCGAATGCGCCAGCGGTTCGATGGTGATCTGAAGCTGGCTCGCCTCGACCTGATGCAGACGCTCCGCCAGCAGATGAGCGAGGCGGGTTTCCGATGCATCCATCGTGTGGTTTGCCGGAGGCGTTGCGCTGACATAGGCGCATGATTGCCTCGAACCGAACGCGTCGGCCAGGCGCTGGCTTTCCGCTGGCGGATATGTGTCGACGAGCCGCGCGAGCGATACCGTCAGGTTCAGTGCCTGCCCGTGAACGACGCCGTCAACGACAACGTCCTGCTGCCCACGCAACGTGATGAAGAGGGCGACCTGGGCAACCGCGAGGGCGACCATCAGCGGCACGATCAGGCGCGTGGCGAGGCTACGCGGCCAAATTCGGCGATTGCCCGTCACGCAAGTTTCTCCACGGCGGTTGCGAAGGTGTATCCGTCTCCCCACACCGTCTTTATCAGGCTGGGCTGCTGCGGATCGGGCTCAATGCGGCGGCGCAGGCGGCTGACCAGGTTGTCGATGCTTCTGTCGAAGACCTGGGCCGACCGGCCCGCGGTAATATCCAGCAACTGATCGCGCGTCAGCACGACGCCGGGGCGGGTAACAAAAGCCAGGAGCAGCCGAAACTCGGCGCTGCCGAGCGCTATGTCCTGACCTGTCTCGTCGATCAGCACGCGACGCGAGGCATCGAGGGTCCAGTTCTGGAAGCGGTAGCGATGAGCATCGACATCACTCGGCGCCTGCGCGGCGGTAAATGCGCTGCGGCGCAGGAGCGCGCGAATACGCGCCAGCAGCTCGCGCGGATTGAATGGCTTGGTGACATAATCGTCGGCGCCGATCTCCAGGCCGATGATCCGGTCTGTTTCGTCCGATATCGCGGTCAGCAGGACGATCGGGATCGAACTGTTCTGCCGCAGGTATCGGCAAAGCGACAAACCGTCTTCACCGGGCATCATGATGTCGAGCACCACCAGATCGATGCTGGATGTCCGCATGTGCTGGCGCATTTCCGCCCCGCCGTTCGCGGCCGTCACGCGCAATCCGTTCTTTGCAAGGTATCTGGCGAGGAGGTCTCGAATTTCCTGATGGTCGTCCACGACCAGGATATGGGGTGTTCGCTCCATGTGACCTCCGCTCGCCTGCGCCGTCTCGCAGCCAGATCACTCTTCTGTGACGTTGTGTTGCTGGCGCACGCAAGGTCTAAATTGTAACCAATTGTAGCAGTGACTGGATGTAGGGAAATTTCGTTACCGTTTTCATCCACCGTGACAAACTCTCATGACAAAGCCCGGCCAATGTCCGGCCAACTCAAAGAGATGAATTGTCGATATTGTTGGAGTTTCAAATGTCCCTGGTGACCATTCGGCCACTGCCCACCCTGGTGAAGCTGCTCGCCGTGTGCTGCTTGCTGTCAGCGTGCAACGAAAAGAGCGGCGGCGCTCAACAGAGCAACGCCGCAGGCGTGAAACCTGAAGTCAGCGCCGTGACCCTTCATGTCCAGTCGGTAGCGCTGACGGCGGAGGTGCCCGGCAGAACCGCGGCTTCGTTGATTGCGGAGGTCCGCCCCCAGGTTGGCGGCATCATCCGTGCGCGAAACTTCAAGGAAGGCAGCGAAGTCAAGGCCGGCGATATTCTCTACGAAATCGACCCCAGCGCCTACCAGGCGTCCTATGACAGCGCCGCGGCCGCCTTGCAGAAAGCACAAGGCGCCGTCCCGAGCGCGCAGGCAAAGGTCGATCGTTACAAGGGCCTGACATCACAGGCCGTCGTCAGCAAACAGGATCTGGACGACGCCCAATCGACATTGACGCAGGCGCTGGCCGATGTCGCGGCCGCAAAGGCGGCTCTGGAAACGGCACGGATCAATCTCGACTACACGAAGATCCGGGCTCCGATTTCCGGTCGCATCGACGCTTCAGCGGTAACCGTGGGTGCGCTTGTTACCGCCGAGCAGACGACCGCGCTGGCGACCATCAACCAGCTCGATCCGATCAACGTCGATGTCACGCAGTCGAATACGAACCTCCTTGCCTTGCGGCGCGCTGTCGCCGAAGGCAGGCTGAAGGTCGTCGGATCGAATGTATCGGTGAAACTTCGACTGGAAGACGGCACCGCCTATCCGTTGCCGGGAGCGTTCGAGTTTTCTGTAGCGTCCGTTTCCGAGACACTCGGCACCGTCACCGCTCGTGCGAGCTTTCCCAATCCGGACCGTCTGCTTCTCCCCGGGATGTATGTTCGCGCCACGATCGAGGAGGGTATCGCACCCAATAGTTTCCTTGTTCCCCAACGTGCGGTCACCCGCAACACCAAGGGCGAGCCCATCGCCATGTTTGTCGACGCCGACGGCAAGGTTCATCAGCGCGTGCTTGTGACCCAGCGCAGCATTGGTAACAGCTGGCTCGTCGGCGAGGGCATCAAGGATGGCGAGCGTGTGGTTGTCGAGGGAATACAGCGCATCCGCGACGGACAGGACGTCAAAGTCGACGACGTCGTGATCGACGACGGTACCGGCGAACTGAAACAGTCGGCCTCTGCCGCCGCATCGAAACAGGCCGCCAACGCGGCCGTAGTCGAGTGAGGTGACCGGTGTCTCGTTTCTTCATTGACCGGCCCATCTTTGCATGGGTGATCGCAATCTGCGTCATGCTTGGCGGATTGCTGTCCATAACGACGCTATCGATCTCGCAATACCCGCAGATCGCGCCAACGACCGTCAGAATCTCCGCCAACTATCCCGGAGCCGATGCCGAGACCGTCGAAAACTCGGTGACCAAGGTCATCGAGCAGGGCATGACGGGTATCGATAACCTCGACTACATGACCTCGACATCCCAGTCGACGGGCGCGGCATCGATCTCGCTCACGTTCACCAACAAGGCTGATGCGGATGTCGCTCAGATGCAGGTGCAGAACAAACTGCAGCTTGTTGAGGCGCAACTTCCACAGAGCGTTCAGAACACCGGCCTGACGGTTACGAAATCGACCTCGAACTTCCTGATGGTTATCGGCTTCGTGTCAACGGACGGCAAGCTGAACTCGACCGACCTTGCCGACTACGTCAACAGCACTCTTAATGATACGCTCAAGCGCGTTCCGGGCGTCGGCGATACGCAGCTGTTCGGATCGGGCTACGCCATGCGTATCTGGGTCGATCCCGACAAGCTCGCCAAATATTCGCTGATGGTCAGCAATGTGACGTCGGCCATCGAGGCGCAGAATACGCAGGTTGCCGCCGGTCAGCTTGGGGCGCTCCCGCAGCGCAAGGGTCAACAGCTCAACGCCACCGTCACGGCAAAGAGCCGGCTACAGACGCCGGAGCAGTTCGAAAACATCATCCTCAAGAGCAACGCCGACGGCTCGCTCGTGCGGCTCAACGACGTCGCGACCGTCGAGCTTGGCGCGGAAAGCTACTCGAGCTCGAGCACTTACAATGGAAAGCCCTCGGCTGGCCTTGCCATCATGCTGGCTTCGGGTGCCAACGCGATCGATACGGCGGAATCCGTCCGTTCGACGATCGAGACTTTGAAGCAGACGCTGCCCGCCAACGTCGAGGTCGTCTATCCCTACGACACCACGCCATTCGTAAAGCTGTCGATCGAAGAGGTTGTCAGGACGCTGCTGGAGGCGATCGCCCTCGTCTTCATCGTCATGTTCGTCTTTCTGCAGAACTTCCGGGCGACGCTTATTCCGACGCTTGCCGTTCCTGTGGTTCTGCTCGGAACCTTCGGTATCCTTTCCTTCTTCGGATACTCCATCAACACGCTGACCATGTTCGGTATGGTGCTGGCGATCGGTCTTCTCGTCGACGACGCGATTGTTGTTGTCGAAAACGTCGAACGCGTGATGGAAGAAGAAGACCTTTCGCCGAAGCAGGCGACGATAAAGTCGATGGGCGAGATCACCGGCGCGCTGATCGGTATTGCGACCGTGTTGTCCGCCGTGTTCGTGCCGATGGCCTTCTTTTCGGGATCTGTCGGCGTCATCTACCGCCAGTTCTCCGTGACGATCGTATCGGCGATGCTGCTATCGGTTCTGGTCGCGTTGATCCTGACACCGGCCCTCTGCGCGACGATCCTCAAGCGCCCCAATCATGGAGCGAAAAAGAAGGGTGTCTTCGGCATCTTCAACCGGGCTTTTGAACGTGGCACCAACGGATATCAGCGCGGCGTCGGCGGCATATTGCGGCGACGTGCCCTGTTCCTCATCGTCTTCGTGCTGATCGCCGTCGGCGTTGGCTTCATGTTCAACCGCCTCGCCAGCTCGTTCCTCCCCGACGAAGACCAGGGTATCCTGATCACCAGCGTGCAACTGCCAGTTGGAGCGACGGCTGACCGTACTTCCAAGGTGCTGCAGCAGGTGACCGATCACTATCTCAACGACGAGAAGGATTACGTCACCGGCGTGATGGGTGTCGTCGGCTTCGGCTTTGGCGGTCAGGGGCAGAACGTCGGCATCGCCTTCGTGAAGCTCAAGGACTTCGAGGAGCGCAAGACGCCTCAGTCGAAGGCGCAGGCGATTGCCGGTCGAGCCATGAAGGCATTTCAGGGGATCAAGGACGCGAACGTATTTGCCCTGTCGCCCCCCGCCATCCCAGGCTTCGGCAACAACAGCGGCTTTGACTTCTATCTGAAGGATACGAACGGTGCCGGTCACCAAAAGCTGATCGAGGCGCGCAACCAACTGCTGGCTGCTGCCGGAAAGAGCAGCAAGCTTGTCGGCACGCGTCCGAATGGGCAGGAAGATACACCACAGTATTCCGTGGATATCGATGAAGAGCGCGCCAGTGCACTCAACCTCGACCTGTCGGACATCGACACGACCTTGTCGACGGCATGGGGCGGAAACTACGTCAACGATTTCATCGATCGCGGACGTGTGAAGAAGGTCTACGTTCAGGCCGACAAGGACTTCCGCATGCAGCCGGAGGACTTCGATCGCTGGTATGTGAAGAATTCCGACGGCAACATGGTTCCGTTCTCGTCTTTCGCGAGCGGCCACTGGAAATTCGGATCTCCTCGCCTGGAGCGCTACAACGGCTCGTCTGCTGTCGAAATCCAGGGTTCCGCGGCAACCGGAGTCTCTTCTGGGGATGCAATGAACGAGATCGATGCGCTCGTGAGCCAGCTTCCGCAAGGGTTCACGCACGAGTGGACGGGCCTGTCGGCGCAGGAGCGTCTGTCCGGCAGCCAGGCAACGCAACTCTACGCGATCTCGATCCTGGTGGTCTTTCTGGCGCTGGCCGCCCTCTACGAGAGCTGGTCGATCCCGTTCGCAGTCATGCTTTCGGTACCGATCGGGGTCTTCGGGGCTCTGCTTGCTGCGCTTCTCTTCGGTCAGACCAATGACGTCTATTTCAAGGTTGGTCTGCTCACGACGATCGGCCTGGCGGCGAAGAACGCGATCCTGATCGTCGAATTCGCCATCGAGCAGCAGAAGCAGGGCAAGGATCTCGTGGCGGCGACGCTCGAGGCGTCGCGACAGCGCTTGCGTCCAATCCTGATGACGTCTCTGGCCTTCATTCTTGGTGTCTTGCCTCTCGCCATTGCGAACGGCGCCGGCTCCGGAAGCCAGAACTCCATCGGCATCGGCGTCATGGGTGGCATGATTGCGGCAACGGTGCTGGGTATCTTCCTTATTCCGCTGCTCTTCGTCGCGGTTCGCGGCATCTTCAAGGGCAAATTGCCACAAGAAGAGCACCAGTCTGATGATGCGCCCGAACAGGATAGTGGGCACGCCGATCCGGCATAGAGGAAAAGGCAGTCACGCGGGAAGCGGAGAGGTGAGCTCTCGAACAATTGGGGTGGTTTCCCGCGTGACCATCTCAACATTATCGCGACTCTTTGGAAAATTGAAGTACCGCATAGTACATAATATGGATGAGGCGGCGCGCTAGGGCGAGGTGTCCGACCGGCCTGTGGTCGTTGGGGTGGTCAGCGCGGCGTTTCTGGTTTAGGCAAAAGCCTACCCCCGCAACGAGCTCGCAACTCCAATGGACGCCGACGAAACAGAACCAGCGCCAACGGCGCGCATGCTCCAATGGGCTCGAAACTCGACGATCTATCGTGTGCAACGAAAGATGATGTCGGAGCATGAGCTGAGGCAGGCGATCCTTCGCAAGGCGCGCGAGAAGTTCGAAGATATTTCGGCCGCGCAATTGCAGCGTCTTGGAGAGGAGGCTGTCGCATGCGGCTATCGCCTCAACGCGCTTGATGACGTCAATTATGCCGAATTGAAGGTCCGCTCCGCTGTTCGAAGCGGCAAATCCAAGAAGGCGATCTCGCAGAAGCTGGCCGTCAAGGGCGTTGATCGCGAAATCGTCGGGAACGCGCTTGAGGAAGCCGACGATTTTCTGGCCGCATTGAATTTCGCTCGGAAGCGCGGCTTCGGCCCCTATCGCCGCCTGGAAGTCGATGACGCCCGACGTAACAAGGAACTTTCCGCGTTTGCCAGAGGAGGGTTCAGCCTCTCCATCGGCCGCAGAATATTCGGAATGACCCGCGACGAGGCAGAAGACCTTCTTCTGCAAAGCCAGTCGCTCTGACTTCCAGTATAATCACCCCACGGACAAAGCCGCGCTGAACCTAGGTCGGGGTTTCCGCGCGACCGGGCGATTGCGTTGCCTGGAGCGCTGCTTCTGTCCGTACGATCTAATGTCACAAATTTTGAAGAAAATCGGATTGTCTTGTGATGTAATGAGTGCTAAATAAGTGACCGATCGGTCGGTTAATCCATTTCGGGTTGATCGGCCTTGTGGGAGCAGGAGGAATTCGCGCATGTCGGAAGCATTCATCTGTGATGCCGTTCGTACACCCATCGGCCGCTACGGCGGCGCGCTGGCGACGGTTCGCGCAGACGATCTCGCCGCTCTTCCGCTGGCAGCTCTGATGGAGCGCAACCCTCAGGTCGACTGGAGCAAGGTCGATGATCTGATCTATGGCTGCGCCAATCAAGCGGGTGAGGATAATCGCAATGTCGGCCGCATGGCCGTGCTCCTGTCGGGCATGCCGCTCACCATTCCGGCTACCACCGTCAATCGCCTGTGCGGCTCCGGCATGGACGCCGTCGGCATGGCGGCGAGAGCGATCCGCTCCGGAGACTGCGATTTGGTGATCGCCGGCGGCGTTGAAAGCATGAGCCGCGCACCATTCGTCATGCCAAAAGCAGACAGTGCCTTTTCCCGTGCCAACGCCATCTACGACACGACGATCGGTTGGCGCTTCATCAATCCCAAGATGAAGGCCGAATTCGGCGTCGATTCAATGCCGCAGACGGCCGACAACGTCGCCGCTGATTTTGGCGTCAGCCGCGCCGACCAGGATGCTTTCGCAGCTCGTAGCCAAGCTCGCTGGGCAGCCGCGCAGGAAGCCGGCCTGTTCGCGGATGAACTCGTCGCCGTGAAGGTTGCGCAGAAGAAGGGCGATGCTGTTGTCGTCGATCGCGACGAACACCCGCGCCCGGGTACGACAGCCGATCAGCTTTCGAGATTGAAGGGCGTCAACGGCCCCGATCTCAGTGTCACGGCCGGTAATGCATCCGGCGTCAACGATGGAGCCGCCGCTCTCGTCGTTGCAAGCGAATCCGCCGCAAAGGCACAAGACCTGACGCCGAAGGCGCGGATCGTCGCGATGGCCGCAGCCGGCGTAGAACCTCGTATCATGGGCATCGGCCCGGCCCCGGCCGCAAAGCGGGTGCTGGAGCGCGCCGGGCTCTCCATCGGCCAGATGGACGTCATCGAGCTCAACGAAGCTTTCGCGGCCCAGGCGCTCGCCGTTCTGCGCGATCTCGACCTCCCCGACGACGCACCCCACGTCAATCCGAACGGCGGCGCCATCGCGATGGGTCACCCGCTCGGCATGAGCGGCGCCCGCCTGGTGACGACGGCCGCCTATCAGCTGCACCGCCAGCGCGGTCGCTACGCGCTCTGCACCATGTGCATTGGCGTCGGCCAGGGCATTGCAATCATTCTCGAGCGCGTCTGACGCGCGACGGCAAAAGGAGACGAACCATGTATGCACAGATGGTCAAGACCGACAGCGCCCGCGTCAAGACGCTCGACGAGATGGACCCGATCGAGCGCGCCTTTCAGGAGCGCGTCGATGCCGGCCAGAAGATCGAGCCAAAGGAATGGATGCCCGAAGGTTACCGCAAGACGCTGATGCGCCAGATCAGCCAGCACGCCCATTCCGAAATCGTTGGCCAGCTGCCGGAAGGAAACTGGATCACCCGTGCGCCGACGCTCGAGCGTAAGGCGATCCTGCTTGCCAAGGTTCAGGACGAGGCCGGACACGGGCTCTACCTATATTGTGCGGCCGAAACGCTCGGCATCAGCCGGGACGAAATGTACGAACAGCTGCATAGCGGCAAGGCGAAGTATTCCTCGATCTTCAACTATCCCACGCTGAGCTGGGCCGACATCGGCGCCGTCGGCTGGCTGGTCGATGGTGCCGCGATCATGAACCAGGTGCCGCTGCAGCGCTGTTCCTACGGGCCCTACGCCCGCGCCATGGTTCGTATCTGCAAGGAAGAGAGCTTTCACCAGCGTCAGGGCTTCGACATCCTGATGAAGATGGTCAAGGGCACGGAAGCGCAGAAAGCCATGGTGCAGGACGCGCTGAACCGCTGGTGGTGGCCGTCCTTGATGATGTTCGGCCCCTCCGACGATGCATCGGTTCACTCGGCGCAGTCGATGGCCTGGAAGATCAAGCAGAACTCCAACGATGAGCTCCGGCAGAAGTTTGTCGACCAGACCGTGCCGCAGGCCGAATATCTCGGCCTCACCGTTCCGGATCCCGATCTCAAGTGGAACGAGGAAAAGGGCGGTTACGACTTCGGCGAGCCCGACTGGACCGAATTCTTCGCCGTGATCGCCGGCAATGGCCCGTGCAATGCCGAGCGTCTCAGCGCGAGGCAGAAGGCATGGAACGACGGCACGTGGTTCCGAGACGGGCTCGTTGCGCATGCTGAAAAGGCACAATCGCGCCGTGCCGCAGCACGGATCGCCGCCGAATAACGTTCGTCGTCGGGCTTGGCCCGAAAAGCCACAACACGATGCGTCCCCGGGCAACGAGCCCGCGAAGAACGCAAGCCAGGGAGAAATGTCCATGTCCAGCGAATGGCCCCTTTGGGAAGTTTTCATCCGCGGCCAGCACGGCCTGAACCATCGCCACGTCGGCAGTCTGCACGCCCCTGACGCCGAGATGGCCGTCAACAATGCCCGCGATGTCTATACGCGTCGCAATGAAGGCGTCAGCATCTGGGTCGTGCGCTCGAGCGATATCACCGCCAGCGCGCCGTCCGAAAAGGGACCGCTGTTCGACCCGTCGAACTCCAAGGTCTACCGCCACCCGACGTTCTTCGATGTGCCTGAAGAAGTAGGACATATGTGATGAGCGCGGTAGCTGCCCCCAACGTCGACCAGACGGCCTTGTTCGAATTCCTGAAGCGCATCGGCGACAATACGCTGATCCTCGGCCATCGCGTATCCGAGTGGTGCGGACATTCGCCGGCACTGGAAGAGGATATTGCACTCTCCAACACCGCCCTTGATCTCATCGGCCAGACACAGCTCTGGCTTGGTCTTGCCGGCGACGTCGAGGGCAAGGGCCGCACGGCCGATAACCTCGCCTATCTGCGCGACGCGACCGAATTCCGTAACGTTCTGCTCGTCGAGCGACCAAACGGCGACTTCGGCAAGACGCTGATGCGCCAGTTCCTGTTCGATGCGTGGCATTTCCTGATGCTGAAGGCGTTGTGCGGCTCGACCGACAAGCGCATCGCCGACATCGCGGAGAAGGCGTCCAAGGAGGTCGCATACCATCTCGATCGCAGTCGCGATCTGGTGATCCGGCTGGGTGACGGCACGGCGGAAAGCCACCGCCGCATGCAGGAGGCGCTGGACGACCTGTGGGCCTACACCGGCGAACTCTTCACTGGCGATGCATCCGACGCGGCATTGGCTGAAGCCGGTATCGCGCCCGAACCGCAGAGCCTGAAAGCCGCCTGGGACGAACTGGTTGGCGAAACGCTCTCCGAAGCGACGCTGAAGAAGCCTGCCGACGGCTACATGCACAAGGGCGGCAAGCGCGGCGTCCATACCGAGCATATGGGCTTCATCCTTGCCGATCTGCAATTCCTCCAGCGCGCCTATCCCGGCGCGACCTGGTAACCAAGGGAGGCGGTTATGACGACCGCGACATTGCCGTCGACCGCCGATGTATGGCGGTGGCTCGCCGAAGTACCCGACCCCGAGATTCCGGTGATCTCGCTGGTCGACCTCGGCATTATCAGGAACGTCGGCTGGGACGGCGAGACGCTGATCGTGACCGTGACGCCGACCTATTCCGGCTGTCCGGCGACCGCGATCATCAATCTCGATATCGAGAGCGCGCTCGCAGCCAAGGGCATCGAGAAGCTGCGGCTCGAGCGGCAGCTCTCGCCGGCCTGGACGACCGACTGGATCAGCGCCGAGGGCCGCGAGAAACTCAAGGCCTATGGCATTGCGCCGCCGGTGGACGGCACCGCCGTAGACGGCCTGCTGCGCCAACGCATCGACCGCCTCTCGGGGCGGTCCAACCTGACGATTGAATGTCCGCGCTGCGGATCGACGAACACCGAGAAGATCAGTCAGTTCGGCTCAACGCCCTGCAAGGCGAGCTATCGCTGCACGGACTGTCTGGAACCCTTCGATTATTTCAAGTGCATCTGACCCTTTGCCTAGTGAGGTTCGCAATATGGCACGTTTCCATTCCCTTCAGGTCACCGACGTCAGGCGCGAAACGCGCGATGCGGTGGTCGTCACGCTTGCCCCGCAAGACGAAGACCGCAACGCGTTCGATTTCACGCAGGGTCAGTACCTGACCTTCCGCCGCAAGTTCGACGGCGAAGAGTTGCGCCGCTCCTATTCGATCTGCGCCGGGCGGGATGAAGGTGTGCTGCGCGTCGGGATCAAGCGCGTCGATGGCGGCTGCTTCTCGACCTGGGCCAACGAGGAACTGAAAATCGGCGATACGCTGGAAGCGATGCCGCCGATGGGCGCATTCTTTACCGCGATCGACCCCGAGGTCTCCAAGAACTATCTCGGCTTTGCGGCAGGCAGTGGCATCACGCCGGTGCTCTCGATCATCAAGACGACGCTTGCCCGCGAACCGCATGCCCGCTTCACGCTGGTCTATGCCAACCGTCAGATCAGCTCGATCATGTTCCGCGACGAGCTGGACGACCTGAAGAACACCTATCTTGGCCGCCTGTCGATCTTGCATATACTGGAAAGCGAAGCCCAGGACATCGACCTGTTCACCGGCCGCATCGATGCAGAGAAATGCGCAAGCCTGTTCCGGCACTGGATCGATCTGAAGTCGGTCGATACCGCCTTCATCTGCGGTCCGGAGCCGCTGATGCTGACAATCGCGGCCGCTTTGCGCGATCACGGCATGGGGGAAGAGCGGATCAAGTTCGAGCTTTTTGCCTCCTCACAGCCCGGGCGCGCGCGCCGCAAGGCCGAGAGCGCTGCTGCCGCGGACAAGGCTGCCGCGTGCGAAGCGACCGTTACGCTCGATGGCGCAACCCGCATCTTCAAGATGCCGAAGCACGGCCAGAGCCTGCTCGAAGCCGCGCTCGAAAACAACATCGACGCGCCCTATGCCTGCAAGGCGGGCGTCTGCTCCACCTGTCGCGCCAAGGTTATCGAAGGCGAGACCGAGATGGAGGTCAACCATGCGCTGGAAGACTACGAAGTGCGCCAGGGCTACGTGCTCACCTGCCAGTGCTATCCGCTGAGCGACCGGGTTGTCGTTAGCTACGACCAGTAGTGGGCAAGGAACCGAGGGAGGAACAGCGATGACCGATACGATGCCGATCGAAGAATATCTCCTCAAGGGTGGCGTGCTGACGTCGCCCGCCAACGCCTCGCCGCGCTATCGTGGTGAACTGCTGCGGCTGATGGCAAGCTTTGTCGACAGCGAGCTTGCGGGTGCCGCGGGCTTTGCCGATACGATCAACGACGCGCCCGGCATCAAGGAGCGCATCGCCTCCGCCCGCATCGTGCTGGAGAAAACCGACCACGCAGGACGCGTCCTTGAAATCATGGGGAGCTTCGGAGCCGACACCGACCGCTACGCCGTTCACCATCCCTGGGACGCGCGAATCTCCCGCGAAGCCGATATCGGGGCCGTGCGGCAGGGCGCCGACATGCGTCTGTCGGTGTTCCATTACCCGCTTCAGGGCTGGGTCGATGCCGTGGTCATGAATGTCCTGATGGGCACGGCCGGCGCCATCCAGCTCCGGGAGTTGACGCACGTTTCCTATCAACCGCTGGCGGAAGTGTTTCGCGGCATCCTGCCGCGCGAAACTCGCCATACGGAGCTCGGCATTGAAGGCCTCAAGGCCATCGCGCAAACCGAGGCCGGCCGCGGCGCAGCACAGGATGCGATCGACTACTGGAAACCGCGCGTCGCTGCGAGCTTCGGCCTCTCGGGGTCGGCGCGCTATGACACGCTGGCGCGCTTCGGCCTTCGCCACACACCCAATGAAGCGCTGCTTTCCGAATGGCAGGTAGCGATCGACAAGCAGCTCGCTGCGTTGAACCTGAACTGATCAGGAAGGAAATGACGATGAACATTATGGCAAACGGAGCGCGCCGGCTCGAGAGCTATGTCTACGGCAGCTGGCACCCCGGCACGAAGGATGGCGTAACACTTCTCGACGCCTCCACCGGCAGCCCGGTCGCCATGATCGATTCAAGCGGCATCGATTTTGCCGGAGCACTTGCCTACGGTCGCGAAAAGGCCGGCCCGGCGCTGCGGCGCATGTCCTTCCACGAACGAGCCGCCATGCTAAAGGCGCTCGGCCAGGCGCTGATGGACAGGAAAGAGGAGTTCTACGCGCTGTCGTCGGCAACAGGCGCGACGAAGGCCGATAGCTGGGTCGATATCGACGGCGGCATCGGCACGCTCCTCTCCTACGCATCGAAGGGCCGGCGCGAACTGCCGAACACCCGTGTCCTGGTTGACGGCGATGTCGAGACCCTGTCGCGCGACGGGACGTTTTCGGCGCGCCACATCCTCACGCCGCTTCAGGGCGTCGCGGTTCACATCAACGCGTTCAACTTCCCGGTCTGGGGCATGCTTGAAAAGCTCGCCCCAACACTGCTTGCCGGCATGCCGGCGATCGTCAAGCCGGCCAGCCAGACGGCCTACCTGACCGAACTCGTCGTGCGCCGCATGGTCGAAACCGGCCTTCTGCCGGAAGGCGCGGTGCAGCTCATCTGCGGTTCTGTCGGCGACCTGCTCGACCACGTCGACGGTCAGGATGTCGTGACCTTCACCGGATCGGCCTGGACCGGCCGCAAGCTGAAGACGCATCCCGCCATCATCGAGAACTCCGTTCGCTTCACCATGGAGGCAGACAGCCTCAACGCCTCCGTGCTCGGCCTCGACGCGGCTCCCGGAACCGAGGAATTCGATCTCTTCGTCAAGGAAGTGGCGCGCGAAATGACGACGAAGGCCGGGCAGAAGTGCACGGCGATCCGTCGCGTCATCGCGCCACGCGCCTATTGCGACGCGCTTGTTTCGGCGCTCGGCGACCGTCTCGGCAAGACCACGCTCGGCAATCCCGCCGACGAAGGCGTGCGCATGGGCCCGCTGGCAAGTCTCGACCAGCGCGAAGAAGTGCGTGCACGCATCCGCGAGCTCGCGGCCGATGCAGAGATTGTCGCCGGCGACCCTGACAATCCGCGTGTCGTCTCCGGCGACGCACAGGCCGGCGCCTTCCTCAATCCCGTTCTGCTCTACTGCGACAAGCCGTGGGAGGCGAAGGCGATCCACGACGTCGAGGCCTTCGGGCCCGTCAGCACCGTGATGCCGTACGATAGTGCCGAAGAAGCCGTCGATCTTGCCCGTCGCGGCAAGGGCAGCCTTGTCTCCTCGGTTTTCACCAACGACCCGGCCTTTGCCGAGGAAGTCGTGCTAGGCATGGCGCCGTTCCATGGCCGCGTGCTGATCGGCAACCGCACAAGTGCCAAGACCTCCACCGGCCACGGCTCGCCCCTACCCGGTCTCGTGCACGGCGGCCCGGGTCGTGCCGGCGGCGGCGAGGAGCTTGGCGGCCTGCGCGGCGTCAAGCACTACATGCAGCGCACCGCGGTCCAGGGATCGCCGACCCTTTTGTCGGCAGTGACCGGCCGCTGGGTGGCGGACGCCGACGTTCGCAAGGATGGCGAACATCCGTTCCGCAAGTCGCTGGCGGAGCTTCGCATTGGCGATCAACTCGTCACGGCCACGCGCACGGTCACGCTTGACGATATCGAGCACTTCGCCAACTTCACCGGCGATACCTTCTACGCCCACATGGACGAGGAGGCAGCCAAGGCCAATCCGTTCTTCGACGGGCGCGTCGCGCACGGCTATCTGATCGTCTCGTTTGCGGCAGGATTGTTCGTCGATCCGGCACCGGGCCCGGTGCTTGCCAACTATGGCGTCGACAATCTGCGCTTCCTGACGCCGGTTAATCCGGGCGATACGCTGCAGGTGCATCTTACCTGCAAGGAAATCAATCCCCGTATCGGCGCTGAGCATGGCGAAGTCCGCTGGGACTGCCGCGTCACCAACCAGAACGCCGCGACCGTCGCCCAGTACGACGTCCTGACCATGGTCGCCAAAACCCGGAGCTAGAACGATGGCGCAGGTCTATTCCTATGATGGCATCGTGCCTGTCATCGATCCGGCGGCCTTCGTTCATCCCGCCGCCGTCGTGATCGGCGACGTCATCATAGGTGCGGGCTGCTATGTCGGGCCGTGCGCGGTCCTTCGCGGCGACTTCGGCCGCATCATCATGGAGCGCGGTTCGAACGTGCAGGAAACCTGCGTCGTTCACAGCTTCCCGAATGTCGAGGTGGTGATCGGCGAGGACGGCCATATCGGCCACGGCGCCGTGCTGCACGGATGCCGTATTGGCCGCAATGCGATGGTCGGCATGAACGCCGTCGTCATGGACGAAGCGGTGATCGGCGAAAACGCGATCGTCGCCGCCATGGCCTTCGTCAAGGCTGGCGCTGAAATCCCGCCGAACAGCCTCGCCGTCGGATCACCGGCGCGGGTGATCCGTGAACTCACTGAAAAGGAAATTGCCTGGAAACGACAGGGAACCGGCGTCTACCAGCGCCTGGCTCTCGAAGCTAAAGACAAGCTGCAGGCAGTCGAGCCGCTCGCCAAGCAGGAACCGGACCGTCGCCGCATCGTGGCGCCGGAATATGACCCCCTGATCCTTGAACGACTGAAGTTTGGTGGCTGACGCTGCCTAGCGGACGGCCTTGACGCCCTCGAGGATCAGCGTCGTCGCGATATCGGCATATTCGTCGCGGCTGATCGGGCCGCCGGGACGGAACCACATATAGACCCAGTTCATCATGCCGAAGAGAGACATGGTGACAGGCGTCAGGAGCGGCCGGTCCTTGTTGAGGTCCGGATTGATTTCGTTAATCGTGTTGGAGAACCGCTTGACGATCCGCCGCTCGATGGCGCGCAGCTCGTCGAGTTGCTCGGGTGACAGCGCATCGGTGCCGTTAAGCTGCACCTTGTGCTCGTTATCGGCGCCACGATAGCTTTCGAGCACTTGGCGAACCAGAAGCCGAAGTCGCTCCTGCGGAGCAACATCGGGGTTGTCGGCAGAGGCAACAGCCGCCTCCAGCTCTTCCAGATGATTGCGGATGATATCGAAGATCAGCGCGTCTTTGCTCGGATAGTAGTGGTAGAGTAGGGCTTTGGAGACATTGCTGCGCGACGCGATGTGGGCCATGGAGGCTTTCTCCATTCCCATCTCCGCAAAAACGGCGGCGGCGCTGCTCAACAGGCTGCGTTGTTTTTCTTCAAAGTCGATCGCGCGCGTTCGTGCCATACTATCCCTGCGTTCCTGTTTCTTCCGACGCGCCCTCCACGCGATGGGTACCGAGAGTCTTACCGGAGCTTCCCGGAATGATAGTCATCCCGGGAAGCTCCGTATTCATTCCTTGGGTCGGTTGTCGACGACCCGTTTTGCCTTGCCCTCGGAGCGAGCGACTCCACCCGGATCGCGAATCTCGATCTTTGTGGTAACACCAACGACGCTCTTGATGTAGTGGGCGAGGGATTTTGCCGAGGTGGCACGCGCAATTTCGTCGGCCGCGTCAGGCGTGCACTCGACGTGAACCGTCATCTGGTCCATGCGACCGGCCCGGCTGAGCTCGATCTGGAAATGCGGTGCCAACCCATGACACTTCAGGATCTGCTCTTCGATCTGGGTCGGGAAGACGTTGACGCCGCGAAGGATCATCATGTCGTCGGAGCGGCCGGTGATCTTTTCGATACGCCGCATGGAGCGCGCCGTGCCGGGCAGCAGCCGCGTCAGATCGCGGGTGCGGTAGCGGATGATCGGCAGGCCTTCCTTGGTCAGCGTCGTGAAGACGAGTTCGCCCATCTCACCATCGGGAAGAACTTCGCCGGTCACAGGATCGATGATCTCGGGGTAGAAGTGATCTTCCCAGATATGCAGCCCGTCCTTGGTCTCGACGCATTCGCTGGCGACACCCGGCCCCATGACCTCCGAGAGGCCATAGATGTCGACGGCATGCATGTCGAATGACTGCTCGATCTCCTGGCGCATTGCATTCGTCCAGGGCTCGGCGCCGAAAATGCCGACGGCCAGCGAGCTTTCGCGCGGATCGATACCCTGCCTGCGGAACTCGTCGAGAATCGAGAGCATGTAGGAAGGCGTGACCATGATGATGCGCGGCTTGAAATCCTGCATCAACGTGACCTGCCGCTCCGTCATGCCGCCCGACATCGGCACGACCGTACAGCCGAGACGCTCGGCCCCATAGTGGGCACCAAGGCCGCCGGTGAAGAGCCCGTATCCGTATGCAACATGGACCATATCCCCGGGACGGCCGCCGGCCGCCCGGATCGAGCGGGCGACCATATCCGCCCAGGTGTCGATGTCTTTCTGGGTATAGCCGACGACGGTCGGCTTGCCTGTTGTGCCCGAAGAGCCATGGATGCGCACCAGTTTTTCCCGCGGCACGGCAAACATGCCGAAGGGGTAGGTGTCGCGAAGGTCTTTCTTGGTCGTGAACGGGAATTTCGCCAGATCGGCCAGCGACTTCAGGTCGGAGGGGTGGACACCTGCTTCGTCAAATCGTGCACGATAGAAAGGTGAGTTCTCGTAGGCGTGGCCCAGAGACCACTTCATTCGTTCGAGCTGGAGTGCTGCAATCTCGTCGCGCGAGGCCGTCTCGAGAGCGTCGAGATCGCCGGGACGGGGGGATAGATTTTCCATGTATGTCTCCTCCGAGATAAGTGGCCGGCGGCTTACGCCTCTTCCGGCAAAAGAGTGCCCTTGACGGTGCGCGAGTGGCCGCGGAACTCCGCAATGTGCTCGCCGTTCTGATTGGTCACGTTGATATCGTAGATGCCGCCCCGGCCGCGCCGCGAGACCTCGCGCGCGGAGGCGGTCAGCCGGTCGCCTTTGAATGCCGGCGCGATGTAGGTGACGGAACAATGCTGACCGACGGTGCGCTGGTTGTAGGTGTTGCAGGCAAAGGCGAAGGCGGAATCGGCCAGCGCGAAGATGTATCCGCCGTGGCAGGTGCCGTGGCCATTGGTCATCTCGGGCTTGACGATCATGGAGATCACCGCCGTCCCGGGTGCCACGCGCTCCATCACCATGCCTAGGTGGCGAGTGGCATTGTCCTCGCGCCACATCGCATCCGCACAGGCATCGGCGAGCTCTTGCGCAGTCAGAACGAGCCTATCCGTCATTGCCCCTTGAACTCCGGTTTCCGCTTTTCAAGGAACGCGGCCACGCCCTCGGCGTAATCGGCGCTGCGTCCCGCCTCGCGCTGCAGATCGCGCTCGAGTTCGAGTTGCTCATCCAGCGAGTTGGTCGCTGCCGCCTGGATAGCGCGCTTGGTCATGCCAAGGCCCTTTGTCGGTCCGGCGGCGAGTCTGGTGGCCAGCGCCTTCGCTTCATCGAGCAGCGCAGCATCGTCCACGGCTTTCCAGATAAGCCCCCAGCTAGCTGCCGTTTCGGCGTCGAGTGGTTCGGCTGTCAGCGCCAATGCCTTGGCCCTCGCTTCACCGAGGAGGCGAGGCAGGCTCCAGGTGCCACCGGAATCGGGCACGAGACCGATCTTGGCGAAGGCCTGAATGAAGCGCGCTGAGCGCGCTGCCAGCGTGATATCGCATGCAAGTGCGATATTGGCGCCTGCGCCCGCGGCAACGCCGTTGACCGCACAGATGACAGGTTTCTCAAGTGTCCTGATCAGGCGGATCAGCGGGTTATAGAAGAGCTCGATCGTCCGCCCGAGGTCCGGAGCCGCTCCGCCCTTGCGCGGGTCGCGGTCGCCGAGATCCTGTCCCGCACAGAAGCCACGACCGGCGCCTGTCAGCAACACCGAACGCACCGATGCATCCTTATGCGCGCGTTCGAAGTTGGCTCGCAGTGCCAGATGCATCTCTTCGTTGAAGGCGTTGAGCTTGTCGGGCCGGTTGAGCGTCAGCGTGAGAACGCCATCGGCAAACGCCGATAGGACGGTGTCGGATTCGGACATGTTTCCTCCAGTTCCGCCAGGATCGGGCGGTTCATGAAAAAACTCTTGCATAAACCGACCGGCCGGTCAATTATAAATCCACAGCATGAGAGGAACATGTGATGGATGCCCTTTTTGACCGCCACCAGCCGACGCTTGCTGCTGCCTTGAAGGCGGCGCGGGAGCGCGGTTACTGGTCGGCCTATCCTGAAATCCCAAGCGGAAAGATTTATGGCGAAACCGCCAAGGATGATGGTCTGGCATCCTATAATGCCCGTATCGGCAAGCCTTTCGCTCTGCCGGGTCACCCGGGGACAGCGCACATCGGCGCGGAAGTCTCGCCGTTCGGCCCAGCGCTGGGCATTACCTATCCAGCCGCCGATGTCGACACGTTGATTGCTGCCTCGCAGGCTGCGGGGTCCGCTTGGGCCGAGGCCTCGGCGGAAATGCGAGTCGGCATCTGCATCGAAGTTCTTGCTCGGCTCAATCGCATGAGCTTCGACATTGCGAATGCCGTCATGCATACGACAGGACAGGCTTTTGCCATGGCATTCCAGGCGGGCGGACCGCATGCTCAGGATCGTGGCCTTGAGGCGGTCGCCTATGCCTACGGAGAAATGACCCGGACGCCGGCGCAGGCCATCTGGACCAAGCCGCAAGGCAAGGGCGAGCCGATCGTTCTGGAAAAGCACTGGCGGATCGTGCCGCGCGGCATCTCGCTCGTCATCGGCTGCCAGACCTTCCCGACGTGGAACAGCTATCCTGGCCTCTTCGCCAGCCTGGCAACCGGCAACACCATCATCGTCAAGCCGCACCCGGCTGCAATCCTGCCGTTGGCGATCACCGTTTCCGTTATTCGTGACGTGCTCGCCGAACAGGGACTTGACCCGAATGTTGTGCTTCTGGCGGCGGACGCGCCGGGAGCCGAAATCACGCGCGATCTCGTGCAGAATGATGCCGTGTCGATCATCGATTATACGGGCTCGAATGCCTTCGGTGATTGGGTACGCCGGAATGCCGGCGAGGCCCAGGTCTACACCGAAGAGGCGGGCGTCAATTCGATCGTCGTCGCGGCGACGGACGACTTCGCCGGCATGTGCGCCAACATTGCATTCTCGCTCTCGCTCTACAGCGGCCAGATGTGCACCGCGCCGCAGAACATCTTTGTTCCGAGGAGCGGTATCGAGACCGATCAGGGCCACAAGAGCTTAGATGAGGTGGCAAAGGGAATTGCAGCGGCAATCGATGAGCTTCTTGCAGATCCGGCACGCGCTGCCGGTGTTTGTGGCGCGATTGCCAATCCGGCGACCATGACACGGATCGAGGCAGCCCGCGGACTCGGAAGGGTCATTCGTGACTCCGCTCCCGTCACCGCCGGGGATGCGCGCACGGCAACGCCGCTCATCATTGCTGTCGATGCCGACAAGACGGATGCTTATGAGGAAGAACGCTTTGGTCCGATCGCCTTCATTGTCGCGGTCGCTGATGCAGGCGCTGGTATCGAAAAGGCCACAAGCCTTGCCCGCCGCAAGGGCGCGATCACAGCAGCGCTCTACGACAACGACGAGCACCGGATAGACGCTGCGGTCGACGCGTTTGCCAAGGCCGGCGTCAATTTCTCGATCAATCTGACGGGCGGCATTTTTGTCAACCAGAGTGCTGCTTTCAGCGATTTCCACGTCACCGGCGCCAACCCGGCCGGCAATGCCAGCCTGACCGACGCCGCTTTCGTTGCCAACCGCTTCCGTACCGTCATGTGGCGTCGCCCGAAGGCGGCCTGAACGGCTGTTGGTGGTGAACGAAGCCCAGCCATAATACTCTATCGGGGGAGACGATGATGAACCTTGCCATCAAGAAGAGTGACGGAATCGCCGTCGTTACTGTTGATAATCCGCCGGTGAATGCGCTTTCTCAGGTACTGAGGCAGGATTTACTGACCGCGGCGGAGACGCTCGACCACGATAGCGATGTTCAAGCCGTAGTGTTGATCTGCGCTGGCCGAACTTTCATCGCCGGGGCCGATGTCAACGAGTTCGGAAAGCCGCCAATGCCGCCGCATCTGCCTGATGTCGTTGCGCGGATAGAGGCATCCCGAAAGCCTTGGGTCGCCGCAATTCACGGCAGTGCGCTCGGTGGCGGCCTTGAAATTGCTCTCGGCTGTCGTTTTCGCGTAGCGGTCGCTTCTGCCACCCTCGGGTTGCCGGAAGTCCGGCTCGGTATCGTGCCGGGAGCCGGCGGCACTGTCCGGCTGCCGCGTCTTGTCGGCCCGGCGCTCGCCGCGGATCTGGTGACAACAGGAAAGGCGATCGGCGCGACGGAAGCGCGTTCGCAAGGGCTAGTCGACGCTGTCGTCGAGCATGATCTCGAAGACGGTGCCGTTGCTTTTGCGAGGTTGGCCTTGCAACACACGTTGCCGCTGCCGCTCCGGGAGCGTGCAGTCGCCGCCGTCGATGACGGGTTCTGGGAGACGACGACGAAGGCTGTCGCGGCACGTTCCAAACGCGAGGAAGCGCCGCTGCGGGCACTCGCCTGCGTCAGAAAGGCTGCTGAGGCCGACTTCGACGCGGCAATGGCTTTCGAGCGGGAAACATTTCTTGCCCTGCGTGGTTCGCCCCAGGCCGCGGCGCTGAGGCACGTCTTCTTCGCCGAACGTGGGGCTGCTCGCCCTCCGGAACTTGCTGGCGTTCGTGCGCGTGACGTAAGGTCCGCCGCGGTCGTTGGCGGGGGAACGATGGGAGCCGGGATTGCCGCTACACTGCGGGACGCGGGCTTGCCGGTCATACTGGTTGAAAAAGATGAAAGTGCGGTCGCACGCGGTCTGGCCAATCTGAAATCGATCTACGACGGCGCGGCTAAGAAGGGCCGGATAAGCGCGAGCGCTGCGGCCGAAAAGATCGGTGGTGTGACAGGAACAACCGACTACCGGGCACTAGCGGATACCGATCTGGTGATCGAGGCTGTTTTTGAGGATCTCGACGTCAAGCGGCAGGTTTTTGCGCTGCTGGCTGACAACTGCCGCGAGGACGCAATTCTCGCAACCAACACCTCTTATCTCAATCCGCAGGAGATCGCTGCGGAGATCCGCGGTCAGGATCGCTTCCTTGGCCTGCATTTCTTCAGTCCTGCGCATGTCATGAAACTGCTTGAGATCGTGCCCACGGCAGGCACGGCGCCGGAAGTTCTCGCGACCGCTTTTTCGCTGGCGCGCATTCTCGGGAAAATTCCAGTGCGGGCCGGAATCTGTGATGGCTTTATCGGCAATCGCATCCTCAAGGTGACACGCGCGCAGGCAGAAAGGCTACTGTTATCAGGAGCAACGCCGGCCGCAGTCGATGCGGCGATGCGGACTCTCGGATTGCCGATGGGGCCGTTTGAAGCGCAGGATCTCGGCGGACTCGACATTGCCGGCTTTCAGCGTCGGGCCGCGCGTGGTCGCGGCGAAACGCCGTTTGCGCCGATTGCCGACCGGCTCTGCGAAATGGAACGGTTTGGCCAGAAGACCGGCGGCGGATGGTACGACTACGCGAAGGGAGATCGAACCCCGCAACCTTCGCCGGTGGTGGCGTCGGTGATCGCTGAAGCTGCGCGGGGAGTGGCCCAACGGGACTGGAGCGAGGAGGCAATCGCGGATTGCATCATCCTGCCCGTCGTCAATGAAGCGGCCGCGATACTCGACGAGGGCATCGCACTCAGAGCTGCCGATATCGACCTCGTGAAAATACACGGCTACGGTTTCCCGCGCTGGAGGGGTGGACCGATGCACTATGCCGAATATCGTGGCCTGAACGATGTCGTCGATCGCCTCGAGCAGTTGTCGCGCGACGGGTTGGCGACGCCGCCATGCGATTTACTGCGACGCGCTGCGAAAGCAGGCGGGTGGGCGAAGATTAATCAGGGGTAAAGTGCTAAATTAGAGCAATCTGCAGAGACCAGGGAGGGGATGATGCAGTCGTTGGTCACACCGGTTCACACGCCGATGGCGGTGGAGGATCTCGAAGCCAGGATACGCAAGGCCTGCGGCGCGTTCGATTTGGAGCCAATGGCGCCAACCGGCATCGTCGCGGGCGACGTTTCCACGCGGCGGATCGGGTTTTTCGACACGGTCGTCGTCGCGCTCGATGCGCGTCATGTCGCGCGCGGCGCGCGGGCGATACGCCAGGATCCGGGCGAGCATCTCTTCCTGTTGATCCAGGATGAGGGACATTGCCGGATCGATCAGGGTGAGCGTTCCACGCGCCTGTCGCCCGGCGACATGTTTCTGGTCGATTCAGTCCAGCCATCGTCCTTTGTCTATGACGGTGCGCGCTCGAACCAGCTTTCAATTCACATGCCACGCGCCGAAATGGTGCACCGCTTCGGCGCCATGTGCACGGGCGGTATCGCCTTCAGCCAGAGTGACCCACTCTGGTTGGCGATGCGCGCGGTAATCACGAAGTTGCTCGAGGAGCCCCTGGCCACGCAGCAGTTGAGCGAGGCACTGCTCAGCCTGATGGGCGCATATCTTCAGGGAATGGAGAGAGGCGCACAGCCGCGCTCCGGGCAAACTCTTCTTTCCCGTGCTCTGGCGATGATCGACCTCAACTGCGCGGATCCGACGTTCGGTGCCAGCGAATTGGCGCGGCGCTTGAATGTCTCCGAACGCATGCTGCAGCGGCATTTCGAGGCGCTCGGCGAAACACCACGCCATCGCCTCCTCAATCGCCGGCTGGAACTCGCCAGAACGCGCCTGGCAACCACGAATTCCGGAAACGGTATCGCTGGAATTGCCTATGATTGCGGGTTCAACGACCTTTCCTATTTCTATCGCGAGTTTCGGAAGAAATATGGTCTGACGCCGGGCAGCGCCGTCCGCTGCCATTGACGGAATTGTCCAACGACCTCGACGTTTGCGTCCAAGTCGCGGAGCATCTCTTTGCATAGTCTCCCCTGTTGAATGACTGGCTTGCCGCCGGTCTCTGGAGGAGGAAGAACATGACGGTTCACACGGCGACGATCAACGGAAAGCCGATCACCGGCGAGCGCAGCTTCAGTGTGCTGAATCCAGCCACGGGAGCCGAAGTCGCTCGGGCGCCGAACATGGGAGCGGATGAGCTCAATGCTGCCGTAGCCGCCGCCAAAGCGGCCTTTCCGGCATGGTCGGCCAAGAGCGACCAGGAATTGCAGGCGGCTTGTGCGGCTGTCACGGCTCGCATCGAGGCACACGCGGAGGAGATCGCGCAACTGATCACCCTCGAACAGGGCAAGCCGCTGAACGGTCTCGGCTCGCGCTGGGAGATGGGAGGAACGGTCGCCTGGGCAGGATACACGACGGCCCTCTCGCTGCCGCCGAAAATTCTGCAGGACAACAGCGAGGGCCACATCGAGCTTCACCGCAAGCCGCTTGGCGTTGTGGGTTCGATCACGCCCTGGAATTTTCCGGTGATGATTGCGATCTGGCACGTTATGCCGGCGCTGCGCACCGGCAACACTGTTGTCATCAAGCCTTCGCCGCTGACGCCGCTTGCGACCCTTCGGCTAATCGAAATCATGAACGAGGTTCTGCCGCCGGGCGTGCTGAACATCGTGACCGGTGATGACGGCGCGTTCAATATCGGCGCGGCCATGTCGGCACACCCCGATATCAGCAAGATCGTCTTTACCGGTTCCTGCGCTACCGGTCAGAAAGTCATGCGCTCCGCCGCCGAGACCATGAAGCGCCTGACGCTCGAGCTTGGGGGTAACGACGCAGGGATCGTTCTGCCTGACGCCGATCCGCAGGCAATTGCCGAAGGCCTGTTCTGGGGCGCCTTCATCAACAACGGCCAGACCTGCGCGGCGATGAAGCGCCTCTATGTCCATGAAACGATCCACGACGCTGTCTGTGACGCGCTCGTTGCCTATGCGCGCAACATTCCGGTCGGCAACGGCCTGGAAGAAGGCAGCGTTCTCGGGCCGGTGCAGAACCGCATGCAGTTCGAAAAGCTGTCGCGCCTGGTCCGCGATGCCAGGGAACGCGGCAAGGTGTTGCTTGGTGGCGAGCCGGGCGAAGGCCTGTTCTTCCCGCCGACCATCATTGCCGGCCTGAAGAACGGCGACCCTCTGGTCGACGAGGAGCAGTTCGGACCGGCGCTTCCGGTCATCAAATACACGAGTGTCGACGAGGCGATCGCATTTGCAAACGACAGCGCCAATGGTCTCGGCGGCTCGGTCTGGTCGTCCGACATTTCAGCGGCGAAGGCGGTTGCAGGGCGTATGCAATGCGGTTCGGTCTGGATCAACAAGCATGGCGCAATTCAGCCGAACGCTCCGTTCGGCGGCGTGAAAGCCTCCGGTTTCGGTGTCGAATTCGCTGAGGAAGGGCTGCAGGAATACACGAATATCCAGGTGGTGTTCGCTTGATCATTGAAGGAATGCGATAGGGAGGATGCAATGAACATACGGCGATATCTGGCTTCGGCCGGCTTGCTCGTGGCGCTAGGCGCGCCGGCTGCTATGGCTCATCCGTTGGATGGACTGACAGCGGAAGAATATCAGAAGATCAACAAGATCCTGCGTGATCAGAAGGTTGTCGACGACAATACGCTCTATCCGCTGATCGAGCTCAAGGAGCCGACGAAGGAAAGCGTTCTTTCCTGGAAGGAAGGCGACCAGCTCGACCGCGAGGCGAAGGTGCAGCTGACGAGCCCGCAGGGCTTCAAGGAAGCAGTTGTCAACATCACCAAGGGCACGGTTGAAAGCACGACGCCGATCAAGGGCCAGCCAATGGTGCTCTTTACAGAGTTCATGGATGCCCTTCAGGGCGCGCTTGCCAATCCCGAAATGATCGCCGGCTTGAATAAGCGCGGTCTGACGCCGGACCAGGCTTTCTGCTTGCCGCTGACGGCAGGCAACTTCTTCACCGACGAGTACGAGAATTCGCGCCTGATGAAGGTGCCTTGCTACAAGGTGCCGGAGGGATCTAACTTTTACGCAAAGCCCATCGAGGGATTGTTTGCGGTCTACGACATCGGCAAGAAGAAGGTGCTCCGCGTCATCGATACCGGCGCCATCGAGGGTCCGAAGGACAACTGGGGCTATACCGAAAAGGAAGTCGCGGAGCGCGAGCCTTTGCGTCCGGAAATGAACCCCGCGAAGCTCTCCCAGCCCGGTGGGCCGAACTACAAGATATCAGGCAGCCATCTCGAATGGGACATTTGGCGCATGAACTTCCGCGTCGACAAGCGCCCCGGCCTTGTCGTCTCCAATCTCGACGTCAAGGACGGCGACAAGTGGCGTTCGGTGATCTACCAGTCGCACCTCTCCGAAGTATTCGTGCCCTACATGGATCCGACCGAAGGCTGGTACTGGCGAACCTACATGGACAGCGGAGAGTACGGTTTCGGCTTGTTCCTCAGCCCGTTGCGCGCCGGCATCGACTGCCCCGACTATGCAACCTTCATGCCCGCGACGATCGCTGACGACAAGGGTAATCCGCTGACCATCCCGAACGCCATCTGCGTCTTCGAGCGCAGCATCGGCGATCCGGCCTGGCGCCACTTCGAAGTCTTCGCGCAGACCCCGGAGAAGCCAATTCCGGCAGAGGGAAGGCCCGCAACGGAACTTGTTGTGCGCACGGCTTCGGAAGTCGGCAACTACGACTACCTGATGGACTATCGGCTGCAGCAGGATGGTCAGATCCGTATCATGATCGGAGCCACCGGTCTGGATGCCGTGAAGGGCGTCGCATCGACATCGATGAACGACCCGACCGCTGCGGAAGACACGGCGCATGGCACGCTGATCGCACCGAATCTGGTGGCAGCGAACCATGACCACTACTTCAACTTCCGCATCGATTTCGACGTCGACCAGCCGGCCAATCATTTCGGAACGATGGACATCGTGCCTGCGAAAGTTGACGCAAAGAACCCGCGGCGTTCGATGTGGGCGGTGCAGCACACCATGCCAAAGACGGAAATGGAGGCGCGCTATCAGCTATCGGCGATGAAACCGCGCTACTTCATGATCTCCGATCCGTCTCGCGAAGGCTACCTCGGGCAGGAACCCGGCTGGATGATCCATCATGGCGACGTTGCCTACGGCCCATTCGACTTTGCCAAGGATCCGCCGATGAAGCGCAATGCCTACATCGAGTACTCGGTCTGGAACACGGTCTACAACATCGATCAGCAGTACGCGGGCGGCAAGTACGCGATGCAGAGCGACGGTTCCGATACGCTGCCGGAATGGGTCAAGGCCAACAAGCCGCTGATGGGTAAGGATATCGTGACGTGGTTCACGGCCGGCTTCCATCACATCCCGCGCATGGAGGATTGGCCGGTCATGTCGACCGAATGGAAGACGATCCATATCGAGCCCCATAACTTCTTTGCGCACAATCCGGCTCTGACGATCCGTGAATTGAAGCAGTAAGAAAAGCGCGGCCGCCGGTTTCGGCGGCCGCGATCTGTTAAATATGCAGTGCGTGCCCAAGCGCCTTCAGTGCCGCCTCGTGAAATGCCTCGCTGCGCGTTGGGTGCGCATGAATGGTTCCCGCAATGTCTTCCAGCCTTGCGCCCATCTCGATCGCCAGCGAGAAGGCCGCCGAAAGCTCAGACACGCCTTGGCCGACAGCATGCAGGCCAAGGATCAGATTGGTGTCTCTGCGAGCAACGACGCGAACAAATCCTTCCTCCGATTTCATCGTCAGGGCGCGACCATTCGCGCTGAATGGAAACTGGCCGATTTCGATATCATAGCCTTGGCTGCGTGCCTCGCCTGGGGTGAGGCCTGCGGAAATGATCTCCGGATCGGTAAAGCAGATCGCCGGAATGCAGCGCTTGTCCCAGGCGCGCTTGCGGCCAGCCACGATCTCGGCCACCATCTCGCCTTGCGCCATCGCTCGATGCGCCAGCATCGGTTCGCCGGTTACGTCGCCGATGGCGTACACGCCACGCATTGACGTCCGGCAGCGATCATCGATGCGGATGAAGGGACCGGAACGGTCAAGGTCCAGCTCGTCCAGGCCGGCTGCACTTGCGCGCGGCTTGCGTCCGACCGCAACGAGAATGCGATCGGCGTCCAGCTGCTCTTCGCGACCTTCCGCAGTACTGACGATCAGTGCGCCTTCCGAAACACGTGCCGCTTTTGTCGACGTCATGACGCGAACGCCGAGGTCGGCAAGCCTACGTGCGACCGGCCTTACGAGATCCGCATCATATTGCGGTAGAAGTTGCCCTGTTGCCTCGACGATGCTGACTTGTGAGCCGAGCTTGGCGAAGGCCGTGCCCAACTCGAGGCCGATGTAGCCGCCGCCGATGACCACCAGCTTTTGCGGCACTTCGCGCAACGCCAGCGCCTCGCTTGAGGAAATGACGATACCCCCGAAAGGGATATCGGCCAGCTCCACGGGTTCTGACCCGGTCGCGATCACGATCGTCTCGGCCCTTACAAGCTGCAGGCCGAGCTCGGTGTCAACCTCGACAGTCTTGCCGTCCCGGAACGTGGCTGTGCCATGAACGATCTTGACTGTTGATTTCTGCAGAAGCGTCGTGACACCGGAGGACAGCTTTCCGACAATCCCATCTTTCCAGCTGACGGCCTTGCCGAAGTCGATCGCCGGCTGCTGGACGGTGATACCGGCAGCGTTCTTGCCAGCGGCCATTCGTTTTGCATCGAAGAACTGCTCGCTGACGTGGATCAGGGCTTTCGATGGGATGCACCCGACCGTCAGGCAGGTTCCTCCCGGCTTTGCGGCCTCGACGATAACAGTGTCGATCCCGAGTTGGCCTGCCCGGATCGCGCAGACATAGCCGCCGGGACCTGACCCTATGATGAGAAGCTTGCAAATGATCTCCTTCATCGATCAGCCTTCCATGAAAATGAGGGCCGGTGTCTCAAGCAGCACCCGGATACGCTGAATGAACGTTGCTGCGTCCCAACCGTCCACAATACGGTGATCGAAGCTCGAAGAGAGATTCATCATTTTCCTCGGTATGAATTGCGAGCCATCCCATATCGGCCTGACTGCGATCTTGTTGATGCCGATGATCGCCACTTCCGGGTGGTTGATGATGGGTGTGGAGGCGATGCCTCCAAGGGCGCCGAGCGAGCTGACCGTAATGGTGGACCCGCTCAATTCGTCGCGGGTAGCCGTGCCGGCCCGCGCCGCTTCCGCGAGCCTGCCCATCTCTGCCGCGCAGTCCCAGATGCCGCGCGCCTCCACATGCTTGACGACCGCGACGACGAGGCCCACCGGCGTTTGCGTCGCCATGCCGATATTGACAGCGCCGTGACGCGTCAGAACTCCGGCCTCATCGTCGAACGTCGCGTTGAGTGTCGGTTGCTCGGCAACTGCCTTGACGAGCGCCCGCATGATGAAGGGCAGCACAGTGAGCTTCGGCTGCTCCTCCTTACGGTCGCGGTTCATCGTTGCCCTCAGCTCCTCCAGGGCCGTCATGTCGACTTCCTCGACGTAGGTGATGTGCGGGATGCGCGATGTCGAAAGCGACATCTTCTCGGCAATCCGCCGGCGCAATCCTGTGAGCTTGATCTCTTCGGTCGCAGTCCTCGCGACATTGCCTGATTGAACCGAAGGCGCCTGTGGCCCGCGAGCAAGCCAGCGTTCTACGTCTTCGCGCAACACCCTGTTTGCAGGGCCGCTTCCTTGCACTTGCCGAAGGTCGACGCCGTGCTCACGCGCAAAGAGGCGCACTGCTGGCGATGCAATCGGCCGTTCTGCGGGGTCTTGGCTGGGTGGAGAAACGCGTGCAGCGGAAGGCGCCCCGGCGCTCTTTTCCTGTGCCGGTGCCGGCTTTTTCGGTTCAGGCGCGGGCGAGGACTTCTCGGCTGCGGTGGGAGCGGAAGGAGTGCCTCCGGAGGCCGTCTCGATCCGCATGAGCGGAGCTTTTACCGCGATCTTTTCGCCGACCTCGGCAGCCAGCCAGACCACGGTGCCAGCGACAGGCGAGGGGATCTCGACGGTCGCCTTATCCGTCATCACGGCGGCAATCACCATGTCTTCACGGACAGGATCGCCCGCCTTCACATGCCATTCGACCAGTTCCGCTTCCGCGACGCCTTCGCCGACATCCGGCATCTTGATCACGAATTCGCTCATGCTCAAGCCTCCATCACTTCGGTCAGCGCGCGCCCCACGCGGAGCGGTCCGGGAAAGTAATCCCACTCCTGAGCGTGGGGGTAGGGCGTGTCCCAACCCGCAACGCGCACAACGGGCGTTTCGAGATGGTAGAAGCAATGCTCCTGGACGAGCGCCACGATCTCTGCCCCGAAACCTGACGTCAGCGTCGCCTCGTGAACAACGACGCAGCGCCCCGTCTTCGTCACCGACTGGACGATCGTATCGAGATCGAGAGGCAGGAGGCTTCTGAGATCGATGACCTCGGCGTCGATCCCCGTTTCCTCCACGGCGGCAAGCGCGACATGGACCATCGTTCCATAGGCGATGACGCTGACGGCGGATCCGGCGCGGCGGATCTCGGCTTTGCCGATCGGGATCGTGTAGTGGCCTTCGGGGACTTCGCCGAGGTCGTGTTTCGACCAGGGGGTCACCGGTCGCTCATGGTGGCCATCAAATGGTCCGTTGTAGAGCCGCTTGGGCTCCAGAAACATCACCGGGTCAGGATCCTCGATGGCCGAGATGAGAAGGCCCTTTGCATCATAGGGATTGGAGGGAACAACCACCTTCAGCCCGCACACATGCGTAAACAACGCTTCCGGGCTCTGACTGTGTGTCTGCCCCCCGAAGATGCCGCCGCCCGTCGGCATGCGGATGACGATCGGGCAGGTAAAATCCCCGTTCGACCTGTACCTGATGCGTGCGGCTTCCTGGGTGATCTGGTCGTAAGCCGGATACATGTAATCGGCAAACTGGATTTCCACGCACGGTCTGAGGCCATAGGCGGCCATGCCGATTGCAGTCCCGACAATACCGGATTCGCTGATCGGAGCGTCGAAGCAGCGTGTCCTGCCATACTTTGCCTGCAGGCCTTGCGTGCAGCGAAACACGCCGCCGAAATAGCCGACATCCTCCCCATAAACCACGACGTTTTCATCCCGCTCCATGGATATGTCCATAGCGCTGCGGACTGCCTCGATCATCGTCATCCGGGCCATATCAATACCCCGCCTTCTGGCGCTGCCGGCGAACATGCGGCGGCATTTCCGCGTAGACACCCTCGAAGATGTCTCTCACCGACGGTCGTCCGCCAGCGTGCAGGGTTCCATGCTCCTCTGCCTGCTTTTGCGCGTCGATCACTTCATCCATGATCTCGGCTTCGGCCTGAGTGTGGCGCTCCTCCGACCAGACGCCCTTTAGGATCAGATGGTTCTTCAGCCGCAGCACGGGGTCTCCAAGTGGCCAGGATTCCGACTCCGTCTTCGGTCGGTAGACGCTTGGATCATCCGAGGTCGAATGCGCGCCGACGCGATAGGTCACGTACTCGATCAAGGTCGGGCCGAGATTGCGCCTCGCCCGCTCGATGGCCCAGCGGGCGACGGCATAGACGGCGAGATAGTCGTTGCCGTCAACGCGCAGCGCCGGCAGACCGAACCCGAGTCCACGCGCGGCGAAGGTTCCCGAACCGCCGCGCGCGATGCCCTGAAATGTCGAGATCGCCCACTGGTTGTTGACGATGTTCAAGATGACTGGCGCCTTGTAGGTCGACGCAAAAACCAACGCGGAATGAAAGTCGGATTCCGCCGTCGATCCGTCGCCGATCCAGGCCGCGGCAACGCGAGTGTCACCCTTAATCGCCGAGGCCATGGCCCAGCCGACAGCCTGGACGTACTGTGTCGCGAGATTGCCCGAAACAGTGAAGAAGCCATGTTCCTTGGCGGAATGAAGGACGGGCATCTGCCGGCCGTGCAGAGGGTCTGCCTCATTGGAAAAGATCTGGTTCATCATTGTCACGAGCGGATAATCGTCCGCGATGAGCAATCCGGCCTGTCGATAGGTCGGAAAGTTCATGTCGCCTTTCTCGAGCGCCTTGCGAAAGGCGCAACTGACAGCCTCTTCACCGAGATGCTGCATGTAGAATGACGTCTTGCCCTGTCGCTGGGCCATCAGCATTCGCGTGTCGAAGGCACGTAGTGTCATCATGTTGCGCAGGCCGACCAACAGTTCTTCGTCGGACAATTGTCCTGCCCAGGGGCCGACAGCCTGGCCCTCGCGATTGAGAACACGGATGATCGAGTAGGCGAGGTCGCGAATATCTTCAGGTGCAACATCGACTTCAGGTCGCGCTATAGCGCCGGCGCGCGCGATCTTCACATTGGAAAAATCAGGTTGTCCGCCGGGGCGAACAGCCGGCTCCGGGACATGCAGGCTCAACGGGGCATTGTCCGTCATGAATGTCATTTCCTCCCTTTGGCAACCCGTTGTCTCCTCCCGACAACGGGGCGCGTGTGCGCATCTAGAGATTGCGTGCAATCACCATCCGCTGCACGTCGCTTGTTCCTTCGTAGATCTGGCAAATTCGAACGTCACGGTAGATGCGCTCGACCGGATAGTCGGCGATGTAACCGTAACCTCCATGGATCTGGATGGCGTCCGAACAAACTCGCTCGGCCATCTCGGATGCAAACAGCTTTGCCATCGAGGCCTCTGACAGGCAGGGCTGCCCCGCCTCCCGCAAGGCGGCGGCGTGATAGACGAGTTGCCGCGCGGCCTCGATCTGTGTCGCCATGTCGGCAAGACGAAACGCTACTGCCTGATGCTGGATAATGGGCTTGCCGAATGCGATGCGTTCGCTGGCATAGCTGCGTGCCGCCTCGAATGCGGCCCGCGCCATGCCGACAGCCTGCGCCGCTATGCCGATCCGGCCTCCTTCCAGATTGGCAAGCGCGATCCGATAACCCTGTCCTTCCTCGCCAAGCCGCAGGCTCGCGGGGACGATCATGCCGTCAAAGGCGATCTGGCAAGTGTCCGACGAATGCAGGCCAAGTTTGTCCTCGACATGGATCACCTGATAGCCGGGCGTATCGGTGGGTACGATGAAGGCTGTTATTCCCTTCTTTCCCGCATCCGGATCGGTAACCGCAAAGACAATAATCACCTGGCCGTTCTTGCCCGACGTGATGAATTGCTTGGAGCCATCAAGGACATAATGGTCCTCCTCACGCCGTGCTCGCGTCTTCAAATTGGAAGCTTCTGAGCCGGCCTGCGGCTCGGTCAAGGCAAACCCGCCGATCCATTCTCCCGTTGCAAGCTTTGGCAGGAAGCGGTCCTTTTGCTCTTCGGATCCGAATGTCAGGATAGGCACGCAGGCCACCGAACTATGCACGCTCATGATCGTCGAGCAAGCGCCATCACCGGCGGCGATTTCCTCGAGTGCAGCGGCGTAGGCAAGCGCGCCTGTCTCCGAACCGCCATAGGCTTCCGGTAGCAACATGCCGAGCAAGCCGAGCTCGCCCATCTGCTTGAGTTCTTCACGCGGAAAGCGGTGCTCGCGATCGCGGGCGGCGGCTCCGGGCGCCAGGCGCTCGACGGCGAAGTCATGGGCAAGATCGCGGATCTGTTGCTGGAGCTCGGACAGGATCACCATACTCTCCTATGGTCGCTCGATCGCAATCGCCGTGGCCTCGCCGCCGCCGATACAGACGGCAGCCATACCGCGTTTCAGATCGTAGCGCTCAAGGGCTGCGAGAAGCGTCACCATCACCCGCGCGCCGGAAGCGCCAATCGGGTGGCCAAGGGCGCAGGCTCCGCCGTGGACGTTGACTTTGTCGGCCGGCAGGTCGAGCTCCCTCATTGCCGCCATCGGCACGACCGCGAAGGCCTCGTTGATTTCGAACAGATCGACATCTTTGAGGGACCACCCGATCTTCTCGGACAGCTTCGTCAGCGCTCCGACCGGCGCGGTGGCAAACAGATTGGGTGCCTGGGAGTGGGTCACGTGGCCGACGATGCGAGCAAGCGGGCGGAAGCCGTCTCGTTCAGCCCGTGATGCGCGCATCATGACGATTGCCGCTGCGCCATCCGAAATGGAGCTTGAATTGGCAGCCGTTACCGTTCCGCCGTCCCGGAATGCGGGTTTCAGTTGCGGGATCTTTTCGACGTTCGCCTTGCCGGGTTGTTCATCCCGATCGACAGTCCGGATTTCCTTGCCTGCCTTGGCCGAAACCGGGGCGATTTCCGCCTCGAAGCTGCGGCCGGCGATGGCCTTCTGCGACCTCGCAAGCGACGTGATCGCATAGGTGTCCTGCATCTCCCGCGTGAACTGGTAGGCTTCGGCGCAATCCTCGGCAAAACTTCCCATCAACCGACCCTTGTCGTAAGCGTCCTCCAGCCCGTCGAGAAACATGTGGTCGATCACGCGATCATGGCCGAGCCGGTAGCCGCCGCGCGCCCTATCGAGGAGATAGGGCGCATTCGTCATGCTTTCCATGCCGCCGGCCACAACCAGCGATGCACTCTCGGCGGCGATCAGGTCATGGGCAAGCATGGCGGCCTTCATGCCGGAACCGCACATCTTGTTGACTGTCGTGGCTCCGGTCGCAAACGGCAGATCCGCCTTGATCGCAGCCTGGCGTGCGGGTGCCTGTCCCTGTCCGGCCGAAAGGACGCATCCAAACACCAGCTCGTCGATGCTGTCCGATGAAAGGCCGCTCCGCTCGAGTGCCGCGCGGATAGCGACGGCACCAAGATCCGCTGCCTTGAGATCGCGGAAGTTGCCCTGGAAGCTGCCAATCGGCGTTCGGGCGGAGCCGACGATGACGGTGGGGTCAGTTCTCAAAGCTTGTCCTCCCAACTGCGCTCAGCGCGGCGCCATTCTCAGCGCGCCGTCCAGGCGTATCGTCTCGCCGTTCAGCATGCTGTTCTCGATAATGTGACTGACGAGCGCGGCGAATTCCACAGGCCTGCCGAGACGCGGTGGGAACGGCACGTTCCTGCCAAGCGCCTCCCTGACCTCCGCCGGCATGCCGGCCATCATGGGCGTCTCGAAAATCCCCGGTGCGATGGTCACCACGCGAATGCCATAGCGAGCAAGTTCGCGCGCGAGGGGTAGCGTCATCGCCGCCACGCCACCCTTCGAGGCGGCATAGGCCGCCTGCCCGATCTGACCCTCGAATGCGGCGATGGAAGCAGTGTTGATGATAACGCCACGCTCGCCGTTTGCGTCAGGCGGACGCTTCTCGATCGCACAGGCGGCAAGCCGGATCATGTTGAAGGTCCCAACGAGGTTGATCGAAACAGCGCGGCGGAAGCTGTCCAATGCGTGCGGGCCATTGCGCCCGACAATCTTTTCGGCCGGTGCGATCCCCGCGCAATTGATGAGGCCACGGAGGTCACCAAACCATTCAAGCGCGGTGTCGACAGCGCGCTCAGCATCCGCTTCGCTCGTCACATCGGTCTGAAGGTAGCGAACAGTGTCGCCGTCGTCGGGCTTTTCCACAGCCGGTTGAACGTCACAAACAAGGACGTTGGCTCCCTGTCGCGCGAGCGACCTCACGCATTCGGCGCCAAGGCCGGACGCGCCTCCAGTGATGATGAATGTTCCTCCATCTATCTGCACGGCTCACTCCCATCGCCCCTGCAATCAAATAGTACGCCGCGCGATTGTTGCAATCGATGACAAAATTGCTTCAATATTTCGGCCAGTTTTGCCATAGTGGTGCCCACATGAGCGACCTGGACCGAAGAATGATCGCACCGGCTTTTGTCGAGGAGGCGCTCGACAGCTTGCGGCGGTTGGGCAAGCCAGTCGGGCCCGCGCTGGAGCGGGCGGGATTGCCGGCTGCGGTAACGCAACCTGTTTCCGCCGAGAGCTACGGTGCACTGTGGCTGGCAATTGCAGCCGAGCTTGACGATGAGTTCTTTGGCATGGGCGGGCGCCCAATGCGCAGCGGCAGCTTCACACTGTTATGTCATTGCGTGCTGCATGCCGAGACATTGGGGCATGCACTTCGGCGGGCCTTGCGGTTCATGGATGTGGTGCTGGACGATCCGCGCGGCGCGTTGGTCGTTCGTGATGGACTCGCATTGATCGAGTTGAGCGATTGCGGCCCGGCGCGGTCAGCATTCTCCTATCGCACTTACTGGATCATTCTTCATGGCATCGCGTGCTGGCTGGTTGGTCGCCGTCTGCCGATCAGGCTCGTGGATTTCCGATGCGCGGAGCCCGAACAGGGAGCGGACTATCGCCTGTTCTTCGGAGCGCCTGTCCGCTTCTCGCAAGGATGCAGCCGCCTGGGGTTTGATCGCGCTCTCCTCGACCTGCCGATTTCCCGTAGCGAGGATGCATTGAAGCAGTTCCTGCGGGCGGCGCCTGCGAATATCCTCGTTCGCTATCGCTACGATGCCGGCGCGGCAGCTCTCGTCCGCCGCAAGCTGGGGCAAATGCCGCCAACCGCATGGCCGAACTTTGCGACGCTTGCCGAGGACATGCGGAGTTCTCCATCGACGCTACGCCACCGGCTGCACGCCGAAGGACAAAGCTATGCCGGGATCAAGGACGACATCAGGCGGGATCTGGCAATGACAAAGCTTGCCGACACGTCGGCCTCTATCGCAGACATCGCGGCGCAACTCGGCTATTCCGAGCCAAGCGCCTTCTATCGGGCCTTCCGGAAGTGGACATCACGGACACCTGATGCGTTCCGCAAGGAGCGGGTCGTGATCGCCCCTCACGACTGAGGGGCCATATCCGAGAAATTGAACTGGGGCGTGAGCAGGACCTGTCGATCGGCGCTGTCATCGCCCGCGATTCGCGCCAGAAGCACACGCCCCATCTGCTCACCCGCCTCGGTCAGGTCTTCATAGATCGTCTCGACCTTCGGCTGGATCTGGCTCAGCAGTTTCGATGTCCGCTTCGCAACGACATCGTATTCCTTACCAAGTGTCAGCCCGTGGTCACTCATACCGGTGATGGTGGCAAGTGCCGAAACTTCGCCGCCGCAGGCGAAACCATCGGGCGCATCAGGCTTTCCGGCGCGTGCGCTCATATAGCTTCTGATCTGCTCGACGGGACAGTCGAGGTCGATTTCCTCGGGAATCTCGTAGGCGACGCCGGCCTCCCGTACCGCGGTCATGAAGCCATGCAGCAGATGCTGGGAGAATGTCAGGCGCTTCGGCGGCAGGATGATCAGCGGCTTGCGGCGACCGCGCTTGATCAGCCATTTCGTCGCCTCGTAAGCGAAGCTGAAATTGTCATAATCGACGTAGCAGTGCTCGGTCGAAAATTCGGTCCGCCCGTGGCAGACGAATGGGAAATCGCTTTCAAGCAGCAGACGCACCCGTGGATCGAACGGCTCGGTACGCGAGAAGATGATGCCGTCGGCCATGCCGTTGCGAACGATATGGCGCACGGCGTCGACATTGCTGTCGTTGACGAAATTCGGCGTAATGATCAGGTGATAGGGCGTATCCTTTAGTGCCGTCGCAAGGCCATGCATGATTGAAATGCCGTAGCCCAGAATTTCCTCGTGTGGGTCGAGCAGAACGCTGATGACATTGGTCCGCCCCGTTTTCAAACGCTGGGCCGCGCGGTCCGGCAGGTAGCCGATATTGGCCGCGACCTCGTGGACGCGCTTGCGAGTCTCGATGGAGATCTGCGGCGCGTTGCTCAGCGCGCGTGAAACGGTCGTCACCGCAAAGCCCGTGATCTGCGAGATCGTCCGCAACGTCGGCTTGCCGCGCTTGAGGACGGGTGGCGAGGCGAAATCCTTGGGCGTGTCGGTCACGGGGTTCCTCTCGTGATCTGGAGCAAATCTATGTAACCCCAGACGAACCTATAGGCAATCCATCACCGAAAACGTTTATTGTCGCTGATTGCAGCGTTATCCCTCGAAATCAAGGGGCCAGGAATGCAATATTTCCGGCAGTAAATCAGTCGGTTAGACGTTGACTGATCGGAAACCTCTGAGCGCTTGACTTGCTGCAACTTATAACGTTTTAAATAGCGAAGCGGCTAGGAGGCCGCATGCCGTCGGCGTACTTCGGACGCGACGGTCTCGATGGCGGAGGAGGGAGCCTCCGTCACGATCACTTGCACGATGGGAGGAT
>UBTY01000068.1:5445-9328 GCA_900468535.1 Hyphomicrobiales bacterium | reverse complement strand
CATCGCGGATGATGAGTGGGACAATTCCAAAAAGGATTACGATTCCTGCGGCGAAATCCATGTCACTGGTATCTGGGACGGCGCGGACACTGCCTATGCGCGGCCGCCAATTCAAATCCCTTCCCAATTTGAAGAGGCAGTAACACGCCGTGCATACCATTTTGAGATCCTGCTCGGGCTGCTGAAGATCCTGTTCGACGACGTCCGAGTGACCCGGCCACCAGCGCACGATTGGCTCGCCCGATCTGCCCGGGCGATCGCCCGAGGGGAAGCCATTCTCGCCGGGGAACCGGATCCTGAAGAACCGGTCGACCTACCCAAGCCTTCCCACGTCCTGATCAGGCTGCAGGAGGAAGGTGTGCGCAAGGCCATCACCGCAGTCCTTGAAGTCGACCCGAGCTTTAAAGCTGTCCAGCCGGAAGCCGTGACCGACGATGAGGTCCACGCCGCGTGCCTGTCCATCGCGACAACGATGGATTTTTCCGACGCGGTCGGAAGCGCCGAATTCCAGGCGGCGCTCTCGGCGATTAGGTCGGCGCATCGCCGGCTGGCTTCAGATTAATTCATCTCCTTCCCCAGACATCCCTCAACCTCGCCAGGCCACCGCGCCTGGACTCTGTCTTATGGAGACAATGCAATGAATTCCCTCGCATCCACTAACCAGCCGGCTTCCTCCGGCTTCAAAGTCGATATCTCTCGCGGGGAGCGGATCGGCCGCGTTTCGTCCGAATGGTTCTCGCGACCCGACGACGAACGTTTCCTGTCACTCACCGATCTCTACGATACCGTTCGATCCCGCGCTGAGCGCGCCCATGCTCGAACGATCGAAAGTGCTGCGATCCGTGTCGAAGCAACGCGCGACAATGCGGAGCGGCTTGAGCTTCTTGTTCCAGGTCAGCGTCAAGCGATCGNNGCCGGCGCCGCTTGCGGCAATCAACCTGCAGCACGGTCTGCTCAATCACCGCGCCGAGCTCGTTAAGACGCTTGAGATGGATGACGGTCGGCTGGAACTGCGGGCCGTCACCGGGCCCGAATACGGCCGCATCTGGGACCATGAACTGGTGTCCGCCGTGATGAAGATTGCCGGCAATGGGACCGGTGACACGATGTGGAAAGTGCCGGGTCAACTTGACTGGGCGACCATGACCCACAATCCATTCGTCGACATCACCAAGGATACGACCACCCTTTATGCCAGCGACCGCGACGTCTTCCTGTTCCTGGTTGACGACACCCATCCGATCGAAGCCGGACGATTGCCGAACGGCGAACCCGATCTCTATTTCCGCGGCTTCTATGCTTGGAACTCGGAAGTGGGTTCGAAGACCCTCGGCATCGCCTCTTTCTATCTGCGGGCGGTCTGCGCCAACCGCAACTTGTGGGGAACGGAAAACTTCGAGGAGATCACCATCCGCCATTCGAAGTTTGCGGCCCAGCGCTTTGCGCATGAGGCAGCACCCGCGCTGACAAGCTTCGCCAATTCCTCACCCGCTCCGTTCATCGCCGGCATCAAGGCGGCGCGCGAACGGATTGTAGCGCGCAAGGACGACGACCGCGAAACCTTCCTGCGTCGGCGCGGCTTCTCGAAAGGTGAGACCGGCAAAGTCATCGAGATGGTGCTGTCGGAGGAGGGGAGGCCGCCGGAATCGATCTTCGATTTCGTGCAGGGCATCACCGCGCTGGCGCGTACGAAAGCCAACCAGGACACTCGCCTCGATCTGGAAGGCAAGGCCAAGAAGCTGCTGGAGAGCGCCTCCTGACATGTTCATGCCCGCCTGGCTCAGACCCGGCCGCCTACAAACCTCATCGCAGTCATTCCAGAGCCCGGTCAAGCGCCGGGCCTCATTTTGTCCGGAGCATCCCAATGCCTATCCCCGATCATGCCCGCACAAACTTCGATACGCAACTGCGTGCCGCGTCCGATGGCAGCCTTGCTCTCATAGAATGCCTTGACGCCGCTACACGCGAGCCGCGCTACGTGCTCTGCGCCATCGGCCGCTCTGATGGCGAATACCTCTTCACGCCGTTCGGCCATCTGGCCGACGGCAATCCCTATAACGCCTATCTGCCGCCTGATCCCGACGATCCTGCCGGCTTCATTGTTAGCCCGGCAACCTAAGCACGGCTGATCGCCAACATTTTAAGCTGGCGATTCCCGATCCCCCCTGGCTGCCTGATTTCGCTCCTCCGAACCTTCGGCAGGACGTCGGGCTCCGCTGTTCTTTCCTCTGGAGCATCCTTCGATGAACATCATCTCGCATCCTCAAACCGTTTCTACCTCCTCACGTCCTGCCATCAAAACCCGCGCTGGAGCACTCATGGATGCTGCCGGTCAGATCGCCTCGCTTTTGGAGCAAGGCAAAGTCGTCACTTCAGGTGGCCTGCGACAGATCATGATCGAGGCCCTTGGCGGCAGCGACGCCGAAGGCCTCTGGCTGTGGAAAGACGCCTATGAAGCAACAGAGGCCGCCCAGATCCTGTTCCTTCGCAAATTCCGCTCAATCACCTCCCGAGCCCAGGCGCGGCAATCGACGCTCGCGATGGTGACGAAGATGGCGAACCTCCTGCCGACCCAAACGCGTCGATCCGAAGAAAGCCAAGCCCTGCAGCAGTTCTCGACACCGATCCCGCTTGCCTACGCCGCATCTCTCGCCGCCGGCATCACGCCTGCTGACACCGTTCTCGAACCTTCGGCTGGAACCGGCCTCATGGCGATCTTTGCGGAACTCTCAGGCGCGCGCCTGTTGCTCAACGAATATGCGGCTATCCGGCACTCCCTGTTGCAGTACCTCTTCCCCGGCGTTCCGACATCGCGGCACGACGCCGCGCATATCGACGATTACCTCGAGCGTTCCATCCGACCGAGCGTCGTTTTGATGAACCCGCCCTTCTCGGCTGGCGTCCATGTCGAGGGTCGCGTTGCCGACGCTGCGTGGCGGCATCTGACCTCCGCCGTTGCTCGTCTCACTCCCGGCGGCCGGTTGGTCGCGATCACTGGCGCGAGCCTCTCTCCTGACAATCCTGCGTGGCGTGACGCCTTCGTTCGGCTGCAGGGGCAGGGCACGGTGCTGTTCACCGCAGCGGTAGATGGCAGCATCTATGCGCGTCATGGAACGACGATGGAAACGCGCCTCACCGTCATCGACAAGATCCCGGCAGAGGATCCGGCGCAGCTCGCTCCGTCAAAGGGCACGGCGCGCGATCTCGAAACACTTCTCGACTGGATCAATGACCTCCCACAGCGCCCACCGTCGTTCGTACCGAGTTCCATCGGTGCGCTCTCCAACGATATCCAGCGCGCGGGCACGATGCGCCCAGCAGCGGTCACCATACCCTCGGTCGGAGGACCAACTAAGCCTTCGATAATCGGCCGTTCAATACCCGTCGACGACGAGATCATTGAACTATCCTACGAGTTGAGGAACGCTCAGCCGAAGGATGAGGCGGGCGCTACTGACGGCATCTACGAAACCTACCGGCTCCAGTCGATCCACATCCCCGACGCAAAACCGCATCCGGAGACGCTGGTCGAATCGGTCGCGATGGCCTCGGTGGCACCACCGAAGCCGAGCTATCGTCCACGTCTGCCGAAGCGCATCGTCGTGAGCGGCGATCTTTCCGATGCCCAGCTCGAGAGCGTCATCTATGCCGGAGAAGCTCATTCCGGTTATCTTGCCGGCCACTGGGGCGTCGATGCCTCCTTTGATAATCTAAAGGCGGTCGCGTGCGATGCGGAAAATGCCTTTCGTTTTCGTCGCGGCTGGTTCCTCGGCGATGGAACAGGCGCCGGCAAAGGTCGTCAGGCTGCGGGCATTATTCTGGACAACTGGCTGAAGGGCCGCCGTCGGCATGTCTGGATATCAAAATCCGACAAGCTGATCGA
>UBTY01000068.1:0-5438 GCA_900468535.1 Hyphomicrobiales bacterium | reverse complement strand
CCCCTATCGCGTTTCCGGCAGGGCAAGCCGATCAAGCTTTATGAGGGCATCCTCTTCACCACCTTTGCGACGCTGCGCAGCGATGATCGCGAGGGCAAGCGCTCACGCGTGCAGCAGATCATCGACTGGCTCGGCGCCGACTTCGATGGCGTCATCATTTTCGATGAAGGCCATGCCATGGCCAATGCCGCCGGCGGCAAAACCGAGCGCGGCGACAAGGCCGCGTCGCAGCAGGGCAGGGCAGGGCTCCGCCTGCAGCGCGCTCTTCCTGACGCTCGTGTGGTCTACGTCTCGGCGACCGGCGCATCGGAAGTCGAATCCCTCGCCTATGCCGAGCGCCTCGGTCTCTGGGGCAGCAGCGACTTTCCCTTTCCGACCCGTTCCGAGTTCATTGCCGCGATCGAAGACGGCGGTTTCGCCGCGATGGAGGTGCTCGCGAGAGACCTGAAGGCCATGGGCCTCTACGCATCGCGGTCGCTCTCCTTCGAAGGCGTGGAATACGAGATCCTCGAACACGAACTGCCCGAGGAGCAGGTCAAGATCTACGATGCGTACGCGGAAGCGTTCCAGGTGATCCACAACCACCTCGATGCTGCCATGGAGGCGTCCGATATAACTCGTGCGACCAGCGCGGCCGGCAAATCCGTCACGCTGAACAAAAATGCCAAGGCTGCTGCGCGCTCGGCCTTCGAAAGCTCGAAGCAGCGCTTCTTCAATCATCTCCTGACCTCGATGAAGACGCCGGCTCTTCTCAAAGCGACTGCAGCAGACCTGGAGGACGGACATGCCGCCATCGTCCAGCTCGTTTCCACCGGGGCAGCGCTGACCGAGCGCCGGCTGGCAGAGATCCCGACCGAGGAATGGAGCGATCTCCAGGTCGACGTGACGCCGCGGGAGTATGTCATCGATTACCTCATGCACTCCTTTCCGGTGCAGCTTTTCGAGGAGTTCTCCGACGCCGAAGGCAATCTCAGATCCCGACCGGTTCATGACGCGAACGGCAACCCTGTCATCTGCCGGGAGGCCGAGCGTCGCCGCGACGAGCTGGTCGAAACCTTGGGCAGCCTGCCGGCGATCCCGACGGCGCTCGACCAGATCGTCCAGCACTTCGGAACCGAGAAGGTGGCCGAAATTACGGGTCGCTCCCGCCGGATCGTCCGCCGCGAGGACAGCACTTCCATCGCCCGTTATGCCGTCCAGAACAGGCCGGGCAGCGCCAATCTCGATGAGGCCCGCGCCTTCATGGACGACGAGAAAGGCATTCTCGTCTTCAGCGACGCCGGCGGGACAGGTCGATCATATCATGCAGATCTCGTCGCGAAAAATCAGCGTCTGCGTCTTCACAATCTCCTAGAGGCGGGCTGGCGTGCCGACGTGGCAATCCAGGGGCTCGGGCGCAGTCATCGCACCAACCAGAAGCAGCCGCCGCGCTTCCGGATGATCGCCACCAACGTCAAGGCAGAACGGCGTTTCCTCTCGACCATCGCCCGGCGCCTCGACACGCTCGGGGCCATCACCCGTGGTCAACGCCAGACTGGCGGGCAGGGCATGTTCCGGTCCGAAGACAATCTCGAATCGCAATATGCCCGTGATGCGCTGCGGCAATTCTACGGACTGCTGCATGTCGGCAGGATCGAAGGCTGTTCGCTGGAAAGGTTCGAAACCATCACCGGCCCGTCGTTGACATCGGAAGAGGGCGGATTGAAGGACGAGCTGCCGCCGATCCAAACCTTCCTCAATCGTATGCTGGCGCTGACCATCGCCATGCAGAACGTGCTGTTCGAAGCCTTCGAGCAACTGCTGGCCGCCCGCATCGAGGGAGCGATTGCCCCCGGGATCTATGACAAGGGCCTGGAGACGATCACCGCCGACAGCATGATGGTCACCGAGCGCCGGCTGATCTATACCCATCCCGTCACCGGCGCGCAGTCGCACCTGCTGACGATCGAACGCCGGGATCGCAATGCGCCGATGCAGTTCGAGGAAGTTCGAAGCCTCGTCGGCCAGGATCCACGCGCCAGGCTGATGATCAACGGCAAGTCTGGCCGGCCGGCGGTGATGGTTCCGACCCGCTCGATCATGCTGGACGACGGCTCCATTCAGCCGCGTGTGTCGCTTATCCGGCCGATGGACGAGCTCCGCTTCGAAGTCCGGCAGCTCGAGGAGACCAATTGGGAGGAGGTTGACGAACAAGCGTTCGCCATCGCGTGGGATACCGAAGTCGCGGCCGTGCCGGAATTCTCAACGTCGACGATGCATATCGTCAGCGGCTTGTTGCTGCCGATCTGGAAATTGTTGCCGCAGGATTTCTGCCGGGTGCGGCGGCTGCAGACCGATGACGGCGAGCGGATCGTCGGCCGGGTCATCGCTCCGGATCGGCTCGCCGGCCTTTGCCGCAACTTCGGGATCGATCAGAGGCAAGTGCTGAGCGCTGACCAGGCGTGGTCATCGCTCCTCGACGGGTCCTCCATCGTCGCGCTTGCCGGCGACATGACGCTCCGCCGCGTACGCGCGATGAACGAGTACCGCGTCGAACTGACGGGCTTCACCGATGGCATGCGCGACTGGTTGCGCTCGATGGGACTGTTCTCGGAGATGATCAATTGGAAGCTGCGCTTCTTCGTGCCTGTCACAGACGAGGGGGCAGGGATCCTGTCGAAGCTGATCGAGCGCCATCGCCTCGTCGATATCGCGCGCCGGTCATGAGGGAGGTCCGCCATGCTAGCTGCCTCGGATATGGCGGATCGTCTCGCGCAAGACGCGGAGGCGGTCTGCCGCCACTATCTCTCAGCCGGCCGCCGGGCTGGCAACTACTGGCTCGTCGGCGATGTCGACAACAACAAGGGCCGGTCGCTCTACGTGCACCTAGCCGGTCCACGGGCCGGCCGATGGACGGATGCGGCGACCGGCCAGTTCGGCGATCTGCTGGACCTCGTCCGCGAGACCTGCGGCCTCGTCGACTTCCGCGACGTTGCAGACGAGGCGCGTCAGTTCCTCAGCCTGCCTCGAGCCAAGCCGCTGTCATTTGGCAAGCGCGACAGCGATGAACCTCAACCGATTGAGCGGCCGGCGTCTGAGCGGGCCAGGCGTCTGTTTCGGATGACACAGCCATTGGCTGGCACATTGGCCGACGCCTATCTCCGCAAGCGGGGTATCCTGAGGGCATCCACCCATGCGGCGCTCCGGTTCCATCCGTCCTGCTACTATCGCGATTTCGTCACGGGGAGGACGAGCAGCTATCCGGCTTTGATCGCAGCCGTGACCGACCCTGCCGGCGCAATGACTGGCGTACATCGCAGCTGGCTCGATCCTGACGGAGACGGCAAAGCCAAGGTCGACGATCCACGCCGCGCGCTCGGCGGGCTCCTCGGCAATGGAGTCCGCTTCGGCTTTCCGGCCATTGCACCTGTCTCGGTGATGGCGGCAGGCGAGGGGCTTGAGACCATGCTGTCGCTCTCACACGTGATGCCAGAAATGCCGATGGTGGCGGCGCTCACGGCCAATCACCTTGCCGCCTTCCGCTTCCCGCCCGGATGCCGGCGCATCTATATCGCCGCCGACGCGGATGCCGCCGGCCGGCATGGGATCGAGGGATTTAGCCGTCGGGCACAGGAGGAGGGGATCCTGCCGCTGGTTCTGTCGCCGGAGCTCGGCGACTTCAACGAGGATCTCCGCTGGCTGGGCCCGGACCGGCTGACCGCAAGCCTTAAGGCACAACTCACTCTGGAAGACGCCATGGCCTACTTGCCCGCCTGAAGCGGGTCGGAAAAGCTCGGGGGAGGGGGCGTCATTGGCGAAGGGCGGTCCATTGGCCTCATTCCGGATGAGCGCACGCCCGCGGGCCTGCCGAGAGGCGACCCTTACCACGCGGGCCTCGGGCCTTCAGCGGGTCGGTCAGGTTTCTTCCCCTGCCAGACCGCAGGCGCGGTCCGTCATTCCTCGCGGATCAAGAAACCCTCCCTCCGCCGCCCGGCGCTTCGCTGGGCCGCGGCACTTCGCTTGCGGTTCCGGCCTCGGCCCGCGTGACCGGGTTCGCCGTCAGGCCGCGAGAGGCGCGGCCCAAACCGATGGAGACCATCATGGACCTGATCTTTCACCCCGACGACACCTTCGAGCCCCACCACACGTCCTCCCCGACCGATCGGTTCATCTACGAGATGCAGGTCTTCGGCTATCGCCCCTTCCAGGACGAGCCTGACCCGCGGCCATTGCCGGAGGAGCCGCAGGTCCAGTCTTCGATCACCACGATCTTTGACGCCCTCGCAGAAATGCTCGGCGACACCCGGCTGGAGCCCGATCTCGAAGACCTGTTCTGGTCGATCCCTAATCTCTTCCACCGGGCCGGTGAGCGTATCCAGCGCGAACTCGATCGCAATGAGGAGGCGCAGCGCACCAGTCAGCGCGAGCAGGACGGCTCGGAGGTGAAGAGTGTCGAGCTCGAACGCCTGATTGCTGAGGGCATCACGCTCCTGGAACGCAGAAACAGCTTCGAGTTCATGCGCGACTACGCGGCCGACCTGTTCGAGGCGCAGACGGGTTCGTCCTGGCGGCCACGCACCGGCTCCAAGGTCAACCACGCCAACATGACGGCGGCGATGATCGACAGCCGCGACTTCCTCTCCGCCCGCCGGCGCGCCGAAACCGAGGTGCTGATCCCTGCCGGCACCAAGATCGCCTTCGCCGGCGGCATGGACTACAATGATCATGAGCGGATTTGGGCCAAGCTCGATCAGGCGCATGCCAAGCATCCTGACATGGTGCTCTTGCACGGCGGTTCGCCGAAAGGCGCCGAGCGCATCGCCGCCTGCTGGGCGGAGGCCCGTAAGGTCACGCAGATCACCTTCAAGCCCAGTTGGACCAAACACGCCAAGGCCGCCCCGTTCCGGCGCAACGACGAGATGCTGTCGGTCATGCCGGCCGGATTGATCGTCTTTCCCGGAAACGGCATCACCGGCAATCTCGCCGACAAGGCGCGTCGGCTCGGAATCCCGGTCTGGCAGGCTTCAGGAGACGGCGCGTGAAGCGCCGTTTTCCTAGAAATATGGAAATACCGGAAAACATGGAGAATGATGCTATATGGAAAACCATACCGGAGACTTTGGCCATGAAACAGTTCACGACAGGCGACTTGAACAAACAGATCGGAGATATCACCGATGCCGCGAGCCGCGAACCGGTCATGCTCACCCGACATAAGAAGCCGCGTTTCGTGCTGATGAGCTACGAGCACTACGAGCGCATGCGCGCCGGCGGCAATCCGCGCCGCGCCCATCCTGTTTCGGAAATGCCCGCCGAGCATGCGGAACTGTTCGACGAGGCACTCGATCGGCTGGCGCGCGGCGAAGGCTACGATGATGAGCCATGAGTTCCGACCGGCGAAGTTATCGCCTATCCATACCTCTGGGCTGGCAGCAGCAGCGCGGCGAAACCGAAGGCCG
>UBTY01000003.1 GCA_900468535.1 Hyphomicrobiales bacterium | reverse complement strand
GCTCAGGCCGGCAATCTGCAGAGCGCCGAGCTGGTCGGAATTCAATGCCTGCAGCTGTTCGGTGCTGAACGCCGCAACCTGTGTCTTCGTCAGGGCCGCGATCTGCGACGAGGCGAGCGTCGTGAGCGTATCGGTGCTGAGACCGCCGAGCGCCTTTGCCGAAATTGCGGCAAGCTCTACCGTCGTGAAGGTCGCGATATCTTCGGCCGAGAGGGCCTTGATATCGTCCGCAGAGAGAGCGGCAATCTGCGGCGAGGTGAGCGCTTCGATCTGCGACGATTCCAGTGCGCCGAGCTGATCGGTGGTGAGGGCGGCGACCTGGAGGTTCCACAGGGCGGTGATCTGGCTTGCCTTCAGCCCGGCAAGCGCATCGGTCGAGAGAGCCGCGATCTGCTTCGCGCTCAATACGGCGATCTGGGAGCTGCTGAGGGCGCCGAGCTTCGAGGAATCCAGGGCTGTGATCTGGCTGGTGCCGAGGGCTGCGATCTGCGTCTTCGTCATTGCCGCAATCTGCGACGAGGCGAGCGAGGCGATCGTGTCGGACGACAGACCGGATAGAGATTTTACCGCAATCGCACCGATTTCATCGGGCTGGAATGCCGCGAGGTCTTCGGCGCTCAGTGCCTTGATCTGCTCGGCTGAGAAAGCCGCGACCTGGCTGCTGGTCAAGGCCTGGAGCTGGCTCGATTCGAGGACGGCGATCTGGTCTGTCGAGAGGGCTGCAACCTGGACCTTGGAGAGCGATGCAACCTGGCTGGTCGTCAGCGAAGAGAGGGTGTCCGTGCTCAGTGCTGCGATCTGTCTGGCGCTGAGGCCTGCAATCTGGGAGCTCGACAGCGCGCCGAGTTGTTCCCCGACAATCCCGGCGATCTGGCTCGTGCTGAAGACGGCGATCTGCGTTTTCGTCAGCGCGGCGATCTGTGAGGAGGCAAGCGAAGCGAGTGTCTCGCTGGACAATCCGGTCACGGATTTTGCCGCGATAGCTGCAATTTCATCCGGGCGGAACGCTGCAAGGTCTTCGGCGCTCAGCGCCTTGATCTGGTTTGCCGACAGCGCCGCGACCTGGCTGCTCGTCAGGGCTTCCAGCTGCGAGGATCCCAGCGAGACGATCTGATCTGTCGTTAGCGCTGCTATCTGGACTTTCGACAGCGACGCGACCTGGCTGGTGGTCAGGCCGGCGAGCGCATCCGTGGTCAGGGCGGTGATCTGCCTGGCGCTGAGGCTCGAGATCTGCGAGGCCGCAAGGGCGCCCAGCTGCTCGCCGTCGAGGGCACTAACCTGACCTGTGGCGAGGGCCGCGAGCTGGGTCTTCGTCAAGGCCGCGATCTGCGAGGAGGCAAGCGAGGCGAATGTTTCGCTGCTCAGCCCGGAAAGGGACTTTGCGGCGATCGCCGCGATCTCGTCCGGGCGGAATGCGGCCAGATCCTCGGCGGACAGAGCCTTGACCTGGCTTGCGGAGAGGGCCGCGACCTGGCTGCTGGTCAGGGCTTCGAGCTGGCTGGACTCCAGCGTCGAGATCTGGTCGGAGGTAAGCGCTGCGACCTGGATTTTGGAGAGCGATGCGACCTGACTGGTGGTCAGGCCTGCAAGTGCCTCGGTCGGCAGCGCGGCCACCTGCTTGGCGCTGAGGCCCGCGATCTGCGAGGCCGAGAGGGCGCCGAGCTGCTCCGGCCCCATGGCCGCGATCTGCGTGGTGCTGAGGGCCGCGACCTGCGCCTTCTTGAGCGCTGCGATCTGCGAGGAGGCGAAGCCCGCGAAGATTTCGGTCTGAAGTCCGGCAAGGGCCTTGGTGGAGATTGCAGCCAGCTCGGCGGTCGTAAATGTGCCGATATCCTCCTGGGACAGCGCCTTGATGTCGTCGGCACTCAGTGCGGAAATCTGCGCTGAGGTGAGCGCCTGGATCTGCGACGTTTCCAGTGCGCCGAGCTGCGCGGTCGTCAGTCCCGCAATCTGGACTTTCGAGAGGACACTGATCTGCCCGGATGTGAGGCCGGCAACTGCTTCAGTGGTGATCGCGGCAATCTGCTTTGCGCTCAGAGAGGTGATCTGCGACGTGCCGATCGCACCGATCTGCGATGCGCTCAACAGGGCAATCTGGCTTGTGGTCATCGCCGCAAGCTGCGTGCCCTTCAAGGCGGCAAGCTTGTCGGTTCCGAGCGAAGTAAGCAGCTCTTCGGACAGTCCGGCAAGCGCCTTGATGCCGATTGCCCCCATCTCTGCGGCGGAGAAGGTCGCCAGTTCGTCGGGCGTCATCGCGTTGAGCTTTTCGGCCGACAGCGCACCGATCTGCGTTGCGGAAAGCGCTTCGACCTGTGAGGCCGACAGGGCTTCGATCTGGCTGGCATAAAGGGCAGTGACCTGGGCGGCGGAGAGCCCGCCGATCTGGCTCGCGGAAAGCACCTGCATCTGGTCGAGGCCGAGACCGACGACCGCCGAGGCCGAAATGGCGCCGATCTGCGAGGAGCTCAGTGCCGCGACGTCTTCGGCGCTCAGGGCTGCGACCTGGCTCGCGCTCAGCGCCTTGATCTGGCTGATGCTGAGAGCGGCGACCTCGGAGGCGGCAAGCGCGGCGATCGCGGATGTCGCAAGCGACTTGATCTGCAGCGAGGAAACGATTGAGGTCATGGACGCGGGCCCCCCGGTATCAATAAATCAATATCTCATCTTCCGCCCTCGGCGCCGAAGCGGCCGGTCGAACGCGGCTTGCGCTCATGGGCAGATCACCCGCATGCGCGCGCGAAAGCGCCGCGATCCAGGCGGTGGCTAAAATGCAATGCGGAACATGGCTCGCTGGAGCCGTTAGATCGAAGGGGCATCATGCGCCCGTGGCCGCGGAGCGACCGTGATCCTTGAACTATCCGGACGCAGAACGGGACCGGCAGGTAAGATCCCTCACACTGCCTGAGCAGCATTGCGGGCGGCGCGCCGGCAATAGCCTTTGCAACTACAGGAATATCTATTCATCAGATTTTAATTTTGTATTAACGCTATTTGCAGGTTTTTCCAGCCAGTCTGCGGATGCGTTTCTTTGGGCCGTTCCCGGAGGCCCTACGGAGCTTAATCGGCGGCAAGGGCCATCTGCAGCGCGTGCTGAAGCGCATCGTCGCTGAAGGGCTTGAACAGGCACTCCACGGCGCCTTTGCCGATCAGGCGATTTCGGACGTTGTCGTCCTTGATGGCGGTGATGAAAATCGTCGGTATCTTTCGGCCTCTTCGGTTGAGTTCGGCCTGCAGTTCCGGCCCGGTCATTCCCGGCATGGCGACGTCAAGGATCAGGCAGTCGCTGGCGTCATATGCCCTGGACGCGAGAAAGCGCTCTGCCGATGTAAAGGCCTCCACATCCACGCCGAGCGAGCGCAGCAGATCGGGCAGAGCCTCCCGGACGGATTCGTCGTCATCAACGACCGATACGAGCTTTATCGGGTTGGTCATGAAACCCTCCCTTCCGTTTGCACCGCGTCCGCCAAGCTTTGATCACGCTCGCGATCGACGCAGGCCTCGCCGCTGTCATGTGAGGGCACAGCGAAGGTCACGGTGACACCGTGATCGGCGTTTGCCTGGGCCCAAAGGCGACCGTTGTGGCTTTCGATGATCGAGCGGCTGACCGAGAGCCCGATGCCCATTCCATCCGACTTCGTCGTGTAGAATGCGTCGAAGATCCTGCCAACCTCCTGACCGTCCAAGCCGACACCGACATCCCTGATCGAAAGTTCGACCTCAGCCTGGTCCGAAGCCTCTGTCTTCATGACGATGCGCCGCGGTCGGTCGTGAACATCCGCCATGGCTTCGATGGCGTTGCGCAGCAGATTCATGATCACTTGCTGCAACTGGATGCGCGCACCGGCGATGCGCGGCAGACCAGTGGCGAATTCCGTCACGACGGAGACACGGCCGCGCTGAAGGTCACCCAACGCCAGCGCAATCACCTCGCCGGCAACCTCGTTGAGATCGATCGCCTCGATCAGCGGAGGCTTCCTGCTGAACAGCGCCCGCAGGCGAACGATGACGTCGGCGGCGCGGTTCGCGTCCCGGATCATCCGCCGGGCGGTTTCTTTCGCAAGCTCCATGTTCGGCTGGTCTGCCGCGAGCGCACGAAGGCAGGTGCTTGCGTTGGTGACAATCCCCGCAAGCGGCTGGTTCACCTCATGCGCAATGGAGGCGGTCAGAACGCCAAGGCTGGTGACGCGCGTGACGTATGAGAGTTCCGATCGCGCCTCGTTCAGTGCTTCCTCCGCGTTTCGGCTTTCGGTGATATCCTGTATCGCGCCGGTCAGTTCCTGCTCACCATCCTTGTTGCGCTCGCTGTGCGCCAGGACGCGGATGCTTTTGGTCGACTGGTCCGGCATCAACAGGGTGATCTTATAGTCGAAGTCGCCGCTGCCTTCCGCGGCCCGATCGATCACCTGTTGCACGGTCGAAAGGCTGTCGGGGTGAAGGCGCGCAAGGACGGTTTGTAGCGTCACCTGCGTCGCGGGATCGACGTCGAATATGCGATAGGTCTCCTGGGACCAGGTGATCTCGTTGGTTCCGAGCTTGAACGAGAAGCTGCCGGTCTTGCTGAGGCGTTGCGCGTCCGCCAGAAACGCCTCGCTGCGACGCAGCCTTTCCTCCGCACGCTTGCGATCATCGATGTCAGTCAACAGGCCATACCAGCGGACGATCCGGCCTTCCGCATCGCGAAGCGGCAGACCGCGAAGCTGGAACCAGCGCCAGGCGCCATCATGCCTGCGAAAGCGGGTTTCGTAGTCGTATGGCTCGCCGGTCACGATCGAACCCATGAAGTTATCGATGCAGGTCTGCAGGTCGTCAGGGTGAGTGATGCCGTTCGTGGCCCATTGGTTGAGCTCCTCGAGCGGGAGCTGAAAGTAGTCCAGTATCTGCTGATTGCCGCCGATCAGCTGGGCTTCAGGCGAGAATATCGCGATCATCCCAGCGATACCGTCGACGATGAAACGGGACTCGCGTTCGCGCTCGGCAAGCGCCTGTTCCGCCCGCCGTCTGTCGTCGATATCGACATGAAGGGAGTACCAGCGGATGATCGTACCGTCTTCCGCCTTCAGCGGACGGCCTGTCACCAGGAACCAGCGATAACAGCCGTCCTCCCGGCGAAGCCGAACTTCCATGTCGTAGGGCGCGCCGGTGGCGATCGCCTCCCGGACGGCAGCGAGCATGCGCGGCAGGTCTTCGGGATGGACGACGTCGCTGCTGCCCCATTGGCGCAGTTCGTCCAGCGTGCGCCCGTAGTAGCGGAGCAGATGACCATTGACGGCTTCGACGTCGCCCGCCGGCGTGAGCACGCCGATACCGGCGGGGATGCTTTCAAGGATCATCCGCGCCTCGCGCTCGCGAGCGGCCAGTTCCATCTCGGCCTGCTTGCGATCGTCGATATCGACCAGGAGGTGAAACCAGCGCAGTATCTGTCCCGCTGGATCCTTCAACGGCAGGCCGAGCACATTGTGCCAGCGATAGACACCATCAGCGCGAAGGTGGCGGCTTTCCACATTGTAGAACGTTACGGCCCTGTGCGCTTCCAGCTGATCGGCGATCGTCCGCTCAAGATCCTCGGGATGGACAACTTCGGTTGCCTTCCAGTTCTTGAGCTCTTCCAGATCCATGCCGAAGTAGGCGAGAGCTGGTTCGTTCAGCGCCTCGACGTCCCCCGTCGGCGTCGTCACCGCCACGGGTACGGGAATGCTATTCACTACTCGCTGAAAATCGGTCTCTTCGTCTGCCGAACTTGTCTCGTTGTCGGTAGCCCAGCCATACCATTTCAGGATGCGGTCGTCGTCACGTATCGGATTGCAGCGGAGGAGCGTGCGCCGACTTTCTCCGTCCATTTGGCGAAGTGGCAGCTCGAATTCGAAGGGTTCGCCCAAAGATAGAAGCGACCGCCAGCGTCCGATGAGGCTGGTTGCTTCCGCGGCCGGGGCGGCCACGGGCCACCGAGAGACTTCGGGCCATGTCTCCGGAGTTCCGACAGCTGCCGCTAAACTCTTGTTTACGAACTCGATGTCGCCATCCGGAAGGGCGCCAAACACCATTCCTGGCAACGTATCCAGAACCCGACCGAGTTCGATCTCCATGCATGTCCTTTCGCGGCCAGCGCCTTTGGCGACGCTATCGCTTCGGCAACCTACCGTATATTATCCAATGGTGTCGGATCACGGATCGCGCGAGATGACGAGGCGCCATCGGGGCTCGCCGAGAGGCAGGTTCAGGCGAATACCTGCTCCAATGTCTCCTGCAGGGCGACGTCGCTGAAGGGTTTGAAAAGGCAAGCGACGGCGCTGCCCTGGATGAGCGGAAGGCGCTCATTTTCGCCCTTGTGCGCGGTGATGAAGACGATCGGGATGTCCTGCTTGCGCCGTGCGAGCTCTTCCTGCAGTTCCGGCCCGGACATACCGGGCATGGCGACATCCAGTATCAGGCACTCGGTCTTCGTCATCCATTCGGATTGCAGAAATTCCACGGCCGAGGAAAAGGCTCTGACCTCAAATCCGAAGATCCGTATCAAATCGGGGAGAGCTTCTCTGACGGACTCGTCGTCATCGACGACCGATACAAGCGGCATTCTTGGCATCATCGGCTTTCTGTCTGCGGTCTTGCATTGCCGGATCCAGCACGAGCCTTGACCGGGATCGAGAAACCAAAGATTGCGCCCCCCATGGGATTGGGTTTTGCCCAGATCCGCCCCTCGTGAGCTTCGATGATCGAGCGGCTAACGGAAAGGCCGATACCCATTCCATCCGGCTTGGTCGTATGGAACGGATCGAATAATCTCTCGATCTCGACGGTCTCCAAGCCGCAGCCGGTATCTTCAACGGTCAACAGAACCGCATCCGACTCCACCGTACCGGTGCGGACAGTGATGTCCCGGGACAACGGCGAAATGCTCGCCATGGCATCGATGGAATTGCGGAGGAGGTTCATTATCACCTGCTGCAGTTGTACGCGGTCTCCCTGGGTAAGAGGCAAGCGTTCGGAAAGTTCCGCATGGAGTGAGATTCGTCCTCTCTGGATATCGTTCGCGAGCAGCGCGATCACCTCGCGCGCAGCGTCGTTGAGATCCAGAGGCTCGACAATCGCCACGCCCTGCTTGAACAGGTTTCTCAGGCGTACGATGACATCGGCGGCGCGGTTGCCGTCGCGAATGGTGCGGCGCGCAGTTTCAAGCGCGCCTTCGACATTCGGCGGTATCGCCGACAACATTCGAAGCGATGTCCCTGCGTTGGTAATGATCCCCGACAGGGGCTGGTTCACCTCGTGGGCAATGGACGCTGCCATGGTGCTGAGGCTCGTCACCCTGGCGATCTGAGAGAGTTCCGAGCGGAGCTTGTCGCGCGCGACCTCCGCCCGACGCTGGGCGGAGACGTCCTGAACCGCGCCAATGCATTCCATCGTGCCATCGAGGTGCCTGATGATGCGCCCGACAACCCGGACATGCTTGATCTCGCCATTGACGGCTAGCCGGATTTCGTAATCCGGATTGTCTCCACCGTTCCGTACGTCCGCCATCTTCAGCGCAAGCAGCGGCAGGTCTTCCTCATGTACCCGCCCGGCAATCCGGTCGAAATCGACAGGGACATCGGACTCGAAGCCGAAAATGCGATTGAGCTCCTCGGAGAACGTGAGGTCGTCGCTGTCGACCTTCCAGGAGAAGGTTCCCGTCAGGCTGATCCGCTGCCCCTCCGCCAGGAGGACTTCGCTCCTGCGAAGGTGCTCCTCGGCGATCTTGCGCGCCGTAATATCAGTCACGGCACCGATGAACTCGGGATCTGAGGGGTCGGTGCCGATGTTTTGCAGGACGACGCGAACATATTTGACGCTGCCGTCCGACATCAGCAGCCGGTGCTCGAGCTCCATATTGTGGCCTTCGTCGACAGCGCGAGAGACGAGCTGCCGGACGAGGGGCAGGTCGTCGGGATGGCAGCGGTCGAGCATCAGGCTGACGCTCGGCGCCTGGCTCGTTGGATAGCCTGCCACGCGGTAGGCCTCTTCGGACCAGAATATCTCGTCGGTCGCCGGTCGCCACCAAACGCTGCCCGTTTCGGTCAGGCGCTGCCCTTGCGCCAGGAACGCAGCGTTTCGCCGTAGCTCTTCCTCGGCATGCTTGCGATCGTTGATGTCGGTGTTGGTGCCATACCAGCGGACGATCGATCCATCGTCCGCTAGGACCGGATTGGCCCGGAACAGAAACCACCTGTACTGGCCATCATGGCGGCGCAGGCGTGCTTCGGTTTCACCGGCCGTTCCGGCATTCCTCAACTCCCGCCAGACATTCGTCAGGCCCTCGACGTCATCGGGATGAAGGGCTGTTGTCCACCCCCAGCCGAAAGCCTGGTTCGAGCTGAAGCCGAGATAGGCAAGGAAGTGTTCATTGAAGAAATCGGCGCTGCCGTCAGGGAGAGTGGACCAGGCCATGACCGGGATCGCGTTGACGATCTTATTCAGTTCGCGCGCGGACCATGCGCGTGCGTCTTCGCGCAGGCGGTGCGCCTCGCTGACTGCAACGGCGGCCTGATTGGCGGCAATGTTGAGGATCAGCCTTTCCTGTTCCGTCGGGAAGGACGGCCTTCGCGACCCGACCACCAAGACGCCGGTGGTGCGCTGGATGCCGAGTTGTTCGAGGAGACAGGTGTAAGTCGAACTGCCCAGCGATAGCTCCGCTGTCTGCGGCCAGTCGGCGCTCGAGGCTCCAAACAGTGCGGAAAGGTGCTCGCCGAACGCGGCTGCATCGGTTAATTCCGCCAGCCTGCCGAACCTGCCGACCTCGAGATCCTGTTGCCCGAATTGCGAGATGACCCGCAAGAAAAGGAAGTCGACCTCGAGAATGGTGTCGAGGGCATCGAGTAGCGTGTTGGCGATCTCGGCGGCATCGCCTCCGATCCAGATCGCGGGCAGCGCGGTGATCGTCAGCAGATCATTCATGCAACGGCGAAGCGCGCTGCTATCAGTCGCTGTGACGAACAGATCGGACATGTCAGTCAGCAGCCCTTGTTTCCTGCCCCTTTGCGGCATTCCTCTCGCGCAGTTCATCGAGAAACTGCGCGGGCGGAGTGAAGAATGGATTTTCTTGCAGCACCCCTCCGATAACGACCAGCGGATGGGTTCGCAGGACGTCGACCACGGTTTCCCCTCCGAATTTCCCCAGGTCGTAGACGCAAATCACCACGTCGTCGTGCTCGCTCCAGAGATCGTTCACACGCGCCTCGAATTCGATGAGATCCTGAAGATGCGATTGACCATCGGCGGCCCAGTCCATTTGGCATACGATACGGCTCAACGGGAATTGGCCGGTTGCATTGCCGCTCGCCAACCGTCCGAACGTCTCCACCATCCGGTCTTGGTCGAAGCGACCATCCTGCAGGTATGCATCGACCGTGGTGCGAACTTCAAGCTGGCCGGTTTTCTGGGCGGCATCGGTGTCGATACCTTCGCATCGCAGACGGGACAGGTGTTCTTCGCGCCGATCTGAGCCGACAAGGTGAATTGCCTTGTGGTCGCATTCGAGACCGTCACGGATGAAAGGCCCCAAAACCCGGTATGCTTCATCGTCGCCGTTGAAAAAGGCGCAGACGTGCCTGGGCCGCCTTAGCTTCGACCCGGCAAAATCGATGGTATCTGAGCGCCCCTTGGTCACAGAGCCCCGTCTTCCCAAGGATGGCCCGGTATCGCTGGACAATCGTTGATCATTCGGCCGCCATTCGTCGCTGGGACCTTCAGGTCCCGCTACAGGATGATGTATCATGTATGGCGGTCGGTCCATTGTACAATGGTGTCAGCGTTCGACTCGCAGGGCGCCGATCGATCTTCCTTGGCTTGGAAGGCAAGCGAAGGCTGTCAGGTTGGCAAAGCTGCACCTGACTGCTCGGCAACCATGTATTGCGCATACCAGTCCGGCCAGTTTTCGTCGTGATTTCCACCCGTCCGCTTCTCGTGTTCGCCATGAGCGGCAGCTGCCCGCCGAAGGGCACCCGCAAGGTCGCCTGAGGAGGTGAAGGCGGCGCCGTTCGCATCGATCCGGCCCGGCAGGCGTGACGTGATTTCCTGGAACACCCAACCGTTTCCATCCGGGTCGCTGAAGGATGCGAAGGAGCCGTAGCTTGCGCGGGAAGGATGGGGGCCGGGAACCCTTGCATCGGTGCCCTGATGATGGAAGACGCCGCCGGCATCGTGAAAGATGCTGCTGATCTCGGCGCCGCGAGCGGCCACGGCAGCGTGAGCCGCCTCGATGTCGGATACGATCAAATGAAGGCCCTGCGCTGAGCCGGGCTTGGCCGTGGTGATATTCGATCCAAAGATCACAGAGCAGGGCGAGCCCGGCGGCGTCACTTGTACGACACGGAAGCCGTTCGCTCCGGGGACGTCTGCATCGAGCCGCCATCCGAGCCCGGTGTAAAAGGATTTCGCACGATCGACGTCCGATACGGGGATGACAATGACTTCGAGCTTCATGTCGATATCGTTCAAGACCGCGGCGGCCGGTTGTTTCGGTTCCTGGATGGTCATTTCGATTTCCCCTCGATTGAACCTTCTGCGGTCTTTGCCGCGACGCCGGGCACGATGCTCCGGGCTCGAGGCGCTGTCCATTGTGCGAAGGTGTAGGTCGCGGAGCGAGCAGCTGCCGACTGCCGATGATACCTTCGTGCAATTGCGGCCGGGGCGGCGGCGTACCCTTATAGTCGTCGTCTGCGTGGCACCCTGTTGACCTGCTACGTGACGCTCTTCTAGGACATGAGAAACGACCCATGCTGTGAGTAGGTGCGCACATGCAGATACACGACCTGTTGAATGAATTTCCACGTACGCGTCTGATGGAGCAGCCGACGCCAATTCAGCGGCTCGATCGCCTCGAAGAGGCGCTTGGGGACCAGAGGAACGGCGTATCGATATGGGCGAAGAGAGATGATCTGATGGCCCTCGGCGGCGGCGGCAACAAGCTCCGCAAGCTCGAATTTCTGATTGCACAGGCCAAGTCGCAGGGATGCGATACCGTCATCGCGATCGGAGGTGTTCAATCCAATTTCGCCAGACTTGCCGCCGCAGCCTGCGCGAAGACGGGGCTTGGCTGCGAGCTCGTGCTTGCGCAAATGGTCCCGCGCGACAGCGAAATCTACCAACGCAACGGGAACGTACTGCTCGACCAGCTGCTCGGAGCGCACGTGCATGTTCTTGCGAGAGGCGAGGATCCCATCGCATTTGCCACGCGACGAGCCGATGAGATCGCGGCGTCGGGCTCCAAGGCGTTTGTTGCCACGCTTGGCGGGTCGACGCCGGTCGGCTGCCTTGGATATGCCGATTGCGCTTTCGAGATCGCCATGCAGTCTGCCGAGCTCGGCATCGAGTTCGACCAGATCGTCATCCCCAATGGCAGCGGCGGCATGCATGCCGGCCTTGCGGCAGGCATGGCCCTGACCGGCAGCTCGCCATCCCGTGTAAAGGCCTTCACGGTGTTGTCGCCTGTGGAGACAGCACTTGTCGGCACGGCTGAAAAGGTCAATGCCGTTCTCGAACTCGTATCGAGTGAAACGCGCCTCGCGCCTGCGGATTTGACCATCCACGGCTCGCAGCTCGGTGCCGGTTATGGCATGCCGACGCCGGCCATGCTCGAAGCAGTGAGAACAGTTGGTCGATCCGAAGGGTTGTTCCTGGATCCGGTCTACAGCGGCAAGGCATTCGCGGGTCTGCTGGCGGATATCCGGAGCGGAGCCATTCCCCCGCGCGCGAACGTGCTCTTCATCATGACCGGAGGCGTTCCGGGCCTCTACGCCTATCAGGACGTCTTCCGAGAGTAATCAGAGCAACGCCCCGGCGAGTGGTTGCCGGGGCGTTCGGATGCTTATAGCTCGATCCCTTGAGCCGCTGCGCGGCCGTGACAGGTTTGCGATATCGCCTCGGGCTATTTTTCAGCAAGCGTGCCGGTGAAATGGCCCAGCCTCGCTTCAACGTCCGGGTCGGTCTGCAGCCCCATTTGCATCAGGCGGCCAATGTTCTTCTGCGCCACGGGGCGCTGAACGGACGAGATGAATGCATCCCAGCCAGCTCCGATCTCGGGGTCGCTGGGCAGGCTTGCGAAATCGACCAGCCGTTTCGTATCGGCGATTGCCTGCCGGTCGAAGCCCGATATCCGGGTCGCAAGGGCGTCGACGAATGGATCGAGCTTGTCGTCGTCGAATGAACGGTTCACGTAGCCGTATTCCTCCGCCAGGTCGCCGTTGATGTCGTCGGAGCCAAGCAGCACCTCGAGCGCCCGCCCGCGTCCCATCAGTCTCGGAAGCCGCGCCATCGGACCACCGCCCGGAACGAAGCCGGCGCCGACTTCCCATTGCGACAGGATCGCCTTCTCCCGGCTTGCAAACCGCATGTCGCTGGCAAGGGCGAGTTCGCTGCCAACGCCGGTTGCGCGCCCCCGGATCAGGGCGATCGAGACGACCGGTGCCTTGCTGATCCGAACGAGCATGTCGGGTAGAGGGTGGAGACCGGTTCGCCCGGCGGGAAGGCCGGTGGAGTCGGCCAGCGGCGGCGTGAAGTTGTAGTGTGTCAGGAAGAAGCCTGGCACGGCGCTGTCGAAGACGACGACCCTGAGGTTCGGATCGGTCTCGATTTCAGCTACCACTTTTTCCATCTGCGGGATCGTCTCGGGTCCGAAGATGTTGAATGGAGGGTTATCGAAGGTGACGCGCCAATAGGCGGGCGATCGCTTTTCGATCCTGATCTGCTGCCGTTCGCTTGACGGCTGCGGTTTTGCATCCGCCGGGCGGGCGGACTTTTCGGCGACCAGTGCCTGGCCGGAGAGCGCGAATGCGGGGAGCATCAGCAGCGTTGCGGCGGCGAGGACCTTGGACGATACCGCGACGACACCGGTCGGTTTTCGTGGGTCGATCTTCATGACTGTCTCCATCTAGAGGTTGAAGCGAGAATGCTGGTCAGGGCTCGATTTCGAAGACGAGTTCGATCTCGACCGGCATGCCGAGCGGCAGACTGGCGACACCGAGCACGATCCGGGGCGGGACGCTTTCTTTCCCGAAGACCGCAAGAAGTAGTTCGGATGCACCATCCGCGACCTTCGGATGCTCGCGGAAATCGCCGGGTGCCGCGATATAGACGCCAAGCTTGGCGATGGCGCGGATTCTGTTGAGCGAGCCCAGATGGGATTGTGTTGCCGCCAGTCCGCTGAGGCAGGCCGCCCGCGCGGCGTCATAGCCTTCGGCAACGGAGAGTTCTTGACCGACCGAGCCAAGATAGAGTGGCTCATGTCCGGATACCGGCAGCATCCCGCTGAGGAAAAGCAGCGATCCACACTGAACCGCCTCGACGTAAGCGCCGAACGGTGTCGGAGGGGGCGGTAAGATCACGCCGAGCTCCCGCAGCCGCGCCTCGACGTCCACGATTACCATTTTCCGAGATGTGCGCCGTTGTCGACGTGCAGCACCTCCCCGGTGATGTTCGCGGATTCGGTGAGATAGATGACGCCGTTGACGATTTCCTGGATGGCCGTGATCGTTCCCATGGGCGACAGGGATTTGAGGAAATCCTTCGGGTTTCTCGCATGCAGCGGGGTATCGACGACGCCGGGTGATACGGCGTTCACGCGGATGTTGTTGCCGGCGAACTCGAGCGCCAGGCTCCTGGTTATCGCGTTGAGGCCGCCCTTGGTGATCATCGGCACCGACGCTGTGACGCCCGCGATAGGATGATCGGTCAACGACGAGGTGATGGTGACGATGCTGCCGCCGGATTCCTGTCGGAGCATCTGTTTGATGGCGTGTTTTGTGAAGTGAATGAAGCCCTCGACATTCGTCGCGGAAATCCTCCTGAAATCATCGATCGTGTATTCGAGAAACGGCTTCGTGACGAAAACCCCGGCATTGTTGATGAGCGCATCGATCGAGCCAAACCGGTCAATGGCGGTTCGGGCCACTCGTTCCGCGGTGTCAGGATCCGCGACATCGCCGTCCATGAGTTTCAGTCGGTCCGAACGATCGAAGGATGCCGTCTCGCTGATGCGCCTGGACGTGCCGATGACGTTCCAGCCTTTTTGCAGATATGCCGTTACCAATCCGGCGCCGATGCCTTGAGAGGCACCGGTTATGATGACTGTCCTTTGCGCGCTCATTCCTGCCTCCGTTGTGGCGACGCGACACATCCTCGCCCGCCTTCGCAGAGGGGCGTTTCATTGATCGTGGGCCTTGCTGGGACCGGCGATGCCGGGCGCGGCAAGATCGCTCACCGCTTCGCCGGGACCTTCGCGCCAAACGGATAGCAGCGATATTGTACGAAGGTGTCCCCGATACCTTTGGATCGGATCGGCTCGCGACGAACACCAAGGTGCAATGGACCAGTGCGGTGTCGGGCGATATGACACTTGAATGCAGGCATAGACTGGAGACCGATATGACACGTTGGACCGACCGCCGTATCCTTGACCTTTTCGGCATCGAACTTCCCATCATCCAGGCGCCGATGGCCGGATCCACGACGATCGAGATGGTCGTCGAGGCGGCGCGGGCAGGCGGACTGGGCTCGCTTCCGAGCGCGCAGCTTGGCGTCGACCAATTGAAAGATTCGCTGATCAAGATCCGAGCGTCGACCAATGCGCCGATCAATGTGAATTTCTTCGCGCATGTGACGCCACCTGCTGACTCGGCGGCGCAGATGCGCTGGAGGGCGGCCCTTGCGCCATATTACGTCGAGTTCGATCTGGATCCTGAGGCGCCCGTCTCCGGCGCCGGGCGCGCACCCTTCGATGCAGCGTTCTGCGAGGTGGTGGAGGAGTTCAAGCCGGAGGTCGTCAGCTTCCATTTCGGCCTGCCCGACAAGGCGCTGGTGCAACGTGTGAAGGCGACCGGTGCCAAGATCGTATCGTCGGCGACGACCGTTGCCGAGGCCGTCTGGCTTGAGGGCAATGGGGCCGATGCCATCATTGCGATGGGGTTTGAAGCGGGCGGCCATCGCGGCAACTTTCTGACGCACGACATGGCGACGCAGGTCGGGACAATGGCGCTGGTGCCTCAGGTCGTCGACGCCGTGCGGCTGCCCGTCATTGCCGCCGGCGGCATCGCGGATGGACGAGGCGTGGCGGCGGCCCTGATGCTTGGCGCTTCCGCGGTTCAGGTCGGCACCGCGTATCTGTTCTGCCCTGAAGCGAAAGTATCAGCGGTGCATGGGCAGGCGCTTGCGGGTGCCGGCGACGACAGCACAACCGTCACCAACGTATTCACCGGGCGACCTGCACGAGGCATCGTCAACCGGTTGATGCGTGAACTTGGACCACTCTCGGAAAACGCGCCGGCGTTTCCGACAGCTGGTGCTGCTCTCGCGCCGATCCGGGCAAAGGCCGAGGCCGCGTCACGGGATGACTTCACCAATCTCTGGTCGGGGCAGGCCGCGCGGCTGGCACCGAGGATGGGGACGGCGGAACTGACCAGAACGCTCTATCAGAGCGCACTCGATGTGATCGAGGCCCGAACGGCGCGCTAGGTCGTGCGCCGGAATCGTCCGCGTTCTGATCTAGTGGACCTCGCGGCTATCCTCTCCGAGGCCAAGACGAGCAGCCATGCCGACGAGGTCGGGAAGGGAGCGGGCGTTCATCTTCCGCATCACCTGACCGCGATGTGCCTTCACCGTGATCTCGCTGATGTCGAGTTCGTAGGCGACCTGCTTGTTGAGAAGGCCCTTGGCGACACGGGTCATGACCTCGCGCTCCCTCGGCGTCAGCACCTCATAGCGCCGCTGTAACTGGCGCAGGGCCTGGCTTTGCGCCAGAGCCGACTGGATGGCTTCGAGGAGCGCTTCCGTATCGATCGGCTTGGTGAGGAAGTCGAGCGCACCACCCTTCAGCGCCTTCACGGTCATCGGAACGTCTCCGAAGCCGGAAACGAAGATGATCGGCATCCTGCGCCCGCTGAGCGTGATGATATTCTGGAGATCCAGGCCATTCAGTCCCGGCATGTTAACGTCAAGAACCAGGCAGCTCGGCGTGCCGGTCGACGGCATCGCCAGGAAGGATTGGGCGGAGTCCAACAGAACCGGCTGCCATCCCGCCGAGATGATGAGCAACTCGAGGGATTCACGTATCGATACGTCGTCGTCGACCACAAAAACGGTCGGCCGCTCTGCGGCATCGACGGACGGAGAGGGGGTAGAAGTCATCGCCGAGATCATCCGGTACATTTGCTTCCTCCTTGAAGAGGGCGCCGCGCTCGTCATATGAAATAAAACTATATCACAATACGGTAACGACGGCAGCGCTCTCCTTCATGCCGGAGCGCGTTGCCGATGGTCAAGAAGGATGCGGTTTCCCAACGAAAAGTCCATTGCACGATGGTATCGGGCCGGTTGTTTTTCCAGATCCGCTCACCCGCCGACGACACCTTCGTACAATGGAATGCGCTGCCCGCCTTGCGCATGTTTGTCGTGGCGACTGTTGGCGCATCTCATAAAGAAGCTGCTGCCACCACTCGCTTCTCGCGCCAGGTTCCCACAAGCGAGGTTGCAACATGCAGCGGCGTCCCATTGAGATCACGGGCCATGAGGCGAAGGCAGGCGACGGTGGCCCGCTTGATGCCCTGATAGAATTCTACCGGGCATTCAATTCAGCCGATCTTGCAGGTCTCGAGGCCGTGTGGTTCAGCGGCGAGGCGCCCAGCATGGACAATCCGATCGGTGGAATCCGGCGTGGATGGGCGGCGATAGCCGAAGGATATTCCAAGCTGTTCCATGGGCGGGTGAAGGTCCAGGTGACTTTTCATGATTTCACGAGCCAGGGCGGCGACGACTGGCATCTCTTCGTCGGCCGCGAACGGGGTGTCTGCAGGGCTCCCGGAGAAACGCTCTATGTTGCCTTTCGCACGACACGCTGGTTCGTGCGGAAAGACGGGACCTGGCGACTGCTTCACCACCACGGATCGATCGAGGATCCGAAGATGCTGGCGGATTATCAGAGGTTGATCTTTGGCTAGCAAAGGGATGAGCCGACGGGTTGCCGGCGCTTTCCAATTCATCGTGATTTTTCGGCGTTGATCGCGGCCTCCGAGCTGCCACGCGCGCTGTAGGAGACCGGTTGGGGATATTCTTACCTGAGCAGCGAGGCCGTGGCACTTCGGCTCGGACAGCGGTGGCTGCAAGTAGCGCATCTGTACATAGGTATCGTCCATACGACGGTATTGCCGATACTTATGTGCAGATGCGGCCGCGGTGGCCGTTCGGCATACTCGTCTCCATGACACGGCGGTCGCCGTGGTGTTCGCAGGAGACGAGGATGATCTACAACGACGACAAGCCATCAGGTTCGGTGTTGCCGGGGATCGCAATTCTTCTGGCGATAGTGTTGCTGGTCGCTGTGCTGGTGTCGGCACGACAGCCGGATACTTCGACACGTGTCTGGCTCCCGGCCACTCACGAGAGTTCGGTTTCGGGCGAATTCGGTTCGAGACCTGCGTGTGCAGCTGTTTCACCGGGCTGCACTCTTCCCAGCGCCGGCTGAGCCTCGATCACGGGTGAAATGATGATAGCGAACTATGATCGGGATCGCCGCCACTCGGGACTGCGGAGGCTCCTTGATGCCTCTCGGTGAGTTGGGAGGCGCCGGCAACCATCAGGGCCGGCGCCCTTCTTGCTTAGCGGAGAGCGTCCGGCAGCAGCGCGCTCGTGAAGTCCTGGTAGGAGACCGGCCGCAGGAATCTGTAGATCGCCAATGTTCCGACCGAGGTCGAGCGGCCGTCGGCGGTTGCCGGGTAGGGGCCGCCGTGCACCATGGCCGGCGACACCTCGACGCCTGTTCCAAATCCGTTCACCAACAGGCGTCCGGCCAGCATCTCGAGCTTTGGAACCAGACGGCGGGCTTCGGGCTCGTCTTCGCCGGCGATATGAAGAGCGACAGTCAACTGACCCTCCAGGCCGTCCAGCACCTGTTCAAGCTGAGCAAGGTCCTTGCAGCGGACGACCAGCCCGGCTGCTCCGAAAACCTCGTCCTGCAGCTCATGGTGCGCGAGGAAGGCATCGGCCGACGTTTCGAACAATGCCGCCGTGCCTTCGAACTCACTTCCGGATGTGCCGACGGCGACGGCCCGAACCTCGGGATGGCGCTGTAGCCTTGCGACGCCCTCGCTGTAGGCTTTGGCGATCGAGGGCGTCAGCATTGCCTGTGGTCCGACGTCCGGTAGCAATTCCGCCGCCCTTGCGATGAACGCGTCCAGATCCTCGTTGCCGACGGCAAGGATGAGGCCGGGGTTCGTGCAGAACTGGCCGGCGCCGAGAACAAGCGACGACACGAATGAAGCTGCGATGTCGGCGGCACGGTTCTTCAGGGCGCCCGGAAACAGGATGACCGGGTTGATGCTGCTCATTTCCGCGTAGACTGGAATGGGCTGCTTGCGTCGCGAGGCGATGTCCATCAGTGCCGTGCCGCCGCGACGCGAGCCCGTGAAGCCGACAGCGCGAATTCTCGGATCGGCGACCAGTGACTGCCCGACCTCGAAGCCGGTATCGAAAAGAAGCGAGAATGTTCCGGGATGAAGACCGGTTTTTGCGACAGCACGCTGGACGGCACGGCCGACGAGCTCCGATGTTCCCGGATGCGCCGAATGCGCCTTCACGACCACAGGGCAACCGGCAGCCAATGCCGACGCCGTGTCACCGCCCGCTGCCGAGAAAGCGAGCGGGAAATTGGATGCGCCGAACACGGCGACTGGGCCTACAGGCACGTTTCTCAACCGCAGGTCCGGCTTCGGAACCGGCTTGCGGGACGGATCGCCGGCATCAAAGCGGAGCTCCTGAAAGCGCCCGGCGCGGACTTCCTTGGCAAACAGGCGAAGCTGGCCGGTCGTTCGCGCCCGCTCCCCTTCCAGCCGACCGCGCACAAGGCCCGTTTCCGCCATGGCGCGGACGACGAGCTCGTCGCCGATGGCCTCGATTTCCTCGGCGATCGTTTCCAGGAAGCGTGCCCGCGTCTCCAGGTCGGTCTCACGGTAGGAAGCAAAGGCCTCCCACGCCTGCGCAGCGGCGGCTTCCACATCGTCAGCGGATGCTCCGCCGAACGAGATCGGAAGCGATTTACCACTGATCGCCTCGACGCCGTGGAACTCGCCACGCGTGCCGCGCTTCTGCGACCCCGCGATGAGCAGGCTTCCGTTGATGGTCATGTTCGATTTCCTTTCAGATTGCAGGCACCGCATATAGGTTGCCGGCCGATGAGTTACATCATCACCGGAGCGCTTTATTTGGGGGCATGCGTCGGCTGTCGGCCGGTCGGAGGACCGTTGCCTCTCATGGGCTTTCGGCCCGCAGGGCAGCGTGAAATCGACCGCCTTCCGAAAGATGGCTTGACCTCACTGATCAGCAAGAATGCCGCATTGAGCTTTGAGCAGGATATCGCTAATAGCAATCGACGCCTGATGGGCAGGGGACATATGAAAAGCCGTCTGGACAAGCTGATGGAGTGGCTGCTGCGCATCGTTTGCGCCATCGCACTCGTGTTTGTCGGCTTTGCGCACCAGGCTCCGGCCATTGCTGCCGATCGGACCGATCCCGCCAATTTCGTCGAATACACGCTGCCGGACGGTACGCTGCCAACGCTTTGCGTGACGGTGACGGACGCCGACGGCAAGACGACGACCGGCGGCAAGCTGCACAATCACGGCTGCGAAGCCTGCCGGATCGGTGCCTCTGTTCTGGTTCCTGCACCCGCTGACGTCAGCGGATCGGCGGTTGCCTTCCTGATCCGGGCGGATGCACCCGTTCGCGTCGAAGCGTTCCGCCGGCAGATCTACCCCCCGAATACTGGGCCCAGAGCGCCTCCGTCCAATCCGATCCTTTCCTGAACCCGTGTGCCCGCTCAACCGGGCGCGCCCTTCGTTCTCGGTCGCTTATCGCTTGAGCGGCCATGGATTCGGAACTTCATCATGTCGACCATCACCTCCGCCGCTCCGGCGGAAAGCGCCGTACCGGGCGTCTCTCTCTACCGCGCGATCTGGCGCTGGCATTTCTTCGCCGGCCTGCTCGTCGTTCCCTTTATGCTCAACCTGGCGATCACCGGCTCGATCTATCTGTTCAAGGACGAGATCAACAACACGCTGTTCTCCTACCGCTATGACGTGGTTCCGTCAGGCCTGCCGCTGTCGCCGGAAAAGCTGGCCGATATAGCCATCGCTGCCGTCCCCGGTTCCGTCGTGACCTCCTACAAGGATCCGGCGACACCGGAGCGCTCTGCGATCGTCACCGTCTCCGGCGATGCCGGCTCCACCCTTGTCTTCATCGATCCCTATGATGGCGAAGTCCTCGACACGGTCGGTTCGACTGAAGAGTTCAACTACGTCGTCAAACGCATCCATAGCCTGGCGTTCTTCGGTGATATCCCGAACAGGCTGGTCGAGATCGCCGGCGGCTTCGCGATGGTGCTCGTCGTGACCGGCGTCTACCTCTGGTGGCCGCGCCGTCAAACAGGCGGCGTCGTCACCGTCCGGGGTACGCCACGCAAGCGCGTGTTCTGGCGCGACCTGCATGCGGTCACCGGCGCCTTTGCGGCCATCCTCATCCTCTTTCTTGCGATAACCGGCATGCCGTGGTCGGGATACTGGGGTTCCAACGTTCAGGCGTGGCTTGGCAATCATGGGCTCGGCTATCCGGCGCAGTTGTGGGACGACGTGCCGAAGTCTGAGAAGGTCAGCCGCGATATCCTGCCAGTGGTCGGCTGGACGGTCGAGCAGGCGCCGGTTCCGCTCTCCGACATCGCCGCGGCGCAGTCGAAAAAGCCGATCGGACTGGACAGGGCCGTCGAGGTGGCGAAGGCCGCGGGCCTTGCGCCCGGATTTGACGTCGCGATGCCCTCCGGCGAGACGGGGGTCTATTCGGCGGCAATCTATCCGGATGATCTCTCCAAGGAGCGGATGATCCATATCGATCAGTATTCCGGCACGCCGCTCGTCGATATTTCCTACGGTGAATATCCGCTGTTCGGCAAGGTGATCGAGTGGGGCATCAATGTCCATCAAGGGCAGGAGTTCGGCCGCATAAACCAGTTCCTGATGCTTGCCACCTGCCTGGCGATCGTCCTCTCGTGCGTCACCGGCGTCGTGATGTGGTGGAAACGGCGCCCCTCGGGACGTGTAGGGGTTCCGCCTCAGCCGCCGCAACGATCCGTCTATATCGGGCTATGGGCGATCGCGATCGCATTCGGGCTGGCGTTTCCGCTTACCGGCGGCGCGATCCTGTTGATGATTGTGATCGACCAAGCCATCATTCGCACAATCCCGCCGCTTCGACGCGCGTTCTCTTGAAAGGGTGAAGACGATGAAGACGATTTTCCCATCCCTTTTCGCCGGGCTTGTCCTGACGACCTCGGCGCTGGCGCATGACGCGAGCATCGGCGAGCTCAGCATCGAGCGACCCGCGGTCAGGGCTATGGTTCCGGGCGCGAAGGTGGGCGGCGGCTACCTCACCATCGTGAACCACGGCGCCCAGCCGGATACGTTGCTCTCGGTGCGTTCCGATCGGGCGCAAGCGGTGCAGATGCACGAAATGAGCATGAAGAACGGCGTCATGGCCATGCGCGAGCTGAAGAGCGGCATCAGCGTGCCAGCCGGCCAGACGATTGACCTGAAGCCCGGCGGCGACCACCTGATGTTCGTGAATGTCGGCAGTCCTTTCCAGCAAGGCGAGGAGATCAAGGCGACGCTGACGTTCGAGAAGGCCGGCAGCGTCGAGGTCGACTTTTTCGTCGGTCCGATCGCGGGGCCGCTCGATGCTGGTCCTCAGGATCACAGCTCCATGGACATGCCCGACATGTCCAATATGCCTGGGATGTCCGATATGCCGGGCATGACAGCGGACGGCACGGCGGCATCTGACGAGTCCGCCCAGTCCATCCCTGCCATCCTGAAGACGATGTTCGAGCGCGCGGACAAGCCGCTGACAGTTGAACCGGTCGTTGTTCAGGGCGACTGGGCCATTGCCGGGTGGCGCCAGGACGGCCGCGGCGGTCGGGCGCTTCTCAAGAAGGGGCCGCATGGGTGGCGGCTCACCCTGTGCAGCGGCGACGGGATCAAGGACGCTGCTTCGCTCGAAAAGGTCGGTCTGACGTCGGTGGATGCGGCAGCCCTGGCGACCGCGCTTCACGATGCCGAAGCGAAGCTCGACCCCGGGATCGTGAAGCTCTTCGCAAGCTTCGAAGGCACGGTGAAGATTGCGGAAGATCAGGGCGGCGAGGGCGGCCATGGCGGGCATCAGGGGCATGCGCAATAAGCGCGCCGCGCCGCAACCGCGCTTGAACAGACATCCAGCAACACGAGAGTAAGACCATGTCAAAACTACCCAGCATCGCCTCCATCGCAATGATCCTTGCCATCTCCGCCACCGGCGAGGCGTTCGCCCATGCGCACCTCAAAACCACGACACCAGACGACAAGGCATCGGTTTCATCGCCGAGCGAACTCGACCTGACGTTTACGGAAGAACTCAATCTCAAATTCAGTGGCGTGAAGGTCACCGGCCCAGACAAGAAAGACGTGAAGCTCGGCGATCCGAGCTTGAAGGCTGGTGACAAGGTTCTGTCGGTCCCCGTGCCCGGCACACTGCCATCCGGCGAATACACCGTCGACTGGCATGTGCTCTCCACCGACGGCCACAAGACCGGCGGCACCTATGGTTTTACGGTGAAACCGTGATGATTGGTGGGGCGCTCTTTTGTTGCGCACCCGACGGAGGACGTTTCAGAACTGCTTTCGTTTAAAATGGTGTGCTCCCTGTCGCCTTTAAAAATCTTCCAAGGCTGATTCGAACTCCAAGGCTGGCGGTTCTCTTCGCCAAATCGGGCTCGACTTAATAGCTTGGGGTAAACTTCAGATAGTGACGCGCCCGACAGGATGAAACTGGGAGCTCTTATGTCATTGTTTGTGCAATATAATTTTTTCAGAAAGATAGGCTTGGATTGTGGCTGTGTCGCTTTCTCTAGCGATGCACGCTGTGTATCCGTCGGGCCGCACCAACCATATACCCTCGTCATCCGGCGGGACGCGGAGGTTTGAATCCAAGACCGTCGAATGGCGCTCCAAAAGTTGGGCCGTGGCTGCGCTCGGTTTCGCAAAAAGCGAGAACAAGGGTCTGTCACCCGCCCCGACCAAGTTTGTACCGTTGATGGGTGGCATGCGTTGGCCGGGCGCCGGCTCGCTTAGTCCGTAAACGGATGGGCCGTTCAATGGACTGTGGGGGTAGCCGATGGAGATCTCCGTCATCTGCTCGACCATCGCAGTGCGAACCGGCGCGAGCCCCAGCATAAGCCGCCCTATCAGGTTGCGAACCGATTGCGCCGCCGGATTTCTAAGAACGGCTACGGCCGTAAGGCGCCCTGCCGCCTTCAAGACGTCGGTGCCAACGGCGCTCCTTTCCGCGCTATAGCTATCCAGCAATGACAGCGGGCTTTTGCGGTGGCAAACGAGAGCAAGCTTCCAAGCGAGGTTTATGGCGTCCTGCATGCCGGTGTTCATGCCCTGGCCCCCGGCAGGACTATGAACATGGGCAGCGTCGCCAACGACGAAGACGCGGCCCGCCCGATAGTCCGCAACCTTCCGCTCGTTGATGCGGAATGCGGAGAGCCAAATGGGATCAAACAAATCTAGTCCCTGTGGGCCTCGCTGCGCGACGATCGCCCGCACCCGATCAAGAGTTGGCTCCGCCGGCACTTCGCCTTCAGGCGTGCCGAGATCAGCGATGATCCGATAGCGGCCTTCCGTGATGGGGAAAATCAGGAGGACGCCGCTCTGGTGCCAATACGTCGCCATCTCCGTCACGGGAAACGGATATCCCTTCATGTGGACGTCCGCCAGAATCCAGTCGCTTTTCATGGTGTCGCCATCGAAGGTCAGCCCGAGACCATGTCGAACCGTACTGTGTGCGCCATCGCAGCCGATCAGCCAACTTGACGCGACAGTCTCGGTGCTGCCGTCGGCGTGGCGCAGCACCGCGTCAACTCCGTCGTCATGGGCCGTGAAGCTGTCGAGTTCGACCCTACGTTCGACGTTGACGCCTAACCGACCTACGTGCTCTTCCAAAAGCCGCTCTGTGTCGGATTGAGGAATGCCCAGTGCGTAAGGATGAGGGCTGTCGATCCCCGCAAAACTAACGTGCCCCAAGAGCTTGCCGCCCGCCAGGATGTTCGCCGCGTTGACCTTCAATCCAGCTGAGACGAAGGATTCGCCGCAACCCGCCCTGTCAAGCAACTCTAGTGTGCGGCTCCAAAGGACGATCGCTTTTGACTTGTCGGTTCTCTGGGCCGCCTTGTCGATGATCCGCACAGGCACACGGTAGCGCGCGAGTTCTGCAGCCATAGTAAGGCCTACGGGGCCGGCACCAACGACAAGAACAGGTTTCGTCACCAGATTTCTCCATCGATAAAATTTCGGATTTGCGTATCAGTCGCTGCCATGTCGTGAGCGTACTGCCCGCTGCCGTTTATGCCTCGCAGCAGTAGATTTGGAGCCGGTGTTGGTGTTCGTTTGATTTGACGCCAACAGCGCGAAAGCCTCATCCATTACTGACTTGGAACGGGCCTCCCCATTGGGGCGACTGGTTGCTAGATCGATCACCGACAGACCTACAAACAGGGCGTGCACCAGGTCGACCCGGGACTGTGTGGGATCGAGGCTGAGCTTTTGCAGAAGGCTCTGGAGTTCGCCGATGAAGCCATCGGTCAATTCGTTGAATTGGCCGCGCAACGCCGATTCCTGATCCGCCGCTTGATTGAGCGCGACGAGCACACGGCTATTCTCATGTCGTGTGACGACTGCTGCAAAAGCCGACGCCGCTTCTTGCGCAGACATTATTCGCTCGACCATCCGGGCCGCTGTAGCCAGTTGGGCGTCAATCGCCAAGCGCGCTACCGCGGCGAGTAAATCTGTCCGCGTTGGGAAGTAATAGGTCAGATTGCCCTGACGCAGGCCGGCCTTGGCGGCCACCTTTGGCTGCGTGAAACCGGCTAGCCCTTCTTCGCGGAGAATCGAGAGCCCGGCTTCCAAAATTATCTGTCGACGGTCGTTTGTCTGGTCAATCTTCATGTGTGTTAACATACACACTGCAGCCCGTGGTGTCAAAGGACTAAGTCGCGAGCGATGCGAAAGGCCGGATAGGCAAGGGGAAATTCGCTGTGATTATCGCTTATCTAAAAGGTAACACGTTGAAATAACACAGGAACATCCAACAGTTCCTAGGTCTGTCAGGGGCGCACTCAGAAAAGCCAGCGACTACAATCGGATAGAATTTGGCGCACCCGACAGGATTCGAACCTGTGACCTTTGGAATCGGAATCCAACACTCTATCCAGCTGAGCTACGGGTGCATGCCTGAGGCGGTTTGAATCGCCTGTCCGATGGGTGGTTCTTAGCCTAGCTTCTCGCCAGCATCAATCTCCAAAATTGAAAAGTGCGCCGTTCTTGCAAACGGCGCACCGATTGTTGTCAGACCTGCATGGCGCCGGGGCCGGGGATGGCCTTTGGCGGGACCTTGCCGAGGATGATCATGCCGAGGACTTCGTCCTTGGTTACATCCTCGGTGCGGGCGTGGCCGACGACCTGGCCGTTCTTCATCACAGACACGCGGTCGGCGAGGTCGAAGACGTCATGGATGTCGTGGCTGATGAGGAAGATGCCGATGCCTTCCTTCTTCAGCTGCTTGATCAGCTCGCCGACCTGCGCCGTTTCCTGGGGGCCAAGGGCTGCCGTCGGTTCGTCCATGATCAGGATGCGGGCGTTGAAGAGGATCGCGCGGGCGATCGCCACCGATTGGCGCTGGCCGCCCGAGAGTGCCTTCACCGGCTCCTTGAAGCGGCGGAAGTTGGGGTTGAGACGGCCCATCACTTCGCGCGTCGAGGCTTCCATGGCGACGTCGTCGAGCGTGCCCCACTTGGTGCGGATCTCGCGGCCGAGATAGAGGTTGGCAGCGGCGTCGACGTTATCGGCGACAGCAAGCGTCTGGTAGATCGTCTCGATGCCGTACTTCTTCGCATCGCGCGGATTACGGATGTCGGCCGGTTCACCGTTGATCAGGATCTCGCCACTGTCGCGCTTGTAGGCGCCGGAGAGGATCTTGATGAGCGTCGACTTGCCGGCGCCGTTGTGGCCGAGAAGGGCGACGACTTCGCCGGGGTAGAGATCGACCGAGGCATTGTCCACGGCGTGGATGCCGCCGAAGGAGATCGAGATGTTTTTCAGTTCCACAAGGGGAGCGCGTTGATCAGTCATATCTAGGACTCCTCTTACTTCGACCGCGAGCGGTAGACGGTGTCGAGCCAGACGGCAACGACCAGCACGGCGCCCACGACGACATTTTGTATGGGGGTATCGACGTTTGCGAGACCCATGCCCGACTGCAGCGACTGCATGACCAGCGCGCCAAGCATGGCGCCGGCGATGGTACCGGTGCCGCCGGCAAGCGAGGTGCCGCCGATGACGGCTGCGGCGATCGTATAGAGTTCGTAGGTCGTGCCCTGCGAGTTGGCGGCGGCGTTGAGGCGGGCCGTCGAGATCGCCGCAGCAACGGCGGCCAGGAAGCCCATCAGCGCGAAGATGCGGACCGCGACCCAGCGGGTCTTGATGCCGGCAAGTTCGGCTGCTTCAGGGTTGCCGCCGATCGCGAAGACGTAGCGACCGAAGCGCAGGCGGGTGGCGATGAAGGTCATGACGATGCCGACGAGAACGGCGATCAGGACGGGCACGGCGATGCCGTAGGAGATGAAGAGCCCCGTTTCCGGCCAGGCGATGTTGTTGGCCTCGGCGTATTTCTTGGCGATCGCCACTGGCCAGTAGTAGATCGTCGAGACCCAGATGGCGCCGAGCACCAGTGCGCAGCCGAGAACGGCCAGGAAATATTCGGCCCAGAGCGGGCGGCGCGGGAAGTTGAAGCGCTTGCGCTGGTGGCGCGAGCCGATGATGCCGACGATGATCAGCACGCAGGCGACCAGCCCGATGATCCAGCTCCAGGTGGCGCCGACGGAGCCTTCGGCGCCGCCGCCCATGATGCGGAAGGTGGTGTCGAGAGGAGCGACCGTCTGGCCCGATGTGACGTACCAGGCAAGACCGCGCCAGGCGAGGAAGCCGCCGAGCGTGACGATGAAGGAGGGGACGCCCAGGAAAGCGATGATGACGCCCTGGAAGAGGCCGATCAGCGTTCCGGCGATCAGGCCTGCGATCAGTGTGATCAGCCAGGTCCAGGAGTTGTCGAAGCCGAGATACTGCGGCAGGAACTTCGCCTGGATGACACCCATGATCATGGCGACGAGGCCGAGCATGGAGCCGATCGACAGGTCGATGTTGCGGGTGACGATGACGAGCACCATGCCGGTCGCGAGAACCGCGATCTCGGTGGTCTGGACCGAGAGATTCCAGAGGTTGCGCGGCGTCAGGAATAGCCCGCCGGTGTAGAGATGGAAGCCGATCCAGATGACCAGCAGCGCCGCGACCATGCCGAGCAGGCGCGTGTCGATCTCGGTTGCGCGCAGGAAGCGCGTGAAAGCGTTACCCTCCGCCGAGCGCGGATGGCCCGATGAGGATTGCGTGATGTTTGCCATGGGTTTGCCGTTTCCCCCACTGTTTGGGCTTTTTGGCGCGGGCGCCCGAAAGCCCTTGCCGAGGTGCCCTGTTCTTCAAATCGACCACCGAGAGACTTCCGAAGCGGCCGCTAGAAGGGCGGCATTGTCCGGCAGGGAATCAAAGCGTTCGCGGTGCGTTGCGAGGCGGGGAGCGTTTGTGGATGGCTCCATCCGCGTCCGGCGCCGCAGCGAGACCGCTGCGGCGCCGGCGTGTTGGTTTAGCTGGCGAGGATTAGTCGCAAGCCTTGACGCTGCCGGCCTTTACGCCCTGGCAAGCTTCAGCCTTGGTGATCCAGCCGGCGTCGATGACGACGTTCAGGTTGTCCTTGGTGATGGCCTGCGGCTTCAGGAAGATCGACTGCATCTTCACCTTCTTCGGGCCGCCTTCGAAGGACGTTACGCCGTCGATCTTGTCCATCGTCTTGCCGCCAGCGAGGTCAAGCGCGATTTCAGCTGCGCGCTTGCCGAGTTCGCGGCTGTCCTTCCAGACGGAAACCGTCTGGGTGCCGAGCGCGATGCGGTTCAGAGCAGCCTTGTCAGCGTCCTGGCCGGAGACCGGAACGGTGCCTGCCATGCCCTGTGCGTCGAGAGCGGCAACAGCGCCACCGGCGGTGCCGTCGTTCGAAGCAACAACGGCGTCAACCTTGTTGTTGTTGGCGGTCAGAAACTGTTCCATGTTGCGCTGGGCGTTCTGCGGCAGCCAGCCGTCGGTGTAGGCTTCGCCAACGTTCTTGATCTTGCCTGCGTCAACAGCAGCCTTCAGGACTTCCATCTGGCCGGCGAACAGGAAGTCCGCGTTCGGGTCGGAAGAAGAGCCCTTGATGAAGACGTAGTTGCCTTCAGGCTTGACCTTGAACACGCCTTCAGCCTGCAGACGACCAACTTCCTTGTTGTCGAAGGTGATGTAGAAGGCAGCGGGGTTTTCGATCAGGCGGTCGTAGCCGACAACCGGAATGCCTTCAGCGGCAGCCTTTTCGATGGCAGGACCAATTGCGTCGCTGTCCTGAGCGAGAACGATGAGTGCGTTTGCGCCCTGCGAGATCAGCGATTCAACGTCGGTGAGCTGCTTTGCGGCAGACGACTGCGCATCAGCGGAAATGTACTTTGCGCCCTTGGCTTCCAGGGCCTTCTTGATGGCGGCTTCGTCGGTCTTCCAACGCTCTTCCTGGAAATTCGACCAGGAAACGCCGACGACAAGGTCGGCAGCCATTGCGGCGGTATGCACCGTCACGAGGATGGCAGCACCTGCCATCAGCTTCAAAATTGACTTCATAATGTCCTCCCGAGTGAATAGCGGCCAGCCCCAGCCAGTGGTTCCTCCGGCCGCCGCGGTTCGCTGACGAGAAGCTTTGAATTATTTTCTCGACAGTCGAGAAATTAAGTGTCAGAGATTTTTTCAACTGTCAACACTGCACTACCGGCTTAATTTTCTGCGCGGAAAGGTTGCTGGAGATACGGTGTGAACGAGGGCGGAATGCGAGGGGGAGAGGGCCGGCATATATGCTGACCAAGTCGAGCACGGAGTTGGTCCGGCAGAGAAACAGCGTGCTCGTGCTGTCAGCGCTTCGCAGACATGGCGCGCTGGCGCATACCGAAATTGCGGACTTCACGAAGCTATCCTCCGCGACAATCTCGGCCATTACCGGCGACCTGGAAAAGGCTGAGATCATTGAGAAATCCGAGCAGCAGTCGGCAAGCGGGCGAGGGCGTCCGCGGGTGCTGTTTCGGCAGCGCCGCGACTGCGGTTACCTCATCGTCGTGGTCATCTCGTCGGATGGTGTCCAGTATTCGCTGGTCGATTACGCCGGCAAGCTGATCGACCGGTTCAGCGAGGAGCGGTCGCATGATCCCGCGGGCGCCGAGCGGTTTGTTGCCTCCGTCAAGGAGGGGCTCGCGCGCATTCTCTCGCGCTCGAAACTTCCTCAGGAGAAGGTGCTGCTGATATCGATCAGCAGCAAGGGACTCGTACATGCCACCGACCCCGTGTTGGTCTGGTCACCGATCTTCGGTGGAGACCAGATCGATTTCGAATCGGCTCTTCGGCCTGCCTGGCACGCGAGGATCATCCTTGGCAACGAGACGCAGCTCGTGGCCGCCGCGCTCGGCGCGCATGAGGAGAATACGAGGCCGGCCGAGTTCCGGTCGCTTGCGGCGCTGTCTCTGGGGCACAGCATCGGGCTCGGCATTGCCAGGCGCACCGGGCCGGGAGAGCGGGAAATCTCCGCGCCAAACTTCGGACACATGCTGCACATGGCGAATGGCGGCCTTTGTCGCTGCGGCAGCAAGGGGTGCATCGAGGCCTATGCCGGGTTCTATGCCATCCTGCGCATGGCCTTCGAAGTGCCGCTCGATACGATCCCGGCGAAGTTCGTGCCGGTTGCCGAACTCGACAAGATTGCCGCGCAGGCCCGCCACGGGCACCGGATGTCGTCCTTCGCCTTCAGACAGGCCGGCATCGCGCTTGGAAACGGGCTTTCGCGTCTGCTCAGCCTGACGGAACGCATGCCGATCGCGATCACAGGTCCCGGAACCCGCTACTATGACCTGTTGCGACAGGGCATAGAGGAGGGGCTCGGCCAGGCGCATGTCGTGCGGATGGAAGGGATGCCGGAAATCCGTGTCGTCGCAGACGAGTCGATCCTCGTCTTCGAAGGGCACCTGGAAAGAGCGCTGTCGGTGATCGATCAGGAACTGGTCATCTCCGGCACGCAGGGCGGCGAATAATCATGCGTGTCATGGCGCGGCAGCCTCATGAAACGAGAAATGGCCGGGCAGGGACCCGGCCATTTCATAATTGGCTTTCGGTCGGGAGAGGGCCGTCAGCCGATCTTGATGAGCTTGCCTTCCTTGACGGACTGCACCGCGGCATCGGCAAGGGCGAGCGCTGCCAGTCCATCCGCGCCGGAGGGCGAGATCTTGGCTCCCTTCTCGATCGCGGCGATGAAGCTTGCGATTTCGTTGGCATAGGCTTCGGTGTAGCGGGTCATGAAGAAATCGTGCAGCGGTGGGCGGGTGTAGCCTTCGCCGTTGGCGACCTCGATCGAAACGGGGCGCTGGTTCTCGGCCGATACCATACCCTTCGAGCCGTGCACCTCGATGCGCTGGTCGTAGCCGTAGGTGGCGCGACGCGAGTTGGAGATGATCGCCTGCTTGCCGGATTTGGTCTGCAGAATGACCGAAACGCTGTCGTAGTCGCCGGCTTCGCCGATCGCCTTGTCGACGAGAACGGCGGCAGTGGCGCTGACGGCAACCGGCTCTTCGCCGAGCAGGAAGCGTGCCATGTCGAAGTCGTGGATCGTCATGTCGCGGAAGATGCCGCCCGAACGCTTGATGTAGTCGACCGGCGGGGCGCCCGGATCGCGCGAGGTGATCGTCACCATCTCAACGTCGCCGATTCGGCCGTCGTCGATCGCCTTGCGGACAGCCATGAAGTGCGGATCGAAGCGGCGGTTGAAGCCGACCATCAGCTTTGCCTTGGTCTCGTCGATGACCTTGATGCAGGCCCGGACACGATCGACATCAAGATCAACCGGCTTTTCGCAGAAGATGGCCTTGCCGGCGCGGGCGAAGCGCTCGATCAGGTCGGCGTGGGTGTCGGTCGGGGTGCAAATGACGACAGCGTCGATATCCTTGGCAGCCTCGATCGCTTCGATCGTGCGGACCTCGCAGCCATAGGCGGATGCGATCGCTTCGGCTGCCTGCGGGAAGGCGTCGGCAACGGCGACGAGCGTGGCATTGGCGTCGCCGCTGACGGCTTTCGCATGGACCTTGCCGATACGGCCGGCGCCGAGAAGACCAAATCTGACTGTCATGAGTACCTCCCTTGGATTCGGAACAAATGAACCGAATTATGCTCTTTGTGGAATTTTCATTCCATTTTATCCTCGCCGCGTCAAGCCCGGCGCTCTTTCACATTTTTGAAATTCACCTTAAAGACGTGTGACAATTCAGACATGGGAACGCAATGCAGCTGATCGATCCACAACATCCGGCCTACCGCCCGCTCTGGGCGCGTATCCTCATTGTCGCCGTCTGCCTTGGATGGGCGGTGGTGGAGATCGTTACGGGCGATCCCTTCTGGGCGGTGCTCGCCGGAGGGGCCGGCGTCTATGCGGCGTACATGCTGCTGTGGAGCTACAAGCCGCCAGCGGAAACGACGGACGCGCCGCAGCAGGATAGCCCCGCGGCCGACAAGGATGAAGACTAGGGCCTGACCCGCGACAGTCGCCGCATCGCCTCGTCGATGAGGAGATTTGCGATCATCATTCGCTTCGTTGCGTTTTCGCGAAACGCCGGCGCAACGCTGTCAGGATGATTGGCCTTTGCGAAGGCGCGGCGCTTCTCACCAAGGCTTCTCAGGGTGTCGCGGGATGAAATGGCGATCTCGGCCGCGACCTCCTGGGACGATATGCGTGTCAGCCGTTCGGGAATGACGGGTTCAGGTTCAGGCTCCGGTTCCGGCAGGGGCTCGGGCGCGGCGGCAGCTTCCGCCGTCGGTGCCGGTTGCGGCGCTTCAGTCTCGAGATTCTCGAAATAAGCCTGCCCGGGACGCGCAGCTCCGGCCGAAACACCCTCCATGACATCGAAGGCAAGGCCGGTGTTGAAACCGTGAACACGGGCCGTGGGATGGGCCGGGTGCTCTTCGGCTTCCTCGTCTTCGCTTTTCAGGCGATCGAGAACGGACTGGAAGACCGATTGACCGAACAGCATTGTGCATCTCCTTCGGGGAAGGTGCACTAAAGCCGAGCAAGATGGAGCAAGGCTTGTCAGCCCGCTGCGGCCTTCTCACTTTCCTGCAGGACGAGATTGTAAAGCAGCCGCGCGCTCGGCGGCAGTTCACGTTCCTTGACCGTGATCAGGCTGTAGGGCCGGACGTTGATCTCGAAGTCGATCGGCAGGACGCGCACGTCCGAGGCCTTGGATTTGTGGCTTGCCAGAAACTGCGCGACATCGATCGCGATCGGGGCGATCGCGTCCGTCTGGCAAACGGTAGCACAGGTCAGCAGCAGCGATGAGGTGTTGACGATGTTTTCCGGCAGCGGGACCTCGTTCGTCAGGAACAAATCCTCGATCGTCCGGCGCAGCAGCGTCCCAGGCGGCTGGAAGACCCAGTCGTATTGTGGCAGGTCTGCGAGGGACGCCACTTTCTTCTTCAACAGCGGATGGCCGCCCCTGACGATCAGGCAGGCCTTTTCGACGCCGATCTCCTGGACCTGGAACAGGCGCGGGTTGAGATCGTCGGGGATGCGGCTGATGATGAAATCGTGGCGGGCTGCGAGGAGTTCGCGGGCAAGGACATTGCTCGTCTCCACCTGAATATTGACCTCGATGCCGGGAAGAGCTTTCCGGACATGCTTGATCGCGGGAACGACGAGGCTCATGGCCGGCGCAGTCACTGCGCCGATGAAAACGGCGCCGCCTTTGCCGGTCTTCAGTTCGCCGATTTCGCGGCTGGCTTCGCGGAGTTCCAGCATGATCTTGCGGGCACGCCTGGCGAGGGCCGCGCCGAAGGTTGTCAGCACCACGCCGCGTGCGATCCGCTCGTAAAGTGGTGTTTTGAGAATCGATTCCATTTCCGACAACATGCGCGAAGCGGCGGGCTGGGAGATGTTCAAAGCCTCTGCTGCCGCAGATATCTGCCCGCTATCTTCGATTGCGACGATCATGCGCAGGTGATTCAGCTTAAGTCCCGACCGAAGAAGGCCGTCGTCGCCAAAAATTTCCGTCTGAATGTCCACGTGATCGATCGCCGCCGGCCCTGAAATGATCGTCATGGTTGCAGCCTCCCAACTGCGTTCCATCAAAAGTAATACTTTTTAACGATATACCAAATTTGTTATGCGCTTTGCCAGTTATTCTATTTGACAGTTATAGGAATCCATACCAGTTTGCCGCCGTGTGCTGGTTGGCACTCAACACGTGTGAGAGCGTGGAGGAGACCTACTTCGTTTCTCACCATCTGAAGTATTATCCAAGACGGAACCTGCCACAGTTTCGGGGCGGGCGATTTTTCGTCCGCGCGTTTATTTAACTAAGGGAGAGAGAGATATGAAATCCATTATCTCGTTGATGGCAGCGGCGGCCTTTGGCGTCGCTTCGTTCGTAATGCCGGCTATGGCAGCCGACAAGGGGACTGTCGGCATTGCAATGCCCACGAAGTCGTCCGCGCGCTGGATCGATGACGGCAACAACATCGTCAAGCAGCTCCAGGACGCTGGCTACGCCACCGACCTGCAGTACGCTGACGACGACATTCCGAACCAGCTGTCTCAGATTGAGAACATGGTCACGAAGGGCGTTAAGGTTCTCGTCATCGCCGCAATCGACGGCACGACGCTTTCCGACGTTCTCCAGAAGGCTCACGACGCAGGCATCAAGGTCATCGCTTATGACCGTCTGATCCGCGACTCGGGCAACGTCGACTACTACGCGACGTTCGACAACTTCAAGGTCGGCGTTCTGCAGGCAACTTCTATCGTTGACGCCCTCGGCCTCAAGGATGGCAAGGGCCCGTTCAATATCGAGCTCTTCGGCGGTTCGCCGGACGACAACAACGCCTTCTTCTTCTATGACGGCGCAATGTCTGTTCTGCAGCCTTACATCGACAGCGGCAAGCTCGTTGTAAAGTCTGGCCAGACCGGCATGGACAAGGTCGGTACGCTGCGTTGGGACCCGGCAACGGCCCAGGCTCGTATGGATAACCTGCTCTCGGCTAACTACACCGACGCGAAGGTCAATGCAGTTCTGTCGCCTTACGACGGTCTGTCCATCGGCATCATCTCGTCGCTGAAGGGCGTCGGCTACGGTTCTGGCGATCAGCCGCTTCCGGTCGTTTCCGGCCAGGACGCTGAAGTTCCGTCGGTCAAGTCGATCATCGCTGGCGAACAGCACTCCACGATCTTCAAGGACACCCGTGACCTCGCAAAGGTCACCGTCGGCATGGTCAACGCTCTGATGGAAGGCAAGGAGCCTGAAGTCAACGACACGAAGACCTACGACAACGGCGTCAAGGTTGTTCCGTCCTACCTGCTGACCCCGGTCGCAGTTGACAAGACCAACTACGAGAAGATCCTCGTTGAAGGCGGTTACTACAAGGCTGACCAGCTGAAGTAATTGTTCCAAGTTGGCCGGAACCCGCTGCTTGCGGGTTCCGGTCTTCAATTTTATGATCGCCGCGCCCCTTTGGCTGCTGGCGCTGGATTTTGACCATGGACAATACAATCCTCGAAATGCGGAACATCACCAAGACGTTCCCAGGCGTGAAGGCGCTTGAGAATGTGAACCTCAAGGTTCGGCAAGGTGAGATCCACGCATTGGTGGGTGAAAACGGGGCCGGCAAGTCGACCCTGATGAAAGTTCTCTCCGGCGTGTACCCGGCCGGAAGCTATGACGGCGATATCGTCTACGAAGGCGACGTGCGCAATTTCAAGGCCCTCAAGGACTCCGAAGAAATCGGCATCGTCATCATTCACCAGGAACTGGCGCTCGTGCCGCTCCTGTCGATCGCCGAAAACATCTTCCTCGGCAACGAAGTCGCCAAGAACGGCGTGATTGCGTGGCAGGAAGCCTTCAAGCGCACGAAGGTGTTGCTGAGCAAGGTCGGCCTCAAGGAATCGCCGGAGACTCTCGTTACCGATATCGGCGTCGGCAAGCAGCAACTCGTCGAAATCGCCAAGGCACTCTCGAAGAGCGTCAAGCTTCTGATCCTCGATGAGCCGACGGCGTCGCTGAACGAAAAGGATTCCGATGCGCTGCTCGAACTCCTGATCGAGTTCCGCAACCAGGGCCTGACCTCGATCATCATCACGCACAAGCTGAACGAAGTGCGCAAGGTTGCCGACCAGATCACGGTCCTGCGCGACGGCATGACGGTGAAGACGCTGGACTGTCGCACGGAAGAGATCAGCGAAGACATCATCATCAAGAACATGGTGGGCCGCGAGCTTGCCGATCGTTATCCGCCGCGCTCCGTGCCGATCGGCGAAACGATCCTCGAGGTGAAGAACTGGAACGCCTACCATCAGCAGCACCGTGATCGTCAGGTCCTGCACGACATCAACGTCACCGTCCGCGCGGGCGAGGTCGTCGGTATCGCGGGTCTGATGGGCGCCGGCCGCACCGAATTCGCGATGAGCCTGTTCGGCAAGTCCTACGGCCACAAGATATCAGGCGACGTGTCCATGCACGGTAAGGCGGTTGACGTCAGCACCGTTCGCAAGGCGATCGATGCCGGTCTCGCCTACGTCACCGAGGACCGCAAGCATCTCGGCCTCGTGCTGAACGAAAACATCGTCCACAACACGACGCTTGCCAACCTCGCAGGCGTTTCCAGCGGGACGGTTATCGACAGCATCAAGGAATCCAAGATCGCGTCGGACTATCGCTCGAAGCTGCGCATCCGCAGCTCCAGCATTTTCCAGGAAACGGTCAATCTTTCGGGCGGCAACCAGCAAAAGGTCGTGCTGTCGAAGTGGCTGTTTTCCGATCCCGACGTTTTGATCCTCGATGAACCCACACGCGGTATCGATGTCGGTGCAAAATACGAAATCTATACTATCATCAACCAGCTCGCCGCCGATGGCAAAGGCGTTCTGATGATCTCATCGGAAATGCCCGAACTGCTTGGCACGTGCGACCGCATCTACGTCATGAATGAAGGACGTATCGTTGCGGAACTGCCAAAGGGAGAGGCGAGCCAAGAAACCATCATGCGCGCTATCATGCGCTCAGGGGAGAAGAAACAATGACGCCCGTCAACCCTCCGGCCTCCGAGGAAAGCAACGTCGTATCCGTTGCCGACTACATCAAGGGCAATATCCGCGAATACGGCATGCTCATCGCGCTCGTCGCGATCATGGTATTCTTCCAGTTCTACACGGGCGGCATTCTGTTCAAGCCGGTCAACCTGACGAACCTGGTTCTGCAGAACTCGTTCATCGTCATCATGGCGCTCGGCATGCTGCTCGTCATCGTGGCGGGGCATATCGACCTGTCCGTCGGCTCGATCGTCGCCTTCGTCGGCGCTATCGCGGCTATCTTGACCGTAAACATGCAGATGAATTTCGTCCTGGCGGGCATTCTCTGCCTGATCATCGGCGGTGTCATCGGCGCGGCCCAGGGCTACTGGATCGCCTATCACCGGATCCCGTCCTTCATCGTGACGCTCGCCGGCATGCTCGTCTTCCGCGGCCTGACGCTGTTCGTCCTCGGTGGCAAGAACATCGGTCCGTTCCCGAAGGACTTCCAGGTCATCTCGACCGGCTTCCTGCCGGGTGACATGATCGATATCGCCGGCACGCCGCTGCATTCGACCTCGGTTGTCCTGACCCTGATCGGCACCGTCGTGCTCTTCTATCTCGCCTGGCGTCGCCGCAAGGTCAACGAGAGCCACGGCATCGATGTCGAGCCGATGAGCTTCTTCCTTGCGCAGAACGGCATCCTGTCGCTCGCGATCCTGTTCCTCGGCTATCAGCTGGCGAGCTACAAGGGTCTGCCGAACGTTCTGGTCGTCATGCTCGTGCTGATCGCGGCTTATGCCTTCGTCACGCGCCGCACCACGATCGGTCGCCGCATCTACGCCATGGGCGGCAATGAAAAGGCAACCAAGCTGTCGGGTATCAACACCGAGCGCCTGAGCTTCTTCACCTTCGTCAATATGGGCGTTCTCGCTGGTCTCGCCGGCATGATCATCGCCGCTCGCCTGAACTCGGCAACCCCGAAGGCCGGCGTTGGCTTCGAGCTGGACGTTATCGCGGCCTGCTTCATCGGCGGTGCTTCGGCATCCGGCGGCGTTGGCAAGATCACCGGTGCCGTCATCGGCGCGTTCATCATGGGTGTCATGAACAACGGCATGTCGATCGTCGGTCTCGGCATCGACTTCCAGCAGATGGTCAAGGGCCTCGTGCTGCTCGCTGCCGTCTTCTTCGACGTCTACAACAAGAACAAGGGCTAAGCGCTTCGGCGCTGCCCACGCATTCGCAGTGAAATGAACTTGCACATCCGGCTCCTTCGGGAGCCGGAACGGCGGAGCACATTCCGCGCAATCGAAAAAGGATGAAGACCGTGCTTATTTCGCAGATCAAGGGTTCGAACGGAGAGATTGTCGTCGCCGTGCGCGAGCCGGGCGGTACCGCGAAAGCCGTCAAGAACGCCGGCAGCGTCTACGCGCTGGCGATCGAAGCCGCAAATGGCGGCAAGTCGCTCGCAGCGGTGATCGAGGCGCATGGCCTCGGCGATGCCGTCGATCTCGAAAAGGCCTATGCCGAAGGCAAGTTCCTGCCGCCGATGACGCATCCTGACGCAGCGCATCTGCACCTGACGGGCACGGGCCTGACGCATCTGGGTTCGGCCGCAACGCGCGACTCCATGCACAAGAAAACGTCAGAGGCTGCCGAGGAAACCCTCACGGACTCGATGAAGATGTTCAAGATGGGTCTTGAGAACGGTAAGCCGAAAGCTGGCGAAAAGGGCGTTCAGCCCGAGTGGTTCTACAAGGGCAACGGCTACGGTTCGGCTGCTCCGGGTGCGCCGCTGGTTTCTCCGTCCTTCGCGCTCGATGGCGGCGAAGAGCCCGAAATGGCCGGCATCTACGTCATCGCTCAGGACGGCACACCGTTCCGCATCGGTTTTGCGCTGTCGAACGAGTTCTCCGACCACGTTACCGAGCGCCAGAACTATCTCTACCTCGCGCATTCCAAGCTGCGTCCGGCAAGCTTCGGCCCGGAAATCCGCATCGGCGCCGCGCCTGACGATATCCGCGGCACTTCGCGCATCAAGCGCGGCGATAAGGTGATTTTCGAGAAGCCGTTCCTGTCTGGTGAAGCGAACATGTCGCACACCTTCGCGAACCTCGAATACCACCACTTCAAGTACGGCCTGTTCCGCGTGCCCGGCGACGTTCACGTCCACATGTTCGGCACGGCGACGCTGTCGTTTGCCGAAGGTATCAAGACGGAAGAGGGCGACGTCTTTGAAATCGAAGTCGCCGATTTCGGCCTGCCGCTGCGCAATCCGCTGAAGATCGACGCCGAAGAAGACATCGTCGTCAAGCAGCTCTGAGTTGGCATTGGCCCGGCCGCCGTTTCGGCGGCCGGACCGTTTTCATGAACGGTATCGGAGGCCAACCAGCCCGTGACCATCTACCAGAACCTCATCGCCGGCGAATGGGTCGGTTCCGATGCGACCAGGAATATCAATCCGTCCGACACCAATGAGGTTGTCGGTCTCTATGCGGATGGTACGGTCGAAGACACCAAGAATGCCATTGCCGCCGCCAAGGCTGCTTTCCCCGCATGGTCGCGCTCCGGCATCTGGGAACGTCACGTCATCCTGAAGAAGGCCGGCGACGAGATCATGGCCCGCAAGGACGAACTCGGCGCGCTGCTTGCCCGCGAAGAGGGCAAGACACTTCCCGAGGCGATCGGCGAGACCATCCGTGCCAGCCAGATTTTCGAATTCTTCGCCGGTGAAGCACTGCGCCTTGCAGGCGAAGTCATTCCGTCGGTTCGACCAAACATCGGCGTCGAGATCACCCGCGATCCGCTCGGCGTCATCGGCATAATCACACCGTGGAACTTCCCGATTGCGATCCCCGCCTGGAAACTCGCGCCGGCGCTCTGCTACGGCAACACGGTCGTCTTCAAGCCGGCGGAACTCGTTCCGGCCTGCTCCTGGGCGATCGTCGATATCCTCAATCGCGCGGGTCTGCCGAAGGGCGTTCTGAACCTTGTCATGGGCAGAGGCTCGGTGGTCGGTCAGACGATGCTCGACAGCCCTGATGTCACCGGTATCACCTTTACCGGCTCGACCGGGACAGGCCGTCGCGTGGCCGCCGCCTCGATCGAACATAACCGCAAGTTCCAGCTCGAGATGGGCGGCAAGAACCCGATGGTCGTCCTCGACGACGCGGACCTCACCGTTGCCGTCGAGGCAGCTGCCAACTCCGGCTTCTTCTCGACCGGCCAGCGCTGCACCGCGTCCTCGCGCCTGATCGTCACCGAAGGCATCCACGACAAGTTCGTGGCGGCGCTGACGGCAAAGCTCGAGACGCTTGTGGTCGATAATGCGTTGAAACCCGGCACGCATATCGGCCCTGTCGTCGACGAGAAGCAGCTGAAGACCGATACCGACTATATCGAGATCGGCCGCAAGGAAGGCGCCAAGCTCGCCTTCGGCGGCGAGCTCATCAAGCGCGAAACGCCGGGCTTCTACTTGCAGCCGACGCTGTTTACGGAAGCCACCAACCAGATGCGCATCAGCCGCGAGGAAATCTTCGGTCCCGTGGTCTCGGTCATCCGCGTCAAGGATTACGAGGAAGCGCTGGCAACGGCCAATGACACGCCATTTGGCCTGTCTGCCGGCATTGCAACGACGAGCCTCAAGCACGCGACGCATTTCAAGCGCAATTCCGAAGCCGGCATGGTGATGGTCAACCTGCCGACGGCGGGTGTCGACTTTCACGTCCCGTTCGGCGGTCGCAAGGGATCGTCCTACGGTCCTCGCGAGCAGGGCAAGTATGCGGCGGAGTTCTATACGTCAGTCAAGACGGCTTACACGCTGGCGTAACGGTGTCGCGGCTCTGGGAAATTGAAAAAGGCGGGATCAAGTCCCGCCTTTTGTCGTTAGATGGCTTCGGCGACCAGAGCGGTCGGCCTGCGCTCCACGCCATTGCCGTCAAAGAGGCTACGGATCTCAGGCCACTTGCGCCGGAAAGCCGCGACGCAGGCCGGGTCGAAATGCGTTCCGCTGCAGGCGATAATCTCCTCGTACGCCCGCTCCGGCTCCCAGGCCGACTTGTAGGGCCTGTCGGAGCAAAGCGCATCGAAGACATCGGCAACGGCAACGATGCGGGCCTCGATCGGTATGTCCTCGCCGGCGAGGCCGTTCGGATAGCCGGTGCCGTCCCATTTCTCGTGGTGGCCGCCGATGATGGCGACGGCGACGCGCGAGAGTTCGGCGGTGCTGTTCTGAAGGATGCCGACGCCGATCGGCACGTGCTGGCGCATCAGTTCGATTTCATGCGGATCGAGCTTGCCGGGCTTCTGCAGGATGGCATCTGGGATGCCGATCTTGCCGATGTCGTGGAGCGGCGCGGCCAGGAAGATGTTGCGGCGCTGGATCCGGTCGAGGCCGACGCCATCAGCGACGAGTTCGGCGATGGTGGCGACGCGCTCGATATGATCGCCGGTGTTGCCGTCCCGTGATGCCATCGCCTGGGCGAGACACCAGATGATTTCCTGCTCACGCATGTCGGCCTGCCGGCTTGCATGGCGGAAGGCGACATGCAGCGCCTTGGCGCGATCGGCAAGTGCGACCTGCGCCGTGCGCAGTGCCAGAAGGTTGACGATGCGTGCCTGCAGTTCCAACGGGTCGAATGGCTTGTTCAGGAAATCGGTCGCGCCGGCGTCGAGTGCTTCCAGGCGAATGGCGCGCTCGGTCTGCGAGGTGACCATGACGATAGGCACGTTCTTGTAGCCGTGCTGTGCGCGGAGATGGCGGATGACTTCCACGCCGTTCAATCCCGGCATCATGTAGTCGACCATAACAAGGTCGAATTCGACGGCGCGGCTGCGTTCCAGAGCGGCACGCGGATCGGAAAAGCTTTCAATGTCGTGGTCGCTGAAACTGCGGACGGCCGTCTCCAGCGCCAGCAGGCTTGATTTGCTGTCGTCGACGATAAGAAGATGCATGAAAAGACCCGATGAAATTCTGCTGCAGGCGGCTGGCTGGTGCCAAGTCTCGAAACCCTGACGTGTCAGGGTTGAATTCATTTCGATCGAAACCGTCGCGACTGAGGATGCCGCGCTCACCGTCCCTAGGATCGGGGCGGGGCGCTTAACATCGGGTTATTTTGAAGGACAGGATTTTCTCTAGCGCGCAAAAGAAAGGGGCGCATCGAGCGCCCGCTGGAATCAGGATTAAGGAGCGGTAACCGTGGTCCTTCAGCTCTGGCTTTGGCTCTGCATCTGCCCCTGATCCTCAACCTTCACGACAACCGAGAGCTTTTCGCCAGGCGTGCCGATGCGCATACCTGAAACGGGGGCAGCATCGCGATAGCAGAGACCGGAGGCGACGCGGACATAGCGCGCATCGGGGCAGATGTTGTTTGCCGGATCGAAGCCGACCCAGCCCAGGCCGAGCACATGGGCTTCGCCCCAGGCGTGTGTCGCGGCCTGCTCGACCTTCTCTTCCATCATCAGATAGCCGGAAACGTAGCGGGCCGGAACGCCAAGGCTGCGCGCCGCGGCGACGAACACATGGGCGTGGTCCTGGCAGACGCCGCTCTTCTTCTCCAGCACTTGCTCCGCCGTCGTCTCGGTATCGCTGGTCCCGGGCCGGTAGGCCACCGTCGCGTGGATGGCGGCCATCAGCGCATGCATGCGCGAGAGTTCGTTTTCGCCGCTGACATCCCTGGTGAGTTCCCTGACGAGCTTTCCGGCCTTCGTCCGCGGCGTCTCACGCAGGAAAAGCCATAGCGGGCAGAAGCCGCTATGGGCACCGAGGACACCGTTCCGATCTTCCGTCTCGACCTCGCCTTCGGCGACGATGCGGGTGGTGCGCTGCTCTCCCTCCAGCGACACGAGATTGATATGGTTGCCGAACTGGTCGTCATACTCGACCTCGGGCTTGGCTCCCTCCACGTTCAGCGACCAATTCAGGATCGTCTGCCCGGCGACGGTTGGCGGTGTCAGCCGCAACCGCTGCAGTGAAAAGACGGACGGTTCGTCGTAGTGATATTCGGTGACGTGGCTGATCTTAAGTTTCATGTCGTGCCCACCTAAGCATAGAACCGGTAACCGTCGGAAATTTCCATGCCGAGCTGGTTGTTGCGCGTGACGAAATCCTCGAGAAACTCGTGCAGTCCCTGATCCATGATCTCCTTGATGGCCCGCGTCTGGAGCGTCTTGCGGATCGAATCCGCGGTATCATGCGCCGGAAGCCGCTCACCGTATTCCTTGGCGAGGTAGCCGAGTTCGCTGACGATCTTTTCGTAGCAATAGGCAAGCGAGCGGGGCATCTGGCCATTGAGGATCAGGAAGTCCGCGATGTTCATCGCCCGATATTCGCCGTCATAGGCCCAGCTGTAGGAGCGGTGAGCGGATACCGAGCGCAGGATCGACTCCCACTGGATGTTGTCGATCGAGGTGCCGACGGCGGAGACCGAAGGCAGCAGCACGTAGTACTTCACGTCGAGAATACGGCTGGTGTTATCCGCGCGCTCGATGAAGGTGCCGATGCGGGCGAAGTTGTAGAGTTCGTTCCTGAGCATGGAGCCATGGAAGGCGCCTCGGATCAGGCCGGCGCGATGCTTGATGGCATCAATCGCCTCCGGCAATTCCGCTGCCTTCAGACGCTTGGACAGCAGCGCCTTCAGCTCGATCCAGAATTCGTTCGTCGCTTCCCAGGTTTCTCGGGTCAGGGCGGTGCGAACCATGCGGGCATTGTTCCGCCCGTAATCGACGCAGGACATGACGCTCGACGGGTTGCTGCGATCGCGCAGGAGGTAGTCGATCGCATCGGCGCTCGTCAGCTTGTTGTGACCCTCGTCATAGGCTTCGCGGACGCCCGCGCTTTGCAGGACGCCGTCCCAATCGTCGTCACCGGTTCCGCTTCTGGTCAGCGACATGCGCAAACCGGCATCGATGAGGCGTGCGATATTTTCGGCGCGTTCGAAGTAACGGAACATCCAGTAGAGTCCGTTTGCAGTTCTTCCGAGCATCAGTCCTCCAATACCCAGGTATCTTTCGTGCCGCCGCCCTGGCTGGAATTGACCACCAGCGAGCCCTGCTTGAGGGCCACGCGGGTCAAACCGCCGGGGATGATCTGCACTTTGTCGGAGACGAGAACATAGGGGCGCAGGTCCACATGGCGCGGCGCTATTCCCTTGTTGACGAGGATCGGCACTGTCGAGAGCGAGAGCGTCGGCTGCGCGATGTAGTTGGCAGGCTTTGCCTTCAGCTTCTCGGAGAAGTCGGCGCGTTCCTTCTTTGAAGCTGTCGGGCCGACCAGCATGCCGTAGCCGCCGGAGCCGTGGACTTCTTTGACCACCAGTTCCTCGAGGTGCTCGAGCACGTATCTGAGGCTCTGCGGCTCGGAACAGCGCCAGGTCGGCACATTCTCGAGGATCGGCTTGCGCCCGGTGTAGAACTCGACGATCTCGGGCATATAGGAATAGATCGCCTTGTCGTCCGAGATGCCGGTGCCCGGCGCATTGGCGATGGTGATGTTGCCGGAGCGGTAGACGTCCATGATACCGGGGATGCCGAGTGCGGAATCCGGCCGGAAGGTGAGGGGATCGAGGAAGTCGTCGTCTACGCGGCGATAGAGCACGTCGATCGCCTCGTAGCCGCGGGTCGTGCGCATCTTCACCTTGCCGTCGATGACACGCAGATCCGAGCCTTCGACGAGTTCGACGCCCATCGTATCAGCCAGGAACGAATGCTCGTAATAGGCGGAATTGTAGATGCCGGGGGTGAGGACCGCGACGCGCGGCTTGCCCTTGCACCCGGGAGGTGCCAGCGATGCCAGGCTCTGGCGCAGCAGATAGGGATAGTCCTCGACCGGCCGCACCTTGTTGGCGTGGAACAGCTCCGGAAACATCTGCATCATCGTCTCGCGGTTTTCCAGCATGTAGCTGACGCCAGACGGTGTACGGGCGTTGTCCTCGAGTACGTAGAACTCGTCCTCGCCTGTGCGAACGATGTCGGTGCCGACGATATGCGTATAGACGCCGCCCGGCGGACGAAAGCCGATCATCTCCGGCAGGAAGGCGTCATTCCTCTCGATCAGTTCGCGCGGAATACGACCGGCGCGAATGATTTCCTGCTTGTGGTAGATATCATCGAGAAAGGCGTTGAGCGCGATCACCCGCTGCTCGATGCCCTGGGCGAGCTTGCGCCATTCACGGCCGGAGATGATGCGGGGGATGATGTCGAAGGGGATGAGCTTTTCGGAGGAGTCTGCGTGTCCGTAGACCGCGAAGGTAATGCCGGTCTTTCGGAAGATGTTTTCCGCGTCCCGGGATTTGGCAATCAGATGTGTTCGATCTTGGTTATTGTACCACTCAAAGTATTTTTCATATGGCTGACGAGGACTTTCGTCCCCGGTGATCATTTCATCAAATGCCAAAGGTGTGGCTCCCCTTTTTTGTTCATTTGAATACAACGTACTAAGCAATGCAAGAACCATGCACAGTTCGAGGAGCAGATTCGTAAAATCCTCCGGACCGGCCAAAAGAGCCGAAAAACTGGGCATTCGTCAAAATCTGGCGTGACCAGGGCCGCCGTCAATCGCTGCTGGTCGCTCAAAATATAAGCAGATGATTGTTTTCGGATCGCCGCCCGATTGAATTTCAAGCCGACCGGTCTCGTCACCGATCAACGAAACTGCAGGTAAGCATCAACGCTTCGCCTTTGACGGCGGAGCGTTCTGTCGGCTATCAGCGCGGCAATCCCTTGCCCCAGGATCCATTCATGTCGCTTGATCGCATTGCGCCTGCCATCTTTGTTCTTCTCTGGTCGACCGGCTGGGTCGTGGCCAAATATGCCGCCATCCACTCGGAACCATTCACCTTCCTCGTGGTGCGGTATGCGTTATCGGCGCTGGCGTTTCTCAGTCTGGCTCTTGTTATGCGTGCGGCTTGGCCGCGTAGGGCGGTTGCCTTCAGGGCTGTCTATTCCGGCATGTTCCTGCACGGCTTCTATCTCGGCGGCCTGTGGTGGGCGATCGCGAATGGGGTGCCGGCCGGCATCTCCGGTATCATTGCCGCCCTGCAGCCGCTGTTGACAGCAATGGCCGCGCCGCTCCTGATCGGCGAGCGCTTGCAGGGCATCCAAAGGTTGGGCCTGCTTCTCGGGTTCCTTGGCATCGCGATTGCCATATCGCCGAAGCTTTTCGATCCGGCCACGGCAAATCTGGCGCATGCCGCCGTGCCCCTCGGGATCAATCTGATCGCGATGTGTTCCGTCACTTACGGCACGCTCTATCAGAAGAAGCATCTGCAGACCGGCAGCCTGCTGCCGATCGCGACGTTGCAGTATGTCGGTGCCATCATCGTCACCGTGCCGCTGATGCTCTCCTTCGAGCGCATGCATTTCGACGGATCGGTACAGGCCATTGCCGCGCTCATCTGGTCGGTCTTCGGACTGTCGATGGGCGGCGTCGGGCTGCTGCTTTATCTCATCCGCCGCGGACGGGTCTCGCGGGCGGCCTCGCTCATCTATCTGATGCCGCCGACCGTGGCGCTCGAAGCTTTCATCGCTTTCGGTGAGCCGCTGACGCTTCCGCTGATCCTCGGCACCATCGTCGTCGTGACGGGCGTCTATTTGACAAATCGGCGAGTGAAGGTCGCTCCACAAGATACGACCGAGCTGCAGCGGGCCTAGGTAGCCTCACCTGAAAAGGCGATAAGGTTGCCATCGGGGTCCTGCACGATGAAGGTGCGGGCGCCCCATGGCTCGCTCCGCAGAGGCTGATGGAATGGCGCGCCGGCAGCCTGATACTCCAGGAACAACTGCTTCGGATCATCGATCGTCAAGGTTGCGGAGAGGGCGTCGACTTCTCGCGCTCGGAAGCTAGCGTCGAAGACAGGCGCGCCGACCTTTCGCAGGTTCAGGCGTGCGCCATCGCGAAACACCTGGGCATAAAACGGCGGCTCTCCGTAATGGAACGCCACTTCAAAACCCAATTTTCGAACATAGAACTGGCATGAAACATTGATATCGGAGACGAAGAGTTGCGGCTCCGCGGAGAGGACGAGCGGACGTTTCCCGTCCGATGATGTCGGTTTCGCAATGGTTTCGATTCCTTTGACCAGCGCGGGCCAATCTGCAAAGCCATGCTTTCGGGCAACAAGCTCCTGTGCGTCGCTGAGCGTGAAGTCGGCGTCCAATATCTCTCGATCGCTTTGATCTCGATATCTCGGCAGGATCCACCTGATCTGGGCCGCAACCGGATAGTACCGTTCGCGATGCCATCGCAGGTATGACTTGGCTTGTTTTTTGAGGTTTTCGATATTTGGCATGGGTGCGGCCTACGTTTGACTTTGTCGTACGTAGGCGGGCAATGCCCCTCCGGCCCGAAGCCGACGCGCCCTACAGCAGCACCAACATGCTAATGCAGCGGGCCGATCACCACAAGGCGAGACCGCTGTGAGATCGATTTGGCGTATTGCAAAGGGCGGGATTTCTCCCGCCCTTTCTTTCGAATTAGGCGCGTTCGCGGCGCTGACCGCCATTGCCGCCGCGCGACGGGCCGCCACGGCGGTTGCCGCCATTGCCTTCGCGACGTTCGCCGCGCTCACCGCCGCCATGGGCCTGCGCGCCACGATCTTCACCGTGCTTGCGAGCCGGACGGCCGTGTGCGTTGCGGGCGCCGCCGCCCGGATGATGCCGGTTTTCGCCGTTCGAGTTGGCGTGGTTGCCGTGCTGCGGGCGCTGCGGCTTGCGGGCCGGACGGAAGTCCGACGTCGTGGCCAGATCATTGTCGGGGCCGGATGTCACCGGCGTAGCCTCGCCACGGCGCTGGCCGCGGAAGTCTTCGTTGCGCTGGGTCTGGCGTTCCGGACGCGGACGACGCTCGCGGCGCTCCTCGTTGTTGGCTCGAACCTCGTTGCCGGCTTCCGGGCGTGCACGACGCTCCGGACGGCGGGCACGGGCATCACCGCGACCTTCGCCGCCACGGCCTTCACCATTGCGACCTTCACCACCGCGACCCTGGCCGCGATTGCCGCCGTTGCCGCGCTTCGGTGCCGCATTCATGTTGGCAGGTGCTTCGCCGCTCGCAACCGCGATGGAGATGTTCATCAGGCGTTCGATGTCGCGCAGGAGGCGGGTTTCATCGGGAGAGCAGAAGGCGATCGCGATGCCGTCGCGGCCGGCGCGGGCCGTACGGCCGATGCGGTGCACGTAGGCGTCGGGAACCTCAGGCAGGTCGTAGTTGTAGACGTGGCTGACAGCCGGGATGTCGATGCCGCGGGCGGCGACGTCGGTGGCGATCAGCGTCTTGATGTCGCCGTCACGGAACGCCTTGAGGGCACGCTCGCGCTGGCCCTGGCTCTTGTTGCCATGGATCGACGCAACGGAATAGCCGACGTGCTCGAGGTGCTTCATCAGCTTCTCGGCGCCATGCTTGGTGCGCAGGAAGACGATCGCGCGGCCATCGGGGTTCTCGGTCAGCGACTTCTTCAGGAGGTCGGTCTTGTCGTTCTTGCCGTTGACGAAGTGAACATACTGCTCGACCTTATCGGCAGCCTTGCCGGGAGGCGTCACTTCAACGGTAACCGGGTTCGTCAGATATTCGCCGGCGAGGTCGGCGATCGACTTCGGCATGGTGGCCGAGAACAGCATGGTCTGGCGCTTCTTCGGCACCATCTTGGCGATCTTGCGCAGGTCATGCACAAAGCCGAGGTCGAGCATCTGGTCGGCTTCGTCGAGCACGAGATAGCGCACAGCGGTCAGGCCGATGGCGCGGCGGGCAACGAGATCGAGCAGGCGGCCGGGGGTGGCGACCAGGATGTCGGTGCCCTTTTCAAGCTGCAGCTGCTGCTTGTTGATCGATACGCCGCCGACGACGACGTTGATGCGCAGATGCGACTTGCGCAGGAAGTTCTTCAGGTTCTGGGCGATCTGGTTCACCAGTTCGCGGGTCGGCGCCAGGATCAGCGTACGGGTGGTACGGTTGTCAGGGCGGCGTTCTTCCGGGATCAGCTTTTCGATGAGCGGCAGGCCGAAGGCGGCCGTCTTGCCGGTGCCGGTCTGGGCGAGGCCGATCAGGTCGCGGCCTTCGAGAAGAAGCGGGATCGCCTTTTCCTGAATGGGGGTCGGCTTTTCGATGCCGAGCTGGAAAAGAGTGGCGACGATCGGCTTGGAGACACCAAGCGATTCAAAATTGGTCAAGTCATAACCTTTTTAGGGCGCGCCAAAACAATATCGCCGGAATGCAGCATGCGATCCGGTTTTACTCTGGCGTCAAGAACCCCGCGTGAAGAGGGAACTTGTCTTGTTGGAAAAAGCTTTCCAGCGCTTCTGCCGCGTCTTCTAGATGCGGTCTATTCGAAATGCGCTTTTGCCCTTCTTCCTGCGTCCTATTTGCTGGCAGGGGCACGCTCACGCGGCGGCCGGAAGGTGAAAGCTAGGCCGCATTTGGTCTAGTTTTGCTCAAAAGTCAAGAGCGGCGCGGAACCATCAGCTGACGTCACGCCAAAAAAGAACTCGCTCGCTCACCCCTCGTCAGTAGGGGCATACCCTCACGCGATAGGCTTCACCCCAGCCGTTGCGCCTCCACTCCAGGTGGCAACGGCGAGCCTGATAATAGGCCGGCCGATAGGCGGGGTAGGGCCTGTATGAGCGGTAATAGGGCCGATACGGATAGTAGGATCGATAGGCCGGATAGCCGTAGCGATAGCCATAAGCATATGGATAACCGTAGCCATCGGGATAGCCGTATGTGTAGGGATAAGGGCGCATGGCAGAGCCGAGCAGTATCCCTCCGACGGCGCCTGCCGCGACACCGCCCCAGAAGTAATCATGAGAGTGAGCCTGCGCGGAACCTGCCGGCACAGTCGTGGCTAACGTGATTGCCATCAGGCCCGCTGCCACGCCTTTGTGAACTACGGACATTGTCGTCTCCTTTCATGGATGACGTTCCCATTGAGATCGCTAGTAAAATCGACGTCGATCAGCGGCCTGACGGATGCGGCTTCACTACCTGTCCTCAAAACGAATGAGAGACTGCTGCAGTTCCTTTATTTTGGTCAGCTATCCGGCAATTCTACTCTAGCCGAGGAAAGATTTCGATGGCTTAGACTTGGCGGTCTTCCGCGTACTCTTTGGTTTGTCCAAACCCTCATAGTTAATGCGTTGTTAAAGTGCAGGTGACTATAGTCGCCCGAAACAGCTTTCCTTAATTTCTTTGCTGCGGAGTGATTTGTTGACATTCACGGGAGACCTTCTCGAGCTGGCGTGCTGCCGGATCGCTGATCTGGTTGGTCCCGCTTATGTCAAGAACAGCGAACTTCGCTATGTGGCGGTCAACCGCGCTTATGCCGAATTCTTCGGCATGGACATTTCGGATTTTATCGGCCGCCGCAGCCGCGAGCTTTTCGACCGGCCGGAAGAAGAGGACCGCGAAGACAAGGAACGCCGCGCGCTGGTCTTTGCCAGCGAGGAAACCGCGATCTGTTTCGATGCTTCCGGCAAGGCCCACGATCGCGTGCGGATCGAAAGCTTCACTGTGTCGGAAGACCGCGTGTACGTACTCGGTCTTTTCGAGGCCGTCGGTCGTACGAGGCGACGGGAAATACCGACTATCCCGGCCATGGATCACGATACCGAAGCGGAATTGCTGCGCTCCATCATGGAGGCATTACCCGTTGCAGCTTTCGTCCGCGATGCGGATCATAGGCTGATCTATGCGAACGCCTGCTACGAGGCCTTTACCGGCAAAGTTCGTGCTGAAATGCTCGGTAAGACCGAGCAGGAGATGTTCGGGGAGGCCGCAGGCGGCGTCGTCCACCGCGGCAACCTTGCTGCTTTGGAAACGGGCAAGGCGACCGAGGTCGAAAGCCTGCTCCCCGGCGCCGGCGGCAAGCTTCACCCGGTTCTCGCCCGCATCAACCGTATCGACCGGCCGGAAGGAAAGCGCTACGTCGTCGGTTCGTTCTCGGACGTCTCGCTGCTGAAGGATCGCGAGCGCGAACTGATCGCCGCGCAGGTGCATACCGAGATCCTGCACCGCGACATGGCCAGCATTCTGAATTCGTTGCCGGTCGGCGTTCTCATTCTCGAAAGTGACCTGACGATCCTCTACGGCAACGAGGCGTTCTACACGATATCGGACCTGCCGTTGAGCCGCTTCGAAGGGCGTCCGTTCATGGAGCTCATCGAGTATAATCACGGGCTTGGCCGCTATGGTCCCGGCGTGACGGCGGAAGAGATGTTCGAGCGGCGGGTCAGCCAATTCCGTTCGGAAGTCCAGTTGCCGCCCGCCGAGATCAACTGGGGCAGCCGCTCCTTGCTCGTCGAAAGCCGACGCGTATCGAAGGATCGTATCCTTCTGACCTATGCCGACTTCTCGACAGTTCGCCGGCACGAGCAGGAAATCCATGCGGCGCGCGAGGCGCTCGAAAGCCTGGGCGAGTTGATGGGCGATGCGACGCTTGCAATGTCGCAGGGCCTTCTGGTGGTGCAGGACGAGGAAATCCTGCTGAGCAACGATGCGCTTGCCGGCATGCTCGACATTCCTGCCGAAATGCTGGCGATCGGCCGTGACTGGAGCGGGCTGTTCGCCTTTTGCTCCGCGCGCGGCGATTTCACGGAAGATGCTGCGGGCGTGCTCGACGGGTTGCGCGGTTCGCTCGCTCAGGGCTTGCCCGCCTCGCAGCTCTTTCGCGTCGCCGATAGCCGCTGGGTGAAGATGGAGGTCAGTGTCAGCGAACGTCGGCACTGGGTCGCCCTGTTTACCGACATCACCACGATGAAGATTCGCGAGGAGGACCTGACCGTCCTGCTCGAGCGTGCCGAAGCAGCCGACAAGGTGAAGTCGGAATTTCTGGCGAACATGAGCCATGAGATCCGGACGCCAATGAACGGCGTGCTTGGCATGGCCGAACTGCTGGCGAAAACCAACCTCGATACCCGACAGAAGACGTTCATCGACATCATCGTGAAATCGGGCAATGCGCTGATGACCATCATCAACGACATCCTGGATTTTTCGAAGATCGACTCCGGCCAGATGACCTTGCGTCGCACCACCTTCGATCCGGTCGAAGCGGTCGAGGACGTGGTAACCCTGCTTTCGTCTCTGGCTGCCGAGAAGGGGATCGAGCTTCTGGTACGCGCGGCGCCAGGCTTGCCTATGGCGATCATCGGCGATGCGGGCCGCTTCCGGCAGGTCGTCACCAATCTTGTCGGCAACGCCGTCAAGTTCACCGAGCGCGGACATGTCCTCGTCGATCTCGACTACAAGAGCGGTGCGGCTGACGAAATCATGGCGATCCTGCGGATAGAGGATACCGGGATCGGCATGCCGAAGGATCGTCTCGACTCCATCTTCGGCAAGTTCTCGCAGATCGATTCCTCATCGACCCGCCGACATGAGGGCACAGGGCTCGGCCTTGCGATCACCGCTGGTCTGGTCGACCTCTTCGGCGGCTATATCGACGTCGACAGCGCGCCCGGCCAGGGCTCTGTCTTCACCGTCAGCCTGCCGTTCACGATCGCGGCTGCGCGCCTTGATCCGAAGCCGCTTCCGATCAACGTCAAGAACGCCCGCGTTCTTGTTATCGATGACAATGCCGTCAACCGTCAGATCCTGACCGAGCAGCTTTCGCTGTGGGGCTTCGACGGCGCGGCTGCGGAAGACGGTGTCGAAGGTCTCGCCATTCTCGAGGCCGCTCACGCATGCCACATGGAGATCGATGCGATCGTTCTCGACTACCAGATTCCGGGGATGAACGGTGCCGATATCGCGCGCAACCTTCGGGCCGATCCACGCTATTGCGATCTGCCGATCATCTTCCTGACCTCCATGGATATCTCTGGCACCGAGAAGGAATTCGCTGCGCTGAATGGGCAGGCCCATCTCATGAAGCCGGCGCGCGCCAATGTGCTGCGCAATACGATCGTCGAGGTCGTTAGGGCAAACCGTATTCGCAAGGCGGCCAATAGCGGCGCTCGCCTGATCGTCGAGGCACCGTCGGAACCCGAACCGGCAGGAGAGGAGCGGCTTGAAAAGTCGGTTCCCTCGTTCATCGATGTGCTTGTGGCCGAGGACAACGACGTTAACCAGATCGTCTTCACACAGATCCTGCAAGCCACCGGCCTCAAGTTTCTTGTGGTCAATAACGGGCAGGAAGCCGTCGATGCATGGGAGGCGCATACGCCGCGTATCATCATGATGGATGTTTCCATGCCTGTCCTGAACGGCCACGATGCCACGCGCAGGATCAGGGAACTTGAACGCGGCCAAGGGCATCGGGTGCCCATCATCGGCGTGACGGCGCATGCTCTCGAGAGCGACCGTGAGCTTTGCTTCGATGCCGGGATGGACGACTACATGTCCAAGCCGATCAGCCCGGAACTGCTCGAAGAGAAGATCGCGCACTGGCTTGGCATGAGCGAGGCACCGGGTAGCGACCTGCCCCTGAGGGGATCTAGGCCCTGACGCCGCACAGCATTTCGCGCTTGCCCGCGAAGCCGCTCCTGCGTTCGACCGTAAAACCCGCAGCAATCAGATTTCTGCGTACGAAGCCCGCCGCGGCATAAGTCGCGAAGGTGCCGCCCGGTGTGGTTTTTTCGCAGACGAGCCGCATCAGGTCTTCAGACCACATCTCGGCGTTGCGCGATGGAGCAAAACCATCCAGATACCAGGCGTCGAAGCCTGGAGAGGCAGCCGATACGCCGGCGAACGCATGTCCGCAGACAACATTCAGTGTCGTCTGCTCGTCGAGCGCCAACGACACCGTATCGTCAGGCACGTCGGGCCAGGCGGCGGCGAGCGCGATGCGTTCGGCATCGATCTCGGACCAATGCGCAAGCGCGCGGTCGATTTCCTCTCTCCGCATCGGGTAAAGCTCGAACGAGGTGAAGCGCAGATGCTGGCCGGGGGCGCGGATCTGTTTCCACTGCCTCCAGGTTTCTGCAAAGTTCAATCCGGTTCCGAAACCGAGTTCACCGATCCGGAAGCTCGCCGCGTCCTGCCACCGCGCAGGCAGGCCGTTGCCGGACAGGAAGACATGGCCGCACTCGAGCCGCCCGTCCGTCTGGCAATAAAAGTGATCGCCAAAGGCGGTCGAATAGGGCATATCGCCGTCGCGCCATTCCAGTGGCTGCTGCGTCATGCCAATTTCATCGGGATCCGTAACTGTCATGCCAACAGCCGATAGTCCGGCCTTGCCTTCTGGTCAATCGTCCACCTCGCTGCTGATCGTCGGCGGCGGCGTGATGGGGCTTTGGGCGGCAGTTCATGCCGAGCGTCTCGGCATCGATACGGTGCTGATCGAGGCGGGCCGGTTGGGGCAGGGGGCAAGCGGCGGCCTGCTCGGCGCGCTGATGCCGCACATGCCTGACAAATGGAACGCGAAGAAGCAATTTCAGTTCGACGCGCTGGTATCGCTGGAAACGGAAATCCTGCTGTTGCAGGAGCAGACCGGCCTCTCAGCCGGCTATCGCCGGTCCGGGCGCCTCATTCCGTTGCCGAAGCCACACCTTCGGCAGATAGCGCTTGGTCATTCTGCGGACGCCGAAACGCGCTGGCATGCCTCGGAGCGCCGCTTTCACTGGCACGTGCTCGACAGGCCGCCGGTCGATGACTGGCTCGATGCCGACGACAGTGCGGGCTTCGTCTACGATACGCTTGCCGGTCGTGTTGCACCACGGTCGCTGATTGCGATGCTGACGGCCTTCCTCCGGACCGCAAGCCATGTTCGGATACTGGAAAACGCCGCGCTCGAGAGCATCGATCTCGATCGACGTCTTGCACAATGCGGCGCGGGCCCGATCGCGTTCGGACATTGCATCGTTGCTGCCGGATACCAAGCCTTTCCGTTGCTGGCGGAGTTGACGAGCGGCCTCACCAAACCGCTCGGCCAGCCGGTCAAGGGACAGGCTGCTCTTCTCAAGGCAGACGTCGATCCCTCTCTGCCGACGATCTTCCGGGACGGCCTCTACGTCGTCGCGCACGAGGGTGGGCATGTGGCCGTTGGCAGTACGAGCGAAAACCGCTTTGAGGCGCCGTTCACCACCGATGGTCAGCTCGATGCCTTGCTGATGGCTGCGCAAGAGCTTGTGCCTGCGCTTCGAGGTGCCGAAGTTCTGGAGCGCTGGGCCGGATTGCGGCCGAAAGCAATCGATCGCGATCCCATGGTCGGGACGCATCCTGCCTGTGACAGGCTCCTGGCCTTGACGGGCGGATTCAAGGTCAGTTTCGGCATCGCGCACCGATTGGCGGAAGCGGTCGTGCACACCGTTGCGGGGCAAAGGCCTGCCTTCGAGCTTCCGGAAAGCTTCCTTTTGTCCAGCCATATCGACGTCGCTTCGCGTTAGGCGTGAATTAGCAGTCGCTGCCTTTCGTCAATCTGTCATGCAAATCACCTATCTGCTTGCGCAGCAGCGGAGAGGATATGATTCAGGATCCGCTGGCCGACGGAGGACTGGTCATGCGTTACGCCATTTGTTTCACGCCCCCTGCGAGCGATCCGCTGTCGCATGTGGCTGCAAACTGGCTCGGCAGGAATGTATTTTCAGGCGAACTGGTTGAGCCGAGCGCGATTCGCGGCTTGGGTATCCATGAGATCGCCTTCCATACCGCTGTCCCTCGTCGATATGGTTTTCATGGTGCGTTGAAGGCGCCGTTCCGGTTGGCGTCCGATATGTCGGAGGCGCAGCTTCTTCGCGAACTCATGCGGTTCTGCGGCACTTTGGCGCCCTTTCGTATCTCGCAATTAGAAGTTGCTAGAACAGGCGATTTCTACAGCCTTGTGCCGTCTCTCCCATGTGAGCAGATCCACTACCTCTCGTCGGCCATCGTCCAGCACTTCGACCATTTTCGCGCGCCGCTCAGCGATGCCGATATCGAGCGCAGCGATCCAGGTGGGCTTTCGGCCGCGCAGTTCGCCAACCTGCACCGCTGGGGATGCCCCTATGTGATGGACGAGTTCCGTTTTCACATGCCGTTGTCGGGGCCGATCGACCATAAGGACATGCCGCGCGTCGAGCAGGCGCTGCGAAGCGTGTTCGAGCCGGTTCTTTCCTCGCCGATCCAGGTGTCAAACGTGGCCCTGCTGATGGAAGAGGGCAATGGCGGGCCGTTTCGTGTGCATTCGCTGCATCCGATCGGCAAAGTCAGCGCGCGGAAGGAGCGCGTCGCCGTCCCCGCCTAAAGGGTTGTGCCGTAAAGGCAAAACTCTGTTGCGTACTTTCCGTCTCGACATTCCCTGCGTGGGTGTTACCGTTTCGCCGACTTTCAGGAAGGTGATTTCATGGTATCCGAGACTTATCCGCGCAATCTGATCGGCTATGGACGCAACACGCCCGACCCGAAGTGGCCGGGAGACGCGCGCGTCGCCGTCCAGTTCGTCATCAATTACGAAGAGGGCGGCGAGAGCTGCATCCTCGATGGCGATCCGGCTTCCGAGAACCTTCTGTCGGAAATCGTCGGTGCTGCCGCCTGGCCGAGCCAGCGCAACCTCAACATGGAATCGATCTACGAATATGGCTCGCGCGCCGGTTTCTGGCGCTTGTGGCGCATGTTTACCGAGCTCAACGTTCAGGCTACGGTTTATGGCGTCACTTTGGCGATGGCGCGCAATCCGGAGGCGGTTGCAGCGATGAAAGAGGCCGGCTGGGAAATCGCGAGCCACGGCTACCGCTGGTTGGAATACAAGGACTTCCAGGAAGATGTCGAGCGCAAGCATATCCAGGAAGCCGTGCGTCTGCACACGGAACTGACAGGCGAGCGCCCCTACGGCATGTATCAGGGCAAGCCCTCCGACAACACGCTGCGTCTCGTCATGGAGGAGGGCGGTTTCCTTTATTCCTCGGACTCTTATGCCGATGACCTGCCGTTCTGGGTGAAAGGCGTCGACGACAAACCTTTCCTGATCATTCCCTACACGCTTGAGACCAACGATATGCGTTTTGCGACGCCGCAGGGCTTCAACTCGGGCGACCAGTTCTTCACCTACCTCAAGGATGCCTTCGATACGCTCTACGAAGAGGGCAAGGCCGGCAGCCCGAAGATGATGTCCATCGGACTGCACTGCCGCCTGGTTGGTCGCCCGGGCCGCGCCGCAGCACTTAAACGCTTCATGGAATATGTGCTGAAGCACGACAAGGTTTGGGTCCCCACACGTCTGGAGATCGCAAAGCACTGGCATGCACATCACAAGCCGGAGACGATCTGATGCTGTCGCGTGACGAGTTCGTATCGAGGTACGGCGGTGTGTTCGAACATTCGCCGTTCGTTGCCGAGCGTGCCTATGACGACGGCTTCGTCGGAGACAAGCTGACAGTAGACCGCGTGCATACGGCGCTGGTTGCCATCTTCCAGGCGGCAAGCCCGGAGGAGCGGCTGGGCGTCCTGCGCGCACACCCTGATCTTGCGGGACGTCTGGCGATCGCGGGCGAACTCACCGAGGACAGCAAGAAGGAACAGGCCGGTGCCGGGCTCGACCGACTGAGCGCTGCCGAGCATGCCCGGTTCACCGAGCTCAACACCGCCTATGTCGAGAAGTTCGGCTTTCCCTTCATTATTGCCGTCAAGGGCTTGAACAAGGACGACATCCTGGCGGCCTTCGAAAAGCGCATCAACAATACGCGTGATGAGGAGTTCGAAACCGCCACCGCTCAGGTCGAACGTATTGCGCTCTTGCGTCTCGAAGCCCTGTTGCCGACCCGCTAGGCGGCGCGCTTTTCTCTTGTCGATCCGTGACCTATAGTTGTCTCATGAAGCCGTCAGAAGTGCTGGAGAAGAACAGGCAGGCAATCCGCGAAGCGACGAAGCGCTTCAACGCGGCGAATCCGCGTGTCTTCGGCTCGGTGGCACGGGGCGAGGATCGGGCTGACAGCGATCTCGACATTCTGGTGGATGCGCTGCCGGGCAGCACATTGTTGACGTTGGGCGGTTTGCAGGATGCACTGGAACAGATGATGCTGGGTACGTCTATCCATTTGCTTACGCCCGGCGACTTTCCCGAAACCGTGCGGATACGTGTCCTTTCGGAAGCGAAGCCCATATGAGCACGGAGCGAATTCGTTATCTTCTGGAGCGCATGCGGCAGGCCGCCAGCGATGCTCATCAAATGATCGCCGATGTCGACAAGGAGCACTTTCTGGCTGATATCGTCCTGCAGCGGGCGGTCGGAATGAGCCTCTTGATGGCTTCGGAGATCGCTGCACAACTGATAAAAATCCATCCCGAGTTCATAGTAGAGCACCCAGAGTTTCCTTGGGGCGCGATGCGAGGCATGCGCAATCGGATCGCTCACGGCTATTTCGACATCGATCTAGACAAGGTTTGGGCGACCGCGAAGGACGATGTTCCGGACCTGCTCTACCAACTCGACCTCGTGCGCAATTGGCGTGCCGAAGGCGAATAAAGACATGTCTCAGTTCCTCAATATCCAGCCCCTGACCAAATCTGCCTTTGAGCCCTTCGGCGATGTCATCGAGGCCGATCCGGCGACGATGCGTCACATCAACGGCGGAACGACGGAACGCTTCCATGCGCTCGCAGCCGCGGAAGCGGTGGGCGAGGGCGCGCGCGTCATCATCAACCTGTTTCGGGGGCAGCCTAGGGCTTTTCCTTATGAGATCGGCATGATGGAGCGGCATCCTTTCGGCAGTCAGAGCTTTTCGCCGATCTCGGGGCGCCCGTATCTTGTCGTGGTCTCCGAGGATGAGGATGGCCGGCCGGGCCGCCCTCTGGTGTTTCTGGCGCGCGGCGACCAGGGCGTGAACTATCGCCACAACGTCTGGCATCATCCCCTGATGTCGCTTGGCTCCGTCAGCGACTTCCTCGTCGTCGACCGCGACGGACCCGGCAATAATCTGGAAGAATACTTCTTCGAAATGCCCTTCATCATCAGCGAGCCCAGCCTATGACCGGACTGACCACCCACGTACTCGATACCGCATCCGGCAAGCCGGCCGAGGGCCTTAGGATCGATCTGTATCGTCTCGACGGCGACATCAGGCATCACGTGAAGACGGTCTCCACCAATTCTGACGGGCGTGTCGATGGCGGGCCGATCCTGATCGGCGAGAGCTTCAAGGCAGGGACCTACGAACTGCTCTTCCATGCCGGCGACTATCTGCGTGCCGCAGGTGCCGCCTTGCCGCAGCCGGCGTTTCTGGACCTTGTGCCCATCCGCTTCGGCATCGCCGACGTAACGGCGCATTACCACGTGCCGCTGCTGATCTCGCCCTACGGCTATTCGACCTATCGCGGAAGTTAGGCCATGCGGTTTGCGGCGATCGCTGATGTTCACGGCAACCATCTGGCGCTTGAGGCCGTGCTCGCCGACATCGCGGCGCAGGGCATTGCCGACATCGTCAATCTCGGCGATTGCTTCAGCGGCCCGCTGACGGCAGCACGCACGGCCGAACTGTTGCGGGCGCGGGATATGTTGACCGTTCGCGGCAATCACGATCGCTATCTGATCGATCGGCCGCGCGAGACCATGCATGCGTCGGATGCAGCGGCGTTCGATCAGCTGACAGCCGATGACCTGCAATGGTTGCGTGGGTTGCCGACGAGCGCTGTCTATCGTGACGAGGTGTACCTCTGCCATGCGACGCCAGCTGACGATAACACCTATTGGCTGGAGTCGGTGTCCGCGCAGGGCCAGGTCTTCCTAAAGCCCTTGGTGGAAATCGAGGCGCTGGCTGGGGGAGCGGATTTTTCGCTTGTTCTCTGCGGCCATAGCCACATTCCGCGCATGGTTCGCCTCAGCGACAGCAGGCTGATCGTCAATCCCGGCAGTGTCGGTTGCCCCGCCTATGACGACGACCTGCCGTACTACCACAAGGTCGAAACCGGCCACCCGATGGCGTCCTACTGCATCCTCGAGAAAGATGAAGGCGGCTGGCTTCCGGAGTTCCGTACGGTTGCCTACGACCACATGGCGATGTCGCGTCTTGCAAAAGAAAACGCCCGCCCGGAATGGGCAGGCGCGCTTGCGACGGGCTGGTTGCCGTAGCGGCCAGTTATTTGCCGTCCTTCTTGCCGACTGCCGTTGGAACAGGCTGGGTGGCATCGATGGAGGCCGCGTTTGTCGACGTCGTTGCCAGGCCGTTGGCTTTGCCTGTGTCCAGATTGTCGAGCAGCGACGAAACAGCGTTATCGCCATCGAAGCCTGCCTCTTTCATCAGTCGGTCCAGTATCGGCTTGTTGGCCTGATAGGACAGGAGCTGCGCGGCTAGCCCGTCGCCCATGCCGATACCGTTTCCGTTATTCGCACCGTTGCCGCGACCGAGCATGCCTCCGGTATCGAAAATCTTGATGTCGGAAATCTTTTCGATCGGCTTGACGGCTTCGGCAAGCGCCGACGGGATGATGCGGATGCGTTCGCGGGTGATCTCGAATTCGATGATTGCCGCGCTGAGCTTGTTGCGCGCGTCGTTCAGCAAGGCTTCACTTTCCGCCTGTGCCTTGCCGGTCTCGAGGATACCTTTCGCCTTGATGATTGCTGCGTCGGCTTCTGCCGTGGCGAGCGTCTTGATGGCCTCCGCCTGGTCGGCTGCCGCCTGCTTTTCGGCTTCCGCGCCGACGGTCACTGCTGTCGCTTCTGTCTCAGCCTTCTTGCGGGCATCGATGACGGCGATCTGCTTTTCGCGTTCGGCGATCTCAACGGCCTTGGCGGTTCCAACCTTTTCTTCTGCCGCGATCGCGAGGGCGCGGGCGGCCTCGGCCTTGGCTTTCGCCTCGGACTCTTCGCGGCTCTTGTTGGCGACGGCGATCGCGCTCTCCTGCGCGACGATCTGGAGATCCCTGCGCGCTTCGGTATCCCGCTGCTGTACGGCGCGGGTGGCGTCGATGTTGGCACTTTCGCGCGCTTGCTTCGCGGCTGCCTCTCGTTCGGCAATGGCCTGTTCCGCCGCGATACGTGCTTCTTCTTCGGCGCGTTTTGCTGCCTGTTCCTGCTGGGCGGTTTCGGCGCGCGTCGCCGCCGACTTGTTGGCGATGTCGCGTTCCTGGTTCAGTTCGGCTTCCCGCTTTGTGCGTTCGATCGCAAGCGACTGCTGCCGTGCTTCAAGGTCTTTCTGCGCGATGGCGACTTCCGTGTCGCGGACGATTTCGTTGCGTTCTTTCTTGCGTCCCTCGGTGATGCGGGTCAGCGCCGCGAGACCATGGGCATCGAAGAAATTGTTGGCGTTGAAGTGCTTGATATCGGTCTGGTCAAGGCGCGTCAGCGAAACGGATTCAAGTTCCAAGCCGTTCGACTGCAGGTCGGAGCCGACTGCTTCCTGAACGGCCTTCACAAAATCCATGCGTTGTTCCTGCAAGGCGTCCAGCGTCATCGTCGCGGCAACGGAGCGCAGACCGTCGACGAACTTCGCTTCGATCAGGACGCGCAGCTCTTCGGCGTCGTTGGTGCGATTTCCGAGCGTCTGTGCGGCCAGCGCGATCGAGGAAACATCAGGTTTTACTCGAACATAGAACTCCGCGCCGATGTCGACGCGCATACGGTCCTTGGTGATCAACGCATCGCCTTCACCGCGGCGTACCTCGAGGCGTAGGGTCTTCAGGTTGACCCGGGCGATCGAGTGGAAGATCGGCAGAACAACCGAGCCGCCGTCGAGAACGACCTTTTGCCCGCCGAGGCCGGTGCGGACGTAGGCTTCGTCGCGGCTGGAGCGGGTATAAAGGGATGCGAGTACAAATCCGATGCCGAATATCAGGACAATGCCGATGCCTGCCGGCAAGATGATGTCATAAATCATGATTGGCCCTTGTTTGAAAACTGCCCCTGAACGAGTTCGTCCGGGGCGACAACTGCAATGAAAATGTCTGCCTTGCGATCGACGAGCAGGACGAAGGAGCCGATAGCGATCGGAGGCTCGTTCGGCGTCGCGGTTGCCCGTAGCGTGTGCCAGTTTCCATGCGCGTCTTTCGTTCGGACACGGCCAGGCAAGCCCTGGTCGAGCGGACCGGTTATGACTTCGCCGACGCGGCCCACGAATTCCGTACTGTCGACGGCATAGGTTTCGTCACGCGGCACGAAGCGTGCGACGGCTCGTGTCGCAGCCCTGACGAGCGGAATGGTGACGAGGGCTGCCGGCGCAATCGCGACGATTGCCGGCAGCGGTGACCAGAAGGCATCCGCCACCGCCTGGATGGCGAAGCCGCTGATGGCGAAAAAGCCAAGCACCAGCATCAGCAGTACCAGGGTCGGAACGACACCGACATTCAACCACGACAACATGCCCAGGATACCGGCGTGGCCGTCGGCGTCGGGCTTGCCGATCCATTCGCTGACGGAAAAACCGATCGTCATCGCGAGGACTTCGATTATGGTCAAACCGGCCAGCATCACGGCGGCGATGGCAAAAGGGGTGCATTCCGGAGCGAGCAGGAGGTGCATCGGCGCTACTTGCTGTCCCCCTTGAAGCGGGCGAGACGCGCTTCGATTGCGGTTTCACGATGCAGTCGATCAAGCTCGTCCAGTTCGGCGCTTCCCGCCAATTCATTCGCAGGCACGCCCGTCATGCGAGACACTGCTGCTGATGCTCGATCCGCCTGGGCGGTCGGTTCGGCCCGCCCGCGGATCTCTCGATACTCAGGCGAAGCAGCGAGACTGCGCTTGTAGTCGGCTAGGCGCGCTTCCGCTTCGCGCTTCGTTGCGAGAACCGCTTGCAGAGCTGTCTGGCCTTCCTGCAGGTGTTCTCTGGCATCAAGGAGTGCCTTGTCGAGAGCGGTGACCTGCGCTTCGAGATCGATCTGGCGGGCGACACCGGCTTTCGCCAGGTCTTCGCGGTGCTCGGAGATTGCGTTTCTGATCTTGCCGTCAAGACTGTCGATGTCATCCGCAATTTCACGACGGCGGCTCGATATGCGGTATTCCTCAGCCTTGGCCTTGCCGAGATCGGCGCGCGCTTCGTCAGCAGCGGCGTCGATCTCGCGGATCGCCTGTTCGATCACAACCACCTGGTTTGCCCCCTCGGCCTTGTCGATCGCAGCGTTCGCCGCGCCGGCAATGAGTCGGCCCATGCGTGACAGTATGCCTTCGTTCATCATGCTGTCCTCCAGTCTGGGTGAATTGCGGGTGACGCCGATGTGTATTTCGTAGGCGCCGTTCGCCGCAGTCAGATAGGCTGGAAAAATGCTGTCCCAGCCCGGCGAGTATCCTTCGACATCGAATGGAATCGTGACCCTGCCACGCAGCGTGGCGACCGTCAGGTCCGAGGGGCTTTTGATCGAGTAGAGCTTCTCGTCAAGCGGAATGCGCTCGCTGCTGATGGCAGCCCGGTTGGTCGCAAAATCGCGAAGGCCGAGTGTGACGAGGCGGGCAGGAAGTCCGGTCCGCTCGCGGATCGTCTCGTAGGCCAGTTCGTGAAGTACCACGAGATTGGCGCTGGGCTGCCCGGCAAGCAACTCTTCAAGTATAGCGAGCATACTGTGGTATGCCGCAAACGTCTCATCAAGCGCCTCGCTCGCATCGCTGCTCGGCGCCAGGCTATAGCGCAATATATGTTGCGGTACTTGTTTCTGCGTCGGAGACATACCCTGAAGGTAAAGCACCGTTCAGGTGCTTTCAAGGTTTCTCCCGAAAAAAGGGTAAATGATTACAATACGTCTTTTTGTTGTGTTTGAGGGGCCGCGCTTTTGGCGGTCCCCAAAACACTTACTGGCGGCCGAGCAGGATCGACCGGTTGACGTCGTTGATGTCGCGCTTGCCGCAAAGCGCCATGGTGATATCCATTTCCTTGCGCAGGATGCTGAGGGCCAGCGTGACGCCTTCCTTGCCCATGGCGCCGAGGCCGTAAAGGAAGGGGCGGCCGATATAGGTGCCCTTGGCGCCGAGGGCGATTGCCTTCAGGACGTCCTGGCCGGAGCGGATGCCGCCGTCCAGATGCACTTCGACCTTGTGGCCGACGGCATCGACGATCGGCTCCAGCATGCTGATCGACGACGGAGCGCCGTCGAGCTGCCGGCCGCCGTGGTTGGAGACGATGATCGCGTCGGCGCCGGTTTCAGCCGCAGACTTGGCGTCCTCGACATCGCAGATACCCTTGATGATCAGCGGGCCGCCCCACTGTTCCTTGATCCAGGCAACGTCGGCCCAGGAGAGCTGCGGGTCGAACTGCTCGGCTGTCCAGGAGGAGAGCGAGGAGAGGTCGGAGACGTTCTTCGCATGGCCGACGATGTTGCCGAAGCTGCGGCGCTTGGTCTGCAGCATGTCGAGGCACCAGAAGGGGCGCGTCGCCATCTGCCAGATGTGCTTCGGGGTGAACTTCGGCGGGGCGGAAAGGCCGTTGCGCAGGTCCTTGTGGCGCTGGCCAAGGATCTGCAGGTCAGCGGTCAGCACCAGGGCCGAGCATTTGGCTGCCTTGGCACGGTTGATCAGGTTCATGACGAAGTCCTTGTCCTTCATCACGTAGAGCTGGAACCAGAAGGGCTTGGTGGTGACCGAAGCGACATCCTCGATCGAGCAGATGCTCATCGTCGACAGCGTGAAGGGAACGCCGGCTTCCTCGGCGGCGCGCGCTGCCAGCATCTCGCCGTCGGCGTGCTGCATGCCGGTCATGCCGGTCGGCGCGAGCGCCACCGGCATCGAGACCTTTTGGCCGATCATCGTCGTCTCCAGCGTGCGGTTCGTCATGTCGACGAGAACGCGCTGGCGCAGCTTGATCTTGGCGAAATCGCTCTCATTTGCCTGATAGGTCGACTCCGTCCACGCACCGGAATCCGCATAGTCGAAAAACATCTTCGGGACGCGGCGCTGGGCGAGATTCTTGAGATCGGCAATTGTGAGAGGATTGGCCATGGATAAGACTTTCACATCTGAATAATGCCATGGCCCTTAACACGATTTCCGACGTCTTGTGTATCTCTTTCGTCGCCTACGAAACAAGAATCAGGCTGCCTGCGGCACGCCCGTCCTCGAGGAATTGCTGGGCTTGCGCAGCCTCCTCGAGAGGGTATTCGCGGGCAATCGTCGCAGTGATGCCTGATGCCAGCATTCCGACCACGGCCTCAGCCGCCGCCAGGTATGCTGGCGTGTCCGTGATGTAAGCCATGATGCTTGGATGCGTCAGCGATTTTCCGGGACGAAGCGCGTCGACCGCGACGGGCGGGATCGGTCCGCCGGCCTGTCCGATCGTCGCCACGACGCCGAACGGACGGACGGATGCTATGGATTTTGCAAGCATGCCGGCACCGATGCCGTCGTAGGCGACATCGACGCCATGGTTGTTGGTGAGCGCCTTGACCGCGGCGACGACATCCGCGTCACGACCGACGATCAGATGGTCCGCGCCGTAGGTACGAGCGAGATCAGCCTTTTCGTCCGAGCTCACGGTGCCGACGACCGTGGCGCCGAGGTGCTTCGCCCATCTCACGAGAATGCTTCCAAGCCCGCCGGCGGCTGCATGGATGAGGACTATAGTTCCCGGCTCGACGCGATAGGTCTTCGTCAGCAACATATATGCCGTCAGTCCCTTCAGCATGGACGCGGCCGCCACCTTTGAAGGGACGTTATCGGGCAGGCGAATGGCGCGGGCCGCCGGCAGGAGGCGTGTTGAGGCATAGGCGCCAACGGGTGCACCGGCATAGGCAACGCGGTCGCCGGGCTTGAGGTCGGTGACTGCGCTGCCCACCGCTTCGATGGTGCCGGCGCCTTCGACACCGAGGATAGCGGGATAGGCCGGCAAGGCGTAGAGCCCGCGGCGATGGTAGATATCGAGGAAGTTCATGCCGATCGCGTCGTGGCGGATGCGGATCTCGTCTGCACCGGGTGCTTGCGGTGTCTGTTCCGAAACCTGCAGTTGTTCGATGCCGCCGGGGGCGAGAAGTGTAACGACCTTGTCCATGGGTACTCTCCGATTGCTGTTGCCGGCATCATCGCGCATGGCGTTATGATCGAAAATTCCCTATTAATTATCATAGAATGGGAAAAATTTAACAATGATCGATTGGGAAAGCCTTCGCTACTTTGCAGCGCTCGCTCGCGCCGGAACGTTGCTCGGGGCCGCTCGTGACCTTGGCGTGGAGCACGCGACCGTTGCCCGTCGGGTTGCCGGGCTAGAGGAGCAGATGGGCGTGAAGTTGGTCGACCGGCGCGGTCGCCGCATCGTACTGACGCCGGAGGGCGAGCGGGTGGCCGGCATGGCCGAGCGGATGGGTGAGGAGGCGCAGGCTGTTGAACGGCTGGGGCTTGCCGCCGGTGCGACGCTTGCCGGAGAGGTCAGGATCAGCGCGCCGCCGACCCTTGCGGCCGCGATGCTGCCGGCAGCGCTCGTCGCCTTACGAACCCGGCACCCGGATATTGGCATCACCATCGTCGGCGAGACGCGTTATGCATCGCTCGACAGGCGGGAGGCGGATATTGCGGTGCGCATGACGAAGCCGGAGCAGGGCAATTTCGTCATCAGCAAGCTCGGGGATATCGGCTTCGGCTTCTACGCCACGGCCGACTATCTAGCAGGAACGCCGGCAGAGCAGAGAACCTTCATCGCCTATGACGAGACGATGGCCAGCGCACCGCAGTCGATCCGGCTTGCCGAGGCAACCGAGGGGAGGAAGGTGGCGCTAAGAGCCACGACGCTGGAATTCCAGTTGGCGGCGGCGCGCGCCGGTGGTGGCATCGCGATGCTGCCGAATTTCATGCTCGCCGGTGTCGACAATCTCGTCGAGGCGATCCCGCAGTCACAACCCCTGATGCGGGAGCTGTGGTTGGTCGTGCACGCGGATATCCGCAACGTGCCGATCATCCGGGTCGTCATGGAAGCGCTGAAATCGATCTCGTGGTCGGGCTCGAACTAGGCTGCGTGCCTCGCGCCGCTCTTAGGCGTGTCTGCGTGATTGCCTCGGACATTAGATCGCGCTCTTGGCTGCAGCGCCCGCCACATAGGTCTCCACGATCGCGCGGTCATCACCCATGGTCTGCAGCAGGAAGAGTTCTTCGGCAAGGGTTTTCACGACCTCCATCTTCAGCGCCATGGCGGGCGTCGCGGCGGCGTTGAGGACGACGATATCGGCGTCGGAGCCGGCATCGAGCGTGCCGATCCGGTCGGCAAGTGACAGCGACCGGGCGTTGCCCAATGTCATGTGGTAGTAGCTTTCCAGCGGGTTCAGGCGTTCGCCGAGCAACTGCTGGATCTTGTAGGCCTCGTCCATGGTGCGCAGCATCGAATAGCTGGAGCCGCCGCCGATATCGGTGGCGACGCCGATCCGAACCGGCTTTTCGCGGCGACCGAGCGCCTTCAGCGGAAAGAGGCCGGAGCCGAGGAAGAGGTTCGAGGTCGGGCAATGGACGGCGACCGAGCCTGCCTCGCTCATCGCATCGGCCTCGCGATCCGAGAGGTGGATGCAGTGGCCGAAGAGCGTCTTGTCGCCGAGCAGGCCGTAGCGGGCATAGATATCGGTGTAGTCGATCGCCTCGGGATAAAGCTCGCAAGTGAACTTGATCTCGTCGTGGTTCTCGGAGAGATGCGTCTGGATGTGCAGGTCGGGAAACTCGCGGGCCAGCGCCTGGGTGGCCTCCATCTGTGCCGGCGTCGAGGTAATTGCGAAGCGCGGGGTGATGGCGACGTGGTTGCGGCCCTTGCCGTGCCATTCGGCGATGATCTGGCGGGTCTCGTCGTAGCCCATCTGTGGGGTATCGAGCAGGCCCTGCGGGGCATTGCGGTCCATCATCACCTTGCCGCCGACCATGCGCATGTTGCGCTTCAGCGCCTCGGCGAAGAAGGCGTCGGCGGAGGTCTTGTGGACCGAGCAGTAGGCAACGGCCGTCGTCGTGCCGTGGCGCACGAGCTCGTCATAGAAGTGCCCGGCGATCCGCTCGGCATGAGCGCTTTCGACGAAGCGGCATTCCTCGGGGAACGTATAGGTGTTCAGCCATTCCAAAAGGTTCGCCGCGTAGGAGGCGATCACTTGCATCTGCGGGAAGTGCAGGTGCATGTCGATGAACCCAGGCATGATCAGGTGCGGGCGGTGGTCGATCTCGACTGCATCGGCTGTGGCTTGCGCCTTGACCTCGGCATATGGGCCGCTTTCGACGATCAGGCCGTTATTGATCAGCAGGGCACCGTCCGTCTCATAGCGATAGCTTTCGCTGTCGGTGAGGCTCTGGGGTGCGCTGACGAAGGAGAGCAGGCGGCCGCGGAGGAGGGTTTGGGTCATGGGCGTTCGCCTTTATCGATTGCGTGTCGTCGTCAGTGGCTGTGTCAGTCTCAGGGAGCAGGCTTGGCTGGAAGGGCTGCTACCGATGCGGCGCAGCCGTATAGTGTCCTGCCCTGAAATACCAGCTTTGCCGCGAGATCGTAACGCTTCCCGGATGCGCCGTCGACGCAGGCCTCCCTTGTCAGCGTCAGCGTGTAGCGCGACGGCGGGTGGGTGATGGTCCATGTCGCGCTGTCTTTAGTCGTTGCCATTGGGCCGGGGTTGATGGTGATGACGTCGTTCTTGCCCGCCCGGCTAAAGGTGATCTGATCCTCGCGGATACGGAACGCCCAGAAGGGGCTGGTGCCAAGCACATTGACCTCGCCCCAAAGATCGGTGGGGGCTGTGATATCCGCAGGCACGGTGCCCGTCGTCTTCACGTCTTCCTGTTTTGCATTGGCCTCCTCAGCCCGCGCTTCCGTCCATGCCAGCCCTGAGAGGGCTATAAGATTGGCCAGAAGCACGGTTCGGAGGCCTTTGATCATTCCTGCTTGCCCTCGACCGCGCTTTCGAACCAGGCGACGAGTAGCTTGCGCTCGTCCGGGGTGATATCGGTCACGTTGCCGGGTGGCATGGCGTGGCTGCGGCCCGCCTGAATGTAGATCTCACGCGCATGAGCGGCGATTTCCGCATCGGTTTCAAGAACGACGTTCTTTGGCGGACGCGCCAGTCCCTCGTAAACCGGCTCGGCGGCATGGCACATGGAACAGCGTGTCCCGACAAGCTGCTTGACGGCGGGAAAATGCGCGTCGCCGGCGAATTGCTGGAACGCGGGCGCGACAGCCTGTGCATCCTTTTCGCCGGTCAGCACCTTCGGCACCGTCGACAGCCACATGATCAGGATGAAGAGGATGACGGTTACAATCCAGGTCCAGGTGGGGCGACCCTTGCGGGCATGCGTGGTGTTGAACCAGTGGCGGATGGTGACGCCCATCAGGAAGACGAGGGCGGCGATCACCCAGTTGTAGGCTGTGCCGAAAGCCAGTGGATAGTGGTTCGACAGCATGAAGAAAATGACGGGCAGCGTCAGGTAGTTATTGTGAAGCGAGCGCTGCTTGGCGATCGCGCCATACTTCGCATCCGGCGTGCGCCCGGCGATCAGGTCGGCGACCACGATCTTCTGGTTCGGAATGATGATCATGAACACGTTGGCCGACATGATCGTCGCCGTGAAGGCGCCGAGATGCAGGAAGGCGGCGCGGCCGGTGAAAAGCTGCGTATAGCCCCAGGCCATGAACACCAGCACTGCGTAGAGCACGACCATCAGGCCCCAGGTGTTCTTGCCGAGCGGCGACTTGCAGAGGAGATCATAGACGAGCCAGCCGACTGCGAGCGAAGCCAGCGAGATCAGGATCGCCACCGGGGCGCTGATATCGAGCACATGCCGGTCGATCAGGAAAAGATCGGCGCCGCCATAGTAGACGATACAGAGCATCAGGAAGCCGGAGAGCCAGGTGAAATAGCTTTCGTATTTGAACCAGGTCAGGTGCTCGGGCATCTGCGCCGGAGCCACGAGATACTTCTGGATGTGATAAAAGCCGCCGCCGTGAACCTGCCACTCTTCGCCATAGGCGCCTGGCGGAAGATGCGGGCGCTTCACAAGACCGAGATCGAGCGCAATGAAATAAAAGGACGAGCCAATCCAGGCAATCGCAGTAATGACGTGGAACCAGCGGGCCGCAAAGGCCAGCCATTCCCACGCTATGGCGTATTCATACATTTAGTTCCCCTGTTCTTCCTCCGACTCGTCACTTTGCAGAGAGTCGCGGTCGGAGGAAAGGGGATAAAGGTGCCATCCCTCGCTGTTGCCGGCAATAAGGCGGATCCGATCGCGGTAACGAAGTTTTGAGACCCCCGGGCGATGCCTGCCAGCACCCTGAGCCGCGCGTGAGCAGGGCCTACAGCGCCTGTGAACCGTTGCCGTCGCCGTATTCCGCGGAGATGAGCGCGGCTTGAAATGTCACGATTCGATTACAGTTTCATTTGAGGCCGCCCGGATGAGGTGGAAACGTTTTGTCCCGGCGGCGCATTCATCAACGGAGAAGATGCCCATGCGCAGCATTCTTGTGGGTGTGATGATTGCGTTCGCGTCTTGCGTACAGGCTCACGATGCACCGTCGGGTTGGAGCTACGAGCCTTTTTGTTGCAATGGTGACAATGAAACCGGGGACTGCCAGATGATCCCCCCGAAGAGCGTCACTGTCACGCCGCAGGGGTATCGCGTGACGCTGCTGCCGGGGGATCATCGCCTCGTCACGCACGCCCATGTCTTCCTGTTGCCGATGGGCAGGGCCATGCGCTCCGGCGACGGCGATTATCATCTTTGCCTGTTTCCCAATGAGGATACTCCTCGCTGTTTCTACGCTCCGCAAATGGGCTATTAGCTAGGCCCCCGTACCGCCGTCGTTCATCTCCTCAAGAATCCAGTTCCTGAATGCCTTGATCTTGGGGACGTTGCGACGGTTCTCGGGATAGGCAAGCCAGTAGTCCCAGTCGTCGTCCCGGCAGACGAGCGGGAACGGCTGGACCAGACGGCCGGCTGCGAGGTCGTCGCGATAGAACTCGGGCGTGAGGATAGCCACGCCCTGTCCGGCAATGGCGGCACTGGCTTCGAAGGACTGCGCGCCGAGCCGGCTGCGCGGTCGCCCTGCAAGGTCCGGATCGGCAACGCCGGCTGCCTCGAACCACGTCGCCCACCAGGGATCTCCGGCGTCGATCAGGCGCAGCTTGAGAAGGTCGCGCGGGTGGTTTATCCCGCCGCTGCTGGCAACAAGTTGCGGGCTCAGCATCGGCGTGAAATCGATGGTCATCAAACGGTGGCAGGTGAGGCCCGGCCAGTTGCCCTTGCCGCTGCGGATGGCGATGTCGGCGGACTCACGGGCGAAATCGATCAGCGTGTCCGAGGTGATCAGGCGCACCGCCGTCGCCGGATGCCTCAGGTGAAACGAGCCGAGGCGGCGTGCCATCCATTGCGACGCGAAGGTCGGCGTCGAATGAATGAGCAACGTTTCCTCCGACGCGCCGCGAACCGTCGCGACGGCTTCGTGCAGCATGGCGAAGGCTTCGGTCACCTTCGGTGCCAGCCGCTCGCCCGCGTCGGTCAGGGCGATGTGACGCGGTCGGCGCAGGAACAGGGGCTCACCGATGTTCTCTTCCAGCAGTTTCACCTGATAGCTCACGGCCGTCTGCGTCATGCCGAGCTCGTCGCCCGCCTTGGTGAAACTGCCATGCCGCGCGACGGCTTCGAAAACGCGCAACGCATTCAACGGAAACTGCTTCGACAGCTTCATGGATAAGTTCTCTTTATGCATCCAGACGGTCGTTCGATTGGAATTGCAGCATTAATTGGCGCAACCTGCAAGCCAATGGATCAAATAACAGGTGATGTCATGGATTGCATTGCTATCGAACGCCAGAGCGAGGCGAAAGCGCCGCGGGTTTCTGAAAGACTTGTTGCCTTGGGGCGCAGGGTGCTGCGCCGGCTCTACGGATGGGACCGGCTCTACCTCGACGACATGCCCGACCGGATCAAGCGCGACCTTGGTTTTATGGATGGGCGGGAGCCGCGCTACGAGCCTAAATACCGGCGATAGGCGGCAAGAGCGGTCAGAATTTCGGCTGCCGTCATGGCGGCAATGACTTCCGGGCGCTTGTCCCTGACGGTCGAACCACCGATCGGCAGGGTCAGGCGGTCCAGCCAGTTGCGTTCGCCATTGCCTTCTCGCGTCAGCCAGCTCGTGAATGTCGCCCGCTTGGTGGCGGAACCGATCATGCCTGTATAGGCGAGGTCGCTACGCGCAAGCGCCTCGCGGGCAATGAGGAAATCCAGTGCGTGATCGTGCGTGACGATGACCACGACAGCACCATCAGGAAGATCGCGGACCAATGACTCGGGCATGGCGACGAGCCGTGTTGCGGTCGCGACCGGCAGGTTCGAAAGCTCGTCTTCGCGGGTTTCGATGACGGTCACCGATACGGGCAGGGGTGACAGAGCTGCGGCCAGTGCCCGCCCGACATGGCCGGCGCCGAAGATATGGACCTCCGGTTGCTCGATCTCATCGCCTTTCTGGCGGCGATCGAGCTCCGTCTGAACGGCGTCGTTCACATGACGAAATCGCAGCTGTGTTCGTCCGCCGCAGCATTGGCCGATCTCGGGTCCCAGCGGAATATCCATGACGTCGACGCCGCCGGTTCCGGCGAGCAGCTGGCGGGCGTTTCGGATCGCGATGTATTCGAACTGGCCGCCGCCGATCGTTCCCCAAGCCGCCTTTTCGGAAACAAGCATGAAGGTGCCGGCTTCGCGCGGCGTCGAACCTTGCGTTCCAACGATCTCGATCAGGATCGCCTCAGGCTGAATGGCTAGGAAGGCGCGAAAGTCGCTTCCAGGAATGAAGCCCGAGAGGATTTCGCGCCGGGTCATCCTACACCTTCTTCATCCGCTCGACTGCCATCAGAACGCGCTCGGGCGTTGCCGGTGCATCCAGATGAGGGCAGACGCGGTAGTCGGCCACGCTGGCAACGGCCATGGACAGCGCCTCGAGAACGGAGATGCCGAGCATGAAAGGCGGTTCGCCGACGGCCTTGGAGCGGCCGATAGTGGCCTCGGTGTTTTCGGACCATTCCGCCAGCCGGACGTTGAAGATCTTAGGGCGGTCGGACGCCAGCGGGATCTTGTAGGTCGAGGGAGCATGCGTGCGCAGCCGCCCCTTTGCATCCCACCAGAGTTCTTCCGTTGTCAGCCAGCCCATTCCCTGGACGAAGGCACCTTCGACCTGGCCGATATCGATAGCTGGGTTCAGCGAGCGCCCGACATCGTGGAGAATGTCGGTACGGTCGATCAGATACTCGCCGGTAAGCGTGTCGATCGACACTTCAGAGCAAGAGGCGCCATAGGCGAAATAGTAGAATGGCGTACCGCGACCTGCGGCCCGATCCCAATGGATCTTTGGCGTCTTGTAGAAGCCGGCCGCCGAAAGCTGGACGCGGGCGAAGTAGGCCTGCTTGATGAAATCCGGGAACGGGATTTCCTTGTCGCCGACGCGGACCCGGTTTGGCAGGAAGATCACCTCGGTCGCCGGAACGTTCCACATCTCGACTGCGAAGGCGACCAGCCGCTCCTTGATCTGCCGTGCCGCATCGTAGGCGGCCATGCCGTTCAGGTCCGAACCCGAAGAAGCCGCGGTCGCCGAGGTGTTCGGCACCTTGGCCGTGGTCGTTGCGGTGATCTTCACGCGTTCGATGTCGACCTGGAAGCTGTCGGCGAGAACCTGGGCAACCTTGGTATAGAGACCCTGACCCATCTCCGTGCCGCCGTGGTTCAGATGGATCGAGCCGTCCTGATAGACATGCACGAGCGCACCTGCCTGATTGAAGGCGGTCATGGTGAAGGAGATGCCGAACTTCACTGGCGTCAGGGCGATCCCCTTGCGGATGTAGCGGCTGTTGTTGTTGAACTCGATGATCGCATTTCGGCGCGCCTGATAGTCAGCGCTCTCTTCCAGTTCGCCAACGATGCGTTCGAGAATGCTGTCCTCGACCTCCTGATGGTAGGGCGTCAGCGTCCGGCCGGAGCCCGGCTGGCCGTAGAAGTTCAGTTTGCGAACTTCGAGCGGATCCTTTCCGACGGCGTAAGCGATTTCCTCGATGAAACGTTCGGCACCCAACATGCCCTGAGGGCCACCGAATCCGCGAAACGCCGTGTTCGAAACCGTGTGGGTTTTCAGCGGTTTGGAGGTCAGGTGCACATGCGGATAGAAGTAGCTGGAATCGGCGTGGAAGAGTGCACGGTCGGTGACCGGTCCGGAAAGATCGGACGAGAAGCCGCATCGCGCCGCGTAGGTCGCATCGACCGCGTGGATTCGCCCCTCGTCGTCGAAGCCGAGTTCGTAGTCGACCAGAAAGTCGTGGCGCTTGCCAGTGGCTGCCATGTCTTCGTCGCGATCCGGGCGGAACTTGATGGCACGCTTCAGCTTCTTGGCCGCAATGGCGGCGAGCGCCGCAAACTGGTTGCCCTGCGTTTCCTTGCCGCCGAAGCCGCCACCCATGCGGCGCACGTTCACCGTCACGGCGTTCGACGGAATATTCAGCACATGACCGACGATATGCTGGATCTCGCTCGGGTGCTGCGTCGAGGACCAGACGGCGACCTCGTCATCTTCGCCCGGAATGGCCATGGCGATGTGGCCTTCGAGATAGAAGTGTTCCTGGCCGCCGATGCGCATCTGCCCGCTCAGCCGGCGAGGGGCGTTGGCCATCTCGGCCTTGGCGTCGCCGCGTTTCAGGGTCATCGGGGTGATGACCAGTGGGCTACCGTTGGCAAGCGCGCCATCGATGTCGCTCCAGTGGGGAAGGTCACGATATTCGATCTTGGCCTTGCGGGCGGCGCGGCGTGCGATGTCGCGAGTCTCCGCGATGACGGCAAAGATCGGCTGGTTGTGAAATTCGACCTTGGTTTCCGCCAGCAGCGGCTCATCGTGGCTGCCGTTCGAGCTGACGTCGTTGACACCGGGCACGTCCTTGCCGGTGAATACCCAGACGACACCTGGCGTCTTGGCGACTTCGGACAGATCCATGCTGAGAATTTCGGCGTGTGCCCGGTCCGAGAGGCCGAGGGCTCCGTGAAGGAGCCCGGCAGGCTCCGGCAAGTCGTCGATGTAATCGGCAGTGCCGGTGACGTGCTTATGCGCAGAATCATGGCGCAGCGAACCGTGCATGGCGCCGTTGATGATGAATTTGGGCTCGGGGGATGTCGACTTGTCCATTACGCGACCTCCTCGAAGCGCTGCAGTTCGGCAGGCGTGCCTGACGTTTCGAGATAGAAGCGCGTCAGCAGATTCTTGGCGGTCAGCCGGCGATACTCCGCCGTTGCCCGCCAGTCGCTGAGCGGCTGGTAATCGGTATCAAAGGCTTCGCGGGCGGCTTCGATGGTCTCTTCGTTCCACGGCCTGCCCATCAGCAGGTTTTCGACCGCACGGGCGCGCTTGGGCGTTCCGGCCATGCCGCCGAAAGCAATCCTGATATCGTTGACGTCGCCCTCCGAATCCAAGGTCAGGTAGAAGGCGCCGAGGACGGCCGTGATGTCCTCATCGCGGCGCTTGGTGATCTTGTAGACCGCGAACCGCGTGTCTTCGGCGGGGTAGGGCACGAAGAGACTTTCGACGAACTCGCCGGGGCGGCGGTCCTGCTTGCCGTATTCGATGAAGAAATCTTCCAGCCGCAGCATGCGCGTGCCTTCGACCGAGCGCAGCTTGATGGTCGCGCCGAGCGCGATCAGCGGCGGCGGACTGTCGCCAATCGGGGAGCCGTTGGCGATGTTGCCGCCGATCGTTCCCATGTTGCGGACCTGTTCGCCGCCGATGCGGTTGATCAGGCGACCGAGCGTCGGCACCTTGCGGGCGATGGTTTCGAAGGCGCGGGTATAGGTCACGCCGGCGCCGATGGTAAAACCTCCGTCGCCAGCGGTGATCGTCTGCAGTTCCGTAAGATGATTGATGAACACCACGGGGTTCAGATGCCGCATCTGCTTGGTAACCCAGAGGCCGACGTCCGTCGATCCGGCCACCACAGTTGCCTTCGGCTCTTCAGCAAGGATCCGCGCCAGGTCTTCTTCCGACTCTGGAATGAGGAGGCGGTCCTCGCCCTTGGTAATGGAAATCGTCTCCGTCGGCTGCATCGCCCAGAGGCGCGCGACGACATCGGAGCGGGTGCGTTCCAGCGGGTCGAACAGCGCGCTCGGGCGTGCGCGGCTGACCATCTCGGCCGCCTTCACGATCGGCTCGTAGCCGGTGCAGCGACAGAGATTGCCCTGCAGCGACTTTTCGATCTCGGCGCGGCTCGGCTTCTCGTTCGAGAGCCAGAGGCCGTAGAGCGACATGATGAAGCCCGGGGTGCAGAAGCCGCACTGCGAGCCGTGGCAATCCACCATGGCCTGCTGGACCGGATGCAGCGTTCCATCCTTGGCGGCAAGGTGCTCGACCGTCACCACATGTGTTGCATTCAGCGAACCGAGGAAGCGGATGCAGGCATTGACGGATTCGTAATGCAGCTTGCCGTCGACGAGGCGTCCGACCAGGACCGTGCAGGCGCCACAGTCTCCCTCCGCGCATCCCTCCTTCGTGCCGGTAAGACGGCGCTTCAAACGAAGAAAATCGAGAAGCGTCTCGGTCGGCGCGATATCGCGGAGCGAGATGTCCTCCCCGTTGAGGATGAAGCGGATGCAGTCGTTCATGTTGTTCCTTGTTATTGTCTTTTTCTGAATGGTTATGCCGCCGTCCAGCCACCGTCAATCGAGATGTGGGTGCCGGTGATCTGACGGGCTTCGTCGCTTGCGAGATAGAGTGCCAGCGCGCCAATCTCTTCCGCCTTGACGAACTCACGGGTCGGCTGGGCCTTCAGGATAACCTCGGTCTTGACCTGTTCCTCAGTCATGCCGCGGGCCTTGGCCGTATCGGGTATCTGCTTTTCCACCAGCGGGGTCAGCACATAACCCGGGCAGATGGCGTTGACGGTCACGCCGAACTCGGCAAGTTCCAACGCCGCTGTTTTCGTCAACCCCATTATACCATGCTTTGCCGCCACATAGGCGGATTTGAAAGGCGAGGCCACCAGCCCGTGGGCGGACGCGATATTGATGATCCGTCCGTGTTTCTTCGCCTTCATCGAGGGTATCGCGGCGCGCATGGTATGAAATGAACTCGACAGATTGATGGCGATGATCTGGTCCCACTTTTCGATAGGGAAGTCTTCGATCTTCTCGACGTGCTGGACGCCGGCATTGTTGACCAGCACATCGACGGAACCGAAAATCCGCGTCGCCGTCTCGATCAGATCCGCGATTTCGGCCGGTTTCGTCATGTCGGCTGGATGATAGATTGCCTTGGCCTTGGAAAGTGATTCAAGGCGGTCCGTTATGGCCTTGATTTCTTCGGCTTTTCCGAAGCCGTTGATGACAACGTTGTCGCCCTTGCCCGCAAATGCGGTCGCGATCGCAAGCCCGATGCCGCTTGTGGATCCGGTGACGACGACTGTTCTGGTCATGCTCTTCTCCCGATACTCGCACTTTTGCGACGCAATGAAACCCGAGGTTATGCCCAAGCGGTCATGCTGGCAATTGCACTGCCGGCAAATCTCTTGTGTCCAAACCGACAGGAAGCGCTTTCTTCTCCGGCGGGGCTGTCCTATTGATTTGGCATCATAATCGCCGGTGAGGGAGGACAGGCATGGGTGGATACGTTCTGGCAATCGATCAGGGTACGACGTCGACGCGGGCAATCATCTTCGACGAGGAGATGAAGATCGCCGGCGCGGGCCAGAAGGAGTTCACCCAGCACTATCCGCGCTCCGGCTGGGTCGAACACGATCCGGAAGAGATTTGGGACTCAGTTGTCTCCACGATCCGGATGGCGATCCGCGAGGCGAAGATCAAGGCCAGCGACATTGCCGCGCTCGGGATCACAAACCAGCGCGAGACGGTGGTCGTCTGGGAGCGGGAGAGCGGGAAGCCGATCCACAACGCCATCGTCTGGCAGGATCGCCGGACGGCGAGCTATTGTGACAAGCTCAAGAAACAAGAACTAGAGAAGACGTTCACCAAGAAGACCGGCCTGCTTCTAGACCCGTATTTCTCCGGTACGAAGCTGTCCTGGATGCTGGCGAACGTCAAAGGCGCACGCGCCCGTGCCGCGAAAGGCGAGCTCTGCTTCGGCACCATCGACACGTTCCTGATCTGGCGGCTGACCGGCGGCAAATCGTTTGCCACCGATGCGACCAATGCTTCGCGCACGTTGATGTACAACATCTCGGAAAACCGGTGGGACGACGACCTTCTCGACATATTGCGGGTGCCGGCCGCGATGCTGCCTGAGGTCAAAGACTGCGCGGACGATTTCGGGACGACGGAGCGGGATATTCTCGGGGCCGAGATCCCGATCCTCGGCGTCGCCGGCGACCAGCATGCGGCGACCATCGGCCAAGCCTGCTTCGAACCGGGCATGATGAAATCCACCTACGGAACCGGCTGCTTTGCGCTGCTGAACACCGGTAGCGATATCGTGCGGTCGAAAAACCGTCTTCTGACCACCATCGCCTATCGCCTGAACGGCGAGACGACCTATGCGCTTGAGGGTTCGATCTTCATTGCCGGGGCGGCGGTACAGTGGCTTCGCGACGGGCTCGGCATTATCGATACGGCTTCGCGGACCGGCGAACTTGCCGATGCCGCCGATCCGACGCAGGACGTCTATCTGGTGCCTGCCTTCACCGGGCTCGGCGCTCCGCATTGGGACGCGAACGCGCGTGGCGCGATCTACGGGCTAACGCGCAACAGCGGACCCAAGGAATTCGCCCGGGCCGCTCTCGAGGCGGTTTGCTATCAGTCGCGCGATCTCCTCGACGCCATGCACAAGGATTGGAAGGGCGGCACCGACAATACCGTGCTTCGTGTCGATGGCGGCATGGTCGCTTCTGATTGGACGATGCAGCGGCTGGCGGACATTTTGGACGCGCCCGTGGATCGGCCCGTCATTCTGGAGACAACAGCGCTCGGAGCGGCCTGGCTTGCCGGCAGCAAGGCCGGAGTCTGGCCGGATCTCGCAGGCTTTTCGAAGAGTTGGAAGCGCAACCGTCGTTTCGACCCTGATATGGATGAGAAGACCCGGGCCGCGAAGCTGAAAGGATGGCGAAGCGCCGTCAAGCGCACTCTTTCGGACGCCTGATCCGCGTCCGGCGGTCTCTTGCTGGTCCTTTTGGTCTCAAAGGAGGCGGGCCTTGCCCGCCTCGTCAGAGCTTTTGTCAGCGGTGCAGCCAGGGCGTTGCGGTGCTCCAGAAGATGATGTCGGCGCCGAGGTAGTTGTCGGCAAAGTCGACGAACTCGTCCTTGGTGAACGGCTTCTTCGTCTTCGGATTCTTGTAGGTCAGGGTCGGCTCCTGCACGGCGAGGCCGACGAAGGACAATTTGCCCTTGTACTTGTTGAAGAAGGGGTATGAGTTCTTCATCTGGCCCTTGCGGTAGGGGACGATATCGGGCCCACCGAGGCCGATGTCATTCTTTGCCGCCAACTCGAAAAGCCGACCCATGTAATTGTGGTCGTTCTCCCATTCGCAGGGCCAGAAGTTGACGTACTGAACGACCTTGCTCTTGCTGAAGGCCTTGCGGGCGAAAGCGAGATTTTCCATCTCGCCCTGGAAGTAGGCGTCGCAGCTATAGCCCGCGGGCTCGTGTTTCGGATCGAGGTCGATCGCGGTTTCCGGCAGATTGACGCCATAGACCTTGCCGTCGAATTTTGCTGCGAGCGCGGTGAGCAGGGCCTGGTAGCGCTGCCGTACGGCGGGATTCCATTGCTGCGCCACCCAGCCGGAGCCGACGGGCTTGCTCTCACCCGGATTATCGAACTGCGCCGTGATGCCGCCGCCGTACTGCTTGTCGGTCATCAGATAGTCCGGAACGTTCCGTGCCTTCGGTTCAAAGAAGCGGTCCTGGATCTGAATGAGCAGCTTCCGGTTCAGGCCATCGAGGATGGCAAGGTCTGCCTCGATCGCGGAGAAATCATACTGGCCCTTCGCTGTTTCCAGTTGGCGCCAGTTATAGACGATCTGTGCGCCGCCAATGTCGGGCCGGCTGAGAAGCGGACGCGCCGCTTCGAGGTCGCCGGAACTCGTGTAGATGAAGTTGCCAGGAGCGGACGCTGCAAAGGCGGTGTCATGGAGGCAGGAAATTAGCGCAAAGGCGGCAAGGAGGCGTAAAGCGGATTTCATTCTTGTCTCGGTTGTGAGGCGTTTGAGATTGCAGAGCAATTCCGGCCAAACGTGGCGGCTTGATGGCGTGGAAGGCGGCGCCGTCGTCTTGCTGGGCCGCTCTTCGAACACCAACGAAAGCCGTATTCCGGCCGTTGACGGGTTGAGATGGCCGCTGGCAACGGCTATGTGGGGCGGGCGCAAGACCGCTTACCCAATCAACAAGGCACTCCCGGCATGAATCCAGATTTCCTCGTCACCCATTCCGGTGGCTTCCATGCCGATGAAGTGCTGTCGAGCGTCATTCTGACCCGGCTCTTTCCGCAGGCGCGGGTCGTGCGCAGCCGGTCGCCGGAGTGGATCACCCCGAACACGGACCGGATTATCTACGATGTCGGCGGTGCCTACGACGCGGAGGTTGGCATTTTCGACCACCATCAGCGTGGCGCGCCGTTGCGCGATGACGGGCAGCCCTACAGCTCGTTCGGCCTGATTTGGAAGCACTACGGCCGCGACTATCTTATTGCCGCGGGCATTCCCGCCGCCCATGTCGAGGCATTGCACGCCTCGTTCGATCTCTCGTTCGTGCTACCGATCGATCTGACCGACAATGGCGCGCTCAGCCCATCCGGCCCGTTGGCGGGGTTGACGCTGCCCGCTCTGCTGGAAACCTTGAAGCCCGTGTTCGACGATGCCGACCCTAATGCCGACGATCGGCGGTTTCAGGACGCTGTTTCCATCGCCCGCAGCTTCGTCGAGGCGAAGATCGCCCAGAGCGCTTCAAAATTGCGCGCTGAGACGCTCGTGCTGGAGGCGATTGCGCGCACCGGACAGGGGCGCGTCCTCGAACTGCCGATGGGGATGCCTTTCCGCCCGGCGATCGTGAAGGCAGGGGCCGATCATCTGCTCTTTGTCGTTCATCCGCGGGAAAAGGACTGGTGCGTCACCGGCATTCGCCGCGGCGACGAGGGCTTTGAATTGCGGGCCGATCTCCCTGCTGCCTGGGCAGGGCTGACCAATCACGATCTTGAGGCCATCTCCGGCGTCGCGGGCGCAACCTTCTGCCACAACGGTCGCTTCGTCGCGGCCGCCAAAACCCGCGAAGCGGCGCTGGCGATGGCGGAACTGGCGGTGCAGGAAGCCGTCGGATCGGGTCAGCAGGTCGCCTAAGGCTCTTCCGCCGATCGGGCCACGGCGCAAACGCCGCGCTGTCTCTATTACGTTCGCCGCCTTCGCGGCCATGTTCAGCATCTCGTTCCACGCGCAGTAATTTTTTGCTGCGTCCTGTCGGATGTCGCGCTACTCCTTCGTCATCAGGGAAGAGGAGTAAGAGATGCTTTATGCAATCCTTTGTTATGCCAACGAAGAAACCGTGTTCTCCTGGACTAAGGAGGAAGAGGACGCCGTGATGGCGAAGCTCTACGCTGTCCAGGCGCCCTTGGCAGAGCGTGGCAAACTTGGCCCGGTTGGCCGGCTAATGCCGACGACGGCGGCGACCACCGTGCGCAAGGGCAAGGAAGAACCGCTCGTTCTCGACGGTCCCTTCGCGGAAACAAAGGAAGCGCTTCTTGGCTTCTACGTGGTTGATTTCGACACGCTGGAGGAGGCGGTGGCCTTCTCCAAGGAGCTGTCTTCAGTCAATCCGGGTTCGACTTCCTATGAAATTCGGCCGTTCTACGTGTTCCGACCGGGAGACGCTTCGACATGACAGACATTGCCTGGATCGACGTGACGCTTGCTTCGGCCCGGCCGAAGGCGCTTGGCGCGCTGCTGAGATACTTCCGCGATCTCGATATCGCGGAAGAGGCCTTTCAGGAGGCCTGCCTGCGCGCCATCCGCACCTGGCCGGACAAGGGGCCGCCGCGCGATCCGACGGCATGGCTGATCTTCGTTGGTCGCAACAGCGGCATCGACGCTGTGCGCAAGCGCTCGAAGACGCAGGCGCTGCCCGATGAGGAGTTGATCTCCGATACCGGCGACGCCGAAAGCGATATTGCCGAGCGGCTAGACGATTCCAACTATCGCGACGATATTCTGCGGCTGCTCTTCATCTGCTGCCATCCGGACCTGCCGGCCACACAGCAGATCGCGCTGGCGCTGCGCATCGTCTCGGGTCTATCAGTGCAACAGATCGCACGGGCCTTCCTCGTCGGCGAAAGCGCCATGGAGCAGCGGATCACGCGGGCCAAGGCGCGCGTTGCCAAGGCCGGCGTACCCTTCGAGACACCGGATGCACAGGAGCGCGCCGAGCGTCTCTCGATCGTCAGCACGATGATCTATCTTGTCTTCAACGAAGGCTACAGCCAGGCCGATCCGAAGCACGATGCCTGCGCCTTCAGCGACGAGGCAATCCGGCTTGCGCGGCTTCTGCTGCGCATCTTCCCCGGCGAGCCCGAGTTGATGGGGCTGCTGGCGCTGATGCTCTTACAGATCTCGCGGCGCCAGGCACGCTTCAACGGCGAAAACGACATCGTGCTGCTGGAGGATCAGGATCGTTCGCTCTGGAACCGAGAGCTGATCAACGAGGCACTGGCACTGCTCGACAAGGCGATCCGTCATCGCCAGCCCGGCCCTTATCAGCTGCAGGCGGCGATCGCGGCGCTGCATTCCCGTGCCAGGCGTGCCGAGGATACGGATTGGGAAGAGATCGAGTTGCTGTATCGGGCGCTGGAGCGTGTCCAGCCGTCGCCTGTCATCACGCTCAATCGCGCCGTTGCCGTTTCCAAGCTCCGGGGGCCGGAAGAAGCGCTGGCGCTGGTCGAAACACTTGGCGAAAAGCTTGACGGCTATTTCTACTACCACGGCCTGCGCGGCGGACTGCTGAAACAGCTCGGCCGCGCCCGCGAGGCACATGCCGCTTTCGACCGCGCCATCGCGCTTGCTCACTCGGCCGCTGAAGCCGCCCATATTCGTCAACAGATCGACAGTCTCGCTCATGCCGCGCAGCCGGCGGTGAAATAATTCCCGAAAATAACGGTGCGGTTGTCGGAACCGGATCGCCTCCCACGTCCTTGTAACAACCTGATCGAAAACAGGTTTCGCTCAACAGGAGGAATGCTGAAATGACCGTAGACGCCGAACATGAACTGGTTCTCGTGCGCGAATTCGATGCGCCGCGCGAGAAGATTTTCAAGGCCTGGACCGACCCGGTCCTGATGAAGGAGTGGTTCGTGCCGCGTCCGTGGAGCATTGCCGATGCGAAACTCGACGTGCGCCCGGGTGGGTCGAACCTCATTGTGATGCGCAGCCCCGACGGCCAGGAATTTCCCAACCGAGGCGTCTATCTTGAAATCGTCGAGAACGAGAAGATCGTTTTCACCGACGCCTTCACCAGCGCCTGGGTGCCGTCGCAGAAGCCGTTCTTCGTGGCGATCATCCTGCTCGAAGACCTCGGCAATGGTCGCACGAAATACACCGCCACGGCTCGTCACTGGACGGCAGCCGACAAGGAGGAGCATGAGAAGATGGGCTTCCACGAAGGTTGGGGCAAATGCGCCGACCAACTCGCGGAACTGCTTGCCCGGGCATAAGTCAGTCCGTGCTCATCGGCTTCACGATTTGCGTGAAGCCGTTTCGTCGGTGATTCCGGCAATGGCCGGAAGCTATTGAAATCGGATTCAAAACTTCGTCTCTCGTGATCGAGCGCCCATCAACATTCTCGAAGATTTCGTTCTAGAATTTGTATTTGCGCCTTCTCTGCCCCATCCTTATGTCCAGAGCGAATTCAACGGGATGCAAGCGATGGAACTGGGCCTTTATACCTTTGCTGACGTCAATCCGAATCCGAGCCGCAGCAAAGGGGCGGAGGGCGCGGAGCGCCTCAAGCACCTGATCGAGGAGATCGAGCTTGCCGACCAGGTCGGGCTCGATGTCTTCGGCTTGGGCGAACATCACCGTCCCGACTATGCGGCGTCGGCGCCGGCGGTCGCGCTTGCGGCGGCTGCCGTGAAGACGAAAAACATCCGTCTCACCAGCGCCGTCACCGTGCTCAGTTCGGATGATCCGGTGCGCGTCTTCCAGCAGTTCGCGACGCTCGACCTCCTCTCCGAGGGGCGGGCGGAGATCATGGCGGGTCGTGGTTCGTTCATCGAGTCCTTTCCGCTCTTCGGCTACAATCTCGAGGACTACGACCAGCTGTTCGAGGAAAAGATCGATCTGCTGATGGCGCTGCGTAGCCAGGAAGTCGTGACGTGGTCTGGCGAGATGCATGCGCCGATCAATGGGCGTGGCGTCTATCCGCGGCCGTTCCAGGATCCGTTGCCGCTCTGGATTGCTGTTGGCGGAACGCCGCAGTCGGTTGCGCGGGCAGGGGCCATGGGGCTTCCGGTGGCCCTCGCCATCATCGGCGGCGAGCCGCGCCGTTTTGCGCCTCTCTTCGATCTCTATCGGGAGGCAGCGCGCCGCGCCGATCAGGACGCCACGAAGCTGAAGACCAGCATCAACGTTCACGGCTTCATTGCTGATACGACCGATGCGGCAGCCGACCAGTTCTACGGGCCGCAGGCCGAGGTGATGAACCGCATCGGCCGCGAGCGCGGCTGGGGCGCGACCACGCGCGCCCATTTCGACATGTCTCGCGGACCTAACGGCGCGCTGTTCGTCGGCGATCCCGAGTTGGTCGCGGAGAAGATCATCGCGCATCATCGCCTGTTCAAGAACGATCGTTTCCTGCTGCAGATGGCGATCGGATTGATGCCGCATGCGCAGATCATGCGCGGCATCGAGCTCTACGGAACGAAAGTCGCGCCGATCGTCAGAAAGGCATTGACTGAGAGCGGCGAAGGCGCGAAAGCCTCCGCCTAAAGCGAGAGCATGATGCCGTAAAGGATGAGTTGGATTTCTCCTGTCATCGTGTTGTGATTTTACAAGAGCCGGCCCTCCGGCCGCGGGGCCGGGAGCGGATCGATGATCGTAGAGAATGAAGACGAACTCCTGAAACTCAAGGAAATCGGCCGTATCTGCGCCAATGCGATGCAGGTCATGGCAGCGGCTCTCGAGCCCGGGATCACCACGGAAGAACTCGACAAGATCGGTCGCAAGGTGCTGGAAGATGCCGGTGCGCGCTCGGCCCCCGAGTTCTGTTACCAGTTTCCCGGCGCGACCTGCATCAGCGTCAACGAAGAGGTTGCGCACGGCATTCCGGGGTCGCGGATCATCCGGCCGGGGGATCTCGTCAACATCGACGTCTCCGCTGAAAAGGACGGGTTCTTTTCGGATACCGGCGCCTCGTTCAGCGTGCCGCCGCACAAGCCGAAGATGGAAAAGCTTTGCCGTGACGGCAAGCGTGCGCTCTGGGTTGGGTTAAATCAGATCAAGGCTGGCGAACCGCTTGCCAAGATCGGCCAGGCGATTGGAGCCTTTGCGGCGAAGAACCGCTATACGCTGGTGACCAACCTCGCCAGCCACGGCGTCGGGCGATCCCTGCATGAGGAGCCGGGCGAGCTGTCGACCTGGCCGGATCCTTCGGAAAAGCGGATGATGTCGGAAGGGCTGGTGTTTACCGTCGAGCCTTTCCTGTCGCTCGGCGCGACATGGGCCGAGGGCGGTGACGATGCATGGACGCTGTATTCCGATCCACAGGCGCCGACGGTGCAGTATGAACATACCGTCGTCGCGACCCGCAACGGGCCGCTGATCCTGACCTTGCCTGATGACGCTACCTGATTGGAAAAGGCAGGGTCCCGCTTTCGGGTACGGGACCCTGCCTTCGAGATGCACGCCGGGGGAGGTCGCTGGCATCCATCTCAAGGTCTCAAAAGCTCTGTGAAGGCAAGCGCGCAAGCGCTGTTCGGAGGTCTCCCGCCACACCTCGACTTTGCTCATACGCATGGACGCGTCGAAAGGATCATTGTGAGATGGGTTACCTGCAAAGACCACGACGCTCGTTCGGAGGGTCGAGCGTGGTCGACGGGATGCCGTTAACTCTAAGATTAAAGTAGAATTTACAAGGAAATTTGCTCGCAATAGTAGTTTTTTGACGTCTATGCGAGGTGTGTATGTCTCCTGTCGAAAATCGTGCGAGAAGAAGAGAAACCCGCTCCCTCCTTGTTGTGCTGGTTGGAATCTCCGGCCTCATCCTCGGTCGCTATATGGGATTGGAGGGGGTCGCTCTTAACAGGGTTCTCGGTTGGCTGGCAGTGTTCCTCACTCTGTCGACGGTCCTTTACAACCTTCGCCCGGGCGACAATTTTTCCGCGCTCGACAGTGCTCTGAAAAGACGAAACGTCTCCGATGATTTCGAGTACCTGTTCAAGTTGGTGCTCGGTGTGGCGCTGGTTTTCGGTTTACTTGGAAGCTATATGGGGTTTGCCGTCGTGCGAGCCATCATGGGGCTGGCGCTACCGTTTTCTCAACGGCGCATGTTGGGCGGGCAATACCTGTTGGTGACGGGGTTGCCGGTGTTCGGCATCGTCGTTGGACGCGCCGTTGCCGCAATGCGCCTCCTTGCCAGAGCCTATCGAGCGATCTAGCCGGGTTTTGCCCCCGGGGCAGCGGGTGGGCAGTTGCAACATGCCAGAATTGAAGTAACAACTGCCAACTGCCCGATCCGAGTCATTAAGTCTTATTCGTCCGGGCTCAGTCGCGCTGGCCGCCCTGTAGGATTTCGGCCGCGGCCCGCTCGAGGATGCCGGCGATGCGCTTGGCTTCTTCCTTCGACCAGGGATGGCGCAATCGTAGCGCCGACTTCAGCAGCATGCGTGCTGCACTGACTTCGCTCCGGTCGTCCGGGAACGGATCTTCTTCGCGATCGCCACCACGACTTTCAGGATCGAAGATCCGCCGTACGTGGGCCATCTTCGCGCCGATCTTCTCAAGCTTTCCAAGCGTCATTTCCAGCATCGACTGGTTCTCCTCGACGAGTTTCCGGCCGCTTTCGGTGATGCTGTAGAGCTTCTTCGCTCCCTCGGTCTCGACGTCGGCAAGGCCAGTTTCTTCCAAGTAGGTCAGCGCCGGATAAATCACGCCGGGGCTCGGGACATAGAAGCCGCCCGATCGTTCTTCCAACAGTTTGATCAACTCGTATCCATGGCGCGGCTGCTCGGAAAGCAGTGCCAGGATCACCAGTTGAAGATCGCCTGCTGCAAACTTGCGGCCCATACGGAAACCACCGCCGCCCATCATGCCACCTCTAAAACCTCTCATAGGTCACTCCTTAGATGTATCTTTCACTATGTCGTAAAACATATATCGTAAGATACTCGATTTCAAGAGGGAGAAGAATGTCAGCGGATTTGATGGGTCGATCAGAAAATCTCGCTTGTCCGTGCCGTTGTGCAGCGCGATAAACCGCGGATGCTGGTACGCAACGACACTTTCCCCAGACACCTCTTCCGTACTGCCCTTGCTGGCGCGATCGCGATGGCCGCGGCCATGGGGTTCGGACGTTTTTCCTACACGCCGATCCTGCCGGGCATGATGAGCGGCGTTCCGCTCTCGTCGGCTGACGCGGGCTTCATCGCATCGGCGAATTTCGTCGGTTATCTCGCCGGCGCGGTGCTCGCTGCCTATGGCTGGGCAGCCGGGCGTGAGCGCAGCATCGCCCTTGCAGCGCTGGCGTTGAACGCGATCCTTTTGGCCGCGATGGCGACCACCAATTCGGTGATGCTCTTTGCCGCGATCCGATTTCTCGCCGGTCTCGCCAGCGCCTTCGCGATGATCTTCACCTCCTCGATCGTGCTCAGCCACGGCGCATCTGCCGGCAACGACCATGTGCAATCGGCGCATTTCGGTGGGCCAGGCGCCGGGATCGCCCTCTCGTCGGTGATGGTTTTCGCCATCGGCCTCGTCTATCACGGCAGCCCGGATGCCTGGCGGGTCGACTGGATTGGCGGGGCGATCTATTCGGCCGTCAGCCTCGGGATCGTCTGGCTGCTTCTGCCGTCGGGGCCGATCGGCGGCGGACAGGTCGGAAAGGAACCGGCGATCGTCTGGAGCCGCGCGATGTTGCTCGTGACGCTATCTTACGGGTTGTTCGGTTTCGGCTATGTCATCACCGCCACATTTCTCGTTACGATTGCCCGCATGGCGGCCGCCGGCGCTGTCGTCGAATTCCTCTCCTGGTTCATTGCCGGGTTGACGGCGACGGTCGCTCTTTTCGTGTGGAAGCCGCTGGTCGGGCCGCTTGGACTTGGCCGGATCTATGTTGCGGCGTTGCTGGTCGAGGCCCTCGGCGTGCTGGCGACCGTGGTGCTGCCGCATTCCGTTGCGCCGATGATCGGCGGGGCGCTGTTCGGCGCCACCTTCCTGGCGATCACGGCCTACGGCTTGCAGATCGGCCGCAAGCTGGTGCCGGCAAGCCCGCGCCGGGCCTTTGCAATGATGACGGCAGCCTTCGGGCTCGGCCAGATCGTCGGTCCTGTCGTCGCGGGCGCATTGGCGGAGCGCACAGGTAGTTTCGTCGCGCCGACCTATGTCGCGGCTGTAGCCCTCGTTACCTGCGCGGCGCTGGTCATGCCTGTCATGAGGAAACTTTCCTGAAATTGTTTCCCTTTGGTAATAAACGCCTCTAAGCGGTTACAATTGCGTAAGAATGCCGGGAGGCCATTGCTGCGCTGCACGAACTGCCTTAGTTTTCGGCGCAATTGCTCTTTATGGAGCTTGCGAAGTCACCTGTTCAGGAAGGCAATCCCTCCCGTGTTTCTATCCTACTTTCCAAAGCCGAAACTGTTCTTCACGTCAGCCATCGTCTGGGCGTTGCTCGGCGTCCTTCTGTGGTATCTCGGGGGCTCCGCCCTTGGTGCTGTGATCGGACTGCCGCCGCTGCCGGCCGGGCAGGAGGCGCCGATCGGCGTTTCGGTTTTCTGGTCCAAGCCCTTCCTGTGGTTCTACATCTATTACATCGTCTTCGTCGCCATCTTCGCGGGCTTCTGGTTCACCTACAGCCCGCATCGCTGGCAGATGTGGTCGGTGCTCGGTTCGGCGCTGATCATCTTCAACACCTATTTCTCTGTGCAGGTGAGCGTTGCGATCAATGCCTGGTACGGTCCGTTCTACGACATGATCCAGCAGGCGCTCGCAAAGACCGCGCCGGTGACTGCGTCGCAGCTCTATCTCGGGATGCTCGGCTTTGCCGGGATCGCCTTCGTGGCGATCACCGTCGGTGTGCTCAATCTCTTCTTCGTCAGCCACTGGATCTTCCGCTGGCGTACGGCGATGAACGAATACTACATGGCGCACTGGCCGAAGCTTCGTCACATCGAAGGTGCCTCGCAGCGTGTTCAGGAAGATACGATGCGCTTCTCATCGACAGTGGAAAGCCTGGGCGTCAGCCTCGTGAGCTCGGTCATGACGCTGATCGCCTTCCTGCCGGTGCTGTTCAAGATCGGCGCAAACATCACGGAACTGCCGCTCATCGGCGAGATCCCACATGCGCTCGTCTGGGCCGCAATCTTCTGGTCGATTTTCGGCACGGTGTTTCTTGGACTTGTCGGTATCAAGTTGCCGGGCCTCGAGTTCCGAAACCAGCGCGTCGAAGCGTCCTACCGCAAGGAACTGGTCTATGGCGAAGACCACGCAGACCGTGCGACACCGCCGACGGTCGCAGAGCTCTTTGCCAACGTGCGCCGCAACTATTTCCGGCTCTATTTCCACTACATGTACTTCAACGTTGCCCGCATCTTCTATCTGCAGGCGGATAACCTCTTCAGCCTCATCGTGCTCGTGCCGTCGATCGTCGCCGGCAAGCTGACGCTTGGTCTGCTGACACAGATCAACAACGTCTTCGATCAGGTGCGTGGTTCGTTCCAGTATCTCGTCAATTCCTGGACGACGATCGTGGAGCTGCTGTCGATCTACAAACGCCTTCGTACCTTCGAATCCGCGATCGACGGCGAGCCTCTGCCGGATATCGACCAGCGCTATCTCGAGCGCGAGGCAGGCATCATTCACGCCGACGGCTGATGCCGTCGGTAGCGTGAACCCGACACAATCATTCAGGCTGCCGTGACTGGGCGGGGCACCAATGCCCCTCGTACTACTGCTCATCCGGCCCGACCGGATGAGCTCAATCCTTTCTGCGCCGCGCCCCTCTCATGCGAACCGCATCGCCGATCTGGCGCGGGCCTTCGCGGCGACCTCCTCGCGATCGCGGGGCGGCTGAGACGTCTCCAGCGAATTCAATAGCTCCCTGGCGCAATTGGCGATCGACGCGACGGCCTTGTCGAAGGCGGCTTCATTGCGTTTCGACGGCCTGGTGGTTCCACTCAGTTTACGGACGAACTGAAGCGCGGCATCATGGATTTCCGCATCCGTCGCCGGCGGGTCGAAATTGAACAACGGTTTGATGTTTCGGCACATAACTTGCTCCCAATCGTCGTCTCTCTGCCAATGAGAGGGAACGACATTGCATAAAAACTAGTCGCACGGGCGCCAATTGCAAACGAACTCGGTTCGTCGCGAGCATGCCGGGATGGCAGCCGGCGTAGCTACCGAGGTTTAAGCCCGATCTTGAGAGAGGCGACACCCGAGAAGCGGTGTGTGTTACCGTAACATACACCCATGATCGCAAGATTTCGTGCAAGGTCCCCCCGTTCGTTTTGACACCCATTCGAGAGAGGGGACGACATGCTAAAGGGCGGAATTCGACTGGCGGCCATTGTGCTGGCTTCCACGGCCTATATCGGAGCCGCGTCGGCGCAAACCATGAGCTATGCCGATGCGGTGACGAAGCTTGCAAGCGACTGCGGGGCCGACATTCAGAAACTTTGCAAGGGTCTCAATCTCGGCGGCGGCCGCATTGCCGACTGCTTGCAGCAGAACGCGGCAAAAGTCTCGCCTACGTGCAAGGGCTCGCTCAGCGCCGTGTTCCAATCGATCTCCCAGCGCGAGCACGCGCAGACCATCTACAAGCAGGTCTGCCAACGCGACATGTCGAAGAGCTGCTCCGGCATCAAGGGCGACGGCTTCGTCCTGGCATGCCTCGTGAAGAAGGAGAGCCGGGTCGGCAAGGAATGCAATCAGGTGATCACCGATGCAGGCTGGAGATAAGCAGATGAGACGATTTCTCATGAAGCAGACGCTGCTGTTGGCAATGACGCTTCTTCCCGGCTTTGCGGTGGGCCAGGAGATTTCCCAGGAACGCATCGTGAAGGGGCTTGGCAAGGTGACAGCGGCTGCCCCCGTGATCGACCTGGAGCTGTTGCGTCAGGAGGCGATCAACGGCGGCAACAAGCCGATGGGGGCTCTGCCGAACTGGAAGTGGTTGTCAAAGCTTCCGCAGATGATCGTCGAGATCAATTTCGAGAACGACTCGGTTGCGATCCAGCCGAACTCCTACCGGACGCTCGGGATGCTCGCCGATGCGCTGCACCATCCGAACATGTGGGCCTACAATTTCCTCATCGTCGGTCATGCAAGCTCAACGGGCGATGAGAAACACAATCTGGAGCTCAGCGAGCAGCGGGCGGCGGCAATCAAGGAGGCGTTGTCGACGACCTTCGCCGTCGATCCGCAGCGCCTCTATGCGGTTGGCGTTGGGGAGTATCTCCCGATTGAGGGCACGGCGACCGATGCGTCGAACAACAGGCGCGTGCAGCTTATCAACCTCGGTGTGTTCAAGAAGAAATCCTGACGCCAGGGAGGGGCCGACGATGGCTCCCACGCGGCAGGCCATCGGCGAAAGCCGATGGTCGATTCACATTGAGAAGCGAGTGTCAGGTCGCTGTGTCCACTTGCTCGGGCCAAACGTCAAGGTTGCCACAGCTACACCTATGGTCCTGGTCATGGTTGCAACGTAAATCGTCGCCTGGATATCACTGTCATCAGCCGGCGCATCGCAGCTGGCCGGGACAGTCGTGATTTCGGGGGGCGACGGTGAATACAGTTTTCATAGGCGCGCTAGCTTCAATCGCCGCCAGCACTGTTGCTGTAGCGGCCTCGCCGGATGCCTCTTATCAGGTGCGATATGCCGTCGTTGAACCGGCTGGCGTAAAGGAGAAGGGGGATCGCGCATGCCGGTCCAATGACTGGTGCGTGGTCTTCAAAGACGAAGTCGCCGGTATCCGTATTCAGATCAAGCCCATGTTCGGCTGCTCGAACTTCGAGATGATGGTCTCGTGCGACCGTTTCACCTGCTCGCTTGAAGGCGGCAAGGATATAGCGCGGCTCGATCCGGCGACCCAGCCGATGAAAATGACGTTCTATAGGGGCGGGCTTTCCCTTGGGCTTGAACTTCGTCGCGGGCAGGCGCTGGGGCAGCTGATCATGATGGTCAGGCGATAGGGCGGGGGCACGGCAGCGTCAGACGACAAGCTGTTTTCTCTCACCGGCCTGGATATGTACTTGGTGAGCATGACTATTCCTGAAACCGGTTGAACTGCTTCAATCACCGCGACGGGCCTGGGGGGCTCTCTGATTACCAGCGTGGCCGCTAAGCGCCGAAGGGACGTGGAATCGCCTTGCTGCCTGCGGGAGGAGGAACAAATAGAACCCGCTTGCATTTACGCACTAGAGGCGGTTCGCCTCGACCTTTCCAAAGTCCCAACGCTTGCCCCGCTTTTTGGAGCGGGGCCCTTTAGCGAAGGCAACAGCATAAAGGATGTTGTGATGTCTCGCAGGTATTTCAGCCGCCATAATGAGCCCCTGGATTGCGATGATCTGCGTCGATGCCGCCTGGTCCTCGACGCCATCTGCAATGAATTCGGGATCGAGCAAGGCTCCGAGGAGGCTAACCGGATCGCTGCGATCACGATCGAGCTCTATCAACAGGGTGTTCGAAACGTCGCACAGCTTAAGCACATCGTCGACGCCGCGCGCGGCTTTGATCTCAGCGAACACGCCGCCTCCGAGGACGTTTCAACGCAAGCCCCTTCCTAGGGCGAAAACGCCCCCGCTCCCTTTCCCATCATGATGATGTGGGAGGTGACCGAACCTGTCGCCGATCGCGGCGACCAGGCCAGTTTCCTCGACAAGCGGGATCAAGAGGCTCGCGATGACGGCGTTTCAACTGGAGGGAAGGTTACCCTGTGGTCAGGTGCTCCCGAGTTTGCCGCGCATTAAGATTTAATCAACCATAGCGGTAGTTTCGCCAGTAGCGCTTCCAATTAAGTACCTGTGAAATTTGACAATTCTCAAGTCCTCTGATCGCCAATAGGTAGCAGATATATTAATGTCTGCATGGGATTCTGATCATGGCTTTGAGGTTTGGGGCGCGGATTGCATGGGGCGAAACGAAACCTAAGCTTGGCTTCCTATCAGGCGTCTCCCTTGCTGTCCTGGCGCTTGGCTGCAGCCTTGAGCCATTGTCAGCGGCCAGTTTCACGGTGTCGAACCAGGCCGAACTCTACCAGGCGATTGCCGATGCGCAGGCAAGCGGGGACGCCTCCTCAACCATCACCCTTACGGGCAGCTTCGCTCTCACCAGTGCGTTCCCTGCCGTTGCGGGCAAGACCATCACAGTGGAGACCGGCACCAACACACTGACGTTTTCAACCGCCGTTACCTTCAATATCGCAACTGACGCTAAGCTCACGTTCTCCGGTCAACTCGCGAACGGTTCGACCCTCGTGAAGGGGGGCGCCGGTACGCTCGCACTGGATAGCGACGCTTCCGGGATCACGAAGATGACGCTCAACGGGGGTGACACGGTCATTGCTGACGGTGCCGCCGTGACATTCGGCACTTCATCCGGCACTCCGCAGCTCAACATCGCCGTCACTGCAGGCCAAGTCGCAAGCCTGACGATTGCGGGCGCAGGAACCAGCCTGGTCGCCAGTGGCACCGATACCACCGATCTTAGCGGTTCGGGCGGTACCTCGACCCTGACCATCAAGGATGGCGCGTCCTACGACACGAACGGCGCGATCAGAGTTCACACGGCTGCCGCGCAGGGCACCGCGACCATAAACATCGTTGGCGAAAACTCCACGCTCAATGCCACGGGCTTCACCTCCAACGGGGGCACGACGTATATCAACGTGCTCGATGGTGGTGTGGCTCATTTCATCAATTCCACCAACTTCGGGGGTGTCGGAGCAACCTCGTGGAATACGGCACGCGTCACGGCCGTAGTGTCTGGCGACGGCTCCGAATGGTATTCAGGCGGGGACATGAACATGTATCGAGGATCACTTTCGATCCTCGATGGCGGTCTCGTGAACGGTGCTGCTGCCGTGAATATCGCAACCAGCCTTGGCGCGGTCGTCCCCAATTTCTCCGTCCTGGTGTCCGGCGATGGATCGGAGCTGAGGGGAACCAGCATGAGCGTCGGGACCGGAGGAACCGGTATCCTGACGATTGCCAGTGACGGCAAGGTCGTGGTGAACGGCGGTGCTTCGGCATTTGTCTTGGGCAGCGCGGACCCCGACAGCAACGCATCGCTGAATATCGGTGGGGCAGTCGGCGCAGCGGCAACGGCGGCGGGCACGCTCCAGGCATCCGCCGTGACACTTGCCGCCAGTGCGGAGATCAATTTCAACCACACGGAAAGCGGCTACGTGTTCGACACGCCGATCAATGGCAGCGGCGCGATCAACCAGTATGCGGGGCGAACCATCTTCAACGCCAATCAGACGGGATTCTCCGGCCTGACGAGCATCTACGGCGGTATGCTGGAGGTGAACGGCATTCTCGGCGGGACCGTCGACATCCTGGGCGGCACGCTCGGCGGTATCGGTACAGTTGGCGATACGGCCAATAATAGCGCCGGCACGATTGCGCCCGGCATCGGCGGCATCGGCACGCTGACGATCGGCGGCAACTACACGAGCAACGGCGGTGCGCTGCAGATCGAGTCCGTGCTCTATGATGACGCGTCGCCGACAGATCTGCTCGTCATAACCGGCGACACCATTCTCGGGACCGCTGCGACGAAGATCTTCGTGACCAATCTCAGCGGCTACGGCGGCGAGACGACGGGTGACGGCATAAAGATCATCGACGTCGCAGGTGTTTCGGCTGCCGACGTCTTCGTGCTCGGTACTCCGGCAATCGGAGGCGCCTATCGCTACGGCCTCTTCCAGAATGGCATCACTGATCCGACCGATGGCGACTGGTATCTCCGCACTGTCGGCCTCGCGCCAACCGTGCCCGTCTATGAAAGCTATCCCGTTATTCTCCTTGGCATGACGGATCTGCCGACGCTCCGGCAGCGCGTCGGCGATCGCTACTGGTCTGACGAGGACGAGAGCGATGGTCCTGCCGGCGTCGGAAATGGCTACACCGGCCCTCGCAATTTCTGGACGCGGATCGAAGGGGCGCATGGCCACGACGAAGGCAGTTCGACGACCGGCATGTCCTATGACAGCAACCGTTATCTGGTGCAGGTCGGCATCGACGGGCTGCTTGGCGAGTCTGAAAAGGGGCAGCTGATCGGCGGCCTCAATGTGCAATATGGCCAGACGCACGCCAATATCGTCTCGCCGATCGGCACCGGCGACAACGATACCGATACCGATAGCTACAGCATCGGAGCGACGCTCAGCTGGTATGGCAGCGACGGTTTATACGTCGATGGGCAGGCTTCGATCGCCCGGCTGTCAACCGATCTCTCGGCTGACGAAGTCGGCAGGCTTGTCGATCGCAATGACGGCAACGGCTATGCTCTCAGCATCGAAGCCGGCCGCAGGATGCCCATCGACGGCAACTGGTCGATCATTCCGCAGGCGCAGTTCTCGTACAACTCCGTCAAATTCGACAGCTTCACCGATCCTTTCAATGCGCATGTCAGCCTCGATAACGCCGAGAACGCCAGGGGCCGGATCGGGGTGGCCGTGGATTATGACGAGGGGGCCGTAGCCGGCCGCAACCACCTCTATGCGATCGCCAACCTGACCTACGATTTCCGCAACGGCACCTCGGTCAACGTCTCCGATGTCAACGTCAATTTCGAGCCGGAGAAGCTTGGTGCGGAAGTCGGTATCGGCGGAACCTACCGATGGGCGGAGGGCAAGTACAACCTCTATGGCGAGGCCGTAACCTCTACGCGCTTCGACGGCAGCTATGGCCTCAAGGGCACGGTTGGATTCAGCACCGCGTTCTGATCCGTCATCCCGAACAAGCGCGCCGTCGTTCGCGCGGCGGGCTAGGCCCTGAGACGCAACGTGGATGACGGCGACGGGCAGGGTGCTGCGGTCGACAGCCGGCCGCTTCGCGCCAAGCGTTCATGAAGGCCTACACTCGACACCGCTGCGGTCGTGCAATTTGCAGCAGCGAATGGCGGCCTTGACGCTGACATGTGGGGCTACTGTTTTCTCTGCCCCTTGCTCATCATGAAGTCCCGTAGGCGCTCCTGGATCGAGCGCCACCGCTCGTGCCGCGCAATCTCCTGATCGAGCGCCCAGGTGCCGAAGCTGTCCATCACTGCCCGCTTTGCCCGCAGTGCATCGATCCGATCGGTATGTGCCTCGATCCGCAGATCAAGGAGGCGCAGATCGGCTTCCTCGGTCATGATTGCACCCCAGCGGTGAAACGACCACCAATCGGTAGCACTGCCAAGCGCTGACTACATCCCACAAACGGGTGACGTGCGGTCGCTTCGCCGCGAATTGCGTCACAACCAAACGGTCAGATGGCCGGGCCCAATCGGATTGGACTTCCATCTGTGAAACGCGAAAGGCGGAATCTTTGAAGGTTGTGGCCGATCTCGTTTCCTTGAATGAGGTCGGACACGACCCGGCCTATGCCGGGACCGATACCAAAGCCGTGGCCGCTCATCCCTGTTGCGACGAACAGGCCGCCGATCGCCGCGACACGATCGACAACAGGGACCACATCCGGCATGGCGTCGATCATCCCCGCCCAGGTCGTCTTGAGACGAACTGGTTTAAGCTGCGGGAACAGGCTGTTGAATCCACGTTCAATCGCGTCCAGCTCGGACTTGCCCGGAGCGGGGTTGAGGACCCTTTTCCGTTCAAACGGACTGATCGTCTCCGCTGTCCATTCACGCGGGGTCAACCAGCTGTCGGGAAATCCCGCGGGGGCTTTCGGCAGATACCGGGTCCCGAAAGGATGGGCCATCAGGGACGGGAGATATTTCGTTGCATGGCGAAACGCGTCCGGGCCGACATAAAGCAGGTTGCTGCCGCCGGGAGCGAGGGTGTAACCGCCGTCCTGCCTCCGCCGGAAAGCAATGTCGTCTTCTATCGCCGCGCCGGCGTGAAACTCCGGCAGCGGCTCGGTTGCAGCAACCGTCGCCCTGACGCTCAGCTGAGGGATGGAAACACCGTGCTTCCTAAGGAAGAGGGACGACCATGCGCCGCCGGCAACCAGAACACTGGACGTCTCTATCTTGCCCTGCTCGGTCCACACGGCCGCAACCGCGCCGCCGGCTATATCCAATGCCCTGACGGCGCAGTTTTCGATGATACGGACACCCTTGCGTGCGGCGAGCCGGGCAAGCGCCGGAACTGCCAGCCACGGCTCTGCTCGCATGTCGGAGGGTGTGGTCATCGCACCCGCGAACCGTCGATTCATGCCTGGCATCATGGACTGGACACGGTCGCCGTCGACAAGATGTGTGTCGAGATCGTGGGCAGCGGCGATCTTCATGAAGTTTTCGAACCCGGCCATGTCCTTGGCCGTCCGCGCGAGATAGGTGACGCCAGTCTGTCGCAGGCCGATGTCTTCACCGCATTCGTCCGCCAGCTGCTGCCACAGGCGGCAAGCCTCGATCACGATCGGGAGTTCGTCGGCGTCACGACCTTGCTTTCGTATCCAACCCCAGTTTCGCGAGGACTGTTCGGCCGCGATGCGTCCCTTCTCGAGCAGTGTCACCTGAACGTCGCGATTGGCTAGGAACAGGGCGGTGGACACGCCGATGACCCCGCCGCCGATGATCACGACCTCTGAGGTCTTGGGGAGCGGGCTGGAGTGGCGAACCGGATCGGCTTCGGAGAACGGGAACATGCGTCTTTCCTGATCAGATTTTTTGCTGATCCCTAGCGTTCCCTTAGCCTTCGTTCAAGGCCGGATGCCGGGCCTCCCGGTCCGTCTATGGATAAAGGTAGTAGCGTGCCCAGTCCTTGCGCGCGATCATCGGTCCGCGCTTGAAGGCGAAGGACACGATTGACAGATGATCAGGGCTTGTCGTGCACGCATAGGAAAGGCGATACCAATTGCCATCCCGGCGAAAAACCGCACCGTTGGCATCGACATGAACCGCCGTCCTTTTCGGATGCGAGAAGGTGTAGGAGATCACCTTGTCGGCCTGAAGCCGATCCATCGCCTCAATGTCGCATCGCTGGTCGAGCTGATCAACGGGATAGAGTTTCTTTATCTGTCCGATCGTCTTTGCATCTATTGCTGCACTGTTTGTCGCGAAGGCGCAGACTGCGAGAACCACCAGGCCCGCGGTACCGATTAGTTTTGTCATGCGGTCCGGCTAGCATGTGGCGCTTGCCGGGATCAAGGTCGGCAAGGGCCGCTTCCGTCTCGACAGGTCGAGTCGACGGCACAGGCGCTCGGCGTGCGACGGCCTCATAGGTGAACGCCCGGCAGCTTATTTAGCTGTGGAAATGGCCGGTGCGGGGCTGCCCGAGAGAAGAAGTCGAAGTCCGAGGCCGACCAGAATGACGCCAGTGAAGCGCTCCTGCCAGGCCAGCAGTCTTGGCCAGCGGTGCAGGAAATGACCGACCGTCCCGGACGCCAACGCTACGCCTCCCAAGGAGAAGATGCTGATCAACTTCTGGATCGAGCCCAGAACAAGGAGCTGGATCCAAACAGGCCCGGCCTCGGGATCGACAAACAGCGGCAGGAAGGTGAACATGAAGAGGAGCGACTTCGGGTTGGTCAGGCTGGTTACTGTTCCTTCTCTGACCGCCTTCCAGCCTGAAACCGGCCTGGCCTTGAGCCTTGCTTCAGACTGCTGCCCGAAGCTCGCCCGGATCATCTTGGCGCCAAGGTAGATCAGGTATGCCGCACCCGCCCACTGCAGGACAGTGAGGGCGGACGGATAGGCGGCCACCAGCGATGCCAATCCAAGAACCAGGAGGCTCACCTGAACCGCGCCGGCGACAAAGATCATTCCGACGACATTCAGCAACGCGATCTTGCGCCCTTGGCCGACGCCACGCGCGATAACCAGCATCATGTCTGGTCCCGGGGTGATCTCGAGAATGGCCAGTGCGGCAAGAAAGGTCAGGAAGGTGGATGCGTCAGGCATGGGACTTCACGAACGTGCGGTTCTCTCGACTTACAGCCCCGAGGCCTGAGCTTGCGACTGCAGTTTGCCGCGGGCCTCGATGACAGGTATCGCCTCGGAATAGCTGACGCAGGCGACGTCGGCGCGGTGGCAGACGTCGCTGACCAGCCGGTCGAGCGCGCGCCAGTAGGCGCCTCCGTTCATCTCGACGAAGTGGAAGCCGAGCTGCAGCGGAATGCGGTTGCCGGTGTACTGCTTGTCGAAGGCTTCCTTGAAAGCGGCGTAGGAGCGCTCTTCGAATGCCTTCGAATCCACCTTGTCCTCGGTGCCGTTGGAGTGGCGGACGAAGAGGTTGTAGTCCATGCCGATGATCGGCTTTTCGCGCGGGCCTTCGGGGATCAGCGGCAGGCCGAAGCGGACGATGCCGGCTTCCTCGACCGGCATGGCCGGGCCCTTCGTCACAAGGCTCGCGTCATAGGTGAAGCCGGCCTTCTTCTCGGCGGCAATCATGTCGGCGCCGGGTGTTGCCGAGAGATAGGGCGCGCGGAATCCGTGGATGCCGTGGTCGACGAGATCCTGCCAGCCCTTCGGCTCTTCGAGATCGACGCTTTTCCAGGCATTTTTCAGCGTGGCGCGAAAGGTCGTAAATTCCTTGCTCCAGTCCGCCTCGCTCCACTGGCGGCCGTCGAAATGACCGCAGGCGTGGCTCGAGATGTCGTGCCCCTCAAGATGGGCGTGCCAGATGTTGCCGAGCCGCTCGCGAATTTCGTCGTCGCTCTGCGCAAAGCCGACATTCGATTTGCCGAGCTTCTGGTGCGGCGCCTGATAGGCCTTCTTGGCGGCCTGGTTCATCAGGAAGGTGCAGGAGAGGAAATAGGTGAAATGGGCGCCGTTCCTTGCCGCCATCTCGCGGCTCTTCTGCCAGAGCGCGTTATCGTGGGCGCCATCGAACGAGATGATCACCAGCTGTTTTGGCTGGTCGTTCGCCGCCGCCACGCCTGGGGCGACGACAAAAAGGGCGAAGGATGCTTTGAGGAAGGAGCGAAACATGGGGCACCGCGACAATTTGTTTGCGGCTTTCCTGTTACAGAAATGCGGCGAAGCTGCGGTGACGCTGGCGTTTTTGTGTCGGCCCGGCTAAGTCTCGGAAAACGCACAGGAGATCGCCATGGCATTGCTCATCGTCGGCATCATCATTTTCCTCGGGCTGCATCTGATCCGCGTCGTCGCGCCGGGTCTTCGCCAGTCGCTGATCAACAGTCTCGGCGAAAATGGATGGAAGGCCGCCTATTCCGTCGTCAGCATCCTCTCGCTTGTCCTGCTGATCTATGGTTTCGGCCAGGCCCGTCAGGTGACAGGCATGCTCTACACGCCGCCGGTCTGGATGGCGCATATTACCATTACCCTGATGCTGATCGCGGTGATCTGTCTGGTCGCCTCGCTGTTGCCGGCGGGGCACATCGCGGTCAAGACGAAGCATCCGATGGTTCTGTCGGTGAAGATCTGGGCTTTCTCGCATCTGCTTGCCAATGGCGAGACCTCCTCGGTGCTGCTGTTCGGAGCTTTTCTCGCCTGGGGTGTCATCCTGCGCATTGCGCTCAAGCGTCGCCAGCGCGCCGGCGAACTGACCCTTCGTCCCTTCGTCTCCGGCAAGTACGATCTCTACGCCGTCATCATCGGCATCGTGGCCTGGGCGCTCATCACGTTCAAACTGCACGAGCTGTTGATCGGGGTAGCTCCAATCGTTATGTGACGAATCTTTCCAATCCCCCTTACAACTGCTGAAAAATGGGGTAGAAGGCCCCGATAATGTGCGTGCAACCCGCATGCCGAAGCATATCCGCGGCCGGAGACGAGAATGGCATTCAACGACGACAGCTTCATTCGTGAAGTCAATGAGGAACTGCGGTCCGATCAGGTGAAGGGCGCATGGCGCCGGTTCGGCCGTTACCTGATTGCGCTCGCCGTTCTGATCGTCCTCGGCACCATCGGCTACAAGGCCTATGAATACTGGGACGACAACCAGTCCTCCGGCACGGGCGATAAGTTCATCGCTGCCATGAAGCTCGCCGACGAAAATAAGAATGACGAAGCGCTGGCACAGCTCGAGACGCTGGAGAAGGAAGGCCATGGTGCCTATCCGATCCTCGCTCGTCTGCGTGCGGCAAGCGTTCTCGCCCAGAAGGGCGACACGGCGGGTGCCGTTGCGGCCTTCGATGTCATCGCCAAGGACAATGCCGCTCCGGCAGCCGTTCGCGATGCCGCCAAGATCCGTGCCGGCTGGCTGCTGATCGAAGGCGGCACCTATGAGCAGGTATCGGCGCATGTCGAGGAAATGGCTGTTCCCGGCAATGCCTTCCGTCACTCCGCCCGCGAAGCGCTCGGCCTTGCCGCCTACAAGGCAGGCAACATGGCGCAGGCACGCCAGTGGTACCAGGCGATCGCAGACGACGCGCAGAGCCCGCGCAATGTTGCCAATCGTGCCCAGATGATGCTTGATAACATCACCGCATCCGGCAAGGCGCCCGCCGCACAGGGCTGAATGTAAGGAATTTCAATGAGCTTCACGGTCGCCATCGTCGGTCGCCCGAACGTCGGCAAGTCGACGCTTTTCAACCGGCTGGTTGGAAAGAAGCTGGCGCTCGTCGATGACACGCCAGGTGTTACCCGCGACCGTCGTCCCGGCGATGCGCGGCTCATGGGTCTGCACTTCACCATCATCGATACCGCCGGTCTCGAGAAGGCTGAGGCCGAGAGCCTGCAGGGCCGCATGCGCGCCCAGACCGAAGCGGCGATCGACGAGGCGGATCTCTCTCTCTTCGTGGTCGATGCCAAGTTCGGCCTGACGCCTGTCGACAAGGAGCTGGCCGAGATGCTGCGCCGTCGCGGCAAGCCGGTGGTGCTCGTCGCCAACAAGTCGGAAGCCAAGGGCTCTGATGGCGGCTTCTATGATGCCTATACGCTGGGGCTCGGGGAACCGGTGCCGATTTCGGCCGAACACGGGCAGGGCATGATTGATCTGCGCGATGCGATTGTCGATGCAATCGGCAAGGATCGCGCTTATCCGCCGAAGGAAGACGTCGCGGTCACCAACGTCAGTCTCCCCCGCGAGATGGAAGAGGACGAGGACTACGAGCCGGAATACGACGACACCAAGCCGCTGCGCGTGGCGATCATCGGTCGCCCGAATGCCGGCAAGTCGACGCTGATCAACCGCTTCCTCGGCGAGGACCGGCTGCTGACCGGCCCTGAGGCCGGCATTACCCGCGACAGCATTTCCGTCGAGTGGGACTGGCACGGCCGTACCATCAAGATGTTCGACACGGCAGGCATGCGCCGCAAGGCGCGCGTGACCGAGAAGCTCGAGAAGCTGTCGGTTGCCGACTCGCTTCGCTCCATCCGCTTCGCTGAAACCGTCGTCATCGTGTTTGACGCGACCATTCCCTTCGAGAAGCAGGACCTGCAGCTGGTGGATCTGGTCGTCCGCGAGGGACGCGCCGCCGTTCTCGCCTTTAACAAGTGGGACCTGATCGACGAGCCGCAGGCGCTGCTTGCGGATCTGCGTGAAAAGACCGAGCGGCTGTTGCCGCAGGCACGTGGTATCCGCGCCGTGCCGATCTCCGGCCAGACCGGACGGGGCCTCGACAAGCTGATGCAGTCGATCATCGATACCGATATGGTGTGGAACCGTCGTATCTCGACCTCCAAGCTCAACCGTTGGCTCGATTCGATCACGACGCAGCATCCGCCGCCGGCCGTCTCCGGCCGCCGCCTGAAGCTGAAGTACATGACGCAGGTCAAGGCCCGCCCGCCGGCCTTCATGATTTCGTGCACGCGCGCCGACGCGCTGCCGGAATCCTATACGCGCTACCTGGTCAACAGCCTGCGCACGGATTTCAGCATGCCTGGCGTGCCGATCCGGATCATGTATCGCGAGAAGGACAATCCGTACGAATCGAAGAGTGGTGGACGCCGCAAGCCTCAGCCGGCCAAGTAACATGTCGGGTGCAGCCCACGGCTGCGCCCGAATCTTCGTCGTCAGCCGTTAGACAGGCCGTCGAAATAATAAACCGGTTCGCGGGTCAGTTCGCCGTTTCCGACGTGGCCGTAGACGTCGTTTCCAAGAATCCAGAAGCTTATCGCCTGGGTTTCCATGGAAAAGATGTAGTCTCCCGATATCCAGTGCTGGGCCTTACTTCCGGATAGCGAAAACAGGTGTTCGCCCGCCTGGTACATGACCGCCTTGTGCGACTTGAAATCGTATAAATACCGCTCCGCGGCCATCATGCCTCCGAATCTATTCTTCAAAGAATTCCACGGAGGCTTTACTTTGTCTAATAGTACTATTTCGATATATCGCGCCTGTCGCATCTTGGTCGCGATTAAACGATTTACTTGCCGGCCGTGGCATTACTGTTCAGAAAAATAAATGCGCGGATGTCGAAAAGGCGGGAGCCCAGACGTCCTAGTAGCGAATGCCGCAAGCGCTTGAGGGACGGCGAGCATTCGTTTTGGTGTGAGCGACAAGGAGGGTCTGCATCATGCGCGTATCTTATGGGTGGGTGATCGTCGGCGCGGGTGCGTTGATGACGTGCGTCGCGCTCGGCGCGATGTTCTCGCTGGCAATCTTTCAGGAGCCTATCGCGACGGCAACCGGATGGTCGCATGTCGGGATCGCGAGCGCGATGACGCTGAATTTCATCGTGATGGGGATCGGGGGCTTCGTCTGGGGCGCGGCGAGCGATCGCTTCGGTCCGCGCCCGGTTGTCTTCGTCGGCGCCGTTCTGCTGGGGCTGGCGCTCATTCTCTCCAGCCGGGCAACGACGTTGCTGCAGTTCCAATTGACCTATGGTGTCCTCGTTGGCATCGCGGCAAGCACCTTCTTTGCCCCTATGATCTCAGCCACCATCGCCTGGTTCGATCGCAACCGCAGCCTGGCGGTTTCGCTCGTTTCAGCGGGCATGGGCGTTGCGCCGATGACCATCTCGCCGGCCGCCCGCTGGCTGATTTCGACCTATGAATGGCGTCCGGCCATGCTGATCATCGGGATCGCCGTCTGGGTGCTCTTGCTGCCCGCCGCTCTGCTGGTGCGACAAGCGCCGGCCGAGGGTGCGGAGCAAGGCCCGGGGATGGCTGCCAACGGTTCGAAGCCTGCTCTGTCCGCCGTTTTCCGCTCTCCGCAGTTCCTGGTGCTCGGGCTCACCTTCTTCGCCTGCTGTGCAGCGCATTCAGGCCCGATCTTCCACATGGTGAACTACGCGACGATCTGCGGCGTGGCGCCGATGGCGGCGGTCAGTATTTACAGCGTCGAGGGGCTTGCTGGGCTTGGAGGACGCTTGCTCTATGGCGGGCTTGCCGACAGGCTCGGCGTCAAGCCCGTGATCGTCGCCGGCTTGCTCGTGCAGGCCTGTGCGCTGGCCGCCTACCTCTTCGTCAGCAGCCTTGGCGAATTCTATGCGCTGGCGGTCATTTTCGGCAGTGCCTATGGCGGGGTCATGCCGCTCTATGCGGTGCTGGCGCGCGAGTATTTCGGGCCACGGATCCTCGGTACGGTCTTTGGCGCGGCGACGATGCTCTCCAGTCTCGGCATGGCGTTCGGCCCGCTGATCGGCGGCTGGATCTTCGATACCTTCGCCAACTATTCCTGGCTCTTCATCGGCTCGGCGATGGTCGGCCTTGCGGCTGCGGCAATAGCGCTTGCTTTCCCGGCTCTGCCGCGTGAGCGAACCGAACCGGCATTGGGAATGTCGTCCTGATCGCGGCTTGAGGCGGCGGGCAGCGTTGCTGCCTGCCACGACGCGGTTGCAGCCGTTCAGGCAGGCTTGCGGGCGCGCGGCAGCGTCTTGGCGAACTGCCAGGCCTTCTTCCATTTCGGCGTAATGACGCCGTTGGCGGCCCGGATGTTGTTGATGAATTGCTGGGTTGCCGCCTCCCAGGAATACTGGACGGCCAGCTCGCGTGCCTTCTCGCGCGAGCAGGCAAGGGCCGAAAGGCAGGCTGTCCGCAGGTCTTCATCGAGGCCGCCGACGTCGCTGTCTTCGCCGATAATGTCGAGAGGACCGGTGACCGGATAGGCGGCAACAGGCACGCCCGAGGCAAGTGCCTCGAGAATGGTGTTGCCGAACGTGTCGGTCAGCGAGGGAAATACGAAAACGTCGGCCTGGGCATAGATCTTGGCCAGCTCTTCGCCGAATTTCAGCCCGGTGAAGAGCACGTCGGGATGCCGCCTCTCGAGTTCGGCGCGGGCAGGGCCATCTCCGACCACGACCTTGGAGCCAGGAAGGTCGAGGTCGAGGAAGGCCGGCAGGTTCTTCTCCAGGGCGACACGACCTACCGTCATGAAGATCGGTCGTTGCAGGCCGAAGGGTCGATCCTCGAGCGCCGTCGGATGAAACTGATTGGCGTCGATGCCGCGGCTCCACGGCACGAGGTTGCGGATGCCCTTGTCCGACAGCTCGCGCGCAAGGCTTGGCGTTGCCACCATGCAGCCGGCACCGGAGTTGTGGAACCATCGTACGAAGCTGTAGAGCCAGTTCTTCGGGATGGGCAGGCGGGCAGCGACATATTCCGGAAAGCGGGTGTGGTAGCTGGTCGAGAACGGCATGCGGTTCTTCAGGCACCAGCGCCGCGCGGTCAGGCCGAGCGGGCCTTCCGTGGCGATATGCACATATGACGGGTTGTGCTGGCGGATCTGCCGGGCGACCTGCCCGTATGTCGCGATGGAGAGCCTGATCTCGGGATAGGTGGGGCATGGAACGCTTCGGAAACCCTGAGGTGTCACCATCGCCACTTCGACGCCGAGCTTGGCGAGTTCGCGATTGGTGTTCTCGATGGAGCGGACGACGCCGTTGACCTGCGGATGCCAGGCATCCGTGACGATCACGAGGCGTTCCGGCTTTCCAAGCGGCAGGGTGCCACCGATATCTTCATCTTCAACGTTCGACAGCCGCTGCAGCATGACCCGACTTCCATCCGCGCCGGGCAGTTGGACGGCGGCGCTCACTTCCGTGCGGGCGCCGGATAAGCGATTCCCGCAACGCTTATTGTGGCGGTGTCAGATGATGGAAATATTACAGCCCGTTTCATCCCCGAGAATGTAGGACAAGCCGATCGCGTCAGGCCTGCTCGACCTGCAGCTTCTCTTTCGCGACAAGGGCGCCGTGTTCGCTCACCACGCGGGCGGCGATCCTGGCGGCGAAACGCGCGGCGGCGACAGCATCCTGAGTTTCAAGATAGCGGGCAAGGAAGGCGCCGTTGAAGCTGTCGCCGGCGCTGGTCGTGTCGACGACGGTCTTGACCTTCTCCGCCGGTACGAAGGTTTGCTCGCCGGCAAAGTTCAGCGTTGCGCCGTCCGCGCCGTTCTTGACGAGAACATGGTTGGCACCAAGCGCACGGTAGCGCTGGATCGTCGCGTCGATCGAGGCGTCGCCGAAATGGGCCGCTTCGTCGTCGAAGCCGGGCATTACGATGGTCGACGCGCGAGCGCCTTCGCCGATCGTTGCGTGCATGGCATCGTAGCTCGCCCACAGCCGCGGGCGAATGTTGGGGTCGAAGGCAACGATCTTGCCGGCGGCCTTCGCACGGCGCACTTCGGACAGAAGCGTATCGACATCGTCCCGCGGCAGGATCGCGAGCGTGATGCCGGAAAAGTAGACGACGTCGCTGGCCTCGATCGAGCGGCGAAGAGCGTCGGGATCGGAGGCAAGCTGGCGGGCGGCGGAGCTGTCTCTCCAGTAGCTGAAGGAGCGCTCGCCGTCCTTGAGGCTGATCATGTAGAGGCCCGGCGCCTTGCCCTTGATGCGGCGGATGGTGTCCGTGCCGATCCCCGCCTGCTTGAAGAAGTCGACCATCTCGTCGGACATGGCATCATCGCCAAGGGCGGTGAAATAATCGACGGACCATGATGGCGGCAGGCAGGCGCGGGCATACCAGGCGGTATTCAGCGTGTCGCCGGCAAAGCCCTTGCGGAGCAGGCCAGCTCCGGCCTGCGAAAGCTCCACCATGCATTCACCGATCGATAAAAAACGCCCGCTCACAGAAAGCCTCCCTGTATTTTCCCAGTTTGCTGATACGCGGAGAGCCGATGGCTGACAAGCGCCGCGCGCCGCGACCGATGGCTTTAGTTGGTCGCCGGTGCGCCAGGAAGAGACGCTGGCCGCTCGACGGATGTTTGCTGACGGTTGTTTTTTATCCAACCCGCTTTAGTCTTGGCATGATTTGCGATGTGGGAGATGAATGTGGCGGTTGCGGGCAAGACGGCGGACTGGTGGCGGGGCGCGGTTATCTATCAGGTCTATCCGAGGTCCTTTCAGGATACGAATGGAGATGGCCTTGGAGATTTGAAGGGGATTACCCGCAGATTGCCCTACATCGCCAGTCTCGGCGTCGATGCGATCTGGCTCTCACCGTTCTTCAAGTCGCCGATGGCCGATATGGGCTACGACGTTTCCGACTATTGCGACGTCGACCCGATCTTCGGCACGCTTGATGACTTCGACGAGATGATGGCGACGGCGCACGGCCTCGGTATCAGGATCGTCATCGACCAGGTAATCTCGCATACGGCCGACGTTCACCCGTGGTTTGTCGAAAGCCGCTCTAGCCGCACCAATCCCAAGGCGGACTGGTATGTGTGGGCGGATCCGAAACCGGATGGCACGGCGCCCAACAATTGGCTCTCGATCTTTGGTGGGCCGGGATGGGAATGGGACGGCGTTCGCCGGCAATATTACCAGCACAACTTCCTGACATCGCAGCCCGATCTCAACTTCCACAGTCTGGAGGTTCAGGATGCCTTGCTTTCCACCGTGAAATTCTGGCTCGACCGCGGCGTCGACGGCTTCCGCCTCGATACCGTGAACTATTACTTCTGCGACAAGCTGCTTCGCGACAACCCTCCGCATGCGCCCGATGCGAGCGACGGAGGCCTTGATGCGCCCGACACCAATCCCTACGGCATGCAGAACCACCTCTATGACAAGACGCAGCCGGAGAATATCGCATTCCTCCAGCGTTTCCGAGCCTTGCTCGACCGTTACGAAGCGCGCGCTACAGTTGGCGAGGTCGGCGACGGCGCACGCTCGCTGAAGACGGTCGCCGCCTATACCGCCGGCGGCGACAAGCTGAACATGTGCTACACCTTCGACCTGCTCGGACCGGAGTTTACCGCTACCCATATCCGAAGCTGTGTCGATGCCTTCCAGAAGTCGGTTGCCGATGGCTGGGTCTGCTGGGCCTTCTCGAACCACGACGTCAACCGCCATGTGAGCCGCTTCGCCAAGACCCCGGAGGAGCGGCCGATCGTTGCCAAGCTCGCCATGTCGGTGCTGGCGGCCCTGCGCGGTTCGATCTGCCTCTATCAGGGCGAGGAACTTGGCCTTCCGGAGGCGGAGCTTGCCTTCGAGGATCTGCGTGATCCCTACGGCATCCGCTTCTGGCCGGCCTTCAAGGGACGCGACGGATGCCGCACGCCGATGCCATGGGAGGCTGCGAAGGCGCACGCCGGCTTTACGACAGCCGAAAAATCCTGGTTGCCGGTGCCTTACGAGCAGGCAGCATTGTCCGTCGATACCCAGGAGAGCGATCAGCATTCCGTGCTGAACCACTACCGGCAGACGCTGGAGTTCCGCAGGAACCATCCGGCATTGCTTGATGGCACGATGGAGTTCATCGCGACTAATCAAGACCTTCTCGCCTTTACGCGCACCAGTGGAAGCGAGACGCTTCTGTTCGTCTTCAGTCTGGCGCGGGGCGCCCAGGATTTCACGCTGCCCGATGGCTTTGCGAATGCACGGCCCGTCGAGCTGCCGGGCTTTACTCCCTCGGTTGAAAAGGGCGTGGTGAAGCTGAAGGCGCTGGACGCGTTCTGCGCGCGGGTGTGAGCTAGGCTAACGCCCGTCGTCTTCCGTTTCAGCTATGAAGGCCGGTCGTCCGTCGAATTCCAGCGAGAACTGCCCGCGTCCGGTCGGTACCAGCTGGATGGGCGAGGCCTTGTCGGCAAGGCGGCGGCGCAGGAGCAGCAGCCGGGTTTCGAGATTATCCTTGAATTCGGGAAGCCTGAGCGATGTGGAAAGCCGCAGTTCGCGGTTTGTGAAGCCGGTGCGGCCGGTTTCCGCGTGGGTTTTCAGCATGTGGTTCAGCAAGCGGCCCGCGATGCCCTTGATGATGTAGTCCCCGGCGATGAAGATGCTGTCGTCGAAAGCAAAGTATCGGATGTCGATCCGGCGGGCGCTTCGGTCCGGCGGCGAGGTCGGCGGGATCGGTCGCTGGTCCTCGGGCGAGGCCTCCGACAGCGCGATGAAGGCGGCCAGATGCTGGGCGGCGAGCGTGAGTGCGGCCTCGTGAACGACGCTGAAGGCAAGCCGCCGGCGGCTTTCGGCGCCGAGGACGCCCACCAGGCGACCGCCGGCCACCATCGGCACGGCGATCTGGCTCATCGTTTCGGCATCCATCGGCGGGGCGATGGTGCGGGTGAGGTTCTCATTGCCGGCCGAAGCCTTCACGGCGGCGCTGTAGCGGCGGGCGCGGCTGAGGTCGCTGATCTTGACGATCTGCCGTTCGCGGGCGGCGCTGCCGAATAC
>UBTY01000014.1 GCA_900468535.1 Hyphomicrobiales bacterium | reverse complement strand
CCCTCCCCAACCCCTCCCCACAAGGGGGAGGGGCTTTACCCGCGGTTCAGTTTTTCGGCCCAACCAGCGATGCGACTGCCTGGGAGGCCAGTTTCAGCCGCTGGCGTACGACCGAACGGCCGAGGATTGCCATCGAGTCGAAGAGCGGCAGCGAGCGCGACGAGCCGGATACGGCAACGAAGAGGGGCGCTACGATCGCCTTCAGCTTCTTGCCCATGCGGTCGGCAATGGCGCGCAGCTCGGCTTCGATCGTCTCGACGTTCCATTCGAGGATCTTTTCCAGATCCGGCTGAACGGTGTTGAGGATCTCGAGGATCTCTTCCGGCGGCGACTTGATCTTGGCAAAGGCCGACGGGTCAAGGCCGAGATCGGATTTCAGCAGGAAGCCTGCGAGTTCCGGCAGTTCGCCGAGCTTGGAGATACGCGACTGCGACAGGCGCAGGCCGGCCTTCAGGCGGTCGTTCTCCATTGCCCAGGTCAGCACGCGGCTCTGGAATTCTTCTTCCGACAGCTTCTCGCGGATCCAGCGGCCGTTCAACCAGTCGAGCTTCTGGATGTCGAAGATGGCGCCGGCCTTGGAAAGGTTTTCGGGATCGAACTTCTCGGAGAGCTCGTCCATATCAAGCAGTTCTTCGCCTTCGGCGATCTGCACGAAGAACAGGCCGAGGAAGTTCATCAGCGCTTCCGGGATATAGCCGAGAGCGGAGTAATAGGAGATCGACGTCGGGTTCTTGCGCTTCGAGAGCTTCGACTTGTCGGCGTTGCGCATCAGCGAAAGATGCATGAAGACAGGCGCTTCCCAGCCGAAGTAGCGATACAGCAGGATGTGCTTCGGCACGGACGCCAGCCACTCTTCGCCGCGGGCGACGTGGGTGATCCGCATCAAATGATCGTCGATGACGTTTGCCATGTGGTAGGTCGGCATGCCGTCGCCCTTGATGAGCACCTGCATGTCGACGCTGTCCCACGGGATCGAGACGTCGCCATAGACACCATCGGTAAAGTCGCAGGAGCCCTCGGTCGGGATCTTCATGCGGATGACTGAGCTCTCGCCAGCGGCCATCTTGGCGCTGACTTCTTCGGCCGAGTACTTCAGGCAGAGCCCGTCATACTTCGGCGCCTTGCTGGCGGCGCGCTGTTCTTCGCGCATCTTCTCCAGACGCTCGGGCGTGCAGAAACAGCGGAACGCGTGGCCCTTGTCGAGCAATTCCTGGCCGTAGGGGGTGTAGATGTCCTTGCGGTCGGACTGACGATACGGGCCGTAGGGGCCGCCGATATCCGGGCCTTCCTTCCACTCGAGGCCGCACCATTTCAGCGCGTCCAACACCTTCTGCTCGAATTCCGGGGTCGAGCGCGTCGCATCGGTGTCTTCGATGCGCAGGATGAACTCGCCGCCGTTCTTCTTGGCGAAAAGATAGTTGAAGAGAGCGATGTAAGCAGTGCCGACATGCGGCTCGCCGGTTGGCGAGGGAGCAATGCGGACGCGGACGCCGGAAGCTGTCATTTTATGTGCCCGTCAAATGAATGCCGGACGGCTTTTCCTGAGAAAGCGACGTTCGGCCGGAAGGAATTCAGATATTTGTATCAGGAAACCGGCCGGAAAAGGGCGTTGCCCCCGTTCATCCGCCGATTGCCCATTTGGCTGGCTTTAAGGCCATATTCGACCGCGCGCGTCAAGGAAAATGGCGCCTCGGCGTCAGGTCACCGGCCAAACGTAGAGCAGCAGCGGCACGCTGACGAGAATGATGAGCGCCGAAAGCGGCAATCCGAGGCGCGGATAGTCGCTGAAGCGATAGCCGCCGGGCCCGAACACCAGCGTATTGCACTGATGGCCGATCGGCGTCAGGAAATCGCAGCCAGCGCCGATCGCAACCGCCATCAGAAAGGCATCCGGCTTGTAGCCAAGGGTTTGCGCAAAACTTGCGGCGATCGGAGCCATGACCAGGACGGTCGCGGCATTGTTGAGAAACGGCGTCACGGCCATGGCCGTCACGAGGATCAGCGCCAGCGCGCCATAATGCGGCATCTGCGCCGCGAGATGGCCGAGCCAGCCGGCGATCAGCTCGCTTCCGCCGGTCGTGCGCAATGTGTCGGAGACCGGGATCAGCGCTGCAAGCATGATCAGGATCGGCGCGTCCAATGCCTTGTAGACATCGACCAGCGGTACGACCCGAAAGACGACCATTGCCAGGGCCGCGCAGAAGAAGGCGACGGAGACGGGAGCAAGACCGGCCGCCGTGATGCCCATGGCGGCCAGCAGAATGATGATCGGCACATATGCGCGACGTGGCGTGCCGAGCAGGATTTCACGCTGGGCAAGCGGCAGGCAGGTGAAGTCCTGTAGAAAGCCCGGCAGGTTGCGCCGGCTTCCCTGCAGGACGAGAACATCGCCCGCGCGCAGCCGGACCTCGCTCAGGCGTTCGCTGAGGCGATGGCCCTGACGGCTGACGGCGAGCAGATTGACGCCGCGGCGATTGTGCAGCGAGAGTTGCCGTGCCGACCAGCCGATCAGTTGTGATTCCGCCGTTATGACGGCCTCGATCGAGATGACGTCGCTCCGTTCGGCAGTGCCGTCGATCGGTTTTCCGGATAGTTTCAGCTTGCCATTCGACACGATGCGGTCGAGCGCCTCCGGCGTGCCTTCGAGGAGCAGCGTGTCGCCGCTTTTCATCTCGACATCGGGAAAGGGGGAGAGGCGGGTGTGGCCGCGCAGGATCGCGGTCGCCACTGCGTCACCGTCGCCAGCCTGCAGCACGTCGCTCAGTTGCTTGCCTTCGGTTGGGGAACCCTCGCCGACGGTGGCTTCGGAGAAGTAAGCCTTGACGTCGAGCGCCTCCTCCAGGGAGGGCGTTTCGTTCTGCCGCTCCGGCACAAGCCAGTGGAAGAAGATGAGAAAGACCACGCCGACCAGCGCCAGCGTCGCGCCGACAGGCGTGAAGTCGAACATCGTGAACGGCGTGCCAGATATCTCTTCGCGCAGGCGCGAGACGACAATGTTGGGCGAGGTGCCGATCTGTGTCATCAGGCCGCCGAGCAGGGCGGCGAAACTCATCGGCATAAGGTAGAGCGATGGCGATTTGCCGCTCTTTCGGGCGAACTGGAAGGCGACCGGGATCATGATCGCCAGGGCGCCGATGTTCTTGATGAATGCAGAGAGCACGGCGACGACGATGAGCAGCAGCGCCAGCTGCGCATGCAGCGTATTCAGGTTGGGAAAGAAGCGCTTGATCGTGCTGTCGACGATGCCCGAGCGGGCGACGCCGGCGCTGACGACGAGGGCGCTTCCGACAATGATGACGATGTCGTCGCTGAAGCCGGAGAATGCCTTGTCGAACGGCACGATGCCGACGCAAACGGCCAGCACCAGGGCGCAACACGCAACGAGGTCATAGCGAAACCGGTCCCAGATGAAGACCGCCATCATCAGGCCGATGACGCCGAAGGCGAGGATCTGTTGGGTTGTCATGCTCTTCCGGAAATTGCGATTGGCGGCAGAAGGTCTTCTGTCAGGAGAATAACTGTGCCGCGCCAGCGCCTATTCAATCCCGCTGGCCGTGCAAAAACCTGGTCGCGACGCCCGTAGCGCCATCAGTTCCTGAGTTCCGCGAGCGCCCTGCGAAGCGGCGTGTCGGCGATCTGGATCCAGCCGGTGAACGGAACGTCCATATCCAGAACGACGAAAATGGAGAGCGAGATCAGCAAGGCCGCGATCACAAACATCAGCACGACAATGATGTTTCTGGGCGCGCGGTAGCCGAAGCTTGCGAAGATCAGCGTCAGCCACGCGACCAGCATCGTGATCAGCGGTCTCGGGATCACCCCTTCCGATTGCTCGACGATGATCCATCGCTGCTCAACGATCTTCTGATACTGCTGGCGCGCATCGCTCCACAAGGCGGCGTGTCCGGGATCTCTTGGAACGATCAGGGAGAGGCTGTCTCCGACGGCGTTTAACGCAAGCTCGCTCGTCCGGTCGCTCTTGACCAAGGGGTCCTGGGCCGGCGCCGGATTGGCGAGCGCTTTCTCGACGTAGGTCTGCAGCCGTGCACGTGTTTCGGTCGCTTCTATGCCATAGGTGCGAAGTGTGCGGTCGAGCAGGATGATCTGCGTGGCAAAGGAATGAACGTCGCTGTCGATCTGTGCGAAAGTGTTCTTCGACGAATTGATCATCAGACCGAAGACCAGCGATGTCATGACGACGAAGATATTGGCGACCAGTCGAACGACGGTGTTCGTCTCTTCCTGGCGATGGTGCACGGGCAGCTTCGAATAGGTCAGCATCGTTCCGATCGAGGCGGTCAGAAGCAGTGCGAAAATCGCGCCCGCCACGATCAATTCTCTCCCCATCTGTCTCCCCTCGACACTTGCTTCCAGCGAAAACTAGATGCTTTGCAGAATTTTGCCAGCACGTCCGATCTCCCCGTTGGACAAATGCGAAAGCGGGTATAGCTTCGCCGGCGCAATTCGTGCTGGAGAGTCCAAATGACCGATGTTCTGAACGTACCTGTAAAGCTTGCCGATGGTCGTGCGACGACGCTCAGCGAGTATCGCGGCAAGGTGATCCTCGTCGTCAACGTCGCTTCGAAATGCGGGCTTACCGTGCAGTATGAAGGCCTCGAGAAGCTTTACGAGGACAAGCGCGAACGCGGTTTCGTCATCGCCGCCTTTCCGGCGAACAACTTCAAGGGGCAGGAGCCGGGCACAGACGCCGAGATCGTCGAGTTCTGCACGCTGACCTATGACGTCAAGTTTCCGATCTTCTCCAAGATCTCGGTCAAGGGTGACGACCAGCATCCGCTCTATAAGACGTTGACGGGTTCCGGTGTCACGACGACGGGCGACGGGCCGATGCGCGAGCGCCTGCGCGGTCACGGTCTCGATACCGGCGATAAGGCCGATATTCTCTGGAACTTCGAGAAGTTCCTGATCGGCCGCGACGGCAAGGTGGTCGCGCGCTTTGCTCCTGATGTGACGGCCGACGATCAGCGGTTGGTCTCGGCGATCGACCGGGAATTGTCGGCGAACTAGGCTATTGTCGGCACTGTTGCCTACTGGCGGCGATGACGGCGGCGAAACTCGCTTGGCGAACAGTGTTCGCGGTCCTGGAACAGCCTGGAAAAATAGAAGGCGTCGTCGATGCCGATTGCGGTCGAGATCGCGTCGATCGGTAGGTCCGTCGTCGTCAACAGCTGCTTGGCGTGATCAATGCGCAAGCGAAGCTGAAACGCCTTCGGCGGCAGACCCGTCGACGCGGTAAAGTGGCGGCGCAGTGTCGCCGGCGATACACCCAGTTCCCTGGCGAAGGCATTCAGGTCGACAGGCTCGAAGGCTCGCCGCTGCAGACGTTCGATCGCGTCTTCGATTGCGGGGGCGGGCGGTGCGGCGGCCGGCGAGATCGCCTGTCGTGCGGCCTCCACCACGATCTGGTGAAGCGTTGCGGCGGCGGCCGCAAGGCCAAGCGGCGAATCCTCGGCGAAGTCCGAATGAAGGGTCGCGAAGAGCTGCTGCATCCTGCGGGGATTGCCAAGCGGCACCAAGGGTGCGTTTTCCGTGATCAGACGCATGCGCACGAGGTCGCTGACGAACGTGCCGGTAAACAGCGCCCAACGCTCTTCCCAACTTTCGCCGGGTAATGGGCCGTAGCCATGGGGCGCGTCGGCAAGAAGCCAGAAGAGGCAGGGGCCGACAACTTCCTGCGACCCGCCCTTCGCGGTGTTCAGCAGGCCGCGGCCCTTCTCTACGAACACGACGGCATGGGTCGGCAGTCTCCTGTCGACGATCCTTGTTGTCACGTGTTGCTTGCCAAAGCCCGTCACGGCAAGCCCGGCGCGACCCTGAGGTGGTGATCGATAGAGCGCTAGCGGCACATCTCTCATGAGCGAAAAGTCCAGATCACCGTTCTCTCCATGGAGGAGTGCTGCATTTTCAGTCAGTGTGAGTGCAGATATTCGTCTTGGGAGTGATTGAAATGTCAAGTGTGGCGCTGAAGGCTGAAGCCGGCCTGCCGATAGATCTGATTGCAAACGGAAAGGTTCTGTCGGCCGCACCACATCGGATGGGCCTGTTGGTTCCGACCGATCCCGGAGTTGGCCTGGAGGCGATCCGTTCTCGCTATGAAGAGCACGGCTATGTCTGGCTGAAGGGGTTCCTGAAGCGCAGCGATGTCCTCGACTTTCGTGGCTGGGTATTCTCGCACCTGGCTGCGGCCGGGCTGACCGAAGAGGGTTCAGATCCGATGCTGGGTCTCGCCGCCTCGCGATCGCCGGAGAAATCACAGCTCGACCGAATCCTGATGTCGCTTGTCCGTTCCGTCGCGTTCGAAGGCTTCTGCACGCAGCCGCGGCTTGCACGGTTCATGGACGCGTTCCTGTCCGGCATCTCCTATCTGCACAAGCGGAAGATCATGCGTTTCACCTTGCCCGGCACGACGACGGCAACGCCGGCCCATTATGACCTCGTTTATCTGCGCGGCGGTACCAGCCGTCTGGTGACGGCCTGGATTCCGATCGGTGACACGCCCGTCGATATGGGTGGCCTCGTCTATTTCGAGGGATCGCACGCTATCGGCACCCGCATGGAGGAAGAGTTCACGACAAAGAGCCTCGGTCTCTCGGCGGAGGAGAGGATCAGCGCCTTCAACCGCAACATGACCGAGGGCGGATGGGTTTCCAAGGATTTGCCCGATATGGCGGAGCGCTTCGATACCCGCTGGCTCGTCGCAGATTACGAGGCCGGGGATGTCGTCCTGCACAGCCCGTACATGATCCACGCTGCGACAACGAACCAGAGTTCCGCCAACCGGATCCGACTATCGACGGACATTCGCTACCAGAACGTCCAAGACGAGATCGACGCACGCTGGAGCAATCACTGGAGTCTAGGCGACATGCTTTAGGCGCGGCCGTCAAGCCGCGCCCGAGCAGGCTTAATGGCCACCTTGCTTCTTTCGCTGGCGCGCGTTGCGGGCCATCATGTTGAGCACCTCGACCAGCGCCGAGAAGGCCATCGCGGCGTAGACGTAGCCCTTCGGAACATGGAAGCCCATGCCCTCGGCGATCAGCGTCGTGCCGATCATCATCAGGAAGGCGAGCGCGAGCATGACGATCGTCGGGTTGCGCTCGATGAAGTTGGCGAGCGGGGTGGCGGCGACGAGCATTACCGTCACGGCGGCGATCACGGCAACGATCATGATCGGCAGGTGCGGCGTCATGCCGACGGCGGTGATGATGCTGTCCACCGAGAAAACGAGGTCGAGGATAAGGATCTGGCCGATCGCCGCGGCAAAGCCTGTTGTCGCCGTCGTGGCGATGAAGTCCTCATTGTGATCGGCCGGATCGACGTTGTGGTGAATTTCCTTCGTGGCCTTCCAGAGGAGGAAGAGACCGCCGGCGATGAGAATGATGTCCTTCCAGGAAAAGCCATGGCCGAACAGTTCGAAGATCGGCGTCGTCAGCTTGACGATCCAGGCGACCGTGCCGAGGAGGGCAAGACGCATGATCAAGGCGAGGCCGATGCCGACCTTGCGTGCTTTCTCGCGCTGCTCGGGCGGAAGCTTGTTGGTGAGAATGGAGATAAAGATGAGATTGTCGATCCCGAGGACCACTTCCATCACCACAAGGGTGACGAGGGCCACCCACGCGGCCGGGTCCTGAACGAGTATCATAATATCTTCCATCGACGTTTATCCCCTTGCGCCACAGTTTGACGCTCGCAATGTACGGACGCGGCCTGCCTTGGCAAGCGCGCAAGGGGATATACGAAAGCAGGACGGGTTTTATTCCCTGATCGGAATCCAGATTTCCGTCAGGCCCATACCGGTGTGGGGATCGAAGCGCTCGTCATAACGCTCGAACATGTCGGGCAGGTTGCCGAATTCGATGCCCGCGTTCGGCACCCACTCCCCGAAAATCCGGTGCATCGTTGCCGGAATGCCTGATACGTGGCCGCGATGGGCAAAGACGGCATAGCGTTGTCCCGGTAACTTCAGAGTTGCGAAGCCGGTCGGCAGGTCGCTGCGGTCGTCGACTGCCACTGCCGCCATGTAGCGGAACTTCTCGGCTTCGCCTTCGATATGCGTGCAGACACCGTAGGCGACATTGCCGATCTGGCCGGGAATGTTGCCGAAGTGGACGTTGAATGTCTGCCAGAGCGAGGGGATCGCGGCATTGCCGCCGTAAGCGTAGGTTTCCTGCAGGCCGGCCAAGAGCATTGGCGGCAGGGTTTCGAAACGTGGCGGTTCAAGTTCGGGGAGGCGGGCGGGGTCCATGCGGATAGGCTCCAGAAGTGCGAGGTTGCGTGTGTGCCCCTGCTTGCGAACCATCTCCGGTGTGATGCCGAACTGGTCGCGAAAGGCACGGGTGAATGCCTCGTGCGAGCCATAGCCCGCATCGAGGGCAACCTCGAGAATGCTTTCCGGCTGATCGACCAGTCGCTGCGCCGCCGCACTCAGACGGCGGGCCCTGACATAGCTGCTGATCGAATGGCCGGTGACGACGCCGAAGACGCGCGACAGATGGTAGCGCGAAAGCCCGGCAACGTCCGAAATCTCTTCCAGCGAGATATCGTTGCCGAAATGACTTTCGATGAACCAGATCGCCCGTCCGACTGCACTCATTCCTTCTCCCTTGGCTGCAGGTCCTTCCTAGCGAAGGTCGGCAGGCCGCGCTTGATCCCGGTTGCGGGATTCTGCCGGAATGGCGGGAGAAATCAAAGAGGCGGGGTTCAGGCCTTCTTGGCGCCGTAGGCGGCGGTGAAGACGCGGATAGCGCCGTTGACGACGCGATCCATCTCCTCGCGTGGAGGAGGGGCGTCCATATCGCCGAACAGACGCAGCTTGAAGAAGCTGCCGCTGCAAAGCTCCAGGAACTGACGGGCTGCGAGCTCGATATCGTCGATCTCGAAACGGCCTGCCTCGACCTGGGCTGCCAGGAAATCCTTCAACACGGTCCGGATGTTTTCCGGCCCGGTGAAGAAGCGTTGACAGAGATGCGGCATGCGGTCGCGCACGCCGATCACGATGCGCATCGCGTTGATCACCTTGTCTTCGGTGATATGGCGGACAAAGGTCAGGCCGAAATCGTGCAAAGCCACGTCGGGATCGCTGGTTTCGGTCAAGGCGCTGCGAACGCTGGCGATGAAGGCAGCGCGCTCGCTTTCCATCATGGCCGTGAACAGCTCTTCCTTGTTGGCGAAGTAGACGTAGAGCGTTCCTTTTGAAACTCCGGCCTCACGCGTTACATCATTCATGCTTGCGGCATCAAAGCCAAGTTTCATGAAAACGCGGCGGGCGCCGTCGAGAATTTGCTTGCGCTTGGCAGGATCTTCACCGGCAGCCCATCGGCCGCCAGTTGTGGGGGATTCATCTGCGCGCGTGTCGGAAAGCTCTGTCATAGCTCCTTAACCATATCCGCAATTGCGAATGTTTCGTTAATAAAATCGAACCACGTGGTTCGATACATCTTGATATGAATGTAAAAAGGCTCTATGTCAACTGAACCGAACCGTTCAGTTCGATTAAATTTCACTCGATTTACCGGTAGTCGCCCATGTCGTCCAGTCCAAAAGCCACTGTTGCCCGTATCGTCACCGAAAACGATGATACCCAAGGCAAGGCTCAGGAAGTAGTTGTTCCAACCGCAGAAGCGCCGCGCTCGACGCAGGCACCTGCGGATGCAAAAACTGCTCCCGCGGAAAAGAAGAAGAAGCGTGGCCTCGCGCTGCCGATCATCGGCCTTGCATTGCTCGCCGGTGGCGCATGGTACGGTTACGACTGGTGGACCACCGGCCGTTTCCTCGTGTCGACCGATGACGCTTATATCGAAGGCGACATCGCGACGATTTCGCCGAAGGTCACCGGCTACGTCGCCAAGGTGAATGTCGTTGCCAACCAGAAGGTCAAGGCAGGCGACGTGCTTGCTACCCTCGATGACGGCGACTACAAGCTCGCTCTCGATCAGGCTGTCGCGTCCTTCGATACCGAGAAGCTGTCGCTGCAGCGCATCGATGCACAGATCGCCGGCGCGGAAGCGAGCCTTGACCAGGCAAACGCACAGAAGGCTGCCTTGGAAGCAACGGTCCGCGGTGCCCAGATCACCCAGACCCGCGCCGCCGAACTGCAGTCGAAGTCGGTCGGTACCACTGCTAACCTCGATGCGGCGAACATCGCGCTCGATCAGGCAAAGGCAAACCTTGTCGGCGGCAATGCCGCAATCGCATCGGCTCACGCCAACGTCACGCTTCTCCAGGCCCAGCGCCGCGAAGCGGAAGGCACGATCCGCCAGCTGGAACTGGCTCGCGACAAGGCTGCCCGCGATCTCTCCTTCACGGTGCTGAAGGCGCCTTATGACGGTATTGTCGGCAATCGCTCGGTTCAGGAAGGTGATCTGGTATCGCCCGGCCAGCGCCTGATGGCACTCGTCCCGGTTCGCCAGCTCTACATCGACGCCAACTTCAAGGAAACGCAGATCCAGCATCTGGTTCCGGGCTCCAAGGTCAACGTGCACGTCGATGCCTATGACGATCACCCGATCGTCGGCACGGTCGACTCGATCTCGCCGGCTTCCGGTTCGGTCTTCTCGCTGCTGCCGCCCGAGAACGCGACAGGCAACTTCACGAAGATCATCCAGCGCGTACCGGTTCGCATTTCGCTGCCGCAGGATGCCCTCGACAGCGGTCGCCTGCGTGCTGGTCTCAGCGTTGTTGTCGATGTCGACACGCGCACCGCGCCGGATGCCGACAAGTAATTTCCTGACGAGGTAGGCCCATGGCCGGCAGCGCTACAGTTGGAACAATCCCGGCCGCTCCGGCGGCCGCGGACCACATGGATCCGCGCAAGCTCATCGCGTTTTTCGCGATGGTGCTTGGCATGTTCATGTCGATCCTCGACATTCAGATCGTGTCGGCATCACTTGCCGAAATCCAGGCCGGCCTCAGCGCTGGCTCTGATGAAATCGGCTGGGTGCAGACATCCTACCTGATCGCGGAAGTCATCATGATTCCGCTATCCGGTACGCTCGCGCGCATCGTCTCGACGCGCTACCTCTTCGCGATATCGGCTGCGGGATTCACGCTTTCGAGCGCGCTTTGCGCGACAGCGACAAACATCGACCAGATGATCGTCTATCGCGCCATTCAGGGCTTTATCGGCGGTGGCATGATCCCGTCGGTGTTTGCCGCCGCGTTCACGATCTTCCCGCCCTCCAAGCGCAGCATCGTTTCGCCGATCATCGGCCTGATCGCGACGCTGGCGCCAACCATTGGCCCAACGGTCGGCGGCTATCTCAGCCATGCCTTCTCCTGGCACTGGCTGTTCCTGGTCAACATCGTGCCCGGCATCGTCGTCACGATCGTCACCTGGAATTTCATCGATTTCGACAAGCCGGAATTCTCACTGATCAAGAAGTTTGACTGGTGGGGCCTGATCTCGATGGGCGTCTTCCTCGGTGCGCTTGAATACGTGCTGGAAGAAGGCAACTCGAACGACTGGTTCAACGACAGCTACATCTTCATCGGCGCCATTGCCTCGGCAGTCGCTGCTATCGTGTTCTTCTACCGGGCCTTTACCGTTGAATTCCCGGTTGTCGACCTCAGGGCCTTCGCGAACCGGAACTTCGCCTTCGGCTCGGTGTTCTCGTTCGTCATGGGTATTGGCCTCTATGGCCTGACCTATATCTACCCGGTCTATCTCGGACGTATCCGTGGCTATGACTCGCTGATGATCGGCGAGACGATGTTCGTCTCGGGTCTGGCGATGTTCTTCACCGCGCCGATTGCCGGCAAGCTGTCGGCGAAGATGGACCTGCGGCTGATGATGGTGATCGGCTTCGCGAGCTTTGCGGCCGGCACCTATATCATGACGAACCTGACGCAGGATTGGGACTTCTACGAACTCTTCATTCCGCAGGTGTTCCGCGGTTTCGGTCTGATGATGTGCATGGTGCCGATCAACAACATCGCGCTCGGAACGATGCCACCCGCTCGTATGCGCGGCGCCTCCGGTCTCTTCAATCTCACGCGTAACCTCGGCGGCGCCGTCGGTCTCGCCATCATCAACACGGTGCTGACGAACCGCCAGGACGTGCACTATGAGCGTCTGCGCGAGAATGTGCATTGGGGTAATCCGGCCGCCATCGACCAGATGAACAACATGACGGCAAACTACAACACCTACGGAATGGACGGTGCTGCTGTCGCCATCAAGCAGATGGTCGCAATGGCGACGAAGCAGGCCGTTGTCCTCTCGTTCAGTGATATCTTCCTGATGTTGACGGTCCTCTTCCTGGCGATGATCCTGGGGGTGGCGATGCTCGACAAGCCTGCGCCGCAAGGCGGAGGTGGTGGCGGAGGCCACTGATCCACTCCTGAATGCCAAGTTTGAGGCCGGCCGGACATCCCGCGCCGGCCTTTGCTTTTGCGTGGATTATTGACGTGAACGGAAGCGTCCGCAGATTTTGATTTACGTACATCAAATTTGGAGCTAAAGGTCTCGTCAGGAGGAGAGATGAGGCCAACAGTCCACGATATCGCTGCTGCGGCAGGTGTCAGTCTGGCGACGGTCGACCGGGTTTTGAACCAGCGGCCGGGCGTGCGCCACGTCACGCGCGAAAAGGTCGAGAAGGCCATCCGCGAGATCGGCTATGTCAGGGATGTTGCTGCCGCCAACCTCGCGAAGGGGCGGACCTACTCATTCGTCTTCATCCTGCCGGCCAGCGACAACTCCTTCATGCATGGGCTGAACGACGAGGTGCGTGCTGCCGTTGCGCGCTCGTCGGTGGAGCGAACGAACATCAGAACGGTCGAAGTGCCGGCGTTCGATCCCGGTGCGCTCGTGCAGATATTGGACGAGCTTTGCGATGAACGGCCTTCGGGAATCGCGCTTGTCGCGACCGATGCGCCTGCCGTGCGAGATGCCGTCGACCGTCTGGTGCAGGACGGCATTCCTGTCGTGACGCTGGTTTCGGATCTCACCGGCTCGCAGCGCCATCACTATGCCGGCGTCGACAACATTGCGGCCGGGCGCACGGCTGCGCGGCTGCTCGGGCGCTTCCTCGGCGGCGCCAAGGGCGAGATCGCCGTGCTTGCGGGCTCGATGCTGGTGCGCGACCATCGCGAACGCCTCGAGGGCTTTGCTGCCGTCATCGCGGCTGAGTTTCCATCGCTCTCCATTCTGCCTGTGATCGAAGGCCGCGACGATCCTGATATGGCGCATATGCTGGTGGCGGACGCGCTGTCGAAGAAAAGCGGCATCGTCGGGGTTTACAGTCTCGGCGCCGGTAATCGCGGTCTGATCCGGGCGTTGAAGGAAAAGGCGGTCGATCGGTCGCTCACGGTCATTGCCCATGAGCTGACGACCCATACCCGCGCCGCGCTGCTTGACGGCACGATTGACGCAATTCTGAACCAGGATGCGGGCCACGAGGTGCGTAGCGCCATCCGCGTCCTCAAGGCGAAGGCGGACGGGCTTGCCGTCATCGAGGCGCAGGAGCGCATCCGCCTCGACATTTTTCTAAAAGACAATCTGCCGTAACGGCAAAGGGAGAAACACATGTATCTGGGTCTCGATCTCGGAACCTCCGGCGTCAAAGCCATGCTGATCGACGGCGATCAGAAGATCATCGGTTCGGCCAATGGTTCGCTCGACGTTTCGCGCCCGCATTCCGGCTGGTCGGAGCAGGAGCCGTCGCACTGGATCCGCGCGACGGAAGAAGCGGTTGCGGGCCTGAAGGCAAAACATCCGAAGGAGCTGGCTGCTGTGAAGGGCATCGGCCTTTCCGGCCAGATGCATGGCGCGACGCTGCTCGATGCCGACGACAAGGTGATGCGTCCCTGCATTCTCTGGAACGATACGCGCTCCTATGTCGAAGCGGCTGCCCTGGATTCCGATCCGCGCTTCCGTAAACTGACCGGCAACATCGTTTTCCCCGGCTTCACTGCGCCGAAGCTTGCCTGGGTCGCCAAGCATGAGCCCGAGATCTTCGCCAAGGTCGCCAAGGTGCTGCTGCCGAAGGACTACCTGCGTCTCTGGCTGACCGGCGAGCACATCTCCGAGATGTCGGATTCGGCCGGCACGTCCTGGCTCGATACCGGCAAGCGCAAATGGTCTTCGGAGCTGCTTGCGGCGACCGGTCTTGATGAAAAGCAGATGCCTCGCCTGATCGAAGGCACGGAGCAGGGCGGCAAGCTGCGCGGCGAGCTGGCCGGCCAATGGGGCATCACAGGAAGCGTCGTCGTTGCCGGCGGCGCCGGCGACAACGCCGCTTCGGCTTGCGGCATGGGTACCGTCAGCCACGGAGCGGCCTTCGTGTCGCTCGGCACCTCGGGTGTTCTGTTTGCGGCCAATGCCGCCTATCTGCCGAAGCCGGAGAGTGCCGTGCACGCCTTCTGCCACGCGCTGCCCAACACCTGGCATCAGATGGGTGTCATCCTTTCCGCGACGGACGCGCTGAACTGGCATTCCAGCGTGACCGGAAAGTCGGCGGCGGATCTGACCACCGAACTCGGCGAAACATTGAAGGCACCATCAGGCGTCACCTTCCTTCCCTATCTCTCCGGCGAGCGTACGCCGCACAACGATGCCGTCATTCGCGGCGCGTTCATCGGTCTCGAGCATGAGAGCAGCCGCGTCGTGCTGACCCAGGCGGTGCTCGAAGGCGTGTCCTTCGCCATCCGTGACAATCTGGAAGCGCTGCGCTCTGCTGGCACGGATATTTCCCGCGTCACGGCAATCGGCGGTGGTTCGCGCTCGCGCTACTGGCTTGCCTCGATCGCAACCGCGCTCGGTGTTCCCGTCGACCTGCCTGCTGATGGCGACTTCGGCGCGGCATTCGGCGCAGCACGCCTCGGCTTGATCGCGGCAACAGGTGCCGATCCGGTTGCCGTCTGCACGCCGCCGAAGACTGCTGGCACGATCGAGCCCGTGGCGGCGCTCTCCGGCGCCTACGAAGATGCCTACAAGCGCTACCGCGCTCTCTACCCGGCGATCAAATCGCTGCAGCACTGAGGCTTAAATACCGGGAGAGGTCGGAAGACCCCTCCCCAACCCCTCCCCACAAGGGGGAGGGGCTTCGTTGCCCCAAGCTCGGCTCCATCGATAGGGCAGGGCGATGCCACTAGTGTTCTCCCCCCTTGTGGGGGAGATGCCGGCAGGCAGAGGGGGACTTTGACAGTTGCAAACGTTCCATAGGAGGAAACACACATGAGCACCGGATTTTTCGGCGACATCCAGAAGATCAAGTACGAAGGCCCTGAGAGCACCAATCCGCTCGCCTTCCGCCACTACAACAAGGACGAAGTCGTTCTCGGCAAGCGCCTGGAAGACCATCTGCGCTTTGCCGTCGCCTACTGGCACACGTTTGCCTGGGAGGGCGGCGATCCCTTCGGCGGACGCACCTTCCTGCGCCCCTGGTTCGAAGACTCGATGAAGGCTGCGAAACTGAAGGCCGACGTCGCGTTCGAACTCTTCCAGATCCTCGATGCACCGTTCTACTGCTTCCATGACGCCGACGTGCGCCCCGAAGGCAAGAACTTCGCCGAGAACACCAAGAACCTGAACGAGATCGTCGACTACTTTGCCGAGAAGCAGGCCGCATCAGGCGTCAAGCTGCTGTGGGGCACGGCGAACCTCTTCTCCAACCGCCGCTTCATGTCGGGCGCCGCCACCAACCCGGATCCCGATGTTTTCGCCTACTCGGCCGCGACGGTTAAGACCTGCATGGACGCCACGATGAAGCTCGGCGGCGCCAACTACGTTCTCTGGGGCGGCCGCGAAGGCTATGAAACGCTGCTCAACACCGACCTCAAGAAGGAACTCGACCATCTCGGCCGCTTCCTCAACCTCGTCGTCGAGTACAAGCACAAGATCGGCTTCAAGGGCACGATCCTCATCGAGCCGAAGCCGCAAGAGCCGACCAAGCACCAGTACGACTACGACGTCGCGACGGTCTACGGCTTCCTGAAGCAGCATGGCCTCGAAAACGAAGTGAAGCTCAACATCGAGCAGGGCCATGCGATCCTCGCCGGCCACTCCTTCGAGCACGAACTGGCGCTCGCCAACGCGCTCGGCGTCTTCGGCTCAATCGACATGAACCGCAACGACTACCAGTCCGGCTGGGATACCGACCAGTTCCCGAACAACGTTCCTGAGATGGCGCTTGCCTACTACCAGGTTCTGCAGGGCGGCGGCTTCACCACCGGTGGCACCAACTTCGACGCCAAGCTGCGCCGCCAGTCGCTCGATGCGGAAGATCTGCTGATCGGCCACATCGGCGGCATGGATGCCTGCGCCCGTGGTCTCAAGGCTGCTGCCAAGATGATCGAGGACAAGGCTCTGTCTGGTCCGCTCAACGCCCGTTATGCCGGCTGGGATTCGGCTGAGGGCCAGAAGCTCGCCCGCGGCGAATACTCGCTCGAGCAGATCGCCGAGTGGGTCGAAGCCAAGGACATCAATCCGCAGCCGAAGTCCGGCAAGCAGGAACTGCTCGAAAACATCGTCAACCGTTACGTCTGATCGGCGGTTGATTGTGGAGGAGAGGGCCGGGGAGCGAAGGTTTCCCGGCCTTTTTGTTGATTGAGGGTGATGCCGTTTCCATGTTTGGTGGAAGCGCGATCGCTGGTATTGGGGTGCTGGCAATCTCAAGGAAAGGGCTGTGATGGACGTCGGACAGGGTATGCTTGTCGCAGCCATGACTTTGGCCGTAGCGACGTTTGCCGGTGCTGCCGCCGCAGAGCCTTGCGTGCAGGATGCATTCGAAGACGAGGCCTATGTCGTCTGCACGGTCGAGAAAGGAAGCGACCACCTCCGCTTGTTCTGGAAGAACGCTGACGGAGAACCCTATCGTGACTTCTCCGGCGTCGCCGAGGCCATAAAGAAGAGCGGGCAAAGCTTGGTGTTTGCGGTCAATGCCGGCATGTATCTGCCCGATTTCTCACCGATCGGGCTCTATGTCGAAGACGGCAGGGAATTGCGGCCAGCCAGCACCGCGCGAAGCGATGGGCCGGTCGACGGTCCGGTGCCGAACTTCTACAAGAAGCCGAATGGCGTATTCTTCATCGACGAGACGTCCGCGGGAATACTTCCGACCCAGGAATTCCTGAAGCGTCGCCCCGATGTCCGGCTCGCTACGCAATCCGGCCCGATGCTCGTCATCGACAACAAGTTGAACCCGATCTTCATCGTCGGATCGACAGACAAGACCCGTCGCGGCGGTGTTGGTATCTGCGGCGATGGCGTGGTGCGCTTCGCGATCAGTGAAGACCGGGTGAATTTCCACGACTTCGCGCGCCTGTTCCGCGACCATCTGGGCTGTCCGAATGCGCTGTTTCTCGATGGCGGCCGGGGTGTCGGGCTCTACAATCCCGCGCTCGGCCGCAACGACACATCCTGGCACGGCGGCTTTGGCCCGATGTTCGGGCTCGTCGAGTAGCACCGGCCGATAGCGACCGTATTATACCAACATATCGGTCGTCTTGTACCTCGGTTGCATGTCGGCTCCTCCGGCCACACGGTAGTTTTCTTCCTAGCATGATCTGCAACCGCCAGCATGTTCGCCACAAACAACCGTTAATCGAGAGGCACCCATGTCCAACGAGACCAATCATCAGCGCCGTCGCTTCCTCGGCGTGGCCGCTTTTGCAGCCGCGGCTGTTGGCATGGTAGGCGGCGTGCAGGCACAGACGACGGCAACGGGCAATTCCGCGTCTCCATCCGTGAAACCGGGGACGAACACATCCTTCCCGGCATTGAAGCAGGTGAAGACCGACGTTCTCGATATCGGCTACGCGGAGCTTGGCCCCGCCAGCGGTCCCGCCGTCGTGCTGCTGCATGGCTGGCCCTATGACATCTACAGCTTCGTCGACGTCGCTCCCGTTCTCGCCGACGCGGGCTATCGTGTGCTGATCCCTTACCTGCGCGGCTATGGGGCGACGCGGTTCCTGTCGGCGAAGACACTGCGCAATGGCCAGCAGGCGGCGATTGCCGTCGACATCATCGACTTCATGGATGCGCTCAAAATCGAACGCGCAGTCATCGGCGGCTACGATTGGGGTGGCCGCACGGCGAACATCCTGGCCGCACTCTGGCCGGAACGCTGCAAGGCCATGGTCTCCGTCAGCGGTTACCTGATCGGCAGCCAGGAGGCGAACAAGAAGCCTCTGCCGCCGCAGGCAGAACTTTCCTGGTGGTACCAGTTCTACTTCGCCACCGAACGCGGTCGCGCCGGCTATGATGCGAACAGGCACGATTTCGCAAAGCTGATATGGAAGCTCGCCTCGCCGCAATGGCATTTCGACGATGCCACCTTCGATCGGACGGCCCGTGCTTTCGAAAACGAGGATCATGTCGCGATCACGATCCACAACTATCGCTGGCGGCTCGATCTCGCCAAGGGTGAGAAGAAGTACGATACACTGGAGCGCAAGCTTGCGAAGCTGCCGGATATCAACGTGCCGACGATCACGATGGAAGGCGATGCAAACGGAGCCCCGCATCCGGATCCCGCCGTATACGCCAAGAAGTTCACCGGCAAATACGAGCATCGAACGATTACCGGCGGCATCGGCCATAATCTGCCGCAGGAGGCCCCGGCTGCCTTCGCGCAGGCCATTATCGATGCTGACCGGTTCTCGTGAGAACCGTGAACCGAAGGCCGACGCTACTCGTCTCCACCGTCACTGTCGGGTCCGTAGTCTTTGCGATCGGTTCGCTTGCTGAACCGGCCGTCAGCACGTGCCGTCTCTCCGATCTACGGCGTCTCTATCCCCGATAGCTAGCGACAGTGAGAGCTTATGGCGCCGGCGCTCGAAGGCGCGCCGTTGAACCAGCTTCGCGGCGTCGTCGGTAATGACATTGCCGTCTGGGCCGACCGCGACGGTACGCTTCCATTCCCGGCCGGCAAACACGATGCAGCTGAAGGATTCGAAGAAGTATGCCGCTTCGGGCGGCTAGGGATTTAGCCGGTTCATCGACGGCAAACCCGCAGATCAGTCCAGGCCGAAACCTGCCTTGCCTGCCGCGAGGCCCGCGTAAACAATCACGACTAGGTCTTCACGCGCGGTAGGTCGAGATTCGTTGAACGGCGTTCTGATTGAAATGGGACAGGCAACGGCTAGCGCTTGCTCCAGCGTCGCGACGGGGCGCCGACAGAATTGCGCACCACGAGATCCGGCCGCAGCAGGATTTCTGTCTCGGCGGGCTGGCCGTCAGACAGGAATTCCAGCAGAAGCGCCATGGCCTGCTTGCCGATCGCGGTGCGCGGCTGGCGGATGGTGGTCAGCGGTGGCGACATGAAGACGGCCTGCGGCACGTCGTCGAAGCCCGTCACCGAGAAGTCGGTCGGGATATCGTAGCCGCGGGCGCCAAGGCCGATCATCACGCCGATGGCCGTCTGGTCGTTCACGCACATGAAGGCAGTCGGCAGCGTGTCGCGCATGAAAAGCTGTTCGACCGCGTGGCGGCCGCTTTCCAGCGTACCGTCACCTTCGAGCACGATGCGCATGTCGGGCGGGACGCCGGCCGCATCGAGCCCTTCGTCATAGCCTTGCCGTCGCCGGCTATAGGCGAGGCGTGTTCTGCTGTCACCGATGAAGGCGATCTTGCGGTGTCCCTCGGCCAGCAGCAGGTCGACGGCTTTTCTGGCGCCCTCGACATCATCGACGCCGACATAGGGGATGCCGCCATTGAAAACCGGTTCGAAGACGCCGACGCTCGGCGGCAGGCGGGCGGTCATCGTCTGATGGCCGAAGGGCAGGATGCCGGTGAAGAGGATTAGCCCCGCGGCCTGATTTGAATTCAGGAACTTCAGATATTCGAGGCCACGCTGCGCATCGTTCTGCGTATGGCCGATCAGGATGCCGTAGCCATGGGCGCGGGCCTCGTTCTCAAGGCCGACGAGAATGTTGGAAAAGTTCGGGTCGCCGATATCGGGGGCGACCACCAGAATCATGTTCGACCGGCCAAGCCTAAGGCTGCGGGCCATGGCGTTCGTCGTATAGCCGGTGATGGCGATTGCTTGATTGACCTTCAGGCGCGTGGAGTTGGCGACCTTCTCCGGCGTATGGATCGCCCGGGATACCGTCGCGATCGAAACCTCGGCGATCCGAGCGACGTCTTCTATGGTTGCGGGCGTGGAATTCGACACTGCGTCCTGCCTTGGGATGCCTTCGCCGCGACACTACACAGACTTGCCCGGAGGTCAAATGTCCAAGCCGACAGATCTGTGTGAAACAATGATGTAAACCTTTACATGGGTCGTGTAAAGGTTTACATATGCCTTCAAGCGGATGGGAGCCGCACGGAGGAAGTGGTTCAATGAGTGTGGATTCTGTCGACGCCGCGCCAGTGGTGTTGTCCGCTCGGCGCATCTGCAAGTCGTTCAGCGGCGTGCAAGTTCTCTTCAGTGTCAATTTCGATCTGCGCGCCGGCGAAGTCCACGCCCTGATGGGCGAAAACGGTGCAGGAAAGTCCACTCTCGTCAAGGTTATGGCGGGCTTCGAGCAGCCGAGTTCGGGCGAGATCCTACTCGATGGCAAGCCAGTGGTGCTGCCGGCAAATGGTGCCGCGGAAGCGCTGGGCATCGTTCTCATTCACCAGGAATTCAATCTCGCCGAACATCTGACGGTCACCGAAAGCCTTTACCTTGGGCGCGAGGTTACGCGATTTGGCGTGCTTGACCGCAAATATATGCGCTCCGAGACCCGCAAGGCGCTCGACCTGCTCGGTTCGCATGTCGACGAGAATGCCCTGATCGGCACCTTGTCGATCGCCGACAAGCAGATGGTCGAGATTGCCAAGGCGATCAGCCGCGATGCGCGCGTCGTCATCATGGACGAGCCGACCGCGGTGCTGTCGCGGGAAGAAACGAACTTCCTGTTCCGCCAGGTCCGCAAGCTCCGCGACAAGGGTACGAGCTTCATCTTCGTATCCCACAAGCTCGACGAGGTGATGGAAATCACCGATCGGGTGACGGTGCTGCGCGATGGTCAGTGGGTGAAGACGGCGCCGACCTCGATGCTCGATGGTGAGTCGATCGCGCAGCTGATGGTCGGGCGTGAGCTGTCGAGCCTCTATCCCGCCAAGGTCGAGCCCGATGTCGACGAGGAAGTGGTTCTTCGGGTCGAGGGTGTGTCGACCGGGTATGTCCAGGATGCAAGCTTCGAGGTTCGCAAGGGCGAGATCATCGGCTTCTCCGGACTGATCGGCTCCGGCCGCACGGAGCTGATGGAGGCGATCGCCGGGCTCCGCGGTCGGGCCGCCGGAGACGTTCATATTCGCGGTGAGCTGGTTGCGTCTGGCGATGTGCACGCCGCCAATCGCGCCGGGCTTGCCTACATGACCAAGGATCGGAAGTCGAAGGGCCTGTTGCTGCGCTCCGGTATGATGACGAACCTGACGCTGCAATCGCTCGGCCAGCACTCGCGGCACGGCTATCTCAGTCCGAGCAGCGAGGCGGCCGCACTCGCCAAGGCGCGGCGTCGTTTCGATATTCGCGTGCGCGACACCAACATCGTTGCCGGGCGCATGTCGGGCGGCAACCAGCAGAAGCTGCTTCTGGCCAAGGTCATGGAGACCGAGCCGGAGATCATCATCATCGACGAGCCGACGCGCGGTATCGATGTCGGCACCAAGCAGCAGATCTATCATTTCATCTCGGCGCTGGCGCGCGATGGCCGCTCGATCATCGTCGTCTCCTCCGAAATGCCTGAAGTGATCGGGCTCTGCACGCGCGTTGCCGTGATGCGTGAGGGGCGGATCGTCGGCGTGCTCGAGGGCGATGAGATCTCGGAACAGGAGATCATGCGCTACGCCGCCGGATTGAAGAAGAAAGCCGCCTGACGCCGGGCGAAGGAGGCGGCTGCACGCACTGCGCCGCGCATGTATGATACCCATCGGATTGGGGACGGGAGGTTGGTTTTGGACATGAGTGTGAACGAGGAGACCAGGGAAATCCGGCGTCGCCCCTGGCGGGATATCGATCTCAGGGCCGTTGCGCCGTTCGCGGCCCTCATTCTGCTGTTGATCGTCGGGGCTCTGGTCAATCCCAACTTCATCGGCATCACCAACCTCGCTAACGTTGCCACGCGCTGCGCGTTTATCGCCATCATCGCTGTCGGCGCGACCTTCGTCATCTCCGCCGGCGATCTTGATCTGTCGGTAGGTTCAATGGTCGCCTTCGTGGCGAGCCTGATGATCCTGCTGATGAACTCGGGCGTGATTGCTGACCCGACATTGATGCTGGTCGCTGCGGTCGTGTTCACGATGATTGCCGGTGCGCTCTGTGGCCTGGCCAACGGCTTGATCACCACGGTCGGAAAAATCGAGCCGTTCATCGCGACGCTCGGCACCATGGGCATCTATCGCGGCCTCACGACGTGGCTCAGCCAGGGCGGCGCGATCACGCTGCGTTCCGCGGACATCCAGACGCTCTATCGTCCGGCCTATTTCGGCAGCATTCTCGGCGTGCCGGTTCCGATCGTCGTGATCCTTGCCGTCACAGCGGTCGCGGCCTTCATTCTCTATCGCACGCGCTACGGCCGGCATGTCGTCGCTGTCGGCTCCAACAGTGATGTCGCGCGCTATTCTGGTATCGCGGTCAATCGCGTCCGCACGATCGCCTTTGTCATCCAGGGGCTTTGTGTTGCCATCGCCGTGCTGCTTTACGTGCCGCGTCTCGGCTCGACCTCGGCAACGACGGGTATCCTCTGGGAGCTGCAGGCGATTACCGCTGTCGTCGTCGGTGGCACCGCGCTCAAGGGCGGCGCCGGCCGCGTCTGGGGCACGATCTGCGGCGCCTTCATTCTCGAGCTCGTCGGCAACATCATGCTGCTGTCGAACTTCATCAGCGAATATCTCATCGGTGCGATCCAGGGTGCGATCATCATCATCGCCATGCTGGTACAGCGCTCGCTGGTCCGCAAATCATAGCGGACTGGCTCCAGGAATTGGCCGGGTCACAGGGCGTCCGGTTGACGGGTAGGAGAAGTCCCTGACGTTTATGGGAGGAAATAGCATGCGCAAACTCGTGTTGGGTCTTGCGGTTGCGGCCGTCGCACTGGCGGGCACCGCATACGCACAGGACAAGAAATTCACTATCGGCGTGTCCATTCCGGCCGCCGACCACGGCTGGACCTCCGGCGTGGTGTTCCATGCCGAACGCATCGCCAAGAAGCTGATGGAAGAGCATCCGGGCCTTAACGTCATCGTCAAGACCTCGCCGGATGCCGCCAGCCAGGCCAATGCCGTGCAGGACCTTGATACGCAGGGCATCGATGCGCTCGTCATCCTGCCGTCCGATCCGGATCCGCTCGTCAACGCCATCAAGGAAGTCAAGGGCAAGGGCAAGTACGTCGCGCTCGTCGACCGCGCGCCTTCGACCAACGACGACTCCGTGCGCGATCTCTACGTTGCCGGCAACAACCCGGCGCTCGGCGAAGTCGCTGGCAAGTACATCGCGGCGCAGACGCCGGACGCTGAAGTCGTCATCATCCGCGGCCTGCCGATCCCGATCGACCAGCAGCGCCAGGACGGCTTCGACAAGGGCATTGCCGGCTCCAAAGTCAAGGTTCTCGACCGCCAGTACGGCAACTGGAACCGCGACGACGCCTTCAAGGTCATGCAGGACTACCTGACGAAGTACCCGAAGATCGACGTGGTCTGGTGCCAGGATGACGACATGGCTGTCGGCGTGCTGCAGGCAATCGAGCAGGCCAAGCGCACCGACATCAAGTATGTCGTCGCCGGCGCCGGTTCGAAGGACATGGTCAAGAAGGTCATGGACGGCGACAAGATGATCCCGGTCGACGTTCTCTATCCGCCGGCAATGGTCGGCACGGCCATGGAACTGACGGCTGCTGGTCTCTACGATCAGGTTCCGGTTCGTGGCACGTTCGTCCTCGACGCGACGCTGGTCACGAAGGACAACGCCAAGGACTTCTACTTCCCGGATTCTCCGTTCTGATCCGATAAAGCCAATGCGGGCGCCCGTTCGACAGGACGGGCGCCTTTTCTTGCCGATGGTCCCGGCGTTACTCGGGTAGACCGGCGGCATCGAGATCGGCGACGAAACGGTCGATGAAGGCTTTGCCCATGACAGGATTGTCGCCGAAATAGAATTCGCGCCGGGCGTCGGCGCATGTCATTCCAGGGCGGAAGCGATGGAGCCGCGAGACCGCTTCTCTCGCCTCCTCTAGTCGTCCCTGGCGCCCAAGGATCGCAACCAAAGCCATGGCCGGCCAGAATGTGACATTCGGGGAGCGGAGTGCCGCGCGTGCTGCCCTGGCAGCACTCTCCATGTCGTCCATCTGATAACTGGCGATCGCGAGCATGTTATGAAACGTCCAGAGATGCGGGTCGCGGGGGCTCAGCCGGAATGCCTCGCGGATCTCGGGAATGCCCTGTTCCGGGTGATCGGCGTAGCAGAGTGCCTGCCCGAGCGCGAAGTGCGCCTGCGCAAAGCTCGGGTCAAGTTCGGTCGCGTTGCGAAGATGGGCAATGCCGGCGGTAGTCGCTCCGTCGAGCGCCAGAGCCCTGCCAAGCGCAAGATGGGCCGCGGGCTCCTTCTGGTCCAGCACGATCGCGCGTTCGGCAAGCTCGATCGCTTCGCATATCCGGTCAGCGCGCTCGTCGAGGGAGCCGTACCATCCAAGCTGAATATGCACATAGGCGAGCCGCGCCTGCGCCTGCGCAAAGCCGGGATCGGCGGCGATTGCCTGTTCGAACAGAGCCTTGGCAATCGTCAGGTCAGGGAGCGTGAAGCGATAGAGATGCCACAGGCCCTTCAGGTAGATTTCCCAGGCATTCATGTCGAGGACGGCGCGTCCGCGCAGAGCCGCGAATTCGATGGCGCCAAGCTCGGGCTCGACGGTGCCTGTTATCTCGGAGGCAAGCTCGTCCTGCACCTCGAAAATATCCGCCAGGGTGCGATCGTATCGCTCCGCCCAGAGAAGCGTGCCATCCGTGCCGTTCAGCAGCTGCGCGGTGATCCTGACACGGTCGGCGGCACGGCGGACGCTGCCTTCGAGCACGTATTTGACGCCGAGATCCTCGGCGACGCGCTGGATGTTCACCTGACGCCCCTTGTAGCTGAAGGACGAGTTGCGGGCCGCAACAAGCAGCCAGCGACAGCGGGCAAGTGTGCCGATCAGCTCATCGGTAAATCCATCCGAGAAATGCTCCTGTCCCTCGATGCTGGACATATTGGTGAATGGCAGCACGGCAATCGAAGGACGGTTGCGCGCCGGCAGCGCGGTTTCCTCGCGCGGCGCGGCGGGAGACGCAGGCTGTGTATTTTCCTCGGCGACCCATCGCCAAACGCGTATCGGCCGTTCGATGTTTTCAAACCGGCGGTTGCCGAAGTCGACCGCCCTGAAGTCGAGCTTCGAGCGGATCTGGTCGTTTACCTGCTGGGATATGCAGATGCCGCCCGGCGGTGCCAGTGCCTGCAGGCTTGCGGCTATGCTGACGCCGTCCCCGAAGATATCGTCGTCCTGGACCAACACGTCGTCGACATGAATGCCGATACGCCATCTCATGCGCCGCTCGGGTTCCGTCGGCTCGTTGCGTTGGAGCAGGGCGTTCTGGATATCGACGGCGCAGGCGACGGCGTCGACGACGCTCGCAAATTCCGCCAGCACGCCATCGCCGACGAACTTTACGACGCGACCATGATGGCTGAGGATGCTGGGGACGATGATGTCGCTGTTGTGCGCCTTCAGGCAGGCAAAGGTGCCCGCTTCGTCAAGTCCCATCAGCCGGGAAAAGCCGACGACATCCGCGTCCAAGATTGCTGCCAGACGCCGCGTCATGCGCCAACCTCCTGGTCGGGAAACAGTAACACGGCACGGCGTGATGTCCATCACGTCGCATCGAAAGCTTGCGCGTCTCGGCTTAGTGATGGCAGCCGACGGTCGACAGTACCAGAAATGCGGTACGTACATCTTGCAGCCCGGGGCGGGCCGTGGTTAAGTCGGCCGCCTTCGATTTTCGCCCGCTTGGGCAAATTTGTAGTTTCGCCTAAATCGGCTTGCAGACTTCAAATCGCGTGCTAGAACACTACCAGAAACGTTTACGGTCATCTTTTAGGGAGGAATTGACATGAAAACGATCAAGGGTCCGGGCCTGTTCCTTGGACAGTTCGCTGGCGATACAGCACCTTTCAACTCGTGGGATTCGATCACCAAATGGGCAGCCGACATCGGCTACAAGGGCGTGCAGGTTCCGACTTGGGCGAGCCAGCTGATCGACCTCAAGAAGGCGGCATCCTCGAAGGACTATTGCGACGAGTTTGCCGGCGTCGCGCGCCAGAACGGCGTCGAAATCACCGAGCTCTCGACCCATCTCCAGGGCCAGCTCGTCGCCGTACATCCGGCCTATGACGAAGCCTTCGATGGCTTTGCGGCACCTGAGGTGCGCGGCAATCCGAAGGCCCGTCAGGAATGGGCTGTCGAGCAGGTGAAGATGGCGCTGACGGCCTCGAAGCATCTCGGCATCAAGGCGCATGCGACCTTCTCCGGCGCGCTTGCCTGGCCGTTCATCTATCCGTGGCCGCAGCGCCCGGCCGGTCTTGTCGAAACCGCCTTCGACGAACTTGCCAAGCGCTGGACGCCGATCCTCAATCACGCCGACGAAAACGGCGTCGACGTCTGCTACGAGATCCATCCGGGCGAAGACCTGCATGACGGCATCACGTTCGAGATGTTTCTGGAGCGCGTAAAGAACCATCCGCGCGCCAACATGCTCTACGATCCGTCGCACTACATCCTGCAGTGCCTCGGCTATCTCGAGAACATCGACATCTACAAGGACCGGATCAAGATGTTCCACGTCAAGGATGCAGAGTTCAATCCGAGTGGCCGCCAGGGCGTCTATGGCGGTTACCAGGGCTGGGTCGAGCGTGCCGGCCGCTTCCGTTCGCTTGGCGACGGTCAGGTCGATTTCGGCGCTGTCTTCTCGAAGATGACGGCCAACAATTTCGACGGATGGGCTGTGGTCGAATGGGAATGCGCGCTGAAGCATCCCGAGGATGGCGCACGCGAAGGTGCGGAGTTCGTCAAGGCGCACATCATCCGCGTGACGGAAAAGGCGTTCGACGACTTCGCAGGCAGCGGTACCGATCAGGCGGCCAACCGGCGGATGCTGGGGCTTTAAGTTCGGAGGAATACCCCTCCCCAACCCCTCCCCACAAGGGGGAGGGGCTTCCTGCGGCGGCGCCGCGCGTCCTCTCCTCCCTTGTGGGGGAGACGCCGGCAGGCAGAGGGGACTTTCTGCCAAATTAGATTTCGAGGAGGAACCAATGGCAATTGAAGCATCTACAGAACAGGCGCGCGAACCGCGCATCCGTCTCGGCATGGTCGGCGGTGGCGCCGGCGCGTTCATCGGTGCCGTCCATCGCATTGCAGCCCGCATCGACGACCAGTACGACCTGATCGCCGGCGCGCTGTCGTCGACGCCTGAGAAGGCAATGGCATCGGGCCGCGATCTCGGCCTCGATCCTGATCGTACCTATTCCAGCTATCGCGAGATGGCGATCCGGGAAGCGAAGCTGAAGAACGGCATTGAAGCGGTGTCGATCGTTACGCCGAACCACGTCCACTACGACGCCGCCAAGGAGTTCCTGCGTCGCGGCATCCACGTCATCTGCGATAAGCCGCTGACCTCGAACCTTGCCGACGCCAAGAAGCTGAAGAAGGTCGCCGACGAGAGTGGCGCGCTCTTCATCCTGACGCACAACTACACCGGCTATCCGATGGTTCGCCAGGCACGCGAGATGATCGCCAATGGCGAACTCGGCGATATCCGCATCGTGCAGGCCGAGTATCCGCAGGACTGGCTGACCGAGGCTGTCGAACAGACGGGCGCGAAGCAGGCCGTATGGCGCACTGACCCGGCGCAGTCGGGTGCTGGCGGTTCGACCGGCGACATCGGCACGCATGCCTATAACCTTGCGTCCTTCGTATCAGGCCTCGAACTCGACAGCCTGGCTGCCGATCTCGACAGCTTTGTGCCCGGCCGCAGGCTGGATGACAACGCTCACGTCATGCTTCGCTTCAAGGCGAAGGGCTCGGAGAAGCCGGCCAAGGGTATGCTCTGGTGCAGCCAGGTGGCGCCCGGCCACGAGAACGGCCTGAAGGTCCGCGTCTATGGCACGAAGGGTGGTCTCGAATGGGTTCAGGCCGATCCGAACTACCTCTGGTTCACGCCCTTCGGCGAGCCGAAGCGCCTGATCACTCGCAACGGCGCCGGTTCCGGTGCTGCCGCCGCCCGCGTTTCGCGCATTCCGTCCGGACATCCGGAAGGCTATCTCGAAGCCTTCGCGACGATCTACACCGAGGCCGCGCACGCCATCAACGCCCACAAGAAGGGCAAGGCGGTCGATAAGGCTGTGGTCTACCCGACGGTTGATGACGGTGTGAAGGGCGTTGCCTTCGTCGATGCCTGCGTGGCCTCATCGAAGAAGAACGGCGCCTGGGTCAGGGTCTAATCCTCTTACGTTTCAGTCAATTTATGCAATCAATGGGCGCATTTCCTACAATGTTAGGGAGTGCGCCCATTGTTGTTTAACAATGCTGTGGCAGAAACGAGCGCAACCAGATGGAGAGACCAATGAAATCTTCTGCCGCAGTTCTGGCATGCCTGCTCACGTTCGTCGCACTTCCGGCTCTATCGCAGGAGCTCCCCACGCGCGTGCCCAACTTCTATGCCGGTCAGCGCGTTCCCGGCATGGTCAATATCCAGGCGACGATGTCTCTCTCTGTCCCTGTCGATGCGGACAAGGAGACCGCCGAGCAGATCAACGCTGCGCAAAAGGGTTTCTACCTCATGGCAGGTGGACAGTGCGATCTCATCCTGCAGACTCTGGCCGAGAGCTGCCAGATCACCAATCTCACGAGCAACGCCGATCTCATTCGCTATCCTCGGGGCGATGTCCAGCGCAACGACATCACTGTGCGGGGAACCGTCACGATGGCAGTGAAGCTCAAGGACGCCAAACAGAACCCTTGAGTCTCCGGCTGAGTGTTCGAAGCGGCGGCTTGCCGCTCCGAACCGGGAATTCGGTCAGGCTGCTGCCTGCTTGCGCTTGATGAGCGCATCGATGCTGAGTGGGCCACCGCCGGCCGCAACCAGATAGAGAAAAACGAAGCAGAACAGGATTGCGGCGACGCCGCCGTTCTGCGCCGGGTAGAAGCCTTTTGGGGCATGCCCGATGAAATAGGCAAATGCCATCAGGCCCGAAAGGACGAAAGCCGCGGCGCGTGTCTTGAAACCTGTCAACACGAGGAAGCCGAGCGTCAGTTCGAGCAGACCGGCGATCCAGGACATCGAGCCCACGTCTGGTACGCGTTCGGCGGCCGGAAAATGCAGGATCTTCTGCGTGCCGTAGCTAAAGAGCACGAGCGAGGAGACGACGCGCAACAGGCTGAGGAGATATGGCTGCGCCAGGTGGATCGAGGAGAGCATCGGGTTCCTTTCGTAGTGATGTCCTCCTTGCTCTCTAGCGTGGCTCCCAGGGATCGCAAATTCACGACTTCTGACATCAGCGTTATCAGCGTTTTCAATATGATAGCATTTTATCGTGAGCGCACACGCTGGTACGGCTCCGGACGGCCGGATGCGCGTACACAGGTCGATCGTTCCTCGCGTGAAAACAGGCTGGCGATCTCCCGTGATCTGACTTCCGCCATCCGCTGCCTTGATTTTGGCGTGGTGCCCGCCTAGATTGCGGTCATCGCCAATACCAACGGATGTGTGCAGCAATGGATTTCACCCCGATCGCAACGCCAGTTCGCCTTGCCATTCGGGAGTCCTTTATCCATGCCTGCATCCATTACCCTGTCGAATCTTTCGTGGTCAACGCCTGACGGGCGCACCCTTCTTTCCCACCTCGATCTGAGCTTCGGCGCTGAACGAACCGGCCTCGTCGGTCGCAACGGTGTCGGCAAGACGACGCTGCTGAAGCTCGTTTCCGGCGAATTGCAGCCGCAGTCGGGCAGCATTGCCTTTGGCGGGCGCCTCGGCATCCTGCGCCAGTCGGTCCAGGTGGAGGAGGGCGCAACCGTCGCCGATCTCTTCGGCGCCAGTGATGCGCTCGCTATCCTTCGCCGCGCCGAAGCCGGTGATGCCACGGCCGACGAACTCGCCAATGCCGATTGGACGATCGAAGCGCGCATTGCCGCGGCGATCGAACGCGTCGGGTTGGACGCGGAACCCGAAACGCTGTTGACCTCGCTTTCGGGTGGGCAGCGGACGCGCGTGGGTCTTGCAGCTCTCGTCTTCTCCGATCCCGATTTCCTTGTGCTCGACGAGCCGACCAACAATCTCGACCGCGATGGACGGGAGGCTGTCATCGACTTGCTCGCCGGCTGGCGCGCCGGCGCCATTGTCGTCAGCCATGATCGTGAATTGCTTGAAACCATGGATGCGATCGTCGAGATCACCACGCTTGGCGCCCGGCGATATGGTGGAAACTGGAGCGTCTTTCAGGAGCGCAAGTCGCTCGAGCTCGCTGCCGCCGAACACGATCTCGCGGACGCCGAGCGGCGCGTTGCCGATGTGGTCCGCAGCGCCCAGGTCGCCGCGGAGCGGCAGGCCCGCAGCGATCGCAACGGCCGCAAGAAGGCGGCACGCGGGGATATGCCGCGCATCGTCGCCGGCGGTCTCAAGCGGGCGGCGGAAAACACCAGCGGCAACAAGGTTCGCCTCGGCGAGAAACGTCGCGAGGAGGCGATGGAAGAGGCCTCGGCGGCTAGGAAGCGGATCGAGATCCTGCAGCCCTTCTCCGCTCAGCTCGCCTCGACGGGACTGCCGCCCGGCAGGGATGTTCTCCGGCTGGAAAGCGTCACCGCCGGCTATCGGTCGGAGGCGCCAATCATCCGAAACCTCACGTTCGCGATGACTGGCCCCGATCGCGTCGCTATCGCCGGACCGAACGGATCCGGCAAGACGACGCTGCTGGCCCTGATTACAGGGGCGTTGCTGCCGTGTTCCGGAACGGTCTCTGTCATGACGGGCTTTTCGCTATTCGATCAGAGCGTCAGTCTCCTCGATCGATCGCTGTCGATCCGCGAGAATTTCCGCAATCTCAATCTCGGTGCCAATGAGAATGCCTGCCGCGCGGCGCTGGCGCGTTTCATGTTCCGGGCGGATGCCGCCCTGCAGCAAGTGTCGACGCTGTCAGGAGGGCAGTTGCTGCGCGCCGGGCTTGCCTGCGTCCTCGGCGGCGCGAAGCCGCCGCCGCTGCTGATCCTTGACGAACCGACCAACCATCTGGATATCGATTCCATAGCGGCCGTCGAGGCTGGCCTTCAGGCTTATGATGGGGCGCTGCTGGTCGTCAGTCACGATGAGGTGTTTCTGGAGAATATCGGCATATCGCGACTGATACAGCTTCCGCTGGGAGAAGAGGTTCTTGTCTAGGTAGATGGCTGTCGGATCAGATGTAGAGGCCGGCCATCTTGCGCCAGGCGCCTGCCCGATGCGCGCGGCCGTTCCAGACATGGAGCTGGTGTCCGACCTGCTTCTCCGCCAGCAGCCGGCTAAGGTGGTAGTTGTTGTCGAGGAACGGGTCGGCGTCGCCGATGGTCAGGACGATCTCGACCTCGCGCAGTTTCTCCAGCTGCCAGCCGCCATGCAGTCCCGGCAGGAAGTGCGTCGGCGTATGGAAATAGACGGCGTCGTCATAATAGCCGTCGAACAGATCGCCGAAGGATTCGACCCTGATCGTCAGGTCGTAGCGGCCGGAGAAGGCAACCAGCTTGCGGAACAGGTGCGGATGCCGGAAGACCAGACTGGCGGCCTGGAAGGCTCCGAGGCTGCAGCCATGCACGATGGTGCACTCATGTCCGTTCTTCGATGCCATCAGCGGCAGGACTTCGTTCAGGATGTAATCCTCGAAGGCTGTGTGGCGGCGGATGCGGTCGGCCGGATGACGGTCGAAGCCGTAGAAGGTCTCGGCGGCGAGCCCCTCGATGCAGTAGAGCTGCAGTTGGCCGGCGTGCAGCTTTTCGGCAAGGCTCTCTATAACACCGAGCCTTTCGTATTCCCAGAAACGTCCCTCGCGGGTCGGAAACATCAGCACCTTGGCGCCGGCATGGCCGAACACCAGCAGTTCCATCTCGCGATGCAGGCGCGGACTATGCCAGCGCAGATATTCCCGGTTCATAACACCTTGAAGAAATCTCGGACTTTCTCGCGCAGGACCGCGCTCTGCTCAATGCTTCCGGGATAATCGAAGTGTCCCGCATCCAATATGAAGGTTTCATTATATTTTGATGTCGGCAGGGCGTTGGCCACCGCGAACTGGCAGGGCGGCGCTACGGCGGGGTCGAAAAGGGCGACGGCCGCGAGCATCGGCACCTTGATCCGGCTTGCGGCGCAGGCGGCGTCGAACATGCGCAGGGTGTCGAGCACACTTCCATGTGTCTTCTGGTACATCTGCACGGAATCGGCACTGCCGACGGTCGGCAGTGTCAACCATTGTTCCCGGTCGCCGAAGGTAGGGACGACGAGGTGGGCGCGATCGATGCGCGGATCGAACGGGATCGCCAGCGCGCCGAGGCCGCCGCCAAAGCTGATGCCGCTGTAGCCGATGTGGCCCGAGAGCCAGGGATAGAGTGCCAGAAGCGTTGACACGGCTAGCCAGAGATCGTCAACGCAGCCACCGATGATGTAGGTTTCGGGGTTGTCGATGCCTTGGAGGACGTGGCCCGACGCATCGGCCGGAATCGGTGGGCGGGCGCTGAGCGACAGGCCGCGGGCGCAGGGGAAGAGGATGGCAGCTTCCTCGACCGGCAGGTCGAAATCGGGCGCGTCGCGACCGCCATAGCCGTGGCCCACTACCAATCCGCGGCGTACCGGCTGTTGCCGGGGCAGGAGTAGCCAGCCGCCAATCTCGAATCCACCGGTCGACGTGTAGGTAATGTCGAGCACCTGCCAGTCGGGATGCGTCAGCTTGCTTTTCCGAAGCACCGGCTGTGGGTCGGTGGCGATCGCCTTTTCGTATCGGGCCCGCCAGAAGGCGTCGAAGCTCGGCGGCGCCTTGGGCGGTACGATCGCTCGGAGATCGGCAAGGGTCATGCCGTAGGTGGGGTCGAAGGCGAAGGGGTGTGTGGCGGGAATGCTCATAGGCAAGTTGTTCCCTGTAAAGCGGGGCATTGCAAGGCAGGGCGGCCGAAACAGACCCCTCCCCAACCCCTCCCCACAAGGGGGAGGGGCTTAACGTGTTGCGCCGTTTTCGCCACCACCATAGGCACTCTCTTGCCGAGGTGTTGAGCCTTGGTTAGCCCCTCCCCCTTGTGGGGAGGGGTTGGGGAGGGACTTCTCTTGAGGACCTACTTGATCACAGGCGGCTGGCTCAGATCCGGCTGCGCGGGCTTTGGCTGTGCCGGTGGCTGCCCGGGCAGGCCGTTCAGCGGCGGCAGCGTCAGGCCAGGCAGCTGTGGGGCGCCGCCCGGCATTGCCGGCGGCGGCAGCCCGAGCCCATTGCCGCCGAAGCCCGGTACCTCGATCTTGATCGAGTTCGGATCGACCTTCGGTCCCTTGTCGAGCCAATAGGTAACCGATTGCGGCCAGAAGATCACGATCGCCACGAGGATCAGCTGCATGCAGACCCAGGGCAGGGCACCCATGTAGATATCCGAGGTCTTGACGCTGCGATCGGCGATCGAGCGCAGATAGAAGAGCGCGAAGCCGAAAGGCGGGTGCATGAAGCTCGTCTGCATGTTGACGCAGATCAGCACGCCGAACCAGATCAGGTCGATACCAAGGGCCGAGGCGACCGGGGCCAGCATCGGGATGACGATGAAGGCGATCTCGAAGAAATCGAGGAAGAACGCCAGCACGAAGATGAAGATGTTGACGAAGATCAGGAAGCCGACAGGGCCGCCCGGGATGCCCGACAGCATGTGCTCGATCCAGCGCGAGCCATCCATGCCCTGGAAGACGAGGCTGAAGCAGGTGGAGCCGATCAGGATCATCACGACCATGGAGGTGATATGCATGGTCGAGCGCATGGCTTCCTGCATCAGCGGCCATGTCAGGCGGCGATGCATGGCGGCCAGCACCATGGCGCCGACGACGCCGAGCGCGCCGGCTTCAGTCGGGGTCGCCAGGCCCATGAAGATCGTGCCGAGCACCAGGAAGATCAGCACGATCGAGGGCACCATCCCCGATAGCACCTTGAAGAGCAGCGCCCAGTTGAAGTCTCCACGCACTTCCTTGGGCAGCGGCGGCATCGAGGCCGGCTTCAGGATCGACAGGATCAGGATATAACCCATGAAGATCGCGACCTGCAGGATCGATGGGCCGATGGCGCCGAGATACATGTCGCCGACCGATTTGCCGAGCTGGTCGGCAAGCACGACCAGCACCAGGGACGGCGGGATGACCTGGGTGATCGTGCCTGACGCAGCGATGACGCCGGTGGCAAGCCGCGGACTGTAGCCATAGCGCAGCATGATTGGCAGCGAGATCACACCCATAGTGATGACCGAGGCCGCGACCGTTCCGGTGATCGCGCCGAGCACCGCGCCGACGAGGATCACGGCATAGGCAAGGCCGCCGGGAATGCGACCGAACAGCTTGCCTGTCCCCTCCAGCAGATCTTCCGCGAGACCGCAGCGCTCCAGAATGGCGCCCATGAAGGTGAAGAAGGGGATGGCAAGCAGCAGGTCGTTGGAAACGATGCCGAAGAAGCGCAGGGGCAGGGCCTGCAGGAAGGCTTCGCTGAAATGGCCGGTGGCGATGCCGATGATGCCGAAGAACAGGCCGACGGCCGCCAGCGAAAAGGCGACCGGAAAGCCGTAGAGCATGAACAGGACCATGCCCACGAACATGGCCGGCGGAATGATGCCGAAATCAAACAATCGCGTTCCTCCCGATCCGGCTTACTGCAGCGGCTTTTCGTATGTCGTGTCGATCCGGATGTAGCCGGTCACGGCCGCGATCCGCTTGATCAACTCCGAGAGACCCTGCAGGGTCAGCAGCCCGAAGCCGAGGAGAAGCACAAGTTTGACCGGCCAGCGGATCAGGCCGCCGGCATTTGCCGAGACTTCATGCTGCAGGTACGAGGACAGGAAGAAGGGCCAGCAGAGCCAGGTCAGGAAAATGCAGGCCGGAATGAGGAAGACGATGAGGCCGATGATGTCGATCCAGAGCCTCGTCTTCTCGGAGACTGCGCCGTAGATCAGGTCGACGCGGACATGCTCGTTCATGCGCAGGGTGTGGGCTGCGCCAAGCACGACGATGAAGGCGAAGAGATACCACTGGATCTCGAGCCAGCCGTTGGAGCTGTAGTTGAAAGAGTATCGGATCAGGGCGTTGGCGGCGCTGATCAGACAGCAGGCCAGCACCATGTATTCGGACAGTTTGCCCATGAATTGGCTGATCGCATCGATCAGCCGGCTGACGGTCAGCAAAGCCGGCATGCCTTTCCCCCATTTTGCCGCGCCTTTTTCGGCGCGTTCTCCCTTTCGTTTTGTGTAGACCAGCGTTTTCTAAATTGGAAGAATGGAGCTCCGGCGTAGGACTATAGTCTATGGTTGCGGCGCCTCGCGTCATGCGCGAGCCAGGCCATCTTTCTCGGTTGCCGGACACCTCGGCCCCGTCCCGGTTCGCAATGGAACATCCCCATTAGGCTGCATAAACCGTTCTGAAACCACGATATTCCCGCTATGGTTTTAGAAAAATCCGCCAAATGTACGGCAGCCACGAAATCAATTTTTAAAGGGTTGGGCGTATGGTTCTGCGGCACAGGGAAAGTATGGATGAAACCACATAACCCGAACAGGGTCCCTACGGATGTGTATCTGTCGTTTGTGAGTTCCCTCTCAGGGAACCGCATGACGTTGCTCGTCGGTGTGATCGTCCATGCTGCGACGTGCCTCGCGATCGCCGCCAAAACCCAGTCTCCCCTTTATGTCGCCCTGGCCCTCGGCTTCATCGTCGTCTTCATCGGCCGCATTGCAACCTTCCGTGCCTTCGACAAGGTCAACAAGGACGCGCTGACGCACGACGACATCCAGCGTTGGGAGCGCATTCTCGTCACCGGTGCCGCCGGCACCACGACTTTGCTTGGTTTTGCAAGCGGTTACGCCATATTCTTCCTCGGCGACGGCTTTGCCGAACTCGCCTGTATCGCCGTCACCATGGCGACGATGGTATCCGTGGTCGGACGAAACTACGGATCGCGGATGGCGATCGATATCCAGACGTTCTCCTGCTGCCTGCCGATGATCATCTGCAGCCTTATGGTGCTGGATTTCTACCGTGGCATCCTGTCGATCTTCCTCATTCCGTTCTGGCTGACGACCCGCGCCATGGCGAACGGCGTGCGCGAGTTCCTCTATGAGAACGTCATTGCCCGTCGTGAAATCACGTCGATCGCCGATCGTTTCGACACCGCGCTCAACAACATGCCGCATGGCCTCGTCATGGTTGATGCACAGAACCGCATTCAGGTCATCAACCGGAAGGCGTGCGAACTCCTGAGAATCGGCGACCCGGAGCGGCTGAAGGATCGCGATCTTGGCGCTGTCCTGCGCTACGGCGCCCGCTACAGCTTCATGGACGCGTCGCAGCCGGAACTTATCCTGCGGCAGATGACGCATGTCGCGGAAGGCAAGCTTTCGCGCACGCTTATTCACTTTCCCGAGGATCTGTCGCTCGAGTTTTCGGCAAGCCCGCGCGCCGACGGCGGTGCCGTGCTGATCTTCGAGGACGTCTCGAGCCGCGTGAAGGCCGAGCAGAAGATCCTGCACATGGTGCGTTTCGATTCCCTCACGGGCCTGCCGAACCGCGAGTATTTCAGCCACCTCGTTCAGGATTACCTCGCCAGGCACACCAAGAAGCGCGGCCCGATCGGCTTCATGGTTCTCGACATCGACGAGTTCAAGCATGTCAACGACATGCGCGGCCACGTTACCGGCGACCGCCTGTTGTGCGCGATTGCCAATCGCGTCGCCAAGCAGGCCGGCAAGGCAACGGTCGGCCGCCTGATGGGCGACCAGTTCATCCTGTTCTTCCCGCATGCGAAGGACATGGCGGCACTCGACGCTGAAATTCGTCGGGTTCACACGGCGATCCAGGGTACCTATGAAGCTGACGATGTGACCTTCCTCGTGTCCTTGAGCGGCGGCTTCGTCCTGCTCGAGAGCGACGCCTTCGCGATGGAGGAGTGGAGCATCAAGGCCGACCTCGCTTTGTTCGAAAGCAAATCCAAGCAGCGCGGCGGCCTTTCGGGCTTCGAGCGGGAGATGGACGGACGCTACATCGAGCAGCAGAAGCTCAAGTCGGACCTGCGCGACGCCATCGCGGCCAAGGGCCTGAGCGTCGCCTACCAGCCGATGTTCAAGGCCGACGGTTCGCGTATCGAATGCGCGGAAGCGCTTGCACGGTGGGTGCATCCGGAAAAGGGAGCAATCCCGCCCGACGTCTTCATTCGCCTCGCCGAAGAGATGGGTGTCATCTCCGATATCACGCGCTTCATTCTGATGAAGGCCTGCGCGGACTGCATGACCTGGCCAGAGCACATTGCGGTGTCGGTCAATCTGTCGGCGCGCGACCTGCGTGACGCCGATATCCTCGCGGTCGTCGCCGAAGCGCTGCAGGCATCGAAGCTCGAGGCGTCGCGTCTGCACCTCGAGATCACCGAGAGCTGCCTGATCGACGAGCCGGCGGCGGTTCGCGCCATTCTCGCGGAACTGCGCGCCCGCGGCATCACCATCGCCATCGACGACTTCGGCACCGGCTTCTCGAGCCTCAGCTACCTCGATACCCTGCCGCTCGATATCGTCAAGATCGACCGTTCCTTCCTGCGCAACATCGTCGAAGACGGCCGTCGTCTCAAGCTGCTGCGCGGCACCGTCAATCTTGCCCGCGAACTCGGCTTGAAGATCGTCACCGAAGGTGTCGAAACGACCGAGCAACTCGCGCTTCTGAACAAGTATCGTGCAACCGATCTTATTCAGGGCTACGTCTTCTCGCCCCCGGTTCCCTCCCAGAATATCGCGCTTCTGCAGCAGGCCATCGGCCGCCGCGCGGTCCAGCGGCGTCGCAACAAGGTCGCCTGAAAACCTCCGCCGAGCCAAGCGGGGGAAGACTGCAGATTGCAGGCCGCGTTAACCTTAATATCTTAAATTCGATGCAAATTGTCGGATTGCCTTGCGTTAAGTGCCTTTGTCGGATGATTAATATTCCGTTAACACCGGATGGGCACAAATGTCAGAGACACTTTTCGCGCGCAGTGATTTCAGCAGCAAGCTTCTGGAAGTTTTGGATCATGTCGAGTATCGCCGCATGGAAAGCAGCGAGGACATGGTCGAGGTGGAACGCCTGCGCTACAAGGCTTACAAGGCCCACGACGTGCTGGCACTCGCTCCGAAAGGACTGCTCGACGCCACCGATTTCGACAGCCACGCGCACGTCTTCGGACTGTACTATTATGGGGAACTGGTCAGTACTATCAGGCTCCATTATGTGACACCTGAGCATCGCGTCAGCCAGTCGGCGGGTGCTTTCCCCTGGGCAATGGACGCGCTTCTCGATGCCGGCCTGACCTTGATCGACCCGGCGCGTTTCGCTGCCGACCCCGATCTGACGGCCGACCTGCCCTGGATCCCCTATCTGACGCTGCGGCCGAGCATCGTCGCCGCGGCCTACTTCCGCGCGGATCGCGTGCTGCAGTTCTGCCGTCCTCCGCATGCCGCGTTCTACAAGCGGGTCTTCTATGCCGATACGATCGTGCCCGGCCAGCTGGCGAAGAACTACGGTATCGACATGACGCTGATGGCGACGAACGTGATCGAGGTGGGGCGCAAGCTCCTGACGCGCTATCCGTTCTTCATTTCCAGCGCCAGCGAGCAGCGCATGATGTTCTCGCGCAATCCCGAAGACACGCTGCCGCCGCTGACCATCATTCCGACGGCACGGTTTGTTCCCGAAGGTCAGTTCGGCACCGACCTGCCGCTCTAAGCCCAATGCTCTGGATTGCATGAGATTGCCGTACCGCTGCGGCATTCTCATGCATTGCGCTTTATCGAGCCTTTGTGTAATCCCTCTCAAGGGAATTTTCCTCGTGGGATCGAGGAATCATGACAGCCGTGGCCGAGGCCATGCGCCTGATATTATGAGGGAGACAATATTCATGGCCGAGCATCACACCGGACCTGCCGAAGTTGGCGCGCCGATGGACTACAAGGAGCATGAGCAGACCTACAACATGTTCCTCGCCGCGGCGAAGTACGGCACGTTGTTTCTGGTTGCTCTCCTGCTTGGCATGACAGCTGGCTTCTTCGCCGGCGCCGGCTTCCTGGGCGGTATTGTCGTGCTGCTGGCGGTCTTTATCGCGGGCCTCGTCCTGCTGCGCTAAGCGCAGCGTCGGGGGAGCAGCTTTTCCAAAAAGCTTTGACTGAGTGCTCGGGCTGGGCAGGGGAGGACCTGCAGCAGACTGGCTGACCCGGAGGAGGGGCGGTTGGGCAATCTTGTTTTTGTGGCGAAGGAAACCACGGGGGATGAGACGCGCGTCGCAGCGTCCGTCGAAACCGTGAAGAAGATGATCGGCCTTGGCCTCGACGTCGTCGTCGAGGCTGGCGCTGGCGCGAAGTCGAAAATTCCGGATGCGGAATTCGAGGCAGTCGGCGCACGGATCGGTTCGGTCGGTGCGGCTGCGACAGCCGATGTGGTGCTTAAGGTTCGGCGCCCGACCAATGACGAGATCGGCGGCTACAAAGCGGGCGCGATCGTTATCGCGGTCATGGACCCCTACGGCAATGACGAGGCGATCGCGGCCATGGCCAAGGCCAGGCTCTCCAGCTTCGCCATGGAGCTGATGCCGCGCATCACCCGCGCGCAATCGATGGACGTTCTTTCCTCACAGGCAAACCTCGCAGGTTATCAGGCGGTCATCGAAGCGGCGGCGGTCTACGACCGCGCCATGCCGATGATGATGACGGCAGCCGGCACCGTTCCGGCGGCCAAGGTTTTCGTCATGGGCGCCGGAGTTGCAGGCCTGCAGGCGATCGCCACGGCGCGTCGTCTCGGTGCTGCGGTATCGGCGACCGACGTTCGTCCGGCGGCGAAGGAGCAGGTTGCCTCGCTCGGCGCGAAGTTCATCGCCGTCGAGGACGAGGAATTCAAGGCGGCCGAAACCGCCGGCGGTTACGCCAAGGAAATGTCCAGAGAATATCAGGCGAAGCAGGCGGCCCTTGTTGCCGATCATATCGCCAAGCAGGACATCGTCATCACCACCGCCCTGATCCCCGGGCGTCCGGCACCGAGGCTGGTGTCGCGCGAGATGTTGAAGTCGATGAAACCGGGCGCGGTTGCTGTCGACCTCGCGGTCGAACGCGGGGGCAATATCGAAGGCGTCAAGCCGGGCAAGGTCGCCGATGTCGATGGCGTGCGCGTCATAGGTTACGCAAACATGGCCGGCCGGATTGCGGCCAGCGCCTCGGCTCTCTACGCCAAGAACCTCCTCACCTTCCTCGAGACCATGGTCAACAAGGAAACGAAGACCGTTGCCCTCAATCTTGAGGACGAACTGATCAAGGCGACGATGCTGACGCATGCGGGCGAAGTCGTGCACCCGGCTTTCGGCGGCGCGAAGAAGGGGATAACTGATGGCCAGTGAAGCAATGGACAAGGCGCTGGAGCAATTGAATCAGGCCGTGAGCGCCGTGACAACTGCTGCCGCCCACGCACCGGAGGCCGCAAGCGCGGCGACAGGCGGCGCCATCGATCCCTTCGTGTTCCAGTTCGCGATCTTCGTGCTGGCGATCTTCGTCGGCTACTACGTCGTCTGGTCGGTGACGCCAGCGCTGCACACGCCGCTGATGGCGGTCACCAACGCGATCTCCTCGGTCATCGTCGTCGGCGCTCTTCTGGCGGTCGGCATTTCGACGAGCGGGCTTGCGACCGGCTTCGGCTTCCTCGCGCTCGTTCTCGTCTCGGTGAACATCTTTGGCGGCTTCCTTGTCACCCAGCGCATGCTGGCGATGTACAAGAAGAAGGACAAGTGAGGACCGCATGAGCAGTATCGCAGCCTTCCTCTATCTTGTTTCCGGCGTTCTCTTCATCCTGGCATTGCGCGGGCTTTCCCATCCGGCCTCCAGCCGAAAGGGAAATCTCTACGGCATGGCCGGCATGGCGATCGCCATTCTCACCACGCTGACGCTGGCCACGCCATCCTTCGGCGGCCTCGTGCTGATCGTCCTCGGTCTCGCCATCGGCGGCGGTGCCGGCGCCTATATCGCCCGCGTCATTCCGATGACCTCGATGCCGCAGTTGGTTGCCGGGTTCCACTCGCTGGTCGGCCTTGCCGCCGTGTTGGTCGCTGCGTCGGCGCTCTATACGCCGTCGTCCTTCGGGATCGGCAACATCGGCGAAATCCACACCGAGGCAAGGATCGAAATGGCGCTCGGCGTCGCAATCGGCGCGCTGACCTTCACAGGCTCGATCATCGCCTTCCTGAAGCTTGATGGCCGCATGTCCGGCAAGCCGATCATGCTGCCCTTCCGGCACGTGATCAACATAGCGCTGCTGGCGCTGATCGTGCTCTTCATCGTCGGGCTCGCGGCAACGGAAAGCCATTTCGATTTCTGGGCTGTTGTCGTTCTGTCCCTGGCGCTTGGCGTGCTGCTGATCGTGCCGATCGGCGGCGCCGACATGCCCGTCGTCGTCTCGATGCTGAACTCATATTCGGGCTGGGCGGCGGCCGGCATCGGTTTCACGCTTGGAAACCTGGCGCTGATCATAACAGGTGCGCTGGTCGGCTCGTCGGGTGCGATCCTCTCCTACATCATGTGCAAGGGCATGAATCGCTCGTTCATTTCGGTCATTCTCGGCGGCTTCGGCGGCGAGACGACCAGTGGCGGTACGGACAACTCCGACAAGACCGTCAAGCTCGGTTCGGCCGAGGATGCGGCCTACCTGATGGCGAATGCCTCCAAGGTCATCATCGTGCCCGGCTACGGCATGGCGGTGGCGCAGGCACAGCACGCTCTTCGCGAGATGACCGACAATCTGAAGAAGAACGGCGTCGAGGTTAAGTACGCGATCCATCCGGTCGCCGGCCGCATGCCCGGTCACATGAACGTGCTGCTGGCTGAAGCCAACGTGCCTTACGACGAGGTCTTCGAGCTCGAGGATATCAACTCGGAGTTCGCACAGGCTGACGTTGCCTATGTCATCGGTGCCAACGACGTCACCAATCCGGCGGCGCGCGACGACAAGACCTCGCCGATCTACGGCATGCCGATCCTTGATGTCGACAAGGCCAAGACCTGCCTCTTCGTCAAGCGCTCGCTCGGCTCCGGTTACGCCGGTATCGACAACACGCTGTTCTACAAGGACGGCACGATGATGCTGCTCGGCGACGCCAAGAAGGTAACCGAGGAAATCAACAAGGCGATCGGCCACTGAAGCATCTGGTCTGACGATCGGAACGAGAGGGCGCGTTTCGCGCCCTTTTCTTTTCCGTAAAGCTTGGCTTACTTGCGCTCCAGCACACGGCGGGGGGCCGTGAGCTCCCAACGCAGGCCGCGGGGCAGAAAATCGACCGTCACCGTACCGTTGAAAGCGGCCGCCGCGTGGTTCTTGATGACGGTCGTTCCGAAGCCGGTATGGGTCGGTGTCTGCACCGGAGGCCCGTTCAGTTCCTCCCAGATGAAGCGCAGCATCTCCTCGGCGTGCCCTTCTTCCTGGATGGTCTGCCAGTAGAAGCGGATGCGGCCCTGCGGCACCGAAAGGGCGCCGTACTTGACGGAGTTGGTCGCCAGCTCATGGAGCGCCAGACCGAGGTTCTGGACGGCTTCGGGCTTCAGCATGAAATCCTTGCCGGTGATCTCGATCTGCGGCAGCGCCTGCGGGAAGGCGTCGAGGTGGATGTCGACGACGCGCCGGAGCGAGGCACCGGCCCATTGCTCGCTCGTCAGAAGCTGGATCGAACGGGAGAGGCCGTCGAGACGGTGCGACACGGCCGCCTGGAACTCTTGCACGGTACCGCTTTGCTTAGCCAGCTGGCGCATCATGGCCTGCGCGAGCGCCAGCAGGTTCTTTGTGCGGTGAACCAGTTCGTTCATGACGAAATGCAGCCGGTCCTCTGTCTGGCTGCGATCGAAGGAGGCGTTGGAAAGCGCAACGGCGACTTGGTTGGCTTCGATGACGCTGGTTTCGATCGGCGCGACGATCTGGCCTTCGCCCATGCGCTTGGCCATATCCGCGATCGCGCGAATGGTCGTGCGAACCTGGCGGGCAACCACGTAGGCAGCCAGGACCGCGACGATCAGCAGGGCTAGGCCCCCGATGATGAGGAACCGCCACGTCGTCAGGATGGACGATTGCGCCGTTGCCATCGGTCCCCAGATGATCGCCTTCCAGGACCAGCCGGGGATCTGCGCGTAGCCGAGCAGCGTTCGCGGCAGCACGGCCGAATTCTCATAGACACCGCTGGAATCGACGAGCGAAGGCAAGATGCGAGGGTCGAATGCTTCCCCGAAGCCAATGTTGCTCGCGCCGACCGAGGCGACGACGTGGCCGCTCTGATCGATGATGGCCGCAGACCAGTCGGCAGGAAGGCCCTCGGTCGAGACGATCTTGGCAAGGTCGCGCGCGTTCTGGGTGATGATCAGCGCCGCCACACGCCCCACCTTGATCGGCATTGTGACGTTATAGACCCAATCGCCAACCGTTCTTCCGCGAAAGACATCGGAGGCTTCGATGCGGCCGGATTTCAAGGCCGATTCCAGCGACGGCATGTTGCCGACCTTCCGGAGTTCCGTGCCGTAGTCGACTCGCGTGTTCAGCAGTTGCTGTCCGTCCGCCTCCGTCGCGATGACATAGAGAGTATCGGCGCGCAGAGCGGTCTCTGTGCGCTCGTGAAAGGCCGCGAAGTCGTTATGCTCGAGTTCGGGCGACGTCGATAACAACCGCAGGGTTGTAGCCATATCCTGCAGCTGCCGGTCGACCGATCGTGCAAGCGCCGTCGCATCCTGTGCTGTTTCACGCTTGAGGATAGAACGCTGGTTGTCTTCGAGCTGGCCGAGAAGCAGCGCGACAAGCGCAAAAATCGGCAGCGAGGTGGCGAGCGCCATCGCGATCAGATAGGTGCCGATCGATGCCTTGGGGAAGAAACGGAAGCGTCGGTTCATGAGCACTTTCTTCGTTCCCGAAACGAGAAAACGCTGGCGCCAAAGGCAATGACGGGTTTGAAAGCAAAAAACTGGATCACCACGATTGCCCTCAATACAGAATGCTTTTGTCCGATAGCCTGCTATCGAAGCAGCCGCATGTTAGGGACAGCATCAAATCCTTGCAACACACTAAAACATGTCGCGCGCATTTCACGCGTTCAAATTTATGTCCGATGTGATCAAAAGCGCGACAACCGGAAGGCTGCAAGTTCCGCCTCGGGTTGCTCCGATAAAATCTCGTTAGAGGCGAGTAATCCAACGAGGGGCGCAAGCGTCACGCCGGAGTGCATGATGGCAACATAGAGCCCGGCGCAGCCTGCATTGCCGATGATGGGGAAGCCATCGGCGGGTGTCGGGCGATAGCCGACGGTGAATGTCTCGAGTGCGAGGCCTGCGCTGTCGGTCAGATTGGCCTTGACCTTTGCGAAGAGCGCGGCCGCGGTCTCCTGTCGATCTTCCCCGGGTGCGCTGCCGCCGAAATCGCTGCCCGCAACGATTCGCCCGTCCGCCGTCTGGCGCATGTGAAGCTCGGTTGCGATGACAAGGCCGTTCAGGCGCTTTTCGAAGGGGCGAGAGTGGACGAGAAGTCCGGGCGGGGTGGTGAGCGGAATCGTGATGCCGACACCCTCGGCCAATGGAATGGCGCCGGCGCCTGCCGCCAGAACCACATCGTCGGCCTCGAACATGCCGACGGAGCTGACGACGCCGGCAATGCGCTCGCCGCGCCTGATGAAGCCGCTGACATCGCCTGTCACGAAACGCGCGCCGTGTGCCTCGGCATCGGCAAGCATCATTCGGGCCGCGGCAACCGGTTCGACGGCGCCTTCCTCCGCGACTGCCACCGCAAGATCCGGCGCTTGCGCCAGATAGGGTTCGCGGCGCAATACTTCGGCTCGACCGATGCGCTCGATGCCATAGCCCCACCGGCTGTGCTCGTCGGCGAAGGCTTCCAATTGTTCAGGTGGAAGATCCCAGCAGAGGCTGCCGCACCAGGAGAGGGGCAGGCCGGGAAGATCACCGGCCAACCGCTTCCATTCCGTCATCGCACGACGGCGAAAGCGATAGTAGAATTCAGGATTGCCCCAGCTGGCGTTGATCCAGGCAAAGGAGTTCGGCGTGGCAACGCCGCCGATGTCTTCCGCAATCACGGTGACGTCGGCGCTTCGCCGGCTCAGGTGCCAGGCAATCGAAGCGCCGATAATGCCGGAGCCAATGACGACAACTCGTTTCCTTGCTGCCATCGGCTGCTCCATTCTTAGCCGGAGGTCGAGGCGCCTACGCGAGCAAGACCGTCCTTTGCCGGCTGATACTTCGGATCGAGACCGATCGCATGGCGGTAGGAGCGGGCTGCCTTGTCCTTTTCGCCGCGACGCTCGTAAACCAGCGCCTGGTTTGCCCAGGATTCCGCCAGGTTGCCGTTCAGCTCGATCGCGTGGTTGAAGTCGGCGAACGCGTTGTCGTCGTCGTTCAGTGCGATGTAGGAAATGCCGCGGCCGTTATAAGGCTCCGGCGCGTTCGGCGACAGCGAGATCGCCTTCGAGAAGTCGTCGATCGCCTTGTCCTGCTGGTTGCGCTTCTGGAAGAGCAGACCGCGATTGTGATAGGCGCGACCGTCGGTGGTGCCGTTCTGGATCGCCTTGTTGAAATCGTTGAACGCTGCATCGTCCTGGCCGGCGGTCCGGTAGACGTTGCCGCGACCGATCAGGGCGACATCGTAGTTCGGGTTGATCTGCAGGGCGGCGTTGTAGTCCTGGATCGCCTGCTGCTGCTGGCCCATGTTGCGGTAGACCAGGGCGCGGTTCGCGTAGGCCTGGTAGAAGCGCGGATTAAGCTGCAGGGCAGTGTTGAAATCGTTCAGCGCCTGACGGAAATCGCCGCCGCGGCCATAGGCCGAGCCGCGAACGTTGTAGCCTTCCGGATCTTTCGGATTGGCGTTGATGACCGAGGTCAGCGACGCGATGTTTTCCTGCGAACCCTGCGCCTTGTCGATGCGGATCACGGCATCGGAGGTGTTGTTTGTCGTGCAGCCAGCAAGGCCTAGCGCGGTGACGATAGCGAAAACCGGAAGAACAGCGATTTTCGGCGAACGCAGAGAGCGGGTCTTGGTGATGTCAGCCATGCGGGCTCGTTTTCCCCCAGTTCAGCCGGTTCTCTTTCCAGAACGGGCAAACTTCAGCAGCAAATTAAAAAAGGCGGTGGCGAACAGATCGCCCCCGCCAACATGCATCTGAAAACGTCGAAATAACGACAAGCTACGCTTAGCGTGCGACGAGACCTTCGCGCTGTGCCCGCTTGCGAGCCAGCTTGCGAACACGGCGAACGGCTTCGGCCTTTTCGCGAGCGCGCTTCTGCGACGGCTTTTCGTAATAGTCGCGCATCTTCATTTCGCGGAAAATACCTTCGCGCTGCATCTTCTTCTTGAGAGCGCGGAGAGCCTGATCGACATTGTTATCGCGGACAAGTACCTGCACGAGAATCACGTTCCTTTGGTTTGGTTGATGCCGGCGTCGGCAAGGCGCCAGAGGCAAAAAATATTCAGTTCGCGCGGCATCAGCCTTGCGATTGAGGATGCGGATACCAGAATGATGGCGGGAAGTCCATATGTTCTGGCGGTTCTCGCCGTAAAAAACCGTGGGCGCGGTCGTTCAGGGCGTATTTTTTTGGACTGATCCAGCGTAGCTGTTGGGCGATAACCGATCCACCTCAGCGGTCTGAACTCAATTGGTTCGGGTTCCTGCCTTGTTTATTCCGCAGTTCGCAATATATAAGCGGGCTATCGACTGTTGGTTGTGACCTTTGTCAAAGAGCGTGGAGCTCTGTCAGATTTCCTCTCAAAATCGATCTTAGCCTTGTGAATAGACGCATGGCAGTAACGACTAATGAAAGGAGATCGTTATGAATTCTGGTACCGTTAAGTGGTTCAACAGCACCAAGGGCTTTGGCTTCATTCAGCCTGACGACGGCAGCACGGACGTTTTCGTCCATATCTCCGCCGTTGAACGCGCTGGTATGCGCAGCCTGTCCGATGGTCAGAAGATCACCTACGATGTGGTTCGCGACAAGCGGTCCGGCAAGAACTCTGCCGACAACCTCCGCGCGGCGTAATTCTCATTCGGCTCCGCTGACCACGGATGTACTGGCAGCCGAGAGCCTGATGGCGAAGGTCGGGGTCAAACCCGGCCTTTATGTTTTTACGACCAGGCCAAGTTGGTGAAAGTAATGGCGCAAGCGCCGAAGTACGCCGTCGGCGACCGTATCGTTCTGAAAGACGGTTTCGTCCGTACGGAAATGGAGAGCAGGACCTGCAGGATCGCAGCCGTTCTCCCCTCTGAGGGCCCTCGCTCTCAATACCGGGTCCGCTTCGAGGGCGAGAATTTCGACCGCCGCATCCTTGAGAGCGACATCGATGCGACCCAATCGACATCCTCGGCTCAGCCGGTTTCCGCTGTTGCGGACACATCAGGCGGATCGTGGTTGAAAACGTCAAGCATCCGGGTGCGGAAGTAAGCTTCCACCCGCCAACCGGCAAATGTATGCCGCAGGAAAGGAAAGAATTTGCAGGTCCTCGTTCGAGACAACAATGTCGACCAGGCGCTTCGCGTTCTGAAGAAGAAGATGCAGCGCGAAGGTCTCTTCCGCGAATTCAAGGCGCGCACCGCCTATGAAAAGCCGTCCGAAAAGCGGGCTCGCGAAAAGGGTGAAGCCGTTCGCCGCCAGCGCAAGCTCGCGCGCAAGCAGCTCCAGCGCGAAGGTCTCCTTCCGGCTCCGAAGAAGGCAGTTCGCCCCGCGCGGTAAACTGTCACTGCCGCCGACTTCAGATAGAGAGAGTGCAGATGGCTTCCGAGAATGAACCCTCCAACCCCACCAAGCTCTCGGCCCGCGACAAGGCCGCTATTACCGACGCGACGGCGAAAGCCATCATGGACGCCGAGGTCGCAGCTCGCGAGAAGAAGACGGAAAAATTGAAGGCCCTGCGTTTGCAGCAGGAAGCCGAGGCAGCGTCGGACGCTGCACCGGTCAAGAAGCGTCGCGTCGCGGTAAAGTCTGCCTGATCTTCCAGGCGGCCTCCGCGCGTTTGCGCGCGACGGTCTTACCGTCGCGCAAGCTCACTTCCCAGCCTGGGTGGCGCAGGGCGCGAAACGCTACTGCGCCGTTACCTGCTGGAGCGGCTGTATCATCTCGACAGCCGGCGGGTTCCATTTTCCGGTCAGCGCCTGGCTCTCCGGGCCGTACAGGCGCATGGTCAGGTTGAAGGGCCCTGACGGTGCAGGCAGCCAGTTGGCTTCCTTGTCTGCGCCCGGGCTCTTGTTCTGGAAATAGAGATCAAGCGACCCATCCGCATTGTAGACGAAGGGCATCCAGCTGCTGACGGCAAAGCGGTTGAGGCTGTTGCCGACCTGGAAACCCTCCGGATCATAGAGGGTAACGGACCAGAATGCCTTGACCGGCGGCAGGTTCGCCTTCTCGAAATGCAGTTTGTAGCTGTTCGCCCCGTTCAGCGGGTTTCCCTTCTCGTCGCCTAGGTTGAGCGGATAGATCGCATCCTCCGGCAGGTTGGCGCCTAGCCCCATCTGAGCAACGATCGCCCGCTTCAGATAGTAATTGCCGTAGACGCCCATCGTATCGGTGTTCATCGACCAATTGTTGGCCACGCGAGCAAGCGACGGGACCTTCCATTCCATCAGCTTCTGGGCTTCGGCCGGGACGGTCTTCAGCGCCTCGGCGATGTCAGGCGTCAGCTTGCTCTTGTCGAAGCTCTTGCCTGGTTCGAGCCCGATCTTCTTCATCTGGCTGATGATCGGCTGGTCGGTGATATGCGGCGGATTGACCTTCAGCACTTCCGAGGCATAGGCGAAGAAGTCCTCTGTGGTCATCCCGTCCACGGTCTTCTTCGGTGGGGTTTTCATATCGATGTCGGGGTTGATCATGAGCTTGGCCGGCTCGGCCTTCTTGCCCCATTGCGACAGTGGAGTGACCGTGTAGCCGGCCTGGATCTTGTGAACGGCATCATAGTCGGGTGGCCCGTCCGTTTTTGTGCGCCCGATGACCCAGACATAGGGTGTCGGCGCATCGATCCTTTGCGTTCCGGCGGGAAGGTTCTTCCCCGACCAGCCAGGGGGAACGACGGCAAAATCGGCCTTGGCGGTCCCAGTCGTCCGCCAGCCCGGCGAGGCGAAGACGTCGCTCCACATGTCCAGCATGGGCAGCAGATAGAATCGGCCATTCGTATCTGGAGCCGAGACGATCATCGGTTCCTTTGTCATATCGAGCCAGGCAATCGAGTAGAGAGTATCGAAGTTGGGCCGAACGACGTCCTTGAAGTCCGCAGTCGGAAACTCCGGGACGTTGGTGAACATGTTGGCGGGGCCTCGGCCCATCGTCTTGCCGGCTTCGACGTTGGTTGCCTGCGCGCGGGTGATATCCATGGTGACCAGGGGGTAGAGGTAGAGATAAGCGTCGACGCCGATCGACGCCGCTTCCTCCTTCGTCAGGGCGTCCTCAGCGGCAAAGACAGGGCTGGCAAGGGATGCCCCGGATAAAAACAGGCCAAGTGTAAGCGTGATGAAATGCGATTTCATGGCTAATCCTCCCTGAGACCAGACAGCGGGCGTCATGCCGTGTCGGCCTGCTTTCTTTTGATCAGCTCGCACGCGGGCTTTCTGCCACGCGTGTCGAAATTTGGATTGTGAATGCCCTCTGCTGTCGGCGCGAGACCCTCAACCCGCAAATGCGCCTATCCAGCGCGAGAACTATGCGCTCAAAAATTGTAAGTGAGAATACTCTAAATTAACAAGGATGGCAGGCTGTTGCGCATTGTCGGCGCGCGCTCGGCTTCGACCGGAAGAGCCGAGCCCGTTCATTCTTGCCGAGTGTCAAAACAAAAGCCCCTCCGCGTCGCAAAAGAAACGTTGTGCCGCATTTCGATTTGCGATTTGTATTGCCGACGAGAAGGGATCTTTCCCCTAAGGAGATGAAGGCGGATGCGTAGATACTCGGTTTTTGCCGTGGCACGAGAAGCCCTGAGAGGCCACAAGGGCTGGGACAAGCAATGGACCTCGCCCGAGCCGCGTGCGGAATACGACGTCATCATCATTGGTGGCGGCGGGCATGGTCTGGGTGCCGCCTACTACCTCGCCAAGGAGCACGGCATCACCAATGTCGCGGTGCTCGAGAAGGGCTGGCTCGGCGGCGGCAACACCGGCCGCAACACGACCATTATCCGCTCGAACTATCTCTACGAAGAGAGCATGCACATCTACGAGCATTCGATGAAGCTCTGGGAGAACCTCTCGCAGGATCTCAACTACAATGTCATGTACTCTCCCCGCGGCGTAATGATGCTGTCGCACAATGTGCACGATCAGCAGTCCTTCAAGCGCCATATCCACGCCAACCGTCTCTACGGCATCGACAATGAATGGCTGACGCCGGAACAGGCCAAGGCTTATTGTCCGCCGCTCGATATCTCTGCCAGCGCCCGCTATCCGATCAACGGTGCCGCACTCCAGCGTCGCGGCGGCACGGCGCGCCACGATGCGGTTGCCTGGGGCTATGCGCGCGCGGCGTCCGATCGCGGCGTCCACATCATCCAGAATTGCGAAGTGACCGGCATCCGCCGCGGCCCTGACGGTCGCGTCACCGGTGTCGAGACATCGCGCGGTTTCATCGGCGCAAAGAAGGTCGGCGTTTCGGCTGCCGGCCACACCACCACGGTCATGAAGATGGCCGATGTGCGCGTGCCGCTGCAATCGAGCCCGCTGCAGGCGCTGGTATCGGAACCCTTGAAGCCGATCTTCCCCTGCGTGGTCATGTCCAACACGGTGCATGCCTATATCTCGCAGTCCGACAAGGGCGAACTCGTCATCGGCGCCGGCACCGACCAGTATAATTCCTACAGCCAGACCGGCGGTCTGCAGATCATCACCCATACGCTGGATGCCATCTGCGAGCTGTTCCCGATGTTCCGTCGCGTCAAGATGATGCGCCAGTGGGGCGGCATCGTCGACAACACGCCTGACCGTTCGGCCATCCAGTCGAAGACCCCAGTTCCCGGCCTCTACGTCAACTGCGGTTGGGGCACCGGCGGCTTCAAGGCGACGCCGGGCTCGGCCAATCTCTTCGCGCATCTGATTGCCCGCGACGAGGCCCACAAGTTCAATGCCGGCCTGACGCTGGACCGCTTCCGCACCGGCCGTCTGATCGACGAAGCCGCCGCTGCCGCCGTCGCGCACTGACACGAGGACATCATGCTTCTTATCTATTGCCCATACTGTCAGGAAGAGCGCTCCGAGCTCGAATTCCGCGGCGCCGGCGATGCGCATATCGCCCGTCCCACAGACATCGCCTCGATATCCGACGAGGCATTCGAGGAATATTTCTTCCTGCGCGACAACCCGAAGGGGCTGATCTTCGAACGCTGGCGCCACCAGCATGGTTGCGGTCGCTTCTTCAACGCGGCGCGCGACACGATCAGCGACAAGTTCATCATGACCTACAAGGCCGGCGAGCCGAAGCCCGATATCGGTGCGGCCGCAACGCCCCATGCTCCCGTCGAGACCTATGAGCAGCTCGAAGGAGAAGCGAAATGAGCACGACGAACCGTATTGCAGGCAAGGGTCGCCTGACGCCGGCCAGAACCGCGCGCTTCACCTTCGACGGCAAGAGCTACACCGCGCTCGAGGGTGACACCGTCGCCTCGGCGCTGATTGCCAACAACATCCATCTGGTTGGCCGCTCGTTCAAGTATCACCGGCCGCGCGGCATTCTGTCGGCGGGTGCCGAGGAGCCGAACGCGCTGATCGACGTTTCGCGTGATGCCGCCCGCAAACAGCCGAACGTGCGCGCCACGGTGCAGGAAGTGTTCGACGGCATGATCGTCGAATCGCAGAACCGCTTTCCATCGCTCTCCTTCGACATCGGCGGTATCAACAACCTGCTCTCGCCGTTCTTCGCGGCTGGTTTCTACTACAAGACCTTCATGTGGCCGAAGGCCGCCTGGAAGAGCATCTACGAGCCGATCATCCGCCGCGCGGCCGGCCTCGGCGTTGCGCCGAAGGAAGCCGATCCCGATCACTATGCGGGCCGTTACGCGCATTGCGACGTGCTTGTCGTCGGCGCCGGCGTGGCCGGTCTTTCGGCGGCTCTTGCCGCGGCGCAGACCGGCGCCAAGGTCATCCTCTGCGACGAGCAGGCCGATGTCGGCGGCGCGCTGCGCTACGATAGCGGTGTCACGATCGACGGGCTTTCCGGCTACGAGTGGGCGCAGAAGACGGCTGCCACTCTCAAGGCAATGGACAATGTGCAGGTTCTGACCCGCACCACCGCATTCGGCTACTACAACCACAATTTCGTCGGCCTCGCCGAGCGCGTGACCGACCACGTCGCCAACCCGAGCCGCCATCTGCCGCGCGAGCGTCTGTGGCAGCTGCGGGCCAAGCGCGTCATCCTCGCCAATGGCGCCATCGAGCGCCACATGGTGTTCCCGAACAACGACCGTCCGGGCATCATGCTCGCGTCTGCCGCGCGCATGTATCTCAACCAGTACGGCGTTGCCGTCGGCGAGAAGGTCGGCGTCTATACGGCACACGACTCGGCCTATGAGGCGGCCTTCGATCTGAAGCGCGCCGGCGTCGAGATCGCGGCGATCGTCGATTGCAGGCAGACGCCGGGGGCCGCGGTTCTGGCCGAGGCACGTTCGCTCGGCATCGATGTTCTCGCCGGCCAGTCTGTTATCAACACGTCAGGCAAGCTGCGCATCGCATCGATGACGGTCGCCCGCAACGGCGGCGGCTCGCCGCGCAAGATCGCGGTCGATGCGCTCTTGGTTTCGGCCGGCTGGACGCCATCCGTGCACCTGTTCTCGCAGTCGCGCGGCAAGGTGAAGTTCGAGCCGGAAACGCAGCGCTTCCTGCCCGGCACCTATGCGCAGGATTGCCTCTCCGTCGGCGCCTGCAACGGCACCGACGATCTGCAGCAGACCATCGAAGAATCGCTGGCAGCCGGTGAGCTGATGGCGCAGGCAGCCGGCAAGGCACCGGCGGGCAAGATCAGCATCTCGTCCGAGCAGGCGCACCAGTGGACCGGTGGGATGATCGGCGCTGCCGAAGGGGCAGGTCCGGAGACCAGCGCCAAGGCGTTCATCGATTTCCAGCACGACGTCTGCGCCAAGGATATCCGCCTTGCGGTGCGCGAGGGGATGCACTCGATCGAGCACATCAAGCGCTTCACCACCAACGGCATGGCGTCCGACCAGGGCAAGCTGTCGAACATGCACGGCCTGGCGATCGCCGCCGAGATGCTGGGCAAGGAGATCCCGCAGGTCGGCCTCACCACCTTCCGAGCGCCCTACACGCCTGTCACCTACGGCACGCTGATCGCGCATTCGCGTGGTGAGCTGTTCGACCCGACGCGCAAGACGCCGCTGCACCATTGGGAAGAAGCCCATGGCGCCGTATTCGAGGACGTCGGCAACTGGAAGCGTGCGTGGTTCTATCCACGCGCCGGCGAAACCATGCACCAGGCGGTCGCTCGCGAATGCAAGACGGCGCGCGATGTGGCCGGCGTGTTCGATGCCTCGACGCTCGGCAAGATCGAGGTTGTCGGACCTGACGCGGCCGAGTTCATGAACCTGATGTATACCAATGCCTGGGACACGCTGAAGCCCGGCAAGTGCCGCTACGGCATCATGACCCGCGACGACGGTTTCGTTTATGACGACGGCGTCGTCGGGCGTCTGGCCGACGATCGCTTCCACGTGACGACGACGACGGGCGGTGCGCCGCGCGTCTTGAACCACATGGAAGACTATCTGCAGACCGAATTCCCGCACCTGAAGGTGTGGCTGACCTCGGTGACCGAGCAGTGGGCTGTTATCGCCGTGCAGGGGCCGAAGGCGCGCGAGATCATCGCGCCGCTGGTCGACGGCGTCGATATCTCCAACGAAGCCTTCCCGCATATGAGCGTTGCTGAGTGCACGGTCATGGGCGTTCCGGCGCGCCTCTTCCGTGTGTCGTTCACCGGTGAAACCGGCTTCGAAATCAACGTGCCTGCTGATTACGGCCAGTCGGTTCTCGAAGCCGTCTGGGCCAATGCCGAGCCGCTTGGCGCCTGCGTCTACGGCACGGAGACGATGCACGTTCTCCGCGCTGAGAAGGGCTATATCATCGTCGGCCAGGACACGGACGGTACCGTGACCCCTGATGATGCCGGCCTCAACTGGGCGGTGTCGAAGAAGAAGACGGATTTCGTCGGCATTCGCGGACTGAAGCGGCCGGATCTCGTCAAGGAAGGCCGCAAGCAACTGGTCGGCCTCGTCACCAAGGATCCGACGCTGGTGCTCGAAGAGGGCGCGCAGATCGTCGCCAACCCGAACGAGCCGAAGCCGATGACGATGCTCGGCCACGTCACCTCGTCCTACTGGTCGGAAAACCTTGGAAAGTCGATCGCCTTTGCGCTGGTCGCCGGTGGTCGTAAGCGGATGGGCGAGACGCTCTACGTACCGATGCCCGACAAGACGATCGCGGTTGAGGTGACGGATATGGTGTTCTTTGACAAGGAAGGAGGCCGCATCAATGGCTGATACGGCAGTTCGCACATCCGTTCTCTCGGGTAAGCAGGGCGGCTCCGCCAGCGTACGGCTGACGCCCGCACCGTTCGCCACGCGCGTTGCGCTTCGCGCACCGGCCGAGTCGCTCAAGGCGCTTTCCTCTGCGCTTGGCGTGACCGTGCCCAACGCACCGAAGACCTCGGGCCGCAAGGGTGGCCGCGCCGCCCTCTGGCTCGGCCCGGACGAATGGCTCGTTATCGACGAGAGCGGTGCAGACCTGATGAGCGCTCTCGCGAAGGCGGAAGTGCTTCATTCGGCAACCGACGTCTCGCACCGCAACGTCGCGATCATCGTCTCCGGCCCGGGTGCCGAGACCACGATCTCCACCGGCTGCCCGCAGGACCTGTCACTCGAAGCCTTCCCCGTCGGCGCCTGCTCGCGCACGCTGTTCGGCAAGGCCGAGATCGTGCTCTTCCGCACGGAAGACGATACGTTCCGTGTCGAATGCTGGCGTTCGTTCGCCGATTTCGTGTTCGGCCTGCTGGCCGAGGGCGCTGAAGACGCAGCGCACTAAACGCTGCTGATCTGCAATTTATGATCGGGGACGGTGCTGTCGGTGCCGTCCCCGATTGTCTTTGCGTTGCGGGATCGCCGCGACTGATGCATCATCCACCGCGGCGTGCGTTCCTTGTTGGAACTCTACAGGGCGGGTGTCTTCCATGATGCTGCATCACGTTTCCATTGTCGTTACGGATCTTGGCCGGTCGGTTGCCTTCTATCGCGATGTCTTCGGCCTCGAACAGATCGCCAGGCCGGCGTTCAGTTCGGTCGGAGCATGGTTTGCCAGCGGGACGCTGCAGGTCCACATGATCGTTAACCCGGCGGGTACGTTCCGGAGCGACGCAACGATCGACACCACCGATGGGCATTTCGCGTTCCGCACGGATGATTTCGAGGGGTGTGTTCAGGGCCTGATCGCCAAAGGCTTTCGCGAGGATGCGCCGGAGGGTGATCCGTGGCGGCTGAGTCTGAGGCGCGACGGGCCAGCCGGCTTTCCGCAGGCCTATCTCCTCGATCCCGATCGCAACATCGTCGAGATCAACGGTGCACCGTAGGGACATTAGTCCATCCAAAGTCCTGTTGCGGTAGCGTTCCGCAAGCAGCTAGTCTGCGGTAGCCGTTTGCGGGAGGAGTCCATGAAGATACGTGCTGCGGTACTGCGTCAGTCGCCGGTCGCTCCGCCATATGCGGTGAGCCGACCGCTCACGATCGAGGAGATCGAGCTGGCGCAGCCAGGGCAGGACGAAATTCTCGTTCGTATCGGCGCGGCCGGGCTTTGCCATTCCGATCTCTCGGTCATCAATGGCGACAGGCCTCGGCCGGTGCCGATGGCGCTTGGGCATGAGGCGGCAGGCACGGTGGAAGCGGTCGGCGGTGGCGTGAGCGATCTGGCGCCCGGCGACCACGTGGTCATGAGCTTCATGCCGAGTTGCGGCCATTGCCTGCCCTGCGCGGAAGGACGGCCTGCGCTCTGCATCCCAGGCGCCGACGCCAACGGCAAAGGGACGCTGCTGTCGGGCGCGCGGCGGCTTAGCTGCGCGGAGGTTCCGATCCACCATCATCTCGGTGTTTCGGGCTTTGCGACCCACGCTGTCGTCTCTCGCCATTCGGCCATCCGGATCGATGCCGATATCCCTTTCACCCATGCCGCATTGTTCGGTTGCGCCGTGCTGACGGGTGTCGGCGCCGTGGTGAATACCTGCAGGGTACAGCCGGGGCAGACGGTCGCCGTTGTCGGCCTCGGCGGTGTCGGATTGGCTGCGGTGCTCGGCGCCGTGGCGTCGGGTGCCGAGCGCATCATTGCCGTCGACCTTTCCCCCGAGAAGCTGAGGATTGCCCTGTCGCTCGGTGCGACCGATGCCTTTGTCGCGAGCGATCCCGATGTGGTGGAGCAGATCCGCGAGGCGACGAAAGGTGGCGTCGACCATGCCCTGGAGATGGCGGGCGCCATCAAAGCCTTCGATCTCGCCTATCGCATCACGCGGCGGGGCGGTACGACCGCTACGGCAGGGTTGGCCAATCCGTCCAGCCAGTTTGCAATTCCCGCTGTCAGCCTCGTTGCCGAGGAGCGGCGCGTGCTCGGGAGTTATCTCGGCGGCTGCGTGCCGAGCCGCGACATCCCGCGGTTTGTCGGGCTCTTCAAGCGGGGCAAGCTGCCGGTGGATCGTCTGCTGTCGTCAACAGGTCTGCTCGAGGGCATCAACGAAGCCTTCGATCGGCTGCATGCCGGTGAGGTCATCAGGCATGTCATCGATTTTGATGGCGCGGTCTAGACGTCTTCTGGCCGGTCCTTGGGATCGAACTGGATGATGGTGATCCAGCGCGCCGTCAGTGCGGGCTTCTTCTCGTTTTCGATCTCGATCGAGACGTCATAGCTGGTCATCAGCATGCCCGCGCCGCGGAAGCGGGCCTCGGCCAGAACGAAATGAGCGCGGATGCGCGCGCCTGATTTGACCGGCGACAGGAAGCGGACGTTTTCAAAGCCGTAGTTGATGCCCATCGTCTGCTCACGCACCTTGGGCAGGCTGTTGTAGTTCATGGACGAAAGCAGCGACAGCGTCAGAAAACCATGGGCAATCGTGCCGCCAAACGGGCTTGCGGCGGCGCGCTCGGGATCGACATGAATGAATTGATGATCATTGGTTGCATGCGCAAAAGCATCGATCATGGCCTGATCGACAAGAATCCAGTCCGAGAGGCCGGTTTCAGTGCCCACAAGCGCGCGCACATCGGCAAGCGAAATTTCCTTGACCATTGATTCCTCATGAAAAAGCGGCAGCGCAAGCCTTACAATGGGATTGTGACGATTGCGACAAGGATTTGCCGAACCGGAGGCGCCGGATCAACTTTGAAGGTAGAAAACGACCGAGCGCCTTGGCACGGCTGCCGACGCCACCGGTTTTGTCGGTGCGTCCGGGGCGAGGGGGCGCCAGGTGGCAGGTCCGGGCAGGCTAAAAATCTCTTCACCGCCGGAACGGTTGAACAAAATCGCCAGCCGTGCGTCCTTGCCGTTTTCCGAGTCGCGCGTCGAAAGCAGCATTCCGAGCGTCGAGGCGTTCGGCGTCTCCCACTCCTGCACGCTCATCGGCCGGCCGGAGGGCGATATCCATTCGACATCGCCGTTGCCCGAGAAGAAATTCATGTCCGAGAAGACCGAGAAGCGCTTGCGGAGAGCCGAGACGAAGGCCGTGTGCGCGATGAGCTCATCGTCCAGTGCTGCCCAATCGACCCAGGTGATTTCGTTGTCCTGGCAATAGGCATTGTTGTTGCCATGCTGGCTGCGGCCCGCCTCGTCTCCCGCGGTCAGCATGATGCTACCGCGCGTGGCGAAGAGCGTCGAAAGCATTGCCTTCAGATCGTCTCGGCGGCGCCTGATAATGTCTGGGTAGAGGGTGTCGCCCTCGACCCCGTTGTTCCAGGAGTGGTTCTCGTTGTGGCCGTCGCGGTTCTGCTCGCCGTTCGCCTCGTTGTGCTTGCCGCTGTAAGAGACGAGATCCCTGAGCGTGAAGCCGTCATGGGCGGCGAGGAAATTGACGCTGCGGGTCGCGGTGCCGCCGTTGCGGGAGAAGATGTCGGAGGAGCCGGCAAGGGCTGTTGCGAGCGAACCTGTCTTCCAGTCGTCGCCACGCCAGTAGCATCTGAGGTCGTCGCGCACGCGGTCGTTCCACTCGAGGAAGGGCGAGGGGAAGTTGCCGAGCTGATAGCCGCCGGGTCCGATATCCCAGGGCTCTGCGATCATCACCCGGTCGGCGAGCACATCGTCGGCGAGCATCGCCGTCAGCGTTTCGCCGTGACCCTCGAAACCGTTCGCCGTGCGGCCTAGGACCGGGGCGAGGTCGAACCGGAAGCCGTCGATCCCGGCGCCGAGCACGAAATGGCGGAGACTGTCGATGACAAGTTGCCGGATATACGGATGGTCGCAGCCGACGGTGTTGCCGGTGCCGGTATCGTTGACGAGCTCTCCCGGCCGACCGGGCAGGTGGCGATAGAAGGAGAGATTGTCGAGGCCACGCAGCGAGAGCGTCGCGCCGAAACGGTCGCTTTCGCCGGTATGATTGAAAACGAGATCGAGGATGACCGCGATGCCTTCGGCGTGAAGCTTTGCCACCGTATCGCGCAGCTCCGCCATCCCGCCTGGAACAAGCCGCGGGTCGAGGGCCATGAAGGCGACGGGGTTGTAGCCCCAGCCGTTTCTGAGGCCGAGCGGGGGCAGGTGGCGTTCGTCGATCCACGCAGTAATCGGCATCAGCTCGACGGCATCGACGCCGATGCGCTTCAGGTGGGCGATCACCGCGGGATGCGCCAAGGCCGCAAGGGTTCCGCGCTGGGCCTCAGGCACCTCTGGATGCAGGATGGTAAAGGGGCGGACCGCGACCTCATAGACAAAGCCGCCGGGCTTAAAGAGCGGTTTCTCGGGTTTGACGCGGATATCCCTGGTGACGATCGCCTTCGGCACCAGATGCTGCGTCTCGGCACCAAAGGTGCCGAGACGGGGATCGTAGACGAACGGGCGATCCAGCTCTTTCGCGTAAGGGTCGACCAGCAGCTTTGACGGATCGAACCACAGGCCGCTATCGGGTGCGTAGACGCCATCGGCGCGGTAGCCGTAGCGCGCGCCTTCCTTCAGCCCGTCGACGAAAAGGCGATGAACGTGGTCGTCACCTCGCTCCATCGGCAGGCGGGCCAGTTCCTTGTCGTCCTTGCCGAACAGGCATAGTTCTATCTGTCCGGCATTGTGCGACCAGACGGCGAAGTCAACGCCGGTCTCGAAGATCGTTGCTCCGCCTTGCCCGGATTTGTTCGCCGCCATGCCGCTCCGGTCAGGTGATCACGGAGGGAGCGTCGCGGCCGGTGCGGCTGCGAATATCCGCGATGGTTTCAGCGGCTGCGATGATGTCGGCCAGGGCTTCCTGCGTCTCGATGTTGTGGCGGGAGGAATCCGCTTCGTAGCGTTCGAGGTAGACACGCAGAGTGGCGCCCGAGGTTCCCGTTCCCGAGAGACGGAACACGACGCGCGAGCCGCCTTCAAACAGGATGCGGATACCCTGGTGTTCGCTGACCGATTTGTCGACCGGATCGTGATAGGCGAAGTCGTCGGCCTTTTCGACCTTGAGCGGGCCGAAGCTCTTGCCCGGCAGCGACTCAAGCTGATTGCGCAGGTTCGCGATCAGGCCGTTGGCGGCGTCGGTGTCGACGCCTTCGTAGTCGTGGCGCGAATAGTAGTTGCGGCCGTAGGTCTGCCAGTGCTGGGTGACGATGTCCTGAACGCTCTCGCCGCGAACGGCGAGGATGTTCAGCCAGAGCAGAACCGCCCAGAGACCATCCTTCTCGCGCACATGGCTGGATCCGGTGCCCGCACTTTCCTCGCCGCAGATCGTCGCCATGTTGGCGTCGAGCAGGTTGCCGAAGAACTTCCAGCCGGTCGGCGTCTCGTACATGCCGATGCCGCGGCGCTCGGCGACGCGATCGGCAGCGCCCGAGGTCGGCATGGAGCGGGCGATGCCGGCGAGACCGCCGGAGTAGCCGGGGGCGAGGTTGGCGTTGGCCGCCAGGATCGCCAGACTATCTGATGGCGTCACGAAGATGCCGCGGCCGATGATCAGATTGCGGTCGCCGTCGCCGTCGGAAGCCGCACCGAAATCGGGCGCGTCGTCGCCCATCATCTCGTCGTAGAGTTCCTTGCAGTGAACCGGGTTCGGATCCGGATGATGGCCGCCGAAATCCGGCAGTGGCATGAAATTGCGAACGGAACCGGACGGGGCGCCGAGACGGTTCTCGAAGATTTCCTTGGCATATGGACCGGTTACGGCGCTCATCGCATCGAAGGCGATGCGGAAGCCGAGGCTGATGAGATTGCGGATCGCCGGGAAGTCGAACAGCTCTTCCATGAGCGCCGTATAGTCTTCGACCGAATCTAGGACCGAGAGGATCATGCCGCCGGGCAGCTCGTCCTTGCCGATCCGGTCAAGGTTCACATCGGCGAAGTCGGCGATCTTGTAGGTGTCGATCACCTTCGTGCGCGCATAGATCGCGTCGGTGATCTTTTCCGGCGCCGGGCCGCCATTGCTGATGTTGTACTTGATGCCGAAGTCTTCGGTCGGGCCGCCGGGATTATGGCTGGCCGACAGGATGATGCCGCCGAAGGCCTTGTATTTGCGGATGATGTGCGAGGCTGCCGGCGTCGACAGGATACCGCCCTTGCCGACGATCACCTTGCCGAAGCCATTGGCGGCGGCCATCTTGATCGCCTTCTGGATGACTTCCCGGTTGTAGTAGCGTCCGTCGCCGCCGATGACGAGGCACTTGCCCTGGAACCCTTCCAGCGAATCGAAGATCGACTGGATGAAGTTCTCGGCATAATTCGGCTGCTGGAAGACCGGGACTTTCTTGCGAAGACCCGAGGTACCCGGCTTCTGATCCTGATACGGCGTGGTAGATACGGACTTGTTCATTTTCTGTCACTTGCCTTTCGGGGCGAGGCTTGAATAGAGGGCAGCATAGCGCTCGGCGCTCTTCTCCCACGAAACATCCGATTTCATGCCCTGCTTTTGCAATTGGGTCCAGACTTTTTGATCGGCATAGAGATGTAGAGCGCGGCGGATTGCCTGCAACAGACCAGACGCGGTGACCGGCGAGAATTGTATTCCGGTTGCCACTTTGGCCGCAAGAGCAGCATGATTTGCGTCGATAACGGTGTCGTTCAGACCGCCGGTGCGGGCAACGATCGGCACGCATCCGTAGCGCAGCCCGTAGAGCTGGGTCAGACCGCAGGGCTCGAAGCGCGAGGGGATGATGATGGCATCGCAACCCGCCTGCATCAGATGCGACATCGGTTCGTTGTAGCCGATGGAGACACCGATTCGACCGGGATGGCGGGCGGCGGCGGCGAGAAGCGCACCTTCCAATGCGGCGTCGCCGGAGCCGAGAATGGCCAGCTTGCCGCCCATTTCGACGATCTGGTCGGCGGTGGCGGCAACGACGTCCATGCCCTTCTGCCAGGTCAGGCGGCTGACGATGCAGAAGATCGGTGCATTGTCCTGATGCAGCCCGAAGAACTCGGCGACGGCCGTGCGGTTCTCGAGGCGGCTCTTCAGCGTCGAGGTTGTGTAGTGGGTATGGACGACCGGGTCGGTCGCCGGATTCCAGATATCAGCGTCGATGCCGTTGACGATGCCGTGCAGCGAATCGACCCGGCTTGCGATGACGCCTTGCAGCCCCATGCCGAATTCCGGTGTCAGGATCTCGGCCGCGTAGGAGGGGCTGACGGTGGTGATCGCGTGCGCCGTCTGCAGGCCTCCCTTGAGGAAGCCGATATTGCCGTAATACTCGATGCTTTCGGTCGCGAAGGCGTGCGGCGGTAGTCTGAGGCCGGAGAATATGTCGGCGCCGAACTGGCCCTGGAAGGCGATGTTGTGGATCGTCAGCACGCTCGGCAGTTCGGGCGTCGGGTTATAGCGCATGAAAACCGAGGTCATGGCCGCCTGCCAATCATGCGTATGCACGAGGTCGGGACGCCAGCCTGGCATCAGGCCCGCGGCGATTTCCGCGCCGGCAAGCGACAGCGCGGCAAAGCGGCGCCAGTTGTCCGGATAGTCCTTGCCTGTCGGGTCGAGATAGGGTCCGCCCGGCCGGTCGTAATAGGCCGGCGCATCGAGCACGAGAATGGTCAAACCCTCATGCTCGACTTCCAGGATCGTCGCGGTCTCGCCGAGCAGATCATCGAACTGAAGCCTGACGACCGGATTGCGGATCGCCTTCATGACGGCGGGATAGCCGGGCATGAGCGTCTTTGTCTCGACGCCGAATTGCTTCAGGGCGATCGGCAGGGCGCCCGCCACATCGGCGAGGCCCCCTGTCTTGATGAGCGGGAAGACTTCGGACGAAACCGAAAGAACTTTCATATGTCAGAGACCCAGCTTGTCGATCATTGGCTGCGTGATGAGGCAAATGCCGCCTTCGCTGCGGCGGAAGCGCTTGGCGTCGAGTACGGGATCTTCACCGACGATGAGCCCTTCCGGAATGACCACGCCATGGTCGATGACGACGTTCTTCAGCTGGGCATGGCGTCCGATCTTGACGCTCGGCAGAACCACCGCGCCTTCAAGCTTGGAGTAGGAGTTCGCCCGAACACCGGTGAAGAGCAGGCTCTTGTTCAGCGTTGCGCCTGAGATGATGCAGTCGCCGGCGACCACCGAAGAGGTCGCGGAGCCGCGGCGGTCTTCGTCGTCATGCACGAATTTCGCCGGCGGCGAAATCTCGGCATAGGTCCAGATCGGCCAGGACTTGTCGTAGATGTCGAGTTCGGGAACGATCGCCGTCAGGTCGATGTTGGCCTGCCAGTAGGCGTCGATCGTCCCGACGTCGCGCCAGTAGGGCTCGTGCTCGAAATCGGAGCGGACGCAGGAATTGGCGAAGCGGTGGGCGACGGCTTTCCCGTTCTTGACGATGTAGGGGATGATGTCCTTGCCGAAGTCCTTGCTGGAATTCGGATCGGCGGCGTCGCGACGCAGCGCATCGATCAGGAACTTCGTGTGAAAGACATAGATGCCCATCGAGGCGAAAGAGCTGTCCGGTTTGCCGGGAATGGCCGGCGGATCAGCCGGCTTCTCGACGAAATCGATGATCCGGTCGTTGTCGTCGACGTGCACGACGCCGAAACCTGTCGCTTCCATGCGCGGCACTTCGAGGCAGCCAATGGTGACGTCGGCGCCTGAATCGACATGCTGTTGCAGCATGTGTTCGTAGTCCATCTTGTAGACATGGTCGCCGGCGAGGATGACCATGTATTCGACGCCGTAATCCTGAATGATGTCGATGTTCTGGAACACCGCGTCGGCCGTGCCTTCATACCACTGCGTCTCGGAGACGCGCTGGGAGGCCGGCAGGATGTCGAAGCTCTCGTTTCGTTCCGGGCGGAAGAAGTTCCAGCCGCGCTGCATGTGGCGGATCAGCGAGTGCGCCTTGTACTGGGTGGCGACGCCGATGCGGCGGATACCCGAGTTCAACGCGTTCGACAGTGCGAAGTCGATGATGCGGGTCTTGCCGCCGAAATAGACCGCCGGCTTGGCGCGGCGATCGGTGAGTTCCTTCAGACGGCTTCCCCGGCCGCCGGCGAGAACATAGGCCATTGCATCGCGGGCAAGTGGCTGAACACGTTTTTCTACCATTTTTATCCTCCCACCAGTCTTCAAGTCTCGGGTTCAAGCATGATCGTCGCCAGAGGCGGCAAGGTGATCGACGCGGCGATGCTGCCGCCGGCGTTGACGGCCTGAACGCGGCCGCCATTGCCCTTGCCGCTGCCGCCGTAGATGTCGGCATCGGTATTCAGGATCTCGCGCCACCGCCCCTCGGTCGGCAGGCGCACGGAGTAGTTCTCGCGATAAACCGGCGTCAGATTGGTGATGACGGCAACCGGCTTTTCGCCGGGCGCCTTGCGCAGCCAGGCGAAGACGGAGTTCTCGTGGTCGTCGGCGATCAGCCACTCGAAGCCGTCGCCTTCGCAATCGCGGGCATGGAGCGCCGGCTTGCTGCGGTAGGTGAAATTGAGATCGCGAACCAGCCGCCGCATGCCCTCGTGCATGCGATATTGCAGCAGATTCCAGTCGAGCGATTTCGCCTCGCTCCATTCGGCCCATTGTGCGAATTCCTGGCCCATGAAGAGCAGCTTCTTGCCGGGATAGCCCCACATGAACGCGTAGTAGGCGCGCAGGTTGGCGAACTTCTGCCAGTCGTCGCCCGGCATCTTGGCGATCAACGATCCCTTGCCGTGCACCACTTCGTCGTGGCTGAGCGGCAGCACGAAGTTTTCCGAGTAGGCGTAGAGCAGGCCGAATGTCAGCTCGTTGTGGTGATGCTTGCGATGCACGGGATCACGGCTGAAGTAGGAGAGCGTGTCGTGCATGAAGCCCATGTTCCACTTGAAGCCGAAGCCGAGACCGCCTTCGTGGACGGGCTGCGACACCTTCGGCCATGACGTCGATTCCTCGGCGATCGTCATGACACCGGGATGCTCGGCATAAATGCGGGTGTTCATGTTCTGGAGGAAGCGGACGGCCTCGAGGTTCTCGTTTCCGCCATACTCGTTCGGGATCCATTCGCCGTGCTTGCGGGAATAGTCGAGGTAGAGCATTGAGGCGACGGCATCGACGCGCAGGCCATCGAGATGGAATTTCTCCGACCAGTAGAGCGCGTTGTTAACGAGGTACGAGACAACCTCGGTGCGACCGAAATTGTAGATCGCGGTGTTCCAGTCCGGATGGAAGCCCTTGCGCGGATCCTCGTGCTCGTAGAGCGCCGTGCCGTCAAACCAGCCGAGGCCGTGTTCGTCGGTCGGGAAATGCGCCGGCACCCAGTCGAGGATGACGCCGATGCCGACTTTGTGGCAGCCGTTGACGAAGCGGGCGAAGCCCTCCGGCTCGCCGAAGCGGGCGGTCGGCGCGTAAAGGCCGGTCGTCTGGTAGCCCCAGGACGGATCGTAGGGATGCTCGGTGATCGGCAGGAACTCGATATGGGTGAAGCCCATGTCGACGCAATAAGGGATCAGGCGGGCGGCGAGCTCATCCCAGGACAGGAACGAGCCGTCGTCGCGGCGCTGCCAGGAGCCGGCATGCACCTCGTAGATCGAGATCGGCTGGCGGCGCTTGTCGGTCGTCCCCCAGTGCTTCAGATGCGCCGCGTCCTCCCACTCCTGCAGCAGTTCAGGTGCTGCGACGGAGGCGGTTTTCGGGCGCAGCTCGCTGCGACGGGCAAACGGATCGGCCTTCAGCGGCAGCAGGACGCCATCCTGTCCGCGGATCTCGAACTTGTATGCGACCCCCGTGGGAACGTCGGGCGCGAAAATCTCCCAGATGCCGGCGCCCGAGCGGAAGCGCATGACATGGCGGCGGCCATCCCAGCCGTTGAAATCGCCAACGACGGAGACGCGCTGGGCATTCGGCGCCCAGACTGCGAAATGGATGCCCTGCGCGCCCTCGTGCTTGATCCAGTGCGCACCCATCTTGTCGAAGAGGCGAAGGTGCGAGCCTTCGCGCGCATAGTAATCGTCCATCGGACCGAGAACCGGTCCGAAGCTGTAGGGATCGGTTACGGCCCATTCGGCATCGCCACGCCTGGCACGGTAGCGCACCGGCTGTTGCCGGTTCACCGAAACCTGGCCGGCGAAGAATCCATCCGGATGCTGCTGCTTCAGCTCCCCGATGACGGTGCCGTCGAGTGCCATGGCGGTCACTTCCTCGGCGCCGGGAATGAAGCAGCGGGTGACGTAGGCGTCACCCGACTTGTGAACCCCCAGAACGGCGAAGGGGTTTGAATGCGACCCTGCGAGGATTGCCGCTATTTCGTCTGCCGAAATCTCCCAGGGAAGTCTGGCTTCAGGGGTGGCCTTCGGCGTTTTCATCCGGCTCTCCAGATTTCCTTGGCATACTGGCGTATCGTTCGATCCGAGGAGAACCAGCCCATGCGGGCGGTGTTCAGTATGGTCTTCTGGTTCCACGAGGCCTTGTCGTTCCAGAGTTCGTCGACCTCGCGTTGGGCCTGGGCATAGGCGTCGAAATCGGCTGCGACCATGAACCAGTCGTGCGAATAAATGCCGTCGATCAGTTCGGAATAGCGGTTGCGGTCGTCAGGCGAGAAGACGCCGGAGCTGATCGCCGACAGTGCCTGCGACAGCTCGCGCGAGCCCTCGATGATGGCGCGGGGATTATGGCCGTCGGCGCGCAGGTTGGCGACCTCATCGGCGCGCAGGCCGAAGATCTTGATGTTGTCCTCGCCGACATTGTCGCGCATCTCGACATTGGCGCCGTCAAGCGTGCCGATGGTCAGCGCGCCGTTCAGGCCGAACTTCATGTTGCCGGTGCCGGATGCTTCCATCCCGGCGGTCGAGATCTGCTCGGAGAGGTCGGCGGCCGGAACCATGACCTCGGCCAGCGAGACGTTGTAGTTCGGCACGAAGACGACCTTGAGCAGGCCGCGCACGGCCGGGTCGTTATTGATGGTGCGGGCGACGTCGTTGATCAGCTTGATGATCAGCTTGGCGTTGTGATAGCTCGGCGCCGCCTTGCCGGCGAAGAGCTTTACGCGCGGCGCCCAGTCCAGCTCGGGACGCGAGCGGATCTGGTCGTAGAGCGCGACGGCCTCGATGACGTTCAGGAGCTGGCGCTTGTATTCGTGGATGCGCTTGATCTGGATATCGAACATCGCCGACGGATCGATCTTCACGCCCATACGGCTGGCGACCAGATTGGCGAGCGCCACCTTGTTGTTGCGCTTGATCGCCGCGAACTTCTCCTGGAAGGCGCTGTCGGTGGCGAATTTTTCGAGCGGCCGCAGCTTTTCGGCGTCGTCGAGGAAATCGTCGCCGATCGCCTCGCGGATCAAGCCCGTCAAACCCGGATTGCACTGCTGCAGCCAGCGGCGCGGGGTGATGCCGTTGGTCTTGTTGTTGATGCGATCGGGGTAGAGCTTGTGAAGATCGGCGAAGACGGTGACCTTCATCAGGTCGGTGTGCAGGGCCGAGACGCCGTTGATCGAATGCGAGCCGACGAAGGCGAGATTGCCCATGCGAACCCGGCGGCTGCCGCTTTCCTCGATCAGCGAGATCGAGCGGATTTCGGTGTCGGAGAAATTCTTGGTTTTACGGGCTTCGAGCAGAACCTTGGCGTTGATCGCGTAGATGATCTGCATGTGGCGCGGCAGAAGGCGCTCGAACAGCGGCACCGGCCAGCTTTCCAGCGCTTCCGGCAGAAGCGTGTGGTTGGTGTAGCCGATCGTGCCGCGGGTGATGTCCCAGGCCTGGTCGAACTCCATGCCATGCACGTCGCAGAGCAGGCGCATCAGCTCGGCGACCGAGACGGCGGGGTGGGTGTCGTTCAGCTGGATCGCCACCTTGTCGGGCAGCGATGTGAAATCGTCATATTGCTGCAGGTGACGGCGCAGGATGTCCTGCAGCGAGGCGGAGGAGAAGAAGAACTCCTGGCGCAGACGCAGCTCCTGGCCGGCCGGCGTAGCATCGGCCGGGTAGAGAACGCGGGTCAGGCTTTCGGCCTTGTTGCTCTCGCGCAGCGCGCCGATATGGTCGCCGGCGTTGAAGGCATCGAGCAGGATCGGGTCGATCGGCTGGGCCGACCAGAGGCGCAGCGTGTTGACGCGCTTGCCGCGCCAGCCGACGACGGGCGTGTCGAAGGCAGCGGCGATGACGCGCTCGGCCGGCTTCCAGACATAGCGCGGTTCGCCGTCGCTGCTGTTGACGACATCGACGGTGCCGCCGAAGCCTATTTCATAGGCGCTTTCGCGACGCTCGAATTCCCAGGGGTTTCCGTGGGCGAGCCAGCTTTCCGGCAATTCTACCTGCCAGCCATCAGCAAGCTGCTGGCGGAAGAGGCCGTGGACGTAGCGGATGCCATAGCCATAGGCCGGCACATCGACCGTTGCCATGCTCTCCATGAAGCAGGCGGCGAGACGACCAAGGCCGCCGTTGCCGAGCGCTGCATCCGGCTCGAGGCCGGCAATGACGGAGACATCGACGCCGAGCGAGGCGAGCGCGTCGCGAACCTCTTCCATCAGGCCGAGGTTCGAAACGGCATCGCGCATCAGGCGGCCGATGAGGAATTCGAGGGATAGATAGTAAACGCGCTTGTCGCCTGTTGCGTAGACCTTGCGGGTCGATTCCATCCATTTGTCGATGATGCGGTCGCGAACGACGAGGATCGTGGCCGTCAGCCAGTCGTGCGGCTTGGCGACCTTGGCATCCTTGCCGATGCGGTAGGTCAGGCGTTCGATGATTTCTTCAGCGAGAATTTCGGGCTTTGAACTGCGGGGGGCTGGGGAGGGGATAGTCGGCTTCGCAGCGGTGTTCATCGTCAATCCTCGCCAATTCTGATTGGGTTTCAGTATGTTAAGCTTACTTCAATCGATTAGTCTAACGCACTAAAGATGCAGTTTACGCACCCTTACTACGCAGTTGCAACAAAGGAATTGGGCAAACGAAAAATTTGGCGAGGCCCCCGATCCCGTTGCTGAAAGGACTTGATTTCAATCGGTTTTCTGATTTGTATTCATGGGATTTGCAGCAAAACAAAAGCCGCCCCGGTTTGTTCCGAGGCGGCTTGTTTTTTGTCTGATTTTTCCGCGAGATTAGTTGGTCAGGCGGGTCAGAGAGCTTGTTGCCTTGGCGGCGATATCGCCGAAGTCAGCAACCAGTTTTGCCATGCTGTCTGGCTGGTAGGCGTTGCCCGTGCTGCTGGCGCAAAACGAAAGCAGATCCTTGCCTTTTTGAGGAGCCATGAACGCAACGGTGAAGATCTGGATGCCGTCTGCTTTGGCCTGGGTGCAGAGATTGCGAACCTTCGTATCGATGCTGCTGCTCCAGCTGCTGCTCGAGCCGGTCATTTCACCGTCCGTCATCAAGACAATCGAGCGCGTGAAGCCGGTGTGGTTCTTGCTGGCATGGGCTTTGGTTTCCGTGTCCGATCCGTCGGTGCTGGACTTCAACGCGTTGAATGCCGTCTGCATGGCACCGCTCGCATCTGTGCCACCTGTTGGCAGAGCTGGAAGTGCCGATACGTAGGCGCTCGCATCCCCGGTTCCCCAGTTGATGGGCTTCGCGGTTTGCATCGAGTCCGTATAGGACACCGCACCCATGCGTATCAGGTCATGGTTGGTGCTGGTATCGGCCGCGTTGAGGGCCGTGAACATCGCACTGGCGGCACTTTGCAGCGCTTCAATCTTCCTGACGTAGCAAGGTGCAGTCGACTTCAGATTGGGGTACTGGCTCCAATTGTCCGACGTGTAGTTCTGGCATTTGTCGGTCTGGCTCTTGATGGTGTCAGTGATGAACGACATGGAGCCCGATCGATCGAGCGCGAGATACATCGATAGCCCGCCCTGTGAGTCCTTCTGGCCGTTCTCCGCGGTGCTTGCAACGGTGACAGACTTGCTGTTGTAGCCGAGGAAGCGACTAAGTGCGCTGAGCGGGACGCTGTAGGACGTGGTGACCGAAACGTCGTAGATTTTGCTCTTCGTGCCATTGGGGGTCGTGGTGACCGTGACGGTGCTGGCGCTCTTGACTGCGGCTATGGCCGTGGCGTCATTCGCCAGATAGGTGGACATCTGGGCACCGATGAAGTCTTTCGCCAATGCCTGAGCATCAGCATCTGTCGAGACCTTTCCGTTTGCCAGTGCTGTTGCCGCTGCCAAGGCTGCCGAATCGGCCGCCGTCTGCAACTGATGGCGAGATGCCGCGAGATTCGTCAAATCGATCGCAACGCCGCCGGCGCCAAGCAAAACCGGCAACAAAATTGCGCTGATCATCGCGAAGTTACCGCCGCGATCATTCCAAAGCCTGGACGCGCTGCTACGCAGCGAATGCAAGGTGCTCATCATGTTCACCTGAGTTAGATACCCCAACAGGCCAACAGTAATGCGCCGTATTTCTTGAGTTCGAATTTACCGGATGTGTAAAATTCTAGCGGATTGTTGCTTTATCGTGCGGTTTATACTTTTTATTCCCGCATAAGGGGCGTCATTTTGCGCGATGTGCATTAAGAATTGTGTTTTGATCGGCCGCTCGCCTTATTGCAGCGGAATGACGTCGACCGCCTGCACGGAACGCTGCCCGCCGTAGCTCTTGAGAACGCCGATCACGGGTGCGACGTCGGCATAGTCGCGTCCGTAGGCGACGACGATATGGTCGGTTCCGGCGGGGATGTTGTTGGTCGGGTCCAGCTCCACCCAGCCGATCGTCTTGCCGCACCAGACGCGGACCCAGGCGTGCATCGCATCGGCGCCCTCGAGCCGTTCCTTGCCGGGTGGCGGAATGGTGCGGAGGAAGCCGGACACGTATCCCGCGGGAATTCCAAGGCTGCGGAGCGCGAGGATCATCACATGGGTGAAATCCTGGCATACGCCGCGCTGCAATCGGAATGCGTCGAGCGGCGTGCTGTCGACCGTCGTTGCCTCAGGATCGTAGGTGAAATCCTTGTGGATCTGCGCGCATATCGCGTTGGCGATCTCCAGCACTGTCAGGGACGGCGAAAGAGCTTCCCTCGCATAGTCTGAGATTGCCTTCGTCTCGGGCAGTCTCGGGCTGGTGCCGAGGAAATGATGCGGTGCGTCGGGCTTCAAGGACCAGATGGCACCGACCTCTTCCGGAAGCTTGGCGAGTTCCGGAGAGAAATCAGCTGATATCGAATGGCTTTCGACCTGAACGCGGGCCTGCATGCGGATATCGAGCTTTTCGTGCGGCGCGCGCAGCATGAAGGAGGTTGCGGGGTGTTCGAAGAAATCGACGAAATGGGCCTGCTCATCCGGCGTCGGCGAAACCTTGATGGAGCCGGCCACCAGCCGCTGGCGGTTCGGCAGCGACAGCGGCATCAGCCGCATGATGTGGCGGGCGCCCGATGCCGGCGTGTCGTAGATGTAACCCATGTGCAGCGAGAGATCGTAAAGCACCAGGTCACCCGAGATATGTTTGAGCAAGAAGGTCGGATAGATGCTCGAGTTCGCGTTCGAGGCGGCGATAGACCTCGACGCCCATCGTCTCCGGCGTCATGACGGCAAGGCCCGAATGCAGCCGCATCGCCTCGCGGTAGAAGGGCGACATCTGGCCGTTGACGAGCGCGTTCGGCAATTGCTCCACCTCGCGATGGATCTCGTTCATCTGGAAGAGGATCGAGCGCGGGTTGAGCGGGTCGAGCGCCAGGAGGTCGGTGACCGTGAGACGGTGGGTGTTGACGTTGTAGCGGCGGCGATGGGTCATGACGCTGTCGCCGATCTCGAGCAGCATGTCGAGCGCGCCATCGGGGGCATCCGGGCCGGACATGTGGCCGAGCAGGCGGGTCATGTGCAGGCCGCGCTCGATATGGCGGCCGAGCGAGAGGAAGCGCCAGCCGGTGAAGCGGTACATGTTTTCATGCACCAGACCAGCGAAACCAGCGAGCTTGCGCAAGAGGATCGTCATCGCGTGGCTTGCATCGTCGCCCGGCGAAACGGTGCTGTGGAAGCGCCGCGCGGTCTTGGCGAGATCGGTCAGCGCCAGCCAGCCATCGGGCGAGAAGCGATCCCGGATGTTGCTTGCCGAATAGACCGCGCTGTCGATGTTGCGCAGCAGGTTCTCGGGAACGGCGTCTTCCGTGTCGATATCAACAGCCGCCAGATATTCCGAAACGTCGGCCAATAGCGGCTGGCTCGGGTCGGCGGCCTCAGCAAACCGGGCGTGCCAGGCGCGCAGGATGCGCAGCGCCCCTTCTGCGCGTTCGATGTAGCGGCCTAGCCAGAAGAGATTGTCGGCGGCGCGGCTCGGCAGGCTGCCCGGCATGTTGCGGGTGAAGCTGCCTTCGGCCGGCAGCAGCGTATGGCGCTCCACCGGCTTGTCGCTGACGATCCAGACGTCGGCGGCGGCACCGCCCGACTGCATGGCGATCGCTGATACATCGTCGCTGCCGCCGATGCGGGCAAAGCCGCCAGGCATGATCTGCCAGCCGTTGGCCGTGCGGGCTGCGAAGACACGCAGCGACATCGGCCGCGGCGTCAGCTTGCCGCCGATCCAGGCCGGCGTCGTCGACAGCGTCACGACCTCCTGGCCGACGAGCTTTGCGCCGTCGGAATTCAGCCAGTCGCCGATCGAATCCTTGGCGGCGGCGCGCAGGTTCGCCCCAAGCACGGATTCACCGCTGTCGTCGAAGAAGGGGGCACGCGAATAGGCTGGGCCGATCACCATCTTCTCGATGTTCTCGGCCACGTGCTCGCGCTCGCCCTTCTGGCCGCACCACCAGGTCGCGATCGAGGGGAGTTTCAGTTCCTCGCCGAACAGGCGGCGACAGATGGTCGGCATGAAGGCGAGAAGCGCGCGCGTTTCGATGATGCCGCTGCCGAGCGCGTTGACGATCGTCACGCTTTCCGCCCGCAATGCCTCAACAAGGCCGGGCGTGCCGATATGCGAATTCTGGTTCAGTTCCAGCGGATCGGCATAGGCCGAATCGAGGCGACGCCAGAGCACGGTGATCGGCTTCAGGCCGGAGACGGTGCGCACCATGACTTTGCCGTTGACGACGGTCAGGTCCTCGCCTTCGAGCAGCATGAAGCCGAGGTAGCGGGCGATATAGGCGTGTTCGTAATAGGTCTCGTTGGCGGGGCCGGGGGTGAGCACGGCGATGCGGTCGTCGCCGCTGTGCTTCATGCCCTGCAGCGCATCGCGGAAGGCGCCGAAGAAGGAGGCCAGCCGGTGGACCGAGGTTTCCGCGTAGATGTCGGAGAAGGCGCGGGTCGTGGCAACGCGGTTTTCCAGCGCAAAGCCGGCGCCCGATGGCGCCTGGGTGCGGTCGGCCAGAACCCACCAGTTGCCGTCAGGACCGCGGCCGATCTCGAAAGCGCAGAAATGCAGGTAGTGTCCGCCGGCAGGGGTCACGCCGACGAGCGGACGCTGGTACTCGGGATTGGCGGCGATCAGCGCCGGCGGCAGGACGCCATCCGCGACCAGGCGGTTCTCGCCGTAGATGTCGGCAACGATCGCTTCCAGCAGATCGGCGCGCTGTACCAGACCGGCGGAGACCGCCTCCCATTCGCGGGCATCAATCAGCACCGGTACATGCGACAGGGGCCAGGAGCGTTCGGCGCTGCCGGTGCTGCCATAGGCACGGTAGAACACGCCGGCATCGCGAAGGTAGCGGTCGGCGCGGGCGAAGCGCTCCGTCAGGTCCTTCTCCGGCATGCCGCTCAGATGCGCGAAGAAACGCTGCCAGACGGGGCGGATGGCGCCGTTGGTATCGACCATCTCGTCGGCAACGCCGGGCAGCGGGGCATAGCCAAGTACCGCTTCGTTGCCGATGCGGGGCTGTCGCTCTTCCCTCAGTTCTGCCGTCGGTTTTTTGCCCATTTCACCCTAATGTCTAAATTCCCACCGGCCTACGAAGATCGAGCGTCAGCGGAAACTCCGGCGACGCTGTCTCGGTGCGCGGAATGTACCCGCCAGCCGTATGCCCCCACGGCTCGAATCGCGCCAGACGCCTTGCTTCCGCTTCGTTACCATTGACCGGGAAGGTGTCATAGTTACGCCCGCCCGGATGGGCAACATGATAGATGCAGCCGCCGATCGAACGTTTCGACCATGTATCATAAATGTCGAATGTCAGCGGTGTGTTGACCGGCAGAAGCGGGTGCAATCCCGACGCCGGCTGCCAGGCTTTGAAGCGGACGCCGGCGACCGAGACGCCAGACGTGCCCGTCGGCGTCAGCGGCACGGTGCGGCCGTTGCAGGTGACAGCATAGCGCTGCGCATTGCCGGTCTCCAGTCGCACCTGCAGGCGTTCGACGGATGAGTCGACATAGCGCACGGTGCCGCCGATCGCGCCTTCCTCGCCCATGACGTTCCACGGCTCCAGCGCCTGGCGCAGCTCCAGCTTGGCACCCTCGTACTCGACCTCGCCGCAGAAGGGGAAGCGGAATTCGAGCTGGGCCTTGAACCATTCGGGGCTGAGATCGAAGCCGTTCTGGCGGAGATCCGACAGCACGTCGATGAAATCTTGCCAGACGAAATGCGGCAGCATGAAGCGGTCGTGCAGCGTGGTGCCCCAGCGCACGAAGCGGCCATCGGCCGGGTTCCGCCAGAAGCGGGCGATGAGCGCACGCACGAGAAGCTGCTGCGCCAGCGACATGCGGGCATTCGGCGGCATCTCGAAGCCGCGGAACTCGACAAGGCCGAGGCGGCCGGTGGGGCCATCGGGCGAAAACAGCTTGTCGATGCAGATCTCGGCGCGGTGGGTGTTGCCGGTCACGTCGATCAGCAGGTTGCGGAACAGGCGGTCGGTGATCCACGGGAGCGGCGTCACGCCCTTGCCGGGCGCGGGGATCTGGGCGAGCGCGGTTTCCAGCTCGTAGAGGCTGTCGTGGCGGGCCTCGTCGATGCGCGGCGCCTGGCTGGTCGGGCCGATGAACATGCCTGAAAACATGTAGGAGAGCGAGGGATGGCGCTGCCAGTGCAGCACCAGGCTTTTCAGCAGGTCCGGGCGGCGCAGGAAGGGGCTGTCGCCGGGGTTGGCGCCGCCGACCACGACATGGTTGCCGCCGCCGGTGCCGGTGTGGCGGCCGTCGATCATGAACTTGTCGGTGCCGAGGCGGGTCTGGCGGGCTTCCTCGTAGACCGCGGTGGTGATGTCGACGCAATCCTGCCAGTTGGACGCCGGGTGAATGTTGACCTCGATGACGCCGGGATCGGGGGCGACGCGGATGACGTTGATGCGCTCGTCCTGCGGCGGCGAATAGCCCTCGATATGGACGGGCAGGCCGAGTTCGGCGGCGGCGTTTTCGGCGGCTGCGATCAGCTCGAGATAATCCTCGATGCGCTCGACCGGGGGCATGAAGACGCAGAGCCTGCCGTCGCGCGGCTCGACCGAGATGGCGGTGCGAATGGCGCCGCCGAGTTCACCGATGGTTTGCTCGACGCGGTTCTGCGCCGATGCGTCGTCGCTGTGGCGCGAGGCCTCCGGCATGGCGCGGCCGGCGGGGACGAAGACCTCGGGCAGCGGCTTGCGCGGGATCGAGGGATCGGCCGGGTGGATATAGGGGAAGCGGGCGGGCGGCACGTAGGGCAGGGTGCCGAGCGGCAGGCGGTAGCCGACGGGGCTGTCGCCGGGGACGAGGAAGATCTTGCCGCGGCGGGTCTTCCAGCGCTCGCTCATCCAGCGCTGGCCGGATGCCTTGGCGTTCCACGCCTGGACGGGGAGGATGTAGCCGGTCGGCGTCGTCAGGCCGCGCTCGAAGACGCGGGCGATGCGGCTGCGCTCCTCGGGATCCTTGAGCTTGGAATTGGATGGATCGACATTATCAGGCAGGCTGCCTTCCTTGAGGATCCATTCGGCGGGATCCTCATAGGCCGGCAGCACCATGTCGGTGTCGATCGCCAACTCCCTCGCGATGGCACTCAGCAGATTGCCGGCATCGTCGGCGACGACGCCGGTGTCCTTGCCTTCGCCGGCGATCAGATCAGGGTTGCGCCAGATCGGCTTGCCGTCCTTGCGCCAGTAGAGCGAGAAGGTCCAGCGCGGCAGGCTTTCGCCGGGGTACCACTTGCCCTGGCCGTAATGCAGGAAGCCGCCGGGGGCGAAGCGCTCGCGCAGCTTGCGGATCAGGATATCGGCCTTTTCGCGCTTGGTCGGGCCGACAGCGGCGGTGTTCCATTCGTCGGATTCGAAATCGTCGATCGAGACAAATGTCGGCTCGCCGCCCATGGTGAGGCGCACGTCCTCGGCCTTGAGGATGTCGTCGACCTTGCGGCCGAGCGCGTTGAGCTCGTCCCAGCTGTCGTCGGAAAACGGCTTGGTGATGCGCGGATGCTCGGCGACGCGCGAGACCTTCATGTCGAAGGCGAATTCGGTGTTGGCGTGGCCGTAGAGCGCGCCCGAGATCGGGGCGGCGTTGCGGTAGTGCGGGGTGGCGGCAAGGGGGATGTGGCTTTCGCCGGTCAGGAGGCCCGAGGTCGGGTCGAGGCCGATCCAGCCGGCGCCGGGAATATAGACTTCCGCCCATGCATGCAGGTCGGTGAAATCGACCTCGGTGCCGGAGGGGCCGTCGAGCGCCTTCAGATCGGGCGTCAGCTGGATGAGATAGCCGGACACGAAGCGGGCGGCAAAGCCGAGATTGCGCAGGATCTCGACGAGCAACCAGCTGGTGTCGCGACAGGAGCCGAGCGCCAGCTTCAGCGTATCCTCGGGCGACTGCACGCCGGGCTCCATGCGGATGACATATTCGATGTCGCCCTTCAGCTTGGCATTGAGGCCGACGATGAAATCCGTCGTGCGCATCGGCGTACGGTCGATGCCCGAGAGATAGGTCGCCAGCGCCGGCTCCAGCGGCTGCGGCTGCATGTAGATCTTCAGGTCGTCGCGGATGTCCTCGGGATAGGAGAAGGGCCAGATTTCGGCGCTCTCCTCGACGAAGAAATCGAAGGGGTTGTAGACCGTCATGTCGGCAACGAGATCGACCTCGATCTTGAACTCCGTCACCGGGTCGGGAAAGACGTAGCGCGCCAGATAATTGCCGTAGGGATCCTGCTGCAGGTTTACGAAATGGTTCGCCGGCGAGACCTTCAGCGAATGGCTGATCACCCGCGTCTTGGAATGCGACGCGGGCTTGAGGCGGATGATCTGGGGTCCGAGGCGGACCGGCTTGTCGTATTTGTAATGCGTCAGGTGATAGATGCTGGCCTTGATCGACATATTTCGCCTTATCCGGCGCCGCATCGTTGTGCGGCATTGCTGTTCCCGAAAAGCAGTGTGTGCAATGCAGCGAAAGAATGCAAGGCGGAAAGGCCAAGCCGGCTAAGCCTTTACGTCGCCTTTGCAAAGGTTACGGAGGCCTTGAGGCCTCTGCCGTTGCAGCCGGGCTCGAGCGCGAGGGCGGCATTGAAGAGGCCGGCGATCTCCTCGACGATCGGCAGGCCGAGACCGGCGCCCGGTGCTCCGGAGTTGCTGCCGCGCGAGAAACGCTGCCGGACGGCGGCGAGCTTGTCTGCGGGAATGCCGGGGCCGTTGTCCTCGACTTCGAGGCGGACCGCATCATTGGTCTCGGATATCCGGACGGTCACCTCGGCGCCCGCGCCGGCATAGGCGATGGCGTTTCCGGCAAGGTTGCGCAGCAGTTCGCCGATCAGCAGCGGCTCGGCGCGGATAAGGGCAGGGCGGTCACCTTCGAAGCCGAGATCGATGCCGGCCTCGGCGGCCGTGGGGATCAATTCGCCGGTTATCTCCTGGGCAATTGCCGTCAGGTCGATCGAAGAGGCGGTCAGCGCTTCCTTTGCCACGGCCGCATCGATCTTCGCCATCAGCAGCAACTGCGCAAGAATGCGCTCGGCGTGGGCGACGGCCTGGTCGCCCTTCAGGGCCGAGCCCTGGGCTTCGGCCAAGGTGCCTGCTCGGGCCGAGAGGGCAAGTTGGGTGCGGATGATCGCAAGCGGCGTGCGCAGCTGGTGGCTGGCGTTGCCGGTGAAGTTCCTGAGCGCATCGAGGGCCGATTGCAGGCGCACCATGAAGCCGTTGACGGTATCGACGAGCGGCTGGACCTCGCTCGGGACGGACTGTTCGATCGGGTGGAGATCATCCGGGCTGCGCTCGCCGATCGCGTCGCGTAGCTTGTAGAGCGGGCGAAGCGCAACCGTGACCGAGATCCAGACGATGACGGCGGCGCCTGCGATCATCAGGGAGAGGCGGAGCGCCGAGCGGAAGAGGATGGCGCGGGCGAGCTGGCGGCGGGCAATCGTCGTCTCCGCGACTGTCACGGCAAAGGGGACGGAGCGGATGCCTGTCGAGGCCGAACGCTTTAGCGTCGCCACGCGTATAGGCTCGTCGCGGAAGGTATCATCCGCAAAGGCGGCTGTGTCACCTACGGTCTCGGAAAGCACGGGAAGCGCCTGGTAACCGGTGATGAATTTTCCGGGCGGCCCGTCGACGCGGTAGAAGACCCGGTCCTGCGCCGCTGAGGTCAGCATCTCCAGCGCCACATAGGGGATATCGACCTCGAGCGTGCCGTCTTCGGCGACGACGACGCGTTCGGCGATGGCGAGCGCCGAGCCTGCCAGCACGCGGTCCGAGACGATGTTGGAGGTCTGCACGGCTTCGCGGTAGGTGTCAGCGAGTGCGACGATGCCGATGATGGCGGTCGAGATCAGCAGCCAGAACAGCAGCCTTCGTCGGAGCGAATAGGCCGTCGTCATGAGGCCTCGGGTAGTTTGTCGAGGTAGTAGCCGATGCCGCGCGCCGTCTTCACCGTCAGGCCATAGGGCGACAGGCGTTTTCTCAGGCGGCTGACATATTGCTCGATGGCATTGGCCGAAATGTCGTCGTCGAAGGCAGTCAGCGACTGGATGATCGCTTCCTTGGCGACCACCTTGCCGGCGCGCATGAAGAGGATTTCCAAGAGGCCGAGTTCGCGGGCGGGGATGTCGAGCGGTGCCGAACCGGCGAAGAAAGCGCGCGAATTGAGATCGAGCGACAGGCCGCCGAAACTGACTGTTGCCGAATGCAGCCCGGCCTGACGGCGCAGGAGGACGCGGACGCGGGCCTCGAATTCCGCGATATCGAAGGGCTTGATGAGGTAGTCGTCGGCGCCAAGATCGAGGCCCTTGACGCGCTCCTCCGGTGTGCCGCGCGCTGTCAGGATCAGCACCGCCGACTGGTTCTGCCGGGCCCGCATGGCACGCAGCACCTCGAGGCCATCCATTTCAGGCAGGTTGAGGTCGAGCACGACGAGATCGAAATTCTCGGCCGCCGTCACGGCATTGGCGGAGGCGCCGTCATGCACGACGTCGACGGCATGGCCGGTGCCGCGCAGGATGGCCGAAAGCCCGTCGGCCAGCGCGATATTGTCCTCCACCAGTAGAATGCGCACGGATGTTCCCTTGATTTTTGAAGAGGATACAGGGCGGCGCTGCCGATGTCACGGTGCGTCGCCGGCGCTCGTGCGATGATGCTCACTGCTGCGCGATCGCTTCCATCAGCCTGATAAAGCGCGGGTCGGAGCGAATGTTGTCGAGGTCTGAATCGTTTTCGAACCAGCCGATCTGATAGGAGGAGCTATTGGGTAGCAATTGTTCCATGTGCTCGACGGCCCGGTCGGTGTCGCCGAGCAGGGCGTGGACGCAGACGGCGTTGTAGCGGGTGATGACGTCGTGCGGATCCATGGCCAGTGCGCGGTTGATCCAGGAGACGGCCCGCCTGTTATCTCCGATCTGCGCGTAGGCAAGGGCTGCGCGGTGAACGGGGGCGGAGTTGCCGGGGTTCTGCTCGGCGGCGCGCTCGGCGCGGGCGGCCCCCTCCGCTGCCCATTTGCGGCCTTCCTCGGTGCGCCCGAGCGAGCGGCAGGCTGCGGCGACCAGGACGGGGGAGACGTAGTCATCGGCGTAGAGCGCCGCCGAACGCTCGAAATAGATGATCGCTTCGTTGAACTGGCCGCGCTTGAACAGGCGGTGGGCGAAGTGAAAATTGGCCTCGAAAAGATTGGGATCGAGCGCCAGTGCTCGGGCGAAATAGTCATCGGCTTCGGCATCGCGGTCGCCGTGATGAAGCGCGATGGCGCGGGCGGCGTGCGCCTCGGCGAGATCGGGATCGAGTGCGATCGCCCTGGCGGTCATCTCCAGAATTTCGCCTATCGGCAGTTCCGCAGCGTACCAGATGTAGAGGGCGGAGTCGCAATCGGCGATGCCGGCGTAGGCGCGGGCATAGTTCGGATCAAGCTCGATCGCCTTGTAGAACATCCGCCGCGCCATGATGAGGTAGGACATGGTCATGGAGCGGGCGAACTTGCGGCCGCGCAGATAGTAGGTATAGGCCTCGACATTGGTCGTGGGATCGCTTTCCAGCGCGCGCACTTCTTCCGGCCGCATCTTGATCTTCAGCTGGCCGACGATCGCATGGGCGATCTCATCCTGTATGGCGAAGATATCGGTAAGGTCGCGGTCGTAGCGATCGGCCCAGAGGTGGTCTTCGTTGCTGGCGTCGATCATCTGGGCGCTGATGCGCACCCGCGTGCCCGACTTGCGAACACTGCCCTGGAGGACGTAGCGGACACAGAGCTCGCGGGCGATCTGGCCGATCTTCACGCTGCGGCCCTTGTAGGCGAAGGTGGTGTTGCGCGGGGTCACCAGCAGGCCTGAGATCTTCGACAGATCGGTGATGATGTCTTCGGTCAATCCGTCGGAGAAATATTCCTGGTCGGGATCGTCGCTCATGTTGGTGAAGGGGAGCACGACGATCGAGCGATCATCGTTGACCGGCGTTTCCGACGCACCATTGCTGGCGTCGCTGGGCCGGTCGAAGCGGACGGCGTAGACGTGGACCTGCTGTTGGATGTTCTTCAGCGTCTGCCGGCCGCGATCGTCGAAGCCGAGATCGAGGCGGCCGCCGACATGGTCGCGCACCGACGACGAGACCGCGATGCCGCCGGGCTCGGCCACCGCTTCCAATCTCGCCGCGACATTGACGCCATCGCCGAAGATATCGCCGTTCTCGACGATGACGTCGCCGAGGTTGACGCCGATGCGAAAGCGGATGCGGCGGTCTTCCGGCACCTGTTCATTATTGAGCGTGATGCCGCGCTGGATGTCGACGGCGCAGGCGACCGCGTTGACGACGCTGCTAAACTCCGCCAGCAGCCCATCGCCGAGCAACTTGACCAGCCGGCCGCGATGGCGGGCGATTGCCGGCTCGATCAGCTCGACGCGGTGACGGTTGACGGCCTTGAGCGTGCCAGCCTCGTCGATGCCCATCAGCCTGCTATAGCCAACCACATCGGCGGCAAGAATGGCGGTCAAACGTCGTTCCAAGGCGTCCTCCGGTCGAACCCGCCAAAGTCTAGCGTGTTTTGTCGTCACCGACGAGGGTGCCCGTTACCAGATGGCTATTCGGATATTTCACAGGTTCATCTGCTGAAATGCCGCCGCTCTAATGACGAGGTATGCGTCTCCCGACGTAGGCGCTTCATCCAATTTCCCGTGTGGCAATCCGCGGGTGGTCCCATAAGACTTGCCGTTCGAGTGCACGCGTACTTCATGGTTTCGAGGCGTTGAATGGCAAGTCAGTCGGGTTCCGAGCAGAAATACTACCCTTTGTTTGATTACCTTCGAATTTTTCTAGCTGTTGTCGTCATGCTTTGGCACGACGGAGTTCTGAGCTGGAACCAGAGCGGAAACTTCGCGGTCCAGGTGTTTTTCGCTCTCAGCGGCTGGCTGATCGGCGGCCTGTTGATCGATATGTCAAGCCGCGAGCTGCCGCGCTTCTATTTCAACAGAGCGATGCGCATCTGGATACCTTACTTCATCACGCTCGTCCTTCTGGTGAGCGTGAGCCTGCTGAAGGACCATCTGACCTTCAAGTGGCTGGAGATCGTCTTCTACAAGGCGAGCTTCGTCTATAATCTGTTCGGAACGCAGCAACTGGCGGAATTTATCAATGCGATGCCGCTGCAGGGCACGGGCAACCATTTCTGGAGCGTCGACGCCGAGGAACAGTTCTATCTCGTCGCTCCCTTCCTGCTGGTGATGATCCGGCCGTTCGGGCGTTCGCCGCTGCTGTGGGCCGTCCTAGCGGCGACTGCCTGGTGGTGCGATCTCTATGCCAGCATCGTGTTCGGCGTGTTTGCGGCGGTTTCGGCGAGGCGCTTCGGCCATATTCATTCCTTTACGCCGGCTCGGGTCGTGTCGTTCGGCGGCGTGCTGATCTTCTCGTCGGCCCTGTTCGAAGGGTTGAGCTACGAGGCATGGGCGCCCCTGCTGGCGATCTGCATCGTCATGCTGCTTGCCGTTCCCGGAAAGCCTCTCTTCATGGGCCGGTTTCTCGGCGGCATGTCCTATCCGCTCTACCTCAACCACTGGATCGGCGTCTTCGCGGCCAATGCGGTCCTCGGGCCTTTCGGCCTGAAAGCGTCGATCCTGCGGCATGTGCTGTCCGTCGTGCTCAACCTCGGCATCGCTGCGGCACTCTATCAGTGGGTGGATCGACGCATATTGGCCATACGTGGCGATATCTTTACGCCGGAACGCGGCAGGCTGGCGATGTGCCTCGGCTATGGCCTCGTTGGTGTCGGGGTCGTTACCGGGCTGCTGCTGACCAATATCGTGGCGCCGCACGCCTGAGGCGGGCCGAGGCTTTCTTGCACCTATGCCGCGCCTGATGCATTGTCGATGCATGAGGAGAGCGTTCATTCTGTTGCTGATGCTGTGGCCGGGCTTTGCCGCCGCGGATCCGGTTTTCTATCCGGCCGTATCGGGGAATGAGGGCGCACCTGTGCTGGTCGTCTATTCATCGCTGGACGAACCTTTGGCGCAGCCGATGATCCAGGGTTTTCAGCAGGCCAATCCCGACGTCGCAGTGCGCTACGAGGATATGCTGACAGGAGAAATCTACGACCGGATCGTGCGTGAAACGGATGCGGGCAAGCCGACGGCGGATTTCGCGTTTTCGTCGGCCATGGACCTGCAGGTCAAGCTCTCCAACGACGGCTATGCCCAGGTCAGCAATCTGCCGATGAGCGGGCTCTGGCCGAAATGGGCCAACTGGCGCAACACCGCCTATGCGCTGACGTTCGAGCCCGCCGTCTTTGTCTATCACAAGCCGAGCTTCGTCGATGAACCGCCGCCGAGCACGCGGGCGGAGTTCGTCGATTATCTCAAGCGCAAGGGCGATGCCGTGCACGGGCGGATCGGCACGTATGATATCGAGCGCTCCGGCGTCGGCTTCCTGTTCATGGCGCGCGACCAGGAGCAGTTCGGCGATATCTGGTCCGTGATCGGAGCAATGGGGGCGGCGGGCGTAAAGCTCTATTCGACGAGCTCGGCCATTCTCGAGCGCGTGTCGGACGGTCGCTTCGTGCTCGGCTACAATATTCTCGGTTCCTATGCCGCCGACTGGGCCAAGCGCCATCCCGAGGTCGGGATCGTGCTGCCGAAGGACTATACGGTGGTGATGTCTCGGATCGGCCTGGTGCCGCAGGCGGCCTCGAACCCGGAACTCGGACGCAGATATCTCTCCTTCTTCATGTCGAAGGAGGGACAGACGATCATGGCGCGGGAACTGCAGATCCCGGCTGTCAGCCCCGAGGTTGCCGGCGAGAATACCGCCAACACAATGCAGGAACTTCTAGGCGCGCAGCTAAGGCCCGTGCCAGTAAGCCCTGGGCTGATGGTCTATCTCGACCAGGTGAAGCGCGCGCGGCTAATCGCCCACTGGAACGAAGTGCTTCGCACGCAATAGTGGTTGGCCGACTTAGCGGAATTGGCAGGGTCGCTGGGCGTTTGCCAGCAGTTCCTGCTTGGTCGCAAACGATCCGAAAAGCGCGGTGAGCCGTTTCTCTTCGTCCGCATCGAGACGATGGCGGCGCGCGAACTCGCTCACGCTCCAGACCTGGCGCAAGCTGTCGTTTTCGATCTTGGTGGCATCGATGTGAGAACTCATGGCGCAATCCTCCCTGGGTCAAAACGCGCGAGAGATCGCGTTGTTCCACCCGATCGGAACTTTTCCGCGCGAGGTGTAATTGCGGCGAAAAGGTGTCTTTGTGACCGATGTCCGTGGCGATGTCAGCTAAATGACAGCTTGTTGTGGTCGTCTCTCCAGAACTTCAGCTCCGTGGAGGCGGACAGGTGAAGTTTCGGGAGGAGCCTGCCAGCCATACCGGACCTCGGAGTCCGTCTGCTGTGTCCTTCCCGATTCCATCGAGAACAATGCGCGGTTTCTCAGTCGCGCCGAAGGAGGACACACTCGTGAAGCATACTCTTCTTGCAACCATTTTCGCGGCTGCCGTCGCGCTGCCCGCATACGCTGCGGACTATACGATCATGGCGCCGGCCGCACCCGGCGGCGGCTGGGACCAGACAGCTCGTTCGCTGCAGACCGTCATGCAGAAGGAAGGGATCTCGGGCAACGTTCAGGTCCAGAACGTTCCGGGCGCCGGCGGCACCATCGGTCTCGCGCAGTTCACCGGCCAGAACAATGGCAACCCGAATGCACTGATCGTCGGCGGCTACGTCATGGTCGGCGCCATCCTGACCAACCAGTCGCCGGTCACGCTGAAGGATGTCACGCCGATCGCCCGCCTTACCGGCGAGTATGAGGCGATCGTCGTGCCGGCTGCGTCCGACATCAAGACGATCGCCGATCTCGTGGCCAAGCTGAAGCAGGATCCGGGCTCGGTGTCCTGGGGTGGCGGTTCGGCCGGCGGTACCGATCACATCGCGGTCGGCCTGATTGCCAAGGCTGCCAGTGTCGATCCGACGAAGATCAATTATGTCGCCTTCTCCGGCGGCGGCGAGGCGCTGGCCGCCATTCTCGGAGGGCAGGTGACTGCGGGCATTTCCGGCTACGGCGAGTTCGAATCGCAGGTTAAGGCCGGTCAGCTGCGGCTTCTGGCCGTTTCGAGCGAAAAGCGTATCGACGGCGTTGACGCCCCGACGCTGAAGGAATCCGGCCTCGATGTCGCCGTTGAAAACTGGCGCATGGTTGCCGCCGCTCCCGGTCTCTCGGCCGAGCAGACGGCGCAGATCACCGCCGATTTCGACAAGCTTTCGAAGTCCGAAGGCTGGCAGGAGATCCTGAAGACCAAGGGCTGGGCCAACACATACCTCGCCGGCGACGCCTTCAAGGCGCAGCTCGAGAAGGATGTTTCGGCCACCGAAGGTATCCTCAAAGAGATCGGACTTGTTCAATGAGCAAGGGTAACGAACCCTTGGCAACGAAGCGCCGCCCTGATTGGGCGGCGCTCACCATTGCCATCTGTCTTTTCGCCGTTGCCGCCGTCATGCTCTGGGATGCCTCGCATATGCGCGTCATCGCTCAATATGACCGCATCGGTCCGGCAACCGCGCCCAAGGTCGTCGCCTTCGGGCTGATCGGTCTCGGCATCTGGACGATCTTCGAGGCCTGGCGCGGCGAGTTTCCCGAGCGCGAGCATCAGGAGGTCGCGCCGGTGGTCTGGATCGTCGCCGGCCTTGCCGCGCAGATGCTGCTTCTCAAGACGGCAGGCTTCTCGATCGCGACAGGCGTTCTGTTTGCCTTCACGGCCGCCGGCTTCGGGCGCCGCAAGCTCTGGATCACGATCCCTGCGGGCATCGTCTTCAGCTTCGTCGTCTGGGTGATCTTCGCGAAGCTCCTGCAGCTGACCCTGCCTGCCGGGCCGTTCGAACACATCTTCTTCTAGGATTGGATGCGATGAGCACCTTCGAATTCCTCTTCCAGGGCATCATGGTCGCCATGCAGCCGATGAACCTGATGTATGCGCTCGTCGGCGTCACGCTCGGCACCGCGGTTGGCGTACTGCCGGGGATCGGCCCGGCGCTGACCGTGGCGCTTCTTCTGCCTGTCACCTACAAGCTCGATCCAGCCGGTTCGCTGATCATGTTTGCCGGCATCTATTATGGCGGCATGTATGGTGGCTCGACCACCTCCATTTTGCTCAACACGCCGGGTGAAAGCGCCTCGATCGTCACGGCACTGGAGGGCAACAAGATGGCCCGAGCCGGGCGCGGCGGGCCGGCGCTGGCGACAGCGGCGATCGGCTCGTTTGTCGCCGGCCTGATTGCCACGCTCGGCCTTGCCTTTATCGCTCCCTATATCGTCAAGCTGGCGCTGGTGTTCGGTCCGCGTGAATATTTCGCGCTGATGGTGCTCGCCTTCGTGACCGTCTCGTCGGCCTTCGGGGATTCCGCGCTGCGCGGTCTGACGTCGCTCTTCATCGGCTTTGCGCTCGCCATGGTCGGCATCGACCAGCAGACGGGACAGGCGCGCCTTTCCTTCGGCGTTCCCGATCTGCTCGATGGCGTCGAGGTAACGACGCTTGCCGTTGCCATGTTTGCGATCGGGGAGACGCTTTACATTGCCGCCCAGGGCAACAGCATTGAGGAGAAGGTCGAGGCCGTCAAAGGCTCGCTCTGGATGACGGCGCAGGATTGGGGCCGCTCGTGGAAGGCATGGTTGCGCGGTACGTTGATCGGTTTCCCGATCGGCGCGATGCCGGCCGGCGGTGCTGAAATCGGCACGTTCCTGTCTTATGCAACGGAGAAGCGTCTGGCGAAGAACCCCGAGGAATTCGGTCACGGGGCGATTGAAGGCGTTGCCGGGCCGGAGGCCGCGAACAATGCCTCGGCGGCCGGCACGCTGGTGCCGTTGCTGACGCTCGGCCTGCCGACCACGGCGACGGCGGCGATCATGCTCGCGGGCTTCCAGCAATACGGTCTGCAGCCCGGTCCGCTGTTGTTTGCGAACAACCCGCAGATCGTCTGGGGGCTGATCGCCAGCCTGCTGATCGCCAATGCGATGCTCCTGGTGCTCAACCTGCCGCTGATCGGTCTCTGGGTGCGGCTGCTGACGATCCCGAAGCCGTGGCTCTATGCCGGCATTCTGCTGTTCGCGACGCTCGGCACGATCGGTGCCAACCCGTCGGTGTTCGAACTCGGAATGCTCCTCGCCTTCGGTGTGCTTGGCTACATCATGCGGCTGTTCGGTTATCCGATCGCCCCCGCGGTCGTCGGCCTCATCCTTGGTCCGCTCGCCGAGCAGCAGCTGCGCCGTGCACTTGCGATCAGCCAGGGCGACGTCTCGACGCTGGTCATGTCGCCGATCGCGGCCGGCCTTTTGATCGTCGCGGCCGCCGCCTTCATCATCCCGCTGATCCTGCGCCTGCGTGGGCGCGGTGAGGTTCTGTCGCAGCTGGCGGCGAACGAGGATTAAAAGAAAAAGACTGCCCGAACCCCTCAATTGCGGCCGGCGAGACATCGCCGGCCTTTTCATTTCCGGGCCGTAAATACGAAAAGGCCGCCAATACAAATTGGGCGGCCCGGGAGGTCGGTTGCTGCAGGAGGCGTCTAGAGAACGATGGCGATCTCCGACAGGCAAGCCATGAACGCGGCATTCTTGCGCGCGAGCTGCGAGATCAGCTTCAGCACCATGTTGCGGTCGATGCCGCCGAGTGGCCGTGATTTTCCACTGTGATAAATGATGGTCAGGCTTCGCTTCGCCTCGTAATATTGAAGCTCGGCAACCTTTCTCGATCTGACTACCAGCCTTTCCATCTCAGTCTCCTCGAATGCTCTCTGTGGCCGCCTTTCTCTAATCTATCACCGCCCATCGGGATTTCCTCTTCATCCAATCGGACGAAGGGCGTGATCGGCTTTGCGGCCGATCGCTTGTTCTTGCATGGCAGGGCTGAATTTCCACCGCTTGTCGCAACCATTGCGAAAGCTCATATGTAAGCGGTCAATTATAAAGCAAAGCGAGAAAGAAAATGTCCTTCCGTAAGTCCATTCGCGACGGTTTCCTTGGTCGCGCCTTCGCGATGATCGGTGCTGCGAATGCCGTCAGCGCCACCATAGAAAGCGGCCGCCGCCCGAAGAATCGCGATCTGCGCGAACTCGGTATCGATCCGAGCATGTTCGGCAGAATCAATCACTAAACGCTTCGGCGCTCTTGGCGGTCAGCGATCGCCGGATACGAAACAGCCCGCAACCGGATGGTCGCGGGCTTTATTTTTTGTCGGGGGAAGCCGCATCGATTGATGCGGCCTGCCGATGTCAGGCGTGCAGTTCCTTGCGGGCCTCGGCGTGCTCTTCGGCCCGTTCCTTCCTGTTGTAGCGGATCGACGACCAGAGCGAGATGCCGATCAGCGTCGCGCCGCCAAGGCCGGTGATGACCTCCGGAATGTGGAACATCGTCTGCACGTACATGATCACGGAGAGGATCAGGATCGCGTAGAAGGCGCCGTGTTCCAGATAGCGATACTCCGCAAGCGTCCCCTTCTCGACGAGCATGATCGTCATCGAGCGCACATACATGGCGCCGATGCCGAGGCCGATGGCGATGACGAAGAGGTTCTGTGTCAGCGCGAACGCACCGATGACACCGTCGAACGAGAAGCTGGCGTCCAGCACTTCGAGATAGATGAAGGCGCCGAGACCGCCCTTGGCGGCAGCGCTCATCGTCTGCTGCGAGGCATCGAGCAGGCCGCCGATCACCTCGACTGCGAGGAAGGTCAGAAGGCCGTAGATCGCGCAATGCACGAAGGTCGTGGCTTCTTCCTCACCGAGGAACGAGGAGAACACCAGGACAAGGGCGAGCACGAAAGCGATCTCGATCCCCTTGATCGTGGCCGACCGGGCCATGAGTTTCTCGAGCCCAGCGATCCAGTGAACATCCTTCTCATGATTGAAGAAGTAGTTGAGGCCAACCATCATCAGGAAGGTGCCGCCGAAGGCCGCGATCGGGAGATGCGCGTCGTTCATGATGCGGGCGTATTCGGCTGGCTCGCGGGCGGCAAGCACCAGGGCTTCCCACGGGCCGATCTGGGCCGCGATCGCGACGATCGCAAGCGGGAAGACGATACGCATGCCGAAGACGGCAATGACGATGCCCCAGGTCAGGAAGCGATGTTGCCAGACCGGCGTCATCTCTTTCAGCTTGTTGGCATTGACGATGGCGTTATCGAAGGAGAGCGAGATCTCCAGCACCGCGAGCACGGTACAAATGAAGAAGACGGTTGCCATGCCGCCGAGCGTGCCCGTGGTCTGCCAGCCGAGGGCCGCACCCAGCGCCAGGCCGACAGCCGTGACGATGAAGGACCAGGTGAAGTAGCTGAGGGTCGATTTCTGCTTGGCGGGGGCGGTCATGGACGCACCTCGCAGCTGGAGACGATATTGGAGAAGGTGGATAAGCGAACGAAATGCGGCATACCACAACGGGCATGCGCATGAGGCATGGTGAGCTTTTTCATCGATGAAAAATCCGCCGGCTAAAGCTGCAGGCGGTACCGACATCACGAGAGCGCCGTAAAAACTCTCGCCAGAGGGGCCCGGCACCAGGTTGACCCATCGGCCGATGTCCGAGGCCGTGGGATAAAGCGAAGGTAGTGAACTCCGCGCGCCAGTCAAGATCATCGCTGCGTGTCACGCGTTTTTTTGGAACCATCCGCCGTCCCCGTCGTTAGTCCCCGTCAAGCATCACTATGTGACATGAAGAGGAGGCCGACGATGCATCCCCCGACCCATACTCCTGACAAGCGCACCGAAAAGTCCGACCGCATGAAGCGGGCGCGTCCGAACCGCATGAAAAAAGCGCAAGTTCTGCCGCCGCATCATGTCGACCTGACGCTTCCGAACGGGGTTTTCCAGGGCGTACGTGTGCCAGCGCATGTCACCGGCGGCGACCTCTCGCAGGGTGGACCGACGCCTGCCGCAAATGACGACTCGACGATCGCAAAGCCGCGCCGCTGATCTCCTTGATATCCATCCGCTCAAAATCACGGGAAAACGATGAAAGCAGTTCCAGTACCGCACGACATCTATGAAAAGCATGAGAACGAATGGCAGGCAATTCGGGCGGCTCGTGAAGCCCAACCCGACACCGGCAGGATTGAGATCAGTTATTCCGCGACCTCGCGTCGCGAAGCCCCCAGGGCTCCTGCTTCCTGAGCGAGGCCATCGTGCGGCAGGCTCGCCGGCCTGCCAATAGCTTCATCAGCGGTGTCAGAATCCGATCGTTTCCTCGAAATCATCCCAGGACCGGTACATTTCGTAACGCCCGATCACTGGAATTGAGAAGTGCCCGAAGTAGGGGCTGAGCTGAAATTCCGCAAAGGCTTCGCTGAGCCTGGCGACCGCGCCGACGTAGATGGCGGAAGCCAGACCGGTGCGGTTGGCGCCGTGTTCGCAATGAATAAGCAGAGGTTTCGGTGCATCCGCCATCAGCTTGGCCAGACGTTGCGCCTCGGAGACCGGAAGGTTTTTCGACGACGACATCGGGAAATCGATCAGCGTGATCCCGTTGCCTGATGCAGCCTGTTCCTCGTTTCGATACCAGTCGGTGCGCGTCTCGTCGCGAAGGTTCACGATGGTCTTTATGCCGTAGTTCTCGGCGTAAACCTTGATATCGGCACCGCTTGGTTGCGCCGAACGATAGAGTTCGCCTGGAATGACTTCGTGGAAATTCCCCGTCAGCTGTTCGATGCCCGCATGGGCAAGGACCAGGAGCGCGGCCGCACCGGCCACTCTGACCGGCCATTTCAGGAATGCAAATCGCAACTTCATACTCAAGATCTTCTACACAGATGGCACTTCACCGGCTTAGCTGGGGGCTGACATGGCGAATGCCCAGTGCTTCACGGAAAAATGACGAGGACGTCCTAGAGGGCGATTGTTGCGAGGATGTGGCAGGCGAGGGGAAACGGTGTCGTCGCCAACCTTTCGGAAAGGATTGCGCGGCGATAATCCGGCCCTCAACGGAATCGGACTCCATGGCCAAGACAGCAACTCGCCGCCGCAAGACATCATCGCGATCGAAAGCACAGGGGGGCAGTGCCATCCCGTGGGCGATCATCGGGGTTCTCGCGGTCGGCGGCATCGCGGTCTATGACAACTGGAAGAGCGTGAAGCCGATGCTGGCATCGGCCCGCACATCGGCGCCGGCTCTCATGCATCCGACGTCGGTGGCGCGAACCGAACCGCAGCGCGACGCCGGCCCGAAGCAGACCGCATCGATCGCATCGACATCGCGTGTGGTGCCACCGGCTTCCGTGCCTGTTCCGGCCAAGTCACCCGCCGCTGCGGAAAAAGCCGTTCCCGTCTCGCTTTCGCCTGCCGAGACACAGTCCGCGAAGGCCGCGTTCGGCTATTGCGGGCAGGGCGAACACATCAACTGCGTCGCCGATGGCGGGACTTTCTGGTACAAGGGCGAGAAGATCGTCATTGCCGACATCGTCAGCCCGGCGATCGACACCGCACGGTGCGACGGCGAGCGCAAGGCGGGCTTCGCCGCCAAGCTGCGGCTGCTCAATCTGCTTAACGCGGGTTCGTTTGCGATGAATACGGCAGGCCAGCCGGGCAAGGCAGGATCGCCGCGCGTCGTTTCACGCGACGGCCGTTCCATCGGTACGCAATTGATCGGCGAAGGGCTTGCTCGCAAGCCTGGCAGCGGCGCGTGGTGCGCCTGAGCCTTATTTCTGCTTCGGGGCCTTGCCGTTGGTGCGGAAGCTGCCTGTGAAGACGGTGTCCGTGCTCTTGGCGGTGCATTCGATAACGACCGGCTTGCCGCTGTAGGGGTTGCCCATCGTGCATGAGCCGGTGACCTTCACCTGACCCGTCATCTTCTGGCCGGCACCGGTGACCACGAGGCTCAGCGGCATGCTGACATTACCCTCGGACGCGGGCTTGATTTTCGTGCCGTCGCCCTGGAAGCCGAGCATCTTGCCGCCGGCGCTGAGGATCAGGGTAACTGTGCCGTTCATCAGGGTAACGCTGGCGAGCTCCGGTTCGCATCCCTTGCTGGCATCGACCTTGCCGACTACCAGCTTGGCGCACTTGCCTGACAGCGTCAGAGCGCCGGGCGCGCCCGGGAAGTTCTGCGGAGCGGCATATGCTGTCGATGCGGAGGCTGTTGCCAGCAGGCAGGCAGCCGCCATTCTTGCGTAGTTCATTCCATTACCCCTTTTTGCGCGTGGCCGACGCCACGAACATTTTCATCGTATGCACTGCATTGCATGCGTCTTTGTTCGAATTTGGTCAGGCGGCAAGTGGTTTCAATAGGTTTCGGTCTGGGCTTGCGCCACCAATGTTTTTTCGAGCGGATGCGGCGGTATCGCGATCCCACCAGAAATGGGCTGTCTCCCCCTCTTTTCAATCAGCTGATTCCACGACTAAGAATTCTCGCGCCCTCAGATTGGGTAAGAGGATGAAAAACATGAAAAAATTGAATATTGCGGCAGTTGCTACGGCTGCTTGCATTCTGTTTGCCGGTACTGCCAACGCGGAAGACCTTGTCTTTACGCTGAAGAACGGCACGAATTCCGTTCTGACGAACTTTTATACATCGCCCGTCGGCGTCAACGAGTGGGAAGACGATGTTTTCGGCAAGCAGGTTCTTAACCCCGGCGAAAGCATGGACATCACCATCGCCGACGGTCGCGAGACCTGCAAGTACGACATGAAGTTCGAGTTCGAGGAAGGCTCCAACCTCGACACCACGACCGACACGCAGAATCTCTGCGAAATGAGCTCCTACACCATTCACGAATAAGCAGGGCTCAGGCCTTACGATACAGAAGTCCCGCGCGGTCAGCGCGGGACTTTTCCTTGGTGCCTTTCCGAGAGCGGATCAGAACATGAGCTATACCGAAACGACCTATTCGTCCTGGTTCGAGAGGATCAAGAAGGCGCTGGTGGGCATCATTGTCGGGCTCGTCCTGCTCGTCGGTTCGATCTGGTTGCTGATCTGGAACGAGGGACGTGCGATCAACACCTTTCGCGCGCTTGAGGAAGGCGCGGCGCAGGTCGTTTCGATCGATGCCCTGACGCATGATCCTGCATTCGACGGCAAGCTCGTGCACATCAGCGCTCCGGTATCCGTGGAGGGGCGTGCCCAGGACGATATGTTCGGCGTTTCGGCTGAGAATGCCGTTGCGATCTCCCGTAGCGTCGAGATGTACCAATGGGTCGAAAAGAGCGACAGCAAGACGGAAAAGAAGGTCGGAGGCGGCGAGGAGACCACGACCACCTACACCTATGGCAAGGAGTGGCGTTCGGAGCCGGTGCGCTCCAGCGAATTCAAGCATCCGGAAGGCCATGACAATCCGGGCACCATGCCGGCCAGCGAAACATTCGTCGTCGAGGGGACGCATGTCGGTGCCTTCGAGGTACCCGCGCAGATGGTCGCCGATATCGGGCAGCACGCCGGTCTCGCGATGACCGACAACGACGTCTCGGCGGTCGCCGCCGCTCTCGGGGGCGATCGGCCGGTCAAGCGAGACGGAGACGGCATCTATGTCGGAGATCGGTCCTCCGACCCGGCTGTCGGTGATCTCAAAGTTTCCTTCGATCGTGTCGATGCCAAAGAGGCGAGTTTCGTCGGAAAGCAGCAGGGCAGCAGCCTGGCGGCCTATACCAGCGGCAATGGTCGCGAGATATTCCTGAGCGCCGGCGGGCGTGTCGATGCCGCTTCGATGTTCAAGTCCGCCGAATCTGAAAACAACATCATCGCCTGGCTGCTGCGTGCCGCGGGCCTGGTTCTGATGTTCATCGGTTTCGTCTGCATCTTCGCGATCTTCGGCGTTCTCGGCGATATCATTCCTTTCATCGGGTCCATCGTCAGCTTCGGCACATCGCTGCTCGCATTTGTGCTGACGCTCGTTCTCGGCTCGCTCGCCATCGCGTTCGGATGGTTGGCGTACAGACCGCTGCTGGCGGCAGGTATCATCGCCGTGGCGCTCGTGGTGGCGGTCCTTGTCATTCGCCGGCGTTCGGCTGTGGCAAAGCCTGCGTAGGCATCGGGGCGCGCCCTGGACGTGCGCCGAAATGACGCTTCGTCAATACGTCGGCGCGCCATAGCTAACTCTGTGTCGGGCACAATCGCCCGTAAAGCCAACGGAGGAATGCGATGATCAAGACAACGGCGCTAAGCCTTGTGATCCTGGCAGCCGGAGCGCTGCCGACTTTGGCTGCGACTCACTACTACGTTGCGCATGAGCCAAACAGTACGAAATGCAGCGTGGTTTCGAAGCGCCCCGACGGCAAGATGATGGTTGCTGTCGGCGGCTCTCACAAGACCAAGGCTCTTGCGGACTCGGCAATGATGTCAGCGCCGGCCTGCAAGATGTAACGTTCCGATCTGCGTCCCAAACCTGCGCCCGCCACCTGGCGGGCGCTGCCGATTCTAGCGGTCGCCACATGCGCCGTGAAAATCGGAAATGTTGCCAATTTTGCATTGCGGGTGAACCAATTGCACGCTTCAGACGTAATCCCTTTGTCGTCACCGACGAAGGCAGCCCTATGAAGCGTGTTTTTCAATTGGCCGGCTTGATCGCCATGATGATCGGACTTTCACTGGTCGCATTCGCGAGCGGTCGCATCGGGGATGCGACGGCCGTTCGTTTCAATGAGGATTGGGTCTATGTCGGCATGGGGATCACCGTCATCGGGTTCGCCCTGACGTTTGCCCGCGCGCGCTAGACGTGCTTTGCCTTTCCTACGAGAGTTTTTCTCACGCCGGCGAAGTGCGTGCGTCTAATCGGGCGCCACCGGTTGCATGCGGTCCAGTTCGGGCTGACGTGACGAATGTGTCAGGTGCCTAGGGCTCAGGCGCTGTTTCTCTCCGTAAAATTTACTGTAACGTACTTTCATCGATTTCTGATTGAGCGAAACATCATCACGGAAAGTAAGGTTCCTGGTTCGATCCTTACCAATGAGTGAACGAGCAATTTTTGCAGGGCTCTCATGACGTCGAACTCAATAGATCGGATGATTTCGCCTGGACTTAACCTGCCGCCTCGCCAGGTCAAGGAAGAGTTGGACCGCATCCTGGATAGCCCGGACTTCAAGTCGACGACGCGGCGCCGGAAGCTTCTTAGATATCTGGTCGAAGAGTTGCTTGCAGGCCGCGACAAAGGTTTCAAAGGCTACACGATCGCCACCATCGTATTCGGCCGCGATGAGAGCTTTGATCCACAAAGCGACCCGGTGGTTCGCCTCGAAGCGCGGCGACTCCGTCATGACCTCAACAGCTACTATGTATCCGCGGGCCGGAACAGTTTCCTTCGGATAACCATTCCAAAGGGGCAATACGCGCCAGTCATAGAATGGCCGGATTGCTCGAATTCTCCGGATGGCTCGATCGAACGGGTTGACGGGACCAACAGACTAAGTCCCGACACGGCGCCCAAACTGGTTTCCGGCGCCCCGCCAAAGAAATCGCGTCTCTCGGGAAGACTTGCCGTTGGGATGATCGCCCTGTTGGTTGCGGCCATAGCCAGCATGGCAGTGTTTCTTACGCGAAACGCAACGACGCAAAACCCTGGCCCGGCGCTGGCGGTTTTTCCTTTCAAGACGTCCGACACCTCGCAATCAGTCCTGGCTGAAGGATTTGCCGACGAAGTCCTGGCTGGGCTGAGCCGGTTCCGGGACATTCGTCTTTATCTCCCTCAGAGTACGCTGGAAACCACCGTGGACCCCGTCGAGGTAGGACAGCGGCTGGGACTGACATATGTGGTTGACGGCGCTATCCAGTCCGTTGCCGGATCCGGCACTATACGCGTTACGGTTCGTCTGACAGAGGTTTCCACGCGACGTCTTGTCTGGATCGGAAAGTATGAACGGGCCTACGCCAGCGGCGCTTTACTTGCCATGCAGGATGAGATTGCGACTTCGGTCGCGGGCGCGTTGGGAGAAGCACACGGTGCAATACCGTCTCACGAGACAGAAACGACGCAGGTTCACGGACAAACGATGGCGACGCCTTAGCTGTCTATCGGGCACAGGCAACGGAAGCCATAGTGGATGCACTTGCTAAAGTGCTTGCAGCTGGCCGGTTGGAGCGCGCCGGCCGTTCCCACCGGGGTTCTGCTTACGGCGATTTCTCCGGATATATCGTCTTCCAGTCATCCTTCATGCTCACGATAGCCCAGCCGCGCTTCGGCGCTTCGGTCAACGCCCTATCAAGTCGACCGAAGTGAGAATTTCGGTCATACTGAAATTCTCGCATGCCGTCGTCGTGGTGAACGATCAGGCCGAAGCTGCGTCCCGTCCGAGACGTCGTCCATTCCAGCATTTCGAAATCTCCGTCGGAATTGCCGAAGGCGGCAATCGGCTGGCGACCGATATGGGTGTAGATGCCAATCGGTTTGCCGGGCCCATCGTCGATGAACTCGATGTCCGGCAATCGCATAATCGAGGGCGTTGCTCCCTTATCAGTATATTTTGTCTTGATGGACGATCCGACGACGTTTTCCGCCGGTATTCCGTAGACCCGCTCGGTCCAAGGCCTCATGAACTCGATGCCGCCTCCGGAGACGATGAAGACCTTGAAATTATTCGACCTGAGATACTGCATGAGCTCGAGCATCGGCTGATAGACCATCTCGGTGTAGAGCCTGCCTGTTTTGGGGTGCCTGGCGGTCTTGATCCAGCTTTCGGCGATCCGGGAGAAATCAACGCTGGACATGCCGGCATGGGTCGCGCCCAGCAGCTTGATCAACCCGGCCTCTCCCGTTGCGGCCACGCCCTTCACGTCTCCGGCAAGGACGGATTTGAACGGTTCCTTCCCTTTCCACTCTGGATGATCTGGTGCGAGATCCTTCACGCGGTCGATGACAAAAGCGAGTTGGACATACATTGGCTGCTCGCCCCACAGCGTGCCGTCGTTGTCGAATACGGCAATCCTGTCGGACGGCGCGACATAGTCGGGGCTCCCGTCCGAGGTCACTGCAGAGACAAACTCCGTGATGGCTTTCTTGGTGGTCCCTTCATTCCACGACGGCAAATCGTCGGCGAACGCCGCAGGCGATATCAATGAAGCGATCACGAAGGCAGCCGCCACTCCGACCATATGCCTCAATCCAGCCATGACACCCTCCATCCATGTCAGCCGCCGCGATCGTCAGCTCGTAGCGGCACGTTCAGTGCCTGTTCCAGTCGACCGAATTCTCCACCAATTCTTGAATCTCCAACTCGATCTCCTCGCTCAATCGGCGGAAATCCTCGGCCTTTCGCTCATCTTCAATCCAGCGCTGCAATGCGCATCGCGCTGTTGCATAGTCCTCGCAGAGGCTCCGGAACTCCGGCATGCGGGCATAGAGACGAAGAATGATCAGCTCTTGCGCTGGGAACCGGCTGATAACCGCTGACAACTCCCCCATGGCGACCATCTCCGCACAGGAAATCCCTTCGATTATTGTGCGCCCGAACCGCGGCGGTAGGTGCGCACATGTACGAACATGTTCACCGCTTGCCCCGGTGTGGAGCGGTAACTAGCTTACCCGACTGAATTAAAACTGCTTATTTTGGCGGGCACCCGATCGGCCGAATCTCCTTGGGCAAGGTCGAACATACCGGGCCGCCGCTACCCGACCGCATATCTGGATTGACATTCAGCCCCTCGCGTCGAGTTCGGAGAAGCAAATGGAAATCGGTTCAACAAACACGCTCGCTCTAGCAAGAAGTGCGGCAATCTGGCTTTCGGCGATGGCGTTTCTGTCTTTCTCCGGAAGCAGTCTGGAAGCTCAGCAGCAATCGGCTGCTCCCGCTTCGGAAACACCGGCCTCCGCATCAGTACCATCGCAGGGCGGCGATTCCACAGATGCGCTGAGCGATGACGAAATGCAGGTTCTGGTCGCGCGGATTGCCCTTTATCCAGACGAACTCGTCGCCCTCATAACCTCTGCCTCGCTTTATCCGTTGCAGATCGTCGAAGCGTCCCGATTTTTGGAGCAGGTCAAAGGAAACGCCGCGCTGAAGCCCAAGGACGACTGGGATGGCAGCGTCGTTTCGCTCCTGAATTATCCAGACATCGTGAAGATGATGGGCGAGGACCTCGACTGGACTCAGCAGCTTGGCGATGCGGTTGCCGACCAGCAGAAGGATCTCCTTATTGCCATCCAGACACTGCGCGACAAGGCGGTAGCTGACGGCATCATCAAGACGGACGACAAGGTGAAGGTCGTTCAGCAGAACGACAATGTGGTCATCCAGGCGGCCAATCCCGAGAAGATCTATGTGCCGCAGTACGAGCCGCAGATGCTCTACGACGATGCATATGCAGCAGAACCGATCGGCTACTACCCCGATCCCTATCCAAACTATTACTATCCCACAGCGACGTATTTCGCGGGCTTCGTGACCGGCGCGATTTTTGGGGCCGTGGTCGATTGGGACAGATGGGGGGTCTGGGGCGGTCGCTTCGACGGCAATGATATCGACATCGATTGCGACCACTGCTTCAACAACTTCAATCGTAACGGCAAGGTCAACTTCAACGATGTCGATTGGAAGAACGTCGATCGCAGCAAGATCAAGTTCGATCACAACCAGTTCGCCAACATCGACAAGACCAACATCCGCAACAGGTTGGAAGCGGGTGGCAACAACGATATCCGCACGAAGGCCAAGTCCGTCAAGACGAGAGCCGCGGAAGCGGGCCACGCCCGGGTAACGCCGTCCGCAATCAAGGACATCAGAGCCAACAAGATCGCTGGCGGCGGTGCCGATCTGCGTGACCGGGTCGCCAATCGTCCCGCCGGTGACCGGCGAGGAGAGATCGGTGATCGCGGCGGGCGCGACCTCGGACATCACGCGATGGCCGACAAGCTTGATGCGCGTCCGCACCGCCCTTCCGGCCTTGGCGAAATCCGCTCGCGGAGCGCCGCCAACCTGCACTCGCAACGCGGTGGCCTGGCGATGGGTGGTGGACACCATGCCAGCCGTCCTGAGTTCGCGGGGCATCGAGGCGGTGGCGG
>UBTY01000074.1 GCA_900468535.1 Hyphomicrobiales bacterium | reverse complement strand
GGTGATCTCGTTCAGCCGTGGATCCGCCTCGGCAGGCAGATCGGCCTTCAGGATCGGAGCGATCTTCTGCCCGATACCTTCGAGCAACTGCTTTTCGATGGCGATACCGACGAGAGCCGAGATGATCGATTTTGACGCGGACTTTATGTTGACGGACTCTGTCGCCGAATGGCCGCGATAGCCCTGTTCAGCGACGGTGCGGCCGCCGCTTGCAACGATCACCGTCTTCAGCGGCCGCAATTCCGACCGAGATGACAGGCTCTCGAGCAAAGCCTGAATCCGGCCATCATCCTGCTGCGCAACGGCAGCAATTGGCGACAAGAAAAGCGCGGCGAAAAGAGCAAAACGGACAATCATTCCGCTGAATTAGTGTACGCGAAGCGCAAGATCATCGCCCGCACTTAGAAGTCACGGAGACGTGATGGTCGATGATCGCGTGGTTACTGATGAACGCAGGTGCGTTTCATCGAGGACCGCTTCTGCGCCTTGCTGTATTTCGCAATCATCCCGCTCGGGCATTTCTTGTCGTCGAAGAGCACCGATTGACCGGGCGCCAGTGATTCCAGCGTTGGCTTTGACGTGACCGTCTGGATCGCGGCGCTTGCGGGCGTGAAGCTGGCAGCAGCGATGAACAGCGAAGTGGAGATCAGGATCGAAGCTGAACGCGTCATGTGCGCACCTCATGATTGAAGATAGCTAATTTACTATCTTATCGAACGCTAGCCCGCGCAACCAGACAGAAAGACGTAAGGGCGCGTCACGATGGCAGCCGAATGCGCCGCGCGAAGCACTGCTTCGCGACGGTCGGCAAAAATGGGAGCAGGCAGGCGACTGGGATAGCNNGGTTCATGAACCCGGCTACCTGCTCGATGACTGGGAGATCATAAAGCGGGCCATTATCCAGGAGGAAACTTTCCGCCTAAATTTTAATCTATATGATTGAAATAATTGCATATTTATGAGAACAAAAGACGAATTCCATCCTCTCCGGGGCGAAACTCAGGTGTTGCTAAAATATCATTAATTTTAGCTCTCACAGATTTTTGTTCATCTGGCGTTCAGAAAACTCTTTGGAAAGGCGCCCTTTGGGGTCACATTGAACTCCTGAGAATAGGAGTGCATGAATGATTCTAAAGGCCACCGCCGCAGCGACTATATTCGTGGTTTATGCTTTCACGATGTTTTTCATCGCCGCTATACCTGAAAATGTCGTTCAAACTGCCGGAACCCAACTGACGGACGCAAGCGTCGTAAAATGAACGGGTACCCTTGAGGGGTAGGCAGATAAAGTTAACGGGACAATCGTCCGCCGGCTCTTCCGGCGCCCCTGAATTCTGATTTTCTTGAAACCACAAACAAAAAAGCCTCTCCCGCCAGGAGAGGCTTTTGCCGATCACGCCGCCCTGCGGAGCGGAGCGCTTGCCAGCATGCGTCCCGAGGGGACGATCATGCCGGCAGCACCGTCAAGCCAGCCCTCGATCAACTCCAGCGCCAGGAAGCGCGAGCGTTCGAAGGGACCGGGCATGACGAGATGCTGAGCCTTCTCGGCAAAGAAGCCGAACCGCTCGTAGTAAGGGGCATCGCCGACGAGCAGGATCGCACCGTGCCCACGGTTCTTCGCTTCCAGAATGGCCGCGCGCATCAGCGCCGAACCGACACCCTTGCCCTCGAGGCTGGAATCGACCGCCAGCGGCCCGAGCAGCAGCGCGTTGATCGCGGTTGCGTCGGCATTGACGCCGGCTTCGACGTTCCAGAGGCGCACGGTGCCGATGACATGACCGTCACGATCACGCGCAACCAGAGCCAGGCCTTCAGCCGGTACACGACCACGGCGGATTTTTTCCGACGACTTCTTGCGGCGGTTCGGGCCCATGGCGCGATCAAGCAGGTTCTCGCGTGCCACGACATCGCCGGGGTTCTCGGCGTCGATGGTGAAGACAGAAGGCGCAAAGTATGCGCGGACAGAATCAAGAACAGCGGCCATCGTGGCCTCCCGAACTCAAAACCGTTTCAAACGGTATCGTCAGATCATTGTGAGGGTGCCGCCCCGGCTGGCTACGGGGCTGGCAAAATCAGATGATATAGGCCTTCAGCGGGTCGAAGCCGTTGAAAGCGACCGCCGAATAGGTGGTCGTGTAGGCGCCGGTGCCTTCGATCAGGATCTCGTCGCCGATCGAAAGGGTGATCGGCAGCGGGTAGAGATTCTTTTCGTACAGCACATCCGCAGAGTCGCAGGTGGGGCCGGCGATGACGCAGGGCTCCATCTCGTCGCCGTCGCGCTCGGTGCGGATCGGGTAACGAATGGCTTCGTCCATCGTCTCGGCCAGACCGCCGAACTTGCCGATGTCGAGGAACACCCAGCGAGCAGCGTCGTTGTCCGACTTCTTCGAGATCAGCACCACTTCCGTCTTGATGACGCCGGCGTTGCCGACCATGCCGCGGCCCGGTTCGATGATCGTCTTTGGCAGGTTGTTGCCGAAGTGGTCACGAAGGCTCTGGTAGATCGCACGACCGTAAGCTTCAGCCGACGGAACGTCGCGCAGATACTTGGTCGGGAAGCCGCCGCCCATGTTGACCATCTGCAGGTGAATGCCCTGCTTGGCCAGCTGAACGAAGACGCGCTTGGCATCGGCAAGAGCCGAATCCCAGGCATCGACCTTGGTCATCTGCGAACCGACGTGGAACGACACACCGTAGGATTCGAGGCCGAGCTGATGGGCGTAGACGAGAACGTCGACGGCCATCTGCGGCACGCAGCCGAACTTGCGCGACAGCGGCCATTCAGCGCCTTCGCCGTCGGTCAGGACGCGGCAGAACACGCGGGCGCCGGGAGCGGCACGCGAGATCTTCTCGACTTCCTCGTGGCTGTCGACCGCAAAAAGGCTGACGCCAAGCGCATGCGCGCGGGCAACGTCGCGTTCCTTCTTGATCGTGTTGCCGTAGGAAATACGGGCAGCAGTCGCACCGGCGTTGAGCGCCATTTCGATTTCGGCGACAGACGCGCAATCGAAGTTGGAGCCCATGTCGGCGAGCAGCTTCAGGACTTCTGGAGCTGGGTTTGCCTTGACGGCGTAGTAGATCGCGCTGTCCGGCATGGCGTGACGGAAAGCGGAGAAATTGTCGCGCACGACGTCGAGGTCGACCACGAGGCAGGGACCGTCGGGACGTCGGGTTGCGAGAAAGTCGCGGATGCGCTGGGTGGTCATATCGATTCCCTTTTCCAATTCCAGAGCTCCGGAAAAACCGGAGGACAAAGGGCAATCAATCGCTCGCATAGGAACCAGCCGGTGGAGACCCCGGAACCTTAGCAAGCGCTTGATAGCGCGAATGATGAATCAACGCCGCGAAAGCGACATGGATCCGGCTTTGTCTGCCATGGATTGGAGGGAGATTCCCAACCGCACTTCCGGCAATGAAGGTGTGCCTCTTCAGTAACCCCCGCTGATGGAAAGCAGGGAGAGAACAAAAAGGCCCGCACCGTCGTTGCTTCAGGCGTCCTCGCATTTTCCGGTTGGCCGGAATAGCGACTGGAGGGGTTAATTCCAGGTACCTTACCGATTTCCTCACCAATTCGAGGGTTCGGCGGACACCCATGGGCACGTGCGACTTTGGGCTGACCCCGAGATAAGAATATTCGCAGTCATAATCAAGCGGTTTTTTCGCATCTACCGGCAGAAAATATTTGAACAATAGACCGCAATTTGTTCAACGTGGCGAAACAGCGCGCAACTGACTGATTTGAAAAGCGGTTCGGCGCTTTTTTGGGAGACGGCCAATGGACACACTCACCCGCATCCGCGCCTTCATCGATGTCGTTGAAGCAGAAGGCTTTTCGGCTGCGGCGCGGCGCACCGGCCGGTCCAAGGCGCTTTTGTCGAAATATGTGCGCGAATTGGAGGATGAACTCGGCGCTCTCCTCCTGAACCGGACGACCCGCCAGTTCTCCATGACCGAGGCTGGCCACACCTACTATCGCACCGCCTCCGACATCCTGAAGGAGATCGACAACCTCGCCGATCTCGTGCGCGAGAACAATGCGCAATTGAAGGGACGGTTGAAGATCTCGGTGCCGCGCACCTTCGTCGATGCCGAGGTCGGCCAGTCGCTGATTGATTTCGCCAGGGAAAATCCGGATCTGGCGCTTGAAATTGCCGCCGACGACCGGTTCGTCGACCTCATCGAGGAAGGCTTCGATGTCGCCATCCGCGTCACGAAGCTTGAGGACTCAGGCATGATTGCCCGCAAGATCTCGGATTTCCGCGTCCATCTTTGCGCAACCCCTGAATTCATCGAGCACCATCCCGATCTCGCACACCCGTCGGACCTGTCGAACGTCCCGTTCATCATCGACACCAATTCCCGCAGCCAGGGCAGCATCCGCTTCTACAATCCAGACAGCACCTCTTTCGCCGTCGCCGTGACGGGTCCGATGGAGGTTAACAGCCCGCATGCGACGCTCCGGGCGGCGTTGTCAGGTATCGGCGTCGCGCTGATTCCGGATTTCATCGCCCGCAAGCCGATCGAGAACGGCGAGCTGGTGACACTGTTCAACGATTACATACCGACGGACCGCGGCATCTACGCCGTCTACCCGCACCGCCGCTACCTGCCGGCCAAGGTGCGTATCTTCGTCGACTATCTTCACAATTGGTTCAAGAAGCATCCTTGAGCCTTCGCCATCAGGGGCCGGTCCCAATTCCGTCCCATTTACTGGCAAGGAATCGGGGAAATTTGGGATCCCGCAGTAAGAGCACGCATGAAGAAATCGACATTCCTGATGGCGTCGCTCCTGTCGCTGCTGCCGGCCGCCGCCTTTGCGCACCCGCATGTGTTCGTCGAGGCACGCCTCGAGGTCGTCGCCGACGATGACGGCAACATTGCCGAACTGCGCAACGTCTGGCGCTTCGACGAAGTCTTTTCCTCATCCGTCGTCATGGATTTCGACAAGAACACCGACCTGAAGCTCGATCCGAACGAGCTGGCGGAAGTCGGCAAGACCGTGCGGGATTCCTTGGTCGACTACGACTACTACATGAACCTCACGATGAACGGAAAGAACATCAAGGTCGAAAAGCCCGATCTGATCCATGTGGATTACAAGCAGGGCCAGCTGCTGATGTTCTTTGCCGTCAAGCCGGCGGAAAAGATGCCGCTGAAGGGTCGCCTGACCTTCGGTGTCTACGACCCGACGCTCTACACCTCGATCGACTTTCCGAGCGACAAGGAACTCTTGCTGGTCGGCGACGCCTTCAAGAGCTGCAAGCACCAGGTCGTCCGCCCGGACGCCGATCAGGTGATCGCCGAAAACAAGCAATCCCTGACCGATGCCTTCTTCAACGACCCGACGGGGACGAACATGTCGAAGCTCTTCGCGACACGACTGGACGTGACATGCTGAGGCACGGGCTCCGCCCCGTCGCCCTTGGTGCAGCATTCGTGCTGGTCGCGGGCATCGCCGTCGCGCATGCCCAGTCGCCGCTCGGCATCGGCACATCCGAGCCGAGCTTCCAGCCAACGGGCGGCCCGCTTGCGCCGATCCTCCTCTACATCAACGCGCAGCAGCAGGCCTTCTACCGTGCGCTGACGGGCGCGTTGCGTGCCATGCGCGAGGATTCCTGGCACCTCTGGACGTTGATCGGCCTGTCCTTCGCCTACGGCGTCTTCCATGCCGCCGGCCCCGGTCACGGCAAGGCGGTCATTTCCTCATACATGATCGCCAACGAGATCGAGCTGAAGCGCGGCGTATCGATTTCCTTCGTCTCTGCCTTCTTTCAGGGCGTGGTCGCGATCGCGCTGGTTGGTGGAGCCTGGCTGGTACTGCGCGGCACCGGAATAACCCTGACGGCTGCGACGCAGGCGATGGAAATCGTAAGCTTCGTCATGGTCATCCTGTTCGGTTGCTGGCTGCTGTTTCGCAAGCTGCGCGCCATCATCGCCGGCATGCCGCGCCGCGAGGTGATGGCAACCGCCTCCGGCCCCGTCGGCATGATGCTGGACTGGAAGGAGAATGAGGAACGGAAGCAGGGCTCGGGCTACGCCTTCGGCGAGGCGGATGCGCTGAAAGCCGGACACAGGTTCATTGCGGGCATGGCCTGCGAGACCTGCGGCCAGTCGCACATGCCCGATCCGTCCCTGCTCGGCGGCGAAAGATTCAACATCCGCGAAGCATGGTCCGCCATCATAGCAGTCGGCCTGCGACCCTGCTCAGGCGCACTGCTGGTAATGACCTTCTCGCTCCTGAACGGCCTCTATCTCGGCGGCGTCCTCTCGGTGATCGCCATGTCGCTCGGCACGGCGATCACGGTCGCGCTGCTGGCAACGCTTGCCGTCACCGCCAAGGGCACGGCAATGCGCCTCGCGGGCCGTGGCTCCGCAGCTTCGGTCTGGATCGGGAATGCGATCGAAATCCTGGGCGCGCTGCTGGTCATCGCCATGGGCGCCCTGCTCCTCGGCGCCTCGCTACAGGGCTAGAGCCTACTTGCCGCGACGACGCTGATAGCGCGCTCTCAGCCAGAAGACGACGAAGAACGCGAGGATCAGGCAGGCGCCGACGCCAGCCGCCAGATAGGGCGAATAGTTGCTGAGCCCGAGCACGATCGTTGGCATGAAATAGAGTACAAGGCCAGCAACCACGAGGATGACGGCTGCCGCAATTGCCTGCGATCGGCTTTCGGCTTTCGGATCTGACACGCTATGCTCCATGCTGGTCTCGCGGCGGCCATGCCCCGGCGAAAGCCTGACGCCCTCAACGAATTCCGTACAGCAGGACGATCGAAAACCTTGCGACCGGAACCGGCCGTTTTCGAACCGCGCAGCATTGCGCAGCGCTCCTCCTGACAAGGAGACATGGCTTAGGCCAGCCGCCTTCGAAAGGCAACTGGCCGCGTGATGCCTCAGAGGCTCACTTTTGCGGAAGACACCGTAGCCTCGATATGGTCGACCAGCGCATCTGGCAGCCCTAGCCTGCCTGCCAGCAGATCGAGGTAGCCGCGCTCGGCACGCGAGTCCGGCTCGATCGTCAGGCGCGAGGCGGTGTAGAGTTCCACCCGCTGCTCTTCCGTCACGGCGGCAGCCACCAGCGCATCGATATCCGTCGGCTGCGACAGCTCCCGCTCGATGAAGGCCGCGGCTTCGCCGCTGACATCAGCCGCCTTGACCTTGTCAAGTATCAGCGCACGTTCGCCTTCGTCGATATGGCCATCGGCCTTCGCCGCTGCGATCATGGCGCGGATGAGCACGAGCACGAATTCGTTGCTCTGCGCAGGGGAGGCCGGGCTAAATCCGGAGTCGGCAGGTGGCGGGAGTACGGCGGTTTTCGGTGGAGGTGCATCGGATGGCGTCGCCGGCGCCTGCCCTGCCTGGTAGTTCTTGTAGGCTTGGTAGCCGAGGCCGGCTATCGCCGCGAGGCCGCCGATGGTGAGCGCATTGCCGGCAATGCTGCGGCCGGTCTTGGTGCCGAGCAGCGCCGTTGCGAGTGCGCCGGCTTTCCACGGATTGTCCTTGGCCATCTGGATCGCATCGCCCGCACGGTCCTTGACGGAACCGCCGACACCCGGCACCTGCGAACCCAAGAACTGCTCAAGAAGCTTTTTCGCGTCGAACATTCCTCATCATCTCCCTGTCTAGAGGCCAGAGGGGAGATAGGAAGGGAAACAGGGGAATGCAAATGATCGAGGGCTGGAAGAAAGCTGAAAGACCCCTTCCGGCCTGCCGGCCACCTTCCCCACAAGGGGGAAGGAAACTTGCGGCACCGCCGCGTATAACCCCCTCCCCCTTGTGGGGANNGGGAGGGGTTGGGGAGGGGGCTTACTTCGCCTTCAGGGCAGCCGCTTCGGAGGCAAGCTTGGTGATGCCAGCCCAATCGCCGGCGGCAACCAGTTCCTTGGGCGCAACCCATGAGCCGCCAACGCAGATGACGTTCGGCAGCGACAGGTAATCCATCGCGTTATTCAGCGAGATACCACCGGTCGGGCAGAAGACTGTGCCAGCGAGCGGCGAGGAAAACGCCTTCAGCATGGCAGCACCACCGGCCTGCTCGGCAGGGAAGAACTTCAGAACCTGGTAGCCTTCCTCGCGCAGCGCCATGACCTCGCTCGCGGTCGCAGCACCCGGCAGCAGCGGAACCGGCGAATTGCGCGCGGCGTCGAGCAGTTCCTGCGTCGCGCCCGGGCTGACGACGAACTTGGAGCCGGCAGCAACGGCAGCATCCCAGTGCGCAGCGTTGAGAATGGTGCCGGCACCGACCTCTGCGCCTTCGACTTCATCGGCAACGGCGCGAACGGCATCGAGGGCCGCCGGCGTACGCATGGTGATCTCGATCGCCTTCAGGCCGCCTGCGACAAGCGCACGCGAAAGTGATACGGCCGACTTGACGTCTTCGACGATCAGAACCGGAACGACAGGCTGAAGTTTCAGGATGGAAAGGAGCTTCTCTGTCTTTTCGCCCATGACCGCGTGATCCTTTTAAACGATTGAATTCGGGACCCGGAATACCGTCAAGGGTACGGTTTGTCGAGACCAAACCCGTCTTTGGTATAGAATGGGTACCCATGGCGATAAATTTAGGCTAGCGTAATAAATCGTCACGAAAGGTTACCGGTAATGGCGAAAGAGATCGAGCGGAAGTTTCTTGTACGCAACGACGGCTGGCGCTCCGGGGCCAAGACGAAATCCGTTTTTAAACAGGGCTATATCGCCTCGATGGACGATCGTTCGGTCCGCGTTCGCGTGCTCGACAACGAGAAGGCCAGGTTGACGATCAAGATCGGCCGTAGCACGATGACCCGAGACGAATTCGAGTACGATATTCCCGTTGCAGACGCCGAACAGCTGCTCGGTGACGCGATCGGTATCGTGATCGAGAAGACCCGCTACCGCGTGCCGCATGAAGGCTTTGTCTGGGAAGTCGACGTCTTTGCCGGCGAGCATCGCGGACTTGTCATCGCCGAAGTGGAAATGCGTTCCGAAACCGACAAACCCGCCTTGCCGTCATGGCTCGGACGCGAGGTGACTGGCGATTTCCGCTACTCCAACCAGGCGTTAGCTACCGAATTCGAGCACGACCGGCATGCCCTTTCGTATACGGCCTGACCGGGGCTTCACTGCGGAGTTCAGGCGGTCCGTGAACGGACAGCTTCGTCATGCAATCCACTCGCTCGAAGAAAAACCGGACGGCTTGCATGAGGCCATTCACGCTTTCCGAAAAAATCTGAAACGCCTGCGATCGCTCTATCGGCTTGTCGCCGACGAAATTCCGGAGTTCCGCGAGCAGGAAAATCAGCGGCTACGCGATATCGGAAAATCGCTTTCGGCGATCCGTGACGCAACGGCTCTGATCGAGACCGCCAGACATCTTCATGACCGCGCGCGCGACAAGGACGGAGCGAAGGCAGTCGGCCGCGTGATTACGGCGCTGACCGCACGGCGCGACAAGATGGCCAAGACCGAATCCGACATGGCACCAAGGCTGACAAGCGCGCTCGAGCAGCTGCGGCAGGCAGCGCAAGCGGTCGAGGAGGTGGATTTCAACGGCGGGCCGCGACGGCATGGTCGATTGCTGGCAAAGGGCTGGTGCAAGACCGCAGCGAAGGCCAGGGAGGCGATGGCCCATTGCCATGCCGACCACTCGGCCGAAGCCTTCCATGATCTTCGAAAGCGAGCACAGGACTACCGCGCCTATCACATGCTGCTGAGGCCGCTGTGGCCGGCGGCGATGAAGGCAAAGTGCGAACTCGCCAGCAGCCTGATCGACCTGCTCGGCGAGATCCACGACCTCGACGTGCTGTGCGAACTCGTGGAAGCGGAGCCGAAGCATTTTCCCAATGCCGACGATCTCGCGCACCTTCTCGACGCCATCATTTTCCGGCAGCAGGAAGCACGGGCCGCGGCACTCGAACGTGCGAAAGATGTTTTCGCCGACGATCCGGATGATGAGGCGAACCGGATCGAGCTGCTCTGGCAGGCGCAATCGCGCTGAATCGTCCCAATTGCGCAGACGGCCCGAAAGCTGTATTTGCAGCCGCATGACAGACACGCTGACACAACCGACGTCTGCGACGAGTTCCTTCCTCGTTGCGGCTCTCTACCATTTCGTTTCCGTCCCGCGCTTCGAAAGCCTGCGCGAGCCGTTGCAGACGCTTTGCGAGGAAAACGGCGTGAAGGGCACGCTGCTTCTGGCGCATGAGGGGATCAACGGCACGATCGGCGGCCCGGATGCCGGTGTCAAAACGGTGCTCGCGTTCCTGCGCGCCCAGCCGGAATTTGCCGCGCTCGAGCACAAGGAAAGCCGCGCGTCGAAAATGCCTTTCCTGCGCATGAAGGTGAAGCTCAAGAAAGAGATCGTCACCATGGGCGTCGAGAACATCGACCCCAACAAGGTGGTCGGCACCTATGTCGCGCCGCAGGACTGGAACGCGCTGATCTCCGATCCCGACACGATCGTCATCGACACGCGCAACGACTACGAGACGGCGATCGGAATCTTCCGCGGCGCCGTCGACCCGAACACGAAGACCTTCCGCGAGTTTCCGGACTGGGTCCGCAACAATACCGGCCTGCACAACAAACCGAAGATCGCCATGTACTGCACCGGCGGCATTCGCTGCGAGAAGGCAACCGCCTTCATGAAGGAGCAGGGTTTCGAGGAGGTTTACCACCTCAAGGGCGGCATCCTGAAATATCTTGAAGAGATTCCGCAGGAAGAAAGCCTGTGGGACGGCGCCTGCTTCGTCTTCGACGAACGCGTCTCGGTCGAACATGGCCTCAAGGAAGGCGAGCACAAGCTCTGCCACGCCTGCCGCAATCCGATCACCGCAGAGGAGATCACCTCGCCTCATTACGAGGAAGGCGTTTCCTGCAGCAATTGCTACCATACGCGCAGCGAGGACGACCGCCTGCGCTATCGCCAGCGGCAGCACCAGATCGCGCTCGCCAAGAAGCGCGGCCAGAAGCACATCGGAACCTGAGTTCGTAGGGACGACCGTCGACGCGCCTGCCTGATCAGGCGGCGTTCGTCCGGCGGTTGTTCATCTTCCGGCCGCGTGCCTCAAGCACCAGCTCGGTGATCTTCTCCGCTGGCATTGGCCTGCCGAAGAAATAGCCCTGCAACGTATCGCAGCCAAACAGCCGGACAGCGATTGCCTGCTCTTCCGTCTCGATGCCTTCGGCGGTAACGGGAATATCGAGCGAGCGGGCAAGGGCAACGGTTGCCTGCAGCATCTCGCGCTGGCTGTCGCTTTCCTGAATATCCATGACCAGCGAGCGGTCGATCNNTCGATCTTGATGCGGTCGAAACCGAACTGCCTGAGGTAGCCGATCGACGAGAAGCCCGACCCGAAATCATCGAGTGCAATCTTGATCCCGAGCGTCTTCAGCCGCTCGATCGCCTGCCGGGTGCGTTGCGGGTTCTGGATCATGTAGCCTTCGGTCACCTCGAGGGTGACACGCTTCGGTTCGATATCTGCCTGCCGCAGCACATAGCGGACGTAATCGGCGAAGGCCGGATTACGAAACTGGCCGGGCGAAACATTGACCGCGATACGCAGTTCCGGCCATTGCTTGACGGTCTCGCACGCCTTCCTCAGCACGAAGAGCCCGAGCGCCTCGATCAGTCCACTCGTTTCGGCAACGGGAATGAACACCTCCGGCGACACAGGCCCGTGCCCCGGGCGGTTCCAGCGAACCAGCGCCTCGACGCCGACCATCTCCTGGCTCGCCGCATCGATCAGCGGCTGATAGAGGAGCGTCAGATCTCCACCTTCAATCGCCATGCGAAGGTCGAGCTCCAGGGCGTTGCGCTCTTCGCGGTCGGCATCCATGGCGGGATCGTAGAGCGTCATGCGCGCACGTCCGGCTTCCTTGGCCTTGTACATGGCAAGATCGGCGCGGCGAACCAGCTCCTCGCGTCCAACCGTGCCTTCCGGCGAAACGGAAATACCGATGCTCGCACCGATCACGACAACCCTGCGGCCGATTTCGAGAGGCTCCGCGAGGAAATCGAGAATATGTTCCGAGAGTTGGAGTGCCGCGGCATCGCCAATCTGCGACGAGAAGGCAATTGCGAACTCGTCGCCGCCGANNTTGAAGCCATCGAGATCGAGATAGAGGACGAGGACGCTGTGCCTGATCTCCAGCGCCTTCGCCACGAGATCGTCGACGGCAATGCGAAGGCCATCCCTGTTCAGAAGGCCGCTCAGCCTGTCGCGCAACGCCTCTTCGCGCGCGCTGACTTCCTCGGCCTTCAAACGACGACCGGCCATCCAGCCGATGACCAGAAGCACCACAAAAAACAATCCGACAAGGCAAAGCGCCTGCACGACCTTCGGCCGAACCTCGCTGTAGCCGATATCGCCAGGCGCACGCGAAGACCAGACGAGCTTCCCGAGCTGAATATTGCGGGCATCCGATATGACGACGGAATAGCGCGCCTGCGTCTCCGGCGAGACCTTCTTCAGCCCGCCGATGACGTAGGTGTTGCCGAGCTCCTCGATCCTGCGGGTATCGAGATCACGAACGAAAATGAGATAGCGATGCTTTCCAGGCGGCACCGAGAGCGAGCCCGACTTCTCGCGCACCAGCGCAACGCCGACGACGGCAGTGCCGGCCTTGGTGTCGACGAAGCCAGTGGCCTCGGGGCTATCCTGCGGGCTGGCCGCTTTCACCTTGTCAAACAGCGTCCAGAGCGCCGGCGAAAAGAAATCGTCGAGCGAGCCGTCCATCGGCTTGCCGTCGCGGTAGACCATGATGGGGCGCTTGTCGTCGTCGATGACGATCGCCATGTTGAAGAGCGAACTGTTGACGGACATCTCACCATAGTTGGAGATCGTCCAAGCCATGCCGTCAGCTGCATAGACATTCTCGGCGGCATCGTCCCAGGCCGCATAGTCGTTGAGCGTCGCTCCGAGCTGCTCTTCAAACGTCTTCAGCGCGCCGGACATGGTTTCCTGCGAGCGCTCGTCATCGAGAATGTTGGATTTCTGCGCCACATGCCCCAGCGCGTTCAATACGATCAGTGTCACGACAGCAACGACGATCGCGAACGAAAACAGCACGCCCGTCACGGTTGTGTGACGGCCAATGCCGGTTATTTTAGAACGCGCGCCAGAAGTTGATGGCATTATTTCTCCCCAGTCGGGAAATACTGCCCGTCAATGCTTCAAAAAACGGTTAAAGTCGCGCTGTAACGATTAACCTCAGATGCTCTTTCACAGCAGGGCACCGGCTTGCCCGCCGAGCATGAAATATATTGTATTTCAATATATTAGGAATATCCTGCCGGCTAACGATCGATCCGACCGCTGCAGATGGCGCTGCGGAATTCTGCAATTGCGGTACTCAAACGTTCGCTTTCTGACAAACCACCAAGCATCGCAATCTGGGCGTCATCAGACTTGCCGAGTAGCGGAATCCTGAGAAATGCCTCGTCGACAAGGCGCAACGACATCGTCCTCAGCACTTCGGTCAACTGCTCTAACGCGAAATCGCCGCGATGAGAGGCATGCACGATCATCACAGGCTTGAACGGCACCTCGTCGCGCGAGACGAGCCAATCGAGCGCATTTTTCAATCCGCCCGGCAGGCCATGCGCATATTCCGGACAGGAGACGATGATGCCGTCGGCCGCCCCGATCTTGGCTGCGAACGCTTCGACGACATCAGGCGTGTTTTCGCCCTCGCGGTCGGGGTTGAAGATCGGCAGTTCGCCGATCAGCTCCGAGATCTCGATCGCGACACCTGCTGGTGCGTTGTCGCGGAGAGCTTCGAGCAGCCTGCGATTGGTCGAAGCCTTTCGCTGGCTGCCGCAGAGCGCATAGAGGAAGAGCGGCTTTTCCATGCGCTCGGGTTTAAGCCACGGCGCCGATTCGCGCTATGCGCTGTCAGCTGCTCTTGTGATTGCCCTTGGGGAACTGCGCGGCAAGCTCGCTGTACCACTTCCCGCTGTTCTTCACAGTGCGAACCTGGGTCTCGTAATCGACATGCACGAGGCCGAACCGCATGCGGTAGCCCTCGGCCCATTCGAAGTTGTCCATCAGGCTCCACGCGAAATAGCCACGCATCGGATAGCCATCCTTGATCAGCTCAGCGACGACATCTAGGTGTTCGCCGTAGTAATCCAGGCGCATTGTGTCGTTGACTTCGCCCTGTTCGATGCCCGTATTGTCGCATGCACCGTTCTCGGTGATGTAGCACTCCGGCAGTTCGTAGCGACGATAGAGATCCTCGACGACGTTCTTCAGACCCGGCGCATAGACTTCCCAGCCGATATCGGTCTTCACGTCGCTGACGCGCGGCGCCTCGACGGTCCAAGGGAAATCGCCGTTCTTCGCAGGATCATCGGCGACACGCAGCGGCGTGTAATAGTTGAGGCCCCACCAGTCGAGCTTCTGGTTGATGATCTTCAGGTCACCCTCTTCCACAACAGGCATGCGGTCGCCGAGCGCTTCCAGGAACTCCTTCGGGTACTCGCCCTTGAAGACCGGATCGAAGAAGGCGCCGTTGTGGAACTGGTGAGCACGTTCGCCAGCCGCCTGATCGGCCGCGCTATCGGAACCCGGCATGACGGACATGGCGTTGAGCACGAGGCCGACAGGCACATTGGGCGCTTCCGCGCGGATCGCTTCGACGCCGAGGCCATGCGCGAGGTTCATGTGGTGCATGGCGTGCAGCGCCGCCTGCATGTTCCGCTCACCCGGTGCGTGGATGCCATAGAGATGGCTGAGCCAGACGATGCACCACGGCTCGTTGAAGGTCGCGACGCTGTCGAGACGGTCGCCAAGGCGGGACATGACAGTCTTGGCGTAGCGCTGGAACGCATAGGCCGTCGAGCGCGCTGTCCAGCCGCCGTCACCGGCCAGAAGCAGCGGCAGATCCCAGTGGTAGAGCGTTGCGAAGGTCTTGATGCCGCGCGCCTTGCAGCCATCGACGAGGCGATCGTAGAAATCGAGGCCCGCCTCGTTCACCGGGCCGGTGCCGTCAGGGATGATGCGCGGCCAGGCGATCGAGAAGCGGTAGGCTTCGACGCCCATGGACTTGATGAGATCGAGGTCCTGATCGAGCCTGTTATAGTGATCGCAGGCGACATCGCCGTTGTCACGGTTGAAGACGCGGCCCGGCATGTTGCAGAAGGCATCCCAGATGGAGGGCTTGCGGCCGTCTGCCTTGGAAGCGCCTTCAATCTGAAACGCTGCCGTCGCAACGCCAAAGGTGAAATCGCCCGGGAAGCGGGCAGCAAGGGTCTTCGGATCGATCATGGAAATCCCGTTCTTCATGGTTTCGAGAGGCGGTTTAGCCAAGCGGACCGGTGTTGTACAGGGTGGAAGTGACAGGACTGCAACGTTTCAGTGACTGGCCGGACAGCACTACTGGCTACTCACGTTGAGCGGCCCTCGGCGAGATGCGGCCTCCTCCGTCCGCCCATCCCCAACCCCTCCCCACAAGGGGGAGGGGTTGGGGA
>UBTY01000009.1 GCA_900468535.1 Hyphomicrobiales bacterium | reverse complement strand
GCCCAGAACGGCGGCGGCAAGCCGATCTCGGCAAGCTCGTCCTCAGTCTTCAGCCACAGTTCATGCGCCTCGCTTGCCAGATGCAGGCGAATTTCGGGAACATGGGGCGGCGCCATGACGCCGGTATTTGCGCGGATGAAGACGTCGGGATCTGTTTTCAACGGGATCTCAGCGGGGCGGGTTTTCGAGACCACCCATCCGGCACACTTCCAGCCACTCGTCATCGGTGACCGGTTGGACGGAGAGGCGCATCGACGTGACCAGCGACATCTTGGCGAGCTTCTCGTTCACCTTGATGTCCTTAAGGCTCACCGCCTTCGGCATATCGCGGACGGCGCGGATATCGACGCAATCCCAACGTAGATCTTCCTTCGCCGTCGAATCCGGGTGCGACAGCGCGCAGACTTCGACGATGCCGACGATCTCAAGACCATCATTGGAATGATAGAAGAAACCCTTGTCGCCGATCTGCATGGCGCGCATGTTGTTGCGCGCCAGATAGTTGCGCACGCCGGTCCACTCGGTCCCTTTTTCGCCCGCAGCTTTCTGCTGTTCCCAAGACCATGCCGAAGGCTCGGATTTGTAAAGCCAGTGCGCCACGTTCATGCTCCCGGATTGTTGAAGACCCAATTGAATGGCTTGACCTCGACGCTCTCGAAGAGACCGGCCTTGGCGTAAGGATCGGCGTCCGCCAGCGCCTTCGCAGCCTCGATCGTGTCCGTCTCGACGATCACGAGGCTGCCACAAGGCTTGCCTTCGGCATCGAGAAACGGACCCGCCATCTTCAGCGTGCCTTCGGCATTCAGCTTGTTGAGATGCTCGACGTGAGCCGGACGCGCTTCCATGCGTACGTTCAAGTAGCCAGGCTTGTCCTTGCAGAGAAAAGCGAAAAGCATTTCTGTCTCCTATTCGGTCGTGATCGGGCGCGTCATCAATTGGTCCATGGCATCGGCGATGCCAAGGTTGCCGTCGATGATGGCGGATATTGCATCCGTGATCGGCATGCTGATGCCGAGCGATTTCGCAAGCTGCGAGGCGACGGCGGCGGCAAACGCGCCCTCGACAAGCTGGCCGTGCGCCGGATCGTCGCGTTCGCCGCGGCCGAGCGCAATACCAAAGCGCAGATTTCTGGACTGATGGCTCGTCGCCGTCAGAACGAGGTCACCAAGACCGGATAGCCCACGCACCGTGTCGGCCTGGCCGCCCCGTGCGACCACGAGACGCGACATTTCCGCAAGACCGCGCGAGATCAGGGCGGCGCGCGCGGAATCCCCGAGGCCGGCGCCTTCGACAATACCGCAGGCGATGGCGAGAACATTCTTCAGCGCGCCACCAAGCTGCACGCCGATCCGGTCGGAAGAGGCATAGAGACGAAACGTCCGGCCGGAAATAACATGCGCAAGCCGCTCCGCCGTCGGCAGGTCGGCAGCGGCCAACGCCATTGCCGTCGGCAAGCCCTTGGCGATATCGGCGGCAAAACCCGGGCCGGACAGGACCGCCACCGGATGACCTGGCAATTCACGTTCGAGAAGATCGGTCAGCAGCATGCCACTCGCCCGCTCGATACCTTTCGCGCAGGTGACGACGACGGCATTCTTGGCAAGATAGGGTGCGTATTGGCGGGCGGCATCTGCCTGCGCCTGCGACGGCATGGCAAACAGCACGATATCCGCATCGCTGGCGGCTGATGGCTCGATCGAAAAGTCGAGTGCTTCAGGCAAGGCAACGCCCGGAAGCGCCGCCTCATGCAGACGCTCAGCCTTGAGATCGGCGATCAGCGACGGATCGCGGCCGATCAACACGGTGGGACCGCGTTCGTTGAGGGCGATCACCGCCGCCAGCGCGGTTCCGAATGCGCCAGCCCCCACCACGGCGATCTTCTCGCTCATGCCTTTGCACCCCGCTTGCCAAAACCGAGAAGGGTTTCCGCATTCGCATCCAGCGGCCAGCGCGATCGCGGCTGCACGTCGAGATCATCAGGCGAGACGCCGTTTGCCATGCGCTCGAGGCCGGCCCAGGCGATCATGACGGCATTATCAGTGCACAGCCGGATTGGCGGTGCGACAAAGCGGAACCCATATTTGTCGCAGAGCGTCTGCAACGTCCCGCGCAGCTCCAGATTGGCTGCAACGCCACCGGCGACGACAAGCGCCGGCTGGTCGGCCTCTTTCCCGAACTGCATCTTGAAGCGCTCCAGGCCGCGACCGATACGATCCTTCAGAGTGCGTGAAACCGCCTTCTGGAAGGAGGCGCAGATATCCGCGACGTCCTGATCGGTCAGTGGTGCAATCTCTGTTGCAGCCTGTCTAACCGCGGTCTTCAGACCAGAGAATGAGAAGTTCAGCTTGCTCTCGCCAACCAGCGGACGCGGAAACGCGAAGCGGTCCGGGTTACCGTCCTTCGCCGCCCGCTCCACGGCTGGGCCGCCCGGATAAGGCAAGCCGAGCAGCTTTGCCGTCTTGTCGAAGGCTTCGCCGAGCGCGTCGTCGATGGTCGTGCCCCAGCGCTCGTACTCGCCGACGCCGCGGACCAGAATGAGCTGCGTGTGGCCGCCAGAAACCAGAAGCATCAGGTAGGGGAACTTGAGGCCATCAGTCAGGCGCGCCGTTAGCGCGTGGCCTTCCAGATGATTGATGGCAAAGAGCGGCTTGCCCGATGCCTTCGCGATCGCCTTACCCGTCATCAGCCCGACCAGCAGGCCGCCAATCAATCCGGGCCCCGACGTAGCCGCGATCGCATCGATGTCGGAGAGCGACACATTGGCGCGTTTCAAGGCTTCGTCGATCAGGGTATCCAGCGCCTCGACATGCGCTCGAGCCGCGATCTCGGGAACGACACCGCCATAGGCACTGTGCTCTTCCAGCTGGCTGAGCACGACGTCGGACCGAACGGTCGGCTGGCCATCGGCATCCCGCTCGACAACCGCTGCGGCAGTTTCGTCGCAGCTTGTTTCAATACCGAGGATGCGTAGAAAGGGAGCCATGAAGCCTGATCGTTGATTGCGATGGGTGCTAAACCTGTTTACGAGGAACTCCGGTAACAACGGATCAATGCGGATGCAAACAAAACCTTTCCGGATCGGCACCAGAGGCAGCCCGCTTGCACTCGCTCAAGCTCATGAAGCGCGCGACCGGCTGATGGCCGCCCATAACCTGCCGGAAGAGATGTTCGAGATCGTCGTCCTGTCGACCAAGGGTGATCGTATCACCGATCGGTCGCTGGCGGAGATCGGCGGAAAGGGCCTCTTTACCCAGGAGCTCGAGGAAAAGCTGTCCGACGGCGATCTCGATATTGCCGTGCACTCCTCGAAAGACATGCCGACCGTCTTGCCGGAGGGTCTTTATCTCTCAGCCTATCTGCCGCGCGAGGATGTTCGAGACGCCGTGATCGGTCGAACCGCGCCGAAGCTGATCGAGCTGCCGCATGGAGCGACGGTCGGATCCTCGTCGCTGCGCCGGCAGGCCTTGATTCGCCGCATGCGTCCTGATGTCAACGTGATCACCTTCCGCGGCCTCGTCGATACCCGGCTACGCAAGCTGCAGGAAGGCCAGGTCGACGCCACGCTGCTGGCTCTGGCCGGGCTGAAGCGGCTCGGCAAGGTCGAGGTGATCACCGAGATACTGGACGCCGATACGTTTCCTCCGGCTCCCGCCCAGGGCGCGATCTGTATCGAGAGCCGCATCGGCGATGCGCACATCGATGCGCTTCTGGCACCAATCAACGACGTCAGGACCTATGACGCCGTCTCGTGCGAGCGCGCTTTCCTGGCAGCGCTCGACGGCTCCTGTCGTACGCCAATCGGCGGCTACGCCATCTGTGAGGGCGACCAGATCCGTTTCTCGGGATTGATCATCACGCCTGACGGCCGCAACCAGCATGCCGTGACCATCGACGGACACAGGCGCGATGCGGTGGCACTCGGCACCCGCGCCGGGCAGGACATTCGCGCCCGCGCCGGCAGCAGCTTCTTCGACGACTGGAGCTGAGGCGACATGCGTGTGCTCGTGACCCGTCCCCTCCATTCGGGCGAGCGCACCGCAGAACGCCTCCGCGACATGGGCCACGAACCGATCCTTTTTCCGCTGGCGGAACCGGTTCACGATCCGGCTGCCTTGCTCGGACTGGCTGAACGTACGGGCCCTCTGGCGGTCACCAGTGCCGAAGCGATCCGCGCGCTGGCATCTCTGCCCACCTTTCCAGCCGAGTATCTCGACCGACGGGTCTTCACGGTCGGTGAAGCGACGGCCGAGGAGGCACGGGCCTTTGGGTTCCGTACCGTCGCGGCCTCCACGGGTAACGGGGCAGATCTGGCGGATATGATATTTTCGGCCTACCGCGAGCCTGTGACTTATCTCGCAGGCTCCCCGCGGGCGACCACGTTCGAAGCCCGCGCCAACGAAATCGGCCTGCCGATAGACATCGTCGAATGCTATCGGATGCGACCGCTGCAGATCGCTCCCTCCGAGGTCGAAGACCTGCTGCACGATCACCCTCCGCAGGCGATCCTGTTTTACTCCCGCGAGACAACCAGGGCTTTCTTTGCGCTCATGGAGAATCCGGAAATCGTGTCGGCGGTTCGCTTCTTGTGTCTCAGCCAAGCAGTTGCTGAAGCCATCCCGGCCTCGCTGCGACACTCTGCCGACATTGCCCCTACGCCGGAAGAAGGTGCCCTTCTGTCGCTTCTCGGAGGCTCCTGATCGCCCAAATTTTATCTAAGGTCTTTTCTTAACTGGCATCACTGACTAGTTTCGAACCATTACAGGAAAATGAGGGTCCCATGGCACCAGGAAATCCGCCACGCCACTCGAAAAGTACCGACGAGCCGGTCACCATCGATCTGGATGCGCAGGAAATTGCCTCTGCCAATAACGCTGAAAAGGACCAGCAGGCACCCGCTGGCACAACCGAATCGGAATTGTCCGGCGCCGGGACTGAACCTCTTGCGAGCGAACCGGACGCGCCGTCCGAAAAGCCTTTCAACGCTGCCGACGCTGCCGACGAGCCGCCGGTACATAAGCAGGAAGGCCGTGGCAATACCTCGGGATTGATTGCCGCCGGCATCGTCGGCGGATTGATCGCTCTCGTTGGCGCGGGCGCCATCCAATATGCAGGCTTTCTGCCGGGCCGCTCCGCCTCTCCCTCGCAGTCGACCGAGGTAAGCAACCTCGCCGGCGAGATCGAGGCCCTGAAACAGTCGGTTGCCAATCTCGCGGCCTCCCCGCCGGCTGCGCCTGACGCCAAGCTCGAGGCCAGAATCGCAGCATTGGAGACAGCCGAAAAGACGACAGCACCGGCAAGCAGCGATGGCGCATCCGTCGACGCCTTGAATCAGAAGATCGCTGATCTCACGAGCCAGCTCTCGCAACTACAGGCGACGGTGACCAGTACCAGCGCGGAACGCAATTCCGATGGCGCCGACATCGAGAAGCGGCTGGCCGAAGCCGAAAAGAAGCTGAACGAGCCGCGACAGGACGTAGCGGTGGCGAAGGCCATTGCCGCGGCCGCCCTGAAAGCCGCGATCGATCGCGGCGGCCCCTTTGCCGCCGAACTGGACACGTTTGCGGGCGTCTCTCCCGATGATCCTGTCGTCGCCAGCCTTCGCAGCTACGCCGAAACGGGCGTACCTTCGCGCGCCGACCTCATCCGCCAGGTGCCTGATGTCGCAACTGCCATCATCGATTCCGCCAACCAGGCGGACCCGAACGAAAGCTGGTCGGATCGACTGATGTCGAGCGCGAAATCGCTGGTAAAGGTTCGTCCCGTCGGCAACATCGAGGGCGATAGCGTTGACGCGATTGCGGCGCGTCTCGAAAACAAGGTCAACAACGGAGACCTGCCCGGCGCGTCGACTGAATGGAACAATCTGCCGGCAGCAGCCAAGCAGGCCTCCGCCGCTTTCAAGCAATCGCTGGAAGCACGTATTCGCGTCGAAGAGCTTGTCGGTAGTGCATTGTCGAAAGCAGTCTCCGGCACCGGACGAGAGGGCTGAGGAATGATCAAGCTCGTTATATTCGCTGCTCTCGTACTTGTGTTGGGCTATGGTTTTTCGTGGCTGGCCGATCGGCCTGGCGATCTCTCCCTGATCTGGGAAGGGCAACTCTATCAGACGAAGCTTATCGTTGCGGCCACTGCGCTGATCGCGCTGATCGCCATTGTGATGGTCGCATGGTGGCTGCTGCGCTCGATCTGGACTTCGCCCTATGCCGTCACCCGCTATTTCCGCGCCCGCAAGCGTGATCGTGGCTATCAGGCCCTTTCGACCGGCCTGATCGCGGCCGGCGCCGGCAATGCCCTGCTCGCGCGCAAGATGGCGGCGCGCTCCCGTGGCCTGCTTCGCGCCGATCAGGAGCCGCTGATCATCCTCCTGGAAGCCCAAGCCGCCCTCATCGAAGGCCGGCATGACGAGGCACGGGCAAAGTTCGAAGCGATGACCGGTGATCCCGAGACGAAAGAACTGGGATTGCGCGGATTGTATCTCGAAGCCAAGCGTCTCGGCGCCAACGAGGCAGCCCGGCAATATGCCGAGCAGGCAGCAGACAACGCGCCCTACCTGCCCTGGGCAGCACAGGCGACGCTGGAGTACAGAAGCCAGGCCGGCCGGTGGGACGATGCGATCAGGCTGCTTGAGCAGCAGAAGGCGGCCCGCGTCGTGGAAAAGCAAGAGGCTGACCGTTTGCGCGCGGTATTGCTGACGGCCCGGGCGACGGAGAAACTCGAAAATGATCCGGCCGGCGCCAGGGACGATGCGACGCATGCCCTGCGGCTTTCAGCCGATTTCGAACCCGCCGCCATTGTCGCGGCGAAGGCGCTCTTCCGCGAAGACAAGATCCGCAAGGCGGCTGGAATTCTCGAACAGGCATGGAAGGCCCATCCGCATCCCGAGATCGGGCGTACTTACGTTCGCGCAAGGAGCGGTGATTCCGCCGTCGATCGGTTGAAGCGAGCAGAGAAGCTCGAAGCCTTGCGCCCCAACAACGTCGAGTCGCTCGTGGTCGTGGCGCAAGCAGCAATCGATGCCAAGGATTTTGCCAAGGCGCGGGCGAAGGCCGAAGCTGCCGCTCGCATCGAACCGCGCGAAGCCGCATTCCTGCTGCTTGCCGACATCGAAGAGGCGGAAACGGGAGACCAGGGCCGTATCCGGCATTGGCTCGCGCAGGCGCTGAAGGCACCTCGCGATCCTGCCTGGGTCGCGGATGGTTTTGTGTCCGACAAGTGGTTGCCGCTCTCGCCCATTACCGGTCAACTGGACGCCTTCGTCTGGAAGGTCCCCTACGGCCAGGCTGAGGGTCCGGCCGAGGAAGGTGCCTTCGTCTCCATCGATCAGGCTCTGCGGACGCTCCCGCCTGTCCGCGAAGCGCGGCCGGAGAGCCCGGTCAACGATCACCGGATCATCGAACTCGAGCGCGCCGCCACCATCGCGGAGGCAGCCCGGCCCGCACCAAAACCGACCTTGCCGACCAAGGCAACCGACGATACGCCCACCGAAGCACGCCCATTCTTTGGCGGACGTCCGGATGATCCCGGCGTACGCAATCCGATGGCGGAACCCGAACCCAAGACGCGGCTTCGCCTATTCTAGAAAACAGGACCCGGATGTTCGAACGATTTCAGGCATTCTTTCACAATCTTACCGCAGACCGCCCGAAAAACAGCTTTGCTCCTGACGATCCCCGCATCGCCGTGGCAGCGCTCTGTATGCAGGTCATGGAAGCTGACGGGCAGGTCAAGGACAGCGAGAAAAAGCGCCTTCGCAAGCTGCTGAAGGATCAATACGGCCTGGACCGCAAGCAGCTCGACGCCTTGATCGCGGCGGGGCAGGAAGCCGAGAGTTCGGCGGTGGACTATTATCGCTTCACCTCCGATCTCAAGCGCCATCTGAACAACGAGCAGCGGGTGGAGCTGATCGGCATTCTGTGGGACATCGTCTACGCGGACGGTGAGCGAAGCGAGATGGAAGACGATGCGATCTGGCGGATCGCCGAATTGCTTGGCATCTCGGCGCGCGAACGGATCCAGAAGCGCCAGGAAGCGGCAAGACGGGTGACTGACGTGACGGTGGTGCAGGACGATGCCGACTGACACTTTGGCGCAAGGGGACGACCGCGGCTCGGTGCTCATCGTGCTGCATCAGGAGCGGTCCAGTCCCGGACGTGTCGGCCAGCTTCTGGTCGAGAAGGGATATCGTCTCGATATCCGCCGTCCGGTCCTCGGCGACAAGTTGCCATCGACCCTTTCGGATTACGCCGGCGCTGTCGTCTTTGGCGGCCCGATGAGTGCGAACGACCCCGACGAGTTCGTGAAGGCCGAAATCAACTGGCTGGATGTGCCGCTCCGAGAAAAGCGGCCACTGCTCGGTATTTGTCTGGGAGCACAGATGCTGGTTCGCCAGCTCGGCGGCAAGGTGCAGTCAAACCCGGATGGTTCGACGGAGATCGGCTGGTATCCCCTTCATGCGACCGAGAAGGGCCGGCGGCTGATGCACTGGCCGAAGATGGTCTATCATTTCCATCGTGAGGGCTTCGACCTGCCACGTGGCGCCGAGCTGCTGGCGGAGGGCGATGCCTATCCCAACCAGGCCTTTCGCTACAACGGCCACGCCTGGGGCCTGCAGTTTCATGCGGAACTGACGCGGGCGATGATGCATCGCTGGGTGGTTCATGGCGCCCACCGCTTCATCCTGCCGAACGCCCAGCAGGGACGCGAACATCTGGAAGGGCGCATGTTGTTCGATGCACCACTCCGGTCATGGCTCAACGAGTTTCTCGATATTGTCTTTACCGGCCATTCTGCAAAGGCTGCGACGGAGACCAGGATCGCGCTTCCCGGTTAGGCTCGGCCTGTTTGGATCAGGCATGTTCGCGTGAAGGCGCATCCAGGGTATCGATTTTGCGAAGCTGCGGGAAACTGGTCGCCCAGATCGCCGCAACGGCAAGCGTGCCGATACCACCGACAATGACGGCAGGCACGGCGCCGAACACGGACGCCATCGTGCCCGCACGAAACTCGCCAAGTTCATTGGAAGCGCCCACGAACACCATGTTGACGGCATTCACCCGCCCACGCAGCTGGTCCGGCGTCCAGAGCGCAATCAGGCTTTCGCGGACATAGACCGAGACCATGTCGGCAGCACCCATCAAGGCCAATGCGACGATCGACACCTCGGTATTGGTCGAGAAACCGAAAACGATGGTGCCGAGGCCGAACAGGGCAACACCGATGAACATGTAGATGCCCGCGCGATGCTTCAGCGGGTAGGCGGCAAGGAACAGCGCCATTGCGATCGCGCCGACACCGGGCGCGGAACGAAGCAGACCGAGGCCCCAGGGGCCAAGCGTAAGAATGTCGCGTGCGTAGATCGGCATCAGCGCCGTTGCACCGCCCAGCAACACGGCAAAGAGATCGAGCGAGATAGCCCCGAGGACGACCTTCTCGGCCTTGATGAAGCGGAAACCGCCAAGGATCATATCCCAGCTCTTCGCCTCGCCGGTGGTCTTCTGCGCCGGCTTCGGGATCATGAAAAGCAGGATCGCGCCGAGGCCGGCAAACACCACGGCGACGGTATAGGCAGTATGCGGATTGACGCCATAAAGCAGACCGCCAAGCACGGGGCCCGTAATCGCCGCCAGCTGCCAGGAAGACGAATTCCAGGCGATCGCGTTCGACAAATCCTCCGGCGGAACGAGGTTTGGTGCCAGGGACTGAATAGCCGGCGACATGAAGGCGCGCTCGATGCCGAAGACAAGCAGCACCGCGAAGACAGGAATAGGAGAGAAGGTGCCGGTCACCGTCATCAACAGTAGGGCCAGCGTGCAGAGCGCGCTGACGAGAGAACACACAGCCGCGATCGCCCGCCGGTTATGCCGATCGGCAACGGAACCCGTTACGAGAATGAGTACGAGCGACGGCAGGAACTGCACAAGACCGATCAGGCCGAGATAGATCGCACTCCGCGTCTGGTCGTACATCTGCCAGCCAACAGCGACGCTGACGATCTGTTGCGAGAAGGACAGCAGGAACCGCGCGAAAAAAAATCGGGTGTAGGACGAATGCCGGAAAGCGGCAAAGCGGTCTCCGGTAGCTGCAAAGGACATCGGCGTTCCAAGAAACAGGGCCGACAACCGCTCGCAGGAGGCCCGTTAAACATGATTTACAGCGCGTTTTGACACGGCTCTTGCTCGTTTAGTCGCCAATGTCTACATGTCTGTCAACTAAGAACTGGAGACCGCGATGATTGCCCTTTTTCAAACCATTGATTTGGCTTTGAATCTTTACACCTGGGTGCTGATTGCCAGCGCTATTTTCTCTTGGCTCTATGCATTCAACGTCATCAATTCCAGCAACCAGTTCGTCAACTCGGTCGGGATGTTCCTCTACAACGTCACCGAACCGGTGCTTCGACCGATCCGGCGCGTGCTGCCCAATCTCGGCGGCATCGACATTTCGCCGATCATCCTGTTGCTGATCATCTTCTTCATCCGTTCGCTGATGTGGAACACCATTTTCCCGTTGGTGGCTTGAGTCTGGCGCGCACGCAGTTGACGTGCGCCCCGAATTGCATCCCACAACCGCATAAGAAAAACCCTCCGGATCGGTGACGACCCGGAGGGTTTTTCAAAAACTCGGTATTTCAGATCCGGCCGATCAGGCCTTTTCTTTCTTGGCACGCTCGATGGCTTCGAGGATAAGCTGACCAGCTTCCTTGGCATCGCCCCAGCCGTAGATCTTCACCCACTTGCCGGGTTCCAGATCCTTGTAGTGCTCGAAGAAGTGCTCGATCTGCTTGAGTGTGATCTCAGGCATGTCGGTATAGTCCTTGACCTTGTCGTAGCGCATCGTCAGCTTCGGCGACGGCACGGCAATGATCTTCTCGTCCTTGCCCGAATTGTCTTCCATCTTCAGCACGCCGATCGGGCGCACGTTGATGACGCAGCCGGGAACCAGCGGACGGGTGCTGGCGATCAGAACGTCGATCGGGTCGCCGTCTTCCGAAAGCGTGTGCGGAACGAAGCCGTAGTTACCCGGATAGGTCATCGGCGTGTAGAGAAAGCGGTCGACGACGAGCGTGCCGGCTTCCTTGTCCATCTCGTACTTGATCGGGTGGCCACCGACGGGCACTTCAACGATGACGTTGACGTCCTCAGGTGGATTCTTGCCAATGGAAACGGCGTCAATGCGCATACGATACTCCCGCGAGGTGATTGCTCGCAGCCAAATAATCGGTTTCATGCCGCGACGCAACACGGCATTGTAGGCGAAGTTCGGGGGAAGGCAATTTCAGCGGCGGCAGATAGCATCGGACAAAACCCGCTTTTGCAGGGTCAGTTCCAGATGAAGCCGATCTTCTTCAGCTGCTTCTGATCAAAGGATTCGATACCCTCACAGTAGTCAACGCCGCCATGGCCACGATAGAAATCCGCGCCACGCTCGTTCTCTTCCAGACACCAGACGACCAGCCCCTTGCATCCAAGCGAGGTCAGCAGCCTGCGGGCTTCGCCGAAAAGCATGTTTCCAAGGCCAATGCCTTGATATTCCGGGCGAAGATAGAGTTCGTAGATCTCGCCTTCCTGCGGCAACGCCCGTGCGCGGTTGAGCCCCAGCGTCGCATAACCGGCGACAGTACCGGCAACATCAAGAACGAGCAGCGTTGCAGGCCCGCGCGTTGCCTTGCGCCACCAGTTTTCACCACGGCGCTCGATCATTTGCGTCAACGCGCGATGCGGAATGATACCGGCATAGGTGTGACGCCACGCAAGCCGATGCACCTCCGAGATAGCTCGGGAGTCATGCGGCTCAGCCCGCCGAACATCGATCGACAACGTCTTCATAACGCGTACTCTGGTCCCGTTGCGGACAATTAACCATATGCACCAATGCATTAAGGCCGATTGCCCACAGACTTAACATGTGGACGACAGCTGAAATTTAACGCTTTTTTAACTATTGCGACAAGAAGGATTCGACGCAGCACACAAAATAAAAACCCCGGCGCGATGGCCGGGGTTTCAAAGTCTCTACGAAGTGGTTTCGCCTCAGGCAGTCTTCGCCTTGGCGAAGCGCTTGCGGTCGTTGGCGTCGAGATACATCTTGCGCAGACGGATCGACTTCGGCGTCACTTCCATCAGCTCGTCGTCCTGGATCCAGGAGAGAGCGCGGTCGAGCGTCATGCGGATCGGCGGCGTCAGCTTGACAGCTTCGTCCTTGCCGGCGGCGCGGATGTTGGTCAGCTGCTTGCCCTTGAGGACGTTGACCTCGAGGTCGTTGTCGCGCGAGTGGATGCCGATGATCATGCCCATGTAGACCTTTTCGCCGGGCTCGATCATCATCGGGCCGCGATCTTCAAGGTTGAACATGGCGTAGGCAACGGCTTCGCCCGGAGCATTGGCAAGCAGAACGCCATTCGTACGGCCACCGATTTCGCCCTTGAAGGGCTGGTAGTCCTTGAACAGGCGGTTCATCACGGCGGTACCGCGCGTGTCGGTCAAGAGTTCCGACTGGTAGCCGATCAGGCCGCGGGTCGGTGCATTGAACACCAGGCGAACGCGGTTGCCGCCCGAAGGACGAAGCTCGGTCATTTCAGCCTTGCGCTCGGACATCTTCTGCACGACGACGCCGGAATGCTCTTCGTCGACGTCGATGACGACTTCTTCGATCGGCTCCATCGTGTTGCCGCTGTCATCCTTGTGCATGACGACGCGCGGACGCGACACGGCGAGCTCGAAGCCTTCGCGGCGCATGGTTTCGATCAGAACGGCGAGCTGCAATTCGCCGCGGCCGGATACGTAGAACGAATCCTTGCCTTCGGCTTCTTCGATCTTCAGCGCGACGTTGCCTTCGGCTTCCTTGAACAGACGGTCGCGGATGACGCGCGAGGTAACCTTGTCGCCTTCTGTGCCGGCGAGCGGGCTGTCGTTGACGATGAACGACATGGTAACGGTCGGCGGATCGATCGGCTGCGCGGTCAGCGCTTCGGTGACAGCAGGATCACAGAAGGTATCGGCAACCGTGCCCTTGGAAAGGCCGGCGATCGCGACGATGTCGCCTGCATGCGCTTCTTCGATCGAGGTCCGCTCGATGCCGCGGAACGCGAGGATCTTGGAGATACGGCCGGTTTCGATCGTCTTGCCGTCCTGGGCGAGGACCTTGACGGCCTGGTTCGGCTTGATCGAACCGGAATTGATACGGCCGGTGATGATACGGCCGAGGAAGTTATTGGCTTCCAGAATGGTGCCGATCATCGTGAACGGGCCTTCGGCAACCTTCGGCTCCGGAACGTGCTTGAGCACGAGGTCGAGCAGCGGGGCGAGACCCTGGTCCTTCGGGCCTTCAGGGTTGACGTTCATCCAGCCATCGCGACCCGAACCGTAGAGGATCGGGAAGTCGAGCTGCTCGTCGGTCGCATCAAGGCTGGCGAAGAGGTCGAACACTTCGTTGATGACTTCTTCGTGGCGGCCGTCGGGACGGTCGATCTTGTTGATCGCGACGATCGGACGGAGGCCGACCTTCAGCGCCTTGGAGACGACGAACTTCGTCTGTGGCATCGGGCCTTCCGACGAGTCGACCAGAACGATCGCGCCATCCACCATCGACAGGATACGCTCGACTTCACCGCCGAAGTCGGCGTGGCCGGGGGTGTCGACGATGTTGATGCGAACACCCTTCCACTCGACCGAGGTCGCCTTGGCAAGGATCGTGATGCCGCGTTCCTTTTCCAGGTCGTTGGAGTCCATGACGCGTTCTGCAACGCGCTGGTTCTCGCGGAACGAACCGGACTGTTTCAGGAGTTCGTCAACCAGTGTCGTCTTGCCATGGTCAACGTGCGCGATAATCGCGATGTTGCGAAGTGCCATATGTCTAAATCTCTGAGGCTGGGGCGCCGCGCTGGGAGAAGGCGCCAATTTCATTTGGGCGGCTCATACAGTGTTTTTCGCTTTTGCGAAAGGGGGGAAAGCCGGATTGCCTGCCATGCATGGAGATCAACTCGATATCTGCGGATCGAGCGTCGTCCGCCACAGCTCGGTATCGTTGCGATCCATCAGCCTCACGGTCAGTTGCTCAGTCTGCCCGTCGATGTCGACAAGCCCGAAGAACTGCATGCCGGCTGATGGTGGCAGGTTCTGCTCCGCACCGCCGGGTGCGGCTTTCATGAACTTCACCTGCGGCCCGAACGTCATGTCGAGCTCCTGCGGACCATAGGTTCCGGAATGCAACGGACCCGCCACGAACTCCCAGAAGGGCAGGAACTCGCGGAACTTGGCCTTGCCAGGATCGTAGTAGTGCGCAGCCGTATAGTGCACGTCGGCTGTCAGCCAGATCATGTTCGCTATGCCGGCATCGCGGATGAAGCGCAGCAGATCGGCGAACTCAAGCTCGCGACCGCGCGGGGCGCCATTGTCACCGTTGGAGATCGACTCGCTGCCTGTTCTATGGCCGTAGTCGTCCCAGATCACCAACCCGATCGGCAGATCGCAGGCGATGACCTTCCAGGTCGCCGTCGAGCGCACCAGCTCCCGCTTCAGCCACGCCACCTGCCGCTCGCCCAGAAGCCGACACTCCTGCGTTGGTTCGACATCCAGCCCATGACTGTTCGGGCCACGATAGGAGCGCAGGTCGATGAAGAAGATGTCGAGCAGCGGACCGTAAGACACCTTCCGGTAGATGCGACCAGGCTCATCGGCCACGTAGCGGATCGGCGTCATCTCGTGGAAAGCGCGACTGGCGCGAGCCGCAAGCGTGGCGATCGATTTTTCCTTGTAGCGATCGTCATCGCGGAGGTCGGTCGAGGGCGACCAGTTGTTCAGGACCTCATGATCGTCCCATTGATAGAACACCGGACAGACCGCATTGAACGCCTTCACATGGTCGTCGAGCAGATTATAGGCCCACTGGCCGCGAAACTGGTCGAGCGTCTGCGCAATGTCGCGCTTTGCTTCTGTGACGATGCGGTTCTTCCAGATGCCGCCGTCCCGCAGCCGGACCTCGTCGGCAATGGGATTGTCCGCGTAGATGGTATCGCCGGAGTGGATCATGAAATCCGGCCGGTGGTAGGCGATCGTCGAATAGGTGCGCATCCCCTCGTCGTCGATGCCCCAGCCCTGGCCGGCCGTATCCCCGGACCACGCAAAACGGATGTTGCGTTTACCCGCCGGCGCCGTGCGAAACTGTCCATGGATCGGCTCCGACAGGTCGTTCACGTCCTGCAGGTCGGCCGCGCGGAAGCGATAGAATATCTCCTGATCATCCGGGAGATTCTGGAGCAGCAGCTTTCCCGCCAGATTGGTATCCGGCGTCACGTCAATGGGCGCGACGCGCACCGCATTGGCGAACCGGTCGCTCGTCGAATATTCGACATAGAGCCGTGCCGGCCGGTTCACCTGCGCCCAGACCACACCCGAATTCGCATCGACATCGCCGGATTGCACGCCCGCAGTAAAGACTGGGCGACTGGACGAGCCGCGTGCGTAGTAGGGCATCGCCAGCCCCGCCAGTGCAAATCCGCCAACAGCGCTCATGGATGAAAGGAAGCGTCGGCGGGTCGTTTCAGTCAATCTCATGCCAAGGTCTATCCGGCTAACGGGAGGGCCGAACCTATGGCGGCTGTCATGTCATTCGCTTGAAGGCGGCATGACCGTTTTTCGAAACTTCAGCGACAGTTTTGTTACGAGAGCTCCACCGGCGAGGCTCTATTCCGCCACCAATCCGCTGCGGCGAAGCAGCGTCAGCAGCAGAAGCGGCAAAAGCGTCGTGATGAGGATGGCGATGAAGGCCATCGCCATGCCGAGGCCGATCGACCCCTGCTCGAACTGCCGCCAGATGAAAGTGGCGATCGTCTGCATGCCGACAGGTGCGACGACGACCGAAGCCACCAGTTCGCGCGACGCAAGCGCAAAGACCAACAGCATTGCGGAAGCGAGGCTCGGAAAGACGAGCGGCAGGAGGATGCGGCGGAACGCAGTCACTCCGCTTGCACCAAAGACCCGAGCCGCGGCTTCCAGGCTGTCTCCGATCTGCTGGAATGCCGCCGTCGTGTAACGAACCGGCTGCGGCAGCAGGATGCAGCAATAGGCGAGAAGCAGGATAAATGCCGTGTTGTAGGGGGTCGCCGGCAGCCAGGGCATGTTCCAGGCAAGGATCAGCCCGACGGCAACGACGATGCCCGGCAACGCATTCGGCAGGATCGTCATCGTGTCGATCGCCACGCGCCCGCGGATCTTCGTCTTGACCACCGTATAGGCGGCCAGCACGCCGATGAGGCCGGTAATCAACGCCGTACCGATGCCGAGCGAGAAGCTGTTGAGAAGCGCCCCCAGCGCACCGGCGCTATTGTTGAAGACGGACAGGAAGTTCTCGGCGCTGATGTTGTCGAGCGCCAGACCACCCGAGATCGTGCGCGACAGTGCGGTGAACAGGATCGAGAGCAACGGTACGCCCGTCGCCAGGAACGCGACGACGGCGAAGGCGATCATCACGGGAACCTTCATCGCGCCAAGCGGCCGCTTGTCCTTGGCAGCAGGCTTGCCGCCGACCGTCTGGTAGGACCGCCGGGCGAGGATCCATCGCTGCAGCAGGAAGGTCAGCAGCGACATGACGACAAGCAGGATCGACAGGATCGCGGCCCCCGGCAGATCGATCGGCCAATCCGAGATCCGCAGGTCGATACCGGTGACCAGCACTTGGAAGCCGGCGCGACGACCGAGCGCTGCCGGCGTGCCGTACTCCTCGATCGCTGCGGCAAACACCAGCATCAGGCTGGCAACGAGCCCGGGCGCCGACAGTGGTAGCGTGATCCGAAAGAAGGCCCGCGCCGGCGACGCGCCAAAGACCCGGCCGACATCCGCATAGCGCGCACCGACCGCCTCGACCGTGCGCGATACGGCAAAATACACAACCGGAAAGGTATTGAAGGCCATGACCATGGTCATGCCGAACAACGAAAAGAGAAAGGCTGCGAGGTTGAATCCCGCGATCTGCTGAAGATAGCCGCGCGGTTGCAGGGTCATGATCCAGCCAAGTGTGGCGATGTAAGGCGGGATCATGAACGGAACGAGCAGCAGCACGTCCCAGAGCGGCGCGAGCGGGATGCGATAGAGCGCCCGAAACACGCCGAGCGGCACCGCCACCAGCGCCGAGGCCAGCACCACGCAGCTGCCGAGCAGAATGGTGTTCCCGGCCATGCCGACAAGCGCACTATCGAAAAGCGTCGCAACAAGCGAGGAGAAAGGGCCCGCGAACGAGCCCTGTCCGAGGTTGGGAAAGATGCCCTGAAGCACAACGGCGATGAATGGAACGCCGACGATAACGGTCAACCCCGCGATCGCCAGCCAGGCGGCCGGCGCAGCGCCGCTACTATCGTTCGTCCTCATCGCCCTGCCCTTACTTGCCGCCGAACGTGTCGGTGACCTGTTTCAGCGTTTCCTTCCGCTTGCCGTAAACAGCAGCAGTGTCGTACTTCAGCAGCTTCAGATCGCTGATCAGCGGACGGTTTGCCGGAATGTCGGTACGAGCCGGCATCAGCATCTGGTCGGCAACGAGCTTCTGGCCTTCGTCGGAGAGCATGTAGTCGATGAACTTCTTCGCCTCGTCCTGGTTCTTCGACCAGTTGAGGATCATGGCCGGACGCGGTGCGATGACAGTTCCGGATTCCGGGAAGATCACATCGATGTTCTCGCCCTTTTCCTTGGCATTGAGGGTGATGTAATCGACGGCGCCGAAGACGGCAGCCTTCGCACCCTGCAGAACCGGGTTCAGAGCCTCGGCATTGGCACCCGCGATGATGGCGCCGTTGTCCTTCAGATCCTTGAAGAGCTTGAAGTCATCCTGGCCGGCAAGAGCCGCCGTCAGCTCGAAGGACGAGCCGGACTGTGCCGGATCCGGAATGTTGACGAGGTCTTTGTATTCAGGCTTCGTCAGGTCGGCCCACTCGGTGGGCTTCGGTGTGCCGCTCTTGGTGTTCCAGGCGATGCCAAGCGCCGAGATGCCTTGGGCGACGGCCGTGTCGGTCTTCAGGAAGTCCGGAACCTTGGCGGCGTTCGGGCTGGTGTAGGATACGAGCCAGCCGCGCTTGGCGAAGTCTGTCGCCGTATCCCAGGATGCCGAAATGAGAACGTCGACGACCGGGTTCGAGGCTTCGGCCTCGATACGGGCCATGACCTTGCCGGTGGTTGCCTGGAAGACGTTGACCTTGACGCCCGTCTGCTTGGTGAAGCCGGCGGACAGCTTGTCGATCAGCCCCTGCGGACCAGCGGTATAGACCGTGATGTCGGCATGGGCGACGCCCGCCATCAGCGTTGCGGCGAAAACGCCGAAAGTGATGCTCTTCAACGACTTAAACATGCTCCAAATTCTCCTCTTTGGACGACTGAACCTCTTTGCCGAACCACCGGATCTGGCCGGGATCGATCGACAGACCGATGCCCTCGCCGGGTCGCAGCTTGGCGCGGCTCAAAACCTGCAATTCGATTGTCTCGGCACCGACCAGCGAGACGGTCGCCAGATGGCCATCGCCGCGGAACTGCGAGCGAAGCACTGTGGCGGCAAGCGTGCCGGGCAGGATCTCTCCCGCCGTGATCGATCCGGTGGGAATGAGGACGCGAACGGCGCAATCGAACCCATCGACACCGCGCAGCAATGCAAGCGTGCTGTCCTTGAAGAACCAGTGCTCGTCGCGGTATTCGAGCTCAGCAACACCACCGAGGCGCAGGAAGTCGGCGACCTCGGGCGTTGCGGGCTTCTCGATCAACTCGTCGGGCGATGCCAACTGCTCGATCAACCCGCCACGCATGACGGCGACGTCGTCGGCCAGCGTCAGCGCTTCGCTATGATCGTGCGTCACGTAGATTGCCGTCAGGCCGAGCGTCGCTATCAGCTCGGCAAGTTCGCCGACCATGTTCTCGCGCAGTTCACGATCGAGATTCGACAATGGTTCGTCGAACAGAATGAGCTGCGGTTCGGCAACGATCGCTCGCGCGATCGCGACACGCTGCTGCTGACCACCCGAGAGATCGCTCGGCCTGCGATCGGCATAGGCCCCAAGACCGACGCGTTCCAATGCCCGCATCGTCCGCGACTCTCGCTCGGATTTGCCGATACCGCGCATTTCGAGGGGAAAGGAAACGTTGCCGCCAACGGTCATGTGCGGCCAGAGCGCATAGTCCTGAAACACCATCCCTAGATTGCGCTTTTCCGGCGGCGAGAAGGCACCGCTTGCGGCATCGGCAACGGTGCGTCCGGCAATCGCGATCGAGCCCTTCGTCGGCGCGAGCAATCCGGCAACGAGTCTCAGCAGAGTAGTCTTTCCGCAGCCGGACGGCCCAAGCAGCGCCAGCGTCTTGCCCTTGGAAAGCGAGATATCAATGCCCTTCAGAACGGGCGTCGCCCCATAGTGCAATTCCACGCTGGCCGTCGAAACGGCCGCATTGGTCTCTGAAGGTTGAGGGGTCATGAAAAAACCGGCATCGGTTGAAAATCGATGCCGGTTGCTTATTAACCTTCAATGACAGTCATGTGACGAAGCGGCAAGATGCCGTCTTCCGTCAATACTTTAGCCGTCTCGCATCGATGACGCGCGACTTGCCGCCTCAGGCGTCGCTGCCGGACAGTTCTTCGAAGGTCGCCAGACCCTTCTTCACCAGCATGGCATCCGGGCTCGGCAGCTTGCCGCGGAACGCCTTGTAGGCATCTTCAGGGTCGATCGCGCCGCCGACGGAATAGATGTTGTCCTTCAGCTTGGCCGCCATCTCGCGATTGAATGCATCGCCGGTTTCCTCGAAGGCGGCAAAAGCATCCGCATCGAGAACTTCGGACCACATGTAGGAATAGTAGCCGGCTGAATAACCGCCGGAGAAGATGTGCTGAAAGTGCGGCGAAGCATGCCGCATGACGATCGACTTCGGCATGCCGAGCTCCGACAGCACCTCTTTCTGCACCGCCATTGGATCCTCGACCTTGTCGCGGGTATGGAACGCCATGTCGACAAGCGCCGACGAGGTAAACTCGACCGTGTTGAAGCCGGAATTGAAGGTACGCGCTGCCAGAACCTTGTCGAGCAGAGCCTGCGGCATCGGCTCGCCGGTTTCAAAATGCACGGCATATTGCTTGAGGATCGCGGGCACCGTCAGCCAATGCTCGTAGAGCTGCGACGGCAGCTCAACGAAGTCGCGGGAAACGCCTGTGCCCGAAACCGAGGGGTAGGTGACGTTTGACAGCATCCCATGCAGCGCATGGCCGAACTCATGGAACAGGGTACGCGCATCATCAAGCGACAGCAGCGCCGGCTTGCCTTCGGCGGGCTTCGCGAAGTTGCAGACGTTGTAGATGATCGGCAGTTCGCCGCTGCGGCCATTCTTCAGCGGCAGCTTGTGCTGCGACTGGAACGAGCTCATCCAGGCGCCGGAACGCTTCGAGCTGCGGGCGAAATAATCGCCGAGGAAGAGCGCGACCAGCCTGTCTTCGCGATCGCGGATCTCGAACACGCGCGCATCGGGATGGTAGGCAGGGACACCCTTCTTCTCGACGGCGCGAATGCCGAACAACTGGCCAGCGACGTCGAAGCAGGCGTCGATGATCTTCTCCAGCTGCAGATAGGGCTTCAGCTCGGCCTCTGAGAAATTGAACCGCTGCGCCCTGATCTTCTCGGCATAGTGCCGCCAGTCCCAGGGCATGACGTCGTGGTTCTTGCCTTCATCAGCGATCAGCTTGGCGATATCGGCTTCTTCCTCGCCGGCACGCTTCACGGCCTTTGCCCATACCTCCCGCAGCAGGTGGTTCACGGCGTCAGGCGTCTTCGCCATCGTGTTGTCGAGCTTCAGTTCGGCGAAGTTGCCGTAACCGAGGAGCTTTGCCACCTCGTCGCGGAGCGCTAGCGTATCCCTGATGATGCCGCGATTATCAGTGGCTCCATCATTCGCACCACGCGCAACCCAGGCCTTGAAAGCCTGCTCGCGCAGGTCGCGCCGCTCCGAGAAGGTCAGGAACGGTTCGATGATCGAGCGTGACAGGGTCACGGCAAACTTGCCATCTTCGCCACGCTCGCGCGCAGCCGCCGCCATCGCATCCTTCAGGAAGTCAGGAATACCATCGAGATCCGCGCCGTCGGAAAGGATCAGCGCCCAGCTCTTCTCATCGGCGAGCACGTTCTGGCCGAACTGGGTACCGAGGCCGGCAAGCTTCTCGTTGATCCCCGCGAGCTTCTCCTGCTCGGCCTTAGGCAGCTTCGCGCCCGATTTGACGAAGCCCTTCCAGTGCCGCTCCAGTACGCGCGTCTGCTCCAGCGTCAGGCCAAGGCTATCGCGCGCTTCCCACAAGGCATCGATACGGGCAAACAGCGCCGCATTCATACCGATCTTGGAATAGTGGCGCGACATCTTCGGCGAGATGTCCCGCTCCAGCGCCTGGATCGTATCGTTGGTATGGGCGCCTGCCCGGTTCCAGAACAGTGCCGACACGCGCGATAGCTCATCGCCCGCGATCTCCAGCGCAACAACGGTGTTCTCGAATGTCGGCGCCTCCGGATTGCCCGCGATCGCGTCAATCTCTTTCTCGTGCGCGGCAAGTGCTGCATCGAAAGCAGGAGCAAAGTCGCCATCATTGAGAGCGTCGAAACGCGGCAGGCCGTGAAGGCCGTTCCATTCGACAAGTGCCGGGTTGAATTCTGGTGTGGAAGGCATTCGGAGATCCTTTGTGGCAGGCAACTGAACAGGCAATATAGGGACGCGTATCGGCAATTGGTATTGCCGATCAGACGCACATCTCCTGGCCGGACTATGAAAAGTTCATGGCAAGAAATGATGTATAAGAATTAACTAATCGTTAACGATTGACGTACGTCCGCCACGCGCGGTAGTTTCAAGCATCATATTTTTGCAAGTGGATACACGCCATGGAAATCCTTTCTGTGCGGTCTTCGCCGTATTTTCTCTTTAAAAGAAACCAAGATAATTCCGGCCATTACAACGAATTAGAAGATCAGATCGGCACGAAGACAAGGGCTTCATCGTCCTTTCAGGTCGATGAAACCAACGCGGAAACGCCCGATTTTTCCGCGATCAGCGCCAGCGAACTGCGCCAGTATGCAAGGCAGAGCTTCGACGCCGGCAACATCGACCAGGATACGTTTGCGGCAATCTCCGAACCGCTGCCGATGCGAACGATCGATCCGTCAGGGAATATCCTCGACCTGTCGGACGTGACTGACGCGACGAGCTTCAATTTCCGGGACTACTACAAGGATCAGCTGCAGATCGCGAACTCAATCGGCGACCCGGAAACGGTGGCGCGGCTCGATTCCGTCGTCAGCTTCCTCGACGTCTGATCTCAGGCCTTTCGCCACCCCAGCAGCCCCGGCGTTGCATGCCAGAGTGCCTGCGCGGCAAAACCCATGAAGAGCACGCCGGAGCAGCGCACGATCAGCCGCTCATGCGCACGGTAGAACCGCCGGACGGTTCCCGCACCGATGATGGTGATCAGGATCATGTCGGCGACGATGAAGCCTAGGAACGAAACCGCCAGCAGAATGGGCAGGGTGTGAAACTGTAGCGCGCTCGCCGAGCCCGCGACCAGAGCGGTAAACGTCGCAAGCGCGACCGGATATCCCTTGGGGTTGGTGACGCCGAAAATCAGACCGCGACGGAACGGTCGCTCCACCACCACAAGCGCCTGCCCGTCACCCTTCGGCTTTGCCCGCACGGCGTTCCAGCCGATCCAGGCAAGGTAGAAACCACAGAGGAGACCAAGCGCGTCGAACACGAAGGTCCCGATCGTCTTCGCTCCGATGATCGCGATCAGCGCCAGCGATGCCCAAAGCAGATCGCCGACCAGATGGCCGCTGACGAACATGGCACCCGCGCGGCGGCCCTGCCCGGCGCCGATGCCGAGCAATGCAAGGAAGGCAGGCCCTGGAATGAGCACGTAGAGAAGGGCTGCCAGAAAGGCACCCGCGAGCAAGGATTGGGTCATGAAGAATCCCTCGATGAAAACCGGAGCTTATGCGTTGCCGTGAAGGCGTCAAGCAGGAGCGGCAAGAACCCGCTGGTTCGTCAAGCAGTCCCGCGCAACTCCATTCAAATTATTGATGAACGCGTTCCGGTGCCGCAATGGATCTCCCGGATAGCGCGGATTAGGCTTCGACCATTGATTGCGCTGATTTCATGAGGAAAGCTGTTTCCGATGCCCATTCTTGACGCGACCGCGGTCCACCCGATCACCCTCCCGGATGGCACCATCTATAGTGATACAGTTTATCTGAAGAACGTCATTGCCCATCCGCGCATGGAAATCGGCGACTACAGCTACTACACCCACTCAGGCAAACCGGAAGACACCGCCGGCATCCTCGCACCCTATCTCGGGCATGGCGTCCGGGAGCGTCTTGTCATCGGCAAATTCGTGCAGATCGCCCGGGGGAGCTACTTCATCACAAGCTCGGCAAACCATCCGATGAAGGGCTTCACGACCTATCCGTTCCGTATCTTCAAACCGGAAACCTTCGGCTACAAGGACCTGCCGGTGAAGGATACGGTTGTCGAACACGACGTCTGGATCGGGCATGACGCGGCGATCATGCCGGGCGTGCGGATCGGGGCGGGCGCCATTGTCGCCGCTGGGTCGGTCGTTGCCCGCGACGTTCCACCCTATGCCGTTGTCGGAGGCAACCCGGCCGCGATCATCCGCATGCGATACCCCGCGGCGGTAATCGATAAACTGCTTGAGATAGCGTGGTGGGACTGGCCTCTGGAAAAGATCGAGGCCAATCTGGCTGCTCTGGAAAACGGCGACCTCGAGGTGCTGAAAACGGCATAATGATAACAGCGCAGGACGTCGCTTTCGTGACCGTCCGCGCGCTTCCGCATTTTCGCGTTGCGATACATCTCCGCGTTCGGCAAAACAGAGCCTATCCGCGGCATCCCATTCCATCAGCCACCCGAGTACCTCTATGCCCCCATTCCGGATGAGCGAACGGCGAACGAGCATGCTCGGCGCGCTTCTCGCAACCATCGGCCCGATCTCGATGTCGATCTACACGCCGGCGATGCCCGAACTCGTCCATGCGTTCCAGACATCCGACTCCGCGATCAAGATGACGCTGTCGGTCTATTTCGCCGGCTTCTCGGTCGCGCAATTGCTCGCCGGTCCACTTTCCGATGCGTTCGGCCGCCGTGCGGCGACGCTCCTCTTCATCGGCATCTATGTGGTCGGCAGCCTGCTTGCCGCCTTTGCGCCCGGCATCGAGTGGCTGCTCGCCGGCCGGCTCATCCAGGGCATCGGCGCCTCCGTCGGGATTACCGTGGCGCGCGCCATCGTCCGCGACCAGTTCACCGGCACTGAAGCCTCCCGCATCATGAACCTGATCGGCATCATGATCGCCATCGGACCGGCCGCCGCGCCAACCATCGGCGGCTTGGCGCTGGCCGCGTTTGGCTGGCAGTCGGTCTTCTTCCTGCTGATCGGCTTCGGACTGCTGATCTGTTTCGGAGTGATCGTCTTCATGCGCGAGACGAGCGTGCCGGATCCGCGCCGCGCACTCCCAGGGCCCCTGCTTCGCGCCTATCTGGAGCTTGCCCGCGAAAGCCGCTTCGTCTCCGCCTCACTCGTCCTCGGCGGTTCGATCGGCGCACTCTACGCGCAGGCGACACTGCTGCCATTCATCCTCATCAAGGTCGTCGGTCTGTCACCGACCGCCTTCGGCTTGGGCATGCTCATGCAATCGGGGTCCTACTTCCTCGGCTCCGTCTGCCTCCGCTACGCGGCGCCGCGTCTCGGCGGCGACGGTTCCGTGCGCGTCGGGCTTGGCCTGCTCGGCTTCGCCGGCATCATGATCGCGCTATCAGTCCACTTCGTAACGCCATCCTATCTTTCGATCATGGGGCCGATCGCGTTTCTGGCGTTCGGATTAGCATTTCTGACACCGCATATGACGACATCGGGTCTCTACCCATTCCCGCATATCGCCGGATCGGCATCCGCGATGATGGGCTTCATCCAGATGGGCGGCGGCTTTGTCGGTGGCGTAGCGGGTTCGTTGATCGGTATGCCGCTGCTCGCCTTCGGAACCGTGATCCCGATCATGGCGCTGATTTCGGTCACGAGCTATCTCTGGTTCGTGCGCGCCTCACGACACGCAGCACAGATCTCCCACGCCACAACGGACCAATGAAAAGGCCCGCACGAGGCGGGCCTTCGATATCCGGCAGACGGCCCTCGATTACTTCGAGAGATTGCGCTTGGCGAGCGTGCGCAGACGCAGCGCGTTGAGCTTGATGAAGCCGGCGGCATCCTTCTGGTCGTAGGCACCCTGGTCGTCTTCGAAGGTAACCAGCTTGTCCGAGTAGAGCGACTTCGGGCTCTCGCGGCCGGTAACCATGACGTTGCCCTTGTAGAGCTTCAGCGTCACTTCACCTTCGACATGCTCCTGGCTCTTGTCGATCAGCGCCTGCAGCATTTCGCGCTCCGGCGAGAACCAGAAGCCGTAGTAGATCAGCTCAGCATAGCGCGGCATCAGTTCGTCCTTCAGGTGCGCGGCACCGCGGTCGAGCGTGATGGATTCGATGGCGCGGTGCGCGGCAAGCAGGATCGTGCCGCCGGGCGTCTCATAGACGCCGCGCGACTTCATGCCGACGAAGCGGTTTTCGACGAGGTCGAGGCGGCCAATGCCGTTGTCACGGCCGTAGTTGTTCAGCGTTGCGAGCAGCGTCGCTGGGCTCATGCGTACGCCGTTGATCGAAACCGCGTCACCCTTCTCGAAGCCAACCTTGATGGTGGTCGCCTTGTCGGGCGCCGCTTCCGGAGAAATCGTGCGCATATGCACGTATTCGGGGGCTTCCTGTGCCGGATCTTCGAGAACCTTGCCCTCGGACGAGGAGTGCAGCAGGTTGGCGTCGACGGAGAATGGCGCTTCGCCCTTCTTGTCCTTGGCAACCGGAATCTGATGGGCTTCGGCAAAGGCGAGCAGATCGGTACGGCTCTTGAACGACCAGTCGCGCCACGGAGCGATGATCTTGATATCAGGGTTCAGGGCATAGGCGGAAAGCTCGAAACGAACCTGGTCGTTGCCCTTGCCGGTCGCACCGTGCGCGATCGCATCGGCGCCGGTCTTGCGCGCGATATCGATCAGGTGCTTGGAGATCAGCGGACGGGCGATCGAGGTGCCGAGCAGATAGACGCCTTCATAGACGGCATTGGCGCGGAACATCGGGAACACGAAGTCCTTCACGAACTCTTCGCGCACGTCCTCGATGTAGATTTCCTTGATGCCGAGCATTTCGGCCTTCTTGCGCGCCGGCTCAAGCTCCTCGCCCTGGCCGAGGTCGGCGGTGAAGGTCACGACTTCTGCGCCGAGTTCGGTCTGGAGCCACTTCAGGATGATCGAGGTGTCGAGACCGCCGGAATAGGCGAGGACGACTTTCTTTACGTCTTTGTGCGATGCCATGATGATGAGGTCCGTTGCAAAAGGGCAGCGGCAAACCCGCCAAGCCCGGTCTGGCGGGCACTTTTAGCGAGATCGGCGCAGGACGCAAGGGCAACGGCTGCCATAGGCGGTTCGGATAGTATTTGACAGGCCGAAAGCGCAACCCATATCTGCCAGCGTCCTGACAATGCTAAGGAGAGGCCGACCGTGACAAGAATCCAAGACATCATCAAGAAATCCAATGTCGCCGTCATCACCGGCGGCGCCTCCGGCATCGGGCTTGCGGCGGCAAAGCATTTCGCACGCGCGGGCATGAGCGTTGCCATTGCCGATCTCAGCGGCGACCGGCTGGCTGCCGCTGCAGAGGAACTGAAGGCGATCTCGGGAGAGGAGCATGTGCTCGCCGTCGAAACCGACGTCGCGCAGAAAGAGTCTCTCGAAGCGCTCGAACGGACCGTAATCCAGCGCTTCGGTCGCGTACATATTCTCATGAACAACGCCGGCATTGGCCCGGAAACGTCGATCTTCGGCGCCCAGGCCAACTGGGACAGCATCCTCGGCGTCAACCTGCTCGGCGTCATCAACGGCGTCAGGACGTTCGGCCAGCACATGCTCTCGCATGGCGAACCCGGCCTGATCATCAACACCGGCTCCAAGCAGGGCATCACCACGCCGCCCGGCAATCCGGCCTACAATGTCTCGAAGGCCGGCGTGAAGGTGTTCACCGAAGCGCTCGAGCACGAACTGCGTAACACCGAGGGCTCGAAGATCTCCGCCCACTTGCTGATCCCGGGCTTCGTCTTCACCGGTCTCACCAAGGGCGATCGCGCCGAAAAGCCGGCCGCGGCATGGACATCGGAACAGACCGTCGATTTCATGATCGAAAGCCTGGAGCGCGGCGACTTCTACATCCTCTGCCCCGATAACGACGTCGGCCGCGCGGTGGATGAGCGCCGCATGGCCTGGGCGATGGGCGATATCATCGAAAACCGCCCGCCGCTCTCGCGCTGGCACAAGGACTATTCCGACAAGTTCAAGGCCTACCTGGAACAGAAGGAATAGGTTCTATTAGAAGGTTTGATTAGACATTCTCTGGAAGCCGGATAAAAGCGACCGACGTTTCCGGCTTTCAGAGTAGACCATGGATTTCCTGCCCAGCTTCACCACGCTTCTCGCCTTTGCCGCCGCGACCCTTCTGCTTGCAGCGACGCCCGGCCCGGATATGACGCTTTCCATCAGCCGTGCGCTGGCACAGGGCAAGAAGGCGGCATTGTTCGTGGTTCTCGGCACCAGCCTCGGCATCGTCGTTCATACCATGCTGGTTGCCTTCGGCGTTTCGGCGCTGATCACGGCATCCCCCACAGCCTTCCTGATGCTGAAGACCGGCGGCGCCGCCTATCTGCTGTGGCTTGCCGTCCAAGCGATCCGCTACGGCTCGAAGCTCTCGGTCAACAAGGTGGAAGCCTCGAAGGGCACGCCGCTTGCCAACATCTCGTCGGGCTTCTGGGTCAATCTGCTGAACCCGAAGGTCATCATCTTCTTCATGACCTTCCTGCCGCAGTTCGTCAGTGCCGGCGATCCTACCGTGACGCAGAAGCTGCTTTTCCTCGGTTTCTGCTTCATCGTGATCGGCATGCCTGTGAACGCCGCTGTCGTCTTCGCGGCCGATGGACTGTCAAGCTGGCTGCAGAGCAACAAGAAAATCCTGCGCGGCATGGATTTCACCTTCGCCGGCGTCTTCTCGGCCTTCGCGGCAAAAATCCTGCTAACACAGGCGCGCTAGGCAATTCCGGGAAGCGCTGGCTTCCCGGAACAACGACCTATCTTTAGCCGATCAGCAGCGCGTCGTCGTCGAGCGTCTGGCCGCGCATCTTTCGGAACATGTCGATCAGGTCCTCGACCTGCAGGTCCTTGCGGTTATCGCCTGACACGTCGAGCACGATCTCGCCGCCATGCAGCATGATCGTGCGGTGGCCATAGTCCAGCGCCTGGCGCATGGAGTGCGTGACCATCAGCGTCGTCAGCTTGCGCTCCGAGACGATCTTCTGCGTGAGCCCCATGACGAATTCGGCCATCCCGGGATCGAGCGCAGCGGTATGCTCGTCGAGCAGTAAGACTTCAGAGCCGGCAAGCGTCGCCATGACGAGCGAGACGGCCTGCCGCTGACCGCCTGAAAGCAGGTCCATTCGATCCCGCATTCGGTTCTCGAGGCCGAGGTTGAGTTCGGCGATCCGCTCGCGGAAATGCTCGCGCCGCTTCGGGCCGAGCGCAGATGTGAGCCCGCGGGTTTCACCGCGACGCGCCGCAAGCGCAAGGTTCTCCTCGATTGACAGCGAGCCGCAGCTTCCCGTCAGGGGATCCTGGAAAACACGTGCGACGAGGCCGGCGCGAGCAGCCGTCGACTTCCGCGTGACATCGGCGTGGCCGATCAGAACCTGGCCTTCACTGGCAAGCACGTCGCCCGCCAGAACGCCGAGCAGGGTCGACTTTCCCGCTCCGTTCGAGCCGATGACTGTTACGAACGAGCCTTCCTCGATCGTCAGGCTGACTCCGTTCAGCGCCTGCTTCTGCAGCGGCGTACCCTTGCCGAAGACGACCTTGATATCCTTGAGCGTAATCACGATGCGGCACCTCCGCGACGGAGGCGGGGGAGAATGAGCGCGATCGTCACCAGCACGGCCGTTACGAAATTGAGGTCGGACGCCTGCAGCCCGATGACATCGGTCGAGAGCGCGAGCTGGATGGCGATGCGGTAGAGGATCGAACCGAGCACGCAGCCTATCAAGGCGATCAACAGGCCGCGCCGACCGAGCAGCGTTTCGCCGATGATAACAGCAGCGAGACCGACAACGATCGTACCGACGCCAGAGGTGACGTCCGCAAAGCCGTTCGTCTGCGCAAACAGCGCCCCACCGAGGGCGACCAGCGCGTTGGAGAGCGCCATGCCGAGATAGATCTGGCGGCTGGTATCGACACCCTGTGCGCGGGCCATGCGGGCGTTCGCGCCGGTCGCGCGCATCGCGAGGCCTGAGTCGCTCTCAAGGAAGCGCCATACGACAATCACGGCAACCACAACGAGGACGCCGACAAAAAGCGGGCGAACGTAGAAATCGCGGAGTCCATGGCCGAAGAACGGGCTGATCATCGTATCCGCATTGATCAGTGCGACATTCGGCTTGCCCATGACGCGCAAATTCACCGAGAAGAGCGCGATCATCGTCAGGATCGAGGCAAGCAGATTGAGGATCTTGAAGCGCACGTTGAGCATCGCGGTCACCATGCCCGCCGCGGCCCCCGCGACCATGGCGACGAGCGCCGCCACCCAGGCGTTGACGCCTGCGATGATGAGAACCGCCGTTACCGCGGCACCCAACGGAAAGGAGCCGTCAACCGTCAGATCCGGAAAATCCAGCACACGGAATGCGAGGTAAACGCCGAGCGCGACAAAGGCATAGACCAGCCCCAGCTCCACGGCTCCCCAGAATGCGATCTGACTCAAGGCTCCTGCCCTTTCCTTTGACTTGGCCCGCCTGCAACCGGACCCAAGCTTTTAATACCATCAGCCGCCCCCGCGTAAAACGGGAGCGGCTGAATGGCAAGTTTCTCTAGTATGCGAGGACGATCAGTCGATCGTCTTGGTGGCGCGCTTCAGCACGCTTTCCGGCAGCGTGACGCCCATCTTGGCGGCAGCACCCTTGTTGATGACGAGATCGCTACCCGCAGCAACCTTCACCGGAATGTCGCCCGGGTTTTCACCCTTGAGGATGCGAACGACGATCTCGCCGGTCTGCTTGCCGACGTCGTAGTAGTTGAAGCCGAGGGCGGCCACCGAACCACGCGAAACGGAGTCCGTATCAGCCGTGAAGAGCGGCAGCTTGGCTTCCTCGGCGACGGCAACAGCGCCTTCCAGTGCGGAAATGATGGTGTTGTCGGTCGGAACATAGATCGCATCGGCACGGCCGACGAGGGCGCGGGCAGCGCCCTGCACTTCGGCGGACTTGGTGGCGGCGGATTCAACAACCTTCAGGCCAGCCTTCTCGGCTTCCACCTTCAGGACGGCGAGCAGCGATACGGAGTTAGCTTCGCCTGAGTTGTAGAGGTAACCGATCGTCTTGGCGTTCGGCAGGATTTCCTTGATCAGCGCGACGTGCTCGGCAACGGGCGACATATCAGAGAGGCCGGTAACGTTGCCGCCGGGCTTGTCCATGTTCTTGACCAGCTGCGCGCCGAGCGGATCGGAAACAGCGGTAAAGACGACCGGGATATCACGCGTCGCGGAAACGACGGCCTGAGCCGACGGCGTGGAGATCGGAACGATAACGTTCGGGCCTTCGCCTGCGAACTGGCGAGCGATCTGCGCAGCCGTTGCCGGGTTGCCCTGGGCCGACTCGAACATGAACTTCAGGTTCTCGCCTTCCTTGTAGCCGGCAGCCGTCAGCACATCGAGGACGCCCTTGCGCGCTGCATCGAGAGCCGGATGTTCGACGATCGCCGTAACGGCGACGGTGACATCTTCGGCCTTGGCCGGCAAGGTCAGGGCCAGCGTGGCCGCGACAGCAAGCAGAATTGAACGCATTGGGTATCCTCCAGATATGATTTTGGCCTGCTTCTAGGAAAAGCAGGCCATGAAATCAATCATTAGAAAACACTGAACGGATCAAACTTGCTGATCAGTCGTCCGCGCCGTGGTTGGCGATCATCATCGCCTCGAAAGCGAGGCGTTCGGTCTTGCGCATGCGCTCGGATTCAGACTTCAGCTGGCCGCAGGCTGCGAGAATGTCGCGACCGCGCGGCGTGCGGATCGGCGAGGCATAGCCAGCCGAGTTGATGAAATCGGCGAACTTCTCGATCTGCGCCCAGTCGGAACACTGGTAGTTGGTGCCCGGCCAGGGGTTGAACGGAATGAGGTTAATCTTCGCCGGCACGCCCTTGAGCAACTGGATCAGCCCCTTGGCGTCCTCCAGGCTGTCATTGACGTCCTTCAGCATCACATACTCGAATGTGATGCGACGGGCGTTGGAAAGCCCCGGATACTTACGGCAGGCGTCGATCAGTTCCTTCAGCGGATACTTCTTGTTGATCGGCACCAGGATATCACGCAGGTCGTCGCGTACCGCATGCAGCGAGATCGCCAGCATGACGCCGATCTCATCGCCGGTGCGGAAGATCTCGGGAACGACACCCGAGGTCGAGAGCGTGACGCGACGCTTGGAGAGCGACAGGCCGTCGCCGTCGGTGGCGATCAACAGCGCCTGCTTGACGCTGTCGAAATTGTAGAGCGGCTCGCCCATGCCCATCATCACGATGTTGCTGACCTTACGGCCTTCCGCCGGCATGATCGTGCCCTGCGGCGCTTCGCGATCGGGGAAATCGCCGAGCCGATCGCGCGCCAGAAGCAGCTGCGACAGGATTTCCTCCGCCGTCAGGTTGCGGACTAGGCGCTGCGTGCCAGTATGACAGAAGGAACAGGTGAGCGTGCATCCGACCTGGCTCGAAATGCAGAGCGTACCGCGGCCTTCTTCCGGAATATAGACCGCCTCGATCTCGACGGGACGACCGGCACCGCGGGCGGGAAAGCGCAGCAGCCACTTGCGGGTGCCGTCGTTGGAGACCTGTTCTTCGACGATTTCCGGCCGCGCGATAGTGAAATGCTTCTTCAGCGTCTCGCGCATGTCCTTGGAGATATTGGCCATGTGGTCGAAGTCGGAGACGCCGCGCACGTAGATCCAGTTCCACAGCTGCGCGACACGCATCTTGATCTGCTTTTCCGGCACGCCCTTTTCGCGCAGTGCCGCGCCCATCTCTTCGCGGCTGAGGCCGATCAGAGAAGGCTTCAGCCCAGCGTCGGCACTGCTGGTCGCTGCGCCCAGGGGCTTGGTAACAGTCATCGCATCCATGACGGACATAGTCTCTAATCCCGAATTCAACATGCGACCGCCCCGGAAAGCCGGATGACTTGCGGGTAGGAAGGGCATGGTGGCAGAAATTGAATGCGGAGCATACGGCAAGGACCGCGATCTATCCGCTGTTGCGCGGGCCTTTAGCATCATTTTTGCCGCGCGTCACTATAGATGGAAATGACGAAGGCCGGCACAAGGCCGGCCTTCTGAAATTTCATCGCTCTCGCGGAACGCTTACTTGCAGCTTTCGATCTGCTTCAGCGAGGCCGAGATACCGGCCAGCGAATAGCTGTAGGAAGTCTGGGTGCCCTTGCGCGAGGTGGCGTTGACGGTCATCGAGTGGCCGCTTTTCATGGCCGCGACCAGTGCCGGTTCCTGCGCCGCGTTCTCGACCCAGCCGGCCTTGTCCTTTGTGAACATCACGAAGGTCTTGTTGTCGATGACGACGTCGATCTTGGAGCTTTCCTTGACCGTGTAGCCCATCATCGCCTGCGGCTCGTAGGAGATGTTCTGGCCGGGACGCTGCGACACGATGAAGAAATTGTCGCCGTGGTCGATGTTGGCCGGCTTCTTTTCGGTCGGAACGGACAGCACGTAGCATACGGTGCTCGCGCCGGACTTGTAGGAGTAAGCGCCCCAGGCCTGGAATTGCTGGATGCGGGTCGGCGCGGAAGAAGCGGCGGCAGCCGGTTGCTGCGCTGCCTGGGCAGCAGGCTTCTTGGACTGAGCGGATGCAATGCCGGCGCCGGCGAGAACGAGGGAAAGGGCGATTGCGGTACTTTTTACAAACATGGATATTCCTGCCGGTTCTTGCGATTCGAGCCCGAGCGAGCGGGCGGCGCATAATCACGATCTGCTTTATTTTGACTTAATTCAGGTTACCAAAGCGTCAACACAGACCGCGAGAAGTGCCTGCCTGTGCCATTTCCGCCCGAGTGTCAATGTTGAGCGCTGGAACCTCGCTCGAGATGTGCGATCAGACAAAGGTGCCGAATAAGCGCCCTGAGGAAATTTAAGACATAAAGATTCAGGCAAGAGTTTGACCTTTCCAAAATCCGTTGTAGGTCATTAAGGTATTGGAAATCCGGTAAGGAATTCGCCGAGCCAGGGGGCTTTTGACGGAATATGGATGCGGAGGAAAAACAGCGCTTCGCTGCCCTTGCCAGGGCAGTCGCGGAACGCCGTGACCAGCAAGCGTTCGCCGTCCTTTTTGATTATTTCGCGCCGCGCCTCAAATCTTGGTTACTGCGCCAGAAAATGCCCAATGACGAGGCCGAGGAACTGGTGCAGGACGTGATGACCGTCCTTTGGCACAAGGCGGACCTCTACGATTCCGCGCGGTCCTCCCTGTCGACCTGGCTCTTCCGCATTGCTCGCAACCGGCGCATCGATCTCGTGAGGAGAAGCCGCGCCCGCAATCTCGACCAGGCTGATCCGACACTGCAGCCGGTGGCGGAGATCGGAGCCGACGAACTGGTGGCGAACGACGATCGCGATGCGCTTGTCCGTGCTGCGGTCGGCAGACTGCCGGAAGAACAGCGCGAGATGCTGAAGGCTGCTTTCTTTCTCGGGCAGTCCCACTCACAGATCGCCGAAGCGACCGGGCTTCCACTCGGCACGGTCAAATCGCGCATACGGCTAGCATTCGGCAAGCTGAAGAAGCTGCTCGAAGTCGAAGGCGTCTAATCAGACAGTCTTCATTCCCTGAGGTTCGTCGGCAAGTGCGCTGTCTGCTGCCGAATAGTGGTCCGGCTTCATGTGGCGGCTGACCATGGCGAAGGCAGCCGACAGCACGGCGATGTCGTCCGAAAAGCCAATCCCCACGAGCATGTCGGGAATCATGTCGATAGGCAGGACGAAGTAGGCAAGTGCCGCCAGCAGCGTGCCGCGGACCTTCAGCGGCGTCTGTGGATCAAGCGCACAGTAGAATGCCGCAACGACATCCCGGGAAAACGGAATCTGTCGAACCGCCTTCCGGAACGTCGGCCAGAATTTCTTGCGCACCGTCTTCTCCCGGCGAGCCTGCGTATCCTCGTCGCCTGGCAGCAAAATCTCACCGTATTTGACGTCGTCCATTCCAATCAATCCTCTTGGTCCATGCGCAGATATGGTGATTGATGCGGGCCGTTCAATCAATCCGTCCTGCGGTCGCCTTTTCCATCGCCGCCGCCAGCTTGAAATCGAGTTCGGTCAGACCGCCGGCATCATGCGTGTTGAGCTTCACGTCCACCCGCGAATAGACATTGAACCATTCGGGATGATGGTTGAGCTTCTCCGCGGCCAGCGCCGCTTCGGTCATGAAGCCGAAGGCTTGAACGAAGCTGCCGAACTTGAAGCTCTTCGAGATCGAGGCCGCTCCCTCATCCAGAGACCAACCCTCAAGCTTGGCGAGCTCTTGCTGAATTGCCGTCCGTTCCAGTTTCTCTCGTTTCATGCGATTGTCCTCCTCGTTTCCAGATAACGGTTCTCTATGAAACGCGTCAGCATCCTCTTTGTTTGTACCGGAAATATATGCCGGTCACCGCTTGCCGAAGGCATTATGGCACATCTCGCTGCGGAAACCGGCATCGGTCACGACGTCGTGGTCGACTCTGCCGGCACGGACGGGTGGCATGTCGGCGACCCACCCGATCGCCGGTCGGTCATAGTCGCCAAGCGACACGGTATTGATCTGTCAAATCAGCGCGCGAGACGCGTAACGCCGGATGACATCGAGAGTTTCGACATCATTCTCGGCATGGACCGGACGCATATCGCAAGCTTGCGGCGGCTAGCGCCCGAAGCCCGGAATGTCTTCCTGTTTGGCGATCACGCTCTCGGAACCGGCGAAGATATCGCCGATCCCTATTACGGCTCGGAGCGTGATTTCGAGCAGGTCTATGCCAGGCTCTTGACCGGCTGCAGGAAGCTGCTGGCAGCGCTGGGCGCCGACAATGCCTCGTGAAGGGGAAAGATCTCTTCCGTCAGATATGGCCCGCCACCGACGGAATCTCGTGAGGAGAGAAGCACGAAACGCGGCACGGTGAACTGCGTCGTCTGGAAATTCCCGCGACCCGCAAGATAGTGGACGACGTCATCGACTCGCGCGTTCTTCATTCGCGCCAATGTGACGTGCGGCATGAACTTGCGTGGATCCGGCGGCAGCCCGATCCGCTGGCAGATACGTTCGATTTCGGCCTGCAGGGCGTACATTTCCGGGGAAGGCGAAACCCCTGCCCACACTGAATGCGGTTTCTTTGAACCGAACGATCCGATCCCATCCAGCCGAATCTGAAATTCGGGGCGATCGATGCGATCGAGACGGTCGACAACCTCATCAGCGGTACGGCCATCGACATCGCCGATGAAGCGTAACGTGATGTGATAGTTCTCGACGTCGATCCAGCGAGCACCAGGGAGACCACCGCGCAGCAAAGAGAGGCTCATCGCCGCATTGCGCGGAATTTCGAGGGCGGTAAATAGTCTCGGCATAACGAGCACTCCCCGAATCTTTTGCAGGTGCTCACACGGAATCACGCATTGCGCACCTGCGCAAGTCCCTAATTCTTCACAGTAGAAATCGTTCCAATGAATTGCGTGATAGCCGGCTCCATCTTCTGAACCATCACATCAACCCCCTTGCTGTTCGGATGCATGCCATCCTCAAGCTTGAGCCCGGCATCGAGAACGACCCCGTCGAGGAAAAATGGATAGAGCGCAACATTATGTTTTTGCGCAAGTTTTTCGTATATCGGATTGAACCGGGCGGCATAGTCATCACCCATGTTCGGCGGCGCCATCATGCCGACGAGCAAGACAGCGATCCCGCGCTCCTTTAGCCGGGCAAGCATTTCGTCCAGATTCTTTTCACTCTGTTCCGGAGCGATCCCACGCAGGGCATCGTTGGCACCAAGCTCGAGAATCACCCCGTCGGTACCGTCGGGAACGGACCAATCGATTCGCGCAAGTCCCCCGCTCGTGGTGTCGCCGGAGACACCAGCATTGGCGATTGTCACATCGACGCCCTTCGCTTTCAGCGCCGCCTGCAGCTTCTCCGGAAAGCCATCACCAGGCGGCAATTGATATCCTGCCATCAGGCTGTCCCCAAAGCCGACCAGATTTATGGTTCGTGCATTGACGACCGTCGAAAACAGCAGGGTGGCTGCAATGACAGCGATGTGAAGGCCGGCAACTTTAAAACTCATTCCGCTTTCCCTAGATTGGGCCGAAGACTGGCGTGCTATCCGCATCTATATAGGGCGAACCCTGTTGGCAAAAACCATCATCGAATTGAAGGAAGCGGATCTGACGCTCGGCAATGCGGCAGCGTCCGTCCACGTTCTCAAGGGCATAGATCTCACGATATCAGCCGGCGAATCTGTCGGCATCGTGGGTCCGTCGGGCTCCGGGAAGTCGACCTTGCTGATGGTGCTGGCAGGCCTGGAAAAACTGGACAGCGGCGAAATCAACATCAGCGATACGCCACTCCACACGCTAACCGAAGACCAGGTGGCTGACTTCCGCGGACGCAATATCGGCATCGTCTTCCAGTCGTTTCATCTGATCGCCAACATGACGGCCCTGGAAAATGTAGCTGTCCCGCTCGAGCTCGCAAATGTCGCCAATCCGTTCGAGATCGCGCGGCGGGAACTGAAATCCGTCGGCCTCGGCGATCGTCTGAACCACTATCCCGGCCAGCTTTCCGGCGGCGAACAGCAGCGCGTGGCAATCGCCCGCGCACTCGCCCCTTCGCCTGCCTTGCTGATCGCCGACGAGCCGACCGGAAATCTCGACGCCGATACCGGCCGGCAGATCGCCGACCTGCTGTTCGCGAAGCAAGCCGAGCGCGGGACGACGCTGCTTCTCGTGACGCATGATCAGGCGCTCGCAAAACGATGCTCAAGGCAAATTCGTGTTCGGTCCGGCCGGATCGAGGGTGATAGCGCTGCCGTGCCATCCGAAGCGGCCATCGCATGACGTTGATGACCCCGCGAATATCGCTCGCCTTTCGCCTGGCTCTGCGCGAGCTGAGGGGAGGATTGAGAGGTTTCTACATTTTCCTGGCCTGCATCGCGCTCGGCACGGGCGCGATTGCGGCGGTGAATTCGGTATCCCAATCGATCACCGACACGATCGAGACACGCGGCCAGGAAATTCTGGCTGGAGACGTTCGCTTCGAGCTCAACAATCGCGAGGCGACCGAGCCGGAACTTGGCTTCCTGCAGGGACTGGGCAAGGTATCGGTTTCCACCGGCCTCCGTTCGATGGCCCGCAAGCCTGACGGATCGGATCAGGCGCTGGTCGAGGTGAAAGCCGTTGACGGTGCCTATCCACTCTACGGCAAATTCGAAGCTGAGCCGAACTATCCCCTTCATACCCTCCTCGCCGATCAAAACGGAACCTATGGAGCGGTCGCGGCTCCCTTGCTCCTCGACCGTCTCGGCCTCAAGCTTGGAGACGAAATCCTTCTCGGCAACGTGATCCTGAACATAACCGGGACGGTGAAGACGGAGCCGGACGCCGTTTCGGAAGGTTTCGGCTTCGCACCGCGCCTGATCGTCAGCCGCAAGGCGCTGCAGGCGTCCGGTCTCATCCAGACGGGAAGCCTTGTCGAACATGCCTACAAGATCCGGCTTGAGAGCCGTGGCGACGTGTCCACTATCCGCGACCGCGCGGCCAAGGAGTTTCCTTCCGCGGGCTGGTCAATCCGCACCAGCGACCGCGCAGCTCCGTCGTTGACGGAGAACATCGAGCGCTTTTCCCAGTTTCTCACCCTCGTTGGCCTGACGGCATTGATCGTCGGCGGTGTCGGCGTGGCGAACGCGGTTCGCGCGTTTCTTGACGCGAAGCGAACGACCATCGCGACCTTCAAATGTCTCGGCGCACCTGCTGCCACGATCGTCCTGATCTATCTGTTCCAGATCGGCATCATCGCGCTCGGCGGTATCGTGATCGGCCTGGTGATCGGTGCGTTGGCACCCATCATCGCCTCACAGTTCCTCGCGCAGTTCCTGCCCATATCGACCGCACCGACGCTCTATCCCGTCGCGCTGGCGGTATCGGTTCTTTTCGGCATCCTGACCACGCTCGCATTTGCCATCATGCCGCTTGGCCATTCTCGTGAAGTTCCGGCAACCGCGCTCTTGCGCGAGCAGGGCTTCGAGGCGAAGGGGCTGCCTTCGTGGCCATATGTGGTCCTGGCGGCGGCCTTCCTCGCCGCCCTGGCTGGCCTTGCAATCGCAACCGCCCACGACCGCTTCATCGCAATCGTCTTCATCGGCGCCATCGCTTTCGCTTTCGTGGTGTTGCGAGCGGTCGCAGCCGGCATCGCATGGCTGGCAAAACGCAGCCCACGCGTCAATTCGCCGGCGCTGCGGCTCGCGATCGGAAATATTCATCGACCCGGCGCCCTGACGCCAGCTGTGGTGCTGTCACTCGGCCTTGGCCTGGCGCTGCTCGTGACCCTGACGCTGATCGACGGCAACATGCGTCAGCAACTGACGGGCCGCATGGCCGCAGGCGCGCCGAATTTCTTCTTCGTCGACATCCAGGGCTCGGAAGTGAAGCAGTTTCGCGAACTGGTCAAGGAACACGCACCAGAGGGCAAGCTCGTCGAGGTGCCGATGCTTCGGGGCCGCATCCTCGCCTTCAACGGGCAGGACGTGACGAAAATGAAAGTCCCGCCGGCCGGACAATGGGTTCTTCGCGGTGATCGCGGCATTACCTACGCGGAGACCCTGCCGGAGAACGCATCGCTGACCGATGGAACGTGGTGGCCGAAGGACTACAGCGGCGAACCGCTTGTATCCTTCTCGGCGGAGGAGGCGAAGGAACTCGGGCTGAAGATCGGCGACACTGTCACCGTCAACGTCCTCGGCCGGAACATCACGGCCAAGATCGCCAACCTCCGCAAGGTCGAATGGGAATCGCTCTCGATCAATTTCGTCATGGTGTTCTCGCCGAACACCTTCCGTGGCGCGCCACATGCCTGGCTTGCAACCCTGACCGACCCGACCGCGACAGCGCCCGAAGAGGCGGCAATCCTCAAGTCGGTGACCAACACCTACCCAACGATAACAAGCGTCCGCGTCAAGGATGCGATCGACATCGTCAATACGCTTGTGGCGCAGCTGGCGACGGCCATCCGTGCCGCCGCCTCCGTGGCCCTGATCGCGTCCGTTCTTGTGCTAGCCGGTGCGCTGGCGGCCGGAAACCGGGCACGAACCCACGACGCCGTGGTGCTGAAGACATTGGGCGCAACGAGAAAGATGCTGATCCGCGCCTTCTGCTACGAGTATCTGATCCTCGGCGCGGCAACCGCCATATTCGCCCTGTTTGCAGGCGGCATCGCGGCCTGGTTCATCGTTGCCCGCATCATGCGAATACCGTCTCACTTCCTCCCCGCCGTCGCCGGCAGCACGCTTGTCGTGGCCTTGGTGCTGACGGTTGGCATCGGCCTGATCGGAACGTGGCGAATTCTCGGGCAGAAAGCCGCACCCGTTTTGCGTGAACTTTGACGACGGTCTGCGGCCGAATTTCCCTTCACCTTACTGCGATTTAACCCGATCGGCGGTTGCAAGGCTCTTGTTTGCAGCAGGCGAAAGCCTCATATTGCTCAGTAGGCATGCTGGAGCTCCGCAGCGGCGCCCGGGTCGTGAACCCGACACCGTTTTCCCATCGGAGCTGTCAAGAGGAAACTATGGCTGACCTACGCAACTACCAAAGCCGCGCACAAACCGGCGAGATGATCGACCAGGGCCTGCGCAGCTATATGCTGAGAGTCTACAACCTGATGGCGCTAGGTTTGGCGATCACGGGTGTAGCCGCCTATCTCGGCTTCAATTTCGCCGTCCAGGACGGCCAGCTGACGCAGTTCGGCGTTCTGCTGTTCCAATCACCGCTCCGCTGGGTGGTCATTCTGGCTCCGCTGGCCGCTGTATTCTTCCTGAGCTTCAGGATTAACCGGATGAGCGTTGCTGCCGCGCAGACAACATTCTGGATATACGCCGCGCTGGTGGGACTGTCGCTCGCGTCGATATTCCTGGTCTATACGCAGTCGAGCATCACGCAGACTTTCTTCGTGACTGCAGCCGCCTTTGGCGCACTTTCGCTGTATGGCTACACGACCAAGCGTGATCTGTCTGCGATGGGCTCGTTCCTGATCATGGGCCTCTTTGGCCTGATCATCGCGTCGATCGTGAACATCTTTCTGCATTCGTCCGCCCTGCAGTTCGCTGTTTCGGTGATCGGTGTCCTGATCTTTTCGGGCCTGACCGCCTACGACACGCAGCGCATCAAGGAACTGTACTACGAAGCCGACGGCGCAGAAGTCGTTGGCCGCAAGGCGATCATGGGCGCACTGACGCTCTACCTCGACTTCATCAACCTGTTCATGTTCCTTCTGCAGTTCATGGGCGACCGCAAGTAACGCGGGCTTCACCAATACGGAAAAGGCGGCTTCGGCCGCCTTTTTTGTTTGAACGGCAACCGCGAGAGTGCTTTCTGGACGCTCAGTCTCCTCAGCTCCGGTCCACCGAATGCCAATCCTCCTTCGCAACGCGTCTACCTCCGATCTCGGATCCATCACCGCGATCTATCGCGAATCCGTCTTGAACGGCGTCGCAAGTTACGAGATCGCGCCGCCTGAGGTGACCGAGATGGCTGCACGCTTCTCCGCTATCACCGGCCAGGGCTACCCATACATAGCAGCCGTGGACGACGAGCACCGTTTACTGGGCTATGCCTACGCATCGGCCTTCCGCACCAGACCGGCCTACCGGTGGATGGTGGAAGACTCGATCTATCTTGGACCTGAGGCGCGAGGACGGGGCATAGGGCGCCTGCTCTTGCATGAACTGATCGAGCGCTGCACTTCGCTCGGCTTCCGGCAAATGGCTGCGGTCATCGGAGGCGCGCATCCGGCTTCGATCGCGCTTCATCGCAGCGCGGGCTTCGAAGAAACGGGACGCCTGAAGGGGACCGGATACAAGCACGGCAAGTGGCTCGACACGATGATCATGCAGCGAGCCCTCGGTGACGGAAACTCGACCAACCCCGATCCGACGACCTACCCCGGAACGCTTTTCAACGGTTGACCGGCATCACTTCTCGACGAGTTTCAGCGTCTTGTTGAAGACCTTGAGAACCTGCTGCAGTTCCTGGCCGCGCTTGAGAGTGACCCCGTTCGTATTGATCACCGAGAACGCGCCCTGCTTGGCCGCAAGCTTCGGATTCTTTTCGATGCGGAAGAGGGGCATTTCGCCCGAGCGTTTAAAAACGGAGAAGACCGCCCGGTCTTTCAGGTGATCGATGGCGTAATCCCGCCATTCTCCCTCGCCGACCATCCGCCCATAGATCCAAAGGATCGCATCGAGTTCTCTGCGGTGAAACGTGACGGGAAGCGGATCCTTGCTTTGCCTGTACTCCTTGAGATCCACGACGCTGGACGAACTGTTGTCGGCGGCTCGGATCTCCCCCGGCCGCAAATCCGGCTGATCTGTCATCAGTCTCCAAAGGCCTCTGTTCGTGACAGGTGAATGACAGTTTGCCTCAGCGTTTACAAATTGCAAGCGTGCCAACGCGCGCATTAAGCATACTCTGTGCAATCTCCCCCGCGCCGCAATTCAGTCAAAACAGCGCCTCATTTGCAATAGAAATTCGCTCCCAATCGAGCTGCGGGTTTGTCTGAGTCCGCTGCAAGAAGATTTGCGCACCTTATCAGGTGGCAAATCGCGAGTTTGGCGCCAGCGCGCCAAAGGGCCCGGCTGACCGTATCGACCTTAACCCCAGCCCCGAATACGATCAGCCGGGCCACCCGGTTTCCATCTGCCACGCAGATGAAACTATCAGATGCTCTTGCCCGCCATGATGACGGTCGCGCCCAGAATTGCTGCAGGCGTGCCATCTGACGTCGATGTCTGAAGCAGAATCGCGCAGCCCTCCAAATCGGGCTTCTGCAGTACGTTGGCCGGCAGCGTCAAGCTTGTTTCCTTGCCATCCCACATGCCCACCGTTTCGACATCGGAAACGCTATGGAGATAGGCGATCTGCTGGCCGCCGTTCTCGCCCTTCTCGACGTTTATCGTCTTTTCGCGATCGAAATAGACCATCACCACATTTGCCTTGCCGGGACCACCGCCGATCTTGATCTCAAGCTCGTCTCCATTGACGCGTGCCTTGATCGGAACCGTGAGACCCTTGCCGTCGCCGGCGTAGGAATCGATCTTGCCGGAGATGCCACTGAGATCGGCACCGGCAACATGATCCCGTCCGTTGACGATTACCTGTGGCGTGTAGACGTTGCTGCGGCCCATGCTGCGTGCATAGCCATACTGGCGCTCGGTATTCTCCTTGGAGCTCAGCGTATCGGCCCAGCCAAGGTAATTCCAGTAATCGACATGATATGCGAGCGCGATCACATCGCCCCGTTCAACGAGCTTGCGAAACGCGGCATCGGCGGGGGGACAGGAAGCACAGCCCTGTGACGTGAAAAGCTCGACGACGCCCTTGGGGGCTTCCTGCGCAAAGAGCGGGCTTGCCATAGCGGCCACCGCAACCAGCGAAATCATCAACCGCGCGCGCATTCACCTTTACCTTTTCTTCAGCGCCGACTGCCTCGCAAGGTCGGCTCCGACTATTAATCGTAGAGATAGTCGCTGCGGCCGGAAACGGAAAGTCACGAAGGGGTGAGACGCGGTTTCTCGGCTGACGAGCAAAACACATCGTCGTGACCTGCCGCGGAAGGCCCCTTCGGACAAACAAAAACCGCCGGAAATCTCTTTCCGGCGGTCATTCTCATGGAAGTCCGTTAAAAATCAGGCAGCGAGGTCGCGAAGAACCGTCTGCAGGATGCCGCCATTGTTGAGGTAGATGACCTCATCGAGCGTATCGACGCGCGACAGCATCGGCACTTCCTTCACGGTTCCGTCGCCGTAAGTGATCTTGGCGATTTTCTTCTCGCGTGGCTTGATGTTCTCGAGACCTTCGATGGTGACGATTTCGTCGCCCTTCAGGCCGAGGCTTGCCCAGGTCGTACCCTCTTCGAAGACGAAGGGGATGACGCCCATGCCGACCAGGTTCGAGCGGTGGATACGCTCGAACGACTGCGCGATCACGGCCTTGACGCCGAGCAGGTTGGTGCCCTTCGCCGCCCAGTCGCGCGACGAGCCGTTGCCGTATTCGACACCTGCGAAGATGACGAGCGGAACGCCCTCGGCCTTGTACTGCATGGCCGCGTCGTAGATCGATTCCTCTTCCTTGGACGGGTAGTGGATGGTGTAGCCACCTTCCTTGCCGTTCGGGCCGAGCATGTGGTTGCGGATGCGGATGTTGGCGAACGTGCCGCGCATCATCACTTCGTGGTTGCCACGACGTGTGCCGTACTGGTTGAAGTCAGCGACACCGACATTGTTCTCGAGCAGGTAAGCACCAGCGGGCGACGCAGCCTTGATCGAACCGGCCGGCGAAATGTGGTCGGTGGTGATCTTGTCGCCGAAGAGGCCGAGAACGCGAGCACCCTTGATGTCGGAAATGCCCGTGCCCTTCTTGCCCATGCCCACGAAGTAAGGCGGGTTCTGCACGTAGGTCGACTTGTCATCCCAGGCGTAGGTCTGCCCGGCCGGCACGTTGACGGCCTGCCAGTTTTCGTCGCCCTTGAAGACGTCGGCGTACTTGGTTTCATAAAGTTCACGGGTGACGTACTTCTGGATGAACTCCTGCACTTCGTGCGAGGTCGGCCAGATGTCCTTGAGGTAGACCGGGTTGCCGTTCTGGTCTTCGCCGATCGGCTCCTTGGTCAAGTCCTTCTGGACCGTACCGGCAAGCGCGTAGGCGACGACGAGCGGCGGCGAGGCGAGATAATTCGCCTGAACGTCGGGCGAGATACGGCCTTCGAAGTTACGGTTACCGGACAGAACACCCGAAACGATCAGGCCCTTGTCGTTGATCGTCTTCGAGATCGGCGCTGGCAGCGGGCCGGAGTTACCGATGCAGGTCGTGCAACCGAAGCCGACGAGGTTGAAGCCGAGCTTGTCGAGATCAGCCTGCAGGCCGGATTTCGCCAGATACTCGCCGACCACCTGCGATCCGGGTGCCAGCGAAGTCTTGACCCACGGCTTGGTCTTCAGACCCTTGGCAACGGCGTTGCGGGCGAGGAGACCGGCTGCGATCAGAACCGAGGGGTTGGACGTGTTGGTGCAGGAGGTGATGGCAGCAATGGCCACGTCGCCATGGCCGAGATCGAAGTCGGTGCCTTCAACCGCATAGCGGTTCGAGAGCTGGCCGGGCTTCTTGTAGTCGGTGTCCATCGAGCCGGCGAAACCGGATGCAATGTTTTCGAGCGGGATACGGCCTTCAGGACGCTTCGGGCCGGCCATGGCGGGCACGACGTCGCCGAGGTCGAGTTCCAGCGTGTCGGTGAAGACGAGATCGGAACCGTCGCCTTCGCGCCACATGCCCTGAGCCTTGGAGTAGGCTTCAACCAGCGCGATGCGGTCCTTGGTGCGGCCCGACATGTTGAGGTAGTTGATGGTCTCGCCGTCAACCGGGAAGAAGCCGCAGGTCGCGCCGTATTCCGGACCCATGTTGCCGATCGTCGCGCGGTCGGCGAGCGGCATATTGTCCATGCCAGGGCCGAAGAATTCGACGAATTTCGAGACGACGCCCTTCTTGCGCAGCATCTGCACGACCATCAGCACGAGGTCGGTCGCCGTGACGCCTTCCTTGAGCTTGCCTGTCAGTTTGAAGCCGATAACTTCGGGCAGGAGCATCGAGACCGGCTGGCCGAGCATGGCAGCTTCCGCTTCGATACCGCCGACGCCCCAGCCGAGAACGCCGAGGCCGTTGATCATCGTCGTGTGCGAGTCGGTGCCGACGCAGGTATCCGGATAAGCGATCGTCTCGCCGTCCTCTTCCTTCGTCCAGACGGTCTGGCCGAGATATTCGAGGTTGACCTGGTGACAGATGCCGGTGCCCGGAGGAACGACGCGGAAGTTCTTGAACGCCTGCTGGCCCCACTTCAGGAAGCGATAGCGCTCGCCGTTGCGCTGGTATTCCAGCTCGACGTTCTTGGCAAATGCCTGCGGCGTGCCGAATTCGTCAACGATGACGGAGTGGTCGATAACGAGGTCGACGGGAACGAGCGGGTTGATCTTCTCGGGGTCGCCGCCGAGCGATACCATCGCGTCGCGCATCGCAGCAAGGTCGACGACAGCGGGAACGCCGGTGAAGTCCTGCATCAGAACGCGCGCCGGGCGATAGGCGATTTCGTTTTCGACCGTGCCCTTGTTGTTCAGCCACTCGGCAACGCCGAGAATGTGTTCCTTGGTAACAGACTGGCCGTCTTCGAAGCGCAGCAGATTCTCGAGCAGAACCTTCATCGAATAGGGAAGCTTCGAAACGCCCGGCAGGCCGTTGGCTTCAGCCTTGGGAAGGCTGAAATACACATAGTCCTTACCGTCCACGGTGAGCGTGGAACGACAATTGAAGCTGTCAAGAGATTTAGACACGAGAGACCCCGTTTCTGATAGCGAACACAATTGTGCGGACGCCTATGCACGTAATGCACATCAGGATGCGGGTACGGCCATTTCCGCTGTCCGCACATGAAGTTAGACCTCATGTTCGGCGCTAGGATGAAATTCACGCCGACCGCTGGCGTGGTTGCGGGTCTTATAGATAATTTCTAAGAAAGGTGCCAGAGAGTGCGTGACCCATTTCGGATTTTTTTGCATTGCAATGACTGAAAAATTAAACCCCTCAAAAGTCATGCGTCTTGAAGTAACCAATCTGGCCGCGCGCCGGGGGGAAGAGCTGATTTTCGAGGGCGTCTCCTTTTGCCTGAAATCGGGCGAAGCGCTGGTTTTGACTGGAAAAAATGGATCAGGAAAGTCAACTTTATTGCGCGTCGTCGCCGGTCTTTTGCGGCAGGAAAGCGGTTCCGTGACCTTCAGCGATTCGCAAGGCGACGATCATCAGCGCGCTGGCGAAATCAGTCACTATCTTGGCCACCGCAATGCAATGAAGAGCGAGCTGACGGTCGCCGAGAACCTCGACTTCTGGCGCCGCTTTCTCGGAGACGCGTACGATACGCCCGCCTCTTCCATAGACGAGGCCGCCGAGGCGGTGGGCCTCGAAGGGATCACGCACCTCCCCTTTGGCTACCTTTCGGCCGGTCAACAGAGGCGTTTCGCCTTTGCCAAGCTGCTTGTCGCTCACCGTCCGGTATGGATACTCGATGAGCCGACAGCAGCCTTGGACACGAGCGGCGACCGCCTCTTTGCCGACCTGATCGAGGCCCATCGCCGGAAGGGTGGGATCGTGCTTGCGGCCACCCATCAGCCGCTCGGTCTCGAAGGCGCACAGGAATTGAGGATGGCGGGATTTGCCCACTCCGGGCCGGGGGTCTGGGAATGACGGCACTGTTGTTGCGCGACCTCAGGCTCTCCATCCGCGCCGGCGGCGGCGCGCTGATCGGCGTCCTCTTCTTCCTGACCGTCGTTGCGGTCATCCCCTTCGGCGTCGGGCCGGATCTTGCATTGCTCTCGCGCATCGGCCCGGCAATCGTCTGGATCGGCGCGCTGCTGGCGGCACTTCTCGGCCTCGACCGCCTGTTCCAGGCTGAACGCGACGATGGCTCGCTCGACCTCATGCTGATGCAGGAGACCCCGCTCGTCCTGACGGTGCTGGTGAAGTGCCTGGCGCACTGGATCGCCACCAGCCTGCCGCTCGTCATCGCCTCGCCGCTGCTCGGCCTCTTCATGAACATGAGCGAAACAGCGATCGGCGCAACGATGCTGACGCTGCTGGTCGGTTCGCCGGCGATCACCTTCATCGGCGCCGTCGGTGCAGCCGTCGCCGTCGCCCTGCCCCGCGGCGGCCTGCTGGTCTCGATCCTGGTGCTGCCGCTGACGATCCCCGTGCTGATCTTCGGCGTCAGCGCTACCTACGCCGCTGTCGAAGGCCCCTCGCCCTTCCTGCCACCGTTTCTGATCCTGATCGCACTGACGCTGTTCTTTGCCGTCATCGGCCCTGCCGCGGCGGCACTGGCGCTGCGCAACACGTCGGATTGATGGAGCGTTCGATTGCGGCATAAGGCATATCGCGATAAGGAAACGGCATGAGCGAAACGAGCCTTGCCATCACGAAATTCAGCGACCTCGCCAACCCCACACGGTTTTTGGCGCTCGCTGCACGCATCCTTCCCTGGATGGCCGCCTTCACGGCCCTCTGTTTCATCGTGGGGCTGTATCTCAGCTTCACGACTGAAGGCGACTACCAGCAGGGCGAGACGGTTCGTATCATGTATATCCACGTGCCGGCGGCCTGGCTGTCGATGATGGGTTACACAATTATGAGCCTCTCGGCGATCGGCACACTTGTGTGGCGCCATCCGCTGGCCGATGTATCGGCAAAGGCTGCGGCCCCGCTCGGTGCCGCCTTCACACTGATTGCCCTCGTCACCGGCTCGCTCTGGGGCAAGCCGATGTGGGGTACATGGTGGGTCTGGGACGCAAGGCTTACCTCCGTCTTCATTCTGTTCCTGATGTATCTCGGGCTAATCGCGCTCAATCGCGCCATCGACGAGCCGTCGAAGGCCGCACGTGTCAGCGCCGTGCTGATCCTCGTCGGCTTCGTTAATATCCCGATCATCAAGTTCTCCGTCGACTGGTGGAACACGCTGCATCAGTCCGCCAGCGTTTTGCGCCTCGACGGCCCGGCTATCGATCCGGAATTCCTGCGGCCGCTGCTGGTGATGGCCGTGGCGTTCACCGCTCTTTTCTTCACGCTGCACATCATGGCCATGCGCAATGAAATCTGGCGCCGACGCGTCTCGGCGCAACGCCGCATGGCAGCGCGCCTCGCGAGCCGCGAGGGATAGCCATGACACACGCTTTCTATGTTTACGGCTCCTACGCCTTTGCCGCGCTTGTGACAGTCGCCATCACGCTGTGGACCTGGGCCGATGGTCGCGCTCGCCGCAAGGAACTAGCGGCTCTCGAGGCCTCCGGCATTCGCCGCCGCTCGGCACGGGCAAAGGATGGCGAATGACCACGCCCCCGGAAACGAACGCCGCCAGGCGCGGCTTTGGACGCTATGCCGTTGCGTTGATCCCTCTGGTCGTCTTTGCCGGCATCGCGGCTACTGCGGCCAAGATGCTTTACGACCAGGATGTCCACGGCAAGGATATCTCGGAAATCCCTTCGGCATTGATCGGCACGAAGGCACCGACGCTGAACCTGCCGCCGCTTGAGGGCGCCAACCTGCCGGCCCTGACCGATAGTGCCATCAAAGGCAAGCTGACGCTCGTCAACGTCTTCGCCTCCTGGTGCATCCCTTGTCGCGAAGAGCATCCGATTTTGAAGGAACTGGCGAAGGACAGCCGCCTCAACGTGGTTGCCATCAACTACAAGGACAAGAACGACAACGCCGTTCGCTTCCTCGGTGAACTCGGCAATCCCTTTGCCGCCATCGGCGTAGACCCCAAGGGGCAGGCTGCCATCGATTGGGGTGTCTACGGTATTCCGGAAAGCTATCTCGTCGCCCCTGACGGAACGATCCTTTACAAGCGGGTCGGCCCGTTCGACGATATCAGCCTGAAGGAAGGCCTGTTGCCTGCCATGGCAAAGGCACTTGGGACGCCCGCGTCCTGATCAGATCGCGCTTTGCCAGGTCTTGACCGCCTCGACGGGCCAGACCAGCATCAGCACGTTGAGCGTCAGGTTGTCGCGGATCAGGTAGCCGGTCAGAAGCTCGAAGAAGATCGCGATCGCCACCGTCAGCGCCACCGGTGCGCGCGATGCGAAAACGAACCCGACAACCATGAACACCGTATCCATCGCTGAATTGATGATGCTGTCGCCGTAGTAGTCGAGCGAGATCGTCGCCGTGCGGTAGCGATCGATGATGATGGGCGAATTCTCCAAGAGCTCCCAGCCGGACTCGATGACCAGCGCCAGCAGCAGGCGTGCAGCAAACGGCTTTCCGCGTAGAACGAGGTGCGCCACACCGTAGAAGATAAACCCGTGGATGATATGCGACGGCGTATACCAGTCCGACAGGTGCTGGGAGTTGCCGCTCGAATTGACGACGCCTTCCCACAGCTTGACATAGCCGCAGGTGCAGATCGGCGTGCGGCCCATCAGATACTCTGCGACGACCTGCGCCAGCAGAACCAGCAGACAGGCTGCGAACCAGAATGTCTGATGGCGAACCCTCGTCTGCGTTTCTGCGACTGTCACTTTTCGGCCTCTCCGGCTGGCGTTACCGTGTGCTTCATGATGAGCGGCATCTGCGCCATTGTGAAGATGATGGTGATCGGCATCGTTCCCCAGACCTTGAAGGCGATCCAGAAGTCATCGGAGAAATTCCGCCAGATCACCTCGTTCAGCACCGCGAGGAACAGGAAGAAAATCCCCCAGCGAACCGTCAGCTTGCGCCATCCCTCGGCATCCAGCTGAAAGGCCGCATTGAAGACGTAGCCGAGCAACGACTTGCCGAAAGCGAGCCCCCCAAGCAGCGACACGCCGAAGAGCGCGTTGACGATGGTCGGCTTCATCTTGATGAAGGTTTCGTTCTGCAGGTAGATCGATAGCGATCCGAAGATGAGGACGACGATGCCCGACACGAAGGGCATGATCGGCAGATGTCCGAGAATGATCTTCGAGACCACCAGTGAGGTTACTGTAGCAGCCATGAAGAGGGCCGTTGCCACGAACAGCGGTCCGCCGAGCTCCGAGAGAACAGGAAACCGCTCGACCAGCCAGGCGCCGCGCAGGTTGGCAAAGAAGAAGATCAGCAGCGGGCCAAGCTCCAGCGCCAGCTTCAGCATCGGGTGATGCCTGTCGGCCGCGCTTGGGGTGATATCGCTCTCTGTCGTCATTCTATCTCAAGTCCGGTTGTGCCACACGAGACGCTTGCCCGTGTTTGTCGGCATATCTGTGGCATTATTGGCCGAGCCCGGCAATGGCGTGCGCGAAATCCTCGGCCTCGAAAGGCTCGAGATCATCGACGCCCTCGCCGACGCCGATGAAATAGACCGGCAGCTTGTGCTTGGCGGAGATCGCCACGAGAATGCCGCCCCGCGCCGTGCCGTCGAGCTTCGTCATGATCAGACCGTTGACGCCGGCGACGTTGCGGAAGATTTCGACCTGCGACAGCGCGTTTTGCCCCGTCGTCGCGTCGAGCGTCTGCAGCACCGTATGCGGCGCATCCGGATCGAGCTTGCCGAGAACGCGAACGATCTTCTCGAGCTCTGCCATCAGTTCCGCCTTGTTCTGCAACCGGCCGGCCGTATCGATAATCAGCACGTCGCACTTCTTCGCCTTGGCTTGCTCGAAGGCATCATAGGCAAGGCCTGCCGCATCGGCACCGAGCTTGGTACCGATGAACTCCGACTTGGTGCGGTCGGCCCAGATCTTCAGCTGCTCGATCGCAGCGGCGCGGAACGTATCGCCGGCAGCCACCATGACCTTCAGACCGGCGCCCGAAAGCTTCGACGCCAGTTTGCCGATCGTCGTCGTCTTGCCTGTTCCGTTGACGCCGACGACAAGGATGACGTGCGGCTTGTGACTGAGGTCGAGCTGTAGCGGCTTGGCGACAGGCTTCAGCACCTTGGCGATCTCGCTTGCCATGATGCGGCTGACGTCCTCGCCGGTCACGTCCTTGCCGTAGCGCTCGGAGGCCAGCGTATCGGTGACACGCATCGCCGTCTCGACGCCGAGATCGGCTTGGATCAGCAAATCCTCGAGATCCTGCAGCGTCTCGTCATCAAGCTTGCGCTTGGTGAACAGCGCCGCGATCTGACCGGTGAGCTGCGACGAGGTCCGGGCAAGGCCGGCGCGCAGACGCTGGAACCAGGAAAGCTTTGGCGCAGGCACTAAAGGCGCGACCTCGGAAACGGCGGGACCTGTGGCAAATCCCTTCGGAAGAACGGGCGCGGCCGAGATATCATCGGAAACGTCATCATCGTCAACCGAAGCAGATGTCTCCTGCTCGGCGGAAGAGGCCTTGATAGGCTGCTGTTCCGCGTCAGCTTCCGCCTCGAGTTCGGCAGCCGGTTGCTCTTCGGTTTCGGCAACCGCTTCTACCTGCGCAATCTCTTCGCCTGCATGATCCCCGCTTTCCGGCTGCAAGGAAGCCGCAACAGGAAGTGTCTCCTCCGGCGTGGTTTCGGCGGCGGTCTCGACCTCGGCTTCGGCCTCAAGCAGCGAGAGCGGCACAACACCTATATCGCTCGCCTGCATCTCGGTCGGCAGGACCTCGGAAACGTCTTCCTCGACGGGCGCGAGCGCTTCGGCCTGCTCGACAACGTCCTCGATAGGCGCGCCCTCACCGAGGTCGTCGGCCGGCCCGCCGGCCGTATCGATCTCCTCGGCCAGAACGGGATCGGCGGCAACGGGAAGGTTTTCCTCGCGCGAGTGCGGCTCCAGCTCGGTTTCGAGCGCCTTCGTCTCGATCGGCTCCGGCGCCTGCTCTTCCTCCGGCTTCGGGCCGAAGGTGAAGACCTTTTTGATGAAGTTGAACGCCATGAGGATTCCGTAAACTCAGGCCGCGTCGGCGGCCATCAATTGCATGTCGAGGTGTTTGCCGTTGTGCCCTGTGATCACAGCCTGCACGAAGCTTCGGGGTGCAAGTCCCGCCGCTCCGACAAGCGTGAAGTTCTCGGTATGCGCCAAACCATTGTTTTCCACCAGCAGCCATTGCTGCGTGCCGACCATTCCGTCGAGATGGGCCTGATGCAGGCGATGTCCAGTGGCGCGAAGCCGCGCCGCACGCTCCTTGACCACCGCGCGATCAAGCTGCGGCATCCGCGCGGCAGGTGTTCCCGGTCGTGGGCTGTAAGGGAACACGTGGAGATGGGCGATCCCAGCCTCTTCCGCCAGTCGCACGGCATTGGCGAACATCTCCTCGCTCTCCGTCGGAAAGCCGGCGATCATATCGGCGCCGAAGCTCATCTCCGGCCGCAGGCGGCGCATGTCGTTGACGAAGGCCAAGGCATCGGCACTCGAATGGCGGCGCTTCATCCGCTTCAGGATCATGTCGTCGCCGTGCTGCAGCGAAAGGTGGAGATGCGGCATGAAGCGCGTTTCCTCGGCGATCAGATCGAGCAGATGCTTGTCGGCCTCGATGCTGTCGATCGACGAAAGCCGCAGGCGGCGAATATCGGGCACCTGCTTCAGAAGTGTCTTCGCAAGCAGCCCGAGCGTCGGCTCGCCGGGAAGATCGGCACCATAGCTGGTCGCATCGACGCCCGTCAGCACGATTTCCCGGTAGCCGCTTTCGACGAGCTTACGCGCCTGATCGACGACCGCTCCCATCGGCACCGAACGCGAATTGCCACGACCATAGGGAATGATACAGAAAGTGCAGCGGTGGTCGCAACCGTTCTGGACCTGGATGAACGCCCGCACATGACCGTCGATATGCTTGACCATCTGCGGCGCCGTCTGGCGCACGCTCATGATGTCGTTGACGCGCAGCTTTTCTTCCGCCGAAACGCCGAAATCCGGCAAAGCGCGATAGGAAGCGCTCTTCAGTTTTTCTTCGTTGCCGAGCACGGCATCGACCTCGGCCATCTCGGCGAAGGTTTCCTTCTCCGTCTGGGCGGCACAGCCGGTCACGATGATGCGCGCATGAGGATTGTCGCGTCGCGCACGTCGGATCGCCTGGCGAGCCTGGCGTACGGCTTCGCCGGTGACCGCGCAGGTATTGACGAGGATCGCATTGTTGAGTCCGGCCTTCTCGGCCTCCGCCCGCATCACTTCGGATTCGTAGGTATTGAGACGACAGCCGAAGGTGATGACCTCGACGCCGCTCACCGCGCTTCCGCTCCCGGCGCCGCATCGCGCGACCACGTACCCGTCGACGGATCGACCGTGCCGGACCATTCCCATTCGGCAGGGCCAGTCATGATGACGTGGCCATCGCGTTCGCGCCATTCGATGCTAAGGATGCCCTGATTTGGGCTGCTGGCAACCTTCACCGCGACTTCGCGCCCGGTCCGTCCGGTGCGGGCCGCGGAAACAGCCGTCGCACAGGCCGCGGAACCACAGGCGAGCGTCAGTCCCGCACCGCGTTCCCATGTGCGCGTGGTGATCGAGTTCGGCGAGGTCACCTGCGCCAGCGTGATATTGGCACGCTCAGGGAACATCGGATGGTTTTCAAGCAGCGGCCCAAAGCGGCCGAGATCGAATGACATCGGATCACGATCGATCCAGAAGATCGCATGCGGATTGCCCATCGACGCGACAGAGGGCGAATGCAGCACGGGATTGTCGATCGGCCCGATCTGCAGCTCGATGCGGCTGGTATCATGGAATTCTTCGGCAAGCGGGATCTTGTCCCATTCGAACACCGGCTTGCCCATGTCGACGGAGATCGTCCCGTCCTCGTGCTCGACGGCATTGAGGATGCCGGCCACCGTCTGGAAGGTGAAAACCTTCTTGCCGGTCTCGGACGCAAGCGCCTGCACGACACAGCGCGTACCGTTGCCGCAGGCCTGCGCCTTCGAGCCATCCGAGTTGAGGATGTCGATCCAGGCATCGGTGCCTGCAGCCTTCGGGTCATGGATCGCCATGATCTGGTCGAACTGCGTATCGTCAGCGGCATTCAGCGCGATTGCCGCGGCCGGCGTCACCTTGTCGGCGCGGCCGCGCATGTCAACGACCAGGATCTTGTTCCCAAGCCCGTTCATCTTCGCGAATTCGACCGTTGCGCTCATAGTGTCATGTCCGTCTCTGTTTGGGCTGTATATGGCGGAAATGCCGAGGAATTACCAGTGGCTTGACGGAGCGGGACGCAGCGACACATTCATGGGAAGCCGGACCGACTTCATATTTAAGAATGACTGCAGATATCTAGCGCTTTTCGCCGCTTCGAGGCATTCTTGTTCTCGGATGCGTGCTTTTGGCAGGGAGGAACGCCGATGCGCTGCTTCACGGTACTTGGGCCCTCGCAGACGGGAAAAACGACACTCGTCGCAAAGCTGGCCTCGCTCGAGGGAACGCCCAGAAAGTCAGCCTCACCATATGGATCAAGCCTGACGGAATTCGATTTCAAGGACGAAGCATGGTGCGCGATCGACACCCCCGGAGCAAACGAAGCGCTGGCCCTCGCCCAGGATGCCTTGCTCGTCAGTGACGCCTGCATCCTCTGTATTTCGCCAACACCAGACGATGCAGTGCTCGCGGCACCCTATCTGCGCGCCATCGAGGCCTCGGGCACGCCTTGCCTGGTCTTCATCAACCGGATGGACGAGCCGCGCGGCCGATTGCGCGATGTCATTGCCGCCCTGCAGACCTACTCGAACCATCCCCTCGTGCTGCGGCAGGTGCCGATCCGCGAGGGCGATACGATCGTCGGCAGCTGCGACCTGATTTCCGAGCGCGCCTGGCGCTATCGCGAGGGCCAACCCTCCGCACTGATCGAACTTCCCAAGGATACTCTAGAACGCGAACATGAAGCCCGCGCAGAGATGCTCGAGCAGCTTTCCGAGTTCGATGACTGGCTGCTCGAGGAGCTGATCGAGGATCGCGAACCGGCAAGCGACACGATCTTCGCGATCTCGTCGCGCATTCTGAAGGAGAACCGGGTTATCCCAGTGCTGTTCGGCGCGGCCTCGCATAGCAATGGCATCATGCGCCTGATGAAGGCGCTTCGCCATGAAGCGCCACCGGCGACAGCGCTGCGCGCACGGCTGGCAACAAATTCCGGCGCACAGGAGGCAACGCTTTCCGCCGTGAGTTTCCACGCTTATCACAAGGCCAATGTCGGCAAGACGGTATTGATGCGGGCGCTCATCGATGGCCTCAAGCAGGGCGGTTCGCTCGGCGGCGCCACGCTTGGCCCGCTGCAGGAGGCTGGCAGCGGCAAGCCGATCGCCGGCGCAGTCAAGGCGGGTGATGTCTTTGTCGCATTGAAATCGGATCATCTGCCGGCACCTGCCCTGCTGACGCAGCCGGGCAGCGTCGAGCCACCCGACTGGACGACGCCACCAACGCCCATGCTGGAAAGAATTCTTGTCCCCGGCAACGAGCGCGACGAGACGAAACTGTCCGCGACTTTGGCAAAACTCGCAGAAACCGATCGCGGCCTGAAGGTAATGCAGGAGGAAGGCACCGGCGCTGCCCTGATCTGCGCCCAGGGTCCCGTCCATCTCCGCGATCTTCGTAAGACGCTGTCGGAGGTCTTTCGCGTAGAAGTTTCGGATCGCGCGCCGAACCCGATCTATCGCGAGACCATCTCGAAAACGTCGGACGTGCATTACCGCCACCGCAAGCAGACGGGTGGCGCGGGCCAGTTCGCCGACGTGCAGCTCAGCGTCCGACCGAACGAGCGCGGCCAGGGCTTCACCTTTGGCGAACACGTCAAGGGAGGCACCGTGCCGCGAAACTACATACCAGCGGTCGAGGCCGGCGCCCGCGAAGCCATGGAGAAAGGACCTCTCGGTTTCCAGGTGATCGATGTCGACGTCACGTTGACCGACGGTCAATATCACTCGGTCGACAGCTCCGATTTCGCCTTTCGCGCGGCAGGCAAGATGGGTGTCAAGCAGGCGCTTTCACAGGCATCCGCTGTACTCATGCAGCCTGTCGTGCGGGTCGATATCCATATCCCCTCGGTCTATTCCGGCGGCATGGTGACACTCGTTTCCTCGCTCAAGGGACAGGTTCTCGGTTTCGACCGGGACGAGAACGCCAAGGGCTGGGACATATTCCGCGCACTGGTGCCAGGCGGTGTCCTCGAAGAATTGGCACGATCCCTGAAATCCGCAACGCAGGGCATCGGCCACTTCTCGAAGACCTTCGATCATTTCGAAGAGCTTTACGGCAAGGAGGCCGATACCATCGTCAACACCCACGGTTCGGGGGCACAGCCACACTGATCATATCAGCGGCACATCGAACACCTCCCCTGCCCTGAGCGGCCGGAACCGTTCAGGCGAGATGCTGTGTTCGGCCATTGCCGCGTTGAGCGCCTTGACCGGCGCATCGATCGCCTCGTCCGTCAGCTGGAACGTAGCGAAATGGTGCCCGGCGACATAGGCAGCATTTGCAAGTTTCATCCCGCGCACAGCCTCGTCCGGGTTCTGGTGCTGCCCCTTCATGAACCAGCGCGGCTCGTAAGCGCCGAACGGCAGGATGGCGAGGCGAAAACCGTCATGCTTTTGCTGCGCGGCCTTATAGTTGACGCCGCCGTGAAAGCCGGTATCGCCGATGTGATAGATATTCCCAGCCGGCGTCGACAGCACGAACGCGGCCCAAAGCGCCATGCGACGATCCCGGGTGCCGCGCGCCGACCAGTGGTGAACAGGCTCCGCGTAGATATCGATGCCCTGAAGCGAGATGCGATCGCCCCAGTCCATCGCCGTCACCTGTATTGTGGGCGCGGCACGGCGAATGATCGTATCGTTGCCAAGCGGCGTCACGACATGCGGTCCGTGTTTCGCCTGCAGCCTCCGGAGCGTCGCAACGTCGAGATGATCGTAGTGATTATGTGAAACGAGCACGAGATCGATCGACGGCAGATCGTCGAACGCAATGCCGGGCGCAACGACGCGCTTGGGTCCGGCGAAGGCGAAGGGACTTGCCCGATCCGACCAGACGGGATCCGTGAGTATATTCAACCCCGCGACCTGAATCAGCATGGTCGCATGGCCGACCATCGTTACCATGATATCCTCGCCATCGACACGCAAATCCGGCTTGGCCGGCTGGAATGGGCTTGGAACCGACTTCGGCCAGCGATCGCGACCACCGCCGAACTGCCATCGCATCAGATCTCTGAAACCGAGAGGCTCGATGCCATCGGGATTGAAGAAATGCGTACCATCGAAGTGATCGGAGACAGGACCCTGATAATAGGGATTGCGTCGCTTGGCAGTGGACATGCAAGAGCGTTTCCGTTGAAGGGAAGGCTGATCTGGGATCGAGTGGGCGCTTTTGAAAGGCCGAAACGCCGTCTTTTCTCGGCTTTGCCTTGACTCGCGGCGGTTTTTCCTGTTTACCGCCGCTCAATCTGCGACGAGCTTCAAGACTCGAGCCACCGACCGGGACCCGTAAAGGTATAAATCGATCCCGGAGGTCCACACCCGACAGCGCGATGCGCCCTCGGGTGCTTTTTGGCTATGCGTCTTGTTTTCGTCAAGGAAAAGCACAAGGTTTCCGTCATCGCGGAAATCACAAGGAAGAGCCGATGTTTGAGAACCTCCAGGACCGTCTTGGATCCATCCTGAATGGACTGACAGGCCGTGGCGCGCTTTCGGAAGCCGATGTTTCCGCAGCGCTGCGCGAGGTTCGCCGTGCGCTTCTGGAGGCCGACGTCGCGCTCGACGTGGTGCGCGGCTTCACAGATCGCGTCCGTGAAAAGGCCGTCGGCGCCGAGATCCTGAAGTCGATCAAGCCCGGCCAGATGGTCGTCAAGATCGTCCATGACGAGCTGATCGAGATGCTCGGCGGCGAAGGCGTGGGCGTCGACCTGCATGCGGCCGCCCCCGTCGTCATCATGATGGTCGGCCTGCAGGGATCCGGCAAGACGACGACCTCGGCGAAGATCGCCAAGCGGCTTACCGACCGCGAGAAGAAGAAGGTGCTGATGGCGTCGCTCGATACGCGACGCCCGGCCGCCCAGGAGCAGCTGCGCCAGCTCGGCGTCCAGACCAATGTCGACACGCTGCCTGTGATCGCAGGCCAGTCGCCGACCGATATCGCGGCGCGCGCCGTTCAGGCCGCCAAGCTCGGCGGCCATGACGTCGTCATCCTCGACACCGCCGGCCGCACGCATATCGACGAGCCCTTGATGGTCGAAATGGCCGACATCAAGAAGAAGTCGAACCCGCATGAAATCCTGCTGGTCGCCGACAGCTTGACCGGTCAGGACGCCGTCAATCTCGCCCGCAACTTCGACGAACGCGTCGGCATCACCGGCCTCGTGCTCACCCGCATGGACGGCGACGGTCGTGGTGGTGCTGCGCTGTCGATGCGCGCCGTTACCGGCAAGCCGATCAAGCTCATCGGTGTCGGCGAGCGCATGGGCGAACTCGAAGAGTTCCACCCGCGCCGTATCGCGGACCGCATCCTCGGTATGGGCGACATCGTCAGCCTCGTCGAGCGCGCCGCCGAAAACATCGACGCCGAAAAGGCGGCTGCCATGGCCGCCAAGATGGCCAAGGGCAAGTTCGACCTGAACGACCTCGCCGATCAGCTGCGCCAGATGCAGAAGATGGGCGGCATGGGCGGCATCATGTCGATGATGCCCGGCATGGCCGGGATGAAGGACAAGATGGCGTCCGCGGGCCTGAACGACAGCCTGTTCGGCCGCCAGCTCGCCATCATCGGTTCGATGACCAAGGCCGAGCGCGCCAACCCTGATATGCTCAAGCATTCGCGCAAGAAGCGCATTGCCGCAGGCTCCGGCACCGATGCCGCCGAGATCAACAAGCTTCTGAAAATGCACCGCCAGATGGCGGACATGATGAAGATGATGGGCGGCAAGGGCAAGGGCGGCCTGATGAAGCAGATGATGGGCGGCCTTGCCGGCAAGATGGGCCTTGGTGGCCTCGGCGGCGGCATGCCTGATCTTTCGAACATCGACCCCAAGCAGCTCGAAGCGCTCCAGAAGCAGGCTGAAGCTGCCGGTCTAGGAAAGCCGGGCGGCGGGCTGCCCGGTCTTGGCAGCGGCGGTTTGCCGGGTCTGGGCGGCGCCAAGCTGCCGGGCCTTGGCGGTGGTTTCCCAGGCCTTCCGGGCCTGCCCAAGAAGAAGTGAAGGGGTCGCGTAGAAGATGATTGATCCTGAAATCAAAGCCCAGCTTTCGAACTATCGCCAGTCGATCGACAACATCGACGCGGCGCTGGTCCATATCCTGGCTGAAAGGTTCCGCTGCACCAAAGAGGTCGGCGTTCTCAAGGCCAAGTACAAGTTGCCGCCGGCTGATCCGGCGCGCGAAGAATACCAGATCGAACGCCTCCGCCATCTGGCGAAGGATGCCAATCTGGATCCGGATTTCGCCGAGAAGTTCCTGAACTTCATCATCAAGGAAGTCATCCGGCATCATGAGCAGATCGCTGCAGACCACGCCGAAAACGGCGCCGCAGCAAAATGAACCATACCGCCCGATCAGGCGGTCCAGAAAAGTCCAAGGAGTAAAGAAAATGGCACTGAAAATTCGTCTCGCACGCGGTGGTTCCAAGAAGCGCCCGTACTACCACATCGTTCTCGCTGACGCCCGTTCGCCGCGCGATGGCCGCTTCCTCGAGAACCTCGGTTCCTGGAACCCGATGCTGGCCAAGGACAACGATGCCCGCGTCAAGCTCGACGCTGACCGCATCAAGCATTGGCTCGACCAGGGCGCACAGCCGACCGACCGCGTTCTGCGCTTCCTGAACGAAGCCGGCCTCGCAAAGCGCGACGCCAAGAGCAACCCGGAAAAGGCAAAGCCGGGCAAGAAGGCTCAGGAGCGCGCTGCTGAAAAGGCTCAGAAGGCCGCTGACGCTGCCGAAGCTGCTGCTTCCGCGGAATAATCGGGGACTTTCCCCTATCGAACGGGCGGCATGGCGACATGTCGCCCGTTTTCGTTTCCATTCCTGTTCACTTCGGTTATGAGAAACCAAACCTCCGGCTTCACACTAGGGACGCCATGACAAAGCTTGAAAATCCCGTTCTGATGGCAACGATCGGTGGCGCCCAGGGCCTTCGCGGCGAAGTGCGCGCCAAGGCCTATACAGCCGACCCGACCGCGCTCGGTGACTACGGCAAGCTGCACAGCATGGATGGGCGCACCTTCGAAGTTCTCGATATCCGGGAAATGAAGAACGTCGTCGTCGTCCGCTTCCGCGGCGTCAACGACCGCGATGCTGCCGAAGCACTGAACGGGCTGGAGCTCTATATCGAGCGCGACAACCTGCCGGACGAGGAGTTGGAGGAAGACGAGTTCTTCTACGCCGATCTCGAAGGCCTGGAAGCACTCGACGACCAAGGCGTCAGCTATGGCACCGTGACCGGCGTTTTCGATTTCGGCGCCGGCGATCTTCTGGAATTGAAGGGTCCCGGCAAACGCCCGGTGCTCATCCCCTTCTCGGAAGCCTCGGTGCTCGATATCGACCTCGAAGGCGGCAGGATCACCATCGATCCCCTGGCAGCCGGCCTCGTCGACAGCGAGGATGACAGCGCGAAATTTACGCCAGATACGCCGAAAAAGAAGAAGTGAGCGACGCGATGGCATTCCGGGCAACGGTGCTGACGCTTTACCCGGAAATGTTTCCGGGCCACCTCGGCTATTCTCTTGCCGGCAAGGCGATGGAACGCGGCCAGTGGGCGCTCGACACGTTGCAGATCCGTGATTTCGCCACCGACAAGCACCGCACGGTCGACGATACGCCCGCCGGCGGCGGCGCCGGCATGGTGCTGAAACCCGACGTGCTCGCTCGCGCCATCGATACCGTTTCGGAAAACGACAGCCGCCCTCGCCTGCTGATGAGCCCGCGCGGCAAGCCGCTAACGCAGGAGCGCGTGCGCGAACTGGCGTCCGGCGACGGCGTCATTATCGTCTGCGGTCGCTTCGAGGGTGTCGATCAACGCGTCATCGACGCACGTGAACTGGAAGAAGTCTCGATCGGCGACTACGTGCTTTCGGGCGGCGAACCGGCGGCTCTGACTGTGCTCGACGCAATTGTGCGCATACTGCCCGGTGTCATGGGGAATGACCTTTCCGGACTGCACGAAAGCTTCGAGGGCGGGCTGCTGGAGCACCCGCACTATACCCGCCCGCAGGAGTGGGAAGGCCGCGATATTCCCGCCATCCTCACCTCCGGCAACCACGGCGCCATCGACAAATGGCGCCGCGAGCAGGCGCTGAAGCTGACCCGCGAACGCCGTCCGGATCTGCTCGAGGACTAGCGTTCCCAGGCCTTTGGCGTCGGGGCGGAGGCCACCGTGCCTCTTGCGACACTCTCTCACCGGGTCTATTTTCAGCCCTCCGCACAGGGAGGCTGCCATGGCGTCGAGCTTCAATGTCCGCAGTGCAGGAGGATACGAGCAGCTTATGGGCCGCTGGAGCAAGCGGCTGGCTCCGCTCTTCGTCGATTTCGCAGGGCTTTCGGACGGTGAGCGCGTTCTGGACGTGGGCTGCGGTAATGGCAGCCTGACCTTCTTCCTGCCGCAGGCGGCGAACGTCAGGGAAGTCGTCGCGATCGACTATTCGCCCATCTTCGTCGAGGATGTCGCCCGCGCCAATACCGATCCGCGCATCAGCGTTCGGCAGGGCGATGCGATGGCGCTGCCCTTCGAAGATCACAGTTTCGACCGCGCGCTTTCTCTGCTGGTCCTGCACTTCGTCTCCGACCCTGACAAAGCCATTGCCGAGATGAGCCGCGTGGTGCGGCCGGGCGGCGGCGTGGCAGCCGCCACATGGGATCATATGGGTGGCATGCCCGGGATGCGGATGCTGCTGGATACGGCTGCCATGCTCGATGAAAACAGCCACGACTTCCGGCGCAACTATTGCTTCCGGCCGATGACCGCGCCCGACGAGATGAAGAACAGCTTCATCAACCAGGGACTGGTCTCGGTCGAGCAGACCTCGCTGCTGATCCGAATGGATTACCAGTCCTTCGACGATTACTGGATGCCTTTTGCCGGCGGAGACGGACCGCTCGGCCAATATGTCGCTAATCTCGAGGCAGGGCTGCGGGAGCGCCTGAAATCGGCAGTGCGTGGCGCCTACGAGGCGGGCAGGCCGGACGGACCGCGCTCCTTTGCCTCCGTCGCCTGGGCATGTCGTGGCGTTGTGCTAGGCTGAGAAACGCCGCCGTCTAGATGACGGCGGCGAAGAAAGAATGCCCGGCAGAAGCCGGGCATCTCGCTATCGGGACGCGGCGCCAATGGCCGAACCGCGTGCGCTCATCCGCAGCACGTAATAGACAGCACCGCCGATACCGACACCGAAGAACCATCCATAGGTCCCCCACCATTCCGGCAGGATCAACGTGAAGGTCGGCAGGATCGACGAGAACAGCGCGCCGATGACTAATGCGATGAAGGCATTGCCGTGCCAGCCGTTCTGGAAGCGGAACTCGCCATTCTCCTGATATAGGTCTGCGACATTCAGCTCGTCTTTCCGGATCAGATAGTAGTCAACCATCATGATCCCGAAGATCGGGCCCATCGTCGAACCGATGAAGTTGACGAAATGGGCCGCACCCGTTTCCCATGGGGCAAACGGATAGAGCACCAGCGCGATCAGGGCTGCTATATAACCGCCCCGCTTGAAGCTGATCTGCCGGGGGAAGACATTCGAGAAGTCGAAGGCCGGCGAAACGAAGTTTGCCACTACGTTGATGCCGAGCGTTGCGACTGCGAAGGTCAAGGCAGCAAGCAACGCCAGGAACCAGCTATCGAATTTTGCCGAGATCGCTTCCGGATGCAGCAAGACTTCACCGTAGACGGTGAATGCAGCGGTCGTCGTCACGCCTGCGACGAGGCAGAACGCGAGCAGGTTGATCGGCAGGCCCCAGAGATTGCCGGTGCGCAGCGTCTTGGTGTCCTTGGCGTAGCGCGAGAAATCGCAGAAGTTCAGATAGAGAGCCGCAAAGTAGGTGATCCAGGTCGCCGCGACCGCCGCAAGGGCCGGGAACGAGCCAGGCTCGTAGGAAATGCCCGCGTCCTTCGTCTTTTCGATCAGGACGTCTCGCGGAATCTCGCTGCCGAACGAGAAGGTCCCGGCCTTGACGACGAGATAGACCGCCAGAACCAGCATCATGATCCAGACGGCGGGACCGGCCAGATCCTGGAACTTGCGCACCGTTTCCATGCCGCGCTGAATGATCAGAAGCTGCAGCGCCCAAATGATGACGTAGCAGATCACCTCAAGCGTGGAATGACCAAGCATGTGGCTGTTCTGGTGGAAGGCGAGAATGCTGTCGTTGCGGATGAGAAGCGCCACGATGGCGCCCGAAGCCGCAGCGGTCTGCGCGCCATACCAGAAGCAGGCAACGACGGCGCGTACGAGAGCCGGAGCGTTGGCGCCAAACGTGCCGAAGGAGGCACGGGCGAGAACTGGGAACGGCACGCCCGTCTTCACCCCGGCATTGCCGACAAGGCTCATCAGGAAGAAGATGACCAGCGAGCCGATGCCGATGGCGATCACGAAGTTGATGAAGCTGCCGCACAGCAGGAAAAGGCTGGCGGCCAGATAATAGCCCCATAGGCTGTGAACGTCTGATGTCCACACATTGAAGATGCTGAACGCGCCCCACTTCCTCTCCTCAGCGGGCGCCAAGTCCTCGTTATACAACGAGGGCGACGGATTGCTTATTGTCATTCATTCCCCTCCAGAACTCCCACGGATCACAATTTGATCCAAAAGCGAATCTGCTCCTCAGTTGTGCATTTGACAAATATTTAATCAAATGAGTCACAGGCTTGATGGCTTGTGCAGCCGCGGAAAGCGCTGTTTAACAGCCTGGCCGGTGAAATTTCCCGGTCGAAGGGGTGACAAAGCCTGCGCAATACGGTATGCGCACGCCCGGAATGGGAAAAATCCCATCAGCCACGTAAAGAAAAACAGACGAACTCGCTCCTGCCCTCACCGGCAAATATCTGAGGCTCGACCAAGGATAGATCGTTCAGAGCGCTCTGGCTGTTGAACCAACAAAGAGGTTGAGTCATGAACATCATTCAGCAGCTTGAGGCCGAACAGGTCGCCAAGATCGAAGCCCAGCGCAAGCTTCCGGAATTCTCCCCGGGCGACACCGTTCGCGTCAACGTGAAGGTCAAGGAAGGCAACCGTACCCGCGTACAGGCCTACGAAGGCGTTTGCATCGCTCGCTCCGGCGGCGGCCTGCAGGAGAACTTCACGGTTCGCAAGATCTCCTACGGCGAAGGCGTCGAGCGCGTATTCCCGATCTACTCCCCGGCAATCGAAAGCGTAGAAATCGTTCGCCGCGGTAAGGTCCGTCGCGCGAAGCTCTACTACCTGCGCGACCGTCGCGGCAAGTCGGCTCGTATCGTCGAGAACACCGGCACGCGCGCCCGCAAGCTGAACGATGCCGAGCGTCAGGCCCTGGCCGAGGAAAAGGCACGTATCGAAGCCGAAAAGGTTGCAGCAGCTCAGGCGCTCGCAGCAGAAAAGGCAGCACAGGAAGCCGCAGAAGCCAAGGCAGCAGCAGAAGCTGCAGCAGCGGCCGCAGCCGAGCCGGCAGCAGAATAAGTTTCAATCCTCAGGGATTGTTGAAAAGGCGACCCTCGGGTCGCCTTTTTTGTTGCGCGCAGCTGGCGGCCAATTCCAAGAGCCATTGTCCGGAATTCCGAACAGCCCGTGCGGAATGCATGGCGTTATCACCGGCGCTCGCCTGCCCTATGTCTACCCCGTATTCAAAGGGAGCAGACAATGTCCAACCTCGAAAAATCGGGCACATTCACACTCGGCGACCGCGCCGTGACGCGGCTCGGCTACGGAGCCATGCAACTGGCCGGCAAGGGTGTGTTCGGCCCACCGAAGGATCGCGCCGAAGCCATAGCCGTCCTGCGTGAAGCCGTCGAAAGCGGCGTCAACCATATCGACACCAGCGACTTCTACGGCCCCCACGTCACCAACCAGATCATCCGGGAAGCCTTGCATCCTTATAGGGACGACCTCGTGATCGTCACCAAGATCGGAGCGACACGCGGCCCCGACGCATCCTGGAACCCGGCCTTCTCGAAAGAGGCCCTCACGCAGGCGATCCACGACAACCTGAAGAATCTCGGCCTCGATGTGATCGAGGTGGTCAATCTGCGCGCCATGTTCGATGTTCATGGACCCGCGGAAGGATCGCTTGAGGCGCCGCTCACGGTTCTCGCCGACCTTCAGCGCCAAGGCCTCGTCAAACACATTGGCCTCTCCAACGTCACCGCCAAGCAGATTGCCGACGGACGAAAGATCGCGGAGATCGTTTGCGTCCAGAACCAATACAATCTCGCCCATCGGCAAGATGATGCGCTGATCGACCAGCTAGCGGCAGAACAGACAGCCTATGTGCCGTTCTTTCCGCTGGGCGGCTTCTCGCCGTTGCAATCCTCGACGCTTTCGGATGTTGCCGCCGATCTTGGCACAACGCCGATGCAGGTTGCGCTTGCCTGGCTCCTGCAGCGCGCGCCGAATATCCTGCTGATCCCCGGCACTTCGTCCCGCACTCATCTGAGGGAAAACCTCGCGGTCGCCGATATCACCTTGCCCGCCAACGCGATCGAGAAATTGAACGGTATTGCATCGGCAAAAAGCAGCCAACTTTCGCGCCTTTGATGCAAGCATTGCCCTCCTGGACACGTGGCCGGCTATACTTGCAATGCATCTCGCAAAAATCTTCGCAGGAAGAGGCGGTCTTTGGGCCGCCTTTTCTGTTTTTGAATGGCGACATGCGGCAATTCTCTTGCTATCCGCTTCGCAACTATGACAGGTTTCGCGAGCTATATTTCGGGGAGATACTTAATGCCGTTCCGTCGCACCGTCCTTGCAGGACTGACCGCTCTCGTTCTGTCGCCGATCGCGACCTTTGCCGCTGACCTTCCCGACCTCAAGGGCAAGACGGTCGTTGTCGTTACCGAGAACGCCTACCCGCCGCTGCAATTCGTCGACCCGAAGTCCGGCAAGGCGATCGGCTGGGAATATGACGCGATGAACGAGATCGCCAAGCGGCTGAACTTCAAGGTCGAGTACCAGAATACCAGCTGGGACGCGATGATCCAGGCTGTCTCCGACAACCAGTACAACATCGGCATGACCGGTATCACCATCAAGGACGACCGCAAGGCCAAGGTTGACTTCTCCGACCCCTATATGCGCTCGCAGCAGTTCATGCTGGTCCGTGGTGACGAAAAGCGCTTCACCGACGCCAAGACCTTCGGCGCCTTCAACGATGGCCTCGTCGGCGCGCAGCCCGGCACCTCGCCCTTCTATACGGCTGTCTATGAAATCCTCGACGGCAACGAACAGAACCCGCGCATCAAGCTCTTCGAAACCTTCGGCGCCACGGTTCAGGCCCTGAAGGCAGGCGACGTCGATGTCGTTCTCACGGATAGCGTCGCAGCCAAGGGTTATGTCGACGCATCGAGTGGCGGCCTCAAGGTCGTCGGCGGCCCGCTCGGCACCGAGGACTTCGGCTTCATCTTTCCAAAGGGCTCCGACCTCGTCGCACCCGTCAACGCCGCCATCGCCAGCCTGAAGGCCGACGGCACGTTCGATGCGCTGAACAAGAAGTGGTTCCTCGACTACAAGATGGGCGAATGATCGCGCTTCCGGTCACGCTATGATGGCTCCGCAGCCGCCCCCTGGTGGGCATAGTAAGGGCGACTATCCTTGGTGGCTGGTCGCCCTTGTTGCGATCGGCCTTATCCTCGCCGTCGTCATCATCACCAACGACATCTACGCGCAGGTCTTCCGCACCGTCTTCAACGGCGTCGGCGTCACCATCTTCGTGACGCTGGTCGGTTTTACGCTTGCCACCATCCTTGGCCTCGGGATTGCCCTGCTGGGGTTGTCGGATAGCGTCGTGCTGCGCCAGATCTCGCGTTTCTATATCGAGGTCATCCGCGGCGTCCCTATGCTGGTGCTGCTCTTCTACGTCGCTTTCGTCGGGGCCCCCGGCATCGTCGCGGCCTATAACACCCTGATCACACCGCTGGTGCGGCTGGAACTTGCCGAGCCTATCCTGGTGCGAGACTTCTCGCTGATGTGGCGCGCCATCATCGCGCTGATGATCGGCTATTCGTCATTCATCGCCGAGGTCTTCCGTGCCGGTATCCAGTCTGTCGATCACGGACAGATCGAAGCCGCCAAGGCGCTCGGTCTCTCGCGCTACCACCGCTTTCGCTTCGTGATCTTCCCCCAGGCCGTAAAGGTGATCTTCCCGCCGCTCTCGAACGATTTCGTCGCCATGGTGAAGGACAGTTCGCTCGTCTCGGTGCTCGGCGTCTCCGATATCACCCAGATGGGAAAGATTTACGCCTCAGGTTCCTTCCGCTTCTTTGAAACCTACTCGATCGTCACCTACATCTATCTCATCTTGACGATCGGCCTGTCGCTCGCGTTGCGGCAAGTCGAGAAGCGGATGCGCAGGAGAGACCGGCGATAGCGGCATCATGATTCAAATTGCCGCCGTCGCCAAAAATTGATATGTGACGGCTCATGGAATCCAAGTTCAAGTGCATTGGAGCGCATATTTTCGTGCTGCAGGATCATTATCGCCTGCCGGCACGTTTCTTTGCGTCCGTATCTGGTGCACTCAACAGCCGACTTCGTTGATCGAATAACGGCCGGCGGACCTACCCGCCAAAACTCCATTCTCCATGCCTTCAATACGGATATAACGCCATGAGCGCACCGCGTACCCTTTACGACAAGATCTGGGACGATCACCTGGTTGACCAGCAGGACGACGGAACCTGTCTTCTCTACATCGACCGTCATCTGGTCCATGAAGTCACCTCTCCGCAGGCATTCGAAGGCCTGCGCATGAGCAACCGCAAGGTCCGTGCACCAGAAAAGACGCTCGCTGTCGTCGACCACAACGTCCCGACATCGCCCGATCGTCACCTCGGCATCAAGAACGAGGAAAGCCGCATCCAGGTCGAGCAGCTGGCCATCAACGCCGCCGAGTTCAATGTCGAGTACTACTCGGAGAACGACAAGCGCCAGGGCATCGTCCACATCATCGGACCGGAACAGGGCTTCACCCTGCCGGGCATGACGATCGTCTGCGGCGACAGCCACACGTCCACGCACGGCGCCTTCGGCTCGCTCGCTCACGGCATCGGCACGTCTGAAGTCGAGCACGTACTCGCCACGCAGACGCTGATCCAGAAGAAGGCGAAGAACATGCTGGTGCAGGTCGACGGGCAGCTGCCTGCCGGCGTCACTGCAAAGGACATCGTCCTTGCCATCATTGGCGAAATCGGCACCGCCGGCGGCACGGGCTACGTCATCGAATACGCCGGCGAAGCGATCCGTGCGCTGTCGATGGAAGGTCGCATGACGATCTGCAACATGTCGATCGAAGGCGGCGCCCGCGCCGGCCTGATCGCGCCTGACGAGATCACCTACGAATATATCAAGGGCAAGCCGCGCGCGCCGAAGGGCGAAGCGCTGGAACAGGCAATCGCCTACTGGCAGACCCTGAAGACGGACGAAGGTGCTCACTACGACCGCATCGTCAAACTGAACGCTGCCGAACTGCCGCCGATCGTTTCCTGGGGTTCCTCTCCGGAAGACGTCATTTCTGTGCAGGGCGTCGTTCCGAACCCGGACGAAATCCAGGAAGAAACGAAGCGTGCTTCCAAATGGCGTGCGCTCGACTACATGGGCCTGAAGCCGGGCACGCCGATCACCGAGATCAGCATCGACCGCGTCTTTATCGGCTCCTGCACCAACGGCCGCATCGAAGACCTGCGCGCCGTTGCCAAGGTTGTCGAAGGCAAGACCGTCGCATCGACCGTCAACGCTATGATCGTGCCGGGCTCCGGCCTCGTGAAAGAACAGGCCGAGCAGGAAGGTCTCGACAAGATCTTCAAGGCGGCAGGGTTTGACTGGCGTGAGCCGGGTTGCTCGATGTGTCTCGCGATGAACGACGACCGCCTGAAGCCGGGCGAGCGTTGCGCTTCCACCTCGAACCGCAACTTCGAAGGCCGCCAGGGCTTCAAGGGCCGCACGCACCTTGTTTCTCCGGCAATGGCCGCGGCAGCAGCGATTGCCGGCCACTTCGTCGACATCCGCGACTGGAATTGATCGAAATTGCCTCTCCCCATCAGGGAGAGGCGCCCTTTCTGGATTTTAGATAAGTCGTCGCCGTAGCGGCACGCCTGAGGCCGCCAATTTCGGATGAGCTTCATGCACAGCAAGCAGAACACGCGCTATCTCTACCTGCTCCGCCATGCGAAATCAGCTTGGCCCGAGGGCGTTGACGACCACGATCGCCCGCTTGCCGAACGCGGCCGAAAAGCCACCCCTCTGATCGCGGCCTTTATGGCTCATAACAAGATCCGCCCGGACCTTGCGCTGGTATCCACCGCACGGCGCACCCAGGAAACCTGGGACTTCCTCTCGGCCAGCCTTCCGAAAGCCCCGACAAAACGTGACGCCGCAGATCTCTACGAGGCCGACGCAAGTGCCATCGCCACCTTGCTGCGATCCATCGACCCATCCGTCGAAAGCCTGCTGGTCATCGGCCACAATCCCGGCCTCCAGGATTTTGCGCTGGATCTCGTCGGCGGGGGCGAGACAGGTGCGCGAACGCGCATGGCCGAGAAATTCCCGACCGCTGGACTTGCCGTGATCCGTATAGAAGCATGGCAGTCCTTGTCACCGGCAAGTGGTCACCTTGAAGCGTTCGTGACCCCACGCATGCTTGGCTGAAGTCGCGAAATCGCCCGCGACCTCAGAATCTTTTGTGAGTTCTTGGTGTGATTGGAGGGGCGACGCAGTCCGCCGTCCCAGCCGCATCAGAAAGTTGCCGTCTTCGGGTCTGGACCCATGCGAGCGCCGATATCATCGAGCTTGGCAATCGCCGCCATGTCGTCATCATCGAGCGCAAAGTCGAACACCTGGAAATTCTCTTCGATGCGCGACGGCGTGATGGACTTGGGGATTACAACCAGCCCGCTGTCCATGTGCCAGCGAATGATCGTCTGGGCCGGCGTTTTTCCGTGCTTCTTGGCAATGCCGCCGATGACGGGATGGTCGATCAGCTTGCCCTGGCCGAGCGGGCTCCAGGATTGGGTCGCGATCTCAAGCTTCTTGTGCGCGGCCTGCGAAGCCTTTTGCTGAAAATCGGGGTGCAGTTCGATCTGATTGATGACAGGAACGACGCCCGTTTCGGCAACGAGGCGGTCGATATGCTCCGGATAGAAATTCGATACGCCGATCGACCGGGCACGCCCATCCTTCTTTAGCTGGATGAAAGCCTTCCACGTATCCACATAACGGTTGCGCGTCGGCGCCGGCCAGTGAACGAGGTAGAGATCCACGTAATCGGTGCCGAGGCGCTTCAGGCTCTTGTCGAACGCCTTCAGGGTCGAGTCATAGCCCTGGTCGTCGTTCCAGAGCTTGGTCGTCAGGAAAATGTCGCTCCGCGGCACACCGGACGACTTGATCCCCTCGCCAACCCCGTCTTCGTTCTCATAGATCGCGGCCGTATCGACATGGCGGTAGCCGGCTGCAATCGCGCTGCGGACGGTCGGCGCCGTGATATCGGCCGGCGTGCGCCACACGCCGAGGCCGACCTGCGGAATAGTGTTTCCATCGTGGAAGGTAATGACGGATTGTTGTGCCACTGTTGTCTCTCCAAAAACTCAGAATTGCACGGGCTTGCTTGAGCTCGTCATGCAACGGCTTCCCTGCGCGCCTGAAAGCCCCGACGCGGGTCGGGACGCATATAGGTCGCCAATCGTCCTTTATCATCCCCCAACTCTAGAGAACGCGAACGATGGTGCCCTTGCGCATGAAAGGTAGCAGACGGCGCATGTCACGCGGATGAACGGCAACGCAGCCGGCAGTCGGTTCATAGCCGGGTTTGATCAGATGAAAGAAAATCGCAGAGCCGCGATTCCGCGCCCGCGAACGGATGTTCCAATCGAGCACTAGGCAGACGTCGTAGAGGCTATCGGCCCGCTTCATCTCCTCGTGGCTGGGCCGGAACGGCGCCTTGACGAGACGATTGTAGCTGGGATGATCCGGCTGGTCGCACCAGAGCATCTCGGCACCGATGCGGCGCAGTGAAAGCGGCGTTTGAAGGCGCTGCGGCTTCTCCCCGCGACGAAAGCCATGGAGGACCTTCATCGAGGCAACCGGAGTGGCCCCGTCGCCTTCCAGCTTCAGCACAGTGCGGCCCGAGCGACCGATCGCAGCGGGGATCCTTAGCGTATCGAATTGGATCAAAGCGCGGCTTTTATTGCGCGGTGCGGGACGAACGATAATCATCGTTGACTGTATAGTTCGCGACCGCCTTGTTTTTTCCATCTTTCTCACATGTCTTTGCATTGCTTGGGGACCGATTGAAATCATATAGCAGAATATACGACAACGCTTGGTCTTCCGATCTTTGCCAATGATCGAAATTGGCGTAGGACTAGGAAGCCGAAGGTGAGGATTTGAGCCGCATGACCGCACGCACCATCCTTCTGGTGGATGACGACGACGACCTCCGCGAGACCCTCACGGAGCAGCTTTCCCTTTATGACGAGTTTACGGTCCTGCAGGAGACGACTGCCACGAAAGGCGTCGAGAAAGCGCGTGCGACGCCGATCGATCTCCTGATCATGGACGTTGGTTTGCCGGATATGGACGGGCGGGAAGCTGTGAAGCTTCTGCGCAAGGGCGGCCTGAAGGCGCCGATCATCATGCTGACCGGTCACGATACCGATTCCGACACGATCCTCGGCCTGGAAGCCGGCGCCAACGACTATATAACGAAGCCGTTCCGTTTCGCCGTGCTTCTTGCGCGCATCCGCGTGCAGCTTCGCCAGCATGAACAGAGCGAAGACGCGACCTTCAATGTCGGTCCGTATGTTTTCAAGCCGAGCCAGAAGCTGCTGACCATGGAAAACGGTCAGAAGATCCGGCTCACAGAGAAAGAGGCGGCGATTATTCGCTATCTCTACCGGGCGGAGCAGAAGGTCGTCACCCGTGACGTGCTGCTTGAGGAAGTCTGGGGCTACAATTCCGGCGTCACGACGCACACTCTGGAAACCCACGTGTATCGCCTGCGCCAGAAGATAGAGCGCGACCCCTCCAACGCCGAAATTCTGGTGACGGAAAACGGCGGCTACAAGATCATTCCGTAATGGCTCTTAACGACGATATCCGGCTGCTGTCGCAGATACCTCTCTTCGGCGGCATGTCGGAAGATCAGCTGCGGCTGATCGCTTTCGGCGCCGATCGTCGGGTCGTTTCAGGCGGACAGATGCTGTTTCGGGAAGGCTCACCCGCCGAGAGCGCCTACGTCGTTCTCAGCGGGCGCATCGAGCTCAGTCGTACGGGCCGTGACGGGCAACCGGAAGTGCAAGCAGTGGTGGGTGCCGGAACGCTCCTATCGGAGCTGGCGCTGATTACTCTGGTCGAACGCAAGTTCACGGCGATCGCGACGGAGGATACCGGGATCATCAGGATCACCCGCCCGCTCTTCCATCGTTTGATCGAGGAATACCCCGACGCCGCGCTGCTGATCGAAAACCGAATTCGCGACAACATTGCGGCCCTTGCCGCCAAGGCGGCAGCGGAACTTCACCGCTTCGCCTGACATCCCTCAGAAATCGAAGTGCGCGGTCACCGGGACGTGGTCGGACGGACGGTCCCAGCCGCGCGCTTCCTTGAGGATCTCGATACGCTGCAGGTGCGGCCCCAGGTCCTGCGATGACCAGATGTGGTCGAGACGGCGTCCGCGATCGGCAGCCTCCCAGTCCTTGGCGCGATAGCTCCACCACGTGTAGAGCTTCTCGCTTTCCGGAACGTGGTGCCGCATCAGATCGAGCCACGCGCCGCGGCGCATGATTTCGAGCAGCCCTTCGGTCTCGACGGGCGTATGGCTGACGATCTTCAGCAACTGCTTGTGCGACCAGACATCGTGCTCCAGCGGTGCAATGTTCAGATCGCCAACGAGGATCGCCGAGGTGTTGGCCTCGCCATTTGCCTTGAGCAGCTTCATCTCCTCGATAAAGTCGAGCTTGTGGCCGAATTTCGGATTGATGGCACGATCCGGCTCATCGCCGCCGGCCGGCACGTAGAAGTTATGAAGCCGCACCCGCCTGCCGCCGCGCTCGAACACAGCCGAGATATGGCGTGCATCTCCGACCTTGCAGTAATCCTGCCGGTGGTCTTCCGTCAGTGGAATGCGCGAGGCGATCGCTACACCGTGATAGCCCTTCTGGCCATGGATGATGATGTGCTCGTAACCCATAGCACGTAGCGGCGCCGCCGGGAAAAGCTCGTTCGGAACCTTGGTCTCCTGCAGGCAGAGAATATCCGGTTTGTGCTTGAGAACGAACTGCTCGACGATCGGCATGCGCAGCCGGACAGAATTGATATTCCAGGTGGTAATCGAGAAGCTCATGCGGACACCCTTGAGACGCGTTCGGTCTTGCCTTTAGAGCAAAGATCGAGCCGAGGGAACGCGGGCGCGCAAAGAAAAAGCGCCCCAGGAGGGGCGCCTCAGAAACGTTTCGTGGTGTAGAATTAGTCGCGGTATGCGGCTGTACCCGGGATGACCTCGTAGGGCACCTTGAACACCTTGTCGTCGAACTGCACACCGGTCTTCACGTTGAAGACCATGACCGAGGTGTCCTTGCCCTGATTGTCGGTGATCGTCCACTGCCGCAGGTCGTAGGTTTTTGGGTCGAACATCATGGTGATCGTCGAATTGCCGAAGACCGTACTGTTGCCGAGCGCGATAGTCGTCAGATCCGACTCTTCCTTGACGCTTTTCACCGAACCGGCCGAGAGGTCGATACGCTGCGCCAAAAGCAGGCTCAGCGGTGTCTTGGAGAGCGGGTAGAGATCCCAGGTCTTCAGTTTCATGTTGCCGATCGCAACGTTCTTGCCGTCGGCAATCACCCGGATCGGCGACGGGTCGTCATAGTTGAAGCGCAGCTTGCCGGGACGCTGGATAAAGAACTTGCCGCCCGTCTGCTCGCCCCGCGGGCCGAACTGGACGAACTCGCCCTGCATGGTCGCGACGCTGGAGAAGTGGTCCGCGATCGCTTGTGCGGTAGCGTTGTTGGATGCAGCCGCCGCTGCCTGCGCAAAAAGATTGACCGGCAAGGCAGTGGACGCCGCAGCGACAGCCATCGCGCCCAGCATATGGCGCCGCGTCAGCAGAATGCGATCCAGGAAGGAATCGGAGTTGGTCATTTAAGTCTCCTTTATGCAGTCTGAATGCTGTCGAAACGCGGCGTCTTCAAGGCGTGTTCACGGAACCGCCAAAGCTAACGTTTTCAGAGCGATCAGGTTTCCGTGAAGTCCGCTGCGGCATGAAAAAAGTCGGACGCTCAACGGTCGAGAACATCACCATCGGTCGGAACCAGGATCTCTCGCTTCCCGGCATGGTTCGCCGGGCCGATGATACCTTCCTGCTCCATCCGCTCGATCAGCGATGCGGCTCTGTTGTAGCCGATACCTAGTCTTCGCTGAATATACGACGTCGATGCCTTTCCGTCACGCAGAACGATAGCCACGGCCTGATCATAAGGATCATCCGAATCGCTGAGGTTGGAGGTACCGGCCGGGCCGCCGCCATAGTCCCCGTCCTCGTCGTCATCGGCGGTGATGGCGTCGAGATACTGAGGCGATCCTTGCGTCTTCAGGTAGGAGACGATCTCCTCGACTTCCATGTCGGCGACAAACGGACCGTGGACGCGCTGGATGCGGCCACCACCTGCCATGTAGAGCATATCGCCCATGCCGAGCAGCTGTTCGGCGCCCTGTTCGCCTAGGATCGTGCGGCTGTCGATCTTCGAGGTCACCTGGAAGGAGATGCGGGTCGGGAAGTTCGCCTTGATCGTGCCGGTGATGACGTCGACCGACGGACGCTGCGTTGCCATGATCACGTGGATGCCGGCCGCACGCGCCATTTGCGCGAGGCGCTGCACGGCGCCTTCGATGTCCTTGCCGGCAACCATCATCAGGTCGGCCATTTCGTCGATGATGACGACGATATAAGGCATCGGCTGCAGATCGAATTCTTCCGTCTCGTACATCGCCTCACCCGTCTGCCGGTCGAAGCCGGTCTGAACGGTGCGCGAAATGACCTCGCCCTTGGCGAGCGCCTGCTCGACGCGGCTGTTGAAGCCGTCGATGTTGCGAACGCCAATCTTCGACATCTTCTTGTAGCGCTCTTCCATCTCGCGGACGGTCCACTTGAGCGCGACGACAGCCTTCTTCGGATCCGTCACTACGGGCGACAGAAGATGCGGGATGCCGTCATAGACGGACAGTTCGAGCATCTTCGGATCGATCATGATCAGGCGGCATTGCTCCGGCGTCATGCGATAGAGCAGCGAGAGGATCATCGTGTTGATGGCAACGGACTTACCCGAGCCGGTCGTTCCGGCCACGAGAAGATGCGGCATCTTGGCGAGATCGGCGATCACGGCCTCGCCGCCGATCGTCTTACCGAGAGCCATCGCGAGCTTGGCTTTCGAACCCTCGAAGTCCCGCGACGCGATCAGCTCGCGAAGGTACACAGTCTCACGGGTTGAATTCGGCAGTTCGATACCGATGGCGTTTCGACCAGGCACGACGGCAACGCGCGCGGCGATCGCGCTCATCGAGCGGGCGATATCGTCGGCAAGGCCGATGACCCGCGACGACTTGATGCCCGGAGCAGGCTCCAGTTCGTAGAGAGTAACCACAGGACCCGGGCGGACGTGAATGATCTCGCCCTTGACGCCGAAGTCTTCCAGCACGCCCTCGAGCATGCGCGCATTCTGTTCCAGCGCATCCGCGGACAGGGTGGAGTCCCGCACGACATTCTTCGGCTCCGCAAGCAGATGCATGGACGGAAGCTGGAAACCCTCAGGACGAATGAACGACCCCTGTTGCTCGCGATCCGAACGAGCGCCCGGCTTCGGGCGGCCTGCAGGCTGCGAAACTCTTGGCTGCGCCTTGCCACCGGCCTGTTTCGCTGGCGCACGCATCATCCAGTCGTCATCATCGGGCAGGATATCGGCGGGGCGCGGAGGCATGTCGGCATCGAACGAGCCGTCATCATCCTCGTCGTCGTCATTGAGCGAGATCGAAGGAGCGGAAACGATCCTGCGCTGCGAAGCGGCGCGTGGCTCCATCGACGGATCCATCCGTTCGCCACGTGCCGACGGCGCCTTGGCTCGAACGGGCTCGTTCATCTTGCCGAATTCATCGTCATTGAAATCATACGGCGATTCGAAATCGTCGTGCTGGCGTTTGCGCGGCTTTATGCCGAAAAGCCGCCGCATGCGCGCCTGACTCATGTACCAGGCATGGGTCAGCGCACCAAATGCAAGCCAGCCGCCACCGTCATCATCTTCGTCATCGTCGTCACCGACTGAACGAAGCTTCGAACGGCTTGCCTCATACTGCTCGGCTTCCTCTTCTGCCTCTTCTTCTTCCGTGCGCCCGACGAGGCCCGCCGCAAACAACATCATCCATGCCGTCGGAGCCGCAAACACGCAGCCGACGGCGGTCGCGAACGCGCCGGTCGGATAGGCGCCGACGAAGAGCGCCGGAAACCGCAGGATCATGTCCCCGATCACACCGCCGATTCCGTTCGGAATAGGCCAGGTCAGCGGCGGCGGGAAACAGCCAAGCACGGCCGAGGCAAGGACAGACCCGAGGCCCCAGGCAGCTGCTCTGGCGGGAATCCGGCTAAGCCGGCGCCCAGAAATAAGCGCGAGTGCCCAGGCGACAACCGGCAGCAGCGCCACCACGCTCGCCAGACCGAAGAATTGCATGAGGATATCGGCAAACGCCGCGCCGCCGTAGCCCAGCACGTTGGTCGGCTCGTTGCCGGTTGCGTAGGAATAGCTCGGATCGGCCACATTCCACGTCGCAAGCGCTGCAATCGCAAGTGCGAGCAGCAGAAAGATAGCGAAGCCCAAAAGGGTCTGAACCTGTCGGAACATGAACCCCGAAAGGGAGAAACGTTCCGGCCGGCCATCCATTGCTGGCGATGTGCTTCTTGCCATGTGTTTACCCGTCCAATGCCTGGAAAGCGTGCGAATCGCGAAACGGTTCGCGCCCAATGCGTCCGCTCTACCTAATCAAAGGACGGTTAAAGCGATGTTAACCATGCGCTACCCACATCTTGCATCACACAAATAAAAAGGCCCGAACCGTGGGGCTCGGGCCAAAGGCGGCTTAAACTTGACGAATAAGCCGCGACGGGATGTTCAGCGGCGCCCGGATCAGGCGCCGCAAGCTCTTATTAGGAGTGGTAAGCGGCTTCGCCGTGCGTTGCGAGATCGAGACCTTCGCGCTCGGCTTCGACCGTAACACGCAGGCCGACGATGATGTCGACGACCTTGTAGAGGATCGCAGAGCCGATACCGCACCAGATGATCGTGGTGACGATCGCCGTCAGCTGCGTAACGACCTGACCGCTCATGGTAACGCCTTCGGCATAGCCGACGCCACCGAGGGAAGCACTGGCGAATACGCCGGTCGCGATTGCGCCGAACATGCCGCCGATGCCGTGGACGCCGAAGACGTCAGCCGTATCGTCGTAGCCGAACTTGTTCTTCACGACAGAGACGAAGAAGTAGCAAAGCGGCGAAACGAGCAGACCCATGACGATCGCGCCCATCGGACCAACGATACCTGCAGCAGGCGTGATGGCGACCAGACCGGCGACCATACCGGAAGCGCCGCCGAGCATCGATGCCTTGCCGCGGGTAAGCGTTTCGACGCCCGCCCACGAAACGATGGCAGCAGCCGTGGCGATGAAGGTGTTGACCGTTGCAAGCATTGCACCGCCCGAAGCTTCGAGGTTGGAGCCGGCGTTGAAGCCGAACCAGCCGAACCACAGCATGGATGCACCGACCATGGTCAGCGTCATCGAGTGCGGAGCCATCATGTCCTTGCCGTAGCCAGTGCGCTTGCCGACCATGATCGCGCCGATAAGACCGGCAACGCCGGCGTTGATGTGAACGACCGTGCCGCCAGCGAAGTCGAGAGCGCCCATCTTGAAGAGCAGGCCGTTTGCGTCCCAGACCATGTGAGCGATCGGGAAGTAGACGAAGGTTGCCCACAATGCGCAGAACAGCACGACTGCCGAGAACTTGATGCGCTCGGCAAAGGCGCCGACGATCAGGGCAGGCGTGATGGCGGCGAAGGTCATCTGGAACATCGCGAAGATGAACTCAGGAATGACCACGCCCTGCGAGAAGGTCGATGCCGTCGAGTCTTTCGTTACACCGGCGAGGAAGAGCTTGGCCGTACCGCCCCAATAGGGGCTGTCGGAACCGCCGAATGCGAAGGAGTAGCCGTAGATGACCCAGATGAGCATCAGAACAGCGGCAACCATCGTGCACTGCATCAGAACCGAAAGCATATTCTTCGCACGGACGAGACCGCCGTAGAACAGAGCGAGGCCCGGCAGGATCATGAAGAGAACGAGCAGGGTGGAAATGAACATGAAGGCGGTGTCGCCCTTGTCCGGAACCGGAGCGGCAGCAGCAGCCGGAGCAGCCGTGGTGGCTGCATCCTGCGCGAAGGCAACGACCGGCGCGAGGAGCGCAGCGGACGCAGCGCCGAGACGCGCAAAATGAGAAGAAAACTTCGAAATTGACATTGGAAAAAAGCTCCTTGCTCAGCCGTTCTTACAGCGCTTCTGAATCGGTTTCGCCCGTACGGATGCGCACGGCATGGTCGATCGAATAGACGAAGATCTTGCCGTCGCCGATCTGGCCGGTCTTGGCCGACGACGCGATGGCTTCAACCGCCTTGTCGACGAGTTCGGACGCGACGGCGATTTCGATCTTGAGCTTCGGCAGGAAGCTGACCGCGTACTCGGTGCCGCGATAAATTTCGGTATGTCCCTTCTGGCGCCCGTATCCCTTTACTTCGGTTACGGTCAGGCCCTGAATGCCGATTGCCGTGAGGGCCTCGCGGACCTCATCGAGCTTGAACGGCTTGATAATGGCCATCACAATTTTCATCTGGTTTCCCATCCTTCGTTATCCTCGGCGCGGAGCCGACTCTCCTTGCCGCTGACGTTCAACGAACAGCGACCGGCGATATACATTCAAGGGGCGTGCCAGATTCGGGACAAAAACTAAGTTATTGAAAAATAAAGGTTATAAAATGCATAGCCAATAATGAGGCAAATGATCGCGCGATAACCGCTTAAAAAATATCCAAATGTGCAAATATGCACATAAATTATTCATTTGCCCTTTTACGAATCAGGCCCTCCTGAGCGACCGACGCAATCAGGACACCATCTCGCGTAAAGAGACTACCGCGCGTCAACCCTCGCGCTCCTGATGCGGAAGGGCTGTCCTGCGTGAACAGCAACCAATCATCGAACCGTATCGGCCGGTGAAACCACATGGAATGATCAAGGCTTGCGACCTGAATGGTCTGGTCGAAGATCGACGTTCCGTGCGGATAAAGTGAGGTATCGAGCAGCGTCATGTCCGACAGGTAGGCAAGCACCGAGGCCTGGTAGAGCCGATCATCCGGCACCGGCCCCGTCGCACGCACCCAGACATGCTGCACCGGATCGAGCTTCTTGTCCGAAAAGTAGTGGGTCAGCGATACCGGCCGGATTTCGATCGGTCGCTCACGCTCCCAGTATTTGCGGATCGCAGCCGGTGCATTTGCAAGATATTGCCTGGCGATCTGCTGCTCGTCGAGCAGCGTCTCCGGCATGGGTATGTCAGGCATGGTGATCTGGTGATCAAAACCCGGCTCCTCGATCTGGAAAGAAGCCGAAAGCGCGAAGATTGCCTTTCCGTGCTGGATGGCGACAACCCGGCGCGTGTTGAAGCTGGAACCGTCGCGAATGCGCTCGACCTGATAGACGATCGGCACCGAAGGATCCCCCGGCCGCATGAAATAGGCGTGAAGCGAATGCACGAGACGTTCGCGCTCGACGGTTCGCTGCGCCGCCATCAGCGCCTGGGCAATGACCTGACCTCCAAATACACGCTGCCAGCCGACCTGCGGGCTGACACCACGGAAAATGTCCACCTCGATCGGCTCAAGGTCGAGCGTCGATAGCAGCGTCTCCATTGCCGTCGGCTTTTCGGTGTTGTGCGTCATTTTGTAGGGCTCCGGACGTAGGAAGTGCGGTGCCGATGATCTATATAGATCAATACGATATTCACAAGGAACGGAACGAGACGCTATGCGGGACATGCTGGTTGTTGGTGCAGGTTATGTCGGCCTTTCGGCTGCCGTGGCGGTCAAGCAAGCGGCGCCGCACTTGAATGTCGCCATCGTTGAGGCGGCTCCCGCCGGCGCCTGGGAAAAGGACATGCGCGCCTCGGCGATTATTGCCGCGGCGACGAAAATGCTCGAGGTCTTCGGCATCTGGAACGAGATCGAGCCGGACGCCCAGCCGATCAACAAGATGATCGTGACCGATTCGAAGACGTCGGATCCGGTCCGGCCCGTCTTTCTCACCTTCGATGGCGAGGTCCAGGATGGACGGCCGTTTGCCCATATGGTTCCAAACCTCTCGCTCGTGCGGGCCCTTCGCGCCGCCTGCGGGCGCCTGGGCATCGAAATCCACCACGGGGTAAGTGCAACCGGGCTGAACAGTGGTGATACGCACGCCGAAGTCACTCTTTCCAACGGCGAAACCATTGACGCGAGACTGGTGGTCGCGTGCGACGGCGTCCGCTCCCACGTCCGCGAACTCGCCGGCATCAAGACTGTCAGCTGGGATTACGGCCAGTCCGGCATCGTGGCGACGGTCGAGCACGAACGTCCGCACAACGGCTGCGCCGAAGAGCATTTCCTGCCCGCCGGCCCTTTTGCCATCCTGCCATTGAAGAACAACAGATCCTCGCTGGTGTGGACGGAATCGACGCAGGAGGCCGCCCGGCTGGTGCGCTCGGACGATCTCGTTTTCGAGGAAGAGCTGGAGCGCCGCTTCGGACACAAGCTCGGCGCCATCAAGGTCGTCGGTGACAAGCGCGCCTTCCCGCTTGGCCTGACGCTTGCCCGCGCCTTCGTCGCGCCTCGCCTCGCCCTTGCAGGAGACGCGGCGCACGGCATCCATCCGATCTCCGGCCAAGGTCTCAATCTCGGCTTCAAGGACGTAGCCGCGCTTGCCGAAACAATCGTTGAGGCCGACCGGCTCGGCCTGGATATCGGCTCGATCAACACGCTGGAACGCTATCAGGCATGGCGGCGCTTCGACACGTTCCGAATGGGCGTGACCACCGATGTGCTGAACCGGCTGTTTTCCAACGATCTGGCGCCGATCCGCCTCGCCCGCGATGTGGGCCTCGGGATCGTCGAGCGCTTGCCCGGCCTCAAATCCTTCTTTATCGGCCAGGCGGCCGGTACGACGGCCCCTGATAATCCGAGACTGCTCGCCGGGCAGACGATCTAAAGCCTCGCGGCTTCAGTCGTCGAGACTACGCGCCTCGGATACCAGCATGATCGGAATGCCGTCGCGGATCGGATAGGAAAGGCGTGCTTTTTCCGACACGAGCTCGTTGTGCTCGCGATCGTAGGTCAGTCGCCCCTTCGTCAAAGGGCACACGAGAAGCTCAAGCAGCTTGGGATCGACACGGCTTAGTTTTTCGTCCATGGCAGTTTCTTACTGCAGAACGGTGTCGGAGTCACCGAAGACGCGCGCCAACACGATCTCCGTGATGGCGATCAGCGTTTCTGCCCGCGTCTTCAAATCAGGCGCTTCGAGAAGCGCCTGCTTCTCGGCCGGTCCGAAGGGCGACATCATCGCAAGCGAGTTTACCAGCGTCAGATTGCTGGCACGCTCGACACTCTCCCAATCCGCTTCCAGCTTGTTGGCGTCGAGATAGGCCTTGAAGGCTGTCAGAAGTGCCGCGCGATCCACCGCGTCCTCTTCATCGCGCGCGGAAAGATCGGCGATAAAAGGCGCGATCCGAAAGATTCGGAAGGGGTTGTGCGTATCTTTCTCTTCCAGCAGTCGGAAACGGCAAATGCCGGTCAGAGAAACGATGTACCGGCCATCCCCGGTTTCGGCAAAGGATGTGATTCGGCCAAGGCAACCCACGGACGCGAGGTTTGCGTCGCTTTCGCCGAGCGCCGGCTGCACCATTCCGATCAGTCGGTTTCCCGTAAGCGCTGCATCGAACATCGCAAGATAGCGCGGTTCGAAGATATTGAGCGGCAACTGGCCGGTGGGCAGCAACAGCGCACCCGCCAAAGGAAAGACAGCGATCGCATCAGGCAGATCACCGGACTTGAGATATCTTGCATTCCCCACTTGCATCAAGGCTGGTCCCGCATCCTGGCAGGGCGGGAAAACCCCGCGCCCGCACCTACGGAAATGTGGAGTACCCCTCCGAAAACGCAAGGGTCAACGCAATAAACTTACGAGAAGAGCATCGCCGAAAGCTTGCGGCGGGCAGCAACTGTTGCCGGATCCTTGAAGCCCCAAACGTCGAAGAACTGCAGAAGCTGGCGGCGAGCACCGTCGTCATCGAAGCTGCGGTCCTTGCGCATGATGTAGAGCAGATGGTCCGCCGCCTCGTCCCTGCTGCCCTCGACGTTGCGGATTTTCGCAAGCTTCAGCCGGGCTTCATGGGCGTCCGGATTTGTCACGAGTTCGTGTTCGAGTGCAACGGGATCGCCGAGCTTGCGGGCCTCTTCGATCTGCTCGAGCTTCTTGAGCACGGCCTGTATAGCGGCATCGTTGGCAATCGCCTCGGGAAGGTCCGTCAGAGCTTCGCGTGCCCGTTCGTGCTGATTGGCGGCAATCATGCAGTTTGCCATGCCGGCAAGCGCCTTGGCATTCTCGGGATCTGCCTGCATGACAGCCCCGTAGAGCTGCGCGGCACCATTGACGTCTCCGCCGGCAAGCAGTTCGTCGGCTTCCTTCAGCACGGCCTCTATTTCTGCCGCCTGATCAGCTCCGGCCGGACCGGCAACTCGATCGATGAACTCGCGAATCTGGCTTTCAGGCACGGCTCCCATGAAACCATCAGCCGGACGCCCGCCGACGAAGGCGATGACCGCGGGAATGGACTGAATGCCGAGCTGGCCAGCGATCGACGGATGATCGTCGATATTCATTTTCACCAGCTTGACGCGTCCCTCGGCCTCATTCACGACCTTCTCGATAACGGGCGTAAGCTGCTTGCAGGGACCGCACCAGGGCGCCCAGAAGTCGACGAGTACCGGCTGGTTACGGGACTCCTCGATGACATCCTTCGCGAAGGTCGCGGTGGTCGTGTCCTTGATGTAGCCTCCGGCAGCCGCCGGCGCCGCGCCGAAGCTCGCCGAAGCAGACATCTGGCCATAGGAATTGCTGTAAGGGTTGTCGTTGCCGCTCATGGGTATCTCCCGCCGTGCCGGTCAGCCGGCTTTTCTAGCGCTAAAATCGTATGTCAGGACGTCACTTTCAAGACAAGCGGCTTGTGGCCCGTCGCTTCCATAAATCGAACGAGGTCCGCACTGCCGATCGAGGTCGTGGCATCGTTGGAAAGCGGATGGCAGTTGACGATATCCTCCTTCATCAGCTCCGCATCGAGAACGAAGGTGACATTGCCGCCCGTATCATTGATTGCGCCAAACGCGGTCACGGAGCCGGGCACGACGCCGAGATATTCCAGGAGCTTTTCCGGCTTGCCGAAGGATACCTTGCTTGCGGCGCCGATCAACGTATGGACGGTCTTCAGGTCGACCGTCGCGTTTTCTTCGACGGTGAGCAGGAAGAACTGATCCTTTTTGTCCTTTACGAACAAGTTCTTCGTGTGCCCACCCGGAATCTCGTCTCGCAGGGCAACCGATTCGGCAACGGTAAAGACCGGAGCATGCGTCTTCGTGCTGTGCTTGATTCCCAACCCATCCAGAAACGTGAATAGATCGTCGGCGGTCTTGGGTTTGACGTCGGTCATTTCGGATCCTGTCTGGGCGTGACGCAGTGATTGACGTCCTGATTAAGTTCCGGATCGATCTTTTGCAATGTTCACAATCGCCGCTTTTGCCTGCATTTGCGGCCTTCTCGACCAATAGACATCGGCCTTCGAAATTTTTCTTCGATTTTCCGTCATTTCCCTGTTGCATTTGAAAATCGTTTGGGCGATATAGCGCCCGTCGCCGCAAGGTGGCGCCCACGGTCCTCACAACTACCCCGGACCGATGTGGATTGAGCGGGTGTAGCTCAGGGGTAGAGCACAACCTTGCCAAGGTTGGGGTCGAGGGTTCAAATCCCTTCGCCCGCTCCAGTTTTCCTAAAGACGCTTTAAGCCTCGGTTCTCCGAGGCTTTTGTGTTTTTGGGCTTTGCCACACGCCACCGCTTTCTTGTTTTGGCGTGAAATGACAAGCCACTGATTCCCATATCTATTTCCTGCAGATAACCACAGCGTTTTGTAGTCGCTCTCGATCAGCTGATTCCGCATTACCGGACCGGTGCTTGACGATTCGGATCACCCGGCCTACCGTTGAGGCATTCACCAGGGGGGTCCCGGCAAGGGGCTGAGATACTGCTGGCGAAAAGGCGCAGGCCTTTCGTGGCGCAGTGACCCGTTGAACCTGATCCAGTTCATACTGGCGTAGGGACGGTGCAAGCGCTCGAAGGCCGGGATTCCCGCGTGGAATCCGTGCCGGCGTCTTTTCATCATTCCGGCTGAGGACTGGGTCTCCAATCGAAAACTTGGAGCCTCAAATCATGAATATCGCCGCAAAGACCATCACCCCCACAGTCACCACAGGCCCGCTGCCGGCCTCCCGCAAGATCTATATCCCGGGCGACATCCACCCCGATATCCGCGTCCCCCTGCGCGAGATCAGCGTCCACCCCACCTCCGGCGAGCCGCCGGTCACGGTCTACGATTCCTCCGGAATCTACACTGTCGAAGGCGCCGATATCAGCATCGAACGGGGTCTTCCGGCGTTGCGGCGCGACTGGGTTCTCGCCCGCGGCGACGCCGAAGCCTATGACGGCCGGCAGGTGCGCCCGGAAGATAACGGCTTTGCCAGCGGTGACCGCCTGACCCCCGAATTCCCCGCCAAGCGCCGGCCGCTGCGGGCCAAGGATGGCAAGGCCGTGACCCAGCTCGCCTATGCCCGGTCAGGCATCATCACGCCCGAGATGGAATTCATCGCCATCCGCGAAAATCTCGGCCGCAAGGCGAAGGCCGAAGCCGTGATCCGCGACGGCGAGAGCTTCGGCGCCCATGTTCCCGACCACGTCACCCCGGAATTCGTCCGCCAGGAAGTGGCCGCCGGTCGCGCCATCATCCCCGCCAACATCAACCATCCCGAAACCGAGCCGATGATCATCGGCCGCAATTTCCTGGTGAAGATCAACGCCAATATCGGCAACTCGGCCGTCACCTCGTCGATGGCCGAAGAGGTCGAGAAGATGGTCTGGGCAGCGCGCTGGGGCGCCGATACGGTCATGGATCTCTCCACCGGCCGCAACATCCACAACATCCGCGAATGGATCATCCGCAATTCGCCGCTGCCGATCGGCACCGTGCCGCTCTACCAGGCACTGGAGAAGGTCGAGGGCATCGCTGAGAACCTGACCTGGGAGGTCTATCGCGACACGCTGATCGAACAGGCCGAACAGGGCGTCGATTATTTCACCATCCATGCCGGCGTGCGGCTTCACTATATCCCGCTGACGGTCAACCGCGTCACCGGCATCGTCTCGCGCGGCGGCTCGATCATGGCCAAGTGGTGTCTTCATCACCACCGCGAAAGCTTCCTCTACGAGCATTTCGAGGAGATCTGCGACATCTGCCGCGCCTATGACGTCTCCTTCTCGCTGGGCGACGGCCTGCGCCCCGGCTCGATCGCCGACGCCAACGACGCGGCACAATTCGCCGAGCTGGAAACGCTGGGCGAGCTGACGAAGATCGCCTGGGCCAAGGATTGCCAGGTCATGATCGAAGGCCCCGGCCATGTGCCGATGCACAAGATCAAGGAGAACATGGACAAGCAGCTCGCCGTCTGCGGCGAAGCCCCGTTCTATACGCTCGGGCCGCTGACGACCGACATCGCGCCGGGTTACGACCACATCACCTCGGGCATTGGTGCGGCGATGATCGGCTGGTTCGGCACGGCGATGCTCTGCTACGTCACGCCGAAGGAGCATCTCGGCCTGCCCGACCGCAACGACGTGAAGACCGGCGTGATCACCTACAAGATTGCCGCCCACGCTGCCGATCTCGCCAAGGGCCATCCGGCCGCGCAACTGCGCGACGACGCGCTGTCGCGCGCCCGCTTCGAATTCCGCTGGGAGGACCAGTTCAACCTCTCGCTCGATCCCGAGACGGCCCGCAGCTTCCATGACGAGACGCTGCCGAAGGAGGCGCACAAGGTCGCGCATTTCTGCTCCATGTGCGGCCCGAAATTCTGCTCGATGCGGATCTCCCACGATATCCGCGCCGAGGCGCAGAAAGAGGGGCTGGACGCCATGGCGGCCAAGTACCGCGACGGAGGCGATCTCTACATGGCTCTTGATGCCACGGCACCGGTTGCCGATTGAGATGCGTGTTCTTGTCAAAGGGGCCGGCGTCGCCGGCCTCACCGTGGCGCACGAGCTGCAAAGCCGCGGCGCAGATGTCATCATGCTGGAGCCGCACGCAAACTTCGCCGGCGCGGCCTCCTGGCTCGCTGGCGGAATGCTCGCGCCCTGGTGCGAGCGCGAAAGTGCTGACGCTTCGGTGCTGGAAAGAGGCGAGGACGCTCCTGACCGTTGGGAGGCGATCCTGCCCGACCTTGTGACGAGAAACGGTACGCTGGTGCTCGCGCCACCGCGCGATCAAAGCGAGCTAAGGCGGTTCGCTAGCCGGACGACAGGATATCATTGGCTTGACGAGGCAGAGATCGCTGCGCTGGAGCCCAGTCTTGCCGGCCGCTTTCGCGAGGGTCTGTTCTTGCCGCGAGAAGCCCATCTCGATCCGCGGCAGGTTTTGATGGCGCTCCGCGCCAATCTCACCGCTGCGGGCGTGACTTTCACGGCCGAGGCCGACGGGGATGACGGCTACGATCGCACTATCGATTGTACCGGCGCGGCCCGCATCGGAACCCTCCCCGGCCTGCGTGGCGTCAGGGGCGAAATGCTCTACCTCGCGACCGACGAGATAGCCCTTGCTCGGCCCGTCCGCCTGCTGCATCCACGTATTCCCGTCTATATCGTCCCCCGCGCCAAAGGCCGCTTCATGATCGGCGCCACAATGATCGAGACGGAATTTTCAGGCCCGATCACAGCCCGGTCGCTGATGGAACTGCTCAACGCGGCCTATACCCTGCATCCGGCGTTTGCCGATGCCATCGTGACAGAAACAGGCGCCGGCGTCCGTCCGGCATTCCCCGACAATTTCCCGCGCGTCGCTCGCCACGGCAACGTCATCACGCTGAACGGGCTCTATCGGCACGGCTTTCTGCTCGCGCCGACAATGGCGGCGGAAGCTGTTGACCTTGCCTTCAGCGACCACCCGAGAGGAGAGAGATCCCTATGAGATTGATCATCAACGGAGAATCCCACGACAGCGGAGCATCGACACTTTCCGAATTGCTGACGTCGCTCGACTACGAGGGCGACTGGCTGGCAACTGCTGTCAATGGCGAACTCGTCCATCGCGAGGACCGCATGGATTGCGCACTCAACGATAACGACAGGATCGAGATCCTGTCTCCGATGCAAGGAGGCTGACGATGCCCACATTCTATGGAACAGATGTCGAATCCCGGCTGCTCTTAGGCACCGCCCGATACCCTTCGCCCCTGAAGCTCTCCGAAGCAGTCCGCCAGTCAGAAACGGAAATCGTGACAGTCTCTCTCCGCCGCGAAGCTGCGGGTGGCCGAAACGGTGGTGCCTTCTTCGAGATGATCCGAGGGCTCAGCGTCCGCGTTCTGCCGAATACCGCCGGCTGCCACGGCGTGTCGGAAGCCGTGCTGACAGCCAAGATGGCGCGCGAGGTCTTCGCGACGAACTGGATCAAACTCGAGGTCATAGGAAACCACGACACGCTGCAGCCGGATGTCTTCGGCCTCGTCGAAGCCGCGCGTATTCTTACCGGCGAAGGCTTCGAGGTCTTCCCCTACACGACTGACGACCTCGTCGTAGCCGAGCGGCTGCTGGAAGCGGGCTGCAAGGTACTGATGCCCTGGTGCGCACCGATCGGGAGTGCCGCCGGCCCGCTCAATCCATCGGCGCTCAGGGCGATGCGCGCTCACTTCCCCGATGTTCCGCTGATCGTCGACGCCGGTATCGGGCGCCCGTCCCATGCAACTGCGGTCATGGAGTTGGGCTTCGATGCTGTCCTGCTCAATACCGCGGTTGCCGGCGCCGGCGATCCTACGGCAATGGCCAGTGCTTTTGCCAAGGCGATCGACGCAGGGCGACAGGCCTACGAAGCCGGAATGCTTGAGCCGCGCGATATGGCGGCACCCTCCACACCCGTCATCGGAAAGGCTGTCTTTGCATGAAGCTCGATCCATTTTACCTGATCGTGGATAGCTCCGAATGGATAGCCCGGCTTGTTCCGCTTGGCGTCAAGCTCGTTCAGTTGCGGATCAAGGACCGCAGTGAGACGGAGCTGCGAAAAGAGATTCGCAGTGCGAAGGACATTTGCGCAGCCAATCGGTGCCAGCTGATCGTCAACGATTACTGGCGTCTTGCAATCGAAGAGGGCTGCGACTTTATCCATCTCGGACAGGAGGACCTCGCGGATGCCGACCTCGGAGCGATCCGAAGCGCCGGATTGAAGCTTGGCGTCTCGACCCACGACGCGGCGGAACTGACGGCGGCGCTTTCAGCCAGCCCTGATTATGTCGCGCTCGGCCCCATCTACGCGACGATACTCAAGCAGATGAAATGGGCGCCGCAGGGCCTGGAGCGGCTTCGTCACTGGAAATCGCTCGTCGGCGAGCTTCCACTGGTCGCGATCGGCGGGCTGAATATCGATCGGATAGACGGCGTCTTCGAACACGGCGCTGACAGCGCGGCTGTCGTCACCGACATAACCTTGAACGAGAGCCCGGAAGAAAAAACACGACAATGGATTTCGGCGACGGGCTCAAAAAGGATTGATTTGTCCTGACCGCTTCAACATGGTGAACACAGGGCAGGAAACAAACTGGGCTGGAGCGCATGCTACAACGGAACGACGAGGCGGATGCCGCGCTGATCGACAGGTTGCAGAAGGCCGCTTTCAGCTATTTCCTGAAACACGACAACCCGGAGAACGGATTGGTCGCCGATACGTCAGTTGCCGGCGTGCCCTGCAGCATTGCGGCGGTCGGCTTTGCACTGTCCTCCTACACCGTCGCTGTCGAGCGCGGCTGGATGGAGCGGGCGGAGGCCGCGCAGCGAACAAGAAAGACGCTGTGCTTCTTCGCCGAGGGCCATCAGGGCCGGGAACGGCACGCGATAGGCTACAGGGGTTTCTTCTACCACTTCCTGCACATGGATACCGGCCATCGTGCGTGGAACAGCGAGCTTTCCACCATCGACACGACATTGCTTGTGGCCGGCATGCTGACGGCAGCAGCCTATTTCGACGGTCCCGACGAAACCGAGGCTGACATCAGACGGCTGACAACACTTGTTTACGAACGGATCGACTGGCATTGGGCCCTGAACAAGGGCCAGACCATCTGCATGGGATGGAAGCCAGGCAGCGGCTTTCTCCGTTGGCGTTGGCAGGGCTATGACGAAGCCGTCCTGCTCTATACGCTGGCGCTTGCGTCACCGACGTACCCAGTCCCGCCATCGAGCTATGACGCCTTCACCTCGAGCTATTCGTGGATGCTGTTTGGCGAGCAGCCGTATCTTTACGCCGGCCCGCTGTTCATCCATTTCTTCTCGCATGCCTGGATCGATTTCCGAGGCATCAAGGACAAGCCCATGAGGGAGCGGAACCTCGACTATTTCCGCAACACCCAGATATCGATCGCCGTGCAGCGCGACTACGCCGAACGCAATCCCGGTCATTTCGTAGGCTACAACAGGGATGTCTGGGGGCTCTCTGCATCCGATGGCCCGCCGCCGACTCGCAACATGCGGGGTGGTCGTCACCCGCGCGTTCTCGGCTATGCCGCGCGCGGTGCACCACTCGGCCCGGATGACGGCACGATCGCGCCCTGGGCCGCACTTGCATCGCTGCCTTATGATCGCCAGGCGTCCATCGACGGCGTGCGCGCGTTGCTGTCGACCTATCCCAATCTGCTCTATGAAGACCGCTTCCCCGGTGGTTTCAATCCGACCGTGAAGACGAAGCGGCCGGAGGGCTGGGTGGACGATCGATGTGTCGGTATCGACCAAGGGCTCCTTGTCATGTCGATCGAGAACGATCGTTCCGACTTCATCTGGAACCTGATGCGCCGATCACCAGTAATACGGCACGGCCTGGAACTGGCCGGCTTTACCGGAGGCTGGCTGGACGAAAGCGTGAGCGAAACCGAACGAAAGTCAGCCTGACGCCCGGCCGGCAAAGACATGCGCCTTCCCGGCAATGTCGAGACGAACCCGGTCACCGCGAGCCGGCAAGGCCACGCTCGAGGTCTTGATCAGGATCGGCGGGAGCGCGACGCCCTCGAGCGAAACCGACACAGTGCATGTGGCTCCACCGAATTCGACTTCGACGACGCGGCCACCATAGTTCGTATTGGCCTCATCCGTCACGACGCGGATCTGCTCGGGCCGCAGCATGATCTCAACTTTACCGTTGTGGCTGCCATCCACGACCACGCGGCCTAGCGCGCAATCCGCCAGACCGTCCCTGACGATCGCAGGCAGGATCACGGCGTCGCCGAGGAAAAGAGCGGTCTCACGATCCCGCGGCTGCCTGTAAAGCGACTGTGGCGAGCCGGACTGGACGAGCCGCCCTTCACGCAGCACGGCAACCTGGTTGGCGAACGACAGTGCTTCGGCCTGATCGTGAGTGACAAGGATGGTGGTGATCCCGGCAGCCTGAAGCACCCGCGCCACGGCCTTGCGCATATTCTCGCGCAAGCCGGTATCGAGAGCCGAAAACGGTTCGTCGAGCAGCATCAGTCGTGGCTGACGGCCAAGCGCGCGTGCGAGCGCCACACGCTGCTGTTGTCCGCCCGATAGTTGATGCGGTCGGCGTGACAGCATGTTGCGGTCCAGTTCGACCATATCGAGCAGTTCGGCAATCCGCTCGTCGCGGCCAGCCGTGCCACGCGCAATGCCAAAGCCGATATTCTCCGCAACGTTCAGATGCGGAAAGAGCGCGCCTTCCTGCGAGACGATCCCGATTCCGCGCTTATGCGCGGGAACAGCAGCCGGACCATCGGCAAGCAGATCGCCTTCAAGGGTCACGCGTCCGGTATCCGGTTGCTCGAAGCCGGCGATGATCCTCAGAAGCGTGGTCTTGCCGGAGCCCGAGGGACCGACGATCGCCGTCCGGCCGCCTGCCTCGATATCGAGCGAAATATTGTCCAACGCCTGAACACGGCTGTAGCGCTTGCTGATGCCGTTGATGGTAAGCAGCGTCATTGTCCGGCAGTCCGTTTCGATTGAGCATGAAGAAGAAGGGTGAGCGGCAATGACAGAACGACCATCATGAACGCATACGGCGCGGCCGAGACATAATCGATCTCGCTGGTGAGAGACCAGAACTTCGTCGCCAGCGTATCGACGCCGTTCGGCGCCAGCATCAGCGTTGCCGTCAGTTCGTTGGTTATGCCAAGCGCGACAAGGGCGATACTCGCCGCGGCACCGGGTGCGGCAAGCCGCATCGTTATCTGCCGAACGGCCTGGGAGGGTGTCCGGCCAAGCCCCATCGCCGCCCGCTCAAGCTCCACCGGCGCCTGCGCGATGCTTGCCCGAAGGCCGACCATTGCGCGGGGAAGGAAGAGGAGAACGTAGGCAAGCAACAGCGTCGCGAATGTCTGATAGAGCGGCAGGACAAGCCGAACGGTGATCGTCACGAGGGCAAGCGCTACGACGACACCCGGCAGCGAACCCACGTAGTAGTGACAGGCTTCGAGAATGCGCTGAAGACGCCCCGGCGCACGAACCGAAAGCCATGCCATCGGCGCTGCCGCGATCGTCGCCAGGATACCACCAACGACAGCAAGAATGATGGTCTGCAGGAAGGCATTACCGACCGTATCGAGACGCCAGATACCGAGGCCGCCGAGATAGAGCCAGCGCGCCAACGTCACGAGCGGAACACCGAGCGTCAGAAGCGCCAGAACTAGCGGCAGAGCAATGGCAGGCACCACCCACCAGCCAAGACGGCGCCGATCGGCCGGTCTCGCGGACCCCGAACCGACACGCGCATAGCGCTCGTTACCCCGGATCAACACCTCGAGGGAAAGCAGGAGCACGCAGCAGGCGACTAGCACACCACCGAGCATGTTCGCCGCAGGGCTGTTATAGGCCGACTGAAACTGATCGACGATCGCCGTGGCAAAGGTGTCGAAGCGGATCATCACGTAGAGCCCGTATTCCGACAACAGGTGCAGCGCGATGAGCAACGAACCGCCACAGATCGCTAGCCGCAGTTGCGGCAGTATCGTCCGGAAGAAGACACCCCAGGAATTCAGCCCAAGGGAAGCAGCCGCATCCTCGATTGCCGGATCGAGCCGCCGCAAGGCGGCAGCGACGGGAAGATAGAGAAACGGATAGTAGGCAAGCACCGAAACGAAGACGCCGCTCGTCAGACCGCGCATCCCCGGAACGAGGCTGACCCAGGCGTAGCTGTGTACGAAAGCCGGCACCGCGAGGGGAGCGACCGCAAGCCAGGACCACAGGCGCCCGAAAGGTATGTCGGTGCGCTCGGTGAGCCAGGCCAACGTGACAGCCAGTGCGATCGACAACGGCACCGTGAGCGCTTCCAGGAAAACCGTATTGACCAGCAATTCGCCAACGCGGGGACGAAACACGAGTTCGCGCACCGTCTGCCAGCCGACATCGATGGTAATCCAGGCAATGAAGCCAAGCGGAACGAGGCTGAGCAGCGCAACAAAGGAAGCGACGAAGACGACGGAAACATGCGGCATGCGGGAACGCAGCCGATCCAATCCCATAACTGGCCGCACCTTTGGCGCATCATGGCCAGGAGCGAGCAATCTATTGTCCTGCAGCAAGGCAACCGCCTTCAAACGCTGAAAAAGGAAGGCAACCGCTTATGGAAAAGCGGTTGCCACTGCGCATGCCGTAAGGTTTTCTTGAGCCAAAAGCAACAGTTTTGGCTTCAAAGACCGAGGCAGAAGAGCTTAGATGAGGCCGGCAGCCGTCATCAGTTCGGTGACCTTCTTGCTGTTGAGCTTCGCGGCATCGACCTTGGGCGCATTCAGATCGCTGAGCGGAACAAGCTTATCGTTAGAAGCAGCATCCTTGCCGATGGCGTATTCATAGGACGTGCCCGTCTTCAGGATCTCCTGTCCCGCCTTGCTGGTCACGTACTTGAGGAACGCCTGCGCCTCTTTCGCGTGCTGGCTCGACTTGAGGACGCCGCCGCCGGAAATGCTGACGAATGCGCCCGGGTCCTGGTTCTTGAAGTAGTGAAGCGCAACGTTCTTGCTGTTTTCGCCGGTCTTCGCCTGATCGCCGAACCAGTAGTAGTGATAGATGACCGCGCCTTCGACTTCGCCGGCGTTGACAGCCTTCATGGCAACGCTGTTGCCCTTGTAGGGCGTTGCGTTTTCCTTGAGTGCCTTCAGCCAGGCAGCCGTTGCTTCCTCGCCCTTCAGCTCAAGCAGAGCGCTGACGATCGCCTGGAAATCGGCGCCGGCCGGAGATGCACCCCAGCGGCCCTTCCAGGCCGGATCAGCCAGGTCGAGCAGCGACTTCGGCAGCTTGTCTTCCGTCAGCTTGGTCTTGTCGTAGGCAAAGACGGTCGAACGAGCGGCAATGCCGGTCCACATGCCATCTGAAGGGCGATACTCTTCCGGAACCTGAGCCAGCGTGTCCTTGTCAACGGGAGCAAACAGGCCGGCGCTGTCCACCAGCGTCATCGCCGGCGAGTTCTCGGTCAGAAAGACGTCTGCGGGAGAGGCATCGCCTTCCTGGATGATCTGGTTGGCGAACTGCATGTCGCTGCCCTGACGCATCGTCACCTTGATGCCGGTCTCCTTCGTGAAGGCATCGACCCATTCGCGGCCAAGGCTCTCATGCTGCGCATTGTAGACCACGATACCTTCGGAATCGTCTGCCCGTGCAACGCCGCTCGTCAGAGCAGTAGCGGCAAACAAAGCCGTTGCGACAGCCATTGCACCCGAAAGACGGTTAAAGGAAAAGTCCATGATACCCTCCATGCTGGTTCACTCCACGTCCCCGGACGCGGTGAAGTTCGTATATTTTTCTTGAATTAGCATTTCAAGTTTCAGCACGGGCTGCCCGATCACAAATACTTGAGATATTTGATCAATTTTAGAACGCTTCTAGACCGGAAACAAAAAAGGCGACGGCACGATTGCGCCGTCGCCTTCTCATGCAGAGTGACAGCGATCACTCAACGTCGAACTTGACGCCCTGTGCAAGCGGCAGCGTCTTGCCGTAGTTGATCGTGTTCGTCGCGCGGCGCATATAGCTTTTCCACGCATCGGATCCGGACTCGCGACCGCCACCCGTTTCCTTTTCACCGCCGAACGCGCCGCCGATTTCAGCGCCGGAAGGACCGAGGTTGACGTTGGCGATGCCGCAATCAGAACCGCGCGCCGAAACGAAGGCCTCTGCCTCGCGCATGTCGTTTGTGAAGATGGACGAGGACAGGCCCTGCGGAACCGCATTGTGCAGTTCGAGCGCTTCATCGAAATCGCTGTACTTCATCACGTAAAGGATCGGCGCGAAGGTCTCGTGCTCAACCGGGCCGGACTGCGACGGCATTTCGACGAGAGCCGGGCGAACGTAGTAAGCCTCGGAGGCATCGTTTTCGACACGCTCACCACCGGTGACCTTGCCGCCGGCAGCCTTCGCTTCGGCCAGTGCCGACTGCATCTTATCGAAGGCCTGCCTGTCGATCAGCGGACCGACTAGCGTGCCGCTTTCGAGCGGATTGCCGATCGAGACCGAGCCATAGGCCTTCTGCAGGCGCGGGACGAGCTTGTCGTAGACGCTTTCATGCACAAACAGACGGCGCAAGGTCGTGCAGCGCTGACCAGCCGTGCCCATTGCCGAGAAAGCGACGCCGCGCAGCGTCAGGTCGAGGTCGGCAGTCGGGCAGATGATCGCGGCATTGTTTCCGCCGAGTTCCAGAATGGCGCGTGCGAAACGCTGCGAAAGCCGCGGGGCAACCGCACGGCCCATGGCCGTCGAGCCCGTCGCCGAAATCAGCGGCACCTTAGGATTGTCGACGAGAACCTCGCCGAGCTCACGTCCACCGATCAGCAATGCAGCAAGATTGGCTGGCGCCTGGCCGCCTTCGGCAACAAAGCGCTTCAGCGCCTTTTCAAAGAGTGCCTGGGTCGCCAGCGCCGTCAACGGCGTCTTCTCGGAAGGCTTCCAGATGATGGAGTTGCCGCAGACCAGCGCAAGCGCCGCGTTCCAGGACCAGACCGCAACGGGGAAGTTGAACGCCGAGATGATACCGACGACACCGAGCGGATGCCAGCTTTCCATCATGCGATGCTCGGAACGCTCGGTCGCGATCGTCAAGCCGTACAGCTGCCGCGACAGACCGACGGCGAAATCGCAGATATCGATCATTTCCTGGACCTCGCCCAGCCCCTCGGAGGTGATCTTCCCGACTTCGATGGAAACCAGGCGGCCAAGGGCGGTCTTCGCGGCACGCAGCTCTTCACCGAGCAGGCGGACCAGTTCGCCGCGCTTCGGCGCGGGAACGGAACGCCACGCGAGGAACGCCTTTTGGGCTTCGGCGACCGCAGCCTTCGCGTCAGCAGCCGAATGCTCCTTCAGCGCGCCGATTTCCTTGCCTGTGACGGGCGAGGTGACGCGAAGCGTGCCGCCTGTAAAGCGGTCCGTCTGGACGCCAAGTTCGGAAAGCAGTGTCTTTGTCTCTGTGGCGAGATCGATAGCGTTGATAGTCATGTCGTGTTCCAACCTCATATTTTTAAAGGCGTGCATCGGCGAAGTGGGCGACCTGCGCGCCAGCCTCGTACCATAATTCTTTGACGGCGCGGAAGCGCGGCTCGAGAGGCGCCGTCATCGGCAAGGGCAGATCGGCCTCACTGAGATGACCGAGGATATGCTGCGCGAGCGTGCGCCCGAAAACCGTGCCGGGCGCGATACCGCGACCATTATATCCGGAAAAACCGACGACGTTCGGCGCGAACTTGTGGAATCGCGGCAGTGCATTGTCGGTCATCCCGATCTTGCCGTACCACTCGCATTCGAACTCGACATCGCCGATCTGCGGAAACAGCTTGCGCAGCGAGCGCTTGGCCCACGCCTTGTGCACGGAAAGCCCGGTGTTGCGCAGCGCGCCAACGCTGCCGAATACAAGCCGTCCCGCCTTGTCCATACGGTATGACGACAGGATTTCCTTCGTATCCCATACGCCCTCGCGACCGCCAAGGATCGACTTGCGCAGATTGTCGCTCAACGGCGTCGTCGCAAAATTGAAGTAGGGCAAGTGCACCTGCTCGTTGCGAACCTGCTGCCACGGCCCGATGCTGTAAGCGTCGGTCGAAACCACGACCCAATCGGCGGTCACATCACCCTTATCGGTGCGAACCGTCCAGCGGCTGCCGTTCTTCTCGGCGGCAATGACAGGGCTCGACGTGTGGAGACGAACACCGGCGGCAACAACCGCATGAGCAAGGCCGCGAGCATAGGCCAACGGCTGCAAGGTACCGGCACGCATGTCGAGCAGCGCACCGGTGTAAGCGTCGCTGCCGACGCGTCTCGTCGTCTCTGCCGCATCAAGCAGCGTGACGGCAGCGCCACGCGCTGCCCACTGGCTATGGCGGTCCTGAACCTCCTTCAGGCCATCCGGCCCGACGGCGACATGAAGGGTCCCATTGCGCTCGAGTTCGCAAGCGATCGAGTGCTTTTCAATCAGCTCCATCACCAGTTTGGGCGCGTTGCCAAGGAGGTCGAGCAGGCGCTCGCCATAGACGGGGCCGAGCACGCCGGGCAGGTCATTTGGCATGACCCACATCCCGGCATTGATGAGCCCGACATTTCGGCCGGCGCCGCCGAACCCGACTTCCTTGGCCTCCAACAAGACGACCTTCGCGCCAGCTTTCGCCAGATGCAGGCTCGCCGAAAGGCCGGTATAGCCTCCACCGATGACGACGACGTCGGCGGAAACGCTCCCGTCCAAAGATGAGGTCACGGGAGCCGGTGGAGCGGTCTTTTCCCAAAGCCCGTGGGAGCGCGGATCATTCAGCATCAAGCTTGTCCATGAAACGAGATTGGCGGCATTGTAGCGCCGGTGGATTACTCAGGAAACCGTCAGGCGACCGGCCTCAACTGTAGCGCCGCAAGCCCGAGCAAGTCGATGGCGGTTTCGAGCGAGCGGGCCTGCCGTTCCGCATAAAGATCAAGCTCGTCCGTGACCTCAGCGCCAAGGGCTTCTTCGAATGCCGCGCGGTTTGATCGGGTCGCATAGTTCTGCTGCTGGTCGGTGCCGAGATTGGATTGAAAGATGCCAGCGGCGCTGACAGGCAGGAAGTCTTCATAGACGATCGGATCGAACGTCAGATATCCCTTCGCGATCAGCTCCTCGGCATTCGACGGCAGCTGTCCGGTGACCGCAGCCGCAATACCCGCGGGCGTCGCGGAGTAATGGAAGAAGGCCAGTTCCTGCTTCCGAAGTGCGCTCCAGTCGTCCGGCAGCTCCTGGAAGCGCTCGGAGAGCTCGGCGTCATAATCTTTGGCCTTCGCACCGGCGGCGCCAACCTGCACCTCGCCGCGAACAGACGCCAGCAGCCGATCGTAGAGCGCCCTGCCCTTCGCCGTGAGCGCCACCCCACGCTGCTCGATTTCCCCGAAGCGTGCCGTGTGGGTTCCTTCGGCGGCACCGTCAGCGCCGGCAAACAGGATCGATTCCTCCAACGCCTTGAAGCTCGTCTGGCGCAGCAGGATGTCGCATTCCCGCCGCGGCGGCCCCTCGATGACGGCCTTCGGCGTAATTCCACGCTCGGGCATCCGCTGCTGAACGGCATCGATGTCAAGCGTCCGCGGCGTCAGATGGTTGATATGAGGCCCCTTGAAACTGACGACATCCGCGATCAGGCGATGGGCGTCGTGCAGGCGCTTGTAGGTCTCGGCACTGACGGTCGCTTCGCCGTGCCAGCGAAACGTTTCGAGCGCTTCGGCAACGAACTCTTTCGCCTCCGCCTCGGTCAGCCCGCCCGCGCGTTCATGCCGCTCGATCAGCTCGATCGCGCGATCGGTGTAGATGCGGCGTTTCGCGAGAATCTCCGCAGCTTCAGCACGCAGCCCTTCATCCTCGATCAATTCGAGACGCAGCAGGGATGTGAACACCCGGAACGGGTTGATGCTCAGCGATTGATCGTCGATCGGGCGGAAACAGGTGGAATGAACCGGAACCCCGGCAACCGAAAGATCATAATAGCCAACGGACTGCATGCCCATGACCGCAAAGAGTCGGCGAATCGTGTGAAGTTCTTCCGCAGTGCCGAGGCGGATCGCACCGTGGCGCTCCACGTCGATACGCTCCAGCTCCCCCGCGCGGGTCAGGCGCTCGCGAAGATCGGCATTGGTAGCAAGCACTTCGGCATTCACCTCGGCGACCAACTCCAGCAACGTTCCGTACTGAGGCACCTCAGCCCGGTACATCTGCGACATCGCCTCCGTGAAGAGAGAGCGAATGCGATCTGTGGAAACGAAACCTGCCTGCATGGTGAACTCCGCGTTCATTCCGAATTTGATCGATAGAGTCCTTTACAAGCACGCAGAACCTAGAAATATCGACATTTAGGAAATAGCTCATTCTCAAATGGAATGACCCATGCTGCCTTCACGGCGTTTTTTACCTTCCACATCGCTGCTCAGCGCCTTCGAATCCGTGGCGAGAACCGGCAGCGTCACCGCCGCCGCACGCGAACTGGACCTGACGCAGAGTGCAGTCAGCAGGCAGATCAGGGCTCTGGAAGAGCAACTCGGCGTCGAACTTTTCATTCGCGAGCGCCAGACGGTGCGATTGACGCTGGCCGGCGACAGCTATGCTCGCGAGATCCGCGAAGCATTGCGGCGTATTTCCAACGCCTCGCTGAACCTGCGCGCCAATCCGCACGGAGGCACGCTCAACCTCGCCATTCTCCCAACCTTCGGAACACGATGGCTGGCGCCTCGCCTCGGCCGTTTTCTGGCAACCAATCCCGGCGTGACTATCAACCTCGTCACGCGGCTCTCCTCGTTCGACTTCCGGCTCGATTCGATCGACGCCGCCATCCATTTCGGTCATGCCCATTGGCCGGGAGCCGAGCTGACATTTCTGATGTCCGAGAGAACCGTCCCCGCCTGCAGCCCGGCCTTCCGCGATCTCCACTCGATCAGCAGCGCGGAGGACCTGCTCGACCTGCCGCTGCTGCATCTGACAACGCGACCGGATGCTTGGGAGCAATGGTTCGGCGACAATGGCGTGCCGTTCCAGAACGTACATGGCATGCTGTTCGATCAGTTCGCGACCGCCGCCCAGGCTGCTATCGCTGGTCTCGGGGTAGCGCTGCTGCCGACATTCCTGATCGAAGAGGAGCGCAAGAGAGGCGACCTCGTCGCCGCCGTCGATCGCGAAACGGAAAGCAGCGAGCGATATTATCTCGCCTATCCTCCTGAGCGTGCGGATTATGCGCCCCTCGCGGCCTTTCGCGACTGGATCGTAAAGGAAGCTTCGGCATAACAGCTTGCGTCCACACGGTCATTTCGACCATTATGCGGCCCGAACTGAATTCTACGCAGGAACTCCCCATGAAGCCGATTTTCGTCCAGCTCCAGTGCGCTCCAGGCAAGACCTATGAAGTTGCCGACGCCATCTACCAGACCGAACTGGTGTCGGAGCTTTATTCCACGAGCGGCGACTATGACCTTCTCCTGAAAGTCTACATCCAGGACGGGCAGGACATCGGAAAATTCATTAACGACAACATTGCCAATATCCCGGGCATTGTCCGCTCGCTGACGACGCTGACCTTCAAGGCATTCTGATTGCGGATCATGATCGGTTAACTTTGCCGACGACTAAAATCAGCAAAGACGGCGTTTAAACGCCACCTTAACGACGCGCGTAGTTCTGTTGGCTGGATTGTAACTCTTGGCCATGTGCGGCCAAAGGGGTGAGCCATGTCAGCCGTCGAAACCTACGTCAAAGACGCAGAGCCATCAGTCGCTTCCGCGCCGCTGATCGTCCACGTCATCCGCCAGTTCCTGCCGAACCGCGGCGGCCTGGAAGACGTTGTCTCAAACCTTGCAAAGCACACGCTCAAGCGCGGTTACCGCGTCCGGGTCGTTACCTTGGACTCGCTGTTCACGACGCCCGATTCCAAACTGCCGGCTCATGAGTTCATAAACGGCACTGAGGTCGTCCGTATCCCGTGGTCGGGCAGCACGCGATATCCGATCGCGCCGCAGGTCTTCCGCCACCTCTCGGACGCTGATCTCATCCACGTCCACGCGATCGATTTCTTTTACGACGCGCTCGCCTGGGGGCGGCCGATGCATCGGAAGCCGATGGTCGTGACGACGCATGGCGGTTTCTTCCACACCCCGAACTACGCATCCCTGAAGAAGGTTTGGTTTCAGACCATCACCCGCCTTTCAGCCATGGCCTACGACAAGGTGATCGGCTGCAGCATGTCCGATCTCCGGCAGTTCTCGAAGATTGCGCCGAGCCGGACCATCGTCATCGAGAACGGTGCAGATATCGGCAAGTTTGCAGACAAGGCTTCCAGGATCCCGCGGCGTCGAATCGTCACCATCGGCCGATTCTCGGCGAACAAGCGGCTGGATAATCTGCTCGCGAGCCTTGCCGCCTTGAGGACCCGATCGGAAGACTGGCATCTCGATATCATCGGGGTGGAGTATGATCTGAGCCGAAACGAGCTTGTCGAGCAGGCCAAGAAACTCGGTATCGAAACGGCAATCACGATCCACGTTTCGCCTGAAAACGACGCCATTCGCCAGATCATGTCAGGCGCGTCGATCTTCGCGTCGGCGTCGGCTTACGAAGGATTCGGTCTCGTCGCGCTGGAGGCTATGAGCGCAGGCCTCCTGCCAGTGCTGAATGCCAACGAAGCCTACAAGACACTGGCGGAACGCCACGAACAGATCTCGGTGACGGACTTTTCCGATGCGGCGACGGCGGCAGACGCGCTGGACGCAGCCTTCGAACGTCTTCAGGCAAAAGCGCCCGCAATTCGGGCGCAACTGCTGAAAGAAGCAGGTGATTATTCCTGGGACGTCGTCGCAGACCGATACATCTCGGTCTACGAGCAGCTGATCGCCGGCTGAGCCGGCCTTAACCCTTTGCCAGCCGAACGATTTCCTGGAACACGGTTCGCCGTGATTCCGGCGGCGTAAGGTTGTGATCGGCGTCGGCCAGCATCACCAGCCGGACATTCGGATGGCGCGCGAACTTCCGGCCACCCGGGCCGAAATGGAAGTACATATGCTCGAGACCGACATCGCCCTCACTGTAGATCAGCGTTAGCGGCACCTTTCGCTTGCCGAAGATCGAGAACGACCGCTTGACCTCGACAGCGGTGTGGCGACGGCCCGGCAGGTATTCGATCAGCGGAGCAATGCGCACCGACATGCGTCGCGCGAAGGCAATGAACACATTCTTGACAGCCGCCTTGATGTCGACGTCGCCACGTATCAGGCGCTTGAACGTATCCATGCTCGCCAGGCGCTCGCCGTAATCCTCGAAGCTGCGTGGAACGGAAACCACGTGCCTCTTCTCGACGGCCAGATTCGGATCCCAATAGAACACGAACGGATTGATCGACACCGCTGCTTTCAGGCGGTCGTCCGCGACAGCCGCCCGGATCGCCAGATATCCGCCGCTGCATCGCCCTGCCACCATCAGCGGGCCGGGAACGACAGTCTCCAGCAGATCCACGGCCGCGCGTGCATCCTCGTTCTGAGTAGCCGAGTAGAGAATCTGAGCCGGCGCATCGGGCCGTGGCGGACTATCGCCAGCATTTGCCGAGTCGAACCGCAGCGAGGCAACTCCCTCCAATGCCAGATTGCGGGCCATATCGACGATCGTCCGCCCCCAACCGCAATGACGGTCATAGGCGGTCGAGAGAAACAGCACGGCGTTTCCGCTTGCGGGTCCGACAGGACGGCAGATCACGCCGACAAGGTGATTGAACTCACCGAAGCGTACCGGCACCTCTTCGAAGCCGTTTCCTTTGAGCACTCCGGCATCGACGGCCTGTACGGACCGCGCATCGTTGCTATCGAGCGACGTGTGCGCATCCATCCATTCGGCAAGCATGTGTACCGTGCCAAGCGGAACCTTGGCGAACAGCGGATCGGTTACGAGATCGTCATAGCCATCGAATGGCCGCTGCTCGACCGCAGCGCCAAGAGCGCCGAGGCCGTCGGCGAAAGCCGTCTCGTCGGCACGCGACGGACGCTCCAGGATAAGGTAACGAGGAGCGGCAATCCGTTCCGGCGTTCCGATCTTCAGCTTGGACAATTCGGCCGCAATGCCGTCAGGCAGAACGAGACCGGCAATGATGTGCTGGTCCTTCGGAAGATCGTCCTCCGTCAGGCCGAGATGATGATTGATGAACTTCGACCATGCGCTGAGCTCGCGCAGGTAGGAACGACCGTTGAGAACCGGGCCGAGCATGACGACGGCATCCAGACCATCTATCGTGTGGCCAATCCGTTGCGCCAGCGTAGCACCGAGGCCCTGGGCCACGAACACGATGCGATCGCAACCGCTGAGCTCCTTGAGTTTCTCAGCGTGCAAACGGATCGAATCTTCCCAGACCGCGAGGCTCGCAGGCGCAGCTCCGAGATCGAGCGCATCGCCGGTGTTCGGATAATCGAACCGGAGACTCGGCACGCCAACATCTGCGAAATGCTCGGCTGCAACGCGGAAGAAGCGCCGGGTGCACATTTCCTCGAAACCCCAGGGGTTGACGAAAAGTACCGCGGTCGAGCGCTTTTTGACGCCTGTGGTCTCCGGCTTGAACAGTGCGACCGTCTCACCGAACGCAAACGGAATCGCTGCCTCCCGGCCGGCGCCGTCCGCGGTTCCCGCATAGAGATCGTCATCCGACTGGACATCGGCTGGAGCCGTCTCTTCGGCCCTGTCGCGATTGACGGGCGCTATGAACTCCACAGCCTTCCTGGCACGCCCTCTGAGCGAGCTAGGCATTTTCTCCACAATTGAAAGCATAACCTCGGCATCCTCGGACGGAATTACGTTCAGGATATTCAATGCGACAATATAACCGAGCCCCCCGGCCGTTATTGCGATCAAAAGTCCAACAGAACCGTTTAGGAAGTGTAAAACAACGATAGCAATACAAGCGCAAATGGCCGCTGACGTCATCGTCTTCAATAGGCTTACATATAGACCTGAAAGCTGATTCCCGAACCCAGTCTGGCGAACCATGATCACGCACATTATCGTGAACACGGCGATTCTGACGACTGCAGCGCCCTCGGCGGCGAAGTAGGGCACAACCACAAGACATCCGAGCGTCATGATCGCGGCGGCAACGACGCTGACGCGAACGCGATCGCGCACCCTGTCCATCGACAGAAGATAGAGGCTCAGGGTCTGCATGAACGTATAAGAGGGCGCAGCAAGCGCGAGCAGTGCCACGACAGTGCCGCTTCTGTCGAAAGCTTCGCCGAAGATGACCCGGACCAACTCGCCGGAAATGGCTGCAAGCCCGAAACTCATCGGCAGAATGATGTAGGCCATGCTGCGTGTAACGGCCGCGAAAACCTCTACCGGCAAGGCGCGGTCGTCGCTCGTGTGCCGCCGCTCGGAATAGTAGGGCAAGAGGCTGCCGGTCATTTGGATGGGCAGCTGCAGCGCGATATTGGCGATCGACAGACCCACCGCATAGAAGCCGACCATTTCGACCGACCAGAACTGCTGCAGGAAGAGAATTTCGACCCTGTTCAGGAAGATCGAGTCGATCAGGAACTGCGCCGCGATCATGACGGACGAGGTTGCCAAATACTTCAGCGGCACGCCGCATCGATCCCGCTTGGTGAAGAGGATGGGCAGAGTCGCGACGAAGAACACGAGCTGTCCGAGAAGATAGCCGACAAGCACGCCCTCGACACCGTAGAAGATCGCTCCTGCGCCAACACCGACAAGCTGCAGGACGCAGACACCGATCGCGAGCTTGAAGAAATCCCCGAGCCTGCGCTCACTGATGAGGTAGAATTTGACGAACGACCCGATCGACTGAACGAAGAAGAGCGCGGCGGTCACATATGCGATCGAGGGCGCCGTCTTTGCCCAGTGCATTTCCTCCGAAGTCAGGAAGAACAGGGCGTAAAGGCCAACCAGAACGACCGTCGAGCACAGCATCACAGTGACGAGCAGCGATGCGAACCCCAGCCTGCGACGCGCGTCGAACCCTTCGGCCTGCAGCTGCGGCAGCGTCTTCCCAAGCGTAATGCTCGATCCCAGTTCAGCAATCGAGGCGCCTGTAACGACGAGCCAGAGCGAGAATGCAATTATGCCGTTTGCTTCCGGTCCCAGAAGACGGGCGGTAATGATGGACGAAAGGAACCCGGTCAGCAGCAGCAGCATGCCTGCAGCTCCGTTCATCACCGAATTCGCAATAATTCCCTTCGACATGTCAATCCCGTTCAAGCCGTCTGATGCCGGCCATGCTAATGTGAAAGTCTTTCAAAATTGGTTTGCAAAGCCGGTCGATTTTTCCGGACCGCGCGGCCTAGAATGCAAAGGATCGGGCACAGCCGATGCTTGCGACTTCGCCGGATGGGGCATCTTCCTCGCTTTTTCCCGGCAAGGGTAAAAGCTCGACACGCTTCGGCGCTCCCGGAGCGAGATGAAACCAGTCGTCGCTTGCCCTGAAGCCGTCGGCGGTCAGATGGACCGATTGCGCAAGGCAATCCGTTGTCAGATCGGCGAACCAGCGCTTGTCGTCGCGTGTGAGAGCGACGCTGATATCGACATCATGGCATGCCTTGGCGCGCCCGATCGGGAAATAGAACGCATCCGCGACAACCAGCCCGCCATCCGGCAAGCGCAGCCGCGCGACGACGACGTCATGTGATGGCGGCCCAAAGCGAAACGCGTATGTCGTATCGAAAAACGCACCGAAAAGGTCTGTAGCCGCAAAGGTTTCGCGGCTTCTCGGCTCCAGCGTCAGTATGCGTCCGCCACTGACGACGTGCTGCTTGCCGCGACGAAGGCAAACGATCTCAAGATCAAGCTTCAGGATATGATTGGTCTCGTTGATGACGTGAACGTCGAGCCCGTTGGTTCCCTCGTCCGTCAACACCACCTGCACGGGCCGGAATGCACGTCGCATCGCGTACCAGATCGGCTTCGGCTCTCCGGTCGAATCGATCACCCCCCAGCCGGGGCCCGGAAGCAGGTCCTGGAGCGTCCAGACCAGCGCACCATTGCAGCGCGAGCCGCTCCTGCGCCACTCCGCGAAAGTCTCTTCGAGCACCTCGCCGGTGACCGCTCGGGAGAGATCAAGATAGCGATCCTTGTCTTCGCGACGCAGGGCAGCCGGATCAACGTCGTAAAGTTCGCCGAGGTAGAAATCCCTGACGTCCTCGAAATCCCACGAGGCGCCGCGATCGCGGGGTACGCGCGCCTTCCAGAGGGGGCTGTGGACCGGCGGCACATCGAGATATCGCTGCAACGTCTTCTGCTGCGGGACATGCGCAAAGGCGAGGCTTTCCGCAGCGAAGCGCACATCGGCGCGACGCGCATCTGCTAGCGGGCGCATGTAGGCGCCGACACCATAGTAATGCGTCACCGCCGAATTCGGTGAAAACGGCATCGCCCCACCGAAAGGTGAGTTCGGAATGTAAGGCACATCGGGCCGCAACCGCGATGCGATTGCCGGAATGACTTCCTCGGTGATCGGATTGCTCCAGAACTCGGCAGGAAGTCCGAGCATTGCCGCCTGCTGGTAGATCTCGCTGCCGCCGCAAAGCACCGCTATCGACGGAGATCCTTGGACGCCGTGCAGAAATTCTTCCACCTCGGCATGCACATGAGCCATGAAAGCCTTGTCGTTCTTCGGATAGTCGAAGTTGGCAAACATGAAGTCCTGCCAGACGAGCAGGCCCAACTCGTCACACAGGGCATAGAACTCGGGCGTTTCGTACGCCATGGTCCCGCCGACGCGGATCATGTTCATCCCAGCCTCGGCGGCGAGACGAAGGAACGGTTCGTAGTCACGCCGCTCGCTCGGCAGCCGCACGATGTCGGCGGTCGTCCAGACTGCACCCCTGCAGAAAACCGGCTCTCCGTTCAGCCGCAGTCCGAAGCCTCTGCCGTCCTCACCGCGGTCGACCTCGATCTGCCGAAAGCCGGTTCTTCCGGCATCGACCTCGACACCATCGACGACAATTGAAAACGCATGGAGATGTGGTTCGCCATGCGTGTGAGGCCACCAGGCCTCGACATCGGACAACCGGAGAATAGCGGAGTAATGCTTCTCTCCCACCTTCTCGAACGGCTGCTCGCGACCGGCACATCGCAGCATCAGACTTGGATTGTCGACATCGGCATAGAGAGAGACGCTGAGCTTGCCGGTTCCATCCTCTTCAAGTGTCGCTCGCACCGAAACATTGTCGATGGAAACCACATCGCGCCGGACGAGCGTCACCGCACGCCAGGGCCCGACAGCATGAATTTCCGGACACCATCCGGGCATCCGGCCGAGCAGCGTCGTCCGGACGTTCTTCAGACCTTGCGGCGTAATCATCTGCGGTCGCCAGCGCGCACGCGGGCCACTTTCCGACAATCGCGGCGCCAGCGCGCGAAAACACATGGCCAGTTCATCACCACCCGAAAGCGTGACCGGGACCTCATGCATGGTAAACATGCTTTCGGAAGCGAGGATCTCCTGGCCGTTCAGAAAGACATGGCAGAGCGTCGCAAGACCCTCGAACCGGAGAATGGCATCACCAGGCGGAGCGTCGAACAGGCGGCAGACATACCAGGCATCCTGCGTGTCGAGCGGCCGCGGACTTTCACGGTCGAATAGCCCAGCTCTTTCCAGGGCAGCAGCAACGGTGCCAGGCACTTCAGCAGGAATGACATGTCCGGATAGCGGCAACTCGTGCGGAGAGGCGCAAGCGTCTGGCTCCGTCAGCACCAGATTCCAGCCTTCGCTGAGCGGAGTCGTTTCCGCTCCAATACTCGCCAGTCTCCCCCGCATTCTCAGGCCCTCGGCTTCACAGACGCTCCGCAAGCGAAGCCATCATGGAATCCCATGCATCTGCGGCAGGATCAAGTACAGTCGCCAAAGGCTCGAACTTCTTGCGCGTTACGGCGCGCGCGAGCTGAAACTGGACAGACTTTGCGACCTCGGAAATCCGGCGGGCGTGATCGGCCGCCTCAGAGAACTCATCTCCTGAAAGCCAAAGCAGGTGATCCGCGGCAAGTTCGAAATTGGCGCCAAACTGCCGCAAGGTGTTGAAGGCGTACTTGTGGAAGAAGCCGAACGGCCGCTCGGCGACCGCCTCCACCTGTTGAGGAAAGACGCTTGCAAAGGCGCGGATCGGATTCGACGGCGGACGGCGCTTGAAATGGGTTGCAAGCAGGCGTCTTGCCACGTCGAGAACCTCGGCCTTCGGCTTTGTTCTGTCAGGGAATTTGGCGAACTCGGTATAGGGAAGGAACGGCGGATCTGTTTCCGAGAGATGAAACTGGAAAAGGCCGTCGAAATCGTCGCCCTGCAGCGCGTGATAGCCGCCGTTGTGGAAATACTCGATCCGCTTGCCGGTAAAATCGAGACGGTTGATCGCAACCGTCGTCTTGCCGTGCTCGGTCCTATAGGCCGTGCCCAGCGTATCCGGCATGTAGAAGGAATCCATCTCGATCAGGCAAAGCCGACCACGCGCGATCTGCGTCTCGACGTGCCGATGCACCTCATCGAAAATCGCAAGCTCCGTCACGCGGATATCGTAGAGTGCCTCCAGATCTTCTAACGGCACCTTGAAGAAGGTGAACTGGTCGCCTTCGAAATCCTGCGTCAATGTGAAGCCAAGCATGGCCTCCGGCGAAACGCCGGCAGCGCTCAGCACCTCGATCCACAGGTCGACATAGCAGTTGGTCTCAGGCCACATGCGTTCGCTTGAATGCAAGTCATGTGGCTCGTAGCCCTCGGGGCGGATCCCCGGGAACACAGCCGTCATGGATACGCTCAGCCCCACAGCGCTTGGCGCACCTTCGCAGGCCACTCCTTAACGTCGAGTCCGTGGTGATGGAAAAGCGCAAGAGCGATCCGCTCGAGCCCGAAGCCGACACATGCCGTATGCGCGACGCTGCCATCTTCGAGGTTGAGACCCCACTTGGTGCCGAAGGCGTCCTGATGGTAGTTGAAGCTCATGCAGGCGGTGGGCTTGCTGACCGAAGTGATCGGGATCAACAGCTCGAACTTGAGATTCTGGTCGCGCTGATTGTTGGCAAGCATCTTGCCGGCGCGGCCGAAGAACGGATCGTTTGCGACGTCGATCGTCACATCGAGCCCCACGGCGCTCATCATTTCAACGCCACGGTCCATCCACCGCTGGCGGAAATCGGTGACATGCTGCTCGGTACCCATGCAGACATACTCACGCATCCTGAAGAGCTGCTGGCGCGCAGGATCCTGCGACGGCTCATGGCGGAAGCAGTAGGACTGCAGGTCGAACAAGCCGCCCGAAGCCGGCAGGCGACCGCGCTTGGCAACAGTCGGATAGAGCGGATAGCAGGCGGCAGGCGTCAGAACGATGTCGGTAGCCTTCTGCTCCGCTGTCCAGTCCTCACCCACTTCCATGCATTGAAGGAGACTGACGTGATCGAGCTCGTTGCCGCAGAAGCTGTGGACGGTACCCGCAAGCTGCGGGAAGCTCTTCATGTAACCGCTCTTCTCAAAGAACGCGCGGTTCATGCCAGGCGGGAAACGCATGGCTTCAGCGCAATCCGCGCCACCAAACTTATCGATCAAACGTTCGAAGGCGGCGATGACGTCTTCGAACTGCCCGCTGCGACCATAGAGGCCATCAACTCCGGTATCGATGAGAAGTCCCGATTCGAAGAGTCGATCGAGAAACGTCACTTGTGCATCCATGTCATCACCCCAGTAGACTTGTGTCCTGCTTGTGGACCAGCAGCATGCTCGACGTGTTTCCGAGTATGCGGTCGTTGGAAATCATAAGTTGCGCCGAATGTGCATCGCGCAGATGACGGCCGACGCTGAAAGGCGTGCCATTCTTGTACCCCATGATGCCGCAGATCAGCATCACATGGTTGATGATCTCGAGAATGGTCTCCGACGACGCGATCTTGACGTTGTTCATCGTCACCGCAAAGCCCATCGACGAGAGCTTGTCGCCATCGCTCTTGGCGTCTTCATATGCCTTCAGCCCGGCGACCACGTTGGATCGAACCATCTGCAGAAGATTGGAAACCTCGGCGAGGCGCAGCGCACCCGGCGGCGGCGAACCTGGAGACTTGCGCGCAGCGGCACGAACGAATGCCTGCGCGCGAGCAACCGCATCGACCGCGATGCCATACCAGACGCTGCTCCACAGGAGATGCGAGGAGGCGAGCATCGATTGCGCCGCGATTTCCGCAAACGGCTTCGGCAAGATCTGGTCGGCCGGCGCCTCACCCTTGAAAAGGAAGCCGTCGGAACAGGTTCCGCGCATGCCGAGCGTGTTCCAGACGTGAGTCTTTTCGAGCGTGTACTGATCGCGCAGGAAGACGGTCAGAACCTGATCCGAAGACGCCGCATCCGCATGGGCGCGAGACGTGATCATGATCGCATCGGCATAGGAGCCGTAGGAAATGACTGTTGCATCTTTCTCCAGACGGCAGGTCTTGCCCTCGATCGAAATAGCGCAGATGCTGTTTCGGAGATTGCCGCCGATGCCGCCCTCCGTGGTCGCGGATGCGACGAGCAGCTGCTCGGCGGCCACACGGCGCATGAAGGAACGGTGCCATTCACTGCTTTCACCGTGCTCGACAAGGCTGCAGAGCTTGATGTGGTGCATCGCAAACACCATCGCCGCGGCCGAACAGGCCTGACCCAGCATCGAGCAGAGCTCGGCGATCTGTGCGATCGTTGCGCCCTCCCCACCGAACTGGCTGGGGATCTGGATGCCGAGCAGCCGCTCGGCCTTCATTGCCTCAACAGCTTCGCTCGGGAACCTCGCTTCAAAATCAACGGAGTCCGCGTGCTTGGCAGCGATTGCCGCAACCCGGGAAACCCTGACACTCAGATCTTCTTCCGTGATTTTGACCGGCATGTTCATTTAAGCAACTTTCCGGCTGTCTTTGATGACTTCGATCGTCTTGGCAATCGCCGAAATGCTGGCGAAAGACTTTCGATTCAAAAGGTTATCCGGGAATTCGATGTCGAACGCTTCCTCGATGCCGAGCATCAGCTGTACGGAAGCAAAGGAAGTAAGACCCGCTGCGTAGAGATCCGCTTCATCGGCCACTTGGTCAACGGCGACAGGAAGCTTACCGAACTTGACCAGAAGTTCGCGGATTGTCGTATTCATTCGTAATATCTCCAAGATCATCATATCCCGAGGGGGCAACTAACGCCTCAATAACACTAGCTCTATTCGCGAAAAGCCAAGATTCCCCTAAATGACGTAGTTAAAGGAAAATAACCCCGGTCATTAAAAACGAAGAACCGAGCGCGACGGCGCAAGAAAATCGAAATATACCAAAAACTTAACTTAGAGGCCGCAACTGCGGCGGCACCGGATGTGCGCGACAAATCGTCCTGATTCAGTACGTCTTTCGCGTGGCTGAACTATCAGGTGGGCGGATAGGTATGCTCACGCCCCTGGAAGTCGGACACGATATAGCATCCATCCTCCATATGTCGGATAGGTTGTGCTCCGATGGCTGCTTTGCCATAACCGCCGGGTATATCGAGAATATAGCTCGGCTGGCAGAGTCCGGAGATCCGGCCTCTCAGCGCCGCGACGATCTTCTGCCCCTCCTCGATCGTCAGGCGGAAGTGACTGGTGCCCGGCGCAAGGTCGGGATGGTGAAGATAGTATGGCTTCACGCGCGTCTCGACAAAGGCTCTCATCAGCGCGGCAAGCACTGCCGGATCGTCATTGACGCCCTTCAGGAGCACGGACTGGCTGACCATGGCGATACCCGCATCCACAAGACGACCGCACGCGGACCGCGCTTCGTCCGTCATTTCGCGCGGGTGATTGGCATGCAGGGCAACGTAAACCGTCTTGCCGCTACGCTTCAGCGCGTCGATCAGCGCCGCATCGATCTTCTGCGGATCGACGACGGGGACACGCGTGTGAAACCTGACGATCTTGACGTGGCTGATGGATGCCAGTTCACCCATGATGTCACCCAGGCGACGAGGCGACAGCACCAACGGATCCCCGCCAGTCAGAATGACCTCCCATATCTCGTCATGCGACCGGATGTAGTCGAACGCAGCCGTCATCGCCGCCGCGTCGAGCGTTCCAAGCCCCTGAGGGCCAACCATTTCACGCCGGAAGCAGAAGCGGCAGTAAACTGGGCAGACGTGCACGGCCTTGAGAAGCACGCGGTCCGGGTAACGATGCACGATCCCTTCGACCGGGCTATGGGCATGATCTCCGATCGGATCCGCTCGCTCTTCGGGAGTAACGTGAAGTTCCGCGGCATCAGGCACGAACTGAAGCGCGATGGGATCGGCCGGATCAGCTGGATCGATCAATCCCGCAATGGTAGGCGTGAGCGCAATCGCGTAGCGCGCCGAAACCTTCTCAAGCTCGGCCTTGTCCCGGCCCTGAAGCAGACCGGCTTCGGAAAGGTCGTTGAGCGACTTGACCGGCCTCACGACATTCATTGCCCATACTCCGCGACAGGCGCCCACAGCACTTGGTCGATCCGCGACGCACCGGTAGCGAGCATCGCCAAGCGATCGAAGCCGAGTGCAATACCGCTCGCATCAGGCATGATCGCCAGCGCATCCAGAAAATCGTCGTCGATTGGATAGGTCTCGCCGTAGATCCGCGACTTTTCCGCCATTTCGATCTCGAAGCGTCGACGCTGTTCCACAGCGTTGGTCAGCTCCCCGAAGCCGTTAGCAAGCTCGACGCCGCAAATATAGGCCTCGAACCGCTCGGCCACGCGGGGATCCCGCGCGGAAGGCCTCGCAAGCGCCGCTTCCGAAACGGGATACTCGTCGAGGATCGTCATACGCCCGACGCCAAGATGCGGCTCCACGCGTTCGACCAGCACACGGCTGAAGACATCTGCCCAGCCGTCGTCATCGGCAACGCGAATCCCGTTGCTCCTTGCGTCGGATGCCAGACGCTCGACATCGGTCGAACCATCAGACGAAATCGATGCCAGCAGGTCGATACCGGCAAACCGGTCGAATGCCGCGGCAACGCTGAGCCTCTCAGCTTCGGCGAAGGGATCACACTCCTTGCCGCGATAGACGAACTTCGGATTCTTCGTCGTTTCCGCAGCAAGAGCGACGATCCTGGAGCAATCGTGCATCAGGCTCTCATAGCTCTCGCCAGTTCGATACCACTCAAGCATCGTGAATTCAGGGTGATGAAGAGGTCCGCGCTCGCGATTGCGGTAGACATGGGCGAAACAGGCAATCCGTTGCTCGCCGGCGGCCAGCAGCTTCTTGCACGCGAATTCCGGCGAGGTGTGGAGATAGAGAGGCGTCGCCTGCCCGTCGGTCGTCAGCGCTTCGGTGACAAACGCATGGAGATGCGCTTCATTTCCGGGAGAAACCTGCAGCGCCGCCGTGTCGACCTCGACGAAGTCTTCGCGCAGGAAATACCCCCGCACGGCCAGTTGGACAGCATTCCGCCCCATCAGGAACGGACGACGGTCCGCATGAACGCTGGGCGTCCACCAGGGGGAGACATTGGTGATCGAAGCTTTCATTCGAACAAGTCCTGACCGATCAGCCAATCCAGGGCTGGCAATTTGCCGGATTTTAGGTTAGTTGCGCCCCCAAAGAATACCTGATTGCGTCTCCGGGACTATTTCGACAGTCCTCTACGACGCCAAAAGCCGAGTTACAAGGAACTCTTATGGTCAAGATCATCGCCTCTTCTGTTCGCAAGGGCAACGTCCTCGATGTTGACGGCAAGCTTTACGTCGTTCTGACGGCCAACAACTTCCACCCGGGCAAGGGCACGCCGGTCACCCAGGTCGACATGCGCCGCATCGTCGATGGCGTGAAGGTGTCCGAGCGCTGGCGCACGACCGAGCAGGTCGAGCGCGCCTTCGTGGAAGACGTCAATCACCAGTTCCTCTATGAGGACGGCGAAGGCTTCCACTTCATGAACCCGGAAACCTACGACCAGGTCGTCGTCGACGTCGAAACCATGGGCGACCAGAAGGCCTACCTGCAGGAAGGCATGGTCTGCATCCTGTCGATGCACGAAGGCGTCGCACTTGCCCTGCAGCTGCCGCGGCACGTAACGCTCGAGATCACCGAGACCGAGCCGGTCGTCAAGGGCCAGACGGCATCGTCTTCCTACAAGCCGGCCATGCTGTCGAACGGCGTCCGCACCTCGGTCCCGCCGCACATCGATGCCGGCACCCGCGTCGTGATCGCGACGGAAGACAATTCCTACGTCGAACGCGCAAAGAACTAATCAGCAGAAAGACAAGTCGCGTCTCGACGGATGCGACCTGTCACTCCTGAACGGTACCGAATTCGAACGCCGCTCGTGCCTAGATATCGTAGGTGTGGGCGGCGTTTATCGTTGAGATGAAGCGCTTGGTGCGCTCGCGCTCCGGCGCAGTAAAGATATTCCGCGCACTGCCCGTCTCGACGACGCTGCCGGCTTCGAGAAAAACCACGTCATTGGCGATCTTCGATGCAAGGCGCAGGTCGTGCGTTGCCATCACCATGGTCGTACCCTCGCTGGCGAGGCGACCGAGGACGTCGACAACTTCAGCCGAGAGTTCGGGGTCGAGCGCCGAGGTTGGCTCGTCGCAGAGAAGAACACGCGGCGATGGAGCAAGCGCACGGGCGATCGCCACGCGCTGCTGCTGGCCACCCGACAGTGTCGAAGGCCAGGCGTCGGCCTTGTGCGCCATGCCGACCTTCGTCAGCAGTTCCATCGCCCGTTCGCGCGCCCTGTCCTTTGGCCATTTCAGGACCGTGATGAGGCCCTCCATCACATTCTCGATGGCGGTCTGGTGCGGAAACAGCTGAAAGTTCTGAAACACCATGCCGGTCTGCCGGCGAATCTTCTGGATCGCTTGCCAGCCCGTCTTCTGGCCCGGCGCAAAGCTCAGCTTTTCGTCGCCAAGGCGGATCGTGCCTGCGGTCGGGATCTCCAGAAGGTTGATGCAACGCAGCAACGTGCTCTTGCCGCCGCCGGAGGGGCCGACCAGCGCCGTGACATTGCCCTCAGGAATACGGATACTGATGCCCTTCAGGATAACGGCATCACCAAAGCGTTTTTCGATGTGCGAAAGCTCGATCATGCGTTTGCCTCCAGCATGCCGCCATAGCGCGCGAACCGACGCTCAAGGCGAACCTGCAGCGCGGACAGAACCGAGCTCAGAGCAAGGTATATGAAAGCTGCCTCGATATAGAGAATAAGCGGCTCGTAAGTGGTTGCAACGATACGCTGCGCTGCCTGGAACAGTTCGGGCACCGTAATGGCGGCCGCTAGCGACGTGTCCTTCACCAGCGAGATGAAGGTATTGGAAAGCGGAGGCACGGCGACGCGCCCGGCCTGCGGCAGGATCGTGCGGCTCATCGCCTGACGCCAGCTCATGCCGATCGAATAGGCTGCTTCCCATTGCCCCTTGGGCACCGAGGAAATGACGGCGCGGATGATCTCGGAGCTGTAGGCACCGATATTGAGGGTGAAGCCGATCAGGGCCGCCGGGAAGGCATCGAGCAGGATGCCGACGCTTGGCAAGCCGTAGAAGATCACGAACAGCTGTACGAGAAGCGGCGTGCCTCTGATGACCCAGACATAGAAGCGGGCGATGGCAGCGAGAGGTGCTGCGCCGAAGAGCCTCGCGATCGCCGTGATCAGGCCAAGGATCAGACCGAACGTAAAGGACAGGAGCGTCAGCGGGATCGTGAAGATCAGGCCGGCCCAGAGGAGCGGGCCAAGCGACTCCGCCATCAGTTGAAGCCAGTGAGGCAAAGGTCAATCCTCAAACAAGATGCGTCCAGCGAGGTTTCGCTGGACGCTTTTCACGCACATATAAAGGATGTGGCGGCGGCAGCAAGACTGCCTGTCGCGGCGACTTACTTCGAAACGTCCTGGCCGAAGTACTTGTCGGAGATCTTCTTGTAGGTGCCGTCGGCCTTGATGTCGGCCAGTGCCTTGTTGATGGCATCAAGCAGTTCCGGCTCGCCCTTGCGGATGATGATGCCGGAGTAGTCGGCATTTTCCTGCTGGGCGGCGATCTTTACCGGTGCATCGGGCTTGTGCTTCTTGAAATCGAGGAAGGACAGGCTGTCGTTGATCGTCGCGTCGGCGCGCTTGGTCAGCACCAGCTGGATCGACTGGTCAAAACCGTCAGTCCCAACCAGTTCGGCACCGGACTGTTCGGCAAGCTTGCCGAAGTTGCTGGTCAGCGACTGTGCCGATTTCTTGCCCTTCAGATCAGCAAAGCCCTTGATGCTGTCGTCGCCATCGCGAATGATGAGCACAGCCTTAGAGGCAATGTAAGGCTCGGAGAAATCATACTTCTGCTTGCGCGCGTCGGTGATGCCGACCTGATTGATCACGGTGTCGTAACGCTTCGCGTCGAGGCCGGCGATCAGGCCGTCCCACTTGCCTTCAACGAACTCGGCCTTGACGCCGAGCTTCGCAGCAACCGCTTCGCCGATCTCGACGTCGAAGCCGACAAGTTTGCCGCTGTCGTCATGGTAGGTGAACGGGGCATAAGTGCCCTCGGTGCCGATCTTGAACACACCAGCAGACTTGACGGCGGCGAGGTTTTCGCCGGCAACGGCGGGAAGGAGCGCAGCGGCCTGAATCAGGGCTGCAGCGGCGATGGTTTTTAGGAGGTTCATTTTTCTATCCAATTCACGAAGTGTGTTCGATGTGTTGAAAATTGCAGAAAATAGGGCGCTGCGATGCGCAGAAAACTGCGAAGAAAATCGGCATCTGCGAAAAATTTTCTCATTTATCGCGTGTTTTGTACCGAGTGTTTCATTTTGTGAATTGCCAAAACACCTAACCGCTGGCAATGCATGTTTATGCACGTTTGTACGTGTTGTTGTCTGATCTCGGTCTTCAGGGCAAATCGGCATGAGCGGAAATGAGCTGCTGCTGGCAGAACGACAAAGCGCGATTGCGCGAAAGTTGCAGTCGGAAGGCCGAGTTATCGCCGCCGAACTTGCGGCGGAGTTTGGCGTTTCGGAAGATACGGTTCGGCGCGATCTTCGCGAGATGGCGGCGGCCGGCCTCTGCGAAAGGGTCTATGGCGGCGCGCTGCCGTTAGCGCCAGCCGGCGGAACGCTCAGCCACCGCGCCACTCAGGCGCCGGATCGAAAACACTCGCTTGCGCTCGCCGCCGTTTCCGAGATTGTGCCGGGTTCGACGGTGTTCTTCGATGCAGGCAGCACCAATCTCGCAATTGCGTCGGCGCTTCCGATCGACATGGCGCTGACAGCTGCAACGAATGCGCCGGCGATTGCCACGGCCCTGCTTGAGAAGCCGGGCTTGAATGTCGTTTTGATCGGCGGCCTGCTCGACAGGCAGGTGGGAGGCTCGCTGGGCGCCAAGGCCATGCGCGACATGGAGGCCTTGTCGCCCGACCTCTGCATCCTCGGCGCCTGCGGCATCGATCTAACATCGGGAGTCACCACCTTCGGCTTCGAAGACGCGGAGTTCAAGCGTTTTGCGGCATCGCGCAGCAGGCGCGTGCTGGTCGCGGCAACCTCCGAGAAATTCGGCACGGCGGCCCCTCATGCCGTGCTCCCGGTTTCTCATTGCGAATGCCTGGTCGTCGAGCGCGACGCCGATCCGGATATGCTCGTCCAATACCGCGATCGCGGGTGCAGAACAGTCGTGGCTCTTTAGGCCACGCGCATACGTCAATCCGGTATCGGCCAGGGAGGCACGGTGCCGCCGGAAAATGGAAGAAATAATGGATAGTCATGTCAATTTGGCGCCGCAGGCAAAAAGCGGCTACATCACGAAGAATAGGGTCGCTGTGTCGCTGCTGTTCTTGATCAACGGCTTCACTGTCGGTTCCTGGGCGCCGAAGATTCCTGAGTTCGCCGAGCGGCTTGATCTCAGCAAGTTCCAGCTCGGGCTGATGATCCTGGTGCTCGGGATCGGTTCGCTGACACTGATGCCGCTTGCTGGCGCGCAGATTGCCCGGCACGGATCGCGCCTCGTTGTGCTCGTCATGGCGGTTTGCTTGTTGCCCTGTCTGCTGGCCCTGACGCTGGCACCCAACGTCGTGACCGCGGCAATCGCGATCTTCCTGTTCGGCGGGTTCATGGGCGCCATGGATGTTGCCATGAATGCGAATGCCGTCGCCGTCGAGCAATCGATGCGGCGGGCGATCATGTCGTCCTGCCACGCCTTCTGGAGTCTGGGCGGCTTGATCGGAGCCGGCCTCGGCGGACTTTTGATCGCGCATTTCGGCGTGTTGGCGCATGCCGTCGTCGCCACGGCACTCGCCGCCGTCACGCTTGCCGTTGCCTGGAACATGATCCTTGCAGACCAGCCGCATCCAGACACCAAGAAGGAAAAGACCCGGCTGCCGATGGTTCCGCTGCCCTGGCTGCTCGGTCTCGTCGCGCTGTTCTCAATGATGCCGGAAGGTGCCGTGCTCGATTGGGGCGCGCTCTACCTGCGCGAGGAACTCGGAGCCTCGATCGCGCTCTCCGGCTTTGGATTTGCGGCCTTCTCGCTGACGATGGCGGCGATGCGCTTTGCCGGCGATCTGGTTCGCGACCGCCTGGGCGGCGTCAAGACGCTCCGGATGTGCACCTTGTTCGCCATCGTAGGCATGCTGCTCGCTGGCTTCGCGCCGAATGCGGAGATCGCCATCCTCGGCTTCGCCTTCTGCGGCATCGGTATCTCCAACATGGTGCCGATCGCCTTTTCGGCAGCAGGTAATATTCCCCACCTGAAGGCCGGCATCGGTATCTCCGTCGTCACCACCATGGGCTATTCCGGCATGCTCGTGGCGCCGTCGGCCATCGGCTTTGTGGCGGAACACATCGGCTTCTCCGTCGTGTTCATGGCGCTGCCGGTGCTTCTCCTCGTCGTGCTGGCGCTTTCCAATCTGGCGCGCTATGCCGACGGTATTTCGGGTGGTGGTCACTGAGACTGACGTCAAACAAAGTGATGGATGCCGCGGGTTGACAAGCGGGCGGTCATGATCCACCTGAAAGGCACGAATTTTAAGGGTTCAAGAGCTCTATCCATGTCTTCAGCTACGGATTTTGATCCGAAACCGCGCCGCGCATCCGTTGCCGTCGATGTCGGCGGCGTCATCGTCGGAGGCGGCGCGCCCGTCGTCGTCCAGTCGATGACCAATACCGATACGGCCGATATTGACGCGACGGTCGCCCAGGTGGCTGCTCTATTCAAGGCCGGATCGGAACTCGTCCGTATCACCGTCGATCGCGACGAGAGTGCTGCCGCCGTACCGCGCATCCGCGACCGGCTGCTCAGGCTCGGCATGGATGTGCCTTTGGTCGGCGACTTCCATTATATCGGCCACAAGCTGCTTGCCGATCATCCCGATTGCGCCGAGGCGCTGGCGAAGTACCGGATCAATCCGGGCAATGTCGGCTTCAAGGACAAGAAGGACAAGCAGTTCGGCGACATCATCGAGATGGCGATCCGTTACGACAAGCCGGTGCGTATCGGCGTCAACTGGGGCTCGCTCGATCAAGAACTGCTGACCGCGCTGATGGACCAGAACTCGGCCGCCGGCTCGCCGCTCTCGGCCCGCCAGGTGACGCGCGAGGCGATCGTGCAGTCGGCGCTGATCTCTGCCAATCTCGCCGAAGAGATCGGCCTGCCGCGCAACCGCATAATCCTCTCGGCCAAGGTCAGCCAAGTGCAGGACCTGATCGCCGTCTATTCGATGCTGTCGGAGCGCTCGGACCATGCGCTGCATCTCGGGCTTACCGAGGCCGGCATGGGCTCGAAGGGCATCGTCGCGTCCTCGGCCGCCATGGGTTATGTGCTGCAGCATGGGATCGGCGATACGATCCGCGTGTCGCTGACGCCGGAGCCGAACGGCGACCGCACCCGCGAAGTGCAGGTGGCGCAGGAAATCCTGCAGGTCATGGGCTTCCGCCAGTTCATTCCCGTTGTCGCGGCTTGTCCCGGTTGCGGCCGTACGACGTCGACGGTCTTCCAGGAACTGGCGCAGAATATCCAGAACGACCTGCGCAAGAACATGCCAGCCTGGCGCGACAAGTATCCGGGCGTCGAAGCGCTCAACGTCGCCGTCATGGGCTGCATCGTCAACGGTCCGGGCGAAAGCAAGCATGCCGACATCGGCATCTCGCTGCCGGGAACCGGCGAAAGCCCGGCGGCACCCGTCTATATCGATGGGCAGAAGGCGATGACGCTGCGCGGCCCGAATATCGCCGGCGATTTCGAGGCACTGGTCGCCGACTACATTGAAAAGCGTTTTGGCCAGAACAGGACGGCGGCAGAGTGATCCGCGCCGTCGCTTCTTCATCCAAGATCAGATGCGGCTGGTGAGCAGCTTCAGCCCGGCGAAGCAGTAGAAGGCTGCCATGGCGCCTTCGATCCAGCGGCGCAGGCTGGCGTAGATCTTCAGCGCCTGCGGTGTTGAGAAGAGCACAGCATAGCCCATAAAGACGATGAAGCCTGTCGTCAGGCAGATACCGACGATCAGCCCGGCAACGGATGCCGGCGCGCCCTGCGGCATGCCGAGCGCGATGATTGCCAGCCATGCGAAGATCGCCTTCGGATTCGTGACGTGGATGCCGTAGCCGCGCAGCAGCAGCGCACGCGTCGACATGTTCTTCGGCGTTGTGGCCTGAGGGATGTCGTGGTTTGCGCGCACCGTCTTGAAGGCCTTGTAGGCGAGATAGAGCAGATAGAGGCCACCGAAGATCTTCAGGATCTCAAGCGCGACCGCATAGGTGTGCAGGATGGTGGCAAGCCCGAGGGCAGCAGCGCAGGCCCAGGTGAAAGAGCCGGCGAAAATGCCGAGCGAGATCGTCATCCCGGCCTTGCGGCCATGCACCATCGATGTCGAGACGATCGCCATGATGGCCGGGCCGGGGCTGATGACGGCGACGATATAGGCGATGTAGGCAGGCAGGATCTGCGGAAGGTAGCTCAGGGTCTCGTGCATGGATGCCTCATGTTTGCCGGCACGCGCCAGCGTCTCGGCTACCGAGCTTATGCGACGCATTTCCTCCGAGGCAAGGCACAAAGAAGCAAGCCCGGAAGAAATCTTGTCACGGTCACATTTCAGCTTTTGCGATTGGCCACGAACCGCGCGGCATCGGCAAGCACCCTGCCTCGATCCCCGTAGGGAGCCAGGAGTTCCTCGGCTTCTTGAACGAGCCGGTTGAGCGTTGCCTCTGCCCAACCAAGTCCATGCAGCCCGACGAGCGTACCCTTACCGCGGCTTGCGTCCTTGCCGGTAGCCTTGCCCATCGTCGCTGCGTCCGCCGTCAGATCGAGAACGTCGTCGGCGAGCTGGAAGGCAAGACCAATCTTCTCGCCGAAAAGCCGTAGCCGCGCGCGATCGTTAGCCGGCGTGCCTGCGATAATTGCGCCAGCCTCGCAGGCAAAACGGATGAGAGCACCTGTCTTCATAGCTTGGAGAGTGATGATGCCCTGCTCGTCGGGGCTCTGTTTCTCGGCGGCAAGATCAAGCGCCTGGCCACCCGCCATTCCGCCGACACCCGCGGCGCGCGCGAGAGCGAGCACCAGAGCGACCTTGCTCGATTCCGCAAGGGCGCCTTGCGTCGAGGCAATGATGTCGAAGGCATAGGTCAGCAGGCTGTCGCCGGCGAGAATTGCCGTCGCTTCATCGAAGGCAATATGTGTGGTCGGCTTACCACGACGCAGATCATCGTCATCCATCGCCGGAAGATCGTCATGCACCAGCGAATAACAGTGCACGCATTCAAGCGCCGCACCGACCCTCAGGGCCGCATCGCGATCTCCACTGAACAATGCCGTCGCCTCGACCACGAGAAACGGCCGCAGGCGCTTTCCGCCATTGAGCACGGCATAGTGCATGGCAGCGCGCAAACGTTCCGGTCGGGCGATCTCGTCGCTCAGCACCTCTGATGACAGCAGCTTGTCGAGCAGCGCCTCGATCGCGGCCGCGTTGGAGGACAATCGGTTTTCAAAAGTGTCGATGTTTGCGCTCATGCCGGGCTGTTTGGCATGAGCGGGCTTCGGCTTGCAACGGAATTGTCGATCACTTGTCCAAGATTTCCTTTGTCTCTGGCAATGCCTGTTTGCAGGCGGTATGGAGAGACAGGGAACAAGACTGGGTCGGGGAATTGGATATCACGCCGGAGACAGAGGACAGCAGCGCCGTGCCGTTCCACAGGCGCATCCTTCTGTGGCTGAGAGGTCGCCCGGTCATGATGCGTATCGTCCTTGCCTTGGCTGCACTCGCCGTCCTTCCCTACGTGCTTATCGTTCTTTATCTCGTCCCCTTCATTCACCCCGTTTCGACGTTGATGCTCCGTGATCTCGTCCTGTTGCGGGGCTACGATCGCCAATGGGTATCGATCGACAACATATCGCCAGTATTGGTACAGTCGGTCATGATGTCGGAAGATGGCCAGTACTGCTTTCATGGCGGCGTGGACTGGGCGGAAATGCGCATGCTGGTCGCCGATACTCTCGCCGGCCATTCGACCCGTGGCGGCAGCACCATACCGATGCAGACGGCGAAGAATCTCTTTCTCTGGAACAGCCGGTCTTTCGTCCGAAAGGCGCTTGAACTGCCGCTGGCCGTCACGGCGGATTTCATCTGGTCGAAGCGCCGCCTGATGGAAATCTACCTGAACATTGCCGAATGGGGACCGGGAATCTACGGCATCGAGGCAGCCGCGCGCCATCACTTCAAGGTGCCTGCTTCGAAGTTGAGCAGCCGCCAGGCCGCCCTGCTCGCGGTCTCACTCCCCAATCCCATTGATCGCAATGCCGGCAAGCCCGGCCGGGGGCTGCGCAGGCTGGCCGCCGTCATCGAGAGGCGTGCCCGCAGCTCCGGCGAATATATCAGGTGCATCTACGACTGAGCAGAGCTTATCCCTCGGCTGTGTCATCCGACAGTCGTGATCCAGACGTATGGACGTGCCTCCCGTCGAAACCCCGGATAATCCACCCATGCCCTCCCCCTTTTCGCCTTCTCTGCTTCGCTACTCCAGCACCCACAATCCCGCTCCGATCCCGCATCTCGGCACGCGTTACGACGACGCCGGCGAGTTTCTTCCCGAACCCGGCAACACTGTCGTCTGCCATCTGGTGGACGGTTCGCGCTCGCAAAGCGCAATCCTGCGTGCTCGCCAGAAATTCCTGATGATGAAGGAAGCGTCCCAGTTTGCGTTCACGCCGGTTTCGAGCCTCCATATGACGCTGTTTCAGGGGATCATCGAATACCGCCGGCGACTGCCGTTTTGGCCGCAAGACGTCTCCCTCGATACCGACATCAACCGGATGAGCGAGATCTACCTGTCCCGCCTGCAGTCCTTCCGCGCTCTCGATCCTTTTCGCGTCGAGGTGACCGAGGTCACGCCAGTCGGACTGACCGTGGCTGGCGCATCGATCGAGGACCGCAAGGCGCTCGCGGCGTGGCGGAACGCCTTTGCCGAGGTGTTCGGATACAGGCATCCGGATCACGATTCCTATGCGTTCCACATTACTTTCTGCTATCCGATAAGGAGGCTCGATGACGAAGCACTTCCCGCATGGCAGGCAATGCTGCATGAGTCGCTGGAGGAATTGCGCGAAAGCGCTCCGGTTTTGGAATTGAGGCCGCCCGCGTTCTGCACTTTCGAGGACATGAACCATTTCGAGGAACGGCTGATATTCGATATCGATAACTGATCGAAGGAACGGATTTGGACAAGCTTACACTCTACATCGGCAACAAGAACTATTCGTCCTGGTCATTCCGAGCCTGGATTGCGATGACCGCGGGCGGCATTCCGTTCGAGGAAGTGGTTGTTCCATTCGATTTCGCGACAGGAAATCAGCACTTCAAGGAATTCTCGCCGAATGGGCAGGTGCCGGTCTTGGTGCATGGAGAGCTTCGCGTCTGGCAATCTCTCGCCATCATCGAGTATGTCGCCGAGCTTTTCCCCGAGGCCGGAATCTGGCCCAAGGAGCGGGACAAGCGCGCGGTAGCGCGGGCCGCCTCCATGGAGATGCTGTCCAGCTTCCATCATCTTCGCAACGCCTGCCCGATGAACATCAGGCGCGCCAAGGGAAAGATAGCCTTGGCCGATGGCGTGATGGCGGATGTCGCACGCATTGAGGCGATCTGGCGTGACCTCCGCGCTCGCTCGGGCGGGCCATTCCTGCTCGGAGCTTTTTCGGGAATTGATGCGATGTTTGCGCCGGTCGTCAATCGGTTCGATACTTACGACCTCGTCACTGCCAGCGACACACTGAGCTACATCGCGGAAGTAAAGGCGCATCCTGCCTGGCGAGCCTGGGAAGAGGCTGCCCGCGCCGAGCCCTGGATCGTTCAGGAAGATGAGGTCTGAAGAAGAATCTGGGGAATCTCAAAAAATAAGCTTGGGGACTGGTCAAGTCCCTACAAGGCATGTATAAGCGCGCAAAATTTCCGAAATCGCGATATGTCGTTTCGGCCGCCAGTCTGGCCGTTGGATGTGTTTGCCCGTGAAGTGGAGTAATTAAAATGGCTGTACCGAAGAGAAAAACGAGCCCGTCCAAGCGCGGTATGCGCCGCTCTGCAGACGCACTGAAGGCTCCGACCTACGTTGAAGACAAGAACTCCGGCGAACTGCGTCGCCCGCACCATATCGATCTGAAGACCGGTATGTATCGCGGCCGTCAGGTTCTGACGCCGAAGGAAAGCGCATAATATCTGTTTGCGCTTACGCGCAAATGATGATCGCAGGGTCGGCCATGTGCCGGCCTTTTGCGTTTTAGCGGCAATGTATTGTTTTCGTGCCTTGAAGTGACACGGAGATTTGCGGCACTATTCTTCCGTCGAGGGAGATTCTGCTACATGTTCAACGCCTTTCCGCTGATGATCATTCCTTTTGTTCTCTACAATCTTGCAATGTTGGGCCTAATGGGCAGTGGCGGACTTCCGTCGCTGAATAATGACGTGGTCGTGCTGTCGATGATTTCAGGCGCGATCTGGAGCATGTCGCTCGGCGACCTGTTCATAGTCTTGGCGCTTTGCGTTCTATTCTTTGAGATATTGAAGGCGACAAAAAATGGTGGCGGAAGTCTCGCCAACCATATGCTCTCCATGCTCGTGTTCATCGCGTTCCTAGTCGAGTTTCTGCTCGTTCAGGACGCCGCAACACAAGTCTTCTTCATACTGATGACGATTGCTCTGATCGACGTGGTCGGCGGCTTCGCCGTGTCGGTCCGAAGTGCCGGCCGGGACGTCTCGATCGGACTTTGAAAGACCGCTATTGCCGGATCAGCGGTTGAACCGCGGACCCGGCAGATTCAGTCCAATCACTTTCAGAGGCTGTCGAGCTTGTTTTGAAGCGCGCGCAATTGCTGCTTCAACTCGTCGATGTCCTTTGCTTCCGCCTTGCGCGTCTCCTTTGCAGGGGGCGTCATGAAGGGCGAAAACATTTGCATTGCCTGTTGGAACATCTCGGTGTTCCGGCGCACCTGATCTTCGACCATCTGCATCGGCAATTGCAGGTTCTTGCCGATCGGCGTTTCGCCGAAGGCACGCGTGACCTGCTCGCGCATCTGCGACTGCTGTTCCGTGAATGCTTTCATCGAATGCTCGAGGAAGCTCGGAACCACCATCTGCATCTGGTCGCCGTAATAGGTGATCAGCTGACGCAGAAATGAAATCGGCAGCAGCGTGTTCCCAGTCTTTGATTCCTGTTCGAAGATGATCTGTGTCAGCACCGAGTGGGTGATGTCATCCCCGCTCTTGGCGTCCTGGACCGTAAAATCCTCCCCCTTCTTCACCATCTCCGCCAAGTCTTCCAGCGTAACGTATGTGCTGGTTCCTGTATTATAAAGGCGGCGATTGGCGTATTTCTTGATTACGATCTGACCCTCATTCTTCGCCATATCAGTCTCCCGAAGCCCGTCTGATTGTTATGGAAGCTCCTCCACCGGGGAGTGTAGACGCAAAAGAAGGCCGGTGACAATCTCTTTGTGCGATGCGGCAACCCCTTTTACGGTAGGGATAATTTGTCCATATGTAAGCATTTCCGAAAATTCTCTTGAAGGCTAATGTCGTTTGACTCGACGCCGAAGCTTTGTCAGTTTCACCTCATATGTGTCGGTGCAAAGAGGAGACTGCCCGTGTCCAATCCTTCTATCGTCATCGCTAGCGCCGCGCGTACGGCGGTTGGTTCTTTCAACGGCGCGTTCGCAACCGTACCGGCGCATGAGCTGGGCGCGGCGGCCGTTAAAAGTGTACTGGAACGTGCTGGCGTCGATGCCGCCGAGGTCGACGAAGTTATCCTGGGCCAGGTGTTGCCGGCCGGCGAAGGGCAGAATCCGGCGCGTCAGGCTGCGATGAAGGCCGGTGTTCCGAAGGAAGCGACCGCGTGGGGCGTCAACCAGCTTTGCGGTTCCGGACTGCGCGCCGTAGCACTCGGAATGCAACAGATCGCTCTCGGTGACGCAAAGATCATCGTGGCCGGCGGCCAGGAGTCGATGTCGATGGCGCCGCATGCTGCGCACCTGCGCAGCGGCGTCAAGATGGGCGACATGAAGATGATCGACACCATGATCAAGGATGGCCTCACCGACGCGTTCTATGGGTACCACATGGGCGTGACGGCGGAGAACATTGCCCGGCAGTGGCAACTCTCCCGCAGCGAGCAGGACGAGTTTGCCGTTGCCTCGCAGAACAAGGCGGAAGCGGCGCAGAAAGCCGGTCGTTTCGCGGATGAGATCGTGCCTTACGTCATCCAGACCCGTAAGGGAGACGTGACCGTTGATGCCGACGAGTACATCCGCCACGGCGCAACGATCGACGGGATGACAAAGCTCCGTCCGGCGTTCGACAAGGAAGGCACCGTCACGGCGGGCAACGCCTCCGGTCTCAACGACGGGGCCGCCGCAGCCCTGCTGATGACGGAAGCCGAGGCATCCCGGCGCGGTATTCAGCCACTTGCCCGCATCGTTTCCTGGGCGACCGCCGGCGTTGATCCGCAGGTGATGGGAACGGGGCCAATCCCGGCTTCGCGCAAGGCTCTCGAAAAGGCCGGCTGGTCCGTCTCCGATCTCGATCTCATCGAGGCCAACGAAGCGTTCGCCGCACAGGCCTGCGCGGTCAACAAGGATCTCGGCTGGGATCCTGCGATCGTCAACGTCAACGGCGGCGCGATCGCTATTGGCCATCCGATCGGTGCCTCCGGCGCACGCGTCCTCAACACGTTGCTGTTCGAGATGAAGAGACGCGGTGCAAAGAAAGGTCTGGCAACACTTTGCATCGGCGGCGGCATGGGTGTCGCCATGTGCTTCGAGGCACTGTGAACCGCCTATCGATGCGTGAACTATCAAGCTCCGCAGTATAGCGGAGCCTTACACAGGGGAGCGAAACATGAGCAGAGTAGCGGTCGTTACCGGCGGCACCCGAGGCATTGGTGCTGCGATTTCTCTCGCGCTGAAAAACGCTGGCTATAAAGTCGCCGCCAATTATGCGGGCAACGACGAGAAGGCCAAGGCATTCCACGATGCGACCGGCATTCCGGTCTTCAAGTGGGATGTGTCTGACTATGCCGCTTGCGGCGAAGGCCTTACCGAGGTCGAAGCGCAGGTCGGACCTGTCGAAGTTCTTATCAACAACGCCGGGATTACAAGGGACGCCATGTTCCACAAGATGACCCCGCAGCAGTGGCATGAGGTCGTCAACACCAACCTGACCGGCCTGTTCAACATGACCCATCAGGTTTGGGGCGGCATGCGCGAACGGAGCTTTGGCCGCATCGTCAACATATCGTCGATCAATGGTCAGAAAGGCCAGATGGGACAGGCCAACTACTCGGCCGCAAAGGCAGGCGATCTGGGCTTCACCAAGGCGCTGGCCCAGGAAGGCGCGGCGAAGAACATCACGGTCAACGCGATCTGCCCCGGCTACATCGGCACCGAGATGGTTCTCGCGGTGCCCGAGAAGGTGCTGAACGAACGCATCATCCCGCAGATTCCAGTTGGAAGACTTGGGGAGCCGGAAGAAGTGGCGCGCTGCGTTGTGTTCCTTGTCTCCGATGACGCCGGCTTTATCACGGGTTCAACCTTGAGCGCCAACGGCGGACAGCTCTTCGTCTAACGCACGAATCCCGTGTGCCCTAGCGCACCGATCCGGTGTGCTCGACTGTCTGACCATCCCGCTGTAGCGACTGCTGCAGCGGCTTGGTTTCATAAGGATTGATCGAAGCCGCGTAGGTAGCAATCGCAATGGTCAGGAATGCTGCCGCTCCGATGATTCTGGTCATGTTCGTCTCCCAAGTCCGGTGCAGACATTCGTGCTGGAGACCGGTGTCGATATTGGGGCTGATTTAAGGAAACATTCGGTCAGTCAACGGTTGCCCTGACGGCGTTGCCTAATCCTCACGGGTATACGCTGCATTGTCTGCGTTTCGTTGCGGATCGCGGCAAGCGCCGTGCCCAGAAATGCTGCTGCGATCAGAATTGCAACGCTGGAATTCACGAGTAGCTGTGCCATAGAAGCATTCCTTCCAAGGAAGCAGCGGCTGGATGCCGTTGCTTCAACTGGGAAAAAATATGCGCCTCTACCACTCGGCTCGATAGAGTGAACTTTGGCGACCGATCGTCAACACTGCATTGACGAATGCGCGGGCTACTCGCCGCCAATCCATGTCCGGTGAATGTCGACAGAGTCGCTCATGTGAACGAGATCCGCACGCGCGCCTGGCCGCAGGCTGCCCCGATCGTGAAGCTGCAGGAAGCGAGCAGGATAAATCGTCGCCATACGCAGCGCCTCGGCAAGGGTGAGATCCAGATAGGTGACGCCATAGCGGATCGCGGATGCCATATCCACGTCCGAACCCGCAAGCGTCCCATCGGCAAGCACGAGCTTGGAGCAGAAGCCGCCTTTTTCGCGACGAACCGTGCGACCGTTGAGCGTAAAGCTATTGAGCTCGGAGCCGACCAAAGACATGGCATCCGTCACGAAGAAGAGCTTGCCCTCCCCGCGCTTCGAGCGAAGCGCGACGCGTAGCGCCTTAGGATCGACGTGGTGGCCGTCGGCAATGATGCCGCACCAGACCGACGGGTGATCAAGCGCCGCGCCAACCAGACCGGGAGTGCGATGGCCCATCTGGCTCATGGCATTGAAGAGGTGCGTGACTCCGCGCGCGCCGGCATCGAATAGTGCTTCCGCCGCCTCGCTGGAGCAATCCGAATGCCCGATGCTGACGATTACGCCGGCATCGTTGAGCTTTCGCACTTGTCCGGCGGTCACCTGCTCCGCCGCAATCGTCACCATCAACGTGCCGATCGACTGCCTGGCTGAAATGAATGCCTCGACGTCCTTGTCTTCCACGGGCCGCATCAATTCGGCGAGATGCGCACCCTTGCGAGTTGGAGCAAGATGCGGGCCTTCGAGATGCAGACCTCCAACACCTCTATTCGTTTCGACGGCATGCTTGGCGGCTTCAATGGCCGAGAGCGTCGCGCTGGCGGTATCCGTGATGAGAGTGGGCAGAAGCACTGTCGTGCCGTAAGGGCGATGCCCATCGGCAATCATGTACATCGACTCGACGGACGGCTGATCGTTCAGCATCCGCCCACCGCCGCCATTGACCTGTGCGTCGACGAAACCGGCGCAAAGAATGCCGCCGTCGAGCACGACAGTTTCGCCAGCGGGATGATCGCCCGCCGTGGCAATTCGCTCGACCCGACCGTCCGCCACGATCAGGACTTTCTCGTCGTGGAACCGCTCGCCATCAAAGATGCGAGCGCCGGTAAAGACCTTGCGTTGCATCACATCGTCTCCGTAACCTTCAGCAGGTTTGCCGGCTTGTCTGGATCAAAGCCCTTGCGACGCGTCACGGACTCAATCAGGCGATAGTAGACGAGCAAGGACACCAAGGGGTCCAGAAGTCCATTACCCGTCGTCGGAACACGAAGATTGATGCCGGCCAACGGTTGCGAGGAAAAGGGCACGGCGGTCGCACCAAGCTTCTGCAGTCGCTCCAGGGCCTGGACATTGTTTGCATAGGCCGCATCATCAGGCGCAAAGGCAACGATTGGGAAGCCCGGCTGCACGAGACGCATCGGCCCATGCATCAGTTCCGCCAGCGAGAAGGCTTCCGCGTGCAGGCTTGCCGTTTCCTTTGCCTTCAAGGCCGCCTCAAGAGCGATCGCGAAGGCAGGCCCTCGACCGGCCGTATAGAGCGAGGTTGCGCCCAAAAGTACCTCCTCGGCGGCAGCCGTGTCGATACCGGCGGTCGAAAGCAGCGCCTCGGGAAGCTTTTCTAACGCGTGCTGAAGATCGCGCTTGCCGCCAATCGCCGCCGTTACGCCCGACAAGGCTGCGACCGAGGCGATGAAGGACTTGGTTGCCGCAACGCTCTTTTCAGGTCCCGCGTTGAGCCCAAGGACGATATCCGCCTGCTTTGCGAGCGGGCTGTCGACCACATTGACCACGGCGATCGTCGTCGCACCACCGCGTTTGGCGGCGTCCTGCAGAGCGACGATATCGGGGCTCGCTCCGGACTGCGAGACGGTGAAGTGCACCCCACCCTTCAGATGCAGCGGCGCCGCATAAACGGACGCGATCGAGGGGCCGATCGAAGCAACAGGTATGCCGCAACTGATCTCCAGAAGATATTTGAAGAACGTCGCCGCGTGATCGGAAGACCCGCGTGCCGCTGTAGTGACGACACCGGGAGCGTTGTCCGAAAACAGCTTCGCGATCTCTGCAAAGACCTTGTTCTCCTTCTCGAGAAGCGTCGCAACGACCTCCGGGGATTGCCCGGCTTCCTGCAACATCAACGACTGTGTCTCACTCATGGCTCTTCTCCAATTCTCAATTCTGCAACGAAGTCATATGCGTCGCCGCGATAGTGCGACCGCGTGTATTCAACGGGGCGTTCGTCATCGAGGCGCGAGACGCGCTCGATCAGCAAGGCGGGGGCGCCTGCCTTCACCTCGAGTGCCGCTGCCGATGACCGGTCGAGGATAACGGCTGTCAGTCGCTGGACCGCTCGCACCGGCCGGTTCCCGCTCGCGGCCAGCGCGTCGTAGAGCGACCCCTCGTTACCCTGGCTGGTGCCCAGAAACTTTAATGGCACCACCGACCGCTCGATCGCCAAAGGTTGCCCATCGGCCAGGCGCAAGCGATCGAGCCGGAGAACCTGCTCATCCAAACCGAGGCCAAGCAAAAAGGCCTCCTCAGGCGACGGTGTCGCAATCGTGCGCGACAGAATTTTTGCGGTCGGTACGCGACCGCGCGAGCGCATATCTGCCGAAAATGATGAAAGTCGCCAAAGCGACTGCTCCATTCGCTGCACGCTTCCGGAAACGAAAGTACCGCTGCCATGCCGCGATTCCAGTGTCCCCGCATTCAGAAGATCACGATACGCGGTACGCACGGTAACGCGGCCGATCTGGAGAGACTCCGAAAGATCGCGTTCGCTCGGCAGCGCTGTCCCGGGCTTGAGCAAGCCCTCCTGAATGAGCCCGGTGAGAGCCGCCGCCAATCGCTTGTAAAGCGGGCCACTGCGCTGGGTATCGCGCAAACCACGGCTCTCGATTTCGGCAATCAGACTGGTTCTATCCATAGAACCACAATAGAACCTATTTGGAACCAATTACAAGCGGCACGCAAAGAAAAACCCCCGCGTCAAAATAGCGGGGGTCTTGATGTCAAATCGGAGATGCGAGAACCGACGGTCAGTTCTTCGAGAAGATGTAGTCGGTCTCCTGACGCAGCACTTCGCCCGGACGAACAACGGCATTCGGGAATGCTTCGTGGTTGATGGCGTCCGGCCAGACCTGCGTTTCCAGGCAGAAACCGGCAAACGGTCCATACTTGCGTCCACCAATACCAGGCACGGGAACGTCAAGCTTGAACGCTGCATAGAACTGGACACCCGGCTCGGTCGTGCGCACTTCAAGCGACACGCCCGAGTGCAGGCTGCGGGCCAGCACGACGGAACGCTTGGCCGTGCGCTCGCTGGAAAGGCAGAAGTTGTGATCGTACAGCGCCTGCTCGCCGCCTTCGAAGCGCTTCATCGAAGCCATCTCGCGAAAATCGAACGCTGTTCCCTCGACGGGACGTACTTCGCCCGTCGGGATCTGACGCTCGTCGGTGACGAGATAGCCATCGGCCGCGATCATGATGTCATGACCAAGGGTATCCTCGCGGCCATCGAGATTGAAGTAGGCGTGCTGGCAGACGTTGGCGATCGTCGGCTGGTCGGTCGTCGTCTCGTAAGTGACGGACAGTTCGCCTGAACCGTGAACCCGATAGGTTGCCTGGATCGTGCAGTTGCCTGGATAGCCTGAGCGACCGTCGGGATCGACGATCTTCAGGACGACGCGATCGACGTCATGCTCGACGATCGTCCAGTTCTGCTTCGCAATGTTATCGCTGCCGCCATGAAGATGCGTGACACCATTCTCGTTCAGATCGAGCTGGTACGACTTGCCGTCGAGCGTGAACTTGCCGGAGCCGATACGGTTGGCGCAGCGGCCGGGCGTCGCGCCGAAATATGACGAATGGGCCGGATAGCTCTCGAAATCATCAAAGCCGAGCGTCAGGGGTGCATCGTGCCCGTCAAGGCGAAGATCCTGAATGACAGCGCCCCAGCTGATGACCTTGGCGGTCAAACCGCCGCCCTTGATCTCCACCCGATAGACGGTCTCGCCCGTCGTGGTATGTCCGAAAACTTCCCGCACCAAATTATTCGTCATAAGGCTATCCATGAATCCATGATTTCGGCAGGGAAACTGCTCCCGTTTGCGACAAATCGCAACCACTGCGACATAAAAAAGCGCCGCTGGCATTGCCGCGGCGCTCTACAAGATCACCGGCTTTTGCCGATCTCCTCCAGATCATAGGGCGTCGTCTGATAGATCTCGTTGATCCAGTTGCCGAAGAGCAGGTGTGCGTGGCCGCGCCACCGGTTCTGCGGCGCGATCGTCGGATCGTTGTGTGGGAAATAGTTGTGCGGCATCTTGATGGGAACACCGGCATCGACATCGCGAAAATACTCGTCGGCCAGCGACGTTGAATCATATTCAACGTGGTTGAACATGTAGAGGCGCTTGCCCTCGTCCTCGTGGACAAGGCAGACCCCCATCTCGTTCGACGCCATCAGAATTTCGAGCGACTTCGATTTCTCGATGTCGTCCTGGCGCACTTCGGTCCAGCGCGACACCGGCACCTCGAAATTGTCGGAGAACCCATTGAGATACACGGAGGAAGGTTTGAGGTTCTTGTGGCGATAGACGCCAAAAGCCTTTTCCTTGAGCTCGTACTTGGGAACGCCGTGGAAGTGGTAGATCGCGGCCATCGCGCCCCAGCAGACGTTCATGGTCGAATGGACGTTGGTGTTGGTCCAGTCGAAAATCCGCTGCATTTCCTGCCAATAAGTCACGTCTTCGTAGGGCAGCGTCTCGATCGGCGCCCCCGTGATGATGAAACCGTCGAATTTGCGGTGCCTGACCTCCTCCCAGGTTTCGTAGAAGGAGAGAAGATGATCTTCCGACGTGTTTTTCGCCTTGTGGGTTCCGATCCGCACAAGAGAAAGCTCGACCTGCAGCGGCGAGGCGCCGACGAGGCGGGCCATCTGCAATTCCGTCTTGATCTTGTTCGGCATGAGATTGAGCAAGCCAATCTGCAGGGGGCGAATGTCCTGGCGGATTGCCGCCGTCTCGGTCATTACGCGCACACCTTCCTGAACAAGCGTCTCAAAGGCAGGCAACGTGTCGGGAATCTTGATGGGCATTGCGGTCACTCGATAAAAAAACGAAATATCGCTATCGGTCCGCACGCGGCCCTTTAGCTACTTCTTTAACGTGGCTGCAAGCCGGCCGGCCAAATCACCACGGAGCCCCTTAAATAACCCTTGTCGGGCGCCAAATCAATGGCAGGCGGTCGGCGGGGTAACTCGCGCGTTAAAGCATGGTAGAATCTGTTGCTGGACATGCCCACGCACCATGTTATTCACACCGAACGGACCGGTTAAGGAAGCAGAATGGCAGATGATGTGAAGGCCAAGCCGACCATCCAGGCACAAGACAGGGTAGGCTACGAACTTAGCCTCGCCTACCGCGTGAAAGTGATGTTTGCCGCCTTTTGGAGTTCGAGCGTCCGTGGACGGGTCCTTGCCCTTGGAACGGCACTGATCGGCATCATTCTCGCGACCGCCTATGCGACCGTCATTCTCAACCAATGGAACGCGCCGTTCTACGACGCCATCTCACGACGCGACCTGCCAGGCTTCTTCCATCAGCTCAAAGTCTTCGGGCTGATCGCAGGCATGTTGCTGCTGCTCAATGTCATCCAGGCATGGCTGAACCAAATGACCGCGCTCTACATGCGCGAGGGCCTGACCCGTGATCTGGTCGATCAATGGCTTCAGCGCAAACGGGCGCTGCGACTGTCGGCCAGCGGCCTGATCGGCGTCAATCCGGACCAGCGCCTTCACGAGGATGCGCGCAACCTGGCGGAAAGCTCGACGAGCCTCGTGATCGGCCTCGTCCAGGCGACAATCCTGCTGGTCAGCTTCATTGGCGTTCTCTGGGAGCTTTCGAGCGGATTCGTCTTCCATTTCGGCAGCTACAGCTTTTCCATTCCCGGCTATATGGTTTGGGCCGCCATCTTCTATGCGGCGTCCGCCTCGATCCTCAGCCAGCTCGTCGGACGCAAACTGGTCAAGCTCAACGCCGATCGCTTCTCAAAGGAAGCTGAACTGCGCTTTGCCTTGATGCACGCCAACGAAAACATGCCTGCGATCACGGTTGCTCGCGGCGAGGAAAACGAACGGCGGCGCATCAACGGCGACATCAGCAACGTCCTGGCAGTCATCAAGCGGCTGGCGATGGCCAACGTCAACCTGACCTGGGTATCTGCAGGTTATGGCTGGCTGGTCGTCGTCATCCCGATCATCGTCGCGGCACCGGCATATTTTTCCGGGGGCCTGACCTTCGGCGAATTGATGATGTCCGTGGGCGCGTTCAATCAGGTCAACACTGCTCTGCGCTGGTATGTCGCGAACTTCGGGCCGATTGCCGAATGGCGGGCGACCCTGATGCGTGTGACCGATTTCCGGCAGGCGCTGACCAACATGGGCGACGACCTGGACCTGAAGGAAACGATCAAATACGAGAACAGCCCGGCCGGCACACTTACGCTTGATCACGTCAGCATCGCCACCAAGATCGGCGAAGAGATCGATCAGTGCGGAGGCTTCCGGATCCATGAGACCGAGGTCACCATCAACGCCGGCGACAAGGTGATGATCAATGGCGACCATAGCGTCAACAGGAAGCTTCTTTTCCTCTCGATGTCCGAGCTGTGGCCCTGCGGCGGTGGCAAGATCGGCCTGCCGCCAACCGACGAAATCCTGTTCGTGCCGCAGTCTGCGTATATTCCGGGCGGCACGTTGCGCGAGGCGCTGGCGTTCCCCGAGCCCGTCGACACCTACCGGGATGAAGACGTCAAGGCAGCGCTTGAGCAGGCTGGACTGCATGCCCTGATCGCGCGGCTCGACACGCAGGCACGCTGGGACAAGCTTCTTGATTCAGATGAACAGCGCGCTATCGGCTTTGCCAGACTGCTCCTGGTTCGGCCGAAGTGGATCGTCTTCGATGAGGTTCTGGAAGGAATGGAACCCGCGTGGCAGGCAACGATGATGAACGTTCTGAAATCGATACCCGACAGCACCATGATCTACATCGGCCGCTCGGACGCCTACATGGAGGCATTCCATCCGCGGGTACTGCATCTCGAGGCGATATCGGCGAAGTCTGAAGAAAAGATCATGGCGAAGGCCGCAAACGCACCAGCACCGGCGCTTTAGGATTGCGGCCTCAAACGCCGCTTTCCTAGCCTTCCAACTCCTCCCGGAGCATCTCGAGCTCCAGCCATTCCTCTTCCATCTTGGCAAGGCTGTCCCGGAATTTCTCCATTTCAGCAGCGAGTCGGGTAAAGTTCTCCGGGTCCTTGGTGAAGAGGTTCGGATCGGCCATCTTGGCTTCGCGCTTGGCGATCTCGGCTTCCAGCTTCGCCATTTCCTTCGGCAGGTTCTCCAGCGCAAACTTCTGTTTGAAGGAAAGCTTGCCCTTCGCCTTCACCTGCTCGCCGGCCGGTTCGGCCTGCGCCTTTGGCTTCTCGATCGCCTTTTCGGCTTTCCGGCGCTCTTCCGCCGCACCCTTGCGCTGTGCAAGCATGTCGGAGTAGCCGCCGGCATACTCGATCCAGCGGCCGTCAGGCGCATCGGGAACCGCCGGCGCAATCGTTGACGTGACGGTCCGGTCGAGGAAGTCACGATCGTGGCTAACGAGAATGACGGTGCCAGGGAAACCGGCGACGATTTCCTGCAGCAGGTCGAGCGTCTCGATGTCGAGATCGTTCGTCGGTTCGTCGAGGATCAGCAAGTTCGACGGCCGCGCAAGAATGCGCGCCAGCATCAGGCGGGCGCGCTCGCCGCCGGACAGGTTCTTAATCGGCGTGCGGGCCTGCTCGGGCTGAAACAGAAATTCCTTCATGTAACCTGTAACATGCCGCTGCTCACCGTTGACGAGCAGATTCTCGCCGCGGCCATCCGTCAGGTAATGGGCAAGCGTATCCTCAAGATCGAGATCCTCGCGCTTCTGATCGAGCGTCGCGATTTCGAGGTTCGTCCCGAGCTTCACGGTGCCGGTGTCCGGGGCGAGCTGCCCAGTCAGCATCTTCAGAAGCGTCGTCTTGCCCGCTCCATTCGGCCCAACAAGACCGATGCAATCGCCGCGATGAACGCGGATCGAGAACGGCGAAACGATCGACCGATCGCCGTATGTCTTGGTGATCTTGTCCGCTTCGATAACGAGCTTGCCCGACTCTTGAGAATCCGAGGCCGTCGCCTGGACGGATCCCTGCGGCCCTTTGTGACCGCGATACTCCGCGCGCATCGTCTGCAATTCGCCAAGGCGCCGCATGTTTCGCTTGCGCCGCGCCGTCACACCGTAGCGCAACCAGTGCTCTTCGCGCTCGATGGCCTTTCCGAGCTTGTGCTGCTCCAATTCCTCGGCCTCAAGCACCTGGTCCCGCCAGGCCTCGAAATGCGCGAAGCCTCGATCCAGCCGCCGGGACGTGCCGCGGTCCAGCCAGACGGTGGCATTCGAGACCTTCTCGAGGAACCGCCGGTCGTGGGAAATCAGAACGAGTGCGCTTCGGCTTTTCTGAAGCTCGCCTTCAAGCCACTCGATGGTCGGCAGATCGAGATGGTTGGTAGGCTCATCCAGCAGCAGGATGTCGGGCTCGGGCGCCAGAACGCGCGCCAGCGCCGCACGACGGGCTTCCCCACCCGACAGATTCTTCGGATCCTCTTCGCCGGTAAGGCCGAGATGCGACAGCAAGTAGGTTACGCGATACGGATCGTCACCCGGTCCGAGTCCGGCCTCGGCGTAGGCCTGAACGGTCTTGTAACCGGAAAAGTCGGGGGCCTGCTCCAGATACCGGATCGTCGAAGCCGGATGCCGGAACACTTCGCCGGACTGCGCCTCGACCAGCCCAGCAGCAATCTTCAGCAAGGTGGACTTGCCCGAGCCGTTGCGGCCGACGAGGCAGATCCGGTCGCCCGGCTCCACTTGCAGACCGGCACCCGCCAGAAGCGGCGCACCGCCGAAGCTCAGGAAGATATCATCGAGTTTTAGAATGGGGGGCGCCAAAAATCAGACTCCGGAAAGATCGTAAGGGCGGGCAAGCACAATGGCGCGACCGCTTTGAAGCGTGCAGCGCACCGTGCCTTCCGCAACATTCGAGATGGTGCGTGAAGAACCGAAGGGCAAATGAAAATCCTTCAGCGGATAGCGGGCGTTCTCGATCGAAAGCCCGATGAGTTCGCTGAAACCGGGAACTGAAAACAGGCTCGCCTTCGGCAAGGCGAGTTCGATCGTGCCGGGAATAAGCGGTACGGCTTCCTCTGTTCCCGATGTCAGGAACACGTCGAAACCGTCTTCCGCCAGCCGTACGGCATAAAGCAGATGCTGAAGCGCGTGATCGGAACGGTCGCCTGCCAGCGCACCGACAAGCACCAGCCGACGCGCGCCGAGGCGGATCGCTTCAGACACGGCGATTTCTCCATCCGTCGCGGCCTTCGCAGCAGGGTAGGGCTGGCGGGGAACATGCTGGAAAGTGTCGGCAAGAGCCGCCGGCGCCGAATCAAAATCGCCCACCCATAGCTCCGGCTCCAGGCCAAGAGCGATAGCATGCCGCATTCCACCATCCGCAGCGATGACGCGCGTTCCGGTGACCGCCTCGATCAGACGATCAGTCAGTTGAATCTCGCCGCCGAGCAGGATGGTGAAGGTGGATTGGCTCATGGCGATTGCCATAGCGCAAAGCAGGGGTGAAGGGAAAGACCCGCCTGCTATGCCTCTTCGGTCATCTCGCGCATCCGGGCCTCGAAGAGTTCCTCGAAGCCCGAGATGAACTTATCAAAGAGCTCGGCGAAAACGTCGATTTCCTCCTGCGGCCAATCCGCGACGATATCAGAGACCAGGGTCATCTTCTGCGCCTTTATCTCCGCCATGAGCTTCTGGCCGAGCGGTGTCATCACCACCACGATACGGCGCGCATCGGCCTGAGATGCCTTGCGTCTCAGAATATTGCGGCCAACCATATCAGATACGACGCGGCTGGCACGCGACGGATCGATGCGCATCATCTCGGCAATGGTGCCAACCGTGACCTCTCCGGAGTCCTGCGCGCGTCTCACCGCATCCAGAACATCCAGATGCGACAACTCCAGACCGGGCGCCACGCTTTGTATCGCAAGCCTTCCAATCAGTCTTCGCCCCGTCATCAGCCGCATGCGGGTCATTGTCTGGCCGATATGCGTGACGCTGCCTTCGCTGTCCGCAGCGCTCTCGGTGTCGGCGATTTCCTTCGCGGTTTTGTTCATGGGGCGATCATAACAGAAGGCAATATGGATGAGAATATGCCGTCATCATAAATATGCCATTGACAATTATATGCTGATAGCACACAAATCCAACTCTCATCTAATCGGAAAATGGCACTCCCATGGATATGCATAGTGCGCCGGCACCGCTTGTGACGGATCATCGCCGCAAGCTCATTCTCTTTCTTTTCCTGATGACAGCCTTGTTCATGGCGACGCTGGACAATCAGATTGTCGCGACAGCTCTACCGACGATCGTCGGTGAATTCGGACACCTTGAGCGCTTCAGCTGGATTGGCTCCGCCTACCTTCTCTCCGTCAGCGCGGTCATGCCGCTCTATGGAAAGCTCGGCGACCTGTTCGGCCGCAAATATGTGATGATGGCCGCGATCCTGATCTTCACGGTCGGCTCGGCCATCTGTGGTCTGGCGGTTTCGATGAATACCCTGATTGCCGCGCGTGTGCTGCAGGGGCTTGGTGGCGGCGGGATCATGGTATCGATCTTCGCCGTCAATGCCGACTTGTTCGAACCTCGCGAACGGGCCAGATATCAGAGCTATTCGAGCCTGGTCCTCATGGCCTCCGGTGCCATCGGCCCTGTACTTGGAGGAACAATGAGTGACCTATTCGGCTGGCGCTCCATCTTTCTCGTCAACGTGCCGATCGGCGTCTTTGTCCTCACGGGGCTTGCCTTCATGCTTCCCTATCGCAAGCCGAACCGGCGCCCGAAGATCGACTATGCGGGCGCCGTACTCCTTGCCGTGGTGACGGCAAGTGTCGTGCTTGCGGCCGATGGGGCGCAACTTTTTGATTCTCTGATCGCACCGCAGAACCTTGCCATCATCTGCATTGGTGTTGCGGCCGCGATCGCCTGGGTCATGGTGGAGCGCCGCGCCGTTGAGCCGATTATCCCGCTCTCCCTGTTCAGCAACTCGACGTTCAGTCTGCTGCTGATCATGTCGATCATGAGCGGCGCCATCGGCATCGGCATGGTGAACTATTTCGCGCTGTTCCTGCAGACGACGACCGGCTTGTCGCCCTCTGCCGCAGGCGGGTTTTTCATCCTGCTGACGGGCGGCATCGTCTGCGGCTCGCTGTCAGCCGGACGCATCATCTCCGCGACGGGACGGTACAAGCCGTTAGCCATCGCAAGCTTGAGCTGCAGCGCCGTGGCATTTGCCCTGATCTCCCAGGTCCACGCCGGTACCCCGCTTTACCTGATCGGCGCTCTGATGATGATGCATGGGATCGGCGTTGGCCTCGCACAGCAGGTGCCGGTTATCGGCGTCCAGAATGCCACGCACGCACGCGACGTCGGCGCTGCCACCGGATCGGTGACGTTGTCCCGCATGGGAGGCGCATCGATCGCCATCTCCATCTACGGCGCAATCGTCGGTTCGCAGCTTGGCGGATCTGGATCTGTCATCCCGGGTGTCTCGAACATTGAGGAACTGACACCGAAGATGATGGCAGCCCTGCCGGATGCAGTGAAACAGGCTGTGGCGGATGCCTATTCGCACGCGTTTACGCCGCTGTTCATGACCTCCTGCGGCATCGCCCTCATCGGCCTGATTGCGGCGCTGTTGCTGAAACCGGTGCAGCTGCCGCGGGTCGTCAGCGGTGCCCGTCCGGCGGCGGTCGCGGAAGCCAGCGAATAAGGAATACGTGGCCGGCTTCACTCTTGCCAGATGACGGCCACGACGATACATCTCTTCTCGCTCTAACGGGGTGCCTTCGTTCATCGAACGGAGGCTGAGAGGCTTGCAAAAGCTAACCCGCGGAACCTGATCCGGCTAACACCGGCGGAGGGATTAGACGCGTGACATTTGCCACCGCCCTTTTCCCCTTCAACAACAGCAAGAGGAGAGGTGTGATGTTTGTTTCCAACTTTAAAGTTCTTCATGGGCTGGCTGCTCTCGTGGCTGGCGTTGCCACGTTCTCGGCAACGAATGCCGGCGCAGCCGAGAAGTCTCTGACGATCTACACCTACGAAAGCTTCACATCGGAATGGGGTCCCGGCCCGAAGGTCAAGGCCGCTTTCGAGAAGACGTGCGAGTGCAGCGTCAATTTCGTCAGTGTCGCCGATGGTGTCGCGCTCCTGTCCCGCCTCAAGCTCGAGGGTGCGGGCACCAAGGCCGACGTCGTCCTTGGACTCGACACCAATCTTGTGGCGGAAGCAAAGGCAACCGGCCTGTTTGACGCAAGCGGCGTCGATACCGCTGGTCTGAGCGTACCGGGCGACTACAAGGACGATGTTTTCGTCCCCTACGACTACGGGCATTTTGCCGTCATCTACGACACGCAGACCATCAAGAATCCGCCGAAGAGCATGAAGGATCTCGTTGAGGGCGATCCGTCGCAGAAAATCGTCATCGAGGATCCGCGCACGTCGACCCCGGGTCTCGGCCTGCTGTTGTGGGTGAAGTCGATCTATGGCGACAAGACGCCGGAAGCCTGGGCCAAGCTGAAGAACCGCGTTCTTACTGTGACGCCAGGCTGGTCGGAAGCCTATGGGCTCTTCACGAAGGGCGAGGCACCGATGGTGCTCTCCTATACGACATCTCCCGCCTACCATATGGTGTCGGAAAATACTGACCGATACCAGGCTGCAGACTTTTCGGAAGGGCACTACATCCAGATCGAAGTCGCCGGCCTGCTAAAGAACGCACCGAACAAGGATCTTGCCCGAGATTTCCTCAAGTTCGTTTTGACGCCGGGCTTCCAGGATACCATCCCGACAAACAACTGGATGATGCCGGTCGCGGCAACGTCTCAGCCCCTGCCTGACGCCTTTAGCAAACTCGTCAAGCCGAGCAAGACCTTCCTGATGAGTTCCGACGATGTCGCGGCGCATCGAAAGGCCTGGATCGATGAGTGGCTTGCGGCAATGAGCATGAATTGATGCTGCTGACCGCGGCACAGAGACGGTTTTCGATGATCGGCGGGGCCTTCGGTCTCGCCGCTATCGTTCTGTTCATTGCGCTCGCGGTCTTCATGCTGCTGATGGCGAGCGGTATCCAGTCCCTCGCATCGGTTCTGGCTGATCCCTACATCGGAAGGGTCCTGCGTTTCACGCTGCTGCAGGCATTCCTTTCAACACTCCTCTCGGTCGTTTTCGCAATACCGCTTGCCCAGGCGCTGGCCCGCCAACCCGACCTCCCCGGCCGCCAGTGGATCGTGCGGCTGCTGGCATTGCCGATGGGCTTGCCCGTGCTGATCGGTGCTTTGGGTCTTATCGGAATATGGGGACGGCAAGGTGCTCTGAATTCCCTGCTGCTGCGCCTCGGACTTGCCGAACCGATAAGCATCTACGGGCTTGCCGGCATCCTGTTGGCGCACGTCTTCTTCAATCTGCCGCTCGCTTGCCGGCTTATGCTGATGTCGCTGGAACGAATACCCGGCGAATATTGGCTGGTTGGCGCCGGTCTCGGCATGCGGCCGAAGGATATTTTCCGCTTCGTCGAGTGGCCGGTGCTGCGCTCGGTTATCCCGGGAATCTCAGGGCTGATTTTCATGCTGTGCGCCACGAGTTTCACGCTGGTGCTGACGCTCGGTGGCGGGCCGGCGGCAACAACGATAGAGGTGGCCATCTACCAGTCACTGCGTTTCGATTTCGATCCCGGCAGAGCGGTTTCACTCTCAGTGCTGCAGATCGGGTTGACCGCAATTATTTTGGGCGGGATGGCGCTGTTGCGGTTCGTCGACGACGAAGGAACAACCGCTGGAAAGACGGTGAAGCGACCAGATGGTACATCCCTTCCCGTACGTCTGTTGGATATCACCCTGCTCTTTATTGGCGTCGCATTCCTGCTGTTACCGCTGATATCGATCACCGTTGCTGGACTGCGCGCGAATTTAATCAAGCTTGTCCTGGAACCGATCTTCTGGCGATCCACCATCACCAGCGCGTTGATAGCGACATGTTCCGCCGTGCTTTCGTCGAGCATTGCAATGCTGCTCATCCGGTCGAGACATACGATAGCACTTGGCGGCAGCAGAAGCCTCGCCGACAGGGCTTTTTTCGGCGCGATGGGCTCGGCCTCGTCCTTCGTTCTGCTGGTACCCCCGATCGTACTCGCAACCGGTTGGTTCATGGCTCTTCGATCCGTGGGCGACATCAACGCCTATGCCCCCATGCTGATAGCCGCGATCAACGCGCTGATGTCTCTCCCCTTCGTCATGCGGGTGCTTGAGCCAGCCTATACGACACACCAGCAGCGAACCCAGCGCTTGAACGCAAGTCTCGGCATCGAAGGTTTCTCTCGTCTTCGCTTTGTTGATTGGCCGGCGATGCGGCGGCCGTTGCTGACGGCTTTGTCATTCGCTGCTGCACTATCGCTGGGAGACCTCGGCGCCGTCGCGCTGTTTGGCTCCGACAGCCTCGTCACACTTCCATGGTTGATCTACAGCCGCATGGGGAGCTACCGAACCAGCGATGCAGACGGACTGGCGTTGATCCTCGGCATCATCTGCCTTCTTCTGACAATTGCCGGGACGCGTGGAAATGCCGGAAAGGAGGCTGTCCTGCATGGCTGACGGGATCGAGATGCAGAATGTGCGGCTTCGGCTTGGCCAGCATTCGTTCCGCTTTGATTGCAAGCTGCCACGAGCAGCCGTGATCGCAGTCACCGGCCCATCGGGGGCCGGAAAATCGACATTCCTCAATCTCCTTGCCGGCTTCGATATGCCAGAACAGGGGCGCATCCTGGTTGCCGGAGAGGACGTCACGCGCGAGCATCCATCTCGGCGCCCCGTGTCACTCGTCTTTCAGGACAACAATCTGTTCGCCCACCTAGACGTATTCACGAACGTCGGCCTCGGTATAAATCCGTCATTGAAACTGTCGGCAACGGATCGGTCAGCGATCAGCGATGCTTTGCACAAGGTCGGCCTCGACAATTTCGAAAAGCGCATGCCGTCCACGCTCTCCGGGGGCGAGCGACAACGGGTCGCGTTCGCGCGTGCGCTCGTCCGCAAACGCCCGCTGCTTCTGCTCGACGAACCGTTCGCGGCCCTTGATCCGGCCCTCAGAAACGATATGGCGACATTGCTTCTCGAGTTGCATCGCGAAACCAACAATACTGTTGTCATCGTGTCGCACGACCCTGACGAGGTTCGGAAGATAGCCGACCATGCGATCTTTATCGACGCAGGCTCTATTGTCGCCGATGCACCGATCGAGCAGTTTATTGAGCAGAAAGATCACTTTGGCGTGGTCCAATTTCTGCGCGGCTGACGATTCTCACTCGGGCAACGGCACTTTCGCCATAATTTGAGTCGACCCAAAGAACTCCTTAACCACGTCAGGCTTGCTAAAATACAACGGCGCCACATTTAAGCAGAGTCTCGCTATGCAACCGATGCGAAAATCAGTTACAGCAAAGACTTGCGTCCCTGTTTGTGCACTGCAAAAGCGGGGATGGACGCCTGTTTAACCGCAATGACCGCGATCGGATCAGCCTCAAGGGACGCCGATCGATACGAAATATGACTCGGAGAGACGCACTGGACCGCATGACGACGTGGAAACTGACCGCGCCCTCCAGTAGTGTGTTTCTCGCAACGTGTCGTTGGGCTCGTAAGGCGTCGCTGATCTGTGCGACCGGAGCAGGTCTTTACGGCTGTCAGTCGGCTCTCGAGCAATCCTATCAACCGAGCGTCGGCCCCTCCTCGAATCCCCAGATCGTCGACGAAGTCCAGAAGAACGATCCGCGTGCGGCAATGGGTGCGCGCGAGCATCCTCGCATCGTCGCGAGCTATGGCGGCGAGTACAAGGATGCGAAGACCGAGCGGCTGGTTGCCCGCATCGCCGGCGCCCTCACGGCTGTCTCCGAAAACCCCAGCCAGTCGTACCGTATCACGATCCTGAATTCGCCCGCAATCAACGCGTTTGCGCTGCCCGGCGGCTATCTCTATGTGACGCGCGGCCTGCTCGCGCTCGCCAACGATGCGTCAGAAGTCGCGGCCGTGCTCTCGCATGAGATGGGTCACGTCACCGCGAACCACGGCATCGAGCGGCAGAAGCGTGAAGAAGCCGAAGTCATCGCCAGCCGGGTTGTGGCAGAAGTTCTGTCCAGCGATATCGCCGGCAAGCAGGCGCTGGCGCGCGGCAAGCTGCGCCTCGCCGCGTTCTCCCGGCAGCAGGAATTGCAGGCTGATGTTATCGGCGTGCGCATGCTCGGCGAAGCCGGCTACGACCCCTATGCGGCAGCGCGCTTCCTCGATTCCATGGCAGGCTATAGTCGTTTCATGTCCGTGGATCCGGATGCCGACCAGAGCCTGGACTTCCTCTCGAGCCACCCGAATTCCGCCCAGCGTATCGAGCTGGCGCGCGACCACGCGCGTGCGTTCGGACAGGAAGGCAAGGTTGGCGATACCGGCCGCAACTACTATCTCGACGGCATTGATGGCCTGCTATATGGCGATAGTCCTGAAGAAGGCTACGTCAGGGGACAGACGTTCCTACATGGCGGCTTGGGCATCCGTTTCGACGTGCCGCCGGACTTCAAGATCGACAACAAGGTCGAGGCCGTCATGGCGACGGGACCGGGCGATGTTGCCATCCGTTTCGATGGCGTTGCCGACAACCAGAACCAATCGCTGACCAACTACATATCCAGCGGCTGGGTCACCGGTCTCGATCCGTCGAGCATTCAGCAGATCACCGTCAACGGCATGGAAGCGGCAACCGCGCGCGCAAGCGCTGATCGCTGGGACTTCGATGTTACAGTTGTACGCAACAACTCGCAGATCTTCCGCTTCCTGACCGCGGTCCCGAAGGGCAGCCCGACGCTCCAGCAGACGGCCGATGTCCTGCGCGCAAGTTTCCGCCGCATGACACCGGAAGAGGCCGCTTCGCTGAAGCCGCTTCGCGTACGCGTCGTCACCGTTCGTGCCGGCGATAACATTACCACGCTGGCCGCGCGAATGATGGGGACGGATCGAAAGCTCGATCTCTTCAAGCTCATCAACGCCTTGCCGACGGGCGCATCCGTGGCGCCTGGCGATCGCGTCAAGATCATCGCGGAATAAACAAAGCCCGGCTTTCGCCGGGCTTTTTGTTGTGTGTCAGGATGAGTTCAGGCAGATGCGGCCATATAGGGATCTGCGCTGACCAGCGCCGTGCGCAGCTTTTCCATCGCCCGGCTTTCGATCTGGCGCACACGCTCCTTGGAGATACCGAGGTCGGCGCCCAGCTCTTCGAGGGTAGCACCATCTTCGGCCAGCCTGCGGGCACTGATGATCTTCATTTCACGCTCGTTGAGATGCTTGAGGGCAGACGCCAGCCATACGCGCCGACGCTCACCGTCGATCATGTTGGTAACCTGCTCGTCGGGAAGCGGATCATCGCTGACAAGGAAGTCCATCTTTTCGGCACTGTCGGCGTCGCCGGAGACCGACGGCGCCTGGAGCGACGCATCGTTGCTGGAGAGGCGGGCATCCATTGTCTGAACGTCGGAAAGGCTCACGCCGAGAGCTGCTGCGATCTCCTGGTGGATGGATTGCAGTGTAAGCTGTGTATCGCCCTTGGCGAGCTTGGCGCGAAGCCGGCGCAGATTGAAGAACAGCGCCTTCTGCGCCGAACTGGTTCCGCCCCGGACGATCGACCAGTTGCGAAGAATATAGTCTTGAATTGAAGCGCGGATCCACCAGCTGGCATAAGTGGAAAAGCGCACATCGCGTTCCGGCTCGAAGCGCGCGGCCGCCTCCAGCAGGCCGACATAGCCCTCCTGAACGAGATCACTCATCGGCAAACCGAAATTGCGAAACTTTGCCGCCATCGAAATGACCAGGCGCATATGCGCCATCGCAATCTGATTTCGCGCGCCACGGTCCTCATTATGCTTCCAACGAACAGCAAGATCATGTTCTTCCTCGCGCGCCAGGTAAGGCGCGGCCATTGCAATCTTAATCATGCGCCGGTCTGCAGACATGTTCTTCATAACGGTCTCCTGAGCTCAGGCTGGCCCTAAATTGGGCAAAGAATATCTGTTCCCGGACACGACATGCCCGGATCGAAATCGTGGTTTGGAAGATATGAAGGCCTCGGCTCTGGACGTTGGCGAGAGAGGCCCTAGTTTATTGTCTAGGTACCGTTCAGGCCGTTTGGCGGGATCAGTTTCGTCAAGCTGCCAGTCGGGCAAGATTTGGAAGGCATGATCCGCTCCTCGTCGTGTTGACTTCAAAGCGAACTAGCGGGCCGTGGCTCGAACAAGTTCGCACTGACATTTCTGAAACGCGCGAGCAGCGAAAAAGTTCCAATAAAAAACCCGGCACGATGGCCGGGTTTTTTGTAAGGTATGGCAGGCCTTTTTAAGCCGCCTCATCCTGAGATTCGTCTTCTTCGATCGCCTTGCCGCGCTTCGGACCCTTGTTCAGGTTGGTCTCGACCAAACGGACGGCTTCAGTTTCGGACATCTTGTTCACAGCGGCAATTTCGCGCGCCATGCGATCGAGTGCGGCTTCGTAAAGCTGACGCTCGGAATAGGACTGCTCAGGCTGGTTCTCGGCACGGTAGAGGTCGCGCACAACTTCAGCGATCGAAATCAGGTCGCCGGAATTGATCTTGGCATCATATTCCTGCGCGCGGCGGGACCACATCGTACGCTTTACGCGTGCCTTGCCCTGCACAACCTTCAGAGCACGCTCCACGAAATCGGTCTCCGAGAGCTTACGCATGCCAATGCTCATAGCTTTCGCGACCGGAACCTTCAGACGCATTTTGTCCTTTTCGAAATCAATCACGAAAAGTTCCAACTTCATGCCGGCGACTTCTTGCTCTTCGATGGCGCTGATGGTACCGACGCCATGTGCGGGATACACGATCGATTCACCGGTCTTGAAGCCATGGCGTGCTGCTGAAGGTTTTTTCTGCTGGGTCGTCATTCTATTCAAAAACTCCCTGTTACGCTTCCGGCGAGAGCCGGAGCCGGGTCAGTCAGGCCCGGATGAGACGGTCGGATCCGTCGGGTGACTTTACTTCTGGCCCCACCGGTCGAAAACAAAGCTATACCCACACGCGATTTTAGGACCTGACAGCTCAAGGCGTTGATATGTCACGGAAACCGCGCGTTAATCTGTTTGCTTTCTGGTGGTTTTGGGCATGCAATATGCCGCAAATGGATCAGTGATATTAAAGCTACCACAAAAATATGAGGAAATCAATAATTTACTGTGCATGAGTCATGCGGGCAACACATGTCACCCATATGCTCCAAGCACATTTCGCCCCATATCGCAGGCGTTAAAGCCAGACTGACTTCAGCCGATCAGTCGCCCGAACCGGGCTTCTCCGAGAAGTACTTTTCGAACTTTCCGGTCTCGCCGTCCAGTTCTTTCGCCTCGGGCATAGCGTCTTTTTTTACCGTGATGTTTGGCCAGATGCTGGCAAACTCGGCGTTGACCTTCAGCCACTTGTCCAGGCCCGGCTCGGTATCCGGCTTGATGGCTTCGGCAGGACATTCCGGCTCGCAAACGCCGCAGTCGATGCACTCGTCGGGATGAATGACGAGGAAGTTCTCACCTTCATAGAAACAGTCGACAGGGCAGACTTCCACGCAATCGGTATATTTGCAGCGAATGCAATTGTCGGTCACGACATAGGTCATGAAGAACTCCAGGATCTTGCTAAGTAGGGCCGGGCAACCTGGAACGTCACGCCTTCCCTAGCCGGAAGAGCCGCGCGACCATGTTTGGGAAACCGTCATGCGATCCGGCAGGTTGTCTGTCAAGTATCGGCTTTGAAGGCGGATTTCAAGAATAAACCGATCTCAAAAAGGCTCAGTCGCGGCAGAGTTTTCTAATCATCGTCCGACATCAATCGATCGATTGCGCGGCGCTCCTTCTTCGTCGGCCTGCCAGCACCGGCCGCACGTATCGCTTGTTCGTAAGGCGTCAGCTTTGCGGTTTCTTCAGGCGATGGGGAAAGGTCGTCGTAGAGGAGCCTTGCTTCCTCGTAGGGTCCGCGGCGGTCTCCGCCAGCCTTGACCTGCAGGATCACATCCCGCCGCTCGAGCGTCAGCTCGACCTTGTCGCCGATCTTGACCATCTGACTGGGCTGGACCACGCGCGCACCGTTGATGCGCACGTGACCGGATTGAACATGGCTTTGCGCCAGCGAGCGGGACTTGACCATACGCGTGAAGAACAGCCACTTGTCGATGCGCTGGCGCGAACCGGTTGCTGGCTGTGTCTCCCCGCTCATGGTGTCTTACTTCTTCATCTGCTCCTTCAAGGCAGCGAGCTTGGCAAAGGGTGAATCCGGATCAATCGGCTTCTCCTTGCGCGGCGGCTTTGCCTCGAAGCGTAGCGGCTGGTCGCCACCACGATTGTTGTTGTTGCGATCCTTGCGATCACCGCGATCCTGTCGATCGCCGCGTTGCTCGTTGCGATCACCGCGCCCCTGGTGCGGCTTGCCGCCTTCCTTGCGCTGCGGACGACCACCCTCGCCTGCTTCAGAGCCACCGTGACGGCGATTGCCGCGATCCTGAGCCTGACCACCACTGCGGCGCTCACCCTGCTGACCACGCGGCTGGCGCTGTGCGTCGCCGCGACCCGCAAGCCGCCACAAAAGAACCGGCTTGGGCTCTTCCGCATCCGCTGCTTCCGCAGCTGGCTGTTCGGCTGCTGCTGGCTGTTCCACAACCACAGCCGTCTCCGAAGAGTTTTCCTCGGTGGAAGCATCTGCGTCGTCGTGATCGGACGTTTCACCGGCCGCCTCAGCCGCCTCTGCGACCACAGGCGTCGCTGTCGCGTCCTGAGCAGAAAGATGCGCTGTCGCCTCTTCAGCCTTCACGGCATCGGCACGGTAACCCAGACCCTTCAGGATCTCTTCCATGTCTTCCAGCGTCGCGCCGAGAATGGAGAGCATCGCCGTCGTCGTTGTAAAGCGACGACCGTCGTAAGCGCCTTCCGGACGATTGGCCTGACCGGGCTTCCACTGCAGCAGCGGCCGGATGATATCCGCAAGACGCTCGAGGATATCGATACGAACGGCACGCTTTCCGAGGAAGCGGAAACCGGCAAGCTTGTAGAATGTGCGCTCGAAGCTCGGGTCGGTGACGACAGACGTGCGGCCTGCGGCCAGCACCGGAATGAGATCGCCGTAACCGGGCTTATCGAGGCCGTCGTTCTTCAGAGCCCAAAGCAGGGTAATGAGCTCCGCGGGCGCGGGCTTCAGCAGAGCCGGAACAAAGATATGGTAGGCGCCGAAGCGCACGCCATAGCGGCGCATGGAAGCACGCGCATCCTGATCGAGAGACTTCACCTCTTCCGTGACATCGCGACGGAAAAGCACACCGAGATTCTCGACGAGCTGGAATGCCAGCCCCTTCGCGAGGCCCTGCAGATCCTCTGCACGCGACAAGTCATCAAGCGGCTTCAGAACCGTGCTGATGTGATGATTGACGAAGCGCTCGATGCGGGCGGCGACGTGATCGCGCGCATTGCCCGTGAGCTGTTCGTCGGCCAGCAGGATAACCCGCGGACGCATGATGTGATCGCTTCCGGAAAGACGCGCCACCGGATCGCCAAGCCAACGGATCAAACCGTCGGAACTGATTGCCAGATCGCCATTGCCGGCAGCATGAAGACGTGCTGCACGTGCCTCGAATTCAAGCGACAGCGCTTTCTGCGACGCAGTCTGGACTGCCTTTGCGTCAGGCCCCTCTGCTCCCGCAATCGGCGTGAACCGGAATCCGGACAACTGCCCCACATGATGTCCTTCAACGAAGACATCGCCATTTACACTGATTTCAGCTTCCAGCATCGCATTCTCTCTCAGGCGCTTCATGAGCACAGATGTCCTGCGATCAACAAAGCGTTTCGTCAACCTTTCATGTAACGCATCGGACAATCGATCTTCGATTTCCCGCGTCTTTTCCTGCCAGTGTGTCGGATCGGCAAGCCAGTTGGGCCGATTCGATACATAGGTCCACGTCCTTATCTGCGCGATTCGCGCCGAAAGCGTGTCAATTTCACCATCCGTTCGATCAGCGCGGTGAACTTGTTCCGCAAGGAAGTCCTCGTTCACCGTGCCATAGCGCACGAGATCAGAAAAGAGGGTGGAGATGAGATCGGCGTGCTGGGCAGGCGCAATGCGCCTGTAATCCGGCAAAGCACACGCTTCCCAAAGCTTTTCCACGCGCGCTGGCGTCTTGGCGAGATCGATAATCTCGGGATAGCGAGACAGGTGCTCCAAAGCCTGCTGATCGACAGCGGGAAGCGCCCGCGTCAATCCGGCAACGCTTGGCCCGGTCTCAAGGCTTGCGCGCAAGGCATGGAGAGAGGCGAAATCCAGGTTCTTGGTGCGCCACTGCAGCACCTTGATGTTGTCGAACTCGTGCCCCTCGATCCGCTCGACAAGCTCCTCATCAAACGGGTCGACCTGACCCGTAACGCCGAAGGTGCCATCCCGGACATGCCTACCCGCACGACCGGCGATCTGACCAAGTTCGGCGGGATTCAGATTGCGGAACTGGTAGCCATCGAACTTCCGGTCCTGAGCGAAGGCGACGTGGTCGACATCGAGATTGAGACCCATGCCGATCGCGTCGGTCGCGACGAGATACTCGACATCGCCAGCCTGGTAGAGAGCGACCTGCGCATTGCGCGTCCGAGGGCTGAGCGCCCCGAGGACGACGGCAGCCCCGCCGCGCTGGCGCCGTATGAGTTCCGCAATGGCGTACACCTCGTCGGCCGAGAAAGCGACAATTGCCGAACGCTGCGGCAAACGAGTGATTTTCTTCTGGCCCGCATAGAAAAGCTGGGAAAGCCGCGGCCGTTCGATGATGGTGATGCCAGGGAGTAGCTGCTGCAGGATCGGGCGCATGGTGCCGGCGCCAAGCAGCAGCGTCTCGTCGCGTCCGCGCAAGTGGAGGATACGATCGGTGAAGATGTGCCCGCGCTCGAGATCTCCGGCAAGCTGCACTTCATCTATAGCGACGAAGGCTGCCTTCGTCTCGCGCGGCATCGCCTCGACCGTGCAGACCGAAAAACGTGCAGTGGGCGGCGAAATCTTTTCTTCGCCGGTAACGAGCGCAACGTTCTGAACACCCACCTTCTCGACGACGCGCGAATAGACCTCACGGGCCAGCAAGCGCAGCGGCAAGCCGATCACGCCCGTCCCATGCGCGACCATACGCTCGATAGCATAATGCGTCTTGCCGGTATTCGTGGGCCCGAGCACCGCGGTCACGCCGCGCCCGGACAATATCATCGGCTGCGATGTCAGAGTCATGGTCCTGCAAAAGGGGCGCAACGCCCCCGAAGTCAAATCGGCACGTGTGAAGCACACAACACATGGACAGCCATCCCCACAAACGCAAGGGCTGATTTCGAATTGCCGTATCGATTTTCCGCGCACGAATAACTTGCAGGGTACACGCATTGCGATTCAGAACAGCGCGAGAACGAATCAGAGACGAATCGCTGCCAAGCTCTGATTCAGGGTTTGTTCACGGCTAAGTATTGATTTTGAATCGCTTTTTTCCACAAGATGCTGAATCGTCAGATTCTACTTTTGCGGGTGCCAGCAATAAGACGCTTGAAATCTCTCTACCGCATTCCCGTCGATTGCCGCCGTGCGGTAGTACAATCCAGACATCTGGATTTGAGGCGAAAGCCTTTAGGCAGCGAAATCTCGACAAATCTGGCGGTTTGCATAACACAACCTATTGTATTTAATGGATCTTTAGGCATATTTCACGAATAGCTCGCTCAAAATCGTGCAAAAACACGAGAAGCTGGCTAGGAACTTGAGAGTATTGAAAGCCAAGAAGTGGCGTAAAAGGATTCGAGGGAACAAAAAGCCGGCAAACGTGTTTTGTGCTCATTCTAATGGAATGCGTCGAGGTCACGGAAAATGCTCGGAACCATACTTCTTATCATCCTTATTCTACTTCTGATCGGAGCGCTCCCCAATTGGGGGTATAGCCGCGCGTGGGGTTACGGTCCTTCCGGCGGTCTTGGATTGGTAGTCGTAATCATCATAATTCTAGTGCTTCTGGGCCGGATCTAGTGGCCAGTAACTTGGGGAGTAATAAAATGATGAAGAAAGTTGCAATCTCGATGGCACTTCTGGCGGCCTTGGCATCCTGCACGCCGACCGAACAAGGCACGGCAATCGGTGCCGGTACCGGTGCTGTTATCGGCGGCGCGATCAGCCATAGCTGGGGTGGTGCTGCTGTTGGCGCCGTTGCTGGTGGTCTCGCAGGCGCTCTGATCGGCCAGTCCGTCGAACGTCGCGGCTATTGCGTCTATCGTGACCGCTACGGCCGCCGTTACGAAGCGCGTTGCCCGCGCAACTACTAATTTATTTCATCAGGCGCTTGGCAACATGCCGAGCGCCTTTTTGAACTGAGATCGCCAAGGTCTCAAGTCGGTCATAACACATCAAAGATGCCAGAAAGCGGTCGAGAAATCCCGCTCATCTAAGTGCTATTCTCCAGCTAAAGATTTAAGCCAGTTCACCGCTGGCCGTGCACCAAAGCGTTTCACGCCCAGGAAAATCTGTCGGGCGCAAAATCCAAACTAGCAAAATCAGGAAGCTGCGCAAAAGCAGAAGAATGCGTTGGGCTGCGCAAGGGTCGGCCCGAAGGCCAACCCTACCCTACCCGTTTGAAGTCGATCAGCCCGCGTAGGTGACCAGCAGATCCTTGGCGTCGATCTGGTCGCCCGCCTTGACGAGAACTTCGGCGATCGTGCCGTCCTTCTCGGCATGGATGGCGGTTTCCATCTTCATGGCCTCGATCGAGACCAGCACGTCGCCGGCGCTGACCGCTTGGCCGGCAGCAACGAAGGCGCGCGAGATGACACCAGGCATCGGCGCGCCGACATGGGCGGCATTGCCCGGCTCCGCCTTGCGGCGGGCGGCGGCACCGGTGGCGCCATGGGCGCGGTCCGGAACCTTGATGCGGCGCGGCTGGCCGTTGAGCTCGAAGAACACGGTGACCATGCCCTGGCTGTCGGTGCCGCTCATCGCCTGGTTGACGATGACGAGCGTCTTGCCTTTCTCGATATCGGCAAACAGCTCCTCGCCGTCGCCGAGACCATAGAAATAGGCGGGCGTCGGCAGGACCGAGACCGGGCCATAGGTATCCGACGCGAAGGCGAAGTCGGTGAAGACCTTCGGATACATCAGGTAGGAAGCGAATTCGAAATCGCTTACTTCGCGCTCCAGTTTGGTCTCGATCGTCTTGCGCTCCGCATCGAGATCGGCATCCGCAAGCAGCGAGCCCGGGCGCACCGTATAGGGTGCATCACCCTTCAGCGCCTTCTTCTGCAACGCCTCGGGCCAGCCCGACGGCGGCTGCCCGAGATCACCCTTCAGCATCGAGACGACGGATTCGGGGAAGGAAACGTCCTTTGCCGGATTGACGACGTCGGCCACCGTCAGGTCCTGGGAGACCATCATCAGCGCCATGTCGCCGACCACCTTGGAAGACGGCGTCACCTTGACGATGTCGCCGAACATCTGGTTGACGTCGGCATAGGTCTGCGCCACCTGGTGCCAGCGGGTTTCGAGCCCGAGCGAACGGGCCTGTTCCTTGAGGTTGGTGAACTGGCCGCCCGGCATCTCGTGCAGATAGACTTCCGATGCGGGTCCCTTGAGATCGCTTTCGAAGGCCGCGTACTGATGACGCACCGCTTCCCAATAGAAGGAGATGCGGCGGATCCATTCCGGATCGAGGCCCGGATCGCGCTCGGAGCCGCGCAGCGCTTCGACGATCGAGCCGAGGCAGGGCTGCGAGGTATTGCCCGACAGCGCATCCATGGCAGCATCAACGGCGTCGACGCCGGCATCGACGGCGGCGAGAACGGTCGCGGCCGCGATGCCCGACGTGTCGTGCGTGTGGAAGTGGATCGGCAGCGAGGTCGCCTCGCGCAGAGCCTTGAACAGCACCTTGGCGGCCGCCGGCTTCAACAGACCCGCCATGTCCTTCAGCGCGATGATGTGCGCGCCGGCCTTTTCGAGCTGGACGGCGAGATCGGTATAGTACTTCAGGTCGTACTTCGGACGCGCCGAATTCAGGATATCGCCGGTGTAGCAAATCGCCGCTTCGCAGAGCTTGTTCTCCTCGGCGACCGCGTCCATCGACACGCGCATGTTCTCCACCCAGTTCAGGCAGTCGAACACGCGGAAGAGATCGATGCCGCCGGCGGCCGCCTGGCGGACGAAGTATTTCACGACATTGTCGGGATAGTTCTTGTAGCCGACGCCGTTGGCGCCGCGCAGCAGCATCTGCAAGAGCAGGTTCGGAGCCGCCTCGCGCACCTGTGACAGGCGCTCCCACGGATCTTCCGTCAGGAAGCGCATGGAGACATCGAAAGTCGCGCCACCCCAGCATTCGAGAGAGAGCAGGTTCGGCAGCGCCTGCGCATAGGTTCCGGCGATCCGGGCGATATCGTAGGTGCGCATGCGCGTTGCCAGCAGCGACTGGTGGCCGTCACGCATCGTCGTGTCGGTCATCAGCACGCGCTTTTCGTTGCGCATCCATTCGCCGAACTTCTTCGGACCGAGCGTGTCGAGCAGCTGCTTGGTCCCATCAGGTATCTTGCCGCCCTCGATATAGGGCACGACGGGCTCTGCGATATCAGCCGACGGCTTCGGCCGGTCCTTGGCTTCCGGATGGCCGTTGACCGTAACGTCGGCGAGATAGGTGAGCAGCTTGGTGGCGCGATCCTGGCGCTTGACCTGCTGGAACAGCTCCGGCGTCGTGTCGATGAAGCGGGTGGTGTAGGTGTTGTCCTTGAACTTCGGATGCGTGATGATCGCTTCCAGGAAGGTCAGGTTGGTGGCGACGCCGCGGATACGGAATTCGCGCAGCGCGCGGTCCATGCGCGAGATCGCCTCGGAGGGGCTCGGCGCCCAGGCCGTCACCTTGACCAGCAGCGGATCGTAATAGCGGGTGATGATGGCGCCGGAATAGGACGTGCCGCCGTCAAGACGAATGCCGAAACCGGACGCCGAACGATAGGCGGTGATGCGGCCGTAATCCGGAATGAAATTGTGCTCCGGATCCTCGGTGGTGATGCGGCACTGCAGAGCATGGCCGTTCAGCTTGATATCCGCCTGCGCGGGAACGCCCGACTCAGGCGTGCCGATCGCGAAGCCGTCGAGGATGTGGATCTGCGCCTTGACGATATCGATGCCGGTGACGACTTCGGTCACCGTATGCTCGACCTGGATGCGCGGGTTCACTTCGATGAAGTAGAACTTGCCGGTATCGGCATCCATCAGATACTCGACCGTGCCGGCGCCGACATAGCCGGTGGCAGACGCGATCTTCAGCGAATAAGCCGCCAGTTCCTGGCGCTGCGCTTCCGAGAGGTAAGGTGCGGGCGCGCGCTCGACGACCTTCTGGTTGCGGCGCTGGATCGAGCAATCGCGCTCGAAGAGATGCACGACATTGCCATGCGTATCGCCGAGCACCTGGCTCTCGACGTGGCGGGCGCGCTCGACGAGCTTTTCGAGATAGACTTCGTCCTTGCCGAAGGCGGCCATCGCCTCGCGCTTGGCTTCCGTCACCTCGCGGGCGAGGTCCTTCGGATCGCGGATGGCGCGCATGCCGCGACCGCCGCCGCCCCAGGAGGCCTTCAGCATCACGGGATAGCCAATGTCCTCGGCCATCTTGGCAACGACGTCCATGTCATCTGGCAGCGGCTCGGTTGCCGGAACGACGGGCACGCCGACCGAGATCGCCAGATTGCGCGCCGCCACCTTGTTGCCAAGCTGGCGCATGGTGTCGGCCTTCGGGCCGATGAATATGATGCCGGCCTTGTTGCAGGCGTCTACGAATTCAGGGCTTTCCGACAGCAGGCCGTAGCCCGGATGGATCGCATCGGCGCCGGAGAGCTTGGCAACGCGGATCACCTCGTCGATCGAAAGATAGCTTTCGATCGGGCCGAGGTCGCGCGAAAGATGCGGACCGCGGCCGACCTGATAGCTCTCGTCCGCCTTGAAGCGGTGCAGCGCGAGTTTGTCTTCTTCCGCCCATATCGCGACCGTTTTTATTCCGAGTTCGTTGGCCGCGCGAAACACGCGGATGGCAATTTCAGAACGGTTGGCAACAAGTATCTTGGAAATGGGCAATGCAGTCTCCTCACGGCATCGAAACGGGCAATGCTGCACCCGCGAAGAGAAGTCTTAACGCGCTGTCACGGAAAGTTCAATTTCCAGAAACGCCTGAAGTAGAATTTCTCTAATCAGGTGATCAGCCCGTGCCGGAAGGCGACCGCGACGGCGTGCTGCCTGTTCTTGGCTTTCAACTTATCCTGCAGGCCGTTCACATACCAATCCACGGTATGATTGGAAATCTTCAGCGACTTCCCAATCTCGACGGAGGTCATGCCTTCGGCCAGGTATCTTAGGATTTCGGTCTCCCGTCGCGTCAGCCGCGCCTCTGCTTCGGCTGAGCTCTCCAGCGCCTGGGCACGTCCGTTGAGCTCGAGAATACGCCAGAACCCTTTTCTGGCGACGGCATCGAAGAGGGAAATTTCGACCGGAGAGAGGTCCACAGGCCGCTTGCCGCCCACCATCATATTGCCGAGGACGCCTGTTCGCCCGTGAATGGGAAACGTGTACCCGTCCTTGAGACCATGCGATGCGGCATCGGTCATCATCATGTCCATGCGCCGGAAGTTTGGATCCTTGCGGAAGGCCGCCAGACCTTCCTTCCAGCGAAACGGTCTTTGCGTGTAGGCGAGGTAGCGGATGGTCGGGTCGCTGAGAATGTACTTCTTGGCGAGATAGATCTGCGGCCAGGAATCCGGCCAGTGGCCGGCGAGAATGCGTCCGTTGGGATCCTCGCCCTCCTTTATCCGCCGCAAAAGACCAAAAAAGGAGAAACCATAAGACAGGATGACGTGCTTGATCTCATCGACCACCGCCTCCGGCTTGCGGCACTCTTCTAGGACAACAAGCAATTGAATTAACGAATGAATATTCACAAAATCGCCCCTGTTCCCGTGTTAGACGTCGCTGTGACGCCACCGCGTGGGAGCTGCCCCGTATCGAAGCGGAATTGAATGCAATTGAAGTCAGGATTCAGAATATGAATCATGGTGTGCCACTATGGCATCCATGCGCAAGTGTTAATTGCACCGCGTTTGCATTTCATTCAAAAATTTTATTTCCGTCGGAAGCTTATTGCACCCTTTGTCGGCCAGGACGGGCGCCATGAACGCGTCGTTAATCGCCGGTTCAGATAGCTTTTTGTAGCATCGCAACATCCATTATTTCGCAGATGCACAAAGAGGTATCATCGTGTCTCTATTCAAGGTCTATGCTAGAGCTTTGCGCTATCTCGGCGCCTATAAGCTCCGCGTATCCCTGGTCGTTATTGCGAACATCGTTCTCGCTGCGATCACGATCGCCGAGCCGATACTTTTCGGTCGCATCATCGACGCGATCTCCGGCAAGGGTGAAGTCAAGCCGATCCTGTTCATGTGGGCAGGCTTCGCGGTCTTCAACACCATCGCTTTTGTTCTGGTTGCCCGTGAGGCGGACCGGCTGGCGCATGGCCGCCGTGCGACACTTCTGACGGAAGCCTTCGGCCGCATCATCTCGATGCCGCTCTCCTGGCATCATCAGCGCGGCACCTCCAATGCCCTCCACACGCTGCTGCGCGCCTGCGAGACGCTGTTCGGCCTCTGGCTCGAATTCATGCGCAATCACCTTGCGACCGCTGTTGCTATCGCCATCCTCATCCCGACGGCGATCTCGATGGACCTCCGTCTGTCCGGCGTGCTTGTTGTGCTTGGTATCGCCTACTGGCTGATCGGTCGTCTCGTTATGAGCCGCACGAAGGATGGCCAGGCATCGGTCGAAAACCACTACCACACCGTCTTCTCGCATGTCAGCGACTCGATCAGCAACGTCTCGGTGCTGCACAGCTACAACCGTATCGAAGCCGAAACCAAGGCGCTGAAGTCCTTCACCGAACGCCTGCTGCAGGCCCAGTATCCGGTCCTCGACTGGTGGGCGCTGGCCGGCGCGATGAACCGCATGGCATCGACCATCGCCATGATGATCATCCTCGTCATCGGTACCGTCATGGTCCAGGCCGGCGAGTTGCGCATCGGTGACGTCATCGCCTTCATCGGCTTTGCCAACCTTCTGATCTCGCGTCTCGACCAGATGCGCCAGTTTGCCTCGCAGATTTTCGAAGCCCGTTCCAAGCTCGAGGATTTCTATGCCCTCGAAGACTCGGTCCGTGATCGCGAAGAGCCTGCCGGCAATGCTGACATCACCGACGTGAAGGGCGAAGTCGAGTTCCGCAACGTGTCGTTCCGCTTCGGCAACACAGCGCAGGGCCTGCACAACGTCTCCTTCACCGCCAAGGCTGGCCAGACGGTTGCGATCGTCGGTCCGACCGGCTCGGGCAAGACCACGATGATCAACCTGCTGCAGCGCGTTTACGACCCCGACAGCGGCCAGATCCTCGTCGACGGCCACGACACGACGAAGATCACCCGCAAGTCGCTGCGCCGCTATATCGCCACCGTCTTCCAGGACGCAGGCCTGCTCAACCGCTCGATCAGCGACAACATTCGCCTCGGCCGGGAGAACGCTTCGGATGAGGACATGCGCCGTGCAGCTGAAGCTGCCGCTGCAGCCGACTTCATCGAGACCCGCGAAGACCAGTACGACACCCATGTCGGCGAGCGCGGCAACCGCCTGTCGGGCGGTGAGCGCCAGCGTGTGGCCATCGCCCGCGCGATCCTCAAGGATGCCCCGATCCTGGTGCTGGACGAAGCAACCAGTGCGCTTGACGTGGAAACAGAAAACCGGGTCAAGGCGGCTATCGACAATCTACGCCAGAACCGCACTACCTTCATCATCGCCCACCGCCTGTCGACGGTTCGCGAAGCTGACAAGGTTCTATTCCTGGACAATGGCCGGGTCGTCGAAGAAGGAAGCTTCGATGAACTGAGCCAGAGCAACGGCCGCTTTGCTGCGCTTCTTCGTGCCAGCGGCATCCTCACGGACGAGGAAGTCCGCAAGGCACATACGACAGAGGCCGCTTAAAACGGCAAGCAATGCCTTAAAAGAAAGCCGGATGGTCTCGCCATCCGGCTTTTTTCTTGCTTGGGTGGCCGAACGCTGTTCCGTCTTGGGGGGGAAACATGAAGGTCAGACGCATCGTTGCCAATATCGAGACACGTGATCCCGCCGCCGCAAAATCCTTCTACGGCGACATCCTCGGCCTTGAGGTCCTCATGGATCACGGATGGATCGTCACCCTCGGTTCTAATGACCCAATGCAAACCCAGGTCAGTTTCGCGCGGGAGGGCGGCGGAGGAACACCGGTCCCGGCACTGTCGGTGGAGGTGGATGACGTCGACGAGGCTTTCACTATGATGACGGCAGCGGGCTTCGAAGTTAGCTACGGTCCGGCAGACGAACCCTGGGGCGTCCGACGCTTTTATGTGCGCGATCCATTCGGGACGCTTGTCAACATCGTCTCCCATAAGACGCGCTAGATTGCCTTCCGAATTCGCGCGAAATTCCATGGCATTAGACTAAAGTCATAATTCCAAAGCCTCTCTCTTTATGAGGGCGATTTTCTGCCACACTCCACTTAGGCGAACTGTGACCGGTCGAACTTTGAGGAGAGTGAGGTCGCAGATTGCTCCGCGCATCACTCTGTGGAGGACAGACAATGGCACATGTTGCAAGCGTCGACGGCTCGAAAGCGGGCCCGATGACGAGGGAGGAGAAGAAGGTCATCTTCGCCTCATCGCTCGGCACCGTTTTCGAATGGTACGACTTCTATCTTTATGGTTCACTCGCGACCTATATCGGCGCGACTTATTTCACCCAGTATCCCGAGGCGACGCGCAACATCTTCACGTTGCTGGCTTTCGCCGCAGGCTTCCTGGTTCGTCCTTTCGGTGCGCTGGTATTCGGTCGCCTGGGCGACCTCGTCGGCCGCAAGTACACCTTCCTCGTCACGATCCTGATCATGGGTCTGTCGACATTCCTGGTCGGTATCCTGCCTGGAGCAGCATCGATCGGCATCGCAGCTCCCATCATCCTGATCGGCTTGCGCCTGCTTCAGGGCCTGGCCCTCGGCGGAGAGTATGGCGGTGCGGCAACCTATGTGGCCGAACACGCGCCGAACGGCCGTCGCGGCTACTTCACGTCCTGGATTCAGACGACCGCCACGCTCGGCCTTTTCCTGTCGCTGATCGTCATCGTTGCCGTTCAGACGCTGATGGGCAAGGAGGCTTTCGCCGCATGGGGATGGCGCATTCCGTTCCTCGTCTCGGTCGTCCTTCTCGGCGTTTCGGTCTGGATTCGCGTCAAGATGAACGAGTCGCCGGCGTTCCAGCGCATGAAGGCTGAAGGCAAGGGCTCGAAGGCGCCGCTGACCGAGGCATTCGGCCAGTGGAAGAACGCCAAGATCGCCATCATTGCGCTTCTCGGCGCCACCATGGGCCAGGCGGTCGTCTGGTACGGCGGTCAGTTCTACGCACTGTTCTTCCTGCAGAACGTTCTGAAGGTCGATCTGCAGTCGGCAAACATCATGGTTGCGATTGCTCTTATCCTCGCCACGCCGTTCTTCGTCATTTTCGGTGGCCTCTCCGACAGGATCGGCCGCAAGCCGATCATCATGGCAGGCCTGCTGATCGCCGCGGTTACATATAACCCGCTGTTCAAGGCCATGACCTGGACCGCCAACCCGGCGCTTGCCGAAGCCCAGGCCTCGGTTCGCGCAACCGTCACGGCCGACCCGGCTGACTGCAAGTTCCAGTTCAACCCGACAGGAACCTCGAAGTTCACCAGCTCCTGCGATGTGGCAACGGCCTTCCTGACCAAGAACTCCGTGCCTTACGATGTCGTCCCCGGCCCTGCCGGCCAGCCGGCAACGGTCAAGATCGGCGATGAAACCATCACAAGCTTCGACGCCATTGCAGCCGGCGACAAAGCAAAGGGCCTGACTTCGGCTTTCGAAAAGAGCGTCAATATCGCCCTGCATGACGGCGGCTACCCGCTGAACCGCGGCGCCATCAAGGTTCCAGACGCCAAGTTGGATGCCTTCATCGCCGCCAATCCCGAGCTTGCGCTGAACGCAGATGCGGTCCGCGCCGGCACCAAGGAAACCTTGCCTGCCGACAAACTCGTTGCTGGTAAGCTTTTGACGGCAGACGAGGCAAACGGCGTCACCGACATGGCAGTCTACAATATCGCCGGCGGTGGCACTTTCGCCATGACGGCCGACCCGGCCCGCGTCAACTGGATCGGCACGATCGCCATTCTCTTCGTGCTCGTTCTCTATGTGACGATGGTTTACGGCCCAATCGCAGCGCTGCTGGTCGAACTCTTCCCGACGCGCATTCGCTACACCGGCATGTCGCTGCCCTACCATATCGGTAACGGCTGGTTCGGCGGCCTGCTGCCGGCAACGGCCTTCGCAATGAGTGCCGCGACCGGTGATATCTACTTCGGCCTCTGGTACCCGATCATCTTCGCGGCGATCACGCTGGTCATCGGCCTGATCTTCCTGCCGGAAACAAAAGACCGCGATATCCACGCCATGGATTGATCCGACAGTAGGTTCAAAACAGTCGCCCGGCGCTCGCAAGACGCCGGGCTTTTTCATGCCCGATCAGCCTTTAGAGAAGGCGGCTCAGTCGCGGCGTTGGCCAGCCGCCATCGCGACCGATCGAGAAGACAAGACCGAAGCGCGCGAAGAGGACCGACGTGGCAAAGGCAAACCAGGCGCCCAGCGCCAGACCGGCCGCGACATCGCTTGGATAATGCACGCCGATGATGATGCGCGTAGCGCCGAGCCAGAGGCCGATAGCGATAAAACCGAGACGAAAGCGCGGGAACAGAAGCGCAAGCGCCACGAACAGCGCACCAATGTTGGCCGAATGTCCGGACGGAAAACTCTGGTGCAGGAAATCCATGTTGAAGGGCGCAAAGCTGAAGATTCCCTCCTGATCATAGATCAACGGCCGCGCCCGGCCGATTGCAAACTTCAGGACGTTGGCAACGATGGCGGTGAGCAGCACGCTCAGCGCGACATAGGCCGTCATCTGCGCGAAATAGACCATGCGAAACCGCCTGCGGACTTTCCAAAGCCGGCGACGGACAAGATAGCCGGTGGCGAAGATGGTAGAGAGGCCGACAAGAATCCAGGCAAGCCTGCCAATATCCGTAACATCGCCGGCGATCGAGATCAGCGGCGGCGCCAGATCCTTGGCCGCCAGGCCTAGCGGGCGATCAAAAACGAAGAAGGCGATAGCAATCGCATTGACCGCGGAAAATGCAAACCATTTCCAGGGAACCCGCCGGTGGATCGTGCGCCGCGCCTCATAGCGCTTTCGCAGGTAACTCCAGGAACTCGGCCTACGGCTGGCTGTCTCGCTCATTCCACTCCGCTCTTTCATCAATGCAGAACGGAGATAGGCGCAGCATCCGCCGCCTTCAAGCAAAGGCCCTCCGCATCTGATGATGCGGAGGGCCCAAAGCGTGTTTCACGTGAAATATCAGGCAGAAAGCGCCTTGAACTCGGCGAGGATCGCCTCGCCCATCTCGACGGTTCCGACCTTCTTGGCACCTTCGGCCATGATGTCGCCGGTGCGGATGCCCTTGTCGAGCACGTTGGCGATCGCCTTTTCGAGGTTGTCGGCTTCCTTCACGAGGTTGAAGGAGTAGCGCAGGCACATGGCAAAGGAAGCGATCATCGCAATCGGGTTGGCAATGCCCTGGCCAGCGATATCAGGAGCCGAACCGTGCACCGGCTCGTAGAGCGCCTTGCGCTTGCCGGTCTTGGCATCCGGGGCGCCGAGCGAAGCGGACGGCAGCATGCCGAGCGAGCCCGTCAGCATGGCAGCAACGTCGGACAGCATGTCGCCGAACAGGTTGTCAGTGACAATGACGTCGAACTGCTTCGGCGCGCGCACCAGCTGCATGCCACCAGCATCCGCCAGCATGTGCTCGAGCTTGACGTCGGAATACTTGTCCTTGTGCGTCGCGGTGACCACCTGGTTCCACAATACGCCCGACTTCATGACGTTGCGCTTTTCCATCGAGCAAACGCGATTCTGGCGCGTGCGGGCCATTTCGAATGCCACGGCCGAGATGCGCTCGATTTCGTAGGTGTCGTAGACCTGCGTGTCGATGGCGCGCTTCTGGCCATTACCGAGATCGGTGATGGTCTTCGGTTCGCCGAAATAGACGCCGCCGGTCAATTCGCGGATGATCAGGATATCGAGGCCTTCGACCAGTTCCGGCTTCAGCGACGAGGCGTTTGCCAGCGCCGGGTAGCAGATGGCCGGACGCAGGTTGGCGAACAGCTCCAGATCCTTGCGCAGGCGCAGCAGGCCGGCTTCCGGGCGCACTTCGTAGGGAACATCATCCCACTTCGGGCCACCGACAGCACCGAAGAGAACGGCATCGGCAGCAAGCGCCTTCTGCATGTCACCTTCGGAGATCGCGGCACCATGCGCGTCATAGGCGCTACCGCCGACCAGGCCTTCGTCTGTGACGAAGCCCGCATTCATTGCCTCGTTCATATAAGCAATGATCTTGCGGACCTCACCCATGGCCTCTGGGCCGATGCCGTCGCCCGGCAGCAGGAAAAGATTGCGCGCTGTCATGAAACCCTCCGCGGAAAAACAAGTTGCGGCTTCTTAGACCCGCAAAAACGGCATTTCAAGCGAGTGGGAGGCCGATTCGGTACGGTTGCGGAATTACTATGCCATCGCTCGTTGACCGACCGGCGCAAGCGGGTCCACAAGGGGCTATATCGCCAAGCTCACCGGGTACCGCCATCATGCCTTCTGCACCGCTCCACCTCGACACCCCACTTTTCCGCACTTCCGCCGATTACAGTGCGAGCAACAAGCCACTCTGGCTGAAGCTCGACGCGCTGCAACCCTCTGGAAGCTTCAAGCTCCGCGGTGTCGGCAGGCTTTGCCAGCATGAAATCGAAAATGGCGCCCGTGAGATCTTCTGCGCCTCGGGCGGCAATGCCGGGATCGCGGCCGCCTATGCCGGACGGGCGCTCGGCATTCCGGTGACGATCGTCGTGCCCGAGACGACGTCAGCGGAAGTACGCAGATCGATCGAGGCAACGGGTGCTGCGGTGATCGTCCACGGAGCGGTGTTCGATGAAGCCAACGCCTTTGCGATCGAGCAAGCGAATGCCAGGAAGGCAGCCTATGTGCATCCGTTCGATCACCCGCTTCTGTGGGAGGGTCACGGCACGCTGATCGACGAGGTCGTCGCCAAAGGTGCCGACTTCGATTGCGTCATCGCAAGCGTCGGCGGCGGCGGTTTGCTTGCGGGCATCGTTGCTGGTCTCAAGCGAAACGGCCTGTCGGATGTACCAGTCATTGCCGTCGAGACGGAAGGAGCGGCATCCCTTCATGCCAGCCTTGCCGCTGGCGAACGCATCACCTTGCCGGGGATTACCTCGATCGCCAGCTCGCTCGGTGCGCGCCAGGTGGCAGACCACGTTTTCAATCTGCCGAAGCACCACCCGATCGAAAGCGTCACTGTGACCGATGCGCAAGCGGTAGAGGCCTGCCTGAAGTTTGCCGATGCCTATCGTATTCTGGTCGAGCCCGCCTGCGGTGCCGCGCTCGCAGTTGCTGATGTCCATGCCGACATCCTCGGCCGCTTCCAAAATCCTCTGATCGAGGTTTGCGGTGGCATCGGCGTCTCGCTGGAGAAGCTGAAAGTCTGGAAAGAACGGCTGCTGTAGGCAGCCAAAGAAAAAGCCGGGCGAAAGCCCGGCTTTGACCATGAGATCTTGTAGGATTTACGCAGCCCAGGGATGGGCTGCGGCGTTCTTGGCTTCGAAATTGTCGATCGCCTTGCCCTTTTCGAGCGTCAGGCCGATATCGTCGAGGCCGTTCAGCAGGCAGTGACGCTTGAACTCATCGAGATCGAACTTGATCGAACCGCCGTCCGGACCGGTGATTTCGAGGTTTTCCAGATCGACCGTCAAGATCGCGTTGGAACCGCGCGAGGCGTCGTCCATCAGCTTGTCGAGGTTTTCCTGGCTGACCTTGATCGGCAGAATGCCGTTCTTGAAACAGTTGTTGTAGAAGATGTCGGCAAAGCTGGTCGAGATGACGCAACGGATGCCGAAATCGAGGAGCGCCCACGGCGCATGCTCGCGCGAGGAGCCGCAACCGAAGTTGTCGCCGGCAACGAGGATCTTCGCATTCTGGTAGGCCGGCTTGTTCAGCACGAAACTCTCGTTCAGGGAGCCGTCTTCATTGTAGCGGGCTTCCGCGAAAAGACCCTTGCCAAGACCCGTGCGCTTGATCGTCTTCAGGTAGTCCTTCGGAATGATCATGTCGGTATCGATGTTGACAACCGGCAGAGGGGCAGCGACGCCCGTCAGCTTTACGAATTTGTCCATGGCCTGGCTCCAATATCAGCAGACGTAGTTTTGTTGATCAGCGTTTAGTCCAGATTGCCGCCGAAATGAAGGAAAATTTATATCGTGGAACCGGCTGCGCGCGGATTCGACGCGCAGCCGGTCATGACCGTCGTGAGATCAGCTTGCCTTCGCTGGCGCATTCATCGCCCAGAGCACCCCGAACGGATCACGCAACTGGCCATACCGGTCGCCCCAGAACATCAGCTGAACGGGCATGACCACCTCTACGCCGGCCTGTACCGCGCGCTCCCACCAGAAATCGATATCGTCGATGACAAGCTGGAGGCTGAAGCCCTGGTGCTTCTGGAACGGATGGCCATGCTCGGGATAGGCATCCGACAACATCAGCGAGCTTCCGTTGATGTAGAGATGGACATGCATCGTCCGGCCATTTTCATCCGGAGGGACGACAAATGCTTGCTCGGCGCCGAAGGCACGCTTGTAGAATTCCGCGGCCTTCAACGCACCATCAACCGTAATATACGGAAGCAAGCCATTCTTGACCGGCGGCATCTGCATCGTGCCGGTTTCCGTTGCGGTATCCATACTGTCCTCCATCGTTTGATTTGGTTCGGGCGGGAAGCCCAGACCTCTCAAGGACGCGGGAGGATCAGTCGAGCCGACAGTGATCTCGAAACTTTTCTGGAGTCGACGCGAAAGTCAGAGGTCGATGATCGTACCGCGACCGTCATTCCAGATGCGCATGTTCTCGCCGGAATGTGATCTTGCCTTCGCTGTGGCGCGGACCGGAGCCGGCTTCATCTTCAGCGAAAGCGCGCGGCCAACCATGAGTACCGTCAGAATACCCCCGACTGCGAGCGTCACGGAAAAGGTGACAAACGCCAATGCAACGAAGGCGGTGATGCCAGCGAGCAGGAGGAAGACGGAACGAATGCTTTGCATGGTTTTAGACCTTTCTTCGGAAAGGAATGTGGTTCTTCATTTCTCTCTCTGCAAGATGAGCATGGCTTTTTGTTGTCTTGCCACCTGTCACAAAGCTTGGCACAGATTTGTGATGACCCGTAATCCTCCGACTCGTTCCCTGAATCTCCGCCGGTCCGTGCTGAGCGTTCCGGCCATCAATGCACGCGCACTGGAAAAGACCCGTGCGCTCGATTGCGATGCCGTGATCTTCGATCTCGAGGACTCGGTAGCGCCGGAGCGAAAGGCAGAAGCCCGCGACAATCTGAAGGCCTTTTTTTCAGGGGATCCCCTTCTGAACAAGGAGCGGATCATTCGCATCAATGCGCTTGATTCCACATTCGGCAATGCGGACATGGAACTGGTCCTGGCACTGGAGCCGGATGCCGTGCTCCTGCCGAAAGTAAACGAACCTCAGGATGTGATGGCCGTCAGTGACCGGCTCGCCGATGCCGATGCACCTGATAGCCTGCGCATCTGGGCGATGATCGAAACACCCCGCGGCATTCTGAACGCGGCAGCAATTGCCGAAGCCGGACGCACGCCGGGCTCGAGACTCGACTGTTTCGTCGTCGGCCTCAACGATCTGCGAAAGGAAACAGGCGTCCTGCCGCAACCCGGCCGCACCTATCTCGTGCCCTGGCTGATGCAGGTAGTACTCGCCGTGCGCGCCTATGGCCTCGACGCGATCGACAGCGTCTTCAACGATTTCAGGGACGCCGATGCCTTCGATGCCGAATGCGCACATGCCCGCGCCATGGGCTTCGACGGCAAGATGCTGATCCACCCGGCGCAGATCGAGACATCCAACCGGCATTTCGGCCCCGATGAAGCGGCAATTGCCGAGGCGGAGGCGATCATCGCCGCCTTCGCCGACCCCGCTACCGACGGCCTGAATGTCATCAACGCCAATGGCCGGATGATCGAGCGGCTACATCTTGTCCAGGCGGAAAGTCTGGTTCATAAAGCCCGCCTGATTGCAGAACGCCAAACGGCGAAGTGAAAGACGACTTTAGATGAAGCTTTATCGCCTTCTGACCGGCCAGGATGACGCCGCTTTCTGTCACCGCGTGACCGCCGCCCTCAACAAGGGCTGGTCGCTGAACGGCTCGCCGTCGCTGACCTTCAATACCCAGACGGGTCAAGTGATGTGCGCCCAGGCGATCGTCAAGGAAGTCGAAGGCAAGGACTACCATCCGGACATGAAGCTGTCCGAACAGTAAGCGAAGGCTTAGCGTTCGGCCGCTTCTTCGGCGCTCGCCTCGATCCGCTCCATGTCGTCGTCGCTGAGACCGAAATGGTGGCCGATCTCATGGATGAGGACGTGGGTGATGATATCGCCCAGCGTCTCGTCGTTCTCGGCCCAGTAGTCGAGGATCGGCCGCCGGTAGAGGCGGATACGGTTCGGCAATTCGCCGGTCTCCATCGTGAAACGCTCCGAAATGCCCCGGCCTTCAAAGAGGCCAAGCAGGTCGAACGGCGTTTCTAGCGCCATGTCCTCGAATATCTCGTCGTCTGGGAAATCCTCGATCTCGATCGTCAGATTGGTGGTCAGTGAGCGGAATTCTTCCGGCAGGTGGCTATACGCCTCCATTGCCAACGACTCGAAGGTGCTGATCGTCGGCGCGTGGCGATCCCGCCAATCCTCGCTCTGGTCTATGCGGGCCATGAATATTCCTTCCTTTGCGGCCCATATAGAACCTTTGCGTACGATTTTCGAGAGCGGAATCAAAGGCAGGAATAAATTCACATCAAATGACTGTTGACTCTTCCGCCAGCCTCTGGAATCCATAAGAACATAACAGGAACATATAAGACTTGGAGAACGTCATGGCACAGCCGGCCGTGACGCGCGAGCGGCTTTTTGCGCTCCGCGAAACCATTGCAAAGCTTGAAGGAAAGCCCGCACCGGCCTTGGCTGCAGCGCAAGGCGAAGCCTTGGCCGAGAAGGATCTCTCCACCAAGAATGACAGTGGCCTGCGTCTTCCCCTTGGAATCCCTACGCTTGACGAGGCAGTTGACGGCGGCCTGCCGCTCGACGGGATCACCGAGGTCCGCTCCGACCTTTTGCGCGAAGCCGGTGCCGGCAGTGGCTTCGCGCTGGCGCTTGCGGCCATGCTGCAGCGTCAGGCGGGAGAAAGCCGCAGCGCCCCGCTGCCGATCCTCTGGATCGCAGACATGGTCTCCACGATGGAAGCAGGCATCCCCTACGCCGTCGGCCTGCGCGATTTCGGTTTGAAACCGGAGCAGTTCTTCTATGCCAGTCCACGCAAGCTTGAGGATGCCCTCTGGCTTGCCGAGACCGCAGTCGAAAGCGGCGTCTTTCCTGCGACAATTCTGGAGGTTCGCGGCAATCCGAAGCCCTTCGGTCTGACGGAAAGCCGTCGTTTGAGCTTGCGGGCGAAAGCATCGAAACGCCCGCTTTTCCTGCTTCGGCAGGCTGGAGAGGAAGAGGCCAGCAGCGCTTGCTTCCGCTTCCTTGTGGCACCCGCGCCGGCACAGGCGCGCCCCTTGCCGGATGGCACGATGCTGGGCGGTAGTATCGGCAATCCGGTTTTTCATCTGACCCTGGAGAAGAGCCGCAACCCGGCTCCCCTCTCCTTTCTACTGGAGTGGAACCCTCATGACCGCCGTTTTTTCGCCGTCTCACAATCAGTCGACCCTCGCCTTCCACACGAAGGCGCAGCGCATTCTGGCACTCCACTTTCCGCATCTTCCAACCGACCGGATATCAAGAAAGAAATGGGGGCTCTCCTGGCGTTCGCGCGGACGTCCTGAAGCCGCACCGATCGTCTGCTCCACCCGTCTCAACAATACCATGCGGTTGACAGCGCTCGACGAGGCAGCCGAAACCCTCAATCTCCGAAAGCACATGGGTGTCGCCGAAGCCCGCGCCATCTACCCCACGCTCGATGTGATCGAGGACGACCCGGCCGCCAACCGGCGCTTCCTGGAAGCGATCGCCGACTGGTGCGATCGCTATACCCCGCTTGTCGCTCTCGACGGCGTGGATGGTCTGTTTCTCGATATTACCGGCTGCGCCCATCTGTTCGGCGGTGAGGCCTCGCTTCTCAAGGATATCCTTGCCAGGCTCTTCCAGATGGGAATTGACGCCCGCGGCGCCATCTCTTCCTCGCCCGGATTGTCCTGGGCCATCAGCCGCTTCGGCCAGGGTGGCATCATTGACCATGAAGAGGCCGAACAGGCGCTGGCTCCCCTGCCCGTCGCTGCCTTGCGCCTAGAGGAGGAAACCATAGGGGGCCTGAACAAGATGGGGCTCAAATATATCGGCGATTTGCTGACGGCGCCCCGCGCCCCGCTCACCCGCCGATTTGGAGGAACCGTGCTCTTAAGGCTCGATCAGGCGCTTGGAACCGATGAGGAGCCGGTTTCTCCACGCCTGCCCGTCGCGAGCCTCTCGGTTGAACGTCGCCTGATCGAGCCGATCGGCGCCGAAGACGATATCCTTGCGCTCACCGATCAGATTGCCGTCTCCCTGAAGCCTTCGCTCGAAGCCCGCGGCGTCGGCGGCCGCATCTTCGAACTGGTGCTGTTCCGTGTCGACGGCAAGGTATTCAGGATTTCTGCCGGAACCGCCCAGCCCTTGCGGGAACCGAAGCGCATCGCCGCTCTCTTTGCCGAACGCCTGCAGGCCATTCACGACGATTTCGATGCCGGCTACGGATTCGAGATCCTTCGTCTCAACGTGCTCCTTCACGAGGATTTCGTGACCTCGCAGGGTGATTTCGAACACCACCAGCAAAAGGACGCGTCTCTTGCCGCCTTCGTGGATCGGGTTTCCGCCCGCCTTGGAGAAGATTGCCTTCAAACCTTCCAATTGCGGGAGAGCCACATACCGGAAAGAGCCGTCATTGCTGTTCCTGCAATCGATCACCTGTCCGCTCCGAAAACCCGGGAAGGACATCCGCCGCCAGCCAGGAGCGAGCGACCCATCCGGCTATTGCGGAATTCAGAACCGATGGATGCCTTTGCCATCGAAATCCCTGATGGCGCACCAGCGAGCTTTCACTGGCGGCGCATGCAGCACCGTGTCTTGAAGAGCGAGGGACCGGAACGGCTGGCAATGGAATGGTGGCTCGGTGGCGCGGATGAAAAGGATGCTGCGGATCGAGATTACTTCCGGATCGAAGATGATAAGGGACGCCGCTTCTGGATCTATCGCCAGGGCCATTATGAGCGTGACGCAGCGCAGAACTGGTTCATGCATGGGGTCATTGCTTGATGTCCGCCTTCTTCGAAATCGGCGCCAAGACCAATTTCTCCTTTTTGGAGGGCGCCTCCAAGCCCGAGGAGATGGTCGTTCAGGCCGCCGTTCTGAAGCTTGGGGGCCTTGGCATTGCCGACCGCAATTCGGTTGCCGGTGTCGTCCGGGCGTATGCCCAGGCAAAGGCGATCCTGAAGAAGTTCGAACGAATGAAAGCCGGGCTTCTGGAGGAGCGCGAGAAGAAGGACATCATTCCCGATCCGATCCGTTTCCAGCCGGGAGCCCGTCTCGTCTTTGCGGACGGAACGCCTGACATTCTTGCCTACCCCCGAGATCGTCAAGGCTGGGCGCATCTTTGCCGACTGCTAAGCGCCGGAAACCTGAGAGCCGAGAAGGGTAAGTGCATTCTGTCGGAGGCGGATCTGATGGAATGGGGCGACGACATGATGCTTGCGATCATTCCGCATCCGTCCATTCCCGATGATAACAATCACGCAGCGTTCGAAGCCTGTCTGGAGCGTTTCAGAAAGCGCTTTCGGAAAAACATCTATATGGCGCTCGCTCCCGTCTACGATGGCCGCGACAAGCGCATGTTTGCGACTATCGCCATGCTGGCTGACCGCAACCGCGTGCCGCTGATCGCCACAAACCAGCCACTCTACCACGACACGGCTCGCCGCCCTCTCGCCGATATCGTGACATCGATCAGGGAACACGTTCCCATTCCCGAGGCTGGCTTTCTCCTGGCTCCGAATGCCGAACGCTATCTCAAGAGTGGCAGCGAAATTCTGCGTCTCCTCCGAGACTATCCGCACGCCGTCACGAACACGGCGAAGTTCTTTGGAAGCCTTTCCTTTTCGCTCGACGAACTGGAGCACAACTACCCCTCCGAGAATGACGAGGGAGAAACACCGTATGAAACACTGGAACGCCTTACCAGATCAGGTGCTGCAAAACGCTTCCCCGGAAAGATACCCGAGAAAGTCCAACAAAATATCGAATACGAGTTGGATCTCGTTCGCCGGAAGCAATATGAATCATACTTCCTGACGGTCCATCGGATCATCCAGTATGCCCGGCACGAGAAGAAGATCCTCTGCCAGGGGCGCGGCTCCGCTGCAAACTCGGTCATTTGCTATTGCCTCGAGATAACCGAGGTCAATCCGGAAAAGAGCACCCTGCTCTTCGACCGCTTCCTCTCGATGGACCGCGACGAACCGCCGGATATCGATGTCGATTTCGAGCACGAGAGGCGCGAAGAAGTCATCCAGCATATCTACGAGAAGTACGGCAAGGAACATGCCGGTCTGACGGCAGGGGTAACGACCTATCGTACGCGATCAGCCGGGCGCGAGGTCTCGAAGGCCTTCGGTCTCTCCGAAGACGTCCAGTCTGCCATCGGCAGTCTAGTCTGGGGCTGGTCGGAAGAAAAGCTGTCGGAGCGAGAAGCGAAGGCCGCCGGGCTCGTAACCTCCGATCCCGTAACGCAAAACGTGCTGAAATATGCATCCGAACTTCTCGGCTTTCCCAGGCACCTCACCCAGCATGTCGGCGGCTTCGTCATCACCAGGGACAGGCTCGATGAAGTCGTTCCGATCATGAACACGGCAATGCCCGGACGCTACATGGTCGAATGGGACAAGGATGATCTCGACAATCTGAAGATCCTCAAGGTCGACATCCTGGCGCTCGGAATGCTGACCGCATTGAAGCGGGCATTCGATCTGCTTCTCCTGCACTACGACATCAAGAAGACACTCGCCGATCTCGGCAACGCTACACATGAGGATGAGGAACCGGTCTATGCGATGATGTGCCGGGCCGACACGCTCGGCGTCTTCCAGATCGAGAGCCGGGCACAGATGAGCATGCTGCCGCGTCTGAAGCCGAAGGAATTCTACGATCTTGTCATCGAGGTCGCTATCGTCAGGCCGGGCCCTATCCAGGGGGACATGGTCCATCCCTATCTGAAGCGTCGCGAACAAAGAGCACGTGGCATTCCGATAACATATCCGAACCCAGAACTTGAGAAAGTTCTCGAGAGAACGCTTGGTGTGCCGCTGTTTCAGGAGCAGGCCATGCAGATCGCCATCACCGCGGCAGGGTTTGAGCCTGCCGAGGCGGATCAGTTGAGACGCGCCATGGCAACCTTCAAACGAACGGGCACCATCGGCGATTTCGAAAAGCGTTTCATTAACGGCATGGTCGCAAAGGAGTACCCGCGTGATTTCGCCCAGCAATGTTTCAATCAGATCAAGGGCTTTGGCGAATACGGTTTCCCGGAAAGCCATGCAGCCTCGTTCGCGCTGTTGGTCTACGCTTCGTCCTGGGTGAAAGCCTACTATCCTGACGTCTTCTGTGCCGCGATGCTGAATTCGCAGCCCATGGGTTTTTATGCCCCTGCGCAGCTCGTCAGAGATGCTCGGGAACATGGCGTCGAGATCAGGCCTGTCGACATCAATGAATCGAACTGGGATTGCTTGCTTGAGGAGACCGAATTCAACAGGCGTACAGTCGATTTCCGGCATGCCAGCATGCGGGATGTCATCAAGACAAAGCGAGCCGTCCGTCTTGGCTTCAGGCAGGTAAAGGGCCTTTCGGAAGACAGCATGAAACAGCTCGTTGCCAATCGACGCGGAGGCTATTCTTCCATCCGCGATCTCTGGCTACGCTCAGGCCTGCAGAAAGCAGATATAGAACGGCTCGCTGATGCCGATGCCTTTCACTCCATAAGATTGTCTCGGCGGGATGCACTTTGGGCTGTGCGAGCACTTGATGTGAAGAGCGCCGCCGAAAAACTCCCTCTGTTTGACCAGGTGAACCACATCGACCTGCAGGTCGAGCCCGAGACGAAATTGCCGGAGATGCTGCCGGGCGAACAGGTCATCGAGGATTACCGATACCTCTCGCTCTCCCTGAAGGCGCATCCGGTCTCGTTCCTGCGCGAAGAGTTTCACAAGGCAGGCATCATCAGGAGCGTCGATCTTCTGACCGTCCCGAACGGGCGAAAAGTGATTATCGCCGGCCTTGTTCTGGTGCGTCAGCGCCCGGGTTCAGCCAAGGGCGTCATCTTCATGACCTTGGAAGACGAGACTGGCGTTGCCAACGCCATTGTCTGGACGAAAGTCTTCGAGAAGTACCGCCCGATCGTCATGGGAGCGCGACTTGTAAAGATATACGGCAGGCTTCAGAGCCAGAGTGGCGTCATCCATACCGTCGTTGATCATATCGAGGACATGACGCCCGCACTTGGCATCCTGCAGAAGGAAGCCCGGCGGTTCGGTGTTAGCGACCGTTCCGATGAAGCGCTCAATCCGACGGCGGATCCCCGTCAACGAAAGGTAGCCAACGCTCTGGAGAAGGCTGCATTGGAGCGAAGGATAACTGGGGGCATCAGAACTGAAGCGCGTGAGACAGCCGGCGTTATGCCACGGGGCCGAAACTTTCATTGATAAAAGCTTTGTTGGAATGGATAGCGATCGCGCGTCGATCGTTCCGGCCATCATCGGGATGCGACCAAAGGCACAGTCCCAGATTCTATTTTTTCTTGACAACGGTCGTCTTCTTTAGCAAAAAAGACGATAGTGAATGTCATGTTTGGAATGACGACGTGCTTGTCTGCAGCTGCAACTACATAACTGATCACGAAATCCGGGAAGTCATCAATGAGCTTCTTGATCAGGACTGTTGGCAGTTGATTGTGCCTGCAAAAGTCTACCACGCGATGGAAAAACGGGGTCGCTGTTGCGGTTGTTTCCCGAACGTAGTCGACATCATAATTCAAACGACAGAGGACTATCACGCCCGTCACCACTCGACGGAAGCCGAAATATTTGATTTCATGTCTCGCCTCAGAAACTTCCATGAAGAAAACAGGAGAGCGGACATTGAAAGGCGACAAAAAAGTCATCGAGCGGCTTAACGAGGCCCTCTTTCTCGAACTTGGTGCTGTCAATCAGTACTGGGTTCATTATCGACTCCTTGAAGATTGGGGCTACACAAAGCTCGCAAAGAAGGAGCGCGCCGAATCCATCGAAGAAATGCATCACGCCGATCGCCTGGTCGCGCGTATCATTTTCCTCGAAGGCCACCCCAACCTGCAGACACTTGCACCGCTTCGCATCGGTCAGAACGTCAAGGAAGTTCTGGAAGCCGACCTCGCCGGCGAATACGATGCCCGTAGCGCATACAAGAAGTCGCGCGATATCTGTCATGAGGCTGGCGACTACGTTTCGATGAAGCTCTTCGAAGAGCTTCTCGCTGACGAGGAAGGCCATATCGACTTCCTCGAAACGCAGCTCGAACTTCTCAACAAGATCGGCGAAGCGAAGTACGGCCAGCTCAACGCAGACTCTGCCAACGAAGCAGAATGACCGGAGATCAAGCCGGCCGCATCGCGGCCGGCTTTCTATTCTGATGGCGCCAAACTCGCCAGGTGGCGAAACTCGCTCACGACCTGTTCATACACCGCGCGTTTGAACGGCACGATCAGGCCGGGGAGGCTCTCCATTGGCTTCCACTGCCACTCATCGAATTCGGGAGAGTGTCCGCCCGGCGGCGGATTTATTGCAATCTCGCTTTCATCTCCCTCGAAACGAAAGGCAAACCAGCGTTGAGTCTGGCCGCGGAATTTTCCCTTCAGTCCGATGCCGATCAGCTGAGCCGGCAAATCATAATTGATCCACTCGCGCGCCTCAGCCAGTAGGGTGACCGTCTTCATCCCGGTCTCCTCGTATAGCTCCCGATACGCGGCCTCAAGCGAATCCTCGCCGTGATCGATACCGCCCTGCGGCATCTGCCAGAGCTGTGGTGAACCGTCATACTCCGAGTTTTCTTCGGGAATACGGCGGCCGGCCCAGACCAAGCCGGCACGGTTAAGCACCATCACGCCGACGCAAGGGCGGTAAGGAAGGTCTTCTGCTCTGATGTTTTGCTTGTTCATTGGCCCCACACTCATGGCTTCTTCGGGTCGTTTGCCAGTGCCGCGATGCCGACGATCTCTATGCCGCGCATTGCTGCCTCCTCGGTCCATTTCGAGATCGCATCGATGCTTTCGTCAAAGGCCGAGGCGACGCCGATCGCCTGCCCATTGCGTTTTGCGATACGCTCGAGTTCGTCGAGCTTCAAAGTGATCGCATTGACGTCAAGCTGAGCGTCGAGTTGAATGTCCGCAAATGCGTAAGGCAGTTCCGTTCCCTTGGCGATCACCGCCGTCTTTGACTGCGCAGAGCTTCCGTCATCGAGGAAAAGAAGACCCCGTTTGCCAATGTCACGGAGAACCGGCTCCATGGCGTTAGGGTCGGCGAGGAAGCGCGCGCCCTGGTAGTTCATGATACCGGTGTAATTTGTAATCTCGCCCATCGCCCTATGCAGGCTTTCGAGATTCTTGGCAGCGGACTTCGACGTCAGCAATGTATCTGGCCCCGGATCGTTCGCCGGGTAATCATATGGCTCGAACGGCACCTGCAACAGAATTTCATGCCCGCCGCGACGTGCTTCCTGCATCCAGCGCTGCAGGCTGTTGCCGCTCGTCGCGAAGGCAAAAGTAACATCTTCAGGCAACTTCTGGATCGCACGCTGCGTGCCGGTCTGGCTGAGCCCCAGGCCGCTCACGACAATGGCAATCCGCGTTCCATGCGTTCCCGACCATGGTCTTGCATACTGGTCCATCGGCCGCCGCCCATCCGGCCCGACGATGGGGAGGCGCCCGCTCGGTGTATCTTCAAGCAACGCGTCGTTTGGCAGCGCCGCCATACGCGGATCCTGCCCAACTTGCATCGCATCAATCAGCACCGGACCATTATCGCCGCGCGAGCGCGGGCTGTATTTGGTGACGACAGACCCATCCCCCGCGACCATTTGCTCGACATTCGCGCCGGAACGGGGCGCGGCACGCGGCATACCCTCCGGAGCCGCCGGTGGGGCAGGCGGTGTTTGGACAGTGTCCGAAGGCGGTGCCGCCGCAGTTTGCCCTGCGGCCGGATCCGTGCGTTTCAGGTCGTCGCCATGAAATGCTGTATAGACCGAGAACCCGCCGATCGCGACCAAACAGACGCCGGCCAGCATGCGTCCCAAACGCAAAATGCCCGGCCGCTTCCGGCGGGCTTTGCGATCTTGCCCCAAGGGCGCATGTAAATCGGTACTCATCTCGGCGCCTCTGGATGAAGACAGAAAAAAGGCGTCAGCCGGAAAGTTCCGGCATGACGCCCTCATTCGTCATTACTTAGCGCTCACGGCTTTATCGGGATTCGGCGGGAAAGACGGATCGGTCTTCTTGCCGCGCAGCAGATCAAGCGCGTAGTTCAGCTGCACGTCGTCCTTCGGATCTGGCGGAACATAGGCAGCAGAGCCCGAACCTTCGTCCGTCTCGCTCTGACCCTTGATATGGCCACGCAGGCTGGATTCGCCTTCGGTGACCATCTTGCCCTTCAGATCATCCGGCAGCGGTTCGTCGACCTTGATGTCGGGGGTGATGCCCGTACCCTGGATCGAACGGCCCGACGGCGTATAGTAAAGCGCCGTTGTCAGGCGCAGAGCGCCATTTTCGCCAAGCGGAATGATCGTCTGCACCGATCCCTTGCCGAACGAGCGGGTACCGAGGATCGTCGCACGACGAAGATCCTGGAGGGCGCCGGCAACGATTTCAGAAGCCGAAGCCGAGCCGCCGTTGATCAGCACGATAACCGGCTTCCCATCCGTCAGATCGCCCGGGCCGGCATTGAACCGGCGGGTCTCATCCGGATTGCGCCCACGGGTCGAAACGACTTCGCCGCGCTGCAGCAGCGCATCCGAAACCTGGATCGCCTGATCGAGCAGCCCGCCCGGATTCAGGCGAAGGTCAAGAACGTAGCCCTTCAGCTTGTCGGCAGGAACCGTCTTCTTGATCTTCTCGATCGCCTTTTCGAGATCCGGATAGGTCTTCTCGGTGAACGAGATGATACGCAGGTAGCCGACATCATCCTCGACGCGCGACTTCACGGCCTGAACGGCCACGACATCGCGAACGATCGTCAATTCGATCGGCTTATCGGCGCCCTTACGGATCAGCGTCAGCTTGATTGGCGTGTTGACCGGGCCGCGCATCTTTTCGACGGCGTCCTCAAGCTTCAGACCACGAACGGACTGACCATCGATTTCAGAGATATAGTCGCCGGCAAGCACCCCTGCCTTGGCGGCTGGCGTATCGTCGATCGGCGTGATGACCTTCACCAGTTCGTCTTCCATGGTGACTTCAATACCAAGGCCGCCGAACTCGCCCTTGGTCTGGGTCTGCATGTCCTCCGCATCCTTGGCATTCATGTAGCTCGAATGCGGATCGAGAGACGACAGCATACCGTTGATGGCATTTTCGATAAGCTTGTCTTCCGCTGGCGGCGTCACATACTGCGCGCGCACTCGCTCGAAGACATCACCGAAAACCGACAACTCCTTGTAGGTGGACGCTCCCGCCGCTTCGGCAGGCACGCCCGCGGAGTAAATGACGCTCATAGCCGTCGCACCCATCAATGCGCCGACCAGAACAAGAGAAGCCCTACGAATCATTGCGTGCCTTTCCAGTGTCTTTGGCGGTCCACCACGGTCGGGAATCGACCGGTTTTCCGTCTTTTCGAAATTCAATGTAAAGCGTTGGCCGGCTGGTTTCCAGCGCCAATGCGGTCGCACTTGCCACTCTTTTTGCGCCCATGATCGCAAGCGGCTCACCGGCAAAAACGAACTTGCCCTGGCGCGTGCTGATCGATTCCATTCCTGAGAGAACGAGGTGATATCCATCACCAGCATCGAGAATTATCATCTGCCCGTAGCTGCGGAATGCGCCGGCATAAACGACCGTCGCGTCGGCAGGTGCGGTAACCACCGTCTCTGCATTGGTGGCAAGCGTCATTCCCATGGCCTCGTGCCCGGTTCCATCGGCATCGCCGAACTGGCGGAGTATGTCTCCAGCCACGGGAAGTTCGAGTTTCGCCTTCAAATCTCCGAACGCATATGCGGGTGCAATGCGGTTTTTATCAGGCACTCCGCTCTCTGCCAGCGCCTTGGCCTGTGCCCGTTGCTCGTCGGTCAGAAGCTTCCGGTTTTCTTCGGCCTGACGCGCGGCAGCAGCGGCTTCGCGCACGGACGAGATCTGGCTTTCCATAGAGGCGACAAGGCTTTCAAGGCTCGTCGCCTTGCTGGCAAGCTCTTCCGATCGCTTCCGTTCCGCGTCGAGCTCGGCGGCATTGCTACGGCTGAGCTTTTCGTTCTCCGCAAGCAGGAGATCCATGCGCCGCTCTTCCTCGACGCTATTGGTCATCGTCGACGTCAGGCTTGCCTTCTCGGCCGCGCTTGCCGTCTGCAAAGCCGACAGGCTCGCAAGATCGGCGGCAAGCTTGTCGGTCTCCTTGCGGATGCCTGGCACGACAGCACCAAGCAGAATGGCGCTTCTGACCGAAGCAAGCGCATCATCAGGCGTAACCAACAGCGCCGGCGGCGGGTTTCGGCCCATCCGCTGCAAGGCGGCGAGAACCTCGGCGAGAAGACCGCGACGCTCGTGCAAAGACCGGCGTACGCCGTCTTCCTTGACACCGAGATCGGCAATCTTCTTTTCGCTTTCAAGGATCTGCTTCTCAAGCGATTTCCGGCGCGCAGCTGAATCGATCAACGCCTGACGGACGCTGCTGGCGCTCTTGTCGAGGTCGGCAATGCTCTTCTGTAGTTGCTCGACTTTATCGGACGACAGATTGATCGTCTTCGACAGGGCATCGAGCTCTGTCCGCGTCTCGTCACGCTTCCTTGCGAGTTCGGCAGCGGGATCGGGCGGCGGCGCCTCGGAAAGAGGCACCGAAGATGGAGCTGATAACTGAGGTGGAGACGACGGAGCCAGCTGAGGTGGTTCCTGCCCCAAGGCCACGTCGCTGCCAAGCAGGCACGAAAAGCCGAGCAAGGCCACACCAAAGCCAGCCGTCGCTGACGGCAAGACCAAGTAATTCCGCTTGGACGCGCTTCTGGGCATGCTCTTGGAAGAATCCTCTCAAATCGCGCGGAGACTAAGCTGATTTGGCACGGTTTTCCAGAAACATTGAAGGAGAGCAGCCGACCCGGCAACACAATCCTGCGTGAGCGGAATGAGGCAATCAGACACGGTGATAGGGATGCCCGGAAAGGATGGTAACGGCCCGATAGAGCTGCTCGGCAATCAAGGTACGCACGAGCTGGTGCGGCCAGGTCATTTTCCCGAGGCACAATATTGCGTCGGCGCGGTCATAGAGTGACGGGTCAAGGCCATCGGCGCCGCCGATCGCAATCGTCAGGTCACGTTTGCCTTGATCGCGATAGCTGCCGAGCAGGTTCGCAAACCCCTCGCTATCCAACGCCTTGCCTCTCTCATCGAGAAGAACAAGAACGCTGCCATCCGCGAGCGATTTCTGAAGCAGCCCCGCCTCGTCACGTTTTCGTGTCTCTGCGTTCGAAGCACGACTTTCGGCGACTTCGGCGACACGCGAAAATTCGAGACCGACCGCGGGGCCAGCCTTGGAAAAGCGATCAAAATATCTGGACGCAAGATCCTTCTCCGGGCCGGACTTGAGCCGGCCCACGGCAAAGAGACCAATCCGCATGGCATCCGCTCCTGCACTGGGCACCGCAGCGCCGTCACGACATAGTCGCTTCGGCCTGGTGGCCGCCGTCTATCAGGCCTTGGACGCCTCGTCCAGACAACCTGTCAGTGCAGGGTTTCCTCGTCGATCTCCGGCGCGGCCCACATCTTTTCGATGTTGTAGAACTCGCGGATCTCGGGACGGAAAACATGCACGATGATATCGCCGGTATCGATCAGAATCCAATCTCCGCCATCCTGACCTTCGACCCTGGCCGTACCGAAGCCTTCGTCTTTCAGGTCTGTGAGGAGGTGGTCCGAGATCGCCAGGACATGCCTGTTCGAACGACCGGAGACGACGACCATGTAGTCTCCCAGTGCTGACTTGCCGGCAATGTCGATAGTGACGATATCTTCAGCCTTCGAGTCCTCAAGGCTAGTGAGGACGGCTTGCAGGGCTCGGGCGGCAGCATCGGCGCCACGTTCCGGGCTCTTCGGGATAACGGCGTGCGTTCTTCCCTTGGCGTGTACTGTTGTCAGTGCTTTCCCTTTCTCGGAATGACAAAACATGCACATCACTGATTTGGCGAACCAAATCATGGTTAAGATAGGCACCAAATTGTATATGTTTCAAGACGCACACGATCACAAAGCGTGAACGTCAAAATTGGCGCGGGAGCATGAACCTATCAGGCGATATGCTGGCGCTGGTGTACAGTCCGGATCGCTCCACGTAAAGTGGCGCAGCATTGAAACGCAAAGACGACCATGAAAGCAAACGACGACGCGCTTGTTCCCATCCTTCGCATAAGCTTTCCGCACGAGGATCGACTTGGGCGCGGAAAGATGGAGCTTCTGGAACACATCAGGGAAACGGGCTCGATTTCGGCTGCCGGCCGCGCAATGGACATGTCGTATCGCCGCGCCTGGCTGCTCGTGAGCGACATGAACAGGATGTTCAAGGAACCCGTCGTGGAATCGCAACGCGGCGGCCAAAAGGGCGGCGGGGCTTCATTGACCACATTTGGCGACGAGCTCCTCGCGCGCTTTCGACAGATGGAACAGACCATGCGCTCGATGCTGGCGGACGACCTTGCCTGGTTGGACGCCAATCGCGCACCGGCAGGCGAAACCCAAAGCGGCTTAAACCTCGATCGCGACGGTCTTGATCACCGCAAAAACGGGCGTTCCCGCTCTCAAGCCTAAACGCTCGGCAGAAAAGCTGGTTATCCTCGACAGGACTTCATCGCCAAGGCAGTCGATCGTGACATCGACGGTCGCGTCGTCAGCCGGCGTGACGGCACGGACAACCCCCTGCAACACATTGAGCGCGCTCAGCCCCTCAGGCTTCACGGTGGCAATCATCACATCGCGTGCCGGAATCCTCACTCTAATGGATTTACCCGATTGCAGCAGGCCGGGCACACGCAGCTTCGAACCTTTCAGGACCACCGTCGCGAGGCGATGTTCGTTGTCGACACTGTCGACGGTCCCATTTAACAGCGCCCCCAGTTCGTGCCGATCAAGCGATGCCGACGGTTGCATGAGGACCTTCTCGGCCGAACCGACCGCCGTGACGGCGCCATCCTGCATGACGACCACCTGATTGGCGAGGCGCGCAACTTCGGCAACCGAATGGCTGACATAGACGATCGGAATGTCCATTTCGTCGCGCAACCGTTCGAGGTAAGGCATGATCTCCGTCTTGCGGGCTTCGTCGAGAGCAGCCAGAGGCTCGTCCATCAAAAGCAGGCGGGGGGAAGAGAGCAGGGCACGCCCGATCGCCACGCGCTGCTTCTCGCCGCCCGAAAGATTTCCCGGGCTTCTCGCCAGCAGATGATCGATACCGAGGAGCTCGGAAATCCTCTCCAGCTGGACCGAGCGCTCGCCTGAAGGTGCAAACCACCGGCCATAGAAGAGATTCTGGCGTACGCTCAGATGCGGAAACAGTCTCGCTTCCTGGAAAACATAGCCGAACCGCCGCCGGTGCTTGGGTACGAAGATCCGCTTGCTGGTGTCCGTCAGAACATCGCCGTCGAGCTCCACGCGGCCTTTTTCCGGTCGAGTCAGCCCGGCGATAATCCGGATCATCGACGTCTTGCCCGAGCCGGAGCGCCCGAAAAGCGCGGTGATGCCGCGTTCCGAGGCGAAGCTGGCATCCAGCTCAAATCCCCCCAGACGATGCTTCGCTTCGACGATCAGTGTCATTCCGGATCGACCCTCCGACCCACAATGCGAGAAAGAAATTCAGACGCCAACAGGGCAGCCATCGAAATGGCGACTGCAATGATCGTTAGACGCAGTGCACCGGCGTCACCGCCCGGTACCTGCGTGAAGGAATAGATCGCGGCCGACAGCGTCTGCGTTTCGCCCGGAATATTGGAAACGAACGTGATCGTTGCACCGAACTCGCCCATGGCCTTGGCGAATGCCAGGATCATCCCTGCGATGATCCCCGGTAATGTCAGCGGCAAGGTGATGGTCAGGAAAACCCACAGCGGGCTTGCCCCAAGCGTCCCAGCCGCTTCTTCGAGCTTCTTGTCGACGGCCTCGATGGACAACCGGATGCTCCGCACCATCAGCGGAAAGGCCATGACAGCACAGGCGAGTGCCGCCCCCGTCCAGCGAAACGAAAACACGATCCCGAAGTGCTGATCGAGGAAGCTGCCAATCGGGCCACGGCGACCGAAGAGAACGAGCAGAATAAACCCGGTCACGACAGGCGGCAGAATCAAGGGCAAATGGACGATACCGTTCAGGATCGATTTTCCCCAGAAGCGGCCACGCGCCAGCACCAGTGCCACGGCGATGCCGAACGGCAGACTGGCGAGCATTGCAACGACTGATACCTGCAGACTGAGCAGGATTGCCGTCCACTCATCGTCACTAAGACCAAAGGCGTGCAATCGATATCTCCAAAATCAAAAGGCCCACGCAAGTGGGCCTCCTGTTGAGGTCAGGTCTGAAAATGACCAATCATTTCAGAATGGTAAAGCCCTGATCCGTGAAGAAGTGTGCAGCCTTCTCCGATTTCAGGAAGTCCAGATAGGCTGCAGCATCTGCATTCTTGCTTTCAGCGAGAATGGCGACCGGGTAGATGATCGGCGGGTGTGAATCGGCCGGGAACGTGCCCACAGTTGTTACACCCGGATCGGCCGAAACGTCGGTCTGATAGACGATGCCGTACGGAGCCTCACCACGCGAGACGAGCGCGAGTGCGGCACGCACGCTTTCGGCACCGGCAACCTTGCTTTCAACCGACGACCACACGCCGAGCTTCTCCAGCGCCGTCTTGCCATACTTGCCCGCCGGGACGGACTTCACTTCGCCCATGGCCAACTTACCGTCGCCAAGCAGGGTCGCAAGGTCGAAGCCCTGCTTGATATCGACAGGCTTGGCTTTGTCTTTGGCCGCGACCAGCACGATGCTATTGCCGAGCAGATTGGAACGCGTATCGGACTTGATCAGGTTCTTCTTGGCGACATAGTCCATCCAGTCCAGATCGGCCGAGATGAAGATATCGGCGGGCGCACCGCCTTCGATCTGCTTCGCCAGCGCCGAGCTTGCAGCATAGGAAGCAACGGCTTCCTTGCCGCTTTCCTTTGCCCATTCGGCGTTGGCCGCATCCAGGGCATTCTTCAGGCTCGCCGCCGCAAAGATCGTGACTTTTTCGGCAGCCATGGCAGCCGGTGCGTATGCGCCGAGCCACGCGGACGAAACGGCAACGACGGCAAACTTAACCCATTGACGACGGCTAAACATCAGAAATTGCTCCCCAAGCTTCGAAATATCTGAAGAGATATAACGGGATTTCGGGATTTGGCTAGCGCTATATTCTGAAAAACATAACAGCCATCAACGCGTGCCGGTCGGCTGTTCGCGAGGCACACGCAACCTATACCGAAGTTGGGGTAACGAAGGTCAGCAGCAGCCACTCTGCTGAATAAATCAGCACATTCGAAGGCTTATCGACAGAGGCATGCGGCCTGCGCATTGCTGCGATGCAACATTCTCTATTTCGCGGAACAGTGCCGTTTGCTAAAAACAATCATCGAACGGCATCTCCTCCTCCCATAGCCGTTCGATATGGATCGGCAGCACTCCTCCTCCCAGTTGTCGATCAAGTTTAGAAGCCCGACGGATCCTCCCCCGTCGGGCTTTTTACTTCAGGACCATTGGCGGCTTAGCGCGCGCCATTCCCATTCGCACGGATTTCCGTAGAGCTGAGGCCGGAGCGCGGACCATGGATGAAGGTCCAGGCCGGTGCCTGCCGCTTCCAGAGTGCGCGTGAATCGTCTTCGTCGATGCGGGCAAAATCAAATGTTCGCGCCATCTTCGACGACAGGAAGGACAGCGTAGAGCCCGGGCGATCGATAACGGCGATCGGGAACGTGTTGACGATATCTCGCCAGCGCTGCCAATGATGGAAGGTCTTCAGGCTGTCCGCGCCCATGATCCAGATGAAATGAATATGCGGATTGCGTGCCTTGACGCGAGCCAAGGTGTTTGCCGTGAAGCTTGTCGCAAAATCCCGCTCAAACGCGGTGACCTTGATCGAGGGGTAAGGGGCAAGGCGTTCGCTCAGCGCGATGCGCTCGGCGAGCGGCAAGAGGTTTCGGCGATCCTTGAGCGGGTTGCCCGGCGTAACCATCCACCACAGTTGATCGAGACCGAGTCGTTTGATAGCGATTTCTGCGACCAGCGCATGGCCAGCATGCGGCGGATTGAACGAGCCGCCGAAAAGACCGACGACCATCCCGCGCTCCGTATGCGGCATGCGAAGATAATGTCGGTCTATTTCGTCGTTTGTCACGTCAGGGCCGGGTCTGTCCGGTGCCGTGCACCCGATACTTGAAGGATGTCAGCTGCTCGACGCCAACCGGACCGCGAGCGTGCATCTTGCCAGTGGCGATGCCGATTTCGGCACCCATGCCGAACTCGCCGCCATCGGCAAACTGCGTCGATGCATTGTGCAGCAGGATCGCGGAATCGACCTCGGTGAAGAACCGCTCGACGACATTGGGATCCTCGGCAATGACCGCCTCGGTGTGATTGGACGAATACGTCTGGATATGCTCGACCGCGCCTGAAATGCCATCGACAACGGCAACCGAAACGATCGCATCCAGGTACTCCGTCGACCAATCTTCCTCGGTCGCGACCTTCGCACCAGGCATTGCGTCGATGACAGCAGCCGAGCCGCGAATCTCGCAACCGGCACCCGCCAGCGCGTCCAGCAGCGGGCGAAGATGCGTGCCGGCAACGGCATGGTCGACGAGAATGGTTTCCACCGCGCCGCAGATACCCGTACGCCGCATTTTCGCGTTGACGATGATCTCCTTGGCCATATCGAGATTGGCTGAGGCGTCCACGTAGATATGGCAAAGGCCTTCGAGATGGGCAAAGACGGGCACCCTCGCCTCATTCTGAACGCGAGAAACAAGGCTCTTGCCGCCGCGCGGTACGATAACGTCGATCGCGCCATCCAGTCCGCGCAGCATTGCGCCGACAGCCGCCCGATCAGTCACCGGAACAAGCTGTATGGCGTGCTCAGGCAGCCCGGCAGCCTTCAGGCCCTCGACGAGGCAGGCATGGATCGCCTGTGATGAACGACGGGAGTCAGAGCCGCAGCGCAGGATGACCGCGTTTCCGGCCTTCAGGCAGAGCGCGCCGGCATCCGCCGTCACATTCGGACGGCTCTCGAAAATCACCCCGATCACGCCGAGCGGCGTACGCACGCGCTCGATTTTCAAACCATTCGGCCGATCCCACGCGGCAATTACTTCCCCGACCGGATCCTTGAGAGCAGCAATCGCGCGAATGCCTTCAGCCATCTCCACAACGCGCTTTTCGGTCAGCGTCAAGCGATCGACAAAGGATGCCAGCATGTCTGTGCCGGCAACATCTTTCAGATCCTTGGCATTTTCGGCAAGGATATGATCCTTGCTGGCGAGGATCGCATCCGCCATGGCGTTCAGCGCATTGTTCTTGGCTTCGGTGGACGCAAAGCCCAACGGTCGCGCGGCAGCCTTGGCTTTGCGGCCGATGTCATTCATCAGCGCGTCAATGTCAGGGCTCTGCGCAACAGTATCAAGCATAGCTTGTGTCCTTCTTCTGCCTTTCTGATTTCGAACCGATCTGCGACGTCATCACCATGTCGTCGCGATGGATCATGGCCGCGCGCCCGGCATAACCGAGAATCGCCTCGATCTCAGTCGATTTGCGGCCGGTAATCTGTCTTGCCTCCTCGGCATCGTAGCTGGCAAGCCCGCGCGCGATCTCTCGTCCCTGCGGACCGACAATAGCCACAGTATCGCCACGGCTGAAAAGCCCGACGACCTTGCGCACACCAGCAGGCAGCAGGCTCTTGCCGGCGCCGAGCGCGGTGACCGCGCCTTCGTCGACATGCAGCTCTCCGGCCGGCTGCAGCTGACCGGCAATCCAGGTCTTGCGGGCCGTGACAGGGGTTCCCGAGGGAGCAAACCAGGAAGAGCGGGCACCGTTCTCGATCGCCGAAAGCGGGCTATCGGTCTTGCCTGATGCAATGATCATCGCACAGCCGGACGTCGTCGCGATCTTGCCGGCATCGATCTTGGTCCGCATGCCGCCCCGAGACAGCTCGGATGCCGCGCCGCCGGCCATGGCCTCGATCTCAGGCGTGATCTCGGCGATCGTGGCGAGAAACTCCGCCTGCGGATCGAGGTGCGGTGGCGCCGTGTAGAGGCCATCGATGTCGGATAGCAGGATCAGCAGATCGGCCCCAGTCATCGTCGCGACCCGCGCGGCCAGGCGATCATTGTCGCCGTAGCGGATTTCGCTGGTGGCAACGGTGTCGTTTTCATTGATGATCGGCACGGCGCCGATCTTCAGGAGTTGATTGATGGTGGCGCGCGCATTCAGGTAGCGGCGGCGCTCTTCCGTATCGCCGAGCGTCAGCAGGATCTGGCCGGCAACGATCTCGTCGTGCGACAGGCTTTCGGACCAGGCGCGGGCGAGTGCAATCTGGCCGACTGCTGCTGCGGCTTGGCTCTCCTCGAGCTTCAGCGCGCCTGAGGGAAGATCGAGAACCGATCGACCGAGCGCGATCGCACCCGAGGATACGACGAGGACATCCACGCCCTTCGACTTCAGCGCCGCAATATCGCGGCACATCGCATCGAGCCACGCCTTCTTCAAGCCAGTCTTACGATCGACCAGCAGCGCCGAGCCGATCTTGATGACGATACGGCGATAGCGCTCGAGCGGCTTACGCGTCGTCATCTGCCTCGCCTTCATCCTCGGAGACCATGTCGCGATGGCGAAGCTTAATCGCCTTGGCCGGCTTCTCTTCCGCGCCCGCATTCGCCTCGACAATGATATCCCGCACGGCACGCAACACGTCTGTCATGCCCTGCCCGGTTGCGGCAGAAATCTGGAAAGGAGTCTTGCCGCAGGCCTTGGCGAGCTCCTTGGTCTTCTTCTTCAACGTTGCTTCGTCAATCACGTCAATCTGGGAGAGAGCGACGATCTCAAGCTTCTCGCCGAGATCATTGCCGTAAGCTTCGAGCTCAGTCTTGACCGTCGTATAAGCCTTGCCGACCTTTTCCTCCTGGGCAGACACGAGGTGCAGCAACACGCGCGTGCGCTCGACGTGTCCGAGGAAGCGATCGCCAATGCCCACGCCTTCATGCGCACCTTCGATCAACCCGGGAATATCAGCGAGAATGAATTCCTGCCCATCGATCGTCGCTACGCCGAGATTGGGATGAAGCGTCGTGAAGGGATAATTGGCGATCTTCGGTCGAGCGCGCGTCACGGCCGCAAGAAAGGTCGACTTGCCGGCGTTCGGCAGACCGACGAGGCCGGCATCGGCAATCAGCTTCAAATGCAGCCAGACGGTCTTTTCTTCGCCAGGCAGGCCGGGATTTGCCCAATCTGGCGACTGATTCACCGACGACTTGAAATGGGCATTGCCAAAACCACCGTTGCCACCGGCCGCGATACGGAATCGTTGTCCCTCGCTGGTCAGGTCGCAGATCAGCGTTTCCTTGTCCTCTTCAAAAACCTGCGTTCCAACCGGAACCTTGAGCGTGACATCGCCGCCGTTGGCGCCGGTCCGGTTTCGGCCCATACCATGCGTGCCGATCTGCGCCTTGAAGTGCTGCTGGTAGCGGAAGTCGATCAGCGTGTTGAGGCCGTTGACCGCCTCGACCCAGACGTCACCACCGCGTCCGCCGTCGCCGCCGTCAGGCCCGCCGAATTCGATGAACTTCTCGCGTCGGAACGAGACGCTGCCCGCGCCGCCGTCTCCGGACTTGATATAGACCTTTGCTTCGTCGAGAAATTTCATTTTACTTCCATCGTCGGTGGCTGTTCATCGCCCCTCTTGCCGCTTTCGATATAGGCGGTTCAATCGGAGGTCAAAGGATTATCGTGAAGTTTGCGAGCTATAACATACAGTACGGCTTCGGTCTTGATGGCATCTACAACCTCGACCGAATCGCCGCGAGCCTCGAGGGCGCCGACATCATCGCGCTCCAGGAAGTGACCCGCGGCTTCGTCAGGAACGATTATGCCGACATGGTCGCGGACCTGGCCGCCCTTTTTCCGAGTTATTTCTGGGTCTACGGACCGGCTTGCGACCTGCACATCGAAGAGGGCTCCGGCGGCTGGCCGCCACGCGGAACGCGTTTTCAGTTCGGCAACATGGTGCTTTCGCGCTGGCAGATCCTCTCGACCCGGACGTTGCTTCTGCCGCGCAGCCGGACGATCTCCAAGGTCAATCTCCAGCGCGGCGCAACCGAAGCCGTTATCGAGACGCCTGATGGTGCGCTGCGCGTCTATTCTGTGCATCTCGACCACGTCTCGATCGACGAGCGCAGCCGGCAACTCGTTCACCTGAACGAGCGCATCAACGCCTTCGTTTCCGAAGGTGGATCCGTCACCGGCGCGACCGAATTCGACGTCAATGATCCGCCGTTGCCTGACGACTACGTGATCATGGGCGATTTCAACATGACGCCGGAATCGCCCGAATACTGCGCTCTTGCCGGTGCCAAGGACGGCTATTACGGCCGCGTTCCGCGCATTGGCACGCCTATCGACGCGCTCGCGGCGCTGGAGGCCTACCCGCCCGGCAGCTATAGCTGGATGGATCCCAAGGATCATGGCAAACGCATGCATCTCGATTACATCTTCGTCAGCTGCGGCCTGGCAGATCGTCTGAAATCCGCGAAGATCGATACAGCTTCGGTCGGCTCCGACCACTTCCCCATCTGGGTCGAGACCGGCAGTTAAATGCGAAGCGCCCCGATGTATCGGGGCGCCTCTTGTTTGTTCAGGCGATCTGGGCCTGTTGCAACGCGCCAGGCTTCAGCATCGTCTCGACATGCGTGACCATGGTGTTGCGTGCGAAGCTGTAGATTTCGCTGCAACCCGTCATGCGGAAGCCGAGCTTTTCCTGCAGCTTCAGCGAGGCCGGATTGTCCGCAAACACACCGGAATGAACCGCGGTATCGGGCATACGACGCGAAAAACGCTCCAATACAGCCGATACCGCTTCGCTCATGTAGCCGCGCCGCCAGTAGAAGCGGTTCAGCCAGTAACCGAGGTGCCAGAGACCATGGCGCAACTCAATCGCAACGACACCGATATGCGCATCGTCGCCGGTCGTGATCGCAAACTGCCAGTCGGGCATGCCGCCAGCCGTCACCGGCACCAGCCAGTCGAGCGCATCCTGCCTGTCGTAGGGAGCAGGAACACGCGCAAGCATTCGCGTGACGGCGAAGTCAGACAACGTATCCGCGATCGCATCGGCATCGCTCAGCCGGTGCGGCCGGAGAACCAGCCGGTCGGTAGTGATGACAGGCAGCGGGCCAGGCGTCATCAACTGGCTCCTGGGTCTTTGAAGACTGATCGCGTTCATAAGACGCTCCCCCAGCTTCTGAGTGACATCCAGGTCTTGCGGTCAAGCCTGTACCACTCGACCGGCACGTTGCTGCCGAGCGCCAGAGACGCCGCAAGGCCCGATCCCTGGAACTGAAAACCGCACTTCTGGATGACCCGCCGCGACGCGACGTTCATCACCCGGCAACGGGCATCGATCTGATCGACATCTTCACGCGTGCGAAAGACCATATCGACTAGGGCGTGGCACGCCTCGGTCATAAAGCCCTGATTCCAGTAGGGTTCTCCCAGCCAGTAACCGATCTCGACGGTCCGCCCGTCGAGATGCGGTTCAACTCCGCAGCACCCGATGAAGGCACCGTTTTCGGCTTTGGTGATCGCATAGACGCACTTGCCAATCTCGCCGTTTTTCGTGCGTCGCACGAAGTCGGCGGCATCATTGGCCGTATACGGGTGCGGCATACGCGACACCATGGTGGCGACTTTGGCGTTGTTGGCAAGATGGGCAAGGGCGTCGATGTCTTCTTCGTGGGGGGCACGCATGACGAGCCTTTCCGACAACAAGACAGGGCAATCGGTCCTTAACCGCTCAGGCCGCAGCCGTTCCTTGGGAGACCGCTGGTCTTCCCGGAGAGACCGTGATTGGTCCTCCCTCAACATTTCGCCTTGCATGTTCAGTCCTCCTTCGTTGGACAAGAAAAAAGGGGAGATGGCGCCCCATCTCCCCTGTTTTCTGGACTGAACCTGATACGCTCAGCCGGGTCGATGAGACGCCGGCTGTTTTAGAGCGCTACCGGCTTATTCCGCTGCTTCCGCTTTCGGCATTACAGACACGTACACGCGGCCATTGGCCTTCGTACGGTAGTTCACATTGCCGGCCGTAAGCGCAAAAATGGTGTGGTCCTTACCGAGGCCAACGTTGGCGCCCGGATGCCACTGCGTGCCGCGCTGACGCAGAATGATGTTGCCTGCGATGACGGTTTCGCCGCCGAACTTCTTCACGCCAAGGCGCTTGGATTCGGAATCACGACCGTTGCGCGATGAACCGCCAGCTTTTTTGTGTGCCATTGGAGTTCTCCTTTAAACCTGGATCCCGTGATCGATTACTTGGCAGCCACGATGTCCGTGATACGGACAACGGTGTGGTGCTGACGATGGCCGCGCGAACGCTTGGAGTTCTGACGACGACGCTTCTTGAAGGCGATGACCTTCTTGCCGCGGGTCTGTTCAACAACTTCAGCCTTGACGGAAGCGCCCTTGACAAAGGGAGCACCGATCGCAGCATCGGCGCCTTCGCCGACAACGAGGACTTCGGTGAATTCGATGGAGTCGCCAGCGGTTGCTTCAAGCTTCTCGATGGTCAGCACGTCGTTTGCTGCCACACGGTACTGCTTACCGCCGGTCTTGATGACTGCGAACATTTTTTATCCTTTCATGTTCGTTCCGGCTCATTCCCGAAAAACGGGCGGCCGTCTTTTTATCAGTCGATGTTAAGCAGGGATTTCAGAGGATTTCGCCTTGAATTCTGACTGCCGGTGAAATCTCCGCGCGAGCGCGAGGATGGCAAGGCACGGACTTTTCCACACCTATTGCGCAGCGCAGATACGCGAGGCCCCGGGGACTGTCAAGGCAAAAGGATGAAAAGTCTGAGATTTCGACTTGCCAGCCCGCGAAACTCTCGCTATGAGACAGCCCGCGCCTAACGGCGTCAACCAGACCGCGGAGAGGTGGCAGAGTGGTTGAATGTACCGCACTCGAAATGCGGCGTGCCTGCAAGGGTACCGTGGGTTCAAATCCCACCCTCTCCGCCACTTTCTTGGTCGGCACAGTTTTCCGTGATCAGCCTTGAGATTTTAAATGCTTCTGGCAATGCCAAGCTCAAGCGCGCGGATTGAAGCCGCGCAACAGGTCGCTTAACCCAAAGCTCGAAACTGACAATTCGGCTGCGACTTGGATAAGTTGAACGATTCGGTGCCAGCGCCCGCCGTTGATGACGCTCAAGACGACGTCTGCGTGAGCTACTAGATCGCTGTTAATTCAATTCACCCGGAGGGATGCTGGCGAGATCTCGTGAAGGAGCAGGCGTGCCCAGAACGCGCGACCTCAGCCGATGAGGCCGAAAACCAGTAACGTTACAAAAACGAAGGCCGCCGCGATCAGTCCCGCATGCAGGATGAACTGCAGTTTGCCTTGGGTTGCCCGCTTCCGATTACGTACGGACCCGTGATGGTGTGCATGAGTATGCGCGATACCCAGATCTGCCATGTGCCGCCTCCGCTTCGTTGCAAGTATTAACTTGCCGTTATTTTCTTATATTCTCTATCTGGTTGGTAGAGATAATTTTGCTTCGAATCCCGTCTGGGGGAAATTCCGTTTTCCGATTTTAGCAGACGGTACGCCACGCCCAGATCAGCGAGCGCTCGACGGCGTTCGGTTGTTGCGATGCGTTCGACACGTCGATCTTGCGCCGATCTTTCTCGGCGGGAACGGAAACCGATGCAGCAGCGCTATCCGCTTTTGCGGGTGGCGCGAGATAACCCATGGTCATGCCGCCGAGAAAAAACATGCCTCATCTCCATGATCACGAAAATTAACGAGCGTTAACGGGATCATGACAGAAGTAAGGCAGCTGTCAATAGTCTAGTCGAATGGTCGTGTTTTGATCGATCATAAAGCGGCGAAACCAAAAGGCGGCAAGTTATTAAATCCATTCAGGAAATGCAGTTACGCCCTGACGAAACCCTTGCTCGCGATCATCAAATTTCGCGTGTAGTCCTCGTGAACGCTGCCGCTTGCAAGTTCGGTCGCTGTTAACCTCTCGACCACGGCGCCGTTTCTCATGACGGCAAGTCGGTCGCACATATGGGTGATGACACCGAGGTCATGGCTCACCATCACGAAGGTCAGCTGACGGTCGCGCCTCACTTGTTCCAAAAGGTTGAGCACCTCGGCCTGTACCGACGCATCAAGCGCTGAAGTGGGCTCATCGAGCAGAAGAATGGACGGTTCCACGATCAACGCGCGTGCGATCGCCACGCGCTGCCGCTGGCCGCCAGACAGCTGATGCGGGTAGCGGAAGCGGAACCCATTGCCGAGACCGACTTCGTCCAGCGCGCGCGCAATGCGCCGGTCGCTGTCGCTTATTCCGTGGATCGCCAGAGGCTCAAGCAGCAGGCGGTCAATCGTTTGCCGGGGGTGCAGCGATCCATAGGGATCCTGAAATACCATCTGCACTTGCCTGTAGAAGGCCTTGCTTCGCCGGGAACCAGCAAGGGGCTCTCCGTGAATGCGAATCTCGCCCGATGTTACCGGTGCAAGCCCTGCAACGGCGCGCAGCAATGTGGATTTTCCGGACCCGGATTCTCCGACCAGCCCGAAGGACTCGCCTGCCCCGATCTCGACGCCCACAGTCTTGAGGGCATGAAAGTGATCATAGACGACGCTCAGCCCGTCAACCGCGAGAGCCGCACTCATGCCGCCCACTCCGGCTTGCGATCGAGGACCGGCAGCGGATGCCGGCTTTCACCGATCTGCGGCATGCAGTTCAAAAGGCCGCGCGTATAGGGATGCTGTGCGTTTTTCAGTTCGGAAGCCTTCAGTTCTTCGACGACCTTGCCAGCATACATGACGAGGACGCGATCACAGAATGATGAGACAAGGCGGAGATCGTGCGAGACGAAAATCAGCCCCATTCCACGCTCGGAAACCAGGCGATCCATGATCCGCAGCACGTCGAGCTGCACCGTGACGTCGAGCGCCGAGGTCGGTTCGTCAGCGATTAGCAATTCGGGACCCGCGATCAGCATCATGGCGATCATCGCGCGCTGACCCATGCCGCCCGAAACCTCGTGCGGATGAAGATCGAAAACGCGCTTGGGATCGCGGATCTGCACCGCTTCAAGCATAGCCAACGCGCGATCGCGAGCCTCGCTCCGGCTGATGCTCTCATGGGTCCGCAGCGTCTCGCAGATCTGCCGGCCGATCGTCATGACGGGATCGAGAGAATATTTGGGGTCCTGAAGCACCATAGCGATGCGCTTGCCGCGCAACTGCCGCCGTTCCTTGTCGGATGCCTTCAGGAGATCGATACCATTGAAATCCAGAGTGTCGGCGGTCACGACCCCATGCTTAGGCGTGAGCCCCATGATCGCGCGACCTGTCTGCGATTTTCCGGAACCGGATTCTCCGACGATCGCGAGGCGCTCCTTCTGCAACGAGAAGGAGACGCCACGAACCGCTTCCACGACACCCGTCCGCGTGGGGTAGCTGACTTTCAGATTGTTTACGGCGAGGAGAGGGGTCATTGTCCGCTTTCCTTGGGGTCGAGTGCATCCCGAAGTCCATCGCCGAGCAGGTTGAACCCGAGGCTGACCACCAGGATCGCGATGCCGGGCATGGCAGCGACCCACCATTGATCGAGAATGAAGCGCCGTCCCGAAGCAATCATCGCGCCCCATTCAGGCAGCGGAGGCTGCGCCCCGAGGCCAAGGAACCCAAGACCCGCGGCAGTTAGGATGATCCCGGCCATGTCGAGCGTGACACGCACGATCAGAGATGAGATGCAGAGCGGCATCACGTGACGCACGATGATCCGAAGCGGCGAGGCGCCCATCAACCGAACCGCCGCGATAAAGTCCGACCGGCGAACCGTCAGCGTTTCCGCGCGAGCGATACGCGCATAGGGCGGCCAGGAGGTGATGGCGATAGCGATGATCGCATTCTGGATGCCAGGGCCGAGCGCGGCAACGAAGGCAAGGGCCAGAACGAGCTTCGGGAATGCCAGGAAGATATCGGTAATGCGCATAAGGACAGCATCGACCCAGCCACCGGCGTAGCCGGAGACCGTGCCGATAATCAGTCCGATCGGCGCGGAGATGATCGCGACCAGGACAACGACGAGAAGCGTCAGGCGCGAACCGTAGATCAGGCGCGAGAAGATATCGCGACCCTGATCGTCAGTGCCGAGGATGTAGCCTTCGGTGCCGGGCGGCAGCAGCCGGGCATTCTTGAGATCCCCGACAACAGGGGAGTGGGTTGCAAGCAGATCGGCAAACGCGGCGATCAGAAGCAGCGCGATAATGATCACCAGGCCAACAACTGCCAGGCGGTTTGCGGTGAATTGCCGCCACGTCACATAAGCACGACCCAGGCGGGCCTGTCTCCGGGACTGCGGCCGATCGGACAGCAGCCAATCGCGGCGGCTCATGCGTACAGGTTGCTGAGCGGGAGCGGTCATCGGCTGCGCGTCCTGGGATCAAGAGTGCGGTAGAGAAGATCAGATACGAGGTTGATTCCGATAAAGACGGTGCCGATGACGATCGTTCCGCCGAGGACGGCGTTCATGTCGGCGTTCTGCAGGGAATTGGTGATGTAGAGGCCAATCCCGGGCCAGGAGAATACCGTCTCGGTCAACACGGAGCCTTCCAGAAGTCCTGCATAGGAGAGGGCTATAACCGTAACGAGCGGCACAGCGGCGTTGCGCAGCGCGTGGCCCCATATGACACGGGTTTCGGAAAGGCCCTTGGCGCGTGCTGCCACGACATATTCCTGGCTGAGTTCGTTCAACATGAAGCTGCGGGTCATGCGGCTGATATAGGCGAGCGAGAAGTAGCCAAGCAGCGAGGCCGGCAGGATGATGTGGCGGAAGACGTCGTAGAAGACGTCCCACTGGCCCTGCATGGCGCTGTCGAGCAGATAGAAACCGGTCACCGGCGTAAACGTATACTCGAAAACGATGTCGATGCGGCCAGGAAAAGCCACCCAGCGAAGCTTGGCATAGAAGATTACCAGAGAGATCAGCGACAGCCAGAAGATCGGCACGGAGTAGCCGATCAGGCCGATGACGCGGACGATCTGGTCGGCAAAGCTGCCACGCTTGACGGCGGCAAGCACGCCGAGCGGAACGCCGATCACCGAGCCGATGATGGTGCCGAGTGTCGCGAGTTCGATCGTCGCCGGGAAGACGCGCTTGATGTCGACCATAACAGGGTTGGTGGTCAGCACGGATGTGCCGAAATCGCCGGCGAGAATGCCTTTGAGGTAGATGTAGAACTGCTGGTAGAGCGGCAGGTCGAAGCCCATTTCGCGCCGCACGCGCTCAACCACGTGGGCCGGGGCGCGGTCACCGAGAATGGCCAAGACCGGATCGATCGGCACGACACGACCGATGAAGAAGGTAACGGCGAGAAGGCCGAGATAGGTGGTGACGGCAGCGATGAGAAAGCGCCCGACAGCCTTTGCAATGGGAAGAGCACGGCCGGGTCTCGGCCGTGCTTCCGTCGTTGGTTCGACTATGCTCAATGGATCAGCCCCGCCTGATCATTCCTTGCCAATCGGGCCGACGTAGTTGGTGTCGAAGCTCGGTCCGAGCTTGAAGTTCGTCAGGCCCTTGCGGTAGCCAGCGACTTCTGTCTGCTGGAAGATGAAGACGAAGGGGCTGTTGGCCAGATACTTCTTCTGGATATCCTGATACATCGCAGCGCGCTTGGCGTTGTCGCGCTCGAGCAGAGCGGCCTTGGCTTCCTTGTCGAGCTCCGGCGATTCCCAGGTGTTACGCCAAGCGAGCGTCTTGACGGTGCCGGCGTCCGAGTTATCTGGGTTGGACGTGAACGTATCAGCGTTGGAGTTCGGGTCGAAATAGTCCGAACCCCACTGGCCAATGTAGATGTCGTGCGTGCGGGCACGGAACTTGGTCAGCGTCTGCTTGCCATCGCCGGGGATGATTTCCATCTTGATGCCGGCCTGTGCAACCGACTGCTGAATGGATTCGGCAATACCGGTGACAGGCTGCGTATTGCGGACGTCGATTGTGACCGAGAAGCCATCCTTGAGACCTGCCTTTGCCAGCAGTTCCTTGGCCTTGGCGACATCGAGCTTGTAGGGGTTCTCGTCGAGCGCGCCGAGCTGGCCCTTCGGCAGGAAGGTCTGATGGATCTCGCCGATGCCCTTGATGAGCGTTGAGCCGATGGCGTCGTAGTCCACGAGGTACTTGAAGGCTTCCTGGACTTCCGGCTTCTTCAGGTTTTCGTTCTTGGAGTTCAGGCTGATGAAGTAGACGGTGCCCTTCGGTGCGCTTTCGGCGGCGAGGTCAGCGTTCTTGGCAACAGCATCGAGATCGCCGGGCTCGAGGTTGCGGGCGATGTCGATATCGCCTGCCTCAAGCGCCAGGCGCTGAGCCGAGCTTTCCTTCATGAAGCGGTAGATGACGCGGTTCAGCTTGGCCTTGTCGCCATAATAGTTGTCGTTACGCTCGAGAACGACGACTTCGTTCGCGCGCCATTCGCGCAGCTTGAAGGCGCCGGAGCCGGCGTAACCCGTCTTCAGCCACTCATTGCCGAAGTCGTTGTCATACTTGTAGTCGGCCGAAGGGGTGACCGGCTTGACGTGATCGAGAACCAGCTTCTTGTCGACGACAGAGGCAACAGTTGCCGTCAGGCAGTTCAGCACGAAGCTTGGCGCATAAGCCTTGTCGACGGTAAACGTGAAGGTGCTCTCGTCGGTCGCCTTGGCCTTCTCGGTGACGTTATCGCCATTGATGCCGAACTGGGTGATAATGAAGGCCGGGCTCTTGTCGAGCTTGACAGCGCGCTCGAAGGACCACGCAACATCTTCTGCGGTGATGGGGTTGCCCGATGCAAATTTGAGACCGGACTTCAGCTTGAAGGTGTAGGTGAGACCATCATCCGACACGGTCCAGCTATCAGCCAGGTCACCCTTAACCTTGGAGGTGTCGGCCATGTCGAGGCGCACCAGCAGGCTGTAGGTGTTGCTGGTCACTTCTGCCGTCGAAAGCTCGAAAGCTTCGCCCGGATCCATGGTGATGATATCGTCGATCGCGAAGCCCTCGACGAGCGTGTCCTTCGGCGTTTCGGCGAAGGCTGCCGGAGCGGCGATCATCAGGAGGGAGAGGGCCGCGCCTGCGGAAAGCGCACGGAAGTTGCGGTTAAATTTGGTCATGATCATGGTTTTGTTCCCCTGTTTCTCTAATTGATTACAAATAATTTTTGGCTTCGACGCCCTATTCTCCCCACGCCGAACCCAGGATTCTCAGCCAGTTCCCGCCGGCCAATTTATCAAGATCCTCACCAGCATATCCAGCGCGCTTCAAAGCGGCAATCAGGTTCTGATTGCCGGCGGCATCGCCGATTTCATCCGGAATTGTCGCGCCATCGAAATCAGAACCGAGAGCGACGCAATCGATACCGACACGCTCCACCAGATAGTCGATATGGCGGATCATATCGCTGAGCGGCGTGTCGCCGTCAGATCGACCATCCTTGCGAAGCATGGCGGTCGCGTAGTTTATGCCAACAAGGCCCTTGCTTTCTCTGATCGCTTCAAGCTGCTTGTCCGTCAGATTGCGCGCGACCGGTGTCAGCGCATGAGCGTTGGAATGGCTTGCCACCAACGGCTGGTCCGTGGTCTTGGCCACATCCCAGAAACCCTTTTCCGTGATGTGCGCTAGATCGATCATGATGCCGAGACGGTTGCACTCGCGCACCAGCGCGAAGCCGACATCCGTCAGGCCGGGCGCGGTATCCGGCGACATCGGAAACGCGAACGGTACGCCATGTCCGAAAATGTTATGCCGGCTCCAGACCGGTCCAAGCGACCTCAGTCCGGCGGCGTAGAAGACCTCGAGCGCGGCAAGATCGGAGCCGATCGCCTCGCAGCCTTCCATGTGCATTACCGCGGCAAAGACTTGCTCTGACATCGCCTGGCGGATTTCCTTGACGGTGCGGCACAACCGCCATGCACCGGCCCGATCGAGCCGAAGCGCGATCGCTGCCATTTCAGTGGCAATCTTCAACGAGGACAGCGGCTCCAAGGGCGCTGCAAGCGGAGTCACATAGTGACCGTTCTTGTCGGGATCGGCAAAGACCAGATCGCCCGAAGGCACGTAGATCGCGCACAAACCGCCGGCCAGTCCGCCCTTCTTCGCCCGTGGGCCGTCGATGTGCCCGGTATCAGTGCCGTTGGAAAATTCGGCGACGGGATCGCCCCCTTCCCGTTCATGCGTCCAGAGCCGAAGAAGAACGTCGTTGTGACCGTCGAATACGAATTGCATTGCTGTTCCTGTGTGCCCGGGAGGGCGATGCGAAGCCGGCAGAATAGAAAAGCTGGCAAAATACGCCACCCCTTTTTTGAGAAATTTTTTCAGCGTGATAGCGCGGCCAAGTACGCGACCACCGCCTCCGTCGGGCGGACGTAAAGGCTGGTGAAATGCCGCAGGGACGGGCGAAGAAAAATAACTCATTGCGGGCCGCCGCGCCTCGTTAAAACAAGGACCGCCCACCCTATATCTGCTGCCGCAACAGCCCCCGCATCTCTTATGGAGACATCAATGCCTATTTCGATGTATCGCCTCACGGTCCCCTTGTTCCAACGAGGCCTGATCACTCTAGGGACTTATCTAGACAAGGCGGAAAGCCATGCCGCCGAAAAAGGCATCGCATCTTCCGAGTTGGTAGCGGCGCGTCTCGCGCCAGACATGCTGCCGTTTTCCGGCCAATTCCAGCGTGCAACCGACAGCGCCAAGCTCGCGATTGCGCGCCTGACGGCGACCGACGCCCCGACATTCGAAGATAACGAGACGACGATCGGCGACCTGCGCGAGCGTCTCGCGAAGACCAACTCGTACCTCGCAACGATTGCGCCAAATGCGCTCGACGGTACCGAAACCAACGAGGTCACGATCGCGCCTGGAGGCAACAAGTTCACCTTCCGTGGCGACGAATACCTTGCAACCTTCGCCTTGCCCAACTTCTATTTTCACATTTCGATGGCACACGCCATTCTGCGAAATCAGGGCGTTGCGGTCGGAAAGATGGACTACCTCGGCCGCTTCTCTTGAACCTTTTCAGGGCCGGACGGTAACCGGCCCTGCTTCCGTTAGTTCGGTATAAGCGAGCGTCTGGTCCAGATGGCGGGCTCGCAGGGAAAGCAGCTTCTCCGCATATGCCAGACGCACCGGCGCATAAGCGGCCTCTTCAGCGACGTTGCTGAGCTCCATCGGATCCTTCTCGAGGTCAAAGAGCAGCGGAGGCAAAGCGGCGAAATGAACGAACTTGAACTGCGCGTCCCTGATGACAGCAAGGTTGCATTCATTTGAACGAAGACCGAAGTGGTCTTCCGCAGTCCGATGAACGACGTCGCGGAAATCGAACTCCCAGAAAGCCGCATCGCGCCAGGATGAGTTCGCACCATTTGAAACGAATGGCATGAGCGATTGGCCATCGAGCCAATTGCCGGACCTAAGACCCAAACGTTCACAGAGCGTCGGAAAGATATCGGCCGCACTTGTGAATGCCTGAACGGGCGTTCCGACCGCCTTCATCTGGGGGTCACGAATAACAAGCGGGATGTGGTAGCTGCCGTCAAAGTAGCCGCCTTTGCCTAGCGCCCAGTGATCGCCCGCCATCTCCGCGTGATCGGACGTTAAAATGACAAGCGTATTGTCCCATGCCCCGGACTGCTTGAGAGCCTTCCAGATTCGGCCAAGCTGCGCATCTACTTCGCCGATCATGCCATAGTAGATCGCGCGGATGGCTTCGAACTGGTTCGCATTCCAGTCGCTGATCGAGCCTGAAGCGCCATGGACGAAGCTGCCTTGCTCCATCCGTGGCATCGCGTAGGCCAGATAAGGGTGCTGCCGGCCCTCCGTCTCGCGATCGACCGCCCTGGCAAAGCGCGGCCCATCCTCCGGTGCGTACATGTCGTTATAGGGCGCCGGCACCGAAAAAGGCGGATGAGGACGCAGAAAGGAAACATGCGCGAACCACGGCCGATCCTGCTCACCCATCCAGCGAATGAACTCGCCGGCAAGGAATGCCGTCTGCGTCTCGTCTTTCGAATAGGCAGTCGGCGCATTCGATATCTGCCCCGGGCGGGCGTCGACGGGAATGTGGACGCTCCGATCGAGGGCATCGGCATGGCCGCGTTCGCGCAGCCAGGAGAGCCACTGTTTTTCATGTTCGGGCAGGAACTGCCGTGCAGTGAAACCCGGGAGAAGACCTTCGTAAGTCGTCAGATGCGGATCCCCAGAAGCGAGCTCCCGGGGATCCGGCGCCGTATCGGTGTATCCGAACAGCGTCGGCTCATATCCGGCCCGCCGGGCCGCCAGCGCCAGATTGTCAAACCGGGCATCGAGAGGCGAACCATTGCGGCAGACGCGATGATTCATCTGGTAGAGCCCGGTATAGAGCGTCGCACGCGCCGGCGAGCAGGGGGCTGCACCGGCATAATGGCGCGCGAACAACGTGCCTTCGGCGGCAAGGGCATCCACATTCGGCGTCTTCACGCAAGGATGCCCAACCGCGGAAAGGCAATCGCCACGCCACTGGTCGGCCGTGATCAGAAGAACATTGGGCCTGTTGCTCATGGCGTGCCGCGCTCAGTGATGGTTCGACTTCGAATGCCAGTTCCAGGCGGAGCGAATGATCTGGGAAAGATCGTGCTTCGGTACCCAGCCCAGGATTTCGCGCGCCTTGTCGTTGTTCGCAACGAGAGTGGTCGAATCCCCTTCGCGACGACCGACATATTCCACGGGAAACGGACGCCGCGACACCTCTTCGATAGCCGACAACAATTCCTTTACCGTCGTGCCCGTGCCTGTTCCGAGATTGAGTGCGATGGATTCGCCACCCCTCAAGAGATACTCCACGGCACGCACATGCGCGTCGGCGAGGTCGAGCACATGAATGTAATCGCGCACACAGGTTCCGTCACGCGTGTCGTAATCGCTGCCGAAAACCTTGAAGCCCTGGCGACGCCCCAGCGCAGCATCGATTGCCAAAGGTATCGCGTGGGTCTCCGGCTGATGCCATTCGCCGATGCGCCCCTCGAAGTCCGCACCAGCTGCATTGAAGTATCGCAGGATCACCGATCGGAAGCCGGTGTACTGGGCATAATCGGACAGAGCCTGTTCGACGATATGCTTCGTGCGGCCGTACGGATTGATCGGAACCTGCTGGTGGCCCTCATCCAGGGGCACTGTCTGCGGCAGGCCGTAAGTGGCGCAAGTCGAAGAGAAAACGAAAGCCTTGATGCCGGCACTCTGCGCGGCCGCAAGCAGGGTTAGCGTTCCGACGACGTTGTTCTCGTAGAATGCGACCGGATCCTTGACCGATTCGCCGACTTCGATGAGTGCTGCGAAATGCAGAATGGCTGCCGGTTTGTGCTTTGCGAGAACCTCGTCAAGCCGCGCCCTGTCGCGAATATCGCCCTCTTCGACAGGCCCCCATTTTACGAACTCGCGGTGCCCATTCGAGAAATTGTCGAATACGACGGGTACGAAGCCCTTGTTGGCGAGGTCCAGACACGTGTGAGAGCCGATATAACCAGCCCCCCCGACGACCAAAACAGTTTCACCTGCCATGCACCACCTTCTGTTGTTACGACGGACAGAGGAGATTTAGGCGAAGGAGATGGCGAGAAAAAGAAAAAAAACACCATTTCGGATGCGCGCAATATCTTGCGGTTGGCGAGGTTAGCAAAGTCTTCCGTTGCCCTTTTCCGAAGTCCCACAGCCTGGCAAACGAAAGCTGCTGAAGCATTTATCCGAGCTTCCACGACCTCCGCAAAATAAGATGATCGATATCAGCGATATAAATCAATCTATAGTTGAAGATATATTCGAATTTGACACTTCTGAAATGAAGCATAGTTGACGTAAGTCGATTTCAACTACCGCAGGTACTCAGCATGGATCGAGAGGCCAGAAGATTCATCTTCCACACACTGCAGTCTGTTAACGGCTACATCGATCCGCCGGACGCGCTGGTCTTTCTCTCGCTTTTGCGCTGCCAAGCCGCCGAAAATCTCGCGGGCGCCGTCGCCGAGATCGGCGTTTACTACGGACGATCCTATTTTTTGCTTCGCTATATCTGCGGAAACGACGAGAAGATCGTTGCGATCGATTCTTTCGATGTTGCCGAGGGACAATACGCGGACTTTCTTGAGAACGGGCGACGCCTCGGCCTGACAGTGAACGAAGACACCGTCATTCAAAGCGACAGTACCGTTCTCACAGTTGGCGATATCTCGAAGAAAGCGGGTGCGGTACGTTTTTTCAGCGTCGACGGCGGGCATCTGCTTCACCACGTCGCTTCCGACAGCAAGCTGGCCGCTGGTTGCCTTGCCGACCACGGCATCATCGCGTTCGACGATACGTTCAATCCCACGTGGCCGGAAGTGACTGTCGGTGTCGCGGACTTCCTGCGCCGGCAGGAGGGCGCTTTTTCACCGTTCTGCATAACGAAATACAAGACCTATATATGCCGCACGCCTTTCCACGACCTCTATTCCCACGCCATCGAGACCGCGGCGGACCTCGCCGTTTTCGAGCAGATCGAAATCGAGTTTCTTGGGGCAAAGGCAATCAGGCTCGAAAATCCGATGCGGCGGCGCATTCTCCATGAATTATTGGTCAAGGCGCGACTAACCGCCCTCTCCGAGAGAGCATACCGATAGAAATTCAAAGGGGCATGTCGGAAAAATGCCTCGCCGAAGCGAGGCTAGTCCAAGGCTGCTTCGGGGAAAAAGAGAAGCAACGCAGCTCTTTTATTGGCACCCTATCTTTCCGCAAGCACACTTTCCGCCAATCCGGTACGCTTGCCTAAACTTATACTAGGCCGCTGAGCCCTTGGCTTTCAGGCCGCGCACCAGATTTCGGCCTCGGCGAAGCGCGGTCAGGCCGGCTCCCAACGCGACAATCCAAAGCACTACAGACAACACGAGACCGCTACCGCCCCACAGTGGTTCGAAGATCGAAATGACGGCACCGGCGGTGACGACCGCCATGCGGTGTTGCTTCGCCATCGGGCCGGAAAAATCACTCGGCTGCCCAGTCGCTCGCCCGAGCTCCCGCACATAAGCGGTGAGCACTGCAAAGGCGGCAGCCGCCCAGCCAAGACCAATTGATCCGATCGCTGCCCCCGCGCCGACAAGGATCAGGATATCCGCGACGCGATCCGGGAATTCATTCCAGAACGGCCCGTCCGCCGCACCTTTCCCGCCCTCCACCGCAACCATCCCGTCAAAGAGGTTGCAGAGCAGTCGCACCTGGCAAAAGCCTGCAGCCACAAGAAGCAGGACAGTGCGCTGAGCGCCGTCGCTGACTCCGGATAGCGCAAACGCGCCGCCCGCTAGGGCGGCGGCCAGCATGCTTGCCTGGGAAATTTGATTCGGTGTTATCGATCGTTTCGCCAGCCATTGCGCAATGCGCTGCGCCCAGCGCGTGTCACGGCTGGCCAAAGGTCGCCGATCGCCAGTCTCCGTCATGCGAGCCCTCTTTTCCGATAAAGCGCGTAGTTGTAGATCGTCGCGTATGATGTCGAGACGAGCAAGGGTACGGCAATGGTCTTCAAGACCTCAGGCGTCCCGATCAGAAGATGTATCGTGGCGAGGATCGCGCTCGACCCGAGGCAGGCGATCAACGGCGGCGCCCATAGCGCGGTCAGCCCTCGGAACGATCGGGAAAGTCTTTCAACAACCGTCTTGAGGAAAAGTGTCAGACACGCCGAGATGACACCCTGGATCACGGCTGCGGTAACGGCCTTGGGAAACGGATGGGCTCGATTAGCAAAGAGAGCCCAGCTCCCCATTGCGCAGAACGCAAAAGCAGTGTGTGTGACTGCACTGTTCGCGACACGCGCAAAGCCACCTCTCATGTCACAGACCACCAATAACGAACGACGTGGAAGAATATCGGCGCGGAAAACACGACCGAATCCAGCCGATCGATCAGCCCACCGTGCCCCTCGATCAGGTTGCCCCAATCCTTGACGCCGCGATCCCGCTTGATCGCCGACATGACCAGACCACCGAAAAAGCCCATCATCGTGATAACAAGCGCAAGCAGGCCGGCCTGCACGGGCGTGAAAGGCGTGATCCACCACAATCCCGCACCGATGAGCGTCGCGCTGGCGACACCACCGACGAAACCCTCGACCGTTTTGGATGGCGACAGCCGCGGGGCAATCTTGGTTTTCCCGAACAGCTTGCCCCAAACATACTGAAGTACATCGCTGAGTTGGACAATGATGATCAGGAACGCGATCAGCAGCACGTTCCGTCCTTCATAGCCCGGTATGCTCAGGGTCAGGAGCGCCGGAACATGCGACGCGCAAAAGACGCAGATCATCAAGGCCCACTGGACTTCTGCGATCCGGTCGAGAAACCCTTCTGTGTCGCCGCGAAGCACAGAAATGATCGGCATCAGAAGAAATGCATAGACCGGTATGAAGATCGAGAAGATGCCGTATTGATGTAGCCAGAGCAGATAGTACTGGATCGGCAGGACCACGAAGAAGGCAGCGGCGAGAGCCCAATGATCGGCGCGGCGCGTGTGGGTAAGCGTGATGAACTCACGCAACGCCGCAAAGGAGCAAAAGCCGAACAGCACGAGCACGCCGAGACGACCGGCCAGAAATGCGAGCCCGATCAGCACGGCCATGACCCACCAGGCCTTGATGCGTGCATTCAGGTTCTCGATCGAAGCATTCGAGCCATCGGGCGAAAACTTGCGCTGCAGGATATAGCCGACGATGGATGCAATGATGAGGATTGCAAGGATCCCGCAGACGAGCTTTCCGAGATCGGAGTCGACAGCACTCATACGTTCTCGCCTCGCGTGTTTGGCGAAAGCTCGAGAAGAGCGGATCGCGCGCGCTCAAGGAAGGCCTCCTTGGCCTCGCCGGAAGCGAGTTGCAAGGGTTGGCCGAAGGTAACGGTGCAGATGAGTGGGATTGGCACGATCTCGCCTTTCGGCATCACGCGGTTGAGATTGTTGATCCAGACAGGCACGAGCGAAATATTCGGCCGTGCGGACGCAAGGTGAAAAAGACCGCTTTTGAACGGCTGTAGCAGCTGGTCCGTCTGATTCCTCGTGCCCTCGGGAAAGAGGATCAGGGAGGAGCCGGCATCGATGGCGCTCGACATGATTTCGATTGGGTCGCCTATTCGCGTGTCGCGATCACGCTCGATCAGCACTGCGTCGAAAACATCCCGTCCGATAAAGCGGCTGATCGCAGATTTAAGCCAGTACTCGGCTCCGGCGACAGGCCGGACACGCGATCGTAAACGCGGCGGCAAGACCGCCCAGACGAGAATGAAATCGCCATGGCTCGAATGATTGGCGAAATAGACGCATTGCCCGGTGAAAACGCCTTCGCCCGGCCAGATCGCACGAACCGCGGTTATGGCGCGCGCAAACACCACGATCGCAATCGCTACCGGTTTTGCGATGAACTTCCGCAATTCTCTCGCCCCCATGTTTCCCCGCCCGATATGTAGCCTTCTTCGGGATTGATCGGAAGATGGCTCGTCCGAGATTGCGTGGCATGACCAACCGTCCCCGCAACTGAGGAAAGCGTTAACCATGGTTGGGTAGGAATGGAGCGAACACAACGGAACGAATCGATGTCGGCAAAAACAACGAAGACCCTGAAGGCAATGACCACGAGCGAGATCGTCCTTTTCCCGGTAGCCTCGAGGGCCGGCGACATCGATCGCTGCGCTGCCGAACTCGAAGGCCTCCATGGAGAGGACGCAGTGCGTTTCTGGAAGACGGAATGCCGCCGCCTTGCCGACGAACTGAGTTCACTCGGCTTTCACGAAGACGACGTACGCGAACAGGTGATGGTGTTCCAGGCCGAGGTTCAGAGCGAGCTGATGAAACGCTATCAGGCACGAGCGATTGCAAAGAGCCGGGCTGGTCGCGCAGTGAAGCGCTGAGCCAGCCAGCGGAAGGCTTGCACGCCCACGGATGCACGGCAGGCCGATCGGCTTTCCCGGTTGGCAACGCCGCCCGTGGCCAATTTTTGCAATGCGATCGCAGGTCAACGCGGTTGACCCTGCTTGCCATTTTAAAGTTCCTGCCCAAAATCTATACTGAAGCTGTACCCTCGCGTCGCTTGCGGGGAGCGTAGACGAGAAGAACGCATGCCTTGAACCGTAAGTTGCGCCGTACCAGGGGAGGAAGCGCATGTTTTCGGGTGGCTTGAAGTTTTCATTGCCGGATGAGGTCGAGGCCCTGCGCGAAAGCGTCCGCCGCTTCGCTTCGGACCGGATCGCACCATTTGCCGCGCAATCGGATGCAACGAACAGCTTTCCGATGTCGCTTTGGCGCGAAATGGGCGACATGGGCCTACTCGGCATTACAGCTGCAGAGGAGTATGGCGGCAGCGGCCAGGGTTACCTCGCCCACTGTGTCGCCATGGAAGAGATAAGCCGCGCTTCCGCCTCCGTCGGCCTGAGCTATGGCGCGCACTCGAACCTCTGCGTCAACCAGATCAACAGAAACGGCACGCGGGATCAGAAATCCCGGTACCTGCCGAAGCTTGTCTCGGGAGAACACGTCGGGGCTCTTGCGATGTCCGAGCCGGGATCCGGATCCGATGTCGTGTCGATGAAGCTTCGAGCCGAGAAGCGCGGCGACGCGTATGTTCTCAACGGCAGCAAGATGTGGATCACCAACGGCCCTGACGCCAATGTTCTTGTCGTCTACGCCAAGACCGATCCCGATGCCGGACCACGCGGCATTACCGCATTCCTGGTCGAAAGCGACTTCGCCGGTTTTTCGACCGGGCCAAAGCTCGACAAGCTCGGCATGCGCGGCTCCCATACCTCGGAACTGATCTTCTCCAACTGCGCAGTGCCGGCGGAAAACGTGCTCGGCACCGTCGGCGGCGGTGTCCGCGTGCTGATGTCCGGATTGGATTACGAGAGGGTCGTCCTTTCCGCAGGTCCGTTGGGAATCATGGCCGCCTGCATGGACGTCGTCGTTCCCTATCTTCATGAGAGGAAGCAGTTCGGACAGCCGATCGGCGAGTTTCAGCTGATGCAGGGCAAGCTGGCCGACATGTACGTGACGATGAATGCGGCCCGCGCCTATGTCTACGCCGTCGCGTCGGCATGCGATCGCGGAGAGACGACTCGCAAGGATGCGGCTGGCTGTATTCTCTACGCGGCCGAGAAGGCCACGCTCATGGCGCTCGACGCGATACAGACGCTAGGTGGCAACGGCTATACCAACGATTATCCCGCCGGCCGTTTGCTGCGCGATGCCAAACTCTATGAAATCGGCGCCGGCACCTCTGAGATCCGGCGCATGCTGATTGGCCGCGAACTCTTCGCGGAAACCGCGTGACCTAGAAAATTCACCTTGGCCAGATCCGGTGGCAAATGACGGTCCTCAAATCGCAAATCTCACCGAATTCCGAAGGCTTTCGCGCCAATCTCTCCGCCATGGCGGAAGCAGTCAGGATTGTCGAGGAAGCAGCGGCGGCGGCAACAATGGGCGGCGGCGCCGCGGCGCGGGAGCGGCATGTAAAGCGCGGGAAGATGCTTCCCCGGGACCGAATCGCAGCCCTGCTCGATCCGGCAACACCTTTCCTTGAGCTCAGCGTCACGGCCGCGCACGGCATGTACGGAAGCGAGGCGCCCGCAGCCGGCCTGATCACCGGAATCGGCCGGGTAGAAGGCCGCGAATGCATGATTGTCTGCAATGATGCGACCGTCAAAGGCGGCACCTACTACCCGATAACGGTGAAGAAGCACCTACGCGCCCAGGAAATTGCCGCGCAGAACAGGCTGCCCTGCATCTATCTGGTCGATTCCGGCGGCGCCAATCTGCCGAACCAGGACGAGGTTTTTCCCGACAGAGAACATTTCGGTCGCATCTTCTTCAATCAGGCGAATATGTCGGCAGCCGGAATCCCGCAGATTTCGGTAGTCATGGGCTCCTGCACGGCAGGCGGGGCCTATGTGCCGGCGATGTCCGACGAGGCGATTATCGTGCAGGGCCAGGGAACCATTTTCCTCGCCGGTCCGCCGCTTGTGCGGGCGGCCACCGGGGAGGTCGTGTCGGCGGAAGACCTCGGCGGCGGCGATGTGCACACCCGACTATCCGGCGTCGCCGATCATCTTGCGCGAGATGACGCACATGCGCTCGCCATCGCCCGGCGCATTGTCGCGAACCTGAACAACAGCAAGCAGGCGCCGATCACGCTTCAGACTCCTGAAGCGCCGCTTTACGATCCGGCGGAGATTGCAGGGATCGTACCGGCCGATATCCGGACGCCCTACGATGTCCGCGAGGTGATCGCGCGCATCGTGGACGGGTCTCGGTTCGATGAGTTCAAAGCACGCTATGGAACCACCCTCGTCTGCGGATTTACCCATATCTACGGCATTCCGGTTGGGCTGATCGCCAATAACGGCGTGCTGTTTTCAGAATCCGCACTGAAGGGCGCTCATTTCGTAGAGCTTTGTTCGCAACGGAAGATACCGCTCCTCTTCCTCCAGAATATCACCGGCTTCATGGTTGGCCGAAAATACGAAACGGAGGGGATCGCCAAGCATGGTGCAAAGCTTGTCGCGGCCGTTGCAACGACTGCCGTCCCGAAACTGACGATGATGATCGGTGGATCTTTTGGTGCCGGAAATTACGGGATGGCGGGGAGGGCATTCTCGCCGCGCTTCCTCTGGAGCTGGCCGAATAGTCGAATATCAGTGATGGGAGGCGAACAGGCCGCAGGCGTACTGGCAACCGTGCGGGGCGATGCTCTTTCCAGAGCCGGAACCCCCTGGACACAGGAAGAAGAGGCGGCATTCAAGCAGCCCGTGCTCGACCTCTTCGAGCGTCAGAGTCACCCGCTTTACGCCTCCGCGCGGCTCTGGGACGACGGTGTGATCGATCCGGCGAAGAGCCGTGACGTGATCGGCCTTTCCCTGTCCGCTTCCCTGAATGCTCCGATCGAAGACACGCGCTTCGGCCTGTTTCGGATGTGAGGTTGCCGATGTTTCGGAAAATTCTTGTAGCCAACCGCGGTGAAATTGCCTGCAGGATCATCAGGACCGCCCGGCGAATGGGCATCGCGACCGTCGCTGTCTATTCCGATGCCGATGTCGGCGCCCTGCATGTCGAGATGGCGGACGAGGCAGTTCGTCTGGGTCGCGCGCCAGCGGAAGATAGCTACCTCTCCATCGAGCGGGTCGTCGCGGCGGCCGAACGCACCGGCGCCGAGGCGATCCATCCCGGCTATGGCTTCCTCTCTGAGAACGCCGATTTTGCAGCGGCAGTGGGACAGGCGGGCATTGTCTTTATCGGCCCGCTGCCATCGGCAATCCGCGCAATGGGACTGAAAGACGCGGCCAAAAGCCTGATGGAGCAATCCGGCGTTCCCGTGGTGCCCGGCTATCACGGAACCGAGCAGGCAGACGACCTTCTTGCCGATCAGGCCGCGCTGATCGGTTATCCCGTTCTAATAAAGGCGCGCGCAGGCGGCGGCGGCAAGGGAATGCGCCGCGTCGATCGCGAGGAGGATTTTCCCGAGGCTCTGCACGCAGCCAAACGAGAAGCGAAAGGCGCGTTCGGCGACGATGCGGTCCTTCTGGAACGCTATCTTCTCCAACCGCGACACATCGAGGTGCAGGTCTTCGGAGACCGGCATGGAAACGTTGTTCATCTCTTCGAGCGCGACTGCTCGCTGCAACGACGGCATCAGAAGGTGATCGAAGAAGCACCTGCGCCGGGAATGACGCCGGAGATGCGGCGCGCCATGGGTGATGCCGCCGTGCGCGTAGCGCGTGCGATCGGCTATCAGGGGGCGGGAACGGTCGAGTTCATCGCAGACGTGTCGAGCGGCCTCTCGCCGGATCGCTTCTACTTCATGGAAATGAACACCCGTCTCCAGGTCGAGCACCCGATCACCGAAGCAATAACGGGTGTCGATCTGGTGGAATGGCAGCTTCGGGTGGCTGCCGGCGAACCGCTGCCAATGAAGCAATCCGAACTGGAAATCTACGGCTGGGCATTCGAGGCACGACTTTACGCCGAGGATGCCGCCAAAGGCTTCCTGCCGGCTACCGGGACCCTGAAACAGCTCGAGTTTACCGACGTCAGCGCCCGCATCGACAGTGGGGTGAGGGCGGGGGATGTGATATCGCCCTACTACGACCCCCTGATCGCAAAGATCATTGTCCATGGCCCGACGCGGGCGGCAGCTCTTTCCCGACTGAACAGGGCGTTGAGGACGTCCTACGTCTCCGGCGTCACCACCAATCTCGAATTCCTCGGGCGGCTGGCAAGTCTGGAAGAGTTCAATGCCGGGCACCCAGACACAAGTATCATCGACCGGAACTTCCAGCAGCTGACGGAAACCCGAGCTCCCGAAGATGGCGTGATTGCCCTTGCCGCCGTGCTGTCGCTTGAGACGGCCACTTCGCCGGACCAGACGGATCCCTGGTCGGCACTTGGCTACTGGCAGCTTTGGGGCGAAATGCAGCGGATCGTAACGCTCGAGTATGAAGCAGGCCATGCAAGTCTGCGGGTTGCCGCCAAGGGTTTCGATTTTTTCGCTGTCCACGATGGCCGCCGGGTCATCCCCGTGAAAATCGTGGGGCGCGGCGAGGGCACGTTCAAGGCGGAAGTCGACGGCAGACAGGTCGAGGTAAAGGCTGGGACCGTCTCTCGCCATCTGACCCTGCACCTGGATGGCCGAACCCATGCATTTCGCCTGCCCGATCCACTCAGCGATGAAGCTGAAGATAGCGCAAGCGAAGACCATCTGGTCGCCCCGATGCCCGGTCTGGTCAAAATCATCCGGACAGAGAAGGGGGCCGTGGTTTCCAAAGGCGCGCCTCTCGTGGTGATGGAAGCCATGAAGATGGAACTCAGCCTCGTCGCACCACGCGACGGTACAATTGATTTGGTCGATGTCTACGAAGGGCAGCACGTCGGAGAAGGGACTGTCTTGGTGACACTCAAAGCGGAGGATACCGGCTCGTGACGGAACAAGCATTGCTTCCTCGCGACGTCTCGATCGTCGAAATGGCGCCGCGTGACGGGCTTCAGAACGAAAAGAAGATCATTCCCACCGAAGCAAAAGTCGCACTTGTCGACATGATCTCCAACTGCGGTTTCGAACGCATCGAGGTCACGAGCTTTGTCAGCCATAAGTGGGTGCCGCAACTGGCGGACGCCAAGGAAGTCATGGCTTCGATACGACGTAGACCCGGCGTCCGCTATGCGGTGCTGACGCCCAATATGCGCGGTTTCGAAGCAGCCATGCTGGCCGGCGCCGATGAAGTGGCAATCTTTGCTTCCGCCTCGGAGAGTTTTTCAAGACACAATATCAACTGTTCGATTGCCGAAAGCATCGAACGATTTCGACCGGTCGCGCTCGCGAGCAAGGAGAGGAGGATCCCCTTGCGCGGGTATGTCAGTTGCGTTGTCGAGTGTCCCTATGAAGGTGCGGTGTCGCCCGACGCGGCCGCTGATGTGGTCGAACAGTTACACAGGCTGGGGTGCTACGAGATCAGCCTTGGCGATACCATCGGCAAGGGTCGTCCGGAGGCGGTCGACAAGATGCTGCTGACGGTTTTGTCTTCCGCACCGGCGACCATGCTTGCAGGCCACTTTCACGATACCGATGGCTGGGCGCTTGAGAACATCGGCGTCTCGCTCGAGCATGGACTTCGGGTTTTCGATGCGTCTGTCGGCGGCCTTGGCGGGTGCCCCTATGCCCCAGGCTCGGCTGGCAACGTGGATACGCTGGCGGTCGCCAATTACCTCTCGCGAAAGGGCTTCCGCACCGGCCTGCTGACGGACAAACTTCAGGAAGCTGCCGCGTTTGCGCATGGTCTGAGGAGCACGGACTGATGCCGAAGACCGTCGATATCACCACCGACGCACGGGGCGTTGCCCGGCTCACATTGATGCGCCCTGAAAAGCACAACGCAATGTCGCCTGAGATGATCGACGACCTGACGGAAGCAGCACGGAACCTTGGGGCAGATCCAGCCGTCCGCCTTATTGTCCTGGCAGGCCAGGGCAAGAGCTTCTGCGCGGGCGGAGATCTCGACTGGATGCGAACGCAGTTTGCCGCATCGCGAGCCGAGCGGATGTCGGAAGCAAGACGGCTTGCGATGATGTTCAAGGCGCTCAACGATACTCCGAAGCCGCTCATTGCGCGCGTCCACGGCAATGCGTTTGGCGGCGGGATCGGGTTGATCTCAGTGTGCGACAGCGCTGTCGCAAGCCCGCAAGCCCGTTTCGGCCTGACCGAAGTTCGCCTGGGCATCATACCGGCCACGATCAGCCCCTACGTCATCGCCCGGATTGGTGCGCCCGCGGCCCGCCGGTTCTTTATATCGGGTGCGCTTTTCGATTCAAAGAAAGCTTTGGAGATCGGACTTGTGACCTTAGTTGGCGGCGATGATCTTGATGCCGCCTTGGACACTGAAATCGACGAGTTTCTTGCGGCTTCGCCGCAAGCGGCCGCTCGCGCGAAGTCGCTGGTTGCTTCCCTCTCCACCGAGATCACCGCCGAAATCATCGAGGAGGTCGTTCGCAAGCTCGCCGATAGCTGGGAGACCGAAGAGGCACAAACGAGGATAGCAGCCTTCTTCGCAAAGCGCGCATCCGGCAGCGTTTAGGATGGGTGGCCCAACGCGAGCTCTACCATCGATCGCGGCGACCGCGAAAACTCTTGACTTGATTTATTCCGATAGTGTCCAACTTTCCCGTTTGGCTCCGTGGGGGAAGGGCCGCTCCTCGCCTTCCACGCAGCCTGTCTGTTTGTGCGTCTAAATCGATTCGCATCGTTTATGATTATTGCGCGCGTCTCGTCCGGTTTTCACGGCCAAGGACGTGAAATTGTTCATGCGGCAGTCATATTCGGCAGTGCAAAAGGCAACGCTGATCACCACAACCTCGTTTGGATCCAGAACCGAACCCATGTCTATTTCCGCCACGTCTCCGAGCACGTCCCGCGAGTCCGAAACGAAACAGATCGATCATAATGACTCGATCCGTTCGACCTATCTCTCTATCGAAGACATAAAGGCGATGGGCGCTTCCGCAGCGCGCGAAGGCGTGGCCTCGCTGCCAGCATTCGCCCCCTTCGATTTCTTTGCCCGACACAAGGAAAACGAGAAGGAAATTCTGCGCGTCTACCGGACGACCGCGACCGATGTGGAGTCGGGCGAGACAATTACGCCGGCCGCCGAATGGCTTCTGGATAACCACTACATCGTCGAAGAAGCAATCCAGGAAGTCCGTCGCGACTTCCCGAAGAAGTTCTATCGCGAACTGCCGACGATCTCGGTCGGCGGCGCTCAGGTTCCGCGCACGCTTGCTCTGGCTTGGCTCTATGTCGCGCATACGCACAGCACGATCTCGCAGGAAAGCCTGACGGCGCTCGTCGACGGTTTTCAGGAAACGGAAACGCTGCGGATTGGCGAACTCTGGGCGCTGCCATCCCTCGTTCGATACGTTCTGGTTGAAAATCTGCGTCGCATCTCGATCCGCGTCGAACGCAGCCGCCGCATGCGCCGGCGGGCGAACGAGGCTGCCGATGCGCTGGTCCGCCTGACCGAGCCGGGCAAGGCTGCCGAATACCTCAAGTCGCTGGAATCGCTGGCGGAAGACAACACCTTCTCGACCCAGTTCCTCTACCGCATGCGCGACGGCTCGCAGGCATCGAGCCTCGCGATCGCGTGGCTTGACGAGCGCCTGGAGGCTCTCGGCCGCGATACCGAGGGCGCGACGATGGCGGAGCACAGCCGCCTGTCCTCCGGCAACGTCACGATGGGCAACATCATCCGCAGCCTGCGCGAGATCGACGATACGGAATGGTCGGTCTGGGTCGAGCAGGTAAGCCACGTTGACCGACTACTCTGGGAAAACTCGGACTACGGCGTCCTGGATTCCGGATCGCGCAACAAGTACCGCAAACAGATCGAAAAGCTCGCCAAGCGCTCGACGATGACCGAAATGGAGATCGCGCAACTCGCGCTCGATATGACGGACGAGGCACGCAGCTCGGAAGAGCCGCAGCCGCATGAACCGAACGTCGGCGGCTTCCTGACGGGAATGCAGCGACCAAAGCTCGAGTCCAGAGCCAGCTATCGTCCGACGCTGGTCCAGCACTTCGTCCGTGCCGTCCGCAAATTCAACTGGTTGTCGATCGCGGTTCCCGTGATCCTGCTCACGATCATTGCCATGGTCGTCGTCGGGCGCTTCATGGCGCACGCAGGCATGGGCCCGGCTGAAATCGCGCTCCTGCTGATCATGTTCGCGTTGCCGGCCTCCGAAGGTGCAACCGGTCTCTTCAACACCGTGCTATCCTTCTTCGTTACCCCGGCACGGCTGGTCGGTTACGAGTTCAAGGAAGGCATTCCCGAAGATGCCCGTACGCTACTCGTCGTTCCCTGCCTGATCTCCAACCGGGATAGCGTCGATGAACTCGTCCGTAACCTCGAGGTCCACTATCTCGCAAACCCGCGTGGCGAAATCTATTTCGCATTGCTGAGCGACTGGCCGGACAGTCAGGTCGAAGAAACCGCTGCCGACCTGGAAGTTCTGGACTACGCTCGTCGCGAAGTCGCCAACCTGTCGGCACGCTACGCCTACGACGGCAAGACGCGCTTCTACCTCCTGCACCGCCGTCGCCTCTACAACCCCTCCGAAGGCGCATGGATGGGCTGGGAACGCAAACGCGGCAAGCTGCACGAGCTCAACATGCTCCTGCGCGGCGACCGCGATACGACCTACCTTCCGGGCGCCAACATCGTCCCTGAGAATGTCCAGTACGTCATGACCCTCGATGCCGACACGCGCCTCATGCGTGATGCGGTCACGAAGCTCGTCGGCAAACTCTACCACCCGATCAACCGTCCGGTCCTGAACCCGGCGACAGGGCGCGTCGAAAGCGGCTACGGCGTTCTGCAGCCTCGCGTCACGCCATCGTTGACGACAGGCAAGGATGCATCTGTCTTCCAGCGCGTGTTCTCGATCAACCGCGGTCTCGACCCCTATGTCTTCACGGTCTCCGACGTCTATCAGGACCTCGCCGGCGAAGGCACTTTCACCGGCAAGGGCCTCTATCACGTCGATGCCTTCGAGGCCTCTCTGAAGGGCCGGATCGAAGAGAACGCCGTTCTCAGCCACGACCTTCTCGAAGGCTCGATGGCACGCTGCGCACTCGTCACCGACCTGGAACTCGTTGAAGACTTCCCGACCCGCTACGAAGTCGAAACCTCCCGCCAGCATCGCTGGGCGCGTGGCGACTGGCAGCTGCTTCCCTACATGTTCAACCCCAAGCACGGCGTCACCGCTCTCGGCCGCTGGAAGATGTTCGATAACCTGCGCCGTTCGCTGACGCCGATCGCCTGGTTCTTCGCATCGGTGCTCGGCTGGTACTTCATGGACCCGCTCGGCGCGCTGGTCTGGCAGATCCTGTTGATCTTCTGCCTGTTCGTTGCTCCGACGCTATCGCTGATCAACGGCATCATTCCGCGGACGAGCGACATCGTGGCTCGAGCCCACCTTTATACAGTCTGGTCGGATATCCGCGCGGCAAATGCCCAGGTCGCCTTGCGCATCGTCTTCATCGCCGACTCCGCCTGCATGATGGCGGACGCGATCGGCCGCTCGATCTACCGCCTGTTCTTCAGCCACAAGCTGATGCTCCAGTGGCGAACCGCCGCAAGCGTTCAGGCCGGCAAGCAGGGCACGATCGTTTCCTACTACAAGGCGATGTGGCACGCGCCGGTTCTTGCCGTGCTTGCCCTCGCGTTCGCAGCCCTTTCCGGCGACAAGGCTTATTTCGTCGGCATCCCGTTTGCGCTGCTTTGGATCCTTTCGCCGCTCGTCGCTTACTATGTGAGCCAATCCGCAGAGACCGAAGATCGGATGCACGTCCCCGATGCCGTTTCCAGCGAGCTTCGCAAGATCGCGCGCCGCACCTGGCGCTACTACGAAGCGTTCACGACGGTCGAACAGAACTACCTTCCGCCTGACAACGTGCAGGAAACACCGCACGTCATCGTGGCTACACGCACGTCGCCGACCAACATCGGTGTCTATCTTCTCTCAGTCGTTTCCGGACGGCATTTCGGCTGGTTCTCCTTCGAGGAGACGCTGGAACGGCTTGAGCAGACGATCGCAACCGTCGACAAGATGGAGAAATTCCGCGGCCACCTGTTCAACTGGTATCACACCGATACGCTGGAGACGCTCGGACCTCGCTACGTTTCCGCGGTCGACAGCGGCAATCTCGCCGGTCACCTGATCGCGATCTCCTCTGCGTGCCGCAATTGGGCTGAAGCGCCTTCGGCACATATGCAGGGTAACCTCGACGGCGTTGGCGATACCGCAGGCATCCTTGGCGAAGCGCTCGCCGAGCTGCCTGACGACCGCAAGACCGTCCGTCCGCTGCGCCGCCGCCTGGAAGAACGCATCATCGGTTTCCAGAATGCGCTTGCAGCCGTGAAGCGCGAACACGAGTTTGCGTCGATCCGCATCATCAACCTCGCGGTCCTCGCCCGCGATATCCAGAAACTGGCGGCAAACCTCGACCACGAGGTCAAGTCGGCGCTCAGCGCCGAAGTTACCCGCTGGGCGGAATCGCTGGTAAAGGTCTGTGAAGCGCATATCTCCGACAGCACCTTCGACCTCGCCAACATCGACGCCCTGCGCCCCCGCCTGGTCGCATTGCGCGACAAGGCGCGCGATCTCGCGTTCTCGATGGACTTTGGCTTCCTGTTCCGCCCGGAACGTCGCCTGCTTTCGATCGGCTACCGCGTCGAGAGCGCCGAGCTCGATCAGGCTTGCTACGATCTGCTCGCATCGGAATGCCGCCTGACCAGCCTCTTCGGCATCGCCAAGGGCGACCTGCCGACGGAACACTGGTACCGCCTCGGCCGCCAGGTCGTACCGGTCGGATCGCGCGGCGCGCTGGTCTCCTGGTCCGGCTCGATGTTCGAATACCTTATGCCACCACTCGTCATGCAGGAGCGTGGCGGCGGCATCCTCAACCAGACCAACAACCTGGTTGTCGTCGAGCAGATGAACTACGGCCGCAAGCTTGGTATCCCGTGGGGTATCTCGGAGGCCGCCTTCAACGCACGCGACCATAACCTGAATTATCAGTACACCAACTTCGGCGTTCCGACGCTTGGCCTCAAGCGCGGTCTTGGCCACAACGCCGTCATCGCGCCATACGCTTCGCTGCTCGCCAGCCAGTACAATCCGGAAGCTGCGATCGAGAACCTCGATCGCCTACGCAAGCTTGGCGCTCTCGGCAAGTATGGTTTCTACGACGCAGTCGACTTCACGCCGACGCGCGTGCCGGAAGGCAAGACCTGCGCGGTGGTCTACAACTACTATGCACACCACCACGGCATGTCGATTGCAGCTGTCGCCAACGTTGCCTTCAATGGCCACCTCCGCGAACTCTTCCACTCGGATCCGGTGATCGAGGCTGCAGAACTTCTGCTGCAGGAAAAGGCGCCGCGCGACATCCCCGTCATGAGCGGCAAGCATGAATCCGATACGCCCGCCAGCATCCATGACGATCTTCTGCGTCCCGAATTGCGTAAGATCTACAACCCCTCGGAACGCGACCGGGAAGTAGTCTTCCTCTCAAACGGTCACTATTCCCTGATGCTGACCGCAACGGGTGCTGGGTACGCGCGCTGGAACGGCCAGTCCGTTTCGCGCTGGAAGGCAGATCCCACCGAAGATCGCTGGGGCAGCTTCATCTTCCTGCGCGATACGACGACCAACGAATGGTGGTCCACAACCACCGAACCGAAGAGTGTCGAAGGCGAGCAGGTCAAGGTTCTCTTCGCGGACGAGAAGGCCGAGTTCACCAAGACCGTCGGCGATCTGACAAGCGAAGTCGAATGCATCGTTGCCACCGAGCACGATGCGGAAGGCCGCAGGCTGACCCTGATCAACAGCGGCACCGAAGACCGCTTCATCGAGGTCACATCCTATCTCGAGCCTGTGCTGACGACCGATGATACCGACAACGCTCATCCCGCTTTCGCACGCATGTTCGTGAAGACGGAAGTGGGCAAGCGGGGCGACGTCATCCGCGCCGAGCGCAACAAGCGTGACCCGAACGAGCCGAACATGGCCGTCGCGCACCTGATCGTCGACAGTGCCGGCACTTCGCGGCACACGGAATTCGAGACCGACCGTCGCAAGTTCCTGGGCCGCGGCCGTAGCCTCGCCAATGCCGCGGCATTCGATGCCGGTGCAACGCTCTCGGGCACGGACGGCTTTACGCTCGATCCTATCCTGTCGCTTCGGCGCACGGTACGCGTCCCGGCCGGCAAGAAGGTCAGCGTAATTTTCTGGACGATCGCCGCGCCGACCCGCAACGAGGTCGATCAGGCCGTCAACCGCTACAGGCACGCTGATGCCTTCAATCACGAGCTTGTCCAGGCATGGACGCGCACGCAGGTACAGATGCGCCACGTCGGCGTGACATCGCAGCAGGCGGCAGCCTTCCAGTATCTCGGCCGCCATCTGGTTTATCCGGATATGCATCTGCGCGCCGATGCCGCCGCAGTCGAAGCAGGCATGCAGTCGCAGTCTTCACTCTGGCCGCTGGCGATCTCGGGTGACTTCCCGATCTTCACCTTGCGCATCAACGATGACATGGACCTCGACATTGCCCGCGAAGCACTGCTTGCCCAGGAATACCTACGCTCGCGCGGCGTGACGGCAGACCTCGTCATCATGAATGAACGCGCTTCCTCCTATGCACAGGACATGCAGCACGCGGTCGACCAGATGGCCGAAAACGTGCGTCGCCTGGGCCAGGCGGATGGCCTGAGACAGCACATCTTCACGGTCCGCAAGGACTTGATGGAGGAGGCGACCTATCACGCGCTCATCTCAGCGTCGCGCGTCACCTTCCACGCCAAGAACGGCAAGATAATCGATCAGATCAACCGCGCCGTCGCCCTCTTTGCACCTTCGAAGGAAGAGCAGCAGGAACTGGAGCGGGGCGATCGTGCAAAGCCCGCGACCAAGCGCATTGCTCCCGTAGCGGCAACGGCCGTCCCGGCCGTCGAGATCAAGGACGAGGGAGACCTCCACTTCTGGAACGGTATCGGCGGGTTCTTCGGCGATGGCCGCGAGTATGTCGTACGCCTGGCAGGCGGTACTTTTACGCCGCATCCATGGATCAACGTGATCTCGAACGAGAAGTTCGGCTTCCACGTGTCGGCGGAAGGCGCTGGCTTCACCTGGAGCACGAATTCGCGCGATTATCAGCTGACCTCATGGTCGAACGACGCTGTCATCAACCGACCCGGCGAAGCGATCTATGTCGTGGACCGGGATAGCGGTTCCGTGATGACGCCTTACGCCGCTCTTTCGCAGCGGCCGGACGTCCGCTTTGAGGCACGGCACGGCCTTGGCTACTCAGTGTTCTCAAGCGTTCAAAACGAACTGGCGCTTGAGTTGACGCAGACTGTCGATCGCGAACGGCCAGTGAAACTGCAGCGACTCCGGCTACGAAACACCGGCGCCACCGCGAAGAAGTTGCGTGTCTACGGTTACGTTGAATGGGTCCTCGGCAACAATCCGCAGAAGACAGCACCATTCATCCTTTCGGAGCATGACGCCGAAGCGGATGCCCTTTTTGCGGGCAACAACTACAGCATCGACTACTCCGGGCGGATTGCATTCTTCGCTGCGAGCGAAAAGATCTCGGGCTTCAGCGCCAGCCGCCGCGAATTCATCGGCAGGGCCGGAACGATCCAGGCACCGAAGGCCGTAACCGGCGGTGCCGTGCTGTCGAGCGTTTGTGAACTCGACGGCGACCCGGCGGCTGCGCTTGCGATCGATATCGAGATCGCAGCCGGCGAAGAGCGCGACGTTGTTTTCTACCTCGGCGATACCGCCACGAGGGAAGAGGCACGGGCCGTAATTGCCGGCGTGAAGCAGGTGAAGTTCGATGAAGCGGTTGATGCGAACCGCGACTTCTGGCAGCGCTTCACCGGCAAGCTGCAGATCTCCACGCCCGACCAGGGCATGAACAACCTCGTCAACACGTGGCTGCCCTATCAGAGCCTCGGTTGCCGCATCATGGCCCGAACGGCCTTCTACCAGGCGAGCGGCGCCTTCGGCTTCCGAGACCAGCTACAGGACACGCTTGCCTTCGTGCTGCACGAGCCGTCGATCGCGCGGAAACAGATCCTCAATGCGGCATCGCGGCAGTTCCGTGAAGGAGACGTGCAGCACTGGTGGCTTCCGGGCACCGGCGCCGGCGTGAGAACGATGATCTCCGACGACGTGGTCTGGCTGGCCTATGCCATCCATCACTATTGCACTGTCACCGGCGACAAGAGCGTACTGAATGAGCAACTGGCGTTCATCGAAGGGCCTGAACTCCTCGAAGGTCAGCACGATTCGTTCTACCGGCCGGAGATTTCCGAAGACAAGGTGAGCGTTTACGAGCACGCTGCGATGGCGCTCGATCTCGCGATCGAACGCAAGGGTGCCAACGGTTTGCCGCTGTTCCTCGGCGGTGACTGGAACGACGGCATGAACCGCGTCGGCATCGGCGGCAAGGGCACGAGCGTTTGGCTCGGTTGGTTCCTCGCCGGCGCCCTCCGCTCGTTCGGCGCCTACGCCGAAGAGCGTGGCGACACGGCTCGGGCAACGCGGTGGGCAACGCATCTTCAGGAGCTCAAGACAGCGCTTGAAACCGCCGCCTGGGACGGCGCCCACTACCGCCGCGGCACTTTCGACGATGGCAGCTTGCTCGGATCGAAGGAAAGCCTCGAATGCCAGATCGACTCCATCGCGCAGTCGTGGAGTGTTCTTTCCGGTGAAGGCGACACGGCCCATTCCGCCAAGGCGATGGAATCGGTTCTTTCGAAGCTTGTCGACTTTGACGCAAGGATCATCCGGCTCTTCACGCCACCTTTTGCCAACTCCGCGAAGGACCCGGGCTACATCAAGGCCTATCCGCCCGGCGTGCGCGAAAACGGCGGCCAGTACACCCATGCGGCAACCTGGGTGGTCATGGCGCTTGCCGAACTCAATCGCGGTGACGACGCATTGCGGTGCTTCGATCTGCTCAACCCGATCAGCCATGCCCGCGATGCCGCATCGGCCGAACGCTATCGCGTCGAGCCCTATGTCATTGCTGCCGATGTCTACGGCGAAGGCACATTGACGGGTCGTGGCGGCTGGACATGGTATACCGGCTCGGCTGGTTGGCTCTATCGCGCTGCTATCGAGGGCATTTTGGGAATCCGGCTAAAGAATGGTCGCCTTCACGTACGTCCGGCGTTGCCGAGCGCGTGGGAAGGCTTCTCGGCAGAGATAGAGCACTCGGGCGCTAAATATCTCATTTCGGTCTCAAAATCGTCCCATCCACGCGGTTATGCTGTGGCCATCAACGGACGCGAAGTCACCGATCCCGACGAGGGATATCCGGTCGGATAACCAGCATTCTCAAGCTTACCATCCGGCGTTTCGTTGCGGCCAAGAGGGAAACCTTTTGGCCGCAACGGCGTTTGCAAGACGGAAAGCAGGAGAGGTTCATGTTATCACGGCCAGACACTCATCATGTCGGGAAGGCGAGCGTTGCGACCGCCGGTAACCGGAAGCGCGACACGCGTTTGGATGTTCTTCGCGGCCTCGCGCTGATAACGATCTTCATCAACCACGTCCCCGGCCAGATTTTCGAGAACCTCACGACCAAGAACTTCGGCTTCTCCGATGCGGCCGAAGCCTTTGTGCTGATTTCCGGGATTGCGGTCGGACTTGCCTACGGCGCCCGCTTCGAGGTTGCCTCATGGCTGGTAACGGCGAAAAAAGCCGCCAAGCGTGCCTTCACTCTCTACCTCGCGCACATGATCACGACGTTCATGACCCTTGCGCTCTTCCTGACGGGCGCCTGGATATTCCACCGACCGGGTCTGCTATGTGAGATCAATATCCTTGCGGTCCTCACAAACCTGCAGGCCGGAATCCCCTCGCTTCTGCTGTTGGGGCATCAGATCGGCTACAACAACATCCTGCCAATGTACGGCGCACTGATGTTGATCGTACCGATCGTGCTGCTGCTGAACGCGCGGAGCCCTCTCCTGGCCCTGGTGGTGTCGGCAAGCGTCTGGCTGGCCGCAGGCATCTTCGAGATTGCGCCTCACAACACGTTGATCGAGGGTTACTGGTTCCTCAACCCGCTGTCCTGGCAGTTCCTGTTCACGATCGGCATCGTCGGCATGATGCATGTTCGCAATGGCGGAAAGCTTCCCACGCATCCTCTCCTGATGCTTCTGTCGGCAAGCTATGTCGCGCTGTCCTTCGTCTGGGTGGTCGGTCAGTATTGGGCCCTTGGAAACGCTCTCGCGTCCCTGGGCCTACCTCCTGTCCTCACGGGCTTCGACAAGACGTTCCTGTCGCTGCCGCGTCTGCTTCACGTCCTGGCACTTGCCTACCTCGTGATCAACATTCCGGCACTGTCCCAGCTTCTGCGCCGCTCCGAGAACAATCCGTTGGTCGTCTTCGGTCGCCATTCTCTGAACATCTTCGTCGCCGGCACCATTCTCGCGATGGTCGGGCAGGTCATCCTTTACATCAACAACCGAGACCAGATCGTTGGCCCGATCTTCGTCGTCCTCGGCATCGCGTTGCAGTTTGCCTATGCATACCACCTAGAGCGCAAGCGCAAGCTTGGGCGGGCAGATCGTCCGCAACTGGCCCATCGCGGGATGCAGCCGGTGCCGGTTCGCGCCAGCCATATGCAGGATATGAAACGGAAGTGAGAAGGGCGACGTTGGACGGCGTCGCGGCGCAAAATTCTTGACTCTTGGTCAAAACCTTTTATGAGCAGCGTTGGAAAAGGAATATCCATGGTTCGCGACGAACACGCCATTGCTATGAGCAATGACCGGGCACAAGATGCCGGGATGGATATTGCCGTTCCGGTTTCTTCCAAAACCAAGGCCAAAACGACGACGAAAACCGTCTGACGTCTCTGGCCTGCCGCTCTCTCCCCGGCCCGGCTGGGGACAGGAAGCCGCGATCCATTCGCCGCTTTCCCCCTCACCGGACAAGAGGAGAGAAGAGAAAGAGAGCTTGAGAAATGGGTTTTAAAGTTGCAGTAGCGGGAGCGACCGGAAATGTGGGCAGAGAGATGCTCAACATCCTTTCGGAACGTGGTTTCCCCGTAGATGAAGTTGTAGCGCTGGCATCAGCCCGATCGCAGGGAACTACGGTTTCCTATGGCGACAAGACGCTGAAGGTCGCCAATCTCGAGAACTACGATTTCTCCGACACCGACATCTGCCTGATGTCCGCCGGCGGCGAGGTCTCCAAGAAGTGGTCGCCCAAGATCGGCGCGCAGGGCTGCGTCGTGATTGATAACTCGTCCGCATGGCGCTACGACGCCGACGTGCCGCTGATCGTGCCGGAGGTCAACCCGGACGCCATCACGCAGTTCACGAAGCGCAACATCATTGCAAACCCGAACTGCTCGACCGCGCAGCTCGTCGTCGCCTTGAAGCCGCTCCACGATTTCGCAAAGATCAAGCGCGTCGTCGTGTCGACCTACCAGTCGGTATCCGGCGCTGGCAAGGACGGCATGGACGAACTCTTCAATCAGACCCGCGCGGTATTTGTCGCCGATCCGATCGAGAACAAGAAGTTCACCAAGCGCATCGCTTTCAACGTCATCCCGCACATCGATTCGTTCATGGAAGATGGCTATACCAAGGAAGAGTGGAAGGTTCTCGCCGAGACCAAGAAGATGCTTGATCCGAAGATCAAGGTAACCTGCACCGCAGTGCGCGTTCCGGTCTTCATCGGCCACTCTGAATCCGTGAACATCGAGTTCGAGAACGAAATCACTGCGGATCAGGCGCGCGATATTCTTCGCGAAGCACCCGGCTGCCAGGTCATCGATAAGCACGAGAACGGCGGCTACATCACGCCTTACGAATCCGCCGGCGAAGACGCGACTTTCATCTCGCGCATTCGCGAGGACTCGACGATCGAAAATGGCCTGAACATGTGGGTGGTCTCCGACAACCTGCGCAAGGGCGCGGCCCTGAATGCAATTCAGATTGCCGAGCTGTTGGTAAATCGTGGCCTCGTAAAGCCGCGCAAGCAGGCTGCTTGAACGATTTTTTAACCATGCCTTGATAAGCCCGGTCTTAAGATCGGGCTTATTTCAGGCGCGGAATCAAAACCGTTTTCCAGGCTTGCAAGAGTTGCCGTGACAATGTCGCCACGCGTCGGGTTTAGCCTGTGCCTGGCTGGGTAGATCGGGATCGGGGTATCTCCATGCATATAAAGAGACTTTTGTTAGCCACGATAGCGGCTGCCTCCATTTTCCACGTCGTTCCGGCAGCGGCCAAGGCGGCACAGTGCGGCAATACCGGCGCAGGCTTCGATGACTGGGTTGTTGCCTTCAAGCAGGAAGCTGCAGCCAACGGTGTGAACCGTTCCGTACTCGACAAGGCATTTGCCAACGTCGTCTACAATCGTCCGACCATTGCCGCCGATCGCGGTCAAAAGAGCTTCAAGCTTTCCTTCGATGCCTTCATGCAGAAGCGCGGGGGTGCTGCGATCATCACGCGCGGCAAGTCCATGAAGCGTGCGAACGCACAGCTCTTCGCAACGATCGAGCGCCGCTTCGGTGTTCCCGCCGGCCCGCTGATCGCAATCTGGGGCATGGAAACAGGCTTCGGCAGCTACATGGGCAATCAGCACACCATGTCTGCCGTTTCGACCCTCGCCTACGACTGCCGCCGTTCCGACTATTTTACCGACCAGCTCTACGCCGCTCTGCAGTTGGTGTCCGAAGGTTTCCTTAACCCGCAGGCCCGCGGTGCCGCGCATGGTGAAATCGGCCAGACGCAGTTCCTGCCCCGCAACGTCGTTCTTTACGGTGCGGATGGTGATGGCGACGGACGTGTCGACATGGTTGGTTCACGTGCAGACGCGCTCGCGTCTACGGCGAACTTCCTGAAGGGCCACGGCTGGCAGCCCGGCGCCGGCTATCAGCCGGGTGAGCCGAACTTCACGGCCATCGCAGGCTGGAACGCCGCGACGGTTTATCAGCAAGCAATCGCCTATATCGGTCAGCAGATCGACGCGAACTGATGTTCGCAAAGCGCGTCGGGACGATCTCGACGCGCCTCTTGTCAGATTTCCGGACGAATGAAGTCGCGGGTCTCTGCGTCCATTACCCAGAGCTCGCCGGTCGAAATATCGAACCAGGCTCCATGCAACTGGATCTGCCCAGCGTCTTCCAGCGCCTTGATATTGGGAAACGTCCGCAAATTCTCGATCGAGTTGCGGATCGACACGCGTTCCAGCGCCGTCTGGCGCTCAACCGGCGTCATCACGTCATTGCTCTGAATCTGCTCGGCAGCAGGCCGCACAAGCGACATCCAGCGCCCGATGAAGTCGCCGGGTGAAAGCGGCTCGGCGTCCGGATCGAGTGCCGCGCGGATACCACCGCAACGGCCGTGACCCATCACGACGATATCCGACACCTTCAAAGCCTGAACGGCGAACTCCAGCGCCGCTGAGGTCGCATGGAAATGACCGTCCGGTTCGTAGGGCGGAACCATGTTGGCAACGTTGCGGACAACAAAGAGCTCGCCTGGCCCTGAATCGAAGATCAGCTCCGGGGCTGCCCGGGAGTCCGAACAGGCAACGACCAGCGTGCTCGGGCTTTGACCATTCTCAGCCAACGTCTTGTATCGGTCGCGGGCATCGGCATAGCGGCCGTTCATGAAGTTTCGATAGCCGTCTAGAAGGGTATTTGGAAAACGCAGCATAGCTCTCCGCTTATAGTCAGGACCCGACAATATCAACCGCCACACTTTAGAATGACAGCTGCCCGATATCTAGCGCCGATGTTTCTGCGCAGGATGGATAAGACGACGCATCTGCACCATCGCCATTGGAGTGGAAAGGCTGGACGCGTCGCTGGCCAGCGTTAGCTCGTCACTGCCACGCTTCACTGCGCGCGCCAGCACTTCGTAAACGCTGGCTGTCGCAAGCTGCAGAGCCTTCTCATCCTCCATGCCTGAAAGCAGGCGCGAGAGGAAGAGAGCCGCCAGCAGGTCCCCCAACCCGTTAGGCGGATTTTCGATGATACGATGTTCGGCTAGCAGCGCGTGCCGCCCGGACAAATACAGGTTCCCCGTTCCACCAGCCATCATGGGTATTGCAGAGGTAACGAGCATCCGCGACGGTCCCAGCGAGAGTGCCGCATCCATGATATCCCGGTTGCTCTCCAGCGGAGCGCCGGCCAGCCATGACAGTTCGTAGCGGTTGGGCGTCGAAAGCGACGCTAGCGGTATCAGATGGTCACGTATCGCCTCGGCGGTTGCCTGCGGAACGTAAAGGCCACCAAAGTCGCCCATAACGGGATCACAAACGTAGAGCAGCTCAGGATCCTGTTCGCGCAGAGCCGTGACAAGCCGGGCCACCGAGCGAGCCTGCGCGGCATTTCCGAAATAGCCCGACAGAACCGCTTTCACCTCGCCGATCCATGGTGCGCGGATAAGATCATCGATCGCCGCGTCGAAATCGCTTTCGGTAAAGGTCAGACGCGTCGACCGGCCATGGCCCGGATGCCACGGCAGCACGATTGTCGGTAATGCCCAAACCTGATGGCCCAGCGTCTCCAGAGAGAAGACTGCAGCACGATTTCCAACGGAACCACGCACGACATGACTGGAGATGACGATGACTGTTCCTGCGGCATTCTGCGACATGGCATTCCGATCCGTTTGTGGCCTCGCGTTGATCGTCTTTTTACCGTTGGACTGTCAACTCTTCGTCACGAGAAGATGATCTGTCTTACGGAAGACGTCGGGACGGTTTTAGCGAGTGCTAACATTTTCGAATCCGGCGAGAATTGCGATAAAAACGCACGAAAACTGTCTCTGATACCGTTATTTTAGAGATTTTTCCGCCATATCTTCTGCTAATCTCCCGAAAATCAGGGAAGTGAGGAAACATTTTCAATGGCTGCTCGAAATAATCCGAAACGAGAGAAACAGATCGAAAGCGCCGCGAAGATCGCGGCGGCGACGGGAGAAAACTTCCTCGCACCAGAGGTTCTGTTTGGCCGCGCCAGCGGAGACGATCTCGAGCGCTATACGCCCGAAATGCTCGCCTTGTCCGCGATCCATTGCGCCCAAGAGCTTTCCTCCTGGACCGGCACTGCACCGCGCATCAGCATAGAGACCGTCGCGAACGTCGAGCCCGATGGCATTGCCGTCTCGATCCTGTCGGTCACAGACAACAATATGCCCTTCCTGTATGAGTCTGTGATGGGTGAGGTCACGAGCACCTATCGCGATCTTTTCATGGCAGTGCATCCGATCCTGGTCGTTGAGCCGGGAAAGACCGCCGTGCTCTACTCCGCCGACCAACCAAGCGAACCCGCTAACCGCGTCAGCCATATCCAGTTGCACCTCGCTCCGCTGACCGCAGCGCAATCCGCAGATCTCATCAAGCGCGTCAAATTGGTGCTTGAGCAGGTGCGACTGACCGTTTCCGACTGGAAGCCCATGCTCGCAAAGCTGGGCACAGTGATCGACGAACTCGCTTCGCACAATGCCAGCCGTCGCAAGGCCGACCGTGATGAAGCCCTCGCCTTCCTGAAATGGTTGCGCGATGCCAATTTCACCTTCCTCGGAATGCGCGAATACGTCTATTCCGGAAAGGGCTCAAATGCGAAGGTCGAGCGCGGGAAAGGTACGGGGCTCGGCATTCTTGCCAATCCCGACGTCCTAGTGCTTCGCACCGGCAAGGACGCGGTCACGACAACGCCGGAAATTCTGGCCTTCCTCGACGGCCCCGAATTCCTGATCGTGACGAAGGCGAACGTAAAGTCGATCGTGCATCGCCGCGCCTACATGGACTATGTGGGGATCAAGCGCTTCGACGCAGATGGCAACGTAACCGGCGAACTGCGCATTGTCGGGCTTTTCACCTCGACAGCCTACACGTCCATGGCGGCGGAGATTCCGCTTCTGCGATCGAAGATCGCCAAGGTCAAGGATTACTTCGGCTTCGACCCGATGAGCCATTCAGGCCGCATGCTTGATAACACGCTGGAATCCTATCCGCGCGACGATCTCTTCCAGATCGACACCACGTTGCTGGCGGGCTTTGCAGAGCAAATCAACGATCTTGCGGACAGACCACGCGTCCGGGCACTTCCCCGCATCGATCATTTTGATCGGTTTGTCTCTGTTATCGTCTATGTGCCGCGCGAAGAGTACGATTCCATCGTACGTGAGCGGATCGGCACCTATCTGAAGACGGTGTATGATGGTCGCGTCTCCGCTTATTATCCTGCGTTTCCGGAAGGCGGCGTTGCGCGTGTTCATTTCATCATCGGTCGCTCTGGCGGCAAGACACCGCGCATCCCGCAGGCAAAGCTCGAAGAAGCGATCCGCGCAATCACGGCGCGCTGGGACAGCCAGTTCGAATTGCTCGCCGGACCGAAGGCGCCGCGCATTGCCGTAAGCCATGCTTTCCAGGACCTGTTCCCGCCGGAAGAAACCTTCAGCGATCTCGATGACATCACCGCCTGCGCGTCCGGCGAACAGATCCGTATCGCTTTCTACACGCGGTCCAAGGACGGCAAGGATTTGCTTTGCCTGAAGATTTTCCATGCCGGCGATCAATTGGCGCTATCTCGACGCGTGCCGCTCTTGGAGAACCTCGGCTTCAATGTCGTCAGCGAAGGCACCTTTGAAATCGATGTCACGCTGAACGACGGTTCGGAGCGGCTGGTTGTCCTTCACGATATGGAACTCGAGGCACGAGGAAGCGCCAATATCGACCTGGAGCGCCATGGCGCAACACTTGAAGAGGCTTTTCTGGCGGCCTTCGGCGGCATCATAGACAACGACAGCTTCAACAGGCTGATCGTGTCGGCAAACCTCTCCGCCCGCGAGACGAGCGTCCTGCGCGCCTATGCACGCTATTTGCGGCAGGCCGGCATCGCCTACTCTCAGGACTATATCGCGAACACGCTGGACAAGTATCCGGCTATCGCTGCGCTTACTTTCCGTCTGTTCCACGAAGCGCTTGACCCCAAGCTGTCTGAGAAGAACCGCGGAAAAAAGGTCGTCGAGCTTCACGACAGGATCGAAAGCGCTCTTGCCGACGTGCCGAGCCTGGACGACGACCGCATCCTGCGCCGCTATGTGAACGTCATCGACGCGACCTTGCGCACCAACTATTTCCAGCGCAACGCCGATGGCTCGCCGAAGGCGATGCTCGCCTTCAAGCTTGATCCGCAACTGATCGAAGGCCTTCCTCAGCCGAAACCATTCCGCGAAGTCTTTGTGTATGGCGTCGAGGTCGAAGGCGTGCATCTGCGGTTCGGTCGCGTCGCCCGCGGTGGTCTCCGCTGGTCGGATCGCGCGGAAGATTACCGCACCGAAGTGCTTGGCCTGGTCAAGGCGCAGCAGGTCAAGAACGCCGTCATCGTGCCTGTCGGCGCGAAGGGCGGCTTCTATCCCAAGAAGCTGCCTGTTGGCGGCAACCGCGACGAAATCTTCAACGGCGGTCGCGAAGCCTACAAGACTTACATCCGCACGCTGCTTTCGATCACGGACAACATCTCCGGTGCCGATATCGTGCCTCCTGACAACACGGTTCGGCTTGATGGTGACGATCCCTATTTCGTCGTCGCCGCCGACAAGGGCACCGCGACATTCTCCGACACCGCCAACGCGCTGTCCCAGGAAGCCGGCTTCTGGCTCGACGATGCATTCGCCTCTGGCGGCTCTGCCGGCTATGATCACAAGAAGATGGGCATCACCGCGCGCGGCGCGTGGGAAACGGTGAAGCGCCACTTCCGCGAAATGGACATCGACATCCAGACGACTCCATTCACCGTTGCAGGCGTCGGCGACATGTCCGGCGACGTTTTCGGCAACGGCATGCTTCTGTCTCCGAAGATCAGACTGGTCGCCGCATTCGACCACCGCGACATAGTGATCGATCCCGATCCGGATATGGAAAGAACGCTTGCCGAGCGGCAGCGCCTGTTCAACCTGCCGAGGTCGAGCTGGCAGGATTTCGACAAGAGCGTACTCTCCGAGGGCGCGATGGTTATCTCGCGATCGGCGAAATCAGTGTCGCTGACGCCACAGGCAGCGGCCGTGATCGGGATCGACAAGACAGTCGCGACACCATTCGAGATCATCACCGCCATCCTGAAGAGCCAGGTCGACCTGCTTTGGTTCGGCGGCATCGGAACCTATGTCAAAGCGGCCTTCGAGACTGACGCCGAGGTAGGCGACCGCGCCAACGACCCGATCCGCATCAGCGCGGAGGACGTACGTGCCAAGGTCATCGGTGAAGGGGCCAATCTGGGGGTCACCCAGCGCGGCCGTATCGCTTACGGGTTGCGGGGAGGGCGCTGCAACTCCGACGCAATCGATAACTCTGCCGGCGTCAACACATCGGACGTCGAAGTGAACATCAAGATCGCTCTGGCGGCTGCCATGCACGATGGACGCTTGACGAGAGCAAAGCGCGACCAGCTTCTTTCCTCGATGACAAGCGAGGTCGCGGATCTCGTTCTCCGGAACAACTACCTGCAATCGTTGGCAATATCGCTGACCGAACGCAGGGGTACGGCGAATGGCCTCGAGCTCGCTCGCTTCATGAACGTGCTGGAGGCTGCCAAGCAGCTCAATCGCAAGGTCGAGATGCTGCCGGACGAAACCGTCATGACTGAGCGCTATGCCGCGTCCAAGCCGCTGACGCGTCCTGAGATCGGCGTGTTGCTGTCCTACGCAAAGATTGTGTTGTTCGACGCCTTGGCGGCCAGCGAATTGCCGGACGATCCCTACTTCGCGGCAACCCTGGCGCAGTATTTCCCCGCCAAGATGCGCAAGACGAACGCCGCCGATATCGGAAGCCATCGTCTGCGCCGCGAGATCGTCGCCACCGTTCTTGCCAACGACGCCATCAACCGCGGCGGCCCGGGCTTCGTCGTGAGCATGATGGATGCGACCGCCGCAGCCGCCCCGGAGGTTGTTCGCGCCGCGATCATTGCCAGGGATGGCTTCGACCTCACCAAGCTCTGGGCCGAGACCGACGCGCTGGATGGCAAGATATCGGGCGAAATGCAGAACAGGATCTACGAAGAGATCAGCCACGTCTTCACCGTCCTGACCCGGCTTCTGCTCAAGATGCAGATGACCAAGGGCGATATGTCCGAAACGATCGAGCGGCTCCGCGCGGCTCTCAAGAAGCTGCAGCCGGTCTTTGCCGGGCAGGTCGTTCCGGAACTCGAGGCTCGCCAAGCCGAGTACCAGAACGCCGGCGTGCCGGAGAAGCTCGCAGCCGAGATCGCGCATCTGCTGAGGTTCGTCCTTGTGCCAGAGATCATGCAGATCGCCGAACGAACCGGCGAGCCGCTCGTACGTTCCGCGGAAAGCTACTTCGCCGTAAGCCAGACCTTCAGAATTGGGCGTCTGCTTGCAGCAGGCGGCCGAATCGTTACCTCGGATCACTACGATTATCTGGCACTTGCGCGCAGCCTCGATCAGATCGCCAGCGCAAGGCGGGACATCGTGGTGTCTGCCCTCTCCAACCACGGCACTGAGAAGCTGCCCGTTCACGCCTGGCATGCAAGCGATCGTATTAAGATCAACCGCATCGCCGAGGAACTCTCTGCACTCAGCGAAAGCGGCGATCCAAACCTCGCCCGCATTACAGTTGCGGCCGGTTTGCTCACCGACCTTGCACGAGATGGAATGAGGTGAGACAGTCCGCTCCAAAAATTGGAGCAGACCGGTGAATCGCATTGACTGGACGGGAGCGCGACCTGCAAGAGCCTCTAGCGCGGGCATTTGGGGCTGGATGTTCTTCGACTGGGCGGCTCAACCGTTCTTTACAGTTGTTACGACCTTTATCTTCGGGCCGTACTTTGTAGCTCGGTTGACCGCCGATCCGGTCTCGGCGCAGACGACGTGGAGCAACATGGCAACGATCTCTTCGGTGATCATTGCCATCCTCTCGCCGATCCTGGGTTCCATCGCCGATCAGTCGGGCAGGCGGAAGCCGTGGATCGGCTTCTTCGCCGTCATCAAGATCGTCAGCCTGTGCGGCCTCTGGTATGCCGCGCCCGGCTCGCCGGTCATCTATCCGATGATCTTCATGATCTTCGCCTCGATCGCCGCCGAGTTCTCAATCGTCTTCAACGACTCGATGATGCCGCGGCTCGTAAGCAGCGACGAAGTTGGCAAGCTCTCGAACACCGCTTGGGGGCTGGGTTACCTTGGCGGCATGATCGTCCTGATCGCGGTCGTCGTGCTGCTGGCGGGAAACCCCGAGACCGGCAAGACCATTCTTGGCTTCACGCCCTTGTTCGGCCTAGATCCGCACACCGGCGAGGACGCACGCATTACTGGCCCGATCTCGGCGCTATGGTATCTCATTTTCATCCTGCCGATGTTCTTCTTCACGCCGGATGCCGCACGCGGACGTCCTTTAGGGAGTGCGATCCGCGTCGGACTGTCCGAACTGAAAAACACTCTGCGGGAGCTACGAAACCGACCCGGTATCCTCCGTTTCCTGATCGCCCGCATGATCTATCAGGACGGCGTCAATGGACTGCTTATCCTCGGTGGCGCCTTCGCTGCCGGCATGTTCGGCTGGGCGACGATCGAGATCGGTATCTACGGCATCATCCTGAACGTCGTCGCGATCTTCGGGTGCCTGATCGCCGGACATATCGATTCCCGGATCGGGTCGAAGGCGACCGTGCTCGTCAGTCTGACGATGTTGCTGCTCGCGACCATCGGGATTGTGTCGACGGGACCCGGCTACACGCTTTTCGGCCTGGTCTCGTTGTCAGCGGCAGATAGCGGCGGCCTCTTCGGGACAGCGGCCGAAAAGGCTTACATCGGCTATGGTTTGCTGATCGGGCTCGCATTCGGCCCCGTACAGGCCTCGTCACGATCATATCTCGCCCGCAGCGTCTCTTACAGCGAAGCCGGGCGCTACTTCGGCATCTATGCCCTGTCTGGCAGAGCAACGAGCTTCATGGCGACACTGCTGTTTTCGGCCGTCACATTTGCATCCGGCTCGTCGCGGCTCGGCATGGCGACGCTCGTTCTGTTTCTTGCAGGCGGATTGGCTCTGCTGATCCGTACGCCCTATCCGGCGGACAGGGCGTAGGACTTCGTCAAAGTCAGTGGCGGAAGTGCCGCATGCCGGTGAAGACCATGGCAACGTTGTGTTCGTTCGCCGCGTCGATGACTTCCTGGTCACGCATCGAACCGCCAGGCTGGATCACGGCCGTCGCCCCTGCCGCAATCATCGACAGCAGACCATCGGCGAACGGCAGAAACGCCTCGGACGCAACGGCAGAACCATGCGTCAGCGGCGTGGTCAGGCCAAGCGTACGCGCAGCCTCTTCCGCCTTCAGTCCGGCGATCCTGGCTGAATCGACGCGGCTCATCTGACCGGCGCCGATACCGGCGGTCTGGCCATCCTTGGCATAGACAACGGCATTCGATTTGACGTGCTTGGCCACCTTGAAGGCGAACTTCATATCGGCAAGCTCCTGTGCCGTCGGCGCACGCTTGGTGACGACCCTCAACTCCAGGTCTTCGACCATGCCGTTGTCACGGCTCTGAACCAGCAGGCCACCGGAAACCGTCTTCGCGGTCAGTCCGCCGATACGGGGATCCGGCAGGCCACCGGCAGTGAGCAGGCGAAGATTGGCCTTGCGCGCGACAATGGCCTTCGCCTCCTCGGTTACATCGGGTGCGATGATGACTTCGGTGAAGAGCTTGATGATCTCTTCCGCAGTCTGGGCGTCCAGGGTCTGGTTCAGCGCGATAATGCCGCCGAAAGCCGACACGGAATCGCATGCCAAGGCGCGCTGATACGCCTCGAGCAGGCTGGAACCGGTGGCAACGCCACACGGGTTCGCATGCTTGATGATGGCGCATGCCGGCGATTTCTCGGGCAGGAACTCAGCGACGAGCTCATAGGCTGCGTCGGTATCATTGATGTTGTTGTAGGAGAGCTGCTTTCCTTGCAGCAGCGCTGCGGTCGCGACACCTGGACGCTGCTCGCCGGTAACGTAGAAAGCCGCTGTCTGGTGCGGGTTTTCGCCGTAGCGCATCTCTTCCTTCAGGACGCCGCCGATGACGCGATGCCGTGGCGTTTGGATATCAAGAGCTTCCGCGAACCAGTTGGAGATCACCGCGTCATAGGCAGCGGTCCGGGCATAGGCCTTGGCAGCCATGCGTTGACGAAACGCATAGGCGGTCTGGCCATTGTCGGCAGAAAGCTGCGCAAGCAGTTCGGGGTAGTCGGCCGGATCCGTAAGAATGGTGACGTAGGCATGGTTCTTAGCCGAAGCACGGATCATTGCCGGCCCGCCGATATCGATGTTTTCGACGGTCGTTGGGTAATCGCCGCCGGCCGCCCGGACATCCTCGAACGGATAGAGATTGATCACGGCGAGATCGATGCCTTCGATGCCGTGCTCCTGCATCGCTGCCTGATGCTCGGCGTCGTCGCGAATTGCCAGCAAGCCGCCATGCACCGTCGGATGCAACGTCTTGACGCGTCCATCCATGATCTCCGGAAAGCCGGTCACGTCAGAGACGTCGGTGACCGCAAGGCCAGCCGCCGCGATTGCCTTGTGCGTTCCACCAGTCGACAGCAGGCGAACGCCCCTTTCGACAAGGCCACGTGCCAGGTCGACGATGCCGGTCTTGTCGGACACCGACAACAAGGCGGTCTTCACGTTGACCTTATCAGGGGCGGGAATTTTCTTGGAAGCTACGGCCATTTGGCTTCTCCGTTGATCTTCGGGAGACATCCGGCGAGGTGCGCGGAATATGGCGCCGCGTTAGCACAGCTTTGCCGCCGCGAAAACAGGCACTAGCTTCTGCGGGATAAAAACCAGCGTATTTCCGGCTTTCCGGGATGCGCGAACGCTATCTCCATCTGATCCGAGCTGCAGATGCCGGATGCGTCAGCAAAGAACACGTCCTCGGAAATGACGACCGTATTGCCGGGCGAGGAGAACAACCAGGTTTCCCCATCCGGTGCCGTCATCAAAACGGACTCGCGATCCATCTGCTTGAGATTGATCGAGGGGTGGGCGTGGAAGCGTGCCACGGCCTGCAGCGCCTCGCCGCTTTTGCTCTCCTCGGATACGGTAAGCGTGTCGCGGCCGGTGATGATCGATCCGGTCGCATTCAGCGTCAACTCGCGCTCGTGCAGCGCACCGAAGGCTTTGACATATCCGTCATGCCTTGCCTTGATGACATCGCGTCCGTCATCGGCAAGCGTTCGCTCCACATCGACAGTTCGCACTGGATCGGTGATGACGTGCGCGAGAAAGTCCGACGTTGCAAAACGGCTGGAAGATGTGTCGTTGAGCGTCACCGTCGTGTGGGCCGCAGTTGTACGGGCCATCTGGGTGTATTTCGCAGCCGCAAATTTTGGTGATCCGGCGTTGACGATGAAACGGTGCCGGCCGGACGACATCTCAAACGACAGGCAGCCGGCATGAGCGGTTCGGGATAGGGCGCCCGCGGGCGGCAATCCGGTATCGACGATGACCGCCGTCCGCCCGGCAGCCAACCGCTGATAGCGCGAATGCGGCATGGCCTTGAAAGGCTCGCCGGCGGTCTCGTCATAGCGCAGCAGGGACACGAGTTCCGTCGCCAACGTCGAAGTCGCGCCGTTGAACAGGGCCAGGTCGCCGTCCTGATGCCTGAAGAACCGCAAGGCCGGGTACATCCGGTCGATTCCCGAGATCAGTTTCTGCGGCAAGTCGTGACCGAGATTGATGTAGGTCTGTCGCAACGGCAGAAGATCGAGCAACAGCTCCAATCCGACGCGTGGATTTCGGGAAATGTGCCCGCCGTCGGGCAGAATCTGGCTATCGAACTCTCGGTCCAACGCGTCTGCCGCCCTGCGCAAAGCGCCCTGACGGGTGGGCATCGAGACGGACGCCATGGCAAGCGCAATGCGCAGACGGAAGAGCGTTTCCCCCGGCGGGGCATATTGCGCCATCCGGCGAAGAAAACGGACCTGGAAAGCAAGCGAGCGCACAAATCGGCGATAAAAACCGCGGTCAGAATTGTGAAGCACCACCGGTGAATGCGAGAGCCAGGCGATAACGCGTTGCGCGGTGACATCGATGTCCCACGCAAGACCTTCCATGCGCGAACCATGAACGGCCAGCCACCCGCTGACGATCGCCCGGGCGGCGTTTGAATGTACGTCGCTCTTGCGGGCACGCATGTGCCGAAGCCATCCGAAGCTATGAAGCCTGATCGCGAACGAGCGAGACGGTAGACTCAAGGCAAAGGGCGAACGTCCTCCGGTCTCCAATAGTCGTCCAGCAAGCGGGAAACGGCCGTTGACGATCTCTTCCGCGACGTGCGGATCGACTGCGCGCAGATCGGTTGGAGCAACGATGAGACGATCAGGTGCCTTTACGGTATGCCTGAACAATCGCAAGCGCAGCAGCGCAATGCGAAGGCGCATGCGCCGCCAAGCCTCCCGCAGGTAAAGCCCTGAAAATCGTCCGGACCACATGTCTATGTCTATCGACTCATATAGTTAGGATTGGATTAACAGGCCCGGAAGCAACTGCCGTCAGCAACTCATTTTGAAACGGCTGATCGACTATGCCAGCTGCCTTTCCATCAGGCAACACGGCGCAGCATGGCGGCGTAAAAACCGTCAAGTCCGGAAGCAAAACCGTCTGGCGCAGTCAGCATGTCCGGCGTGGTGCGAAATTCGCCGTTCGCCGTGATGGCGCGTTCCAACCCCGGCCAGCGGCTCGGCTCGATTGCAACACGCTCGAAGCTTGGCGTATCAGCCAATATGCGCGCTACCACAGCCTCCCCTTCCGCAGGATCGAGTGAGCAGTTTGAAAAGACGATTGCGCCACCGGGTTTGACGAGCGTCAGCGCATGGCGCAAAAGCCGCTCCTGAACGCCGGCGAGCTTTTCGATGTCCTCCGGACCCTTGGTCCAGAGCACATCAGGGTGCCGTCGCGTGGTGCCCGTCGACGAACAAGGAGCGTCGAGAAGGATGGCGTCGAAAAGTTCGTCTGGTTGGTACTTGGTCAGATCAGTGGCGACCGTTTCCGCCTGGAGTCCGAGGCGGTCAAGATTGCTCCGCAAGCGCCTGATGCGATTTTCCGACTGTTCGATAGCCGTTACCGTGCCGCCAGCGACGATAAGCTGAGCAGTTTTCCCGCCGGGCGCCGAGCAAAGATCAGCGACCCGCTTTCCGGTCAGATCGCCGAAGAGTTGGGCCGGGATGCTGGCGGCGGCGTCCTGTACCCACCAGTCCCCATCTTCGAAGCCCTGCAAAGAGGGAATGCCGCCCTCAAAGGCAGCCAGTCGCACGCCTCCGGTCGGCAGCACGAAACCGTTCAATCGCTCCGCCCAGCCGGCCGCATCGGACTTGACGGTAAGATCGATCGACGCCGGCTCGAGCTGCGCGTTCGAAATAGCGTGTGCCGCATCTCTCCCATAAACCGCTTCAAGGCGCCGGACAAACCACTCCGGCATAACAGCAACGCTCGCGACCTGCTCAAGTATCTCGACCTTCTCTCGGCTGAGACGACGCAAGACGGCGTTCACGAGCTTGGCAAAGCGACGATTGCGAGGATCCCGATTGGCTTGCTCAACGGCAATATCAACAGCCGCATGGTCAGGCACGTCGAGATAGAGGATCTGTGCCGCCGCAACGGAGATAACGTGCTGAAGAGCACGGGCGCCTTCCGGCAGAGGAGAGTCGAGAAGCGACGAAACCGCAGCTTCGATACGCGGCAGATGACGAAGCGCGCTGTTCAGAATTGCCCTGACGAGGGCTCGATCATCGTCAGCCAAAACCTTGTAGGCAGGGTTTCCATGCTCGTGGTCGAGAGCCCCGTCGAGCGGCAGTTTGCGATCCACGACGGCCGACAGGATCTTTGCGGCGGCCGCCCGCGCCTGCAATCCTGGCTTCTCGACGGCCTCCGCCCCCCGCGAAGCGGGCGATTTCTGTTTGCGAAATGGCTTTTTCTTGCCGTCTGAATTCAAGACCAGGGACCCTTTGGCGGTTGCGAGTCACCGCGGCTGAGGCCCGCATTCGGAACAGAGCGCGATTTGCGCACCGGATTAGCAGCACGCGCCGGGGACGTCGAGACGTTCATCCCGCTCCGCGCCATTTCCTCGAGTGCGGCGATCCTGTTCTCCGTGTTCGGATGGGTAGAGAAGAGGTTATCCATGCCGGCGCCTGTCAGCGGGTTGATGATGAACATGTGCGCCGTCGCCGGGTTGCGCTCAGCGTCGGCGTTTGGAATATGCGACGCACCGCGAGCGATCTTGCCAAGCGCCGAAGCCAGCCAGAGCGGGTTTCCGCAAATCTCGGCCCCGCGCCGGTCCGCAGAATATTCGCGCGTGCGGCTAATCGCCATCTGAACCATCATCGCAGCCAGCGGCGCTACGATCATCGCAAGCAATACGCCGATAAATCCGAGCGGATTGTTGTTGTTCTCGCGATTGCCGCCAAAAAAGAAAGCGAAATTGCCCAGCATCGAAATCGCGCCCGCGAGCGTTGCTGTCAGGGTCATCGTCAGCGTGTCGCGGTTCTGAACATGTGCCAGTTCATGCGCCATGACTCCGGCGACCTCTTCTGGCGAGAGCGCACTGAGAAGGCCAGTTGATGCCGCCACGGCTGCGTTTTCAGGATTACGCCCCGTCGCGAAGGCGTTCGGCTGCGGGCTATCGTAAAGATAGACCTTCGGCATCGGCAGACCGGCATTGTGCGAAAGGTCGCGGATAATCGTGTAGAATTCGGGCGCATTGCGCTCATCTATTTCCTGCGCGCGATAGGCCGAGAGCACCATCCTGTCGGAATTCCAATAGGAAAAGAAGTTCATGCCCGCGGCCATCAGGAAGGCAATCATCATGCCGCCGCGGCCACCAATCATGAAGCCGACCACCATGAACAATGCCGTCATGAAGGCCAGCAACATCGCGGTACGAACAAGATTCATCGGTTTCTCCATGGCGGTTCAGACAGGCCGCGTGAATTTGGGAGGTTCCAATCATACTGCCAGCGCACTATGATTTGGTTGCTCACAGCCCATTTTCAATATTTTTAGGCAGCAGCACATGATGCAGGAAGCAGACAACGACAATGCAGAGCCAGTGGTCAATGATGACTCTGCGTCTCAGCGCAAAATGTTGTCACCAGCCGCCAGGCGCGCGCTGGCGGAAGCCGAGGAACGAAGGAAGCAACAAGCACCCGTCGATATGCCGAAAGAGATCGGCGGACGAGGCGGAGCCGACCCGGCACGTTTCGGTGACTGGGAAATCAATGGTCGCGCAATCGATTTCTAAGTAAATATTCCTATTGACTTGTCGTCAATATCGGAATTTATTCCTTTTATGACGACGCACCCGTTTTTCCTCCTGGTCCTTATGATCGCTTTCGCGACCACTGCGGCGGCGCGCGACGAGATCGAAGGCCCTGTGTCGGCGGAAATCCTGCGGGTAATCGATGGCGACACTCTTCTGGTTCAGGCGCGGCCGTGGCCGCAGCAGAGCATGGAAGTCTACGTTCGCATTCGAGGCATCGACGCACCGGAGATGCACTCCAAATGCGCTGCAGTCAGGCGCGCCGGCATCGATGCCCGCCATGCGCTTGAGGAGATGACGAACATTTCTCCGGAAATAAAGCTTACCGCGATCGCAGGCGACAAGTATTTCGGACGGATTCTGGCAAACGTAACGTTGGCCGATGGGCGGAATCCGGCTCAATATCTTCTATCGACGGGAATTGTCCGCGCTTACGATGGTGGCCGCAAGCCGGCCACCCCCTGCCTCGAAGAGAACTAAGCCGCCAGAGACTGGCGGCCTGTAACTTACGCCGTCGCCTTATTCTGGCGGTTCGCGATGAGATCCTCGACAACCGCCGGATCGGCAAGGGTCGAAGTATCCCCCAGGGAACCGAAGTCATCCTCGGCAATCTTGCGCAGGATACGGCGCATGATCTTTCCGGAACGCGTCTTTGGAAGACCGGGCGCAAACTGGATCTTGTCGGGCGCAGCAATCGGACCGATCTCCGCGCGGACATGCTTTACCAGCTGCTGGCGCAACTCATCGGAGCCTTCGTTCCCGGCCATAAGCGTGACGTAGCAGTAGATACCCTGGCCCTTGATCGAGTGCGGGTAGCCAACCACCGCGGCTTCGGAAACGAGGCTGTGCGAGACCAGCGCCGACTCGACCTCGGCAGTGCCAAGCCGATGGCCGGACACATTGAGCACGTCATCGACGCGACCGGTGATCCAGTAGTAGCCATCCTCGTCACGACGGCATCCGTCGCCGGTGAAGTACTTGCCCTTGTAGGTCGAGAAGTAGGTCTGGATGAAGCGCTCGTGATCGCCGTAGACCGTTCGCATCTGTCCCGGCCAGCTGTCCGTGATGCAGAGATTGCCATCCGCCGCACCCTCGAGCACCTTGCCTTCATTATCCACCAGCTGAGGCTTCACACCGAAGAAAGGCAGCGTGGCGGAACCTGGCTTCAGATCGGTCGCGCCAGGCAGCGGCGTAATCATGTGGCCGCCCGTCTCAGTCTGCCACCAAGTGTCGATGACCGGGCAGCGCTTATCGCCAACGACGTTGTAGTACCATTCCCAGGCTTCGGGGTTGATCGGCTCGCCAACCGTACCGAGCAGGCGAAGCGTCGACCGCGAGGAGCGGGTCACGAAGTGATCCCCCGCACCCATCAGCGAGCGGATCGCCGTCGGCGCGGTGTAGAAAATGTTGACCTTGTGCTTGTCGATGATTTCCCAGAATCGGCCCTGATCCGGAAAGTTGGGAACACCCTCGAACATCAGCGTCGTGGCGCAGTTCGCGAGCGGTCCATAGACAATGTAGGAGTGCCCCGTCACCCAGCCCACATCCGCCGTGCACCAGTAGATGTCACCGGGGTGATAGTCGAAAACGTATTCATGCGTCATCGAAGCATAGACCAGATAGCCGCCGGTCGTGTGCAGAACACCCTTCGGTTTGCCGGTCGAACCAGACGTATAGAGGATGAAGAGCGGATCTTCCGCCTTCATCTTCACCGGCGGGCACTCAGCTTTCACTGTTGCGGTTTCCTGATGATACCAGAGGTCGCGGCCAGGCGCCCATCCGGTCTTGCCGCCAGTACGGCGAACCACCAGAACCTTTTCGACGATCACGTGCTGGCGCGCAGCGATGTGAATTGCCGTATCGGTATTGTCCTTCAACGGCACTGGCTTGCCGCCGCGCACGCCTTCGTCGCAGGTGATAACGAAGGTCGATTCACAATCGACGATGCGACCGGCCAATGCTTCCGGAGAGAAGCCACCGAATACGACCGAATGCACGGCGCCGATGCGCGCGCAGGCAAGCATCGCATAAGCCGCCTCGGGGATCATCGGCATGTAGATGGTGACCCGGTCGCCTTTCTTGACGCCGTGCTTTTTCAGGACATTGGCCAGCTTGCAGACGTGCTCGTAGAGCTCGTTATAGGTGATCTTCTTGTCGACGTAGGGATTGTCGCCCTCGAAGATGATCGCGGTCTGATTGCCGTTTGTCTTCAGATGTCTGTCGATACAGTTGTAGGAGACGTTCGTCTGTCCGTCTTCAAACCATTTGATGGAGACCTTGCCCGTGAAGGAGGTATTCTTGACCTTTGTATAAGGCTTGAACCAGTCGATCCGCTTGCCATGCTTATCCCAGAACTTGGTGGGATTTTCGATGCTTTCTTCGTACCACTTTTCGTACTTGGCCTTGTCGATAAGCGCATGGCTTTTAACCGGTTTTTGAACCGGGTAGATCTTCTCCGACATTGAAATCCTCCTCACTCGGGCATGAATTGCGGTGCCGCAATACGCACCGCAACGGCGCATTCATAGCAGGTCGCAAAGGCCCGGCAATTAGACAAAGGTCATTTCACTTACGATCAATTGCATTTCTGCGTCACTGCGGTTATATAGCGCCATATTTCCCGGACATAGTGGTGACAACCCACGGACCGCGACACCGGCGCGGACGACAGAAGGACTATATCCATGGCTCAACAGCTGCTTATGCCGAAGGCGACCGCCATCTGGCTCGTCGACAACACAGCCCTGTCTTTCGATCAGATCGCCCAGTTTTGCAAACTGCATCCGCTCGAAGTCAAGGCAATTGCCGACGGCGAGGCCGCACAGGGCATCAAGGGCCTTGATCCGATCTCCACCGGCCAGCTTTCGCGCGACGAAATCGCCCGCGGCGAGAACAATCCGGCTTACAAGCTCAAGCTCTCCGAGCCCAAGGTTCGCGTTCCCGAGTCGAAGCGCCGTGGCCCGCGCTATACGCCCGTTTCGAAGCGCCAGGACCGTCCCAATGCAATTCTCTGGCTGGTCCGCAATCATCCGGAACTCAAGGACGCCCAGATTTCTCGCCTCGTAGGCACGACGAAGTCGACGATCGAGCAGATCCGCGAGCGCACCCACTGGAACGCCGCGAACCTGACGCCGATGGACCCGGTCACGCTCGGGCTTTGCAGCCAGATCGATCTCGACATGGAAGTTGAGAAGGCCGCGAAGAACCGGCCGCTGCCGACCGCCGCCGAACTTGGCGCGACCCTGCAGTCCGCCCAGGAAACCGAACGACTGACTCCAAGCTTCGAGCGCGAAGAGGAGAAGGAAATCGATGCGGATGCGGTCTTCGCAAAGCTGAAGTCGCTGAAGTCGTCGACCAAGGACGAAGACGAAGACGACCAGTACTGATCCGATCGGTCAGTGAAGCATTCTGGAACCCGGCCTCGGCCGGGTTTTTTGTTGTTCACATGGGAAGCCCGCCGTAACCGCGCGTGCGCAACGCGGCGGCGATTTCCTCAAGGACGGCAGGGTCGTCGATGGTTGCCGGCATTTTCCAGGGAAGGCCATCTGCCATCTTCTGCATCGTGCCGCGCAGGATCTTGCCAGAGCGCGTTTTCGGCAGGCGATCGACGGCGATTGCGGTTCGAAAACAGGCGACGGGGCCGATCTTGTCGCGGATCAGGGCCACCACCTCGGATTCGATGGCATGTGTTTCCCGTGAAACACCTTTCTTGAACACGAGCAACCCGCAGGGAACTTGCCCCTTGAGCGCATCGGCAACGCCGATGACTGCACATTCGGCGACGTCAGGATGTGTTGCGACGACTTCCTCCATCGCGCCGGTCGATAGGCGATGGCCGGCGCAATTGATGATGTCGTCGGTTCTCGACATGATGAAGAGGTATCCGTCCTCGTCGACATATCCGGCATCCGCCGTCTTGTAGTAGCCCGGAAATTCTTCGAGATAGGCTTGGCGAAATCGCTCGTCAGCCTTCCATAATGTCGGCAGGCAGCCCGGGGGGAGGGGAAGGCGAACGACGATGTTGCCAAGCGTTCCCGAGGGGACCGGGTGACCGGCATCGTCAAGCACGCTGATATCGTAACCCGGCATCGGTACTGACGGTGAGCCGTGCTTGACCGGCAGTTGCTCTATTCCCAACGGATTCGCCACCATCGGCCACCCGGTTTCCGTCTGCCACCAGTGATCGATGACCGGCACCCCAAGCATCCGCTCCGCCCATTTCAACGTTTCCGGATCGGCCCGTTCGCCGGCGAGGAACAGCGCGCGAAACTCCGGCATCGGATAGGTATGGATGAAGCTTCCCTCGGAGTCTTCGCGGCGAATCGCCCGAAACGCAGTCGGCGCGGTAAAGAGGACCCGGACGCGGTGGTCCGAAACGATCCTCCAGTAAGTGCCGGCATCGGGCGTGCCGATCGGCTTGCCTTCGAAGACAACGGTCGTTACCCCACTCAGCAGAGGCGCGTAGACAATATAGGAATGGCCGACGACCCAGCCGATATCGGAAGCCGCCCAGAAGACTTCGCCGGATCTGACCCCGAAGATATTGGCCATCGACCACTTCAGCGCGACCATATGGCCACCGTTGTCGCGTACGACACCCTTCGGCTGCCCGGTCGTGCCCGATGTATAGAGGATATAGAGCGGATCGGTCGCTTTCACCGGCACGCATTCGACCTCTTGCCCACGCGCCGCGGCGATCAGGCTTTCGAAATCGAGATCGCGTCCTGCAACAAGATCCGCCACCAGTTGCGGCCGTTGCAGGACAAGGCAGTGGTGCGGCTTGACCTTGGCAAGCGCAAGCGCCTGATCGACCAGCGGCTTATAAGGCACTACACGCCCGGGCTCGAGGCCGCAACTCGCCGTGATGATTAGTTTCGCTTCCGAATCATCGATGCGAGATGCCAGCTCGCTTGCTGCAAATCCGCCGAACACGACTGAATGCACGGCGCCGATACGGGCGCAAGCCAACATCGAGAAAATCGCCTCCGGCACCATCGGCATGTAGAGAACAACCCGATCGCCCTTCTCGATGCCTAGGCCCCGTAGCACGACCGCAATCGCGTTCACCTCGCGCAAAACATCGTCAAACGTATAGCGGCGCTTTGTCGAGCTGATCGCGCTGTCGTAGATGACGGCGATATCACCACCCCTGCCATCGGCTACGTGGCGATCAAGGCAGTTGAAGCAGGTGTTTGTTTCCCCATCAGCGAACCATTGTCCGTATGGCCCGCTATCCGCAGTGAATATTTGGGTCGGGCTGCGATACCAGGCGATCTCTCGCGCAGCGTCCCGCCAGAATCCTTCGGGATCACGTCGCCATTCAGCATAGGCGCGTTCGTAGGCTCCCTGCATCTGCTCCTCCCCAGGATGTGCAACTACAGCCTCAATCTAGGGGAGGGAACGCAAGTGTAAAAGCCAGACGAAAGCAGCGTATCAGCGAGTGCCGAATATTGCTGAACCTACCCGGACACTGGTCGCGCCGAAAGCAACCGCCGTTTCATAGTCGCCGGACATACCCATGGAGAGCTTTGCCACGCCGCAGCTCTTGGCGAGCTTCGCCAGCAGCGCAAAATGCGGCCCCGGATTCTCGTCGGCGGGGGGAATGCACATCAGGCCCTCGATCTCCAGGCCAAGGTCCCGGCGGCAGAATTCCACGAACACAACAACGTCGTCGGGCGCGATGCCAGCCTTCTGAGGCTCGAGCCCGGTATTGACCTGAACGAACAGCCGAGGGGCTTTGCCCTGAAGCTTCATCTCCTCGGCAAGCGCTCGCGCGATCTTTTCACGATCAACCGTTTCGATCACGTCGAAGAGGGCAACCGCCTCGGCCGCCTTGTTGGACTGCAGCGGACCGATCAGATGCAATTCGATGCCGACCGTTTCCGACTTTAGAAGCGGCCATTTTCCCTGGCTCTCCTGGACCCGGTTCTCGCCGAATACACGTTGGCCCGCAGCAATCGCGGGCCTGATCGCATCGGCATCGAACGTCTTGGAGACCGCGACCAGCTGAACCGAACCCGCGATCCGCCCCGATTGGCGCTCGGCAGCGTCGATCTTCGAACCCACTTCGTTCAATCGCTCTTGAAGTTCCATTTTGCGCCCCTGCGGATGGTCGAAGGAATTTCGCATTGACTAAACAGCTCGCTGGAGATTGCCAAGGCCGAAAAGCCGCAATTTGTCACGCAGTCGCGATGATACGACGCTTCCGATGGCCTCAAAACTTGACGCTACCGTGGTTTCATGGTGAAGGTCAGCACCAACTTCCCTTGATTTTCCGGAAATACGAATACCATGGCTACCGAACGTTATAACCCGCGCGATGCTGAGCCTCGCTGGCAGCAGAAATGGAACGAGGAGAAGGTCTTTGAGACCGACAACAACGATCCGCGGGACAAGTACTATGTGCTTGAAATGTTTCCGTATCCGTCCGGCCGAATCCATATGGGCCACGTCCGGAACTACGCCATGGGCGATGTTGTAGCCCGTTACAAGCGCGCGCGCGGTTACAACGTGCTGCACCCGATGGGTTGGGATGCGTTCGGGATGCCGGCCGAGAACGCCGCCATGGAACGCGGCGTGCATCCGGCCGCCTGGACATACCAGAACATTTCCTCGATGAAGGCGCAGCTGAAGGCAATGGGTCTATCGCTCGATTGGAGCCGGGAGTTCGCGACCTGCGATGTTGCTTACTATCAGCACCAGCAGCATCTGTTCTTGGACTTCCTCGAAAAAGGCCTGGTCTACCGCAAGCAGTCTAAGGTGAACTGGGATCCGGTCGACAATACCGTTCTCGCCAACGAACAGGTTATCGACGGACGCGGCTGGCGTTCCGGGGCGCTGGTCGAACAGCGGGAACTGACGCAGTGGTTCTTCAAGATCACAGATTTCAGCCAGGACCTGCTGGACGCGCTGGATACGCTCGACCAGTGGCCGGAGAAGGTCCGGTTGATGCAGAAGAACTGGATCGGCCGCTCCGAGGGGATGGCGATCCGCTGGGCAATCGTCCCCGGAACGGCTCCAGCCGGCGAGAGCGAAGTCACGGTCTATACGACGCGGCCTGACACGCTTTTCGGTGCTTCTTTCCTGGCAATCTCAGCGGATCATCCGCTCGCCAAGGAAGTTGCTGCCAAGAATCCCGCCATTGAAGCATTCTGCGAGGAATGCCGCCGTGCGGGCACCTCGCTTGCGGCTCTGGAAACCGCGGAAAAGAAGGGCATGGATACCGGCGTCAAGGTACAGCATCCGCTGGACCCGACTTGGGAATTGCCGGTCTACGTCGCCAACTTCGTCTTGATGGACTATGGCACCGGCGCCATCTTCGGTTGCCCGTCCGGCGACCAGCGCGACCTCGATTTCGCTCGCAAGTATAACCTTCCGGTCGTTCCTGTTGTCATGCCTAAAGACGGCGACGCGGCGACCTTCAGCGTTGGCGACGTTGCCTATGATGGCGACGGCGTCATGATCAATTCGCGCTTCCTCGACGGCAAGACGACAGCGGAGGCATTCGACATCGTCGCTGATCGCCTGACCGCAACCGCTCTCGGCAATCAGCCACAGGGCGAGCGGAAGGTGAATTTCCGTCTCCGTGACTGGGGCATTTCGCGCCAGCGTTATTGGGGATGCCCGATTCCGGTCATTCACTGCGATGATTGCGGTGTCGTTCCGGTCCCGAAGAAGGACCTGCCGGTAAAGCTGCCGGAAGACGTGACCTTCGATCAGCCCGGCAACCCGCTCGATCGTCATCCGACCTGGCGCCACGTCGCTTGCCCGCATTGCGGCAAAGGCGCTCGCCGCGAAACGGACACGATGGACACCTTTGTGGATTCCAGCTGGTACTTCACCCGCTTCACCGCGCCTTGGGAGCAGGTACCTACCGATGTTCGGGCCGCCAACCACTGGCTGCCGGTCGATCAGTATATCGGCGGTATCGAGCATGCCATTCTCCACCTGCTCTATTCGCGGTTCTTCACGCGCGCCATGCGCGAAACCGGGCATGTCGACGTCAAGGAACCCTTCAAGGGCCTGTTTACGCAGGGCATGGTGGTCCACGAGACTTACAGCCGTGGCGCCGGAATGAGCCGCGAGTGGGTCGCCCCGGCCGATATCAGGATCGAGGAACAGGACGGTAAGCGCCGCGCCTATCTTCTCTCCAATGGAGAAGAGATTTCGATCGGCTCGATCGAGAAGATGTCGAAGTCGAAGAAGAACGTCGTTGATCCCGACGACATCATCGCCTCTTACGGTGCCGACACCGCACGCTTCTTCGTGCTGTCAGATTCGCCGCCTGAGCGTGACGTCATCTGGTCGGAGGCCGGCGTTGAAGGTGCGCATCGCTTCACGCAGCGCCTTTGGCGCCTAGTGTCCGAGGCTGCTGACAACCTGCGCGATGTTCAGCCGACTCCGGCTAAGGAGGGCGATGCGCTGGCGATCTCTCAGATTGCCCACAAGACGCTGAAAGCCGTCCAGAACGACTACGACAAACTATGGTTCAACAAGGCTGTCGCGCGGATCTATGAACTGGTGAACGCGCTCGCAGCTCCGCTGAGCAGTGTCGCCGCGGGCAAGGCCAGTGACGACTATCGCGCTGCCGTAAAGAATGCCACAGAAATCCTCATCCAGCTGGTTGCGCCGATGACGCCGCATCTGGCCGAGGAATGCTGGGCAACGCTCGGCTCTGGCGGCGTGCTCGCCAAGCAGCCTTGGCCGGCGTTCGAGGAAAGCCTTGTCACGGAGAACGACGTCGTTCTGCCGGTACAGATCAACGGCAAGAAGCGCGCTGAATTGACAATCTCGCGCGACGCAGATCAGAATGCCGTCAGCGAGGCTGCGCTTGCCTTGGACGAGGTCAAGAAGGTCTTGGACGGTCAGGCACCAAAGAAGATCATCGTGGTTCCGCAAAGGATTGTGAACATTGTCGTCTAGAATCGTTTCGAAGCTGGCTGGCCGCGTGGGTCTCGTGGCAGCGCTGGCAGCCACGGTTTTTCTTGCTGGGTGCCAGGTCCGGCCGCTCTATTCGGAGAGCTCCGGCGTTGCAGGAAAGCTTGAATCTGTTGCCTTCTCGGAAGCAACGAACCGCGTTGAGCAGGAAGTCAGAAACCGCTTGATCTTCCTCGCCTCGCGTGGCGCAGGCGAGCCGGCGAATGCCGACTACAAAGTTGAGTTCAATGCTAAGTCGAGTGTCATCGGCACCCTGCTGATCGCGTCTTCCGACACGTCGCGCGCCGGCCGCGCGACAGTCAGCGTCGATTATACGCTAAAATCGACCAAGGACGACCATGTGATAAAGGCGGGCAACCGCTCGATCACCGCGCTCGTGGATTTCCCGTCGCAGGAGTTCGCGAAGCAACGCGCTATTCGTGACGCCGAGGATCGCGCTGCGCGCGAGGCAGCCGAACTGGTTGGAGCTGATATAGCCGCCGCGCTCGGCCGATAGGAGCAGTCGTGTGGCGGAAATAAAATCGCATGAGTTTGAGGGTTTCCTCGACAAGTCCGCCCGCAACTATCGCATCTTCGTCATCTACGGTCCCGATCGGGGGCTCGTTTCCGAGCGAGCCACCCAGATAGCGACGCGCACCGGTGTCGCGATCGACGACCCGTTTTCGCTGATCAAACTTGACATTGGTGACCTGCAAAGAGACCAGGGCCGCCTTCTCGACGAGGCCGGTGCGATTGGTCTATTCGGCGGCGACAAGCTGATCTGGATCCGCGGCGCCGCCAACGAGAAATACCTGGTCGATTCCCTTCAGATTCTGGCGGCAAACCCTCCAGAGGCCACTTACATTATCGTTGAAGCGGGCGACCTCAAGAAGGGATCGCTGCTTCGGAAGGTCGTCGAGCCGTCTCGCCAGGTCGCCGTCATTCCCTGCTATGCGGATGACGCACGGGCACTGAACGCATTGATAGACCGCGAAATCAGCGAATCCGGCCTTCGGATTACGCCGGCAGCAAGACAGGCTCTCGTTGAACTGATTGGCGGAGACCGGATCGCCTCTCGCAACGAGGTGAGGAAACTCGTCCTTTATTGCCTTGGTCGCGACCTCATCGAAGAGCACCACGTTACCGATATCATCGGCGACGCAAGCGCTATCTCGGTCGATGATGCTGTCGATGCCATTCTCAGTGGCAATTCAAACGCTTTCCTACATGCCATGCAGAAGATCATAAGCTCCAAGACGGCCATTTTTCTGGTTGTCCAGGGATGTCTCCGGCAGTTCCAACTCATGGATTCGATGAGGATCGAGATGGACGAAAAGCGCCTGCCCTCTGGGCAGGTTATGCAGACCCTCGGAAGGCATATTCACTTCCGACGCAAGCCCATTCTGGAGCAGGCGTTGAGGACTTGGTCCGCCGACGCCATTGCCCGAGAAATGAACCGCCTGCAATCCGCCATCCTGCAGACGCGCATGCGGGCTTCGTTGGAAGATACGATCGCGCTTCAGACGCTGCTATCAACGACGCTACAATCCGCGCGCCGCTGAATTAGCGGCGCTCCAGGAGCCGGCATATTTCCTCGAGTTGTTCCAATGACTTATAGGAAATGCGAACCTGGCCGCCGTTGGCCTTGTGGTTGATTGTCACATCGAGGCCGAGTGCGTCCGACAGCGTCCGCTCGAGAGCGAGCGTATCGGAATCCTTCTGATCTCGTTGCTGCGCGGCTAGCTTTGGCTCCGACTGCGCCTTGATGTCATTTTGCGCCAGTCGCTCGGCGTCGCGCACCGACATCCCCTTGGAAACGATCGTACGTGCAAGGTTGGACGGATCGGAGGTGGAGACGAGGGCCCTGGCATGGCCAGCGGAAAGGCTGCCAGCCGCAAGCATGTCGCGCACTGGATCGGGAAGTTTGAGCAGGCGAAGCGAATTCGCCACATGACTTCTGCTCTTTCCGATAATCTCGCCGAGATCATTCTGTGTATAGCCGTATTCCGCGATCAGCTGCTCGTATCCGAGCGCTTCTTCGAGCGGATTAAGGTCGGAACGTTGAACGTTCTCGACAATCGCGATCTCAAGCGCGGTCTTGTCGTCGACGTCCCGTACGATCACAGGGATTTCAACGAGGCCTGCCAACTGAGCCGCCCGCCAACGTCTTTCGCCGGCTATTATTTCATAGCGCTCGGCGGACAATGTACGAACGACGACCGGCTGGACAATGCCATGCTGACGTATGGAACTTGCTAGATCATGGAGCTCAGAATCGTCGAAGAAACGGCGCGGGTTACGAGGATTTCTGCTGATAAACTCGATAGGAACCAAACGATCAGCACTAACCGAAGGGCGCGCGGACTCCACGGGGACCGGCTGATCCATCTCGCCGATCAACGCCGCCAAACCGCGTCCAAGCCGTCTCTTCGAAACATCGTCGTTCATATCAGTTACTCGCCACTACGTTTGTCTTAATCAAGCTGCCAGACGCTGCCGCTCGCGCTGAATAACTTCCGACGCCAACTGCAGATAGGCCTGACTTCCAGCACACTTCAGATCATAAAGAATGGCCGGCTTGCCATAAGAAGGCGCTTCCGACACCCGAACGTTCCGGGGAATTAACGTATGGTAAACCTTTTCGCCCAAATGGGTGCGAACATCAGTAACGACCTGCTGTGCCAAATTATTTCTGGAATCGAACATTGTTAGAACGATGCCCTGAATATCGAGGCGCGGGTTGACCGTCTTGCGAACCTGATCGACCGTCTCCAACAACTGGCTCAGGCCTTCCAACGCGAAGAATTCGCACTGCAGCGGTACAAGCACTGAATGAGCGGCCGCCATTGCGTTCATCGTCAGCAGATTGAAGGAAGGAGGGCAGTCGACAAGGATATAAGAGAATCGGAACGCATCTTCGGAAGCCAAGGCTTTCTTCAGCTTGAAGACTCGATCACTCTGCTGACTTATTTCCATCTCGACGCCGAGGAGATCCATCGTCGACGGCACAATGAAGAGATTCGGAACAGCGGTTTCCTGCGCGACCTCGAGAATGCCGTTATCGCCCAGCAACAGATCATACGAGGACAGCCGACGGTGCTTTCGATCAATCCCGAGCCCCGTGCTGGCATTGCCCTGCGGATCGAGATCCACGATCAAAACACGTTCGCCAATGGCAGCGAGCGCTGTCGCGAGGTTGATGGCTGTCGTCGTCTTGCCAACGCCACCCTTCTGGTTTGCGATCGTTATAATGCGATTTCGTTCAGCAACCATGCTCAAGTGCCCGATCTGTTAGCCCAAACGCCGGAGGTTGAATATTTCCAATACAACGGATTCCTGCTCGACAGCGCTATTGTGTTCTAGCAGATCGAACGACCAGCCACTACGGGCTTTCTCAATCTCATTTCGATAATCCCGGCCTTTGTGGAGATAAGACCGCAAATCAGAGTTTTGCACTGACCAGGGCTCGATGTAACCAAACAAGCGATCCAAATCTGCGAGCGCTCGCGCGGAAACGAAATCGGCCTTCGGAACGATCAGCGGAGCTTCCTCGATCCGTACAGGGTGAACAGAGCCCCGAGCGTCCGTTTCCCGAAGAGCAGTTCGCAGAAAAGCAGCTTTCTTGTTGTTGCTCTCCACGAGATTTACCCAACCGTCGCCGGTTTCGGCGAGGAAGATCGCGGTTACAATGCCTGGGAAGCCGCCACCGCTTCCGAGATCAAGCCAGTTCCCCGAATTCGACTGCAGCTGGAAGACCTGAGCACTGTCCGCAATGTGCCGGCTCCACATATCACTGATGGTCGAGGGCGCCGTGAGATTGATCGCTTTCGCCCAACGCTGAAACAACGCGGCAAAATGCTCCAACCGTTCCTGTGTTTCACGTGAAACACGCCGACCGTTCAAATTCATACTGGGACTCTCAAATAGTGTATTGTAATAACCGCTTAGGCGGCATTCTCGGCGCGACGCAGATGAACAAGTAGCAACGAGATCGCAGCCGGTGTCATGCCATCAACACGCGTTGCCTGCGCAACGTCATACGGCCTCGTCGCCTTTAGCTTATGCTTGAGTTCGTTCGACAGCCCCGACAAACCGTCAAAGTCGAAATCTGCAGGAATGATCCTGTCCTCATCCCGCTTGATATGCTGGATGTCCGCAGACTGGCGCTCCATGTAGACAGCATAACTAGCTTCGATCTCCAACGCCTCGCCAATCGGCCGTTCAATCTCATTCAACGACGACCAGATAGAAGAAAGTACGCTCAGAGAAAAATCTGGATAAGCTAACAGCTCGTAGGCCGTCCGGCGTTGTCCATCTAAGTTCAGCTTCAGCCCAGCGCGACGCGCTTCGTTCGGCGTAACACTCAAAGACTTAAGTTCATCCCGGACAGCCGACAGCCTGCCCTCGTAGCGCGAGAAGCGCCCCGTACGCTCTTGTGACGCTAGACCGATTTTCATCGCCAACGGAGTAAGTCGGACATCCGCGTTGTCCGCCCGAAGTGATAAGCGGTACTCAGCTCGCGACGTAAACATTCTATAAGGTTCGGCAACACCGCGAGAGGTAAGATCATCGATCATCACGCCGATGTAGGAATCAGTACGACTGAATCGGATAGCCTCCTGCTTCCCAGCTAGACGCGCGGCGTTCAATCCGGCAACAAGACCCTGAGCTGCGGCTTCCTCGTAGCCCGTCGTCCCGTTGATTTGTCCTGCCAGGAACAAGCCAGTCATCTTCTTGACTTCAAGAGAGGGCTTCAATTCGCGCGGATCGACATGATCATATTCGATCGCATAGCCCGGCTGCAGAATCTCAACGCCCTCAAGACCGGGGATTGTCCGTATGAAGGCATCCTGCACCTCAGCGGGGAGAGAGGTGGATATACCGTTCGGATAGACGGTATCGTCATCCAGTCCTTCGGGTTCCAGGAATACCTGGTGGCCATCGCGCTCCCCGAACTTTACGAGTTTATCCTCGATCGAGGGGCAGTAGCGTGGTCCAACGCCCTCGATCTGTCCCGAATACATCGCCGAGCGCTTCAAGTTCTCAACGATGATCCGGTGGGTCGCCTCGGTGGTGCGTGTTACCCCGCATTCGATCTGCGGGTTTGAAATCCGATCGGTCATGAAAGAGAAGGGCACGGCGTCTTCATCCGCGCCCTGGCGCCCGACCGACGCCCAGTCGATTGTCTTGCCGTTCAAACGTGCGGGCGTCCCTGTCTTGAGCCGGCCAAGCCGCAGGCCCAGACACAGCAACGTCTGCGATAGGCCCAAGCTCGGTTCTTCGCCCACACGGCCCGCTGGGATCTTCTTGTCCCCAATATGGATCAAGCCACGAAGGAAGGTGCCTGTCGTCAGGACGATCGCACCGCAAGACAGAATCCGGCTATCTTTCATGACGACAGCCGAAACTCGGTTCTCACGGATTTCTATGTCGCGGGCGTCGCCCTCAACAATTGTAAGGTTCGGTATCGATTCGATCGCCTCAAGCATCGCCAGACGATAGAGCTTACGATCGGCCTGCGTACGAGGTCCGCGAACCGCGGGGCCCTTCTTGCGGTTGAGCATTCGAAACTGAATGCCACCAAGATCGGCGACGCGACCCATCAACCCATCGAGTGCATCGACCTCACGAACAAGGTGCCCTTTACCCAAGCCGCCAATGGCAGGGTTGCAGGACATCACACCGATCGTATCTCTTCTATGGGTAACGAGAGCCGTCCTCGCGCCGAGGCGTGCGGAAGCGGCCGCAGCTTCGCAGCCAGCGTGTCCGCCACCGATGACGATGACATCAAACTGGGACGTGGTCATTTTTGAACTCCTGAGATAGCCTCGGTGATGAGCGATGTGCTCACGCGAGTCAAGACGTTTCACGTGAAACGCCAGATTTTGAGCTCAGATCTAGATGTTTCACGTGAATCATTTGCCGATACAGAATTCGCCAAATATTACGTCTAGAAGATTCTCCACGTCGACGCGCCCAGTCACGCGACCCAACGCATCCGACGCCATTCTCAAGTCCTCGGCTCGAAGGTCGAGTGGCTTTCCGGCGTTCGCAACGGCCGCTCTCACTGCTCTCAAACATTCCGTGAGCGAATCTTTATGCCGCCGCCGATTCGGGATTGCCAGCGACTGTACACGCACCTTCGATTTCAGCGCAGTCGCGATCAACCGCCTCAGTTCGCTAAGGCCTTCTCCCGTCTCAACGGAGATAACGACATCATACAGCCGCTGATTCAACGTTGGGAGATCGCCCTTCGTACCGATACGCAGTGCTCCGACTGGAATATCGTGCGCCTGCTCTCGAGCTAGCCGATCCTCCAGGTAGAGTACAAGATCTGCGTTTGCGATCTCCTGGCGCGCGCGCCTGATGCCCTCGCGTTCGACCACCTCTTCGGTATCTCGTAGACCAGCTGTATCGGACAGCCGGACCAGATATCCATCAATATTCAGGTCGGTGCTTAGGATGTCGCGCGTCGTCCCGGCGATATCGGTAACAATCGCCACATCGCGCCTTACGAGAGCGTTCATGAGGCTCGACTTGCCGGCGTTCGGTTCCCCGGCGATCACCACCTTGAAGCCGTCGCGAATGATCTCGCCAGCTTCAGCGTCACGCAAATGTTGCTCGAGCTCACTCGAGAGCATTTCCATGTCGTCCCAAACCTGATCGGAGACTGATCCAGGAACATCGTCCTCATCAGCAAAATCCAGTTCCGCCTCGATCAACGCGCGCCCGCGGGTGAGACGACTGGCCCAAGAGCTATAAAGGGCGGATAGTCCACCGTTGCTATGCTCCACTGCCAGACGACGCTGCATCTCCGTCTCGGCTGAAATCAGATCGGCCAGTCCCTCGACCTCAACCAGATCCATGCGACCATTGTCAAAGGCGCGTCGTGAGAATTCACCGGCGAGCGCCTGACGCGTTTGTGGAAAGGTATTCAGTTCTCGACAAAGCGCATCCACGACAGCGCGACCGCCGTGGAGCTGAAATTCAACGACGTCCTCCCCCGTGAAAGAAGCCGGACCTGGGAAGAACAGTACAAGCCCGGAATCGATGACGAGATCATTACGAGTCCGAATCGTCCTAAGCATCGCGCGGCGTGGCGGCGGCAGGTCGCCCGTTAGCTCCGAAGTCAGTTCGCGAACAGTCGCGCCGCTCACCCGCACCACTGCGACACCGGCCGGGAGGGATCCGCTCGCCAGTGCATAAATCGTATCGTTTTGTTCTGCCATTGTGCACCTGTCCGGTTCGATACCGAATCAATCGCCGCGGCCGGACAGCAGCGCTGTATAAATAGAAAAGCCGACCACTTGCGTGATCGGCTTTATCGATGGAATCCGGCTAAGTTTAGGTATTCATGGATTCGAAGAAATCACCGTTATTCTTCGTCTGCTTCAACTTGTCGATCAGGAACTCGATCGCATCAGTGGTGCCCATCGGCGCCAGAATGCGTCGCAGCACAAAAATCTTCTGCAGATCCTGCCGCGGGACCAGTAGGTCTTCCTTACGCGTGCCGGACTTCAGAATGTCCATTGCCGGGAAGATGCGCTTATCGGCGACCTTACGATCGAGAACGATTTCAGAGTTGCCGGTACCCTTGAACTCTTCGAAGATGACTTCATCCATGCGGCTGCCGGTATCGATAAGCGCCGTTGCGATGATGGTCAGCGAGCCACCTTCTTCGATGTTACGCGCGGCACCGAAAAAACGCTTCGGGCGCTGCAGAGCATTCGCGTCGACACCACCGGTCAGGACCTTGCCAGAGGAGGGGATAACAGTGTTGTAGGCGCGGCCGAGACGAGTGATCGAATCCAGCAGGATTACAACATCACGTCCGTGTTCCACGAGACGCTTTGCCTTTTCGATCACCATTTCGGCGACCTGGACGTGGCGAACTGCCGGCTCGTCAAACGTCGAGGAAATGACTTCACCGCGAACCGACCGCTGCATGTCGGTCACCTCTTCGGGGCGTTCATCGATCAGGAGAACGATCAGATAGCATTCCGGATGGTTTGCGGTGATCGAGTGCGCGATGTTCTGCAGCAGGACTGTCTTACCGGTACGCGGCGGCGCAACGATCAATCCACGCTGACCCTTGCCCAATGGCGCAACAAGATCGATTACGCGTGGCGAAAGGTCCTTCGACGTCGGAACGTCGAGCTCCATCTTGAAGCGCTCGTTGGGATAGAGCGGCGTCAGGTTGTCGAAGTGAACCTTGTGACGGATCTTCTCTGGATCGTCGAAGTTGATCGTGTTGACCTTCAGCAGCGCGAAATAGCGCTCGCCTTCCTTCGGCCCCCGGATCGGTCCTTCGACTGTATCGCCGGTCTTCAACGAGAAACGGCGGATCTGCGATGGAGAAATGTAGATATCGTCAGGGCCGGGCAGGTAGTTTGCATTGGCCGACCGCAGGAACCCGAAACCATCCTGAAGCACTTCCACGACGCCTTCGCCGATGATCTCGACATCCTGGCTCGCCAGAACCTTGAGTATCGCAAACATGAGTTCCTGCTTGCGCATCGTGCTCGCGTTCTCGACCTCAAGTGATTCGGCGAACGCCAACAAATCTGTCGGGGATTTACTCTTAAGTTCCTGAAGCTTCATTTCAGCCATGAAGTGACCAATACTCTATATTTTCAAGGGAGAAGGCGATGTCGAAGGCAGTGATCGGCCCTGCGATAAAGCTCGCAGGCGATTGAACTTTACATACATGCCACAAGGATGAGGTGACGGGAAAATAGCTGCTAAGGTTCCGCGCCGCAAGGGGGCTGCTTAAAATGAAACAAATTTAACCTCGCTCAGAATGGCTTCACGATGACAAGGATAACGATCGCGATCATGAGCAGCGTCGGCGCTTCATTCATGAACCGCCAATAGCGAGCCGAGTGACGGTTCTCATCGCGAGCAAAGGCTTTGACGGCGCGGCTGAAGAAGACGTGGACGACGGTCATGAGGACCACAAGACCAATTTTCGCATGCAGCCAACCGCCCTGAAAATCGTAAACGGACCAGGCGAGATAGAGCCCGAGAATCCAGCTGATCATCATCGCCGGGTTCATTATCACCTTCAGAAGCCGCCGCTCCATGACCTTGAAGGTCTCCGATTGAACCGATCCCGGTTCCGCGTCGGTATGGTAGATGAACAGCCGCGGCATATAGAACAAACCGGCCATCCAGGAGATCACAGCGATAACGTGAAGCGCCTTGATCCAGAGATAGAGCGTATCTGGATTCCACGCGAAAAGTCCGACCGCAAGCAGGGCGAAAAGGAGAATGGCAAAGTGGGCACGCCTGCGCGCGTATGTACCCGGCCTCTCGTCGGTCTGCCGCTCCATCAAAGGCTCTTTCCGCCGCGCACCCGCTCAACGAGCAGCCTGACGTTCTCGGGATCCGCCTGCGGCGTAATTCCATGGCCAAGATTGAAGATCAGCGGGCCATTGCCGAGACGCTGCAATATGCGATCAATTCCCTCGGTCAGGGAAGCGCCACCGGCGACCACACGCATCGGATCAAGGTTTCCCTGGACCGGCCCATCCTTTTGCAGCTCAGCAGCAAAACCGAGCGGCACAGACCAATCGAGCCCGATTGCGTCTGCGTTCGTCGCCTGTCGGTAATTCTTCAGGAGATAACCGGCCCCTTTCGCAAACGCGATGACACGCGCTTTCGGTCGCCGCAACTTGATCGACGCGATCATGCGCGTAACCGGCCGGACTGCGAAAGCCTCAAACTCATCCTCGCCAAGAACACCGGCCCAGGAATCGAAGATCTGTACGGCGTCGGCGCCGGCATCGATCTGCGCAACCAGATAGTCGGCCGAAATATCGGCAAGCACCATCAGCAACTTTTCGAACGCTTTCGGATTCCGATAGGCAAAGAGCCGGGCAGGGGCCTGATCGGGTGTTCCATGTCCAGCGATCATGTAAGTCGCGACGGTCCAGGGAGCTCCGCAGAAACCGAGCAAGGTCGTCTCTGCAGGCAGTTCCCTTCTCAACCGGCGAACGGTCTCTAGAACCGGCTTCAGATAGTCGAGGACATTCGTAGGGTCGAGTGCATCGATCCCTTCGATATCGATGGGATCCATCTGAGGACCATGTCCTTCGGTGAACCTCACATTTCGCTTCATCGCATCAGGAATGACGAGAATATCAGAGAAGAGGATAGCTGCGTCGAAGCCATATCGACGAATAGGCTGCAGCGTCACTTCGACGGCATGGTCAGGCGAATAACAGAGATCGAGAAAGCTTCCTGCCTGTGCCCGCGTCTGACGATATTCGGGAAGGTATCGTCCAGCCTGACGCATCAGCCAGATCGGAGGCGGAGCCAGAGTCTCTCCCTCCAGAACCCGCATTATTCTCCGCTGCATCTCACTCAAGCGCTTCTTCCCTATAAAAATACAAAGATATTTAAAAGGTTTCTATTTCTTAGAGTCGGTGACTATCAAGGATTAAAATCCATCCACGACCGATACGAATTGTCACGCTTTGGCGGCTTTATCCGGCAACAGAATCCTCGGATTGCGAAGATATCGTGGAGTGGCCAAGAATTCTCCTTATTTACAAATAGATAGGATACGGAGCGTTCCGACCGATCCTGTGGAAAAACTGTGCACGGTGTCGGACATTCGTTGTTCTTCCACAGCATCCACAGGCCGCAAAAACCGCTCTGCCGGAAATTCGAAATGTGGAAAACTGGGCATGTTTTCCCTTGCCTAACCGGCCCGCCGGCCCTTACCTCTCAGTCATCCAGTCTTTTCAACAGGTAGCGGAAAATATCGTGGAGAACAGGCCGAACTTCTTCCATCTCCATCTGATTTCTGACTCAACGGGAGAGACTCTCATATCGGCCGGCCGGGCTGCCTCAGCTCAGTTCAAGTCGGCCCAGCCGATCGAGCATGTCTATCCGTTGATCCGCAACCGCAAGCAGTTGCTGACCGTACTCCAGGCTATCGATAAAGAGCCCGGCATCGTTCTCTACACGATCGTCGATCGCGAACTCGCGACGTTGGTCGATGAGCGATGTGTCGAGATGGGTGTCGCATCGGTCAATGTTCTCGAGCCTGTCCTGAATGCGTTTCAGATCTACCTTGGCGCTCCGTCGCGCCGACGGGTCGGCGCACAGCATGTGATGAACGCCGGATACTTCGCGCGGATCGAAGCGCTGAACTTCACCATGGATCACGATGATGGTCAGATGCCGGATGATTATAATGAGGCGGATGTCGTCATCATCGGCATCAGCCGCACGTCGAAGACGCCAACCAGCATCTATCTTGCGAACCGTGGGATCAAGACGGCGAACATCCCGATCGTCAGCGGCGTGCCCCTGCCCGAGAGTCTGGCGGCGGCATCGAGACCTTTGATCGTCTGTCTTATCGCGACGACAGACCGGATTTCACAGGTCCGGGAAAATCGCGTGCTAGGTGCGACCTCCGGATTTGACCGGGGCGACTATACAGACCGTGCGGCGATCTCCGAGGAGTTGAAATATGCGCGGTCTATCTGCGCAAGACACAATTGGCCGATGATCGATGTGACCAGGCGGTCGATCGAAGAGACGGCGGCCGCTATCGTTGCCCTTCGGCCAAAGCTACGCTGAGCGCAAAGCAACCATATGCATCGAGGTTCTATGACGTCTCAGCTCATTCTCGCATCTTCAAGTCCATTCCGTCGCATGCTTATGCAGAATGCTGGGCTGACCTTCGATGCGCATGCTGCGGATATTGACGAGAGGGCGATCGAACAACCGCTTGAACAAAGCGGTGCCACGCCCGATGAAGTGGCGCTGGAGCTCGCCAAGGCGAAAGCCAAAGAGGTTAGCGATCGTTTCCCGGCTGCTCTGGTGATTGGCTCCGACCAGACGATGTCTCTCGGTCAGCGGACATTTCACAAGCCGAAGGATATGGCGGCTGCCGCCGATCACCTTGCGTCGCTGTCGGGGAAGACCCATCGCCTCAATAGCGCCATCGCGCTTGCCTATGCGGGCAAGGTTGTGTGGGAGCATATCTCGACCGCCGACCTTACGATGCGCCCATTGAGTCCAGACTTTATTGCAAGACACCTCGAGCGTGTTGGTACGAAGGCTCTCTCGAGCGTCGGCGCCTATCAGCTAGAGGGAGAGGGGTTGCAACTGTTCTCCCGCGTCGACGGCGATTACTTCACGATTGTCGGCCTGCCGATGTTACCGCTTTTGGAAGAATTGAGATCTCGTGGTGCTATTGATGGATGATTCACGTGAAACAATTGGCCCTCGGGCCTTCGTAACGGGCTTCCCCGTCAAGCATTCTCGGTCACCTCTTATCCACGGTTACTGGCTGAACACCCTCAAACTGCCGGGAAGCTATCGCGCGCGTGAAATCACGCCTGCCGACTTCGGGCAGTTTATCCAAGCGCTGAAGGCCGGAGAGGAGCCTTACGTCGGAGGAAACGTCACAATTCCACACAAGGAAATGGCGTTTCAGCTCGCCGATGAACCGGACGAACTCTCGAGAGAGCTCGGGGCGGCCAACACGCTTTGGCTTGAAGACGGCAGGTTGAAGGCGACGAACACGGATGGCCGAGGCTTTACCGCCAACCTTGATGAGCGCCATCCCCGCTGGGACAACAACAAGGTCGCAATTGTCTTCGGCGCTGGTGGCGCCAGCCGCGCGATCATTCAGGCAGTTCGTGATCGTGGCTTCAAGGACATCCGCGTCGTCAATCGAACGGTCGACCGTGCCAGGGAATTGGCGGATCGCTTCGGTTCGGCAGTGACGGCCCATCCGATACAGGCTCTGCGAGAAGTCATGAGTGGCGCCGGTCTGTTCATCAACACCACGTCGCTCGGAATGGATGGCGACGAGGCACCCCATATCGATTTCTCTCCATTGCGAGACGGTGCCGTCGTGACTGACATCGTCTATGTGCCGCTCAAGACGCCGTTCCTGCTTCAGGCACAGAACCAGGGTTTTGCCATCGTCGATGGACTGGGCATGCTCCTGCACCAGGCGGTGCCAGGTTTCGAGAAGTGGTTCGGCAAGCGGCCGGTCGTTGACGAGCATCTGCGTGACCTGATTATCGGGGATATGGAAAGCCATTAATGCTGCGCGTTGGACTGACGGGTTCCATCGGAATGGGAAAATCGACGATGGCGAAATTCTTCGCCGACGCCGGCGTGCCCGTGAATGATTCAGATGCAGTCGTCCATCAACTCTACGCGGGTGAAGCCGCACCGCTGGTCAATGCCGTTTTTCCCGGCACAATGAAGAATGGCGCTATCGATCGGCAGGAACTATCTCGCCAACTCTCCTCGGATCGTGACGGCTTCAAGAAGCTTGAGAGCATCATTCACCCGCTTGTCCGGAACCGCGAGCAGCAGTTTGTCGAACACGAACAGGCGAAAGGTGCCGAGATCGTCCTCCTCGATATTCCGCTTCTTTTCGAGACGGGCGCCGAGAAGAGAGTCGATGTCGTCGTTGTTGTTTCATGTGATCCACAGATTCAGCGTCAGCGGGTCCTTGCGCGTCCGAACATGACAGAAGAAAAATTCAACATGATTCTGTCTCGGCAAACGCCGGACGCCATCAAACGCGAACGAGCCGATTACCTCATCGATACGAGTGGACCCCTGGAAGCCTCCAGGCAAAGAGTTGCTGAGATCGTTGAGGATTTGAAACGCCGGCTTCGTAATGGAGAATTTCAGAATGCGTGAGATCATTTTCGATACGGAAACGACAGGTCTGGACAATCGTATCGACCGTGTGATCGAAATTGGCGGAATCGAGCTCCTCAATCACTTCCCGACGGGCAGGACACTCCATCTCTATGTCAACCCGGGTGATCAGAAGGTTCACCCTGATGCGCTCGCGGTTCATGGGATTACCGACGACTTTCTCAAGGACAAGCCGCCGTTCTCCGCTGTTGTTGATCAGATCCTGGAGTTCTTTGGAGATGGCCGCTGGATCGCGCACAACGCGACCTTCGACATGGGCTTTATCAATGCCGAGCTCGCGCGGTTGGGATTGCCGCCAATTCTTCCGGAGCGCGTAACGGATACGCTTTCGCTCGCGCGGCGCAAGAATCCCATGGGTCCGAACTCGCTGGACGCTCTCTGCCGGCGCTACGGTATCGACAACTCTCACCGCACAAAACACGGCGCGCTGCTGGACTCCGAACTGTTGGCGGAAGTCTACATCGAGATGATCGGCGGTCGTCAGGCCGCGCTTGGTCTCGGTATGGCGCAGAGCAACGGCGCGGCATCGAATGACGGCGATTCGGCAGATATCCTCATCGAGATAATCGAAAGGCCGCGGCTGCTGACGTCTCGTCTGAGCCAGGTGGAAGCCGAAGCGCATGATGCGTTGATCGCAAAGCTTGGAACCAAGGGCATCTGGTCCAAGTACGATCGCCCAAACTAAAAAGCCCGGGCTGAGACCCGGGCTTTAGATTTAATCCTGCGGAAAATATCAGTTCGTCTGAACCTTGGCGCGGGCCTGTTCTTCGGCGACACGCTGGGCAAACATCTGAGAAAAATCGATCGGGTCGATCATCAGCGGAGGGAAGCCGCCGTTGCGGGTCACGTCAGCAATGATCTGGCGTGCGAACGGGAAGAGCATGCGCGGGCATTCGATGAAAAGAACCGGCAGCATGTGCTCTTGGGGGAAGCCGGCAATGCGGAAAACACCGCCATAGACGAGTTCGGCTTGGAAAACCGTCTTGTCGCCATCCTTGGCTTCTGCGCTCAGGGACAGGACGACATCGAAGTCGGTGTCGGAAAGCGGATTGGCATTGACGTTGACTGCGATGTTGATTGCAGGGGCCTTGTCACGAGCTTGCAACGAACGTGGAGCACCGGGATTTTCGAAAGAAAGATCCTTGGTGTACTGGGCAAGGATCGTAAGGCTTGGGCTCGTCGCACCGTTATTGCTGTCTTCGTTGGCCATTGGCTTTTCCTCGAGGGCACTGGATTGAGCCGCATCTATCATTTCAGCGGTTTCCTTACAACCCTGAGGCCGAGCGACGGTCTATGCGTCAATCGCCAAGATGCTTGGACCACGGGGACTGACCGGAAGGCTCCCGTCGATAGTCGTCCGCATCGAGGTCGACGACAGTCGCGCCGCTTCGATCGCGTTGCGTTCCAGGTCCCGCGCCGGCCGAACGCCCAACCACGACGAAGCGACCGCTGACATATTGCCAGGCGCGATCACGCACGAAGGGAATGAACAGCAGAAGCGCGATGAGATCGGTAATGAAGCCTGGGATGATCAGGAGGATGGAGGCGATGACAAGCATTGCCGGGCGCAAAAGGTCGCGCCCCGGAACAACCCCGCTTCGTCCCTCGGCCGACATGCGCCGGAGAATGCCAATTCCCTGCTGCCGCATGATTGCCAGTCCGACAAAAAAGCCCAGTATAACCAGGGCCAGCGTGGCCCAAAGTCCGATTGCTTTGCCGACAAGCACAAATCCGGCAATCTCGGCGAGCGGCAGCAAAAGCAGAAAACCCGGCAGCATTGATAGGCGCATATCTCTTTCCGGCGTTCCGGCCGGACTCCTTTAGGGCGATCTGCGGCGCAGACCTATTTGAATCATCTGTATATGCAGACTATATGGGTATAGAAATCAGGGATGTTAACGGCGGTTTCGGTAGGATATGGGTTCAAACGACTTCATCACATTGTTTTTTCTGGTGGCGGCGGTGCTGATTTTCCTTCAGCTACGTAGCGTGCTCGGTCGCCGCACAGGCAATGAGAAGCCGCCGCGCGATCTTTATACGCCGCGCGATGCCGCCGGCCCGGAAACGCCGGATGGCGGGAAGGTTGTCACCTTGCCGCGCCGTGATCCGGCAGCCGAAGAAGAAGATCGCTTCGCGGCCATCGATACATTCGCCCCGGCTGGCACACCACTCAATGATTCGCTGCGCGAGATGAACAAGATCGACGCTTCCTTCAATCCGAAGGAATTCGTCAATGGCGCGCGCATGGCTTACGAGATGATTGTAACCGCCTTCGCCGATGGCGATCGGAAGACCCTCAAGAATCTCCTGTCGCGTGAAGTTTACGAAGGCTTCGATACCGCTATTTCCGAGCGCGAAGCGCGCGGAGAAAAGGTGAAATCCACCTTCGTCGGCATTGAAAAAGCCGAGATCAAGAGCGTCGAGGTCAAGGATAGCGAAGCGCAGATAACCATGCGGATCGTCAGCCAGTTGATTTCCGCGACCTACGACAAGGATGAAAAGCTGGTTGATGGTGACGCCGAGAACGTCGCCGAGGTCAATGACCTCTGGACCTTCGCACGCGACATAAGATCTCGAGATCCGAACTGGAAACTGGTGGCGACCGAATCGGAACATGAGTGAAGGTTCAACGAGCTTTACGCTCGAGGAAATAAGCTTCGAAGCACTGGAAGGCTGGCAGGATGATGATCCTTCCGGCCTTTTTGCAGCTATGGAGAACTGTTGTCGCCATATCACGGAGGTGAAGCCGCATCGGACCGGCTCACTTGGCCTGACGTCCGACGATCTGCTGAGCCTTCGCGCCGCGATCTTTGATACCGAGCATGGCTCGGCCTCAGATGCGCGGGCATTCTTCGAGCAGAATTTCCGGCCTTTCCTGGTGAGACGAGCCGACGGCAAACGCGGCTTCGTGACCGCTTTCTACGAGCCGGAAGTGGCCGTCTCCGATCAGCCGGACGAGGAATATCGCTTTCCCTTCTACCGCCGCCCCGACGATCTCGTCGACGTGGACGATTTGAACCGACCGGCCGCGCTCGATCCAAGCTATGCGTTCGGCCAGTTGTCCGACGGCGTGATCGGTCCCTACCCAGACCGCCGAGCGATCGATCAGGGCGCCCTTGATGGAAAGTCTCTTGAAATCGCCTGGGCGAGATCAAAGGCCGATGTCTTCTTCACGCACGTCCAGGGGTCGGCGAGGCTTCGTTACCCTGACGGACGGCGCGGCCGAATAACCTACGCCGCAAAAGCCGGGCATCCGTTTTCGGCCATTGGCAAGCTGCTGATCGAACGGGGCGAGATCGAACCTTCCCAAATCTCCATGCAATCCATCAGAGCCTGGCTCGCTGCGCATCCGGACGAGATGGATGAGGTGCTGTGGCACAATCGATCGTATATTTTCTTCCGCGAAGTTCCCTTCGGCGATGCAGACGAAGGGCCGATCGCTGCAGCGAAAGTGCCGCTCGTAGCTGGCCGTTCGTTGGCAGTGGATCGAAATATCCATACCTTCGGTTTCCCTTTCTTCATCCGATCGGAAAGCCTTCGCCATCTGGACGGCGGCAAGCCGTTTGGGCGCCTGATGCTTGCGCTGGATACAGGCTCGGCAATTGTTGGTCCGGCGCGCGGAGATATCTTCACAGGCTCAGGCGACATCGCCGGCGAGCTCGCCGGAACGGTGCGCCACGATGCGGACTTCTTCATCTTGATCCCGGCGAAAGCCGCCGCGAGGTTCGTCGGATGACGAAGGACCGCAAGCTGAGCACGGACGAGAGGATCCTGTGGGGCAAGGTTGCGCGAAGCATCCGCCCCATGAAGGGCATGTCAGGTGCTCTGGACGAATTGGATGCGCTGCTGAATGAAGCGGAGCAACAAGCCTCAGCCTCAGCCTCAGCCTCAGCCTCAGCCTCGACCGAGAAACGCGATGGCGCCGATCCTCGTTCGGCAGGCTTAGGCTCTCAGCAGACTGCCGAAGCGACGAAAAAGGCGTCCTCTGGCATCCATCACCCGCTTGAGCGTCCGGTAAAGCGCAAGATTGCAAACGGGCGTGTGGCTCTTGAGGCTCGCATCGACCTTCACGGGTTGGTTCAAAGCGAAGCTCACCTCATCCTTCTCGATTTTCTGATCCGGGCACACACGCGAGGTATGCGCCATGTGCTGGTCATCACTGGCAAAGGCAGCTCTCTGGGGAGCGACGGAGCGCTGCGGCGAGCGGTGCCGCTTTGGTTTGCCAAGCCGGAGTTCCGCTACCTCATCTCGTCATACGAGACGGCGGCAAGACATCATGGAGGCGAGGGCGCCTTGTATATCAGGCTGGCGCGCCGCCCCGGTGAGACGTCATGACACCCTTTGGAGAAGCTGTAAGGCGCCTGCGACTGCGCAAGGGTGTTTCGCAAAAACAGATGGCAGAGGCCCTTAATCTTTCGCCGGCTTATCTCTCCGCATTGGAGCATGGCAAGCGCGGACTACCGACATTCGACCTGCTTCAGCGCATCGCCGGCTATTTCAACATCATCTGGGATGAAGCCGAGGAATTGTTTCTTCTTGCGCGGTTTTCGGACCCGAGAGTGGTCATCGATACCTCGGGTTTATCGGCTGAACACACGGCCTTCGCGAACCGCCTGGCGCTCTGCATTCGCGATATTGACGAGCCGCTGTTGACAAAACTGACCGAGCTTTTGGAAATTGCCGAGAAAGCGCATGGAAAACGGTCATAATCCCCTGATTTATGCGCTCTGGAAACATGGCAGCATTGGGAACTCAGCCCAAAAATCCTATATTCTGATCTGAATAAGGCCGGTGATTCGCAAGGGCATCAGGCTTTGGTAACAGGGAAATTCTCGACAATATGACCGATACCTCCGCGACGGAAAACGGCGTCAGCACTGAATATGGCGCAGACTCCATCAAAGTCCTCAAGGGACTGGATGCCGTGCGCAAACGCCCGGGTATGTATATCGGCGATACGGATGACGGCTCGGGCCTGCATCACATGGTCTACGAAGTCGTGGACAATGCGATCGACGAGGCGCTTGCGGGACATGCCGACATAGTAACGGTCACGCTGAATCCCGACGGATCGGTAACGGTAACGGACAACGGCCGTGGCATCCCGACGGATATTCACAGCGGAGAAGGTGTATCGGCGGCTGAAGTTATCATGACGCAGCTGCACGCCGGCGGTAAATTCGACCAGAACTCCTACAAGGTTTCTGGTGGTCTACACGGCGTCGGTGTGTCGGTGGTCAACGCGCTTTCCGTATGGCTGAAGCTCAAGATCCGCCGCCAGGGCAAGATCCACGAAATGAGCTTCACGCACGGCGTTGCGGACGCGCCTCTGAAGGTTATCGGCGAGGCTGGCGGCGAGACCGGCACCGAAGTCAGCTTCATGCCGAGCAGCGAAACCTTCACGATGACGGAGTTCGACTACGGAACGCTGGAGCATCGTCTGCGCGAGCTCGCCTTCCTGAATTCCGGCGTTCGCATTCGTCTGACCGACAAGCGGCATTCGGATGTTCGTCAGGAAGAGATGATCTATGACGGTGGTCTCGAGGCCTTCGTGACCTATCTCGATCGCGCGAAAAAGCCGCTGGTCGAAAAGCCGATTGCGATCCACGGCGAGAAGGACGGTATCACCGTCGAAGTGGCGATGTGGTGGAACGACAGCTACCACGAGAACGTCCTCTGCTTCACCAACAACATTCCGCAGCGCGATGGCGGCACGCATATGGCTGGCTTCCGCGCAGCCTTGACGCGCCAGATCACCTCTTACGCTGACACGTCGGGGATCACGAAGAGGGAAAAGGTAACACTGGCTCCGGACGACTGCCGCGAGGGCCTGACGGCGGTTCTGTCGGTGAAGGTACCCGATCCAAAGTTCTCGTCGCAGACGAAGGACAAGCTGGTATCGTCTGAAGTGCGGCCGGTCGTCGAGCGTCTCGTCAACGAGGCGCTTGGAACGTGGCTGGAAGAGCATCCCGCCGAGGCAAAGGTGCTGGTCGGCAAGGTTGCCGAAGCTGCAGCCGCCCGCGAAGCTGCACGCAAGGCGCGCGAACTGACGCGCCGCAAGGGAGCGCTCGATATCGCATCGCTCCCTGGCAAGCTTGCGGATTGCTCGGAGCGTGATCCCGCAAAGTCTGAAGTCTTTCTCGTCGAGGGTGACTCGGCAGGCGGTTCGGCCAAGCAGGGGCGCTCGCGCGAAAATCAGGCCATCCTGCCGCTTCGCGGTAAGATCCTGAACGTTGAGCGCGCTCGCTTCGACAAGATGCTGTCGAGCCAGGAAATCGGCACACTGATTACCGCGCTCGGGACCGGCATCGGTAAGGACGAGTTCAACGCCGAAAAGCTGCGGTACCACAAGATCATCATCATGACGGACGCTGACGTCGACGGCGCCCATATCCGAACCTTGTTGCTGACCTTCTTCTTCCGGCAGATGCCGGAACTGATCGAGCGTGGGCACCTCTATATCGCTCAGCCGCCCCTTTATAAGGTCTCGCGCGGCAAATCGATCCAATATCTGAAGAACGAGAAAGCGCTTGAGGATTACCTGATCTCACAGGGTCTTGAAGATGCCGCTCTCAAGCTTGGCAGTGGCGAAGTGCGCGTTGGCCAGGATCTCGGTGAAGTGATCGGAGACGCCCTGCGTCTGCGCGCGCTCCTCGACAACCTCCACTCGAGGTACAACCGCGCCGTCGTCGAGCAGGCAGCCATTGCCGGTGCGCTGAATGCCGAAGCGGTCAGCGATCGCGGCCGTGCCGAACAACTCGCCGGTGAAGTCGCCAAGCGGCTTGATCTGATCGCGGAAGAGACTGAGCGTGGATGGGAAGGTAGCCTGACCAGTGACGGGGGCCTGCGCCTCGAGCGTATGGTGCGTGGCGTCAAGGAAGTCGTTGTGCTGGATATGGCACTTCTCGGTTCGCAGGATGCCCGCCACATCGATCAGCTGTCGGTTCGGCTGAAGGAAATCTACCTCACGCCGCCGTCTCTGACCCGCCGTGAAGGCAGCCTCGAGATCTCCGGCCCGCGAGCTCTGCTCGACGCGATTTTCGCAAGCGGTCGCAAGGGCTTGACGATGCAGCGCTATAAAGGCCTCGGCGAAATGAACGCCGAACAGCTCTGGGAAACCACGCTCGATCCGAATGTTCGCTCGCTTCTGCAGGTCAAGGTAACCGATGCAACGGACGCCGATGGTCTCTTTGCCCGCCTCATGGGCGACGAAGTTGAACCGCGCCGCGAGTTCATCCAGGACAACGCCTTGAGCGTTGCAAACCTGGACATCTAAGCGTTCAAGCACTTCCAAATGGAAACCCCGCACCGCCAGGCGCGGGGTTTTTTGTTTCTATCATTTAGTCGGCAATGAATTTGCCTCGGAAAGCCACCTCAGCCAGTGGCTTGCGCTGGCTCGGGAATTCGCGCTCCTGATTGCGGGGCGATAGGACGCTCTTGTCTGCAAGCCGTCCAAACGCTATCCCGGCCTCCACGCGGTAGCCCTCCGGGATGGCGAATGTCTGCTGAATCTCTTCGTGCTTGATGCCGCCCATGCCATGCGCATAGAAGCCGGAGAATTTTGATTGCAGGGCGAGATAACCCCATGCCGTACCGGCATCGAAGGAATGGGTGTAACTTTTCCGTCCTTCGGAAAACTCACCGCTGAATCCCTTGGAAACGACGAAGATCAGGGCGGAGGCATGCTTCGCCCATTCCTGATTGCCTTCCACCAATAAGCCGACGAACTTGTCCCAGTCATCCGACCCCTGTAGCGCGTAGATGAAGCGCCAAGGCTGCTGGTTCGCCGACGATGGCGCCCAGTGCGCCGCCTCCAGAACGGCAAGCAAGTCTTCCTCGGCGATCACCTCGCCGGTAAACGCGCGCGGCGACCACCGATCGAGGAATATGCTTTCGATTGGATACTGGGATTCGCGATTGTTGCTGTTGGTCATGGCTTTTCCAGGCTGTTTGACTGACAATTGCTGGCGAGATCGCTGCAGACTTTGCAGTTCACAGTCTTAGGCGCCTCGCATCGAGCTTGGCAAGCAACCCGTGACTTCCATGATCCGTGCACAGTCTGTTTCAATAAATGTGTCCTCCCGCGCGCGCGAAAGAAAGCTAAGGATTGTCGAAATTGGTAATCTAGGGAGAGCGCATTGCTCGTAAACGGTAAGTGGACAGAAGATTGGCAACCGGTCCAGGCCAAGGATGAGAAGGGCGGCTTTGTCCGCCAGACCTCAAGTTTCCGAAATTGGGTTACTCCAGATGGCACCGCCGGCCCGACGGGAGAACCCGGCTTCAAGGCTGAGGCGGACCGCTATCATCTTTATGTTGCCTATATCTGCCCATGGGCATCGCGAACGCTGATCGGCCGAAAGCTGAAGGGGTTGGAATCTGCCATCTCGGTTTCCGTCGTCGAGCCTGCGCTGACAAAGCAAGGCTGGCGGTTCGGCGACTATCCGGGAGCGACGCAAGATCACATCCAAGGTGCCACCTATATGCACCAGATCTACACGAGCGCTGCACCCAGCTTTACCGGCAGGGCGACGGTGCCCGTTCTGTGGGACAGGCAGTCGCAGACGATCGTGAACAACGAGTCGGCTGACATCCTGCGAATGATGAACGAGGGCTTTGGCGATCTTGCCCATAATCCAATCGATCTCTACCCCGCTGCCCGTCGCGCCGAAATCGACGCCTTCAACGAACGGATTTATCCGAGCCTCAACAATGGGGTCTATCGCGCGGGCTTCGCCACCACGCAGCTTGCCTATGAGGAAGCGTTCGCGGGCGTATTTGAATGCCTCGATTGGGTTGAAAACGAGCTTGGCGATCGGCCGTTCCTGTTTGCTGAACACCCGACAGAAAGCGATATACGCCTCTTTGTAACGCTTGCGCGTTTCGATGTCGCCTATCACGGCCTGTTCAAATGCAACCTCCGCCGCGTTGCCGATTACAGCAAGCTTCGTCGATTCTGCCGGCGGATGCTGGAGTGGCCGGGTGTCGCGGAGACCGTCAACTTCGATCATATAAAGCGCGGCTATTATTCGATCGAAAGCCTGAATCCGACGAGGATCGTTCCGGTCGGCCCCGATCTGGCCGAGATTTTCTGAAGCAGCGTACCGCTTGGGCAAAAAGCCATAATGACACCCGCGAATATCTCGTTCATAGGTGATCGAAATGTCGGTCTTGCTTAAGGAGGAAATGTCATGAAGCTTATGCGTGTTGGAGAAGCTGCTCGCGAGAAGCCGGCGATACTCGATTCCGACGGCAAGATCCGCGACCTCTCGGCGCATGTTTCGGACATTGGTGGTGACGCGATCTCGCCGGAAGGGCTTGCGAAGATCAAGGCCATCGACCTCAAGAGTCTGCCCGAGCTGTCACCGTCTCGAATCGGTGCTTGCGTTGCGGGTACCGGAAAATTCATCTGCATCGGCCTCAATTTCTCTGATCATGCCGCTGAAACCGGCGCGACAGTGCCGCCTGAACCCGTCATCTTCATGAAGGCAACGTCGGCAATCGTCGGTCCGAACGACAATGTCCTGATCCCTCGCGGCTCTGAGAAGACCGACTGGGAAGTGGAACTCGGCGTTGTCATCGGCAAGACCGCAAAGTACGTCAGCGAAGCCGACGCGCTCGACTATGTCGCTGGCTACTGCGTGTCCCATGACGTTTCCGAGCGGGCCTTCCAGACGGAGCGTGCCGGTCAGTGGACCAAGGGCAAGTCCTGCGACACCTTTGGTCCGATCGGCCCGTGGCTTGTCACCAAGGACGAGATTGCCGATCCGCAGAACCTCGGCATGTGGTTGAAGGTAAACGGCGAAACCATGCAGAACGGCTCGTCGAAGACGATGGTCTACGGCGTTGCCCATGTGGTGTCCTACCTGAGCCAGTTTATGTCGTTGCACCCGGGCGACGTGATTTCGACCGGCACGCCTCCGGGCGTTGGCATGGGAATGAAGCCACCACGCTTCCTCAAGGCCGGCGATGTTGTCGAGCTCGGTATCGAGGGCCTGGGTACGCAGAAGCAGACCTTCCTGGCCGATCGCTAACGGCCATTCTGCGATCATTAAACATTCGAGCGCACCATCATGCCGGGGATAGATTCCCCGGCATTTCTTATTGCGGTGCGGATGGCAATGTTGCTGCGCAACAAAAACCTGTTAATCTGCGTTGAGGTGCCAGCACGTCGTTGGAAAGAGTCCGATGCCTTTCAGACGGCGTCGTCTTCCAGATTAGAGAAAGGTGGCGCATCTCATGTTTTACCAGCTTTATGAATTGAACCATGCTGCATTGGCGCCTTATCGTGCGTTCGCCGATATCATGCGCATGGTCTATGCCAATCCGCTCAATCCCATTTCGCAGACCCCTTGGGGCCGTACCGTGGCCGCTAGTCTCGAAATGTTCGAGCGCACGACCCGTCGCTACGGAAAGCCGTCATTCGGCCTGAGCGATACCGTGATTGGCGATCGCAAGATCGCCGTGCGGGAAGAGGTCGTGTGGTCGCGTCCCTTTTGCAATCTGCTCCATTTTGCGCGCAATGTTCCAAGCGGCCATGCGCCAGATCCACGTATCCTCATCGTTGCGCCGATGTCCGGCCACTATGCCACGTTGCTGCGCGGTACCGTCGAAGCGCTGCTCCCAAGCGCCGATATCTATATCACCGACTGGATCGACGCCCGTATGGTGCCGATGACGGAAGGCACGTTCGATTTCGATGACTACGTCGATTATGTCATTGAAATGCTGCGCTTCCTCGGTCCCGACACCCACGTGATTGCCGTCTGTCAGCCCTCCGTGCCGGTCCTGGCGGCAGCTGCCGTCATGGAAGCCGACAATGACCCGTTCTCGCCCTCGTCTATGACGCTGATGGGTGGACCAATCGACACGCGCATCAACCCGACAGCCGTCAATCAGCTCGCCAAGGAGCGCTCCCTGGAGTGGTTTGCAGATAACGTGATCATGAATGTGCCTTGGCCGCAGCCGGGCTTCATGCGTCCCGTTTATCCGGGTTTCCTGCAGCTGTCGGGCTTCATGTCGATGAACCTCGATCGGCATGTGATTGCCCACAAGGAATTCTTCATGCACCTCGTGAAGAACGACGGTGAGCCGGCAGAGAAGCACCGCGATTTCTATGACGAGTACCTTGCCGTTATGGATCTGACCGCCGAGTTCTATCTTCAGACGGTCGATCAGGTCTTCATCAAGCATTCGCTGCCGAAGGGCGAGTTGCTCCATCGCGGCAGGCCGGTCGATCCGGCTGCGATCCGCAACGTGGCGCTCCTCACGGTCGAAGGGGAGAATGACGATATATCCGGTGTCGGCCAGACCAAGGCTGCGCAGACAATTTGCGTCAACATTCCCGAAAACATGCGGATGCACTACCTGCAGCCTGATGTCGGGCATTACGGCGTCTTCAATGGCTCTCGCTTCCGTCGCGAAATCGCACCGCGCATCGTCAATTTTGTCCGGGAGCACAGCCGGACAGGAAAGCCTGTCGTGAAGCGGGTGATTAAAGGCGGAAAATCGAGCTGATTTAGAATGTTCTGAATTAGTGCCTTCATTTCAAGGCGTTGTCCGATTTGGACTGACATCGCCTTGAAGCTGACCTGGGGTGTAACCACATCGATTCCAGCGTTCGGTATCTTGCCGGACGCGGAAAAATGCGAGGACACCGCACGATGAACCAGTCAGCATTGCTTCGCCCGGATTGGACTCCGGCTACCATTGCCCTGATGATCCTCGGCTTCGTGGTTTTCTGGCCTCTGGGTCTCGCCATGCTTGCCTACATCATTTTCGGGGAGCGCCTGCGTGGTTTCAAGCGCGACGCCAACAGCGCCGCGGATGGATTCTTTGCCGGCTGCCGACGTTCGCATGGTCGCTATCGCCCGCACTTCTCGACGGGTAACGTAGCCTTCGACGATTGGCGCAAGGCCGAACTCGATCGGCTTGAGGAAGAACGCCGCAGGCTTGATGAAATGCGCGAGGAATTCGATTCCTACATGCGCGAACTGCGCCGCGCCAAGGATCAGGAAGAGTTCGATCGCTTCATGCGCGATCGCCGGAACGCCAAGCGCGATGACAACGGACCGGTCGCAGAATACCAGACCCCGTAACATCGGGACTGTTCAGCACCGAAACTTCAACCGGCATCATCGATGCCGGCTTTTCTTTGCAAAGAATCCCCGCGAATCATATAGAAAATGCCCATGTTCCCGCTCCTCGCAAAGCCGCGCCGCAGCGCCCGGAAGCCCGCTCCGCCCGAGACCCGGACGCTTGATGTGGCTGGCCGCTTGATGCCGTTGACGATCAAGCAGCACGAGCGGGCGACGCGTATTACATTGCGTATCGAACCCGGCGGCCGCGCTTTGAAGATGACGATCCCCAGCGGGCTGGCGCAGCGTGAGGTGAATGCGTTTCTCGACCGCCATCAGGGGTGGCTTCTTACCAAGCTTGCCAAGTTCTCAGCGGACTCCGGCCTGCATGACGGAGGCAGCATCCTCTTTCGCGGTGTGTCGCATCGTATCCATCATACGGGTAGCCTTCGTGGGTTGACTGAAGCGATTGTTGTCGATGGCAAGCCTGTTCTGAAGGTCAGCGGCATGCCCGAGCATGTCGGACGCCGCATCGCAACCTTCCTGAAAAAGGAGGCGAGGGCGGACCTCGAACGGCTGGCAACGCTGCATGCCCGTTCGATCAGCGCGCCGATCAGATCGATTTCCATGAAGGACACCCGCAGCCGTTGGGGATCCTGTTCGTCCGAGGGGAATTTGAGCTTTTCCTGGCGCATCGTCATGGCGCCGCCATCCGTCGTCGACTATCTGGCAGCCCATGAGGTAGCCCATCTCCGAGAGATGAACCACGGTCCGCGCTTCTGGTCACTTTGCAAGAAGCTCTGCCCTCACATGGAAGAAGCAAAGGCCTGGTTGAAGCGCCACGGCAGCCAGCTTCACGCCATTGATTTCGACTGATCAAAGCCTCGCAAAATTCAGCTTTTGTCGCGATTTGGCTCGACTCCAAACGCTTTTCGTGTCACTCCGCTGCCATGAAACCGGATATCAAGATCTGTGGGCTGAGCACGGCTGAAACCATTGATCGCGCCCTTGCGCGCGGTGCGACCCATATCGGCTTTATCTTCTTTGAAAAGAGCCCGCGTTATGTCGAGCCCGACATCGCCGGCAAGCTCGCGGAACCAGTCCGCGGCAAAGCCAAGATCGTTGCCGTCACCGTCAATCCGAGCAACGATGATCTCGATGAGATCGTGGCGCTGCTGAAGCCCGATATTCTTCAGCTGCATGGCGACGAGAGCCCGGAGCGCGTTCTGACCATAAAGGCGGTATATGGACTGCCTGTTATGAAGGCCTTCTCCGTGCGGACGGCTGACGACCTGAAGCGGGTTGAGGCCTATATCGGCATCGCCGATCGTTTCCTGTTCGACGCCAAGCCGCCGAAGGGATCCGATTTGCCCGGCGGCAACGGGGTTTCCTTCGACTGGAGCCTGCTGTCTTGGCTTGACGACAATGTGGATTACATGCTTTCCGGTGGCTTGAACAAAGCCAACATTGCCGAGGCGCTCGCCATGACCAAGGCGCCTGGGATCGATGCGTCCTCCGGTGTCGAAAGCGCACCGGGCGTCAAGGATGTGGCAATGATCGACGAGTTTTTCGATGCGGTCGAATGGGCCTGCCAACCCGAAGCGGCCTCAGGGAGTTAAGAGTGAACCAGACGCCAAAACCGAATTCCTTCCGTTCCGGCCCTGATGAAGATGGCCGTTTCGGCATTTACGGCGGCCGCTTCGTCGCCGAGACGCTGATGCCTTTGATCCTCGACCTGCAGGACGAGTGGAACAAGGCAAAGGACGACCCGGAATTCCAGGCAGAGCTGAAGCAGCTTGGCACCCATTATATTGGTCGCCCGAGCCCGCTCTATTTCGCCGAACGCCTGACTGCCGAACTTGGTGGCGCGAAGATCTACTTCAAGCGCGAAGAACTGAACCACACCGGTTCGCACAAGATTAACAACTGCATCGGCCAGATCCTGCTTGCCAAGCGCATGGGCAAGACCCGGATCATCGCTGAAACCGGCGCTGGCCAGCATGGTGTTGCCTCTGCAACGGTTGCCGCCCGCTTCGGCCTTCCTTGCGTCGTCTACATGGGCGCAACCGACGTCGAGCGTCAGGCGCCGAATGTGTTCCGCATGAAGCTTCTCGGCGCCGAAGTGAAGCCTGTCACGGCCGGCCACGGCACGCTGAAGGACGCGATGAACGAGGCGCTGCGCGACTGGGTCACCAACGTCGACGATACCTACTACCTGATCGGTACGGCCGCCGGCCCGCATCCCTATCCGGAAATGGTCCGCGATTTCCAGGCCGTCATCGGCACGGAGGCGCGTCAGCAGATCCTGGAAGCCGAAGGACGCTTGCCGGATCTCGTCATCGCTGCCGTCGGCGGCGGTTCGAATGCGATCGGGATTTTCCATCCCTTCCTCGATGATGAAAGCGTCAAGATCGTCGGCGTCGAAGCTGGCGGCAAGGGCCTGAGTGGCGACGAGCATTGCGCCTCGATCACTGCGGGTTCGCCGGGCGTTCTGCACGGCAACCGCACATACCTGCTGCAGGACGGCGACGGCCAGATCAAGGAAGGTCACTCGATTTCCGCCGGTCTTGACTATCCCGGCATCGGCCCCGAGCATTCCTACCTGAATGATATCGGTCGCGTCGAATACGTCCCGATCATGGACCATGAAGCGCTGGAAGCCTTCCAGACGCTCACACGCCTCGAAGGCATCATTCCGGCGCTGGAGCCGTCGCATGCGCTGGCCGAAGTCATCAAGCGCGCGCCGAAGATGGGCAAGGATGAAATCATCCTGATGAACCTCTCCGGCCGCGGCGACAAGGACATCTTCACTGTCGGCAAGCTTCTGGGAATGGGTGAGTAAGTCATGACCGCACGTATGGACAAACGCTTCGCCGATCTGAAGTCGGAAGGCCGGCCGGCACTCGTAACCTATTTCATGGGCGGTGATCCGGACTATGAAACCTCGCTCGGCATCATGAAGGCGCTGCCGGAGGCAGGTTCCGATGTCATCGAGCTGGGAATGCCCTTCTCCGATCCTATGGCCGATGGCCCGGCAATCCAGATGGCCGGCCAGCGTGCGCTCAAGGGCGGCCAGACACTGAAGAAGACGCTGCAGCTTGCGGCTGACTTCCGCAAGACCGATGACGCAACGCCGATCGTGATGATGGGGTACTACAACCCAATCTATATCTACGGCGTCGAGAAGTTCCTCGATGACGCGTTGGCAGCCGGCATCGATGGCCTGATCGTCGTCGATCTTCCGCCGGAAATGGATGACGAGCTCTGCATCCCCGCTCTCAGGAAGGGGATCAATTTCATCCGTCTGGCAACGCCGACGACCGACGAGAAGCGTCTGCCGACCGTTCTGCGGAACACTTCCGGCTTCGTCTATTACGTCTCGATGAATGGCATCACCGGCTCGGCGTTGCCGGATCCTTCGCTGGTATCGGGCGCCGTCAAGCGCATCAAGCAGCATACCGATCTGCCTGTCTGCGTCGGCTTCGGCGTCAAGACCGCCGACCATGCCAAGGTCATCGGCAACTCGGCCGATGGCGTCGTCGTCGGCACCGCAATTGTCAATCAGGTGGCAACGAGCCTCACCAAGGATGGGAAGGCAACAGCCGATACCGTCCAGGCCGTCGCCACGCTTGTTCGTGGACTGTCAACGGGTACACGTTCGGCGCGCCTTGTTGCTGCCGAATAGTTTCCCCACATTGGCAATAGTCAATCAGGAGTTTTCGACTTGAACTGGATCACCAACTACGTCCGCCCCCGCATCAATTCCATGCTGGGCCGCCGCGAAGTGCCGGAGAACCTCTGGATCAAGTGCCCGGAAACGGGCGAAATGGTCTTCCATAAGGATCTGGAGAACAACAAGTGGGTTATCCCGGCCTCCGGCTACCACATGAAGATGCCGGCGAAGGCACGCCTTACCGATCTTTTCGATGACGGGGCCTATGAAGCGCTCGTCCAGCCCAAGGTCGCGCAGGATCCGCTGAAGTTCCGCGATTCCAAAAAATACATGGATCGCCTGAAGGACAGCCGCATCAAGACCGAGCAGGAAGACACGATCGTTGCCGGTGTCGGCAAGGTTCGCGGGCTGAAGCTTGTTGCCGTCGTGCACGAGTTCAACTTCATGGGCGGTTCGCTCGGCATCGCTGCCGGCGAGGCAATCGTCAAGGCTTTCGAACGCGCCATCGCTGAAAAATGCCCGCTGGTCATGTTCCCGGCATCGGGTGGCGCTCGCATGCAGGAAGGTATCCTGTCACTCATGCAGCTGCCGCGCACGACTGTCGCCGTCGACATGCTGAAGGAAGCGGGACTGCCCTACATCGTCGTTCTGACCAATCCGACAACGGGTGGCGTCACGGCATCCTATGCGATGCTTGGCGATCTTCATCTGGCAGAGCCTGGCGCGGAAATCTGCTTTGCCGGCAAGCGCGTCATTGAACAAACGATCCGCGAAAAGCTGCCAGAAGGCTTCCAGACGTCGGAATACCTGCTGGAACACGGCATGGTCGATATGGTGGTAAAGCGCCACGATATTCCGGATACGCTGGCGCGCGTCCTGAAAATCCTGACCAAAAAGCCTGCAGCAAACCTCAACAAGGAAGGCGGGACGCTCGCGATAGCCGCGAGCGCCTGATCGAACTGGGCGGGTCGCGCGATGATACCAAGGGGCCAAGCCGCAGTGAGCGAAGCAGCGCAGGAAATCGATAAGCTCATGGGACTGCATCCCAAGGGCTTTGACCTGTCCCTGGACCGCATTACCCGGCTGCTTTCCGTTCTCGGTGATCCGCAGAAGAAGCTGCCGCCCGTCATTCATGTGGCGGGCACCAACGGCAAGGGCTCGGTAACGGCCTTTTGCCGCGCCTTGCTGGAAGCCGGCGGCTACAGCGCCCACGTCCACACCTCTCCGCACCTGGTAAACTGGCACGAGCGCTATCGGATCGGTGTCGAAGGTGGTCGCGGGCAGCTTGTGGATGATGCCGTCTTTGCTGAGGCCGTGCGACGCGTTGCGGCCGCCAATGATGGCCAGAAGATCACTGTTTTCGAGATCCTGACGGCGGTCACCTTCATTCTGTTTTCTGAGCACCCAGCCGATGCCGCCATTCTTGAGGTTGGCCTCGGTGGTCGTTTCGATGCGACGAACGTTATTTCCGATCCTGCCGTCTCGGTCATCATGCCGATCTCGCTCGATCACCAGCCCTATCTGGGCGATCGTGTCGAACTGATTGCGGCGGAGAAGGCCGGGATCATGAAGCGCGGGCATCCGGTCGTCATCGGCAAGCAGGAATATGACGCCGCGCTCGACGTGCTGATGTCGACCGCCGAACGGCTGAACTGCCCGACGGCCGTCTTCGGTCAGGACTATATGGCGCATGAGGAATACGGACGGCTCGTCTATCAGGATGAGTTCGGTCTGGCCGATTTGCCATTGCCGCGCCTACCTGGCCGTCACCAATATGCCAATGCCGCAGCGGCGATCCGCGCCGTCAAGGCTGCCGGCTTCACGGTCACCGAAACGATGATGGAAAAGGCGCTACTGTCGGTCGAGTGGCCGGGTCGTCTCCAGCGTCTGAGCGACGGCAACCTGATGGCCAACGCTCCTGCAAAGGCGGAAATCTGGGTCGATGGCGGCCACAATCCTGGCGCTGGCGAGGTCATTGCCGAAGCGATGGCAAACTTCGAGGAAAAGCAGCCACGGCCGCTCTTCCTGATCATTGGCATGATCAACACGAAGGATCCAGTCGGCTATTTCAAGGCCTTCAAGGGCTTGGCCGAGAAGGTCTATTGCGTGCCGATCCGTGGGAGTGACGCGATGATCGATCCGGTTATCCTTGCGAATGCCGCCTATGATGCCGGTCTTGTGGCAGAGCCGATGTCGACTGTCAGCGACGCGTTGGAAGCAATCAAGGAAAGCGCCTTCGAACAGGCCCATCCGCCGCGCATCCTGATCGGCGGCTCTCTCTATCTCGTCGGCGATGTGCTTGCCGACAACGGCACACCGCCCAAATGAAAAAAGCCCGGTCAAGTGCCGGGCTTCTTGTTATCTGCTCATAGGCAATGCTTAAGCGGCGCTCGAAATCCAGCTGGAAAGCGCGGTCTTCGGTGCAGCGCCAACCTTGATGTCAGCAACTTCGCCGGCCTTGAACATGGCGAGCGTCGGGATGGAGCGGACGCCGAACTGAGCGGCCAGTTCCGGGTTCTCATCGATGTTGAGCTTGGCGACCTTCACCTTGCCCTGAAACTCGACAGCGAGTTCTTCGAGGCTGGGGGCGATCATCTTGCACGGGCCGCACCATTCAGCCCAGAAATCGACGACGACGGGTTCTGCGGATTCCAGAACTTCCGACTGGAAGTTGTTGATATCGACTTTTACGGTAGCCATAGGCTGCTCCTTTACGGATTTCCTGTTGAAGCACATGTGAGCGTGCGGCGCGGGAATTTCAATGCCCGGTATTTCACTTTGTCTCGAGTTGCGCAAGCGCCGACGCCAGGGCATCCGGCGTCAGCGTGTGAACAGCGCCATTTTCCGTGTAGACGAGCACGCAATCAACGCGCTTGCCGGGATAGAGCGGTGCCAGAATCTCACGATAGATGGCAAGCTGCGCCTTGTGGGCGAAGGGGATGGCTTCTACGGTTTGTGGCGGGACCCGATTGGTCTTGTAATCTAGCACGACAACCCGATCGTCGAAGACTGCCATTCTATCGACGCGGCCCGAGACCGCGTAGTCACGCCCTTTCAGGGATAGTGTTCCCATGATCGACACTTCGGGCTGGGCGTGGCCGGTGAACACCCCCTGGAGCGTCGGTTCTTCCAGCAGTCGCAAGACAGACCGGATGAGCGTTTCGCGCTCGTCCTGCGACCAGCGCCGGGCCGAACGCTCCAGATAGCGCTGCGCGGCCGCCAGACGATCTGTCGGTGCAAAGTCCGGTAGCGTCTGCAGCATGCGGTGCAGGAGCCGGCCCTTGAGCAAGGAGCGGTCGGTTTTTGCTTTGTCGCCGAACAGCGGAGATGTGACGAGAAGATCGTCTGCCTGCTCATCGATGACGGTACCTGCGCCGGAAGGGCTGAGCGGGCGCGGCAGCAGCCTTTGCGGCGGCAGCGGTCGACTGAGGTTTTCGGGCAATCTTTCCTGCGTTTGCGCCAACTCAGGTGGTGCGGCCCGCTCGAAGTTCCTTCCGATGTGCGGAACGCGCCATTTGATTCCAGACCAGGTGCCGTCGGGACCGGAGAACGTGGCCGCCGCGACATGTGGATGGCTGTCGGTCATCGCCGCTGAAATCATCGCATGCCAGGTATCGCTGTTCGGCCGCACGCCGCGGTAGCCGCAAACGATCAACCGGTCGGCGGCGCGCGTCATCGCGACGTAAAGCAGCCGGCGATATTCTTCCTCGGCCAGCAATTGGATACGGTTCGCGTCAGCCTGTGTCAGCGAGTTACTGAGATCTCCGAGCGGCACCCATGCTGGCATCGGCGGCTCGTCGCCGGGCTGTTCCAGCAACCGCAGCTTCGGCATATGGCTATGCGTAAAGGCTTTCGAACCGCCATCGACCAGGAAGACGATCGGCGCTTCCAGGCCCTTGGAGGCGTGGACGGTCATGATCCGCACTTCGTTGCGGCCCTTGTCCTGCTCTCGCTTGACCTCCGGGGCCTCCAGTTCGAGCGTCGAAATGAAGGACTGCAGGCCGGGCAGGCCGGAGTTCTCGTGATCGAGCGCGAACGTCAGGAATTCATCGAGAATATCGCTGACCTCTGTGCCCAGCCGGGCAAGAAATTGTCGGCGTCCACCATGGCTCCCCAGCACATGGGCGTAGAAGTCATGGACGGATAGGCGCGTCGATTCATCGAGGAACAGCTTCAGTTTCTCGACTGCGGACCGTAGTCGCTCGCTTCCGTCATCCGCGAATTTCTGTAGATGTGTCCAAACGCTCTCATCATCGGGCCGAAGCGCCGCGACGGCAAAGACGTCGTCTTCTGTGAGATCCAGCAGTGGGCTTTTCATCAGCGCCGCTAGCGACAGGTCGTCTTGTGGCAGAAGCAGGAATCGGCCCAACGCCACGAGATCCTGAATGGCGATGTGGCTTGTCAGCCTCAAGCGGTCGGCGCCAGCAACCGGAATGTTGTCGCGACGCTTCAGGGCGCGGGTCAGCGCATTGACGAAGGAATCGCGTTTCCGCACCAGGACGAGGATGTCTCCGGCCTCGATCGGGCGCTCCTTGCCCTTCTCAATGATGGTTTCCTTGCCGACCAGGTTGCCGATCGTATGCGCCATTCTGCGGGCAAGAACGGCTGCCGGCGCGCTTTCGGGCGTTGCGTCGAAGGGCGCGGTCCAATCCTCTTCCTTGATCGTCACTTCGGGAGCGATCATCTCCCATAGATCGACCGCGCCGGGATGGCCTATACGGTTGGAACGGTGAACGACAGGCTCGCTGGAAGCGCTCAGCCCACGGGCGTTACCCTCGGGCGTAAAGATATGGTCGACGGCTGCCAGAACATCGGCGGTGGAGCGGAAGGATAGTGGAAGGCGCACTGTCGAAAACGCGAGACCACTCTGTGCCACGCGGTGGCGGGTCCGGCGACTTTCCTCGGAGAATCGCTCGGGACGCGCACCCTGAAACGAGTAAATCGATTGCTTCTCGTCACCAACCGCAAAAAGCGTGCGCACAACGCTCCTGGCGCTCTCTCCCGAAAAGAAATCCTCCGCCAGCGACTGAATGACACTCCACTGGATCGGGCTGGTGTCCTGCGCTTCATCGACAAGAATATGATCAATGCCCTGATCGAGCTTGTAGTGGATCCAGGGCCCGACATCGCTCTTGTTGAGCAGATCCGCCGTGCGCGTGATCAGGTCCTCGAAGTCCAGCTGGCTTCGCTGCTTCTTGAGGTCCTCGTAATCGCGATTGAGGCGGTCAGCCAGGATCAACGCTGCCCGTGTCGCATCATGCATCCGAATGATCTTCAGTCGATCGCGGCGCGAGAGAATGTGCGATCGTGCCGCCGCAACGGCATCTGCCAGTGCCGGCGCTTCGCTCAGCATCGCCTTGACGAAGAACTGCGATTCCGCCTTTGGTTCACCTTTGACGGTCAGGAACGTCTTTTCGAGAAGCGCAATGCGGCGTTTCGGGTCTCTTTCTCGGCCGACGGCGCGGAGGTTCGCCGCTACGTCATGCGCTTTGGCGCCACCCTTTTCATCCGCGAGATCGAGGTAGCGGTCGAGCACCGCGCCGGATAAAACCGGCAGCGGCCAATAGCTCGCGACCATTGCCGCTTCGGTTTCGTCCGGAAGAAGGCCCAGCCTGTCACGAAGAACAAGCTCCAAACCTCCAGTTCGCTCTGCCGAAAGCGTGAATCTGCGGATAGCGTTGCGGTTGGCGACGATCTCGCTCAACAAGGTCTCGAGGCCGCCTTCGTCACCGAGATTGAGAACATAGGTAAAGGCTTCCGCCAGCGTGGCATCGTCTTCCGGTGTCGTCGCGGTCAGCAGTGAACGCCGCGCATCGGCAAGCAAAGTGGCAGCGGCACGATCGTCCAGCACCGAAAAATGGCCCGCGACGTTGGCTTCCAGCGGAAACTGATGCAGCAGGGCTTCGCAGAAGGCGTGGATCGTCTGGATCTTCAGGCCACCCGGCGTTTCGAGCGCCCTTGCGAACAGCCGACGCGCCTCTGCAAGCTTTAGGCGATCGGGCCGCTTGCCCTCGATCTGGCTGATCCGCTGACTCAGATCGTCGTCTGACAGGACGGCCCACTCTGCCAGCCGATCAAACACGCGGTTGGACATTTCGGAGGCCGCAGCCTTGGTATAGGTGAGGCAGAGAATGGCCGATGGACGCGCGCCGGCAAGCAGCAGTCGGATGACCCGCTGTGTCAACACATGCGTCTTGCCCGATCCGGCGTTGGCCGAAACCCACGCAGAACGTTCAGGGTCCGAGGCTACCGACTGCTGGATTGTCGTCCAGCTTGTCCATGCGACCGGATCATCGCCCTCCGGCAACGTCGCTTCATCATTCATCGTCGCCTCCTTCGTCGCTTTCGGCGGTCGACCATTCCGATACGCGCGCGAGATGGTCATAGTCCCCGCCGAACTCGAACTGCTGTGCGGGGATGAGACGCGAGGTGAATCCCTTCTCGCCGGACTGAAGCAAGGACACGAACTTGATGAGCTGATCAATGGAATCGCTGGCAAGATCCATAGCCGATTTGGCCTTGTCGCCCTTGCCTGAGAACTCGTTGTTGACGGTATCGACCTGGAAACGGGTGCCCGGCCGGAGCCTCACATAGAGCAGGTCCTGGGGGGTGAGGCTTCCCGCGTCTCGGAACGCACCTGCGCTAAGCGCCGCCGCTTCGAGTGCAAGCTGCGGGTCGAGAAGCGCGCGGGCCTGGGCCGGAGAGGGGTTGAACCCCGTCTTGTAGTCGATGATATCGGCAACGCCAGGGCCCCTGATATCGATCCGGTCGGCAACACCGCTGAGGCGGATGTTGACCTGCTCCAGCTCGACGCCGCCGCGAACTTCTGTCAGCGTGCGGCGAACATCGGGCCGCCGTTCGGCTTCCCAGTTCAGGAATGCTTTGGCAACCTCGCGAAAACGCGGCCGCCATACGGCATCGATATGCGGCGGCAACTGCTCCATGTCGAAGAGCTCGTTCAGGATGCGCTCCATCGCGTCAGCTGCATCATCAGTCCCGGCTATGTGGCCTTCCCGGATGAAGCGATCGATGATCGTGTGGTAGAGCGTTCCTCGCTCAGCCGCACCTGGATCGCGATTGAAGGGCGCAACCGGATCGAGCCGCAGGACGCGCCTTGCATAAATTGCATAGGGGTCGCGCCGCAGCCTGCCGACCTCACTGAAGGAGTAGGATTTCGGCTGCATCTCTCTCGGCGGCGTTGGGCTTGGCCGCTGGGCGGGAGCCTGCCGATCGCCTTGATCAATGAGATTTGCCCAATGGATGAAACGCGCACCACGCGCTTTCAGCTCCGCTTCCAACGACTTGCCGCCGAAGGCCAGCAACCGCTGCAGCCAGCGCGAAGCGACCGTTGGCGTTGATCCCTGGCGCAGCGCGCGGGAGTAGATCAGATGGCGGGTGCCGTTTGCCATTTCGAAGTCGTGCGCCAGCTGTCCGATGCGGCGTTCCGGCGGCTCCAGTCCGATTTCGGTCTTCATCGTACGCGAGATGAACGGATTGTTGCTGGTCTGACCCGGCCAGGAGCCTTCGTTCAATCCACCGAGTATAAGCGTATCGACGCTCTGCAGGCGTGCTTCCAACGTCCCTAGAATGAGAAGACGCGGATGGAGCAAGGCGCGTGGCTTGACGGCTTGGCCAGCTGTGAGCGCGGCCATGATATCGATCCATTGAGGGCCGTCGGCTTCGATCTGACCGTCGGTATCGATGATTTCAGCCAGGAGGCTGGCGAGTGTATCGCCAGCTTCGCCGGACCAGAGTCCCGACAGATCTGCCCTCCGATCGGAGGCAATCGCTTCCAGTGCGCGACCGGTGCGCTCTGCCCAGTCCGACAGTGTAAAGGCCGTAGTCATGGCGCGACCGTCCGGGCGTCGATGGACAAATGCGGAAGCGAGCGGCTCGACTGCCGCACTGACACGCCGCGCGAGATCGCGCGCCTTGTCGGGCGCATCCGTCGGCAACGCTTTTCGCCATTTCGGCACGTGTTGTTCCAGCGCTTGATCGGCCAGTTGCTGTTCGACCAACGGCTCAAGCGTACTGATGTCGACTTCGGCGACACCGCCGCGAAGGGCAATCAATTCGAGCGCCGAGACAGATTCCGCAAGCAGATCCGGTTCAAGCCCGAAACGGGCTAACGGGTGCTTCAGCAGGCCAACGAGGGCGACTGGATCACCCGGTCTCAGCGTTGCCTCCAGCAGAAGCTGCAGCAAGGTGCCCTGCGGCGTGGCGGCCAGCGGCGTACCGGCCGAGTCGTCGGCGATGATTCCGAACCGTGAAAGCTCAGTGGCGACGCGGCGGGCCAGGTTCCTGTCCGGCGTAATCAGCGCGGCTCTGCTCTCGCCGGAAGCGCCCGGCTGCTCGAGCGCGAGGCGCAGCGCAATCGCGATCGCTGTCGCTTCTTCACGCTCGTTCGCCGCCTCTATCAGGGACACATCCGCGAAAGCGCGCGATATGTCGCCCTCGTTTAAGGCGTGCTTGAAATCACCCCACTCGCTTGTCGCCTCGGAAGGCGAAAGAGAATGAGACAGGATTCGACCGCGTAGATCGAGGTCCGCCGGCGGCTCTGCAAGCGGCGCAACATCCTCGCGGGTGGATCCCAACCGCTTCAAGAGCTGGGCCAGACCATACTGCGAATGGCTCCGGCTGGCGGCATCGACAGGTCGGCCGAAGCTGGCCTCTGGAGCCACCATTTCCCAATGCCTGTCCGGCATGGCGATATCGAGCCCCGGCAGCACGATCACGCCCTCCGGACGACCGGCGACAGCGGCAATAAGATCGGCCGTCGCCGGCACCGAGCCGGTCGAGCCGGCAATAATGATCGGGCCGGATTCCGCCATCGTTGCAATCCGGTTCGCCTCGGCGCGCAAGATTGCGTTGCGGTGTCGGGCAGGAGAGGATTTTCCGAGTTCGTTCAGCCGCTCCGGCCAGAAGGCGCTCGCAATCCGCAGGAATTCAGCCGTCAGCTGCCACCACAATGCGTGATCATTGGCGCTGAGATCGGAAAGCTCGCTCCACTCTTTGTCTTCTGTTTCGATCGAGTCGATCAGCTCTGCAAGGTTTCTTGCGAGCCAGATCGCGTCAGCGGGGCTTGCGGGTGCGACAAGCGGAGAGTCCGAATGGATGCTGCGGACGATATCAGGCAGTTTGTTTCGCCAGGCGAGGATCAGTCGCGCCAGTTCGAGCAATCGGGACGTATTCGATAGAGGCTGCGCAAGATCGAGCGTGGCGGGCAGGCTTTCGTCAAAGTAGCCATTGTCGTCGTCCGTTTCGCCGAGCGGGCGGATCACGGGCAGGATGGCCGATCGTCCGCCGAGAAGATCGACGAACTCCGAACGCAGGACGCGCGCCGCGCGTCTCGTTGGCAGATAGATAGTGGCCGTCGACAGCGATAGCGGATCGCTGGAATCATAACGAAAGCGGGATGTAAGCCGACCATCGCAGAGGCTCTCGGCAAGCGTCCTCAGGAAGGGGAGGCCAGCGGGTATGGTCAGGAGCCTTGGTCGGTGATGCTCGACCATCCGTCATGCAAACGTCCGGTATCGCCGGATCGTTTCCTCCGCTTCGCCGATAGCCTCGGGGGTGCCGACCGTAAGCCAATGTCCCTCGAGTACCGTTCCGTAGAGGCGACCGCGCGCGATCGCCTTGTCGAAATAGAGATTGAGGTTGAACGCATCGGCAGGTGCATCGTCGAGAAACGACGTGTGCATGGCAATAGCGCCGGCATAGACGACCGGATTTGGTCCCGTCTCTGCAAAGCGCGTCAGTCCGCCGTTCATCGCCATGTTGAAGTCGTTCTTGCCGTTATGCCCGGTGGTGTCTTCGAGCTTCACGCAAAGCATAGCCATATCCATGTCCTTCGCGTTGAAGAATCCGGCTAGGCGACGCAGGTTGCTTGGCGCATCCGGTCGCTCGCCGATCCAGAACAAGTCGGCATTGGTCACGAAAACTTCGCCCGGCGGCAGCAGCTTGAGGCCCTTCGCAAGCCCGCCGCCATTGTTCATCAGGCGCTCGCGCTCGTCGGATATGATGATCTCGAGGCTTTTGTAGGATGCAAGATGGGCGAGCATCTGGTCGGCATGATGGTGGACATTGACCACGACCTTTTCAACGCCGGCTTCTGCAAGCGAGTCGAGCGAATAGTCGATCATCGCCTTGCCATCGATCTTCACCAACGGCTTCGGTATCGTGTCTGTAATAGGACGCATCCGGGTTCCAAGACCCGCCGCGAGCACCATCGCTTGTTTGATCGTCATTCTATCAGGAACTCATGATTCGCTTGGCATTATTCCAGCCCTTACGAACCAATCGCGCAAGGGGGCAAGCGTTTCATGCTGAAAGGCGGTGTGGAGATAGCCGAGCGTGCGCGGCATATGCTTCATGTAGCCCGGCTTTCCGTCCCGCTGCATCAGCCGGACCCAGAGACCAGCGAGCTTGCAGTTGCGTTGTGCGGACATGATCGCCCAGCTTTTCAGGAAAGCGTCTTCGTCGAAATTGCTCTGCGCCCTGCGAAGGGAGAGATAGTCGTCCATCAGCGTGCGAAACAGGGCTGGGTCGATCGTTACCCGGGCGTCCTGGGCGATCGAGGCAAGGTCATAGGCCGTCGGCCCAATCATTGCGTCCTGAAAGTCGATAATCCCGACACGATCGATACCGTTCTTATCCTCGCGCCAGATGATGTTGGGAGAGTGAAAGTCGCGAAGAAGGATGTTCTTTTCCGCCGGCTGAAGCTGGTCGATGAGGTGGTCCCATATCGCAAGATACTCATCGCGCTCGACATCGGTTGCCTTTGCGCCATCCCGCCTCCAGGGGATGTGCCAGTCCAGAACCAGTCGCACTTCCATCTTCATTGCCGTCCGATCGAAGTCCGGAATGTGGTGGATGTGCGCATCGGTGACGGAAATGTCTTGCGGAATCTGCATCGAATGCAGATGCGCAAGGCAGGCAACGCTTGCCCGATAGCGTTCCGCGATCGGGTTGCCGTCCGCGTCGAGAACGCCTTCTGTTCCGAGGTCCTCTATCAGCAATATGCCTTGATCGTAGTCGACCTTGTAGATCGCAGGTGCTGCAAATCCACGGTCACGCAAGGTTTCCGCAATCGCGACGAACGGGTAGGCATCTTCTGCAATATGAGCGACCTTGGGGTAGGGTTTGCCGTCAAGGACAGGTGGTCCCTCGGGCAGGGGAGGCCAGTCCATCAGGATGCGGCGCGACCCATCCGGCATGTAGATCGCCTCATAAGCCCGCAACGACGCATCCCCGGTCAGAAACCGCCGCTCAACATTCGGCAGGCCTGCCTCGTCCAGGAACTGCCGGATGGCAAGAACGCGCCGGATTCGGGCCGCTTGCTTCGGTGGCGCCGAAATTTCTGCGCGCCGTCCCGAGCCTTCGTGCGTCAGCCGGAGCGAGATCCGATCGGACGGCAGCTCGCCTGCTGCCATCTCCGGCCACTCCACGATGCAGATGCCGTTCTGGAGCGCTTCGTCGAAACCGAGTTCATCGAGCTCGGTCGGGTCAGCAAGGCGGTAGAGATCGAAATGCGAAACCGGAATCCGAAGGTCATAAGCTTGGACGAGTGTAAATGTCGGGCTTGGCACCTCAAGCTCGGAATCGTCGGCGATCGCGCGTAGCAGCGCGCGGGCAAGCGACGACTTCCCCGCGCCAAGATCGCCCGTCAACGCCAGGCATTCACCCACCTTCAGCGCGAGTGCCAGATCCTCGCCGAGCCGTTTGGTCGCCTGTTCATCCTCGAGAAAAAGCGAGAGAGCCGCGTCGCTTGCTGTCATTCTGCTGCGACGGAAGAGGGCAGGTGGGCGGATGGTATCCGGCAGACAACGGTCGTTCCGCGCCCGGTCTGGCTATCGATCGAAACCTGCCCGTGATGCAGCTTGACGAAGCTCTCGACGATGGAAAGGCCAAGGCCTGCTCCACCACGCTTGCCACTCTTGGCGCCGGTGGCGAAGCGATCGAAGACGTTGGCGATCATGTCCTGCGAAATGCCGGGACCGCTGTCGCTGACCGAAAACACGAAGTCTGTGCCTTCGCGCTGGCACCTGAGCGCGATTGCCGAGCCCTCGGGCGAGAAATTGGCGGCATTTGACAGAAGCTTGACTAGAATCTGCTTCAGGCGCTGCGGATCCGCGATCATCGAACCGAGATGGGCCGGCGACGTGATTTCGAGCGTAACGCCGCTTTCCTGCAGCCGATCGGCGATTTGGATCGAGACGTCGTCGAGGAGATCACCGAGATCGATCTCGGTGTAGTTCAGATGCATAATACCGGCATCGACGGTTGCAAGGTCGAGAATGTCATTGACCAGCGTGAGAAGGACCGACGACGATGTTGAAATATGGTCGATATACTCGGCCTGTCGCTCGTTCAGCGTGCCGAGACCCGGCGTGCGCAGAAGGTCGGTGAAGCCGATGATATTGGTGAGTGGCGAACGCAGTTCATACGAAACGTGCTGCACGAAGTCGTTCTTCAGCTCGTCCGCGCGCCGCAACGCTTCGTTCTTTTCAGTCAGGGCCCGTTCGGCGCGAACGCTGTCGGTCATGTTGACGAAGGTCAGCATGGTCTGTGCGTTCGGAAGCGGAATGACGGCGTAGTCGAGCACGAGGCCGGAGAACAGCTCAAGCGTTCCCTGGCTCGAACGGCGTTCATCGTCGAAGCTCGTAATCAGTTCGGCGAAGGTCTTCCAGCCATCGGGCCGGTCATACGATGGAGCACAGGCTTCCCCAAGCGTGCGGATATGCGTGCCGGGCTTTGCTTCCGCTTCGGTAATACCCCATAGCGCACGGAACGCGGGGTTAGAAAGACGGATCCGACCGTCGGGGCCAAAGACCGCCACACCTTCGGAAAGATGGTCGATCGTTTCGCCCTGCACCTTGAGGAGCGTGTTGTAGCGGGTTTCCAGATCGACCTGTTCGGTCAGGTTCTCGAACACCCAGGTCGCACCGCCCTGCGGATGTGCTGTCGCGAAAACGCGCAGTGTTTGACCGTTCGGCAGATGCCAGAGATCGGATTGTGTATCGAGAGCGCGGTAAACCGAAAGCGCGTTCTCTTTCCACGACTTCCAGTTCAACTGGTCCGGCAGCTTCTTGGCTGCGCGCAGCCGTTCCAGCAGTTCCGCGTTGTCAGGCTTACTTTCGAGGAAGGCAATATCGAGTTGCCAGAGAGAAACAAAAGCCTGGTTATAGAACTGCAGCCGCCGATCACCGTCGAAGATTGCGACGGGTGTCGCCAGATGATCGAGTGTTTCCGCGTGGCTCTTCAACGTGCGCTCAAGCTCCGCGCGGACGGTCTCGATGCCGGAGATATCGACCGCGATGCCGGCCGAGCCGCTCGGGATCTTGACGTCGACGACATCGAAGAACGTCCTGTTGCCGTTAACAACGGTCGAAATCTTGTCGTGAAACGGTGATTCAGGCGTCGCGCTGGCACGAATGCGTTCGCGCGCCACCGTGGTCAGGAACTCTCGGCCCTCATCGACGGCCTGATCGGGGGATACCGCATCGACAGCTTCGCCATAGGCCTGGTTTACCCAGATCAGCCGGCCGTCCGGGTCGCGCTGCCAGGCAGGCAGATCGATGGAATCGAGAAGGTTCTGAAACGCCGATATGGAGGTCAGCAGGCGATCGCGCTCGATCTTGAGTTCGGCAAGCTCCGCCCGGAGGTTGTTCAGGGCGACAAAGCGGATGAACGCCCGTCCGCCGGACACACGACCCTGGGCTTCCAGTATCTCGTCACGATGGGTTTCCACCACCATGTCGAAGCTGTGTGCAGAACCGCGCAGGCGGTCGATCGCATGCTCGAGTTCCGACGCCGAGCGCGGCTTCAGCCACAGGCCGAACGCCAGAAACTCGTTGTCTTGCGGTGCGCCGGTTTCCGGCGGCAGTTGGCCGAGAAGTTCAGGCCGCTCGTCGCCGTCCCAGATCACGATGCGACGGTTCTTGTCTGCGATCAGCGCCTGGTACTGGGAGATGCGCTGCTGCGCGTCCGACAAGGCGGAGCGCATCTCGCGGCTTTCCGTTTCAAGGTTACCGCGTTGGCGAACGACCCAGAGTGTCGACAGCAAGGCTGCGGAGATGACGCCGATGACGACCGAAAGACCGGCAACCTGCGATGAGGTGAAAAGATGCGCTGCGGCGTCTGCATCGACCTGCGCGAGAACAGGTGTGGCTACCGATGCCATGGCTGTGCCAGCGGCAAAAATCCGGGTCACCCGCGATAATATGCCCGCCTTCGAGGCGCCAACAGTTTTCAATCGGCCCGACTGAAGCGAGCGGGGATAAGCGTATGTGCCATCCTCCGCCTGTTCCGCCAGGCTGTGCATCATTTCCGACATGCGCGGTATGTCTCCGTCCTTTAATGTGCCGCATCACGACAAGACATCCCATTTTCGAAGCAAACGGACGCGTCCGAGGCCACGAATCGAGTGTTAAAACAATACTTCGGAAGGGAATCGGCGGAAAGGTGTGCGCCAAAAAATAAGAGCGCCACATTTGTCAATGAGGCGCTCTCTAGATGTTGTGGATATCGATCCGGGGATCAATATCTGTAGTGGTCGGACTTGAACGGGCCCTGCGGCGTAACGCCGATATAGGCCGCCTGTTCCTGCGAAAGCTGCGTCAACTTCACGCCGAGCTTGTCGAGGTGGAGACGCGCGACCTTCTCGTCGAGGTGCTTCGGCAGGATATAGACCTGGTTCTGGTACTGGCCGGGCTTGGTGAAGAGCTCGATCTGCGCCAGCGTCTGGTTCGTGAACGAAGCCGACATCACGAAGGACGGATGGCCAGTTGCGTTGCCGAGGTTCAGGAGGCGGCCTTCCGAGAGCAGGATGATGCGGTTACCCTTCGGGAACTCGATCAGGTCGACCTGCGGCTTGATGTTGGTCCACTTCAGGTTACGCAGGGCAGCGACTTCGATTTCGTTGTCGAAGTGGCCGATGTTGCCGACGATTGCCATGTCCTTCATCGCGCGCATATGGTCGATGCGGATGACGTCCTTGTTGCCTGTCGTGGTGATGAAAATGTCGGCGGAAGACACGACGTCCTCGAGCGTGACGACTTCGAAGCCATCCATAGCTGCCTGCAGCGCGCAGATCGGATCAACTTCCGTCACCTTGACGCGGGCGCCGGCGCCCTGAAGCGAGGCAGCTGAGCCCTTGCCGACGTCGCCGTAACCGCAGACGACGGCAACCTTGCCGGCCATCATAACGTCGGTGCCGCGGCGGATGCCGTCGACCAGCGATTCCTTGCAGCCATACTTGTTGTCGAACTTCGACTTGGTGACCGAGTCGTTGACGTTGATTGCCGGGAACGGAAGCAGGCCCTTCTGGCTGAGCTGGTACAGACGGTTGACGCCCGTGGTCGTTTCCTCGGTCACGCCCTTGATCGCGTCGCGCTGCTTGGTGAACCAGCCGGGTGTTGCCGCGAGGCGCTTCTTGATCTGTGCGAAGAGGATTTCTTCTTCTTCCGAATGCGGGTTCGACAGCACGTCTTCACCAGCTTCGGCGCGGGCGCCGAGCAGGATGTACATGGTGGCGTCGCCGCCATCGTCGAGGATCATGTTGGAGAGGCCGCCATCGGCCCACTGGAAGATTTTGTCGGTGTAGACCCAGTAGTCATGCAGCGACTCGCCCTTGATGGCGAAGACAGGAACGCCGGAAGCGGCGATCGCGGCGGCAGCGTGGTCCTGCGTCGAGAAGATGTTGCACGATGCCCAGCGAACTTCGGCACCGAGTGCAACGAGCGTCTCGATGAGAACGGCCGTCTGGATCGTCATATGCAGCGAACCGGTGATGCGCGCGCCCTTAAGGGGCTTCGCCTCGCCGAATTCAGCGCGGCAGGCCATCAGGCCCGGCATTTCGGTTTCAGCGATCGTGATTTCCTTGCGACCGAAGTCTGCGAGGCCGATATCGGCGACGATATAATCTTTTTCAGTGCTCATTGGGTTTTCTCCAGGCTGAAAAGCGGCTCAAAATTCAAAGGCGCACAAAGGGCACCGCATGCGTCCACGCAGTCTGCGCGGCGATGAAAGGCCGTTTAGCAGGCTTCTGGGATGAAGGCAATGATGATATAAAGAAGTCTTTATATGTTTATATGAGCCTTCAGGCTCTTACATTTCCTCGCCGAAGCGATTCTGGATCAGCTCATCGAGAGCATCCAGAGCCTGTGCGGCCTGATTGCCGCTGGCGGAGATGAGAACGCTGGAACCGGGGCTTGCCGCCAGCATCATCAATCCCATGATCGATGTTCCCCCAACCGTCATACCGTCTTTCGAAACGGTGATGGCGGCATCGAAATTCTCGACCATCTGGACGAACTTCGCAGAGGCGCGTGCATGCAGGCCGCGCTTGTTGATGATCAGAATTTCTCGGGAGAGTGCAGTCATGGGCGCTGTGTGCTCACTATTTGCCGCTGAGAACGCGGCTCGCGACATTGATGTATTTCCGTCCGGCTTCGGAAGCCTCGACGAGCGCCTTTTCCATGTTGTTTTCGCCGCGCACGCCGGCGAGCTTGATCAGCATTGGCAGGTTCATACCGGCAATCACTTCCGTGTGGCCGCTGCTCATAACGGAGATTGCCAGGTTGGAGGGAGTGCCACCGAACATGTCTGTCAGGATGACGACGCCATGGCCGTCGTCGGCACGGGACACTGCTTCCAGAATATCTTGTCGCCTCTGGTCCATGTCGTCTTCGGGACCGATACAGACCGTTTCGATGAATTTCTGAGGACCGACGACGTGTTCGACCGCATGACGAAACTCTTCAGCCAGCTTGCCATGAGTGACAAGCACAAGTCCGATCATGATATTACTGCTCCTAGTGGCGTATGCAAACGGTGGGCCCAATATCGCAACGCAGCAATCGCGTCCACCGTGGGGGCACATCTTGGCGATGAAAAGCGGAAGTGCAAGACAAAAATACGACTTTATTGCTCGGATTTGCCGATTTCGCAGGCATTATCGGCCGATTTCGGGCACTCGTGCCATCAGGATCGCCAGCGGCAGAGGTACGTTCGGCAACAACCTGATGGCCGGCAGTTCAATGCCGTCAGACAGCTGAACGCGCTCGTTATCAGGCGGCAGGCGCAGCTCGCCCGTGGGGCTTCCGGGAAGTACCGCGTAATGCATGGTGGCTCGGGGTGCAAAGGGCAGCCGAACGAGGCCCGTACCGCGCAATTCGATCATGCCCTGGATTGAAGGCGGACCTTCAGCGATCACGACGCCGGCCTGCTTGGAGATGAACACCTGGTCGTCGGCGACGAGAAGGGCAGGGATGCGGATGCGCTGCGCCTCGGTGATGCAGGTGAAGGCGAGCAGCGACTTGCCAGAGCCGGAAGGTCCCATGAACAGAAGGCCGGTCTTGCCGACAACGATGGCAGTCGCGTGGATATTGGCGCGCAAATCCGTCATGCGGTGGTGTTGGCGGGCAACGCCAGGATGAAGCGTGCGCCAGTCACCTTCTCCGTTTCCGCGTCGATAATGTTTTCGGCGCGCAGCGAACCCCCGTGGGCTTCGGCAATCTGACGGCTGATCGATAGTCCGAGACCGGAATTCTGCCCAAACCCTTCCGATTCCGGCCGGTCCGTATAGAAGCGCTCGAAGATGCGATCGATATTTTCGGCCAGGATACCGGGGCCGTTGTCTTCGACATAGACGATGCAGCGCGAGCGCGTTCTGACCAGCCGCACGGTGATCTTGCCCTCATGCTCGGGCACGAACGAGCGGGCGTTTTCGATCAGGTTTGTGACGATCTGACCGATGCGCAGATCGTGGCCGTTGACCACGAAGCGTGTCTTCACGCCGGGCTTGCGCTCGATGGCAAACTCGATCTGCACTTCCTTCTTGCGGCTGCGGATCTGACGCGAGACATCGATCAGGTCACGCAACAGAATCTCGAGATCGACCGATCGCGCATCGACACGCGCCAGTTCGGCATCGAGGCGGGACGCGTCCGAGATGTCGCTGATCAAACGATCCAGACGGCGGACGTCGTGTTGGATGACGTCGAGGAGCCGCTTCTTGGAATCGTCCGTTTTCGCGAGCGGCAGTGTCTCGACGGCGCTGCGCAGCGATGTCAGCGGATTCTTCAACTCGTGGCTGACATCTGCGGCAAAGCTTTCGATGGCATCGATGCGGTCATAGAGTGCGGTCGTCATCTCGCGCAGGGCGATCGAAAGGTTGCCGATCTCGTCCTGACGGGCGGAGAAATCGGGGATCTCCTCGCGCTCCTTGGCACCTCGGCGCACGCGGATGGCGGCAGCAGAAAGACGTCGCAGCGGATTGGCGATCGTGGAAGAAAGAACAAGCGACAGCAGCACGTTGACGAGCGTCGCGACCCCGAACACGCGCATGATGCCGAGGCGCTCGGCGTGGACGATGTTGTCGATATCACCGGCCTGGGTCGACAGCAGGAGCACGCCGAGGACGGCCCGGAAGCGCTGGATCGGCACGGCGACGGAGACGATAAGCTCGCCCTTCTCGGTGGTGCGGACAACGGCGCCACGCACGCCGGTCAGGGCATTCATGACCTCAGGATAAATCGAACCGTCGCCCCCGGGGGCTTCCTTGTAGAGCGGCAGATTCCCGGGCTGCAGGATCTTGTTGAAGATCGTCGTGAACCACTGGCCCCAGGTCTGCTCCTCGTCGTCGACAGGCGGGAGATCGAAACGCAGGACCTGACCACGCGAATAGAGATGCCTGGAATCGAGCAGCAGATTTGCATCGGCATCGAAGATGCGGGCGCGGGTTCTCGTCGGCGAGATCAGCCGGCGCAGAACCGGAGCGACCTTCTCCGGATTGATCGGGAATTCCAGATCCTCATCGTTCGGAACAGGGGTAATGCTCTGCCCGGCCTGAAGTTCGAGAAGCTTTTCCGGATCGATGGTGATGGAGTTGGTGTCGACCGAGGCCGAGGCGGAAACAGCACCCGCGATGATCTCGCCTTGGGTCAGCAGGCTTTCGACGCGCGCATCGATCAGCCCTTCGCGGAACTGGTTGAGATAGAGAATGCCGCCCACGAGCACGACGAGTGCTGCAAGGTTGAAGAAGAGGATACGGCGCGTAAGGCTCGAGAAGACCGCATTGCCGAAGATGCGGCGGATGATCGTGAAGGGATGCGACCAGCGCCGTCCCCTGACGCGGCGGCCGCTTACGCCTTCCGCGTCATCAAGATCTCTTTCCTGCACCAACTGTGCCAACGACAGGCCCTTTCGGAGAGCGGACCGCTTTCGCGGTCACCAGCTCTCGACAATTCTCACGTGCCGCGCCGCGCGGGCGTCAGGCTGCTTCGCGGAAGCGGTACCCCACTCCGTAGAGCGTTTCAATCATATCAAAGTCGGTGTCGACCATCTTGAATTTCTTGCGCAGCCGCTTGATGTGGCTGTCGATGGTGCGGTCGTCGACATAGACCTGCTCGTCATAGGCCGCATCCATCAGTGCGTCACGGCTTTTGACGACGCCAGGACGCTGCGCCAGCGAATGCAGGATGAGGAATTCGGTGACGGTCAGCGTCACGGGCTCACCCTTCCAGGTGCAGGTGTGGCGTTCCTGATCCATGACCAGTTGACCACGCTCCAGCGAACGGGCGAGCTGTTGGGCGGTGCCGGGCTTCGGAGCGACGCCACCGGCTGCGGCCGCTGCTTCACGGCTCGACGCACGGCGGAGCACGGCGCGCACACGCTCGACAAGCAGGCGCTGCGAGAACGGCTTGGTGATGAAGTCGTCGGCACCCATCTTCAGGCCGAAGAGTTCATCGATCTCCTCGTCCTTGGAGGTCAGGAAAATGACAGGCATATCGGACTTCTGCCGCAGGCGGCGCAGGAGCTCCATGCCGTCCATACGCGGCATCTTGATATCGAATATGGCAAGCTGCGGCGGACGAGCGAGAAGACCATCAAGGGCGGAAGCGCCGTCCGTGTAAGTCTCGACCTTATATCCTTCAGCCTCAAGTGCAATCGATACCGAGGTGAGGATGTTGCGGTCGTCATCAACGAGCGCGATTGTCGGCATGGTATTCGTCTCCGTCATCTATGCGCGTCTCCAGGAATTTGAAGGTCCCCCAGGCGGCCTTTCTGAACCGGATGCGCTTATGGGGATAAAGGTGGAACAAATTGTGGCAAAGATAAAGGGTGAGATTGTCGCAAAGTTTTGATGACAACCGAAGGGTGTATGTGTGGTTCTGCCTGCGAGGATGAATTCAAACGATTTAAAAATAAGAGGGAAAATTTAAATCGATTAATAGTTTGATATTACTACATTTTATCAATTTTGGTGTATTGCGTTTTAAAAAATCCACCCGTACGGTCACCCCCAGTTCTTAACGGCACGAGCCTCAAGGGAAGGGAAAGACCATGAAGCTGTTCGGAGTCCACAACCCGGCGATAGAGCTGGCGACGATCAGTTTGGGGAGCGCAAACAGCGTTCGCTATAACTTTACGGCCGCCGCCCTCTATGAAGAATCGATTCGCCGGGGCGAGGCTCAGCTGACCGCCCATGGTGCCTTGCGCGCCCTGACCGGGCAGCACACCGGCCGCTCGCCGCGCGACAAGTTTGTCGTTCGCGATGGCAATACGGACGATCAGATCTGGTGGGACAACAACAAGCCGATGTCGCCCGAGCATTTCGCGCTGTTGAAGCAGGACATGCTCGCGCACGCGGCCGGCAAGGACCTCTTCGTTCAGGATCTCATCGGCGGCGCTGATGAAAACAATGCCTTGCCGACGCGCGTTGTTACGGAGCTTGCATGGCATTCGCTTTTCATCCGCAACCTGCTGATCCGTCCCGAAGCCTCGGCACTCGGGACTTTCGCTCCGAAGCTGACGATCATCAACCTGCCGACGTTCAAGGCGGATCCGGAACGCTATGGCTGCCGCACCGAAACCGTCATTGCTTGCGACCTGACGAACGGCGAAGTGCTGATTGCCGGCACATTCTACGCCGGCGAGATGAAGAAGTCGGTCTTTACCGTTCTAAATTTCATGCTTCCTGCAAAGGGCGTCATGCCGATGCACTGCTCGGCCAACGTCGGCCCTGATGGCGACGCGGCGGTTTTCTTCGGTCTCTCGGGTACCGGCAAGACAACGCTTTCCGCAGATCCGGCGCGCACGCTGATCGGCGACGACGAACACGGCTGGGGCGAGGACGGCATCTTCAACTTCGAAGGCGGCTGCTACGCCAAGACCATCCGCCTGTCTGCAGAAGCCGAGCCGGAAATCTACGCAACGACGCAGCGCTTCGGCACCGTTCTCGAAAACGTTGTCCTGAATGATCAGCGCGAACCCGACTTCAACGATGGGTCGCTGACGGAAAACACGCGTTGCGCCTACCCGCTGGATTTCATTCCAAACGCCTCGAAAACCGGTCTTGCCGGTCATCCGAAGACGATCATCATGCTGACGGCCGATGCGTTCGGCATCATGCCGCCGATCGCCAAGCTGACGCCGGATCAGGCGATGTACCACTTCCTATCCGGCTACACCGCAAAGGTGGCGGGCACCGAGCGCGGCGTGACCGAGCCGGAAGCTACCTTCTCGACCTGCTTCGGCGCACCCTTCATGCCGCGGCATCCGTCGGAATACGGTAATCTGCTGAAGGACCTTATCGGTCGCCACGGTGTCGAATGCTGGCTCGTCAACACCGGCTGGACCGGCGGTGCTTACGGAACCGGCAAGCGCATGCCGATCAAGGCGACCCGGACGTTGCTCGCCGCAGCCCTCTCGGGTGACCTCGGCAAGGCAGATTTCCGCGTCGATCCGAACTTCGGCTTCGCGGTTCCGGTTACCGTGCCGAGTGTCGAGACAGCCATTCTTGATCCGCGTTCGACGTGGCAGGATCCGGTTGCCTATGACGCACAGGCAAGCAAGCTTGTGGCGATGTTCATCGAGAACTTCGCCAAGTTTGAGAGCCACGTCGACGGCGGGGTGCGCGATGCGGCCCCTGGATTTCGCGTCGCAGCTGAGTAAATCAGCGACAACTGATTGATGATTCACGTGAAACCCGGCTGTATCAGCCGGGTTTCTTTGTCTGTTCCCAAGGGCCGGGCGATGTGAGATAGAAATCACATGGCCAGCGACCCGCTCTATATCAATGATCGAATCACCATTGCCGGATGGGAGCTGACGGAGCAGTTCGTGCTAGCGGGCGGCCCGGGCGGACAGAACGTCAACAAGGTTTCGACGGCGGTCCAGCTCTTCTTCAATATTCCGAACTCACCGTCTCTGAATGAGCGCGTGAAGGCGAATGCGATCAAGCTCTCCGGCAAGCGCCTTTCGAAAGAAGGCGTGCTCATGATCGAGGCAAGCCGCTTTCGCAGCCAGGATCGCAACCGCGAAGACGCGCGCGAGCGGCTTAAGGAGCTGATTCTCGAAGCCGCAAAACCGCCGCCGCCGCCGCGCAGGAAGACCAAGCCGACAAAGGGGTCGGTCGAGCGTCGGCTGAAAGCGAAGTCGGGTCGATCAGAGGTAAAGAAGATGCGCGGGCGACCGCTCGGAGATTGATATGCTGAAGCTGCCGAACGGTGTCAGTCATCGCCCCGATTATCTGGATCGGCCACGGCAGCAGGCATTGGTCAACACTATCAGGTCGATCGTGGCCGACGCCCCTCTGTTCGTGCCCGTCATGCCCGGTACTGGAAAGCCGATGTCGGTTCGCATGACGAATTGCGGTCCACTCGGCTGGGTCACCGACAGAGAAGGCGGCTATCGCTATCAGCCGACCCATCCCGCGACAGGCAAGCCTTGGCCCGATATCCCCGTAGAACTGCTGGAAATCTGGAACGATGTCTCCGGCTACGACAAGCCGCCGCAGGCCTGCCTCGTCAACTTCTATTCCGACGAGGCGCGCATGGGTTTGCATCAGGACAAGGACGAACAGGATCTCGCAGCGCCTGTTGTGTCTATCTCGCTCGGCAATAGCTGCCTGTTTCGCGTCGGTGGCCTTGCGCGCAACGACCGGACGCTCTCTTTCAGGCTCTCAAGCGGTGATGTCGTTGTCTTGGGGGCTGAAGGGCGCCTTTGCTTCCACGGCGTCGACAAGATCTATCCGTCGACATCGACGCTGCTGAAGAACGGCGGCCGCATCAATCTCACGCTTCGCCGGGTAACGGCCTAGAGCTTTCTCAGCGCAACCTGTTCGATCAGGTGGTTGTCCCCCTTGCGCAGGATCAGGTCGGCACGCGGGCGCGTCGGCAGGATGTTTTCACGCAGGTTCTTCAGGTTGATGTTTTCCCAGAGGCCTTCCGCGATCGTTAGCGCGTCTTCCTCGCTGATAGAGGCATAGCGGTGGAAGAAGGAGTGCGGATCGCGGAACGCCGTCTCACGCAGTCGCATGAAGCGCGTCACATACCAGTCGTGAATCCGGCTTTCGTCCGCGTCGATGTAGATCGAGAAGTCGAAGAAATCGGAAACCATCGGCACGATCTTGCCGCCGGCTGGCAGGTCGCGCGACTGCAGGACGTTGATGCCCTCGAAGATCAGGATATCCGGCCGGTCAACGATCTTATACTCGTTTGGCAGGACGTCATAGACGAGATGGGAATAGGAGGGCGCCTTGACGTTCGGCTGTCCCGCCTTGATCGCCGCAAGAAAACGCAGGATCGCACCTGTATCGTAGCTCTCGGGAAATCCCTTGCGCTGCATGAGGTTTTCACGCTGCAACACGGCGTTCGGATGCAGGAAGCCGTCGGTCGTAACGAGATCCACCTTCGGGCTCGACGGCCACCGCGTTAAAAGTTCCTTCAGGATGCGGGCGGTGGTCGACTTGCCGACCGCAACAGAACCGGCGATGCCAATCACGAATGGCGTCTTGGCAACGTCGGACAGGCTCAGGAATCGGTTGCGCTGTTCGAAAAGCAGCTGCGACGATTCCACATGTGCCGAGAGCAGGCGCGAGAGCGAAAGATAGATCCGCCGCACTTCATCGAGATCGATCGGGTCGCCCATCGAGCGCAGCCGTTTGACCTCGTCGCTTTTCAGGGTGAGCGGCGTGTCCGCACGAAAATGCGCCCATTCCTCGGAAGAAAAGAAGTGATAAGGCGAATAGGCATTCGCCTGAAAGTGATCGAGCGTCTCGGGCGCCCCGATGAGCTGTCTTGCGATACTCATGAACTTTGCCGGCTCGCCTTTTCTTTCAGGCCGGATTGAGCGGTACGGCGCTCAAGCTCCGCCATGACACTTTGCAACGGAATGCCCGCGACCTTCAATACGACCAATAGGTGATAGAGCAGGTCGGCGGCCTCATAGGTGAGGTTTTCGCGATCGTCGGTGATCGCGGCCATCACGGCCTCGATCGCCTCTTCGCCGAGTTTCTTGGCGGCCTTCGGCTGACCTGATGCAACGAGTTTTGCCGTCCAGGACTCATCCGGCGAGGCTTTCGACCGGGCATCGACGATCTTTTCGAGGTCGGCGAGGGTGAATTCGCTCATGATTCTGCTTCCCACTCAGTCCTGACGCATGTCGATGCCGCACGAAGACATATAGCGCTTCGCTTCCCCGACGGAATAGGTGCCGAAGTGGAAGATCGAAGCGGCCAACACGGCGTTGGCATGTCCCTGCTTGACGCCCGCCACGAGATCATCGAGATCGCCAACGCCGCCGGAGGCAATGACGGGTACCCGGACCGAGTCCGCAATGGCGCGTGTCAGTTCGAGATCGTAGCCGACCTTGGTTCCGTCCCGATCCATCGAGGTTACAAGCAGTTCGCCGGCTCCACGCTCGACCATTTTCCTTGCGAAATCCACGGCGTCGATGCCGGTCGCGTTACGGCCGCCATGTGTGTAGATCTCCCAGGCGCTCTGATTATCCTGCCCGACAGCTTGTGTGCGCCGGCGCTTGGCGTCGATCGACACAACGATGCACTGGTCGCCGAACTTGTCGGCGGCTTCGGCAACGAAATCGGGGTTGTTGACCGCAGCTGAATTGATCGAGACCTTGTCCGCGCCACAGAGAAGCAGCTTGCGGATATCAGCAATGGTGCGAACACCGCCGCCGACGGTAACGGGCATGAAGCATTGCTCGGCCGTACGTGCGACGACATCGAAGATCGTTTCGCGATTGTCCGAGGACGCGGTGATGTCGAGGAAGCAGAGTTCGTCGGCGCCGGCGGCGTCATAAGCTTTGGCAGCCTCGACCGGATCTCCAGCGTCTACCAGATTGACGAAGTTAACGCCCTTGACGACGCGGCCGTCCTTGACGTCGAGACAGGGAATGACACGAGCCTTCAAGGTCATTGTGCAGTCTCCTTCGCGCGTGCGGCCGAAATCAGCGCCAGCGCTTCTGCCGGGTCGATGCGTCCATCATAGAGCGCGCGACCGGAAATCGCACCCTCGAGCTTGCGTGCATCGGGTTCGAGCATCCGTTTTACGTCCTCGATCGAAGCAAGGCCACCCGATGCGATGACCGGGATCGATACGGCTTCGGCAAGCTCGAGCGTAGAAGCCCAATTGATGCCGGCAAGGATGCCGTCGCGGTCGATGTCGGTATAGATGATCGCGGCAACGCCGGCGCCTTCAAACTTCTTCGCGAGCTCGATGACGCCGAGTTCGGAAGCCTCGGCCCAACCTTCGACCGCGACTTTACCGCCCTTTGCATCGATTCCGACGGCAACACGACCGGGGAACGTCTTGCACGCCTCGATCACCAGCGCCGGATCGCGCACGGCGATCGTGCCGAGAATGACGCGGGCGAGGCCGCGCGACAGCCAGTTTTCGATATGGTCGAGTGTGCGGATGCCGCCACCAAGCTGAACCGGGTTCTTCGTTGCCTTCAGGATCGCATCGACTGCGGCACCATTGACGCTTTCGCCGGCAAAGGCGCCGTTCAGATCAACGACGTGCAGCCATTCAAAGCCTTGATCTTCAAAGGCCTTTGCCTGGGCGCCAGGGTCGGGATTGTAGACGGTCGCTTGTTCCATATCGCCTAGCTTGAGGCGAACGCACTGGCCATCCTTGAGGTCGATTGCAGGAAATAGGATCATTTGTCAGTCCTTGCAGTGCGCTCAAGGCTTCCAGCGCAGGAAATTGGCAATCAGGGCGAGACCGAGCTTTTGGCTCTTTTCAGGATGGAACTGGGCTCCGGCCATGTTGTCGCGACCGACGAACGCGGTGATTGGGCCGCCGTAATCGGCCGTGGCAATCACGTCGCCGGGGTTGCTGGCTGCCAGATGATAGGAATGCACGAAATAGGCATGCAACCCGTTCGGTCCGGTCGGAATGCCGTCGAAAAGCGGGTGGGGGGACTTCAGGTCCAGCGTATTCCAGCCGATCTGCGGTATCTTCAGATCGGGATCGCCAGGTGTCATTTCAGCGACATCGCCGGGAATCCAGCCGAAGCCATTGGTAACGGTCTTCTCTAGGCCGCGCGACGACATCAGCTGCATGCCAACGCAGATGCCGAGGAAAGGCCGGGCCTTATTCTGCACCACATCGATCAGCACTTCCGACATGCCGGAAACGGCATCGAGCCCGCGTCGGCAGTCGGCATAGGCGCCAACACCTGGCAGCACGACGCGATCGGCGACTGCCACGGTTTCCGCCTTGTCCGTCAGCTCGATTACCGCATTGATGCCGGCTTCCCGTGCAGCGCGTTCGAAGGCCTTCGTTGCCGAACGCAGATTGCCGGAACCGTAGTCTATAATTGCGACGCGCATTCAGCGCCCTCCATCAAAACCAAAGAGACCGAGCGAAGTGGCGTTGCCGCGTCGCGGCGCATGGGATGCAGGATCCCATTGCGGCGAGGGCGCCGGAAGGCTGTCGCCTGCATCGGTCTGGACATTCGAAAAGTAGATTTCTTCCGCAGTATCAAGCGAGTCGGCTGAAACGAGATCGGCTTCGCCCCAGCCTTTCGCAACCAGATTACGGGCGCGAAGATTCTGGCCCTCAAGCGCGACTAGCAAACTGGTGCCGAAGGTGATTGCGACGCCGACTGGCCAGAGATCGGCCCGGTCCGCTAGCGCACCGCCGAGGCTTTGCAGGAGAAATGCTGCGATGGCGTAGAGCCACAGTCTGTGGAAGGCGAGCCATATCCAGGGGAAGAGAAAACCGAGCACGGTAAAGCCGTCGCGAATGAAACGCGTCTTCTCGCGGTTGGTGTCCGTTCCGCCAGGCGCAGTCAGAACCAGATAGCTGGAAGTCATATCGTCAAGCTCCCTAGGGGGCTCAGACGAGCGTGCCCTTCGTCGAGGGAACACGGCCCGCCTGTCTCGGATCGATCTCTGTCGCCGTACGCAGCGCGCGGGCAACGGCCTTGAAGCACGTCTCTGCAATATGGTGGTTGTTGGCACCATAATGGTTGAGAATATGCAAGGTGATGCCGGCGTTCTGGGCAAGCGCCTGGAAGAATTCGCGAACGAGCTCGGTGTCGAACGTGCCGATCTTCGGTGCGCTGAAGGCGACGTTCCAGACCAGGAAGGGACGACCGGAGAGATCGACGGCTGCCTTCGTCATCGTCTCGTCCATCGCAAGGTCGATCGAGGCGTAGCGCGTGATGCCGCGGCGATCGCCGAGTGCCTTGGCAATCGCCTGGCCGATCGCGATGCCCGTGTCTTCTACCGCGTGGTGATCGTCGACGTGCAGATCGCCCTTGGTGTCGATCTCCATGTCGATGAGCGAATGTCGTGACAGCTGGTCGAGCATATGGTCGAAGAAGCCGACGCCCGTCGAGATTTTCGACTTTCCGGTACCGTCGAGATTGACGGAAACCGAAACCGAAGTCTCGTTCGTCTTGCGGGACACTGCGCCCGTGCGGCTTGCTGCGGTCTCGGCCATATGGCTGCTCCATCAGGAAATACGCGGGTTCCTTATCAGGCAAGCCGTGAAATATCCAGAACCGCAGCGGCAGAAAAAGACGCCATTTGCAATCGCCATTCACGCACTTACATAGGGCTCGACAGGGTCGGCGTTCGACCCGGCGCAACAAGCCCGGCAGACGGGCAAAGGTATAGTAGATGACAACGATTGTTACAGTTCGAAAGGGCGGCAAGGTCATCATGGCCGGCGACGGTCAGGTGAGCCTCGGCCAGACCGTGATGAAAGGCAACGCCCGCAAGGTGCGGCGCATCGGCAAGGGCGAGGTTATCGCCGGTTTCGCAGGCGCCACCGCGGATGCCTTCACGCTTCTCGAACGTCTCGAAAAGAAGCTCGAACAATATCCGGGCCAGCTGATGCGCGCTGCCGTCGAGCTTGCCAAGGATTGGCGCACGGACAAGTATCTTCGCAACCTCGAAGCCATGATGCTCGTCGCCGACAAGCAGGTGACGCTTGCGATAACGGGCAATGGTGATGTTCTCGAGCCGGAACACGGCGCCATGGCGATCGGCTCCGGCGGCAATTTTGCGCTCGCTGCGGCCCGCGCCTTGATGGATACCGACAAGTCGGCCGAAGAGATCGCGCGTCGAGCTCTCGATATTGCCGCTGATATCTGCGTCTACACCAACCACAATCTCGTGGTCGAAACGCTGGATGCGGAATAACGTCAATCTTTGAACATGGGTCCCGTGGGCCGGGCCGAGAACGGCCGGCCGCAACGGGAAAGCCAAGAGGATATCATGACAAATTTTTCACCCCGGGAAATCGTCTCCGAGCTGGACCGCCACATCATTGGCCAGCATGACGCCAAGCGCGCCGTCGCGATCGCGCTTCGCAACCGCTGGCGCCGCCAGCAGCTCGATGAGAGCCTGCGCGACGAAGTGATGCCCAAGAACATCCTGATGATCGGCCCGACCGGTGTCGGCAAGACGGAAATCTCCCGTCGCCTCGCCAAGCTCGCAGGCGCCCCTTTCATCAAGGTTGAAGCCACGAAGTTCACCGAAGTCGGCTATGTCGGCCGTGATGTCGAGCAGATCATCCGTGACCTCGTCGAGGTTGGCATCGGCCTCGCTCGCGAAAAGAAGCGGAGCGAAGTCCAGGCCAAGGCTCATATGAGCGCCGAGGAACGCGTTCTCGATGCGCTCGTCGGAGCCACGTCGTCGCCAGCCACTCGCGACAGCTTCCGCAAGAAGCTGCGCAACGGCGAGCTTGATGACAAGGAAATCGATATCGAGATCGCCGATACCGCCACAGGCATGGGCGGTTTCGATATTCCCGGCATGCAGGGCGGCAATATCGGCGTGCTCAATCTCTCCGAAATGTTCGGCAAGGCGATGGGCGGCCGTACCAAGAAGGTCCGCACGACGGTCAAGGCATCTTATACGGATCTGATCCGCGACGAATCCGACAAGCTGATCGACAACGAAGTCATTCAGCGCGAGGCGATCCGGGCTGTCGAGAATGACGGCATCGTCTTCCTCGACGAGATCGACAAGATCGCGGCTCGTGATGGTGGCATGGGCGCCGGCGTTTCGCGCGAAGGCGTGCAGCGCGACCTGCTTCCGCTGGTCGAAGGCACGACGGTGTCGACGAAGTACGGCCCGGTGAAGACGGATCATGTGCTTTTCATTGCGTCCGGTGCTTTCCATGTCTCGAAGCCGTCCGATCTGCTGCCGGAACTCCAGGGCCGTTTGCCGATCCGTGTCGAGCTGCGTCCGCTCACCAAGGAAGATTTCCGCCGTATCCTGACGGAGACCGAAGCAAGCCTCATCAGGCAGTACAAGGCACTGATGGAGACGGAAGGCCTCAGCCTCGAATTCACTGACGACGGCATCGATGCGCTGGCGGATGTCGCCGTGCATCTGAACTCTTCAGTCGAGAACATCGGAGCCCGCCGCCTGCAGACCGTGATGGAGCGTGTGCTGGACGAAATCTCGTTCAACGCGCCGGATCGTGGTGGCTCAAGCGTGACAATCGACGCGGACTACGTGCGCAAGCATGTCGGCGATCTGGCGCAAAACACCGATCTGTCACGCTTCATCCTGTGATGAACAAGCATCGGGGCGCGTCTTACTGATGTGATGCCACGATTTTGACAGCTTCAACTCTCGACAGCGGGCCTTTTACTTTTTAGGGAAAGGCCCGTTTTGTTGTCGGCGCCAGCATTATTCGGCCAAGATTGTGGTCCAGTCAGCGCGCTTCGCGACATTGCCATTAACCGATGGGACGCTGATCGTGCGACGCCTTCTGACAAGCCTCTTGATTGCCGCTGCCGTACTGACGTCGGTGCCTGCCTTCGCCATGCAGGTGGTGCCGCCGGGCAACCGTCACGCCGAGCAGCCTGATATTCCGGGCGCCTCGGTTCGCCGCACCAAGGGCACGAAGAGCACGTTCGATCGCAAGTACGACAAGGTGCATGACCTTCTGGCGTCGGATCACGAACTGATGGCCAAGATCAGAAAGGTTTCGGCCGCTTACGGCATCGATCCGATCCATGTGATCGGCGCAATCGTCGGCGAGCATACCTATAATGTCGACGCCTATGACCGCCTGCAGTCCTACTATGTGAAGGCGGCATCCTACGCCGGCGAGAGCTTCCGTTTTGCCTACAGCGGCGAAGACGTGGATGATTTCATCAAGCGGCCACAGTTTGCCGAATGCAACGGCAAGAGCGACTCGTATACATTGTGGAGCTGCCGCGAGGACGTCTGGGAAAGCGATTTCCGCGGCAAGACCGTTGACGGCAAGAGCTACCCGAACAATCGCTTCAGTGCGGTTTTCTTCCAGCCCTTCTACGCCGGCCAGACCTTCGGGCTCGGTCAGATCAACCCTCTGACGGCCCTGATGCTGACTGATCTGGTATCCAAGGTTTCGGGCTACGAGAAGCTGAACGAGAAGGACGCCGGCTCCGTCTACAAGGCGATCATGCAGCCGGATATCTCGCTCGCCTTTGTCGCCGCCTCCATCCGCCGGTCGATCGACGATTACAAGCAGATCGCCGGTATGGATATCTCGAAGAACCCGGGACTGACCGCGACGCTCTACAATGTCGGCAACTCGCGACAGCGTGCCGCGGCCCTTGCCGCGAAGAACCGCGCTTCCGGGGAAACCGTCTGGCCGGAAGAAAACTATTACGGCTGGCTGGTCAACGACAAGCTGGACGAGCTGGAGCGCTTGCCCTAGCTTTCGCCTTGCCGGGAGGGCTTATTTCTCCTGTGAAAAGGCTGAGTTCTGATGGACATGCGTCCGGATCCTTTTGTACCGCCCGCACCGGTGCCCCGCACGGTGCCGCCCAGCCGGCTCGAGATCATTCGCACAATTCTGCGCAACCCGCTCGAGCTCTGGGGCGAGCCTTCCTATACTCTGCCGTGGATTCAGACACGCTTCTTTCGTGAAAGAACGCTGATCGTCAACGATCCCGGCTTGATCCGTCACGTGCTGGTCGACAATGCCGCCAACTACCGGATGTCGGACATTCGCCAGCTCATTTTGCGCCCGATCCTTCGCGACGGGCTGCTGACGGCGGAAGGCGATGTGTGGAAGCGCTCTCGCAAGGCTGTGGCGCCGGTCTTCACGCCGCGCCACGCCGCCGGCTTTGCCGGGCAGATGCTCCGACAGTCTCAGGAGTATGCGCGCAAGTACGAAGCCGATGGCAGCGACGGCAAGGTCTTCGAGATTGCTGCCGACATGACGGAGCTGACCTTCGCGATGCTCGCGGATACGCTCTTCTCCGGAGAGATCGTCACGTCCTCCGACAGCTTTGCCGATGACGTCAATGCGCTGCTGCACCGGATGGGGCGAGTCGATCCGATGGATCTGCTGCGTGCGCCGTCCTGGGTGCCACGCGTTACGCGCATTGGTGGGCAGAAGGTACTCGACAAGTTCCGCAACATTGTCCGCGAGACCATGGATGCTCGCCTTGCACGCATGCGCGCCGATAGAGGGGCTGCGCCAGACGATTTCCTGACCCTCCTTCTGGAACAGGCCGAGAGCGGAGGGCTGACGAACGACGAAATCGAAGACAATATTCTGACCTTCATCGGTGCCGGCCACGAGACCACGGCGCGGGCTCTCGCATGGACGCTTTATTGCGTCGCAAACACGCCTGTTATCCGCGAGGCGATGGAGGAGGAGATCGACCGTGTCCTGGCTCAGGAGGTTGAGCCAGTCAAATGGCTCGACCTTATGCCCTATACGCGCGCTGCTTTCGAGGAAGCCCTTCGGCTCTATCCACCCGCGCCTTCGATTAATCGCGCCGCCATTGCCTCCGATCGCTGGACCGATGCGAAAGGCGAGACGGTCGAGATCGAGGCTGGCGTCACCGTCCTTATCATGCCGTGGACGCTGCATCGCCACGAACTCTACTGGGACAAGCCGCGCGCCTATATGCCGGAGCGGTTCCTGCCGGAAAATCGCGGCAGCATCGGCCGTTTCCAGTTCCTGCCATTCGGCGCCGGCCCGCGGGTCTGCATCGGCGCGACCTTTGCTCTGCAGGAGGCTGTTATCGCTCTTGCCGTTCTGATGCACCGTTTCCGCTTCGATATGACGGACCAGACCAATCCGTGGCCGGTGCAGAAACTGACGACGCAGCCGCAAAACGGCCTGCCAATGCGCGTCACGCCGAGATATGTTCCTTAACGGACATAAATCTTTAGAACTATTGCTTAATTGACTATGAATGAAAGCCGGGCAAAGTGGCAGCATGCAAAAGCCCGTGTGGGTCTGAGGAGATATTGAATGAGCCGCATCGATAAAAACGGTCTTGCTGTTGAAGCCATCCTTCACGATTTTCTGGTTAAGGAAGCGCTGCCCGGCTTGAAGATCGATGCCGAAAAGTTCTTTGCCGATTTCTCGGCCATCGTCCACGAGCTGGCGCCGCGCAATCGCGAGCTGCTCGCAAAGCGCGGTGCACTCCAGCTTCGAATCGACGACTGGTACCGCCAGCATGGCGCGCCGACTGATATCGAAGCCTATCAGGCGTTTCTGCGTGACATCGGCTATATCCTGCCGGAAGGCTCGGATTTCCAGGTCACGACGACGAACGTCGATCCTGAAATCGCCTCGATCGCCGGCCCTCAGCTTGTCGTTCCCGTCATGAATGCGCGCTACGCGCTGAACGCCGCCAACGCGCGCTGGGGCTCGCTCTATGATGCGCTCTACGGCACGGATGCGATTCCCGAGACCGACGGCGCGGAGAAGGGCAAGGGTTACAATCCGAAGCGCGGCGAAAAGGTTATTGCTTGGGCTCGCGATTTCCTCGACACGACCGCGCCGCTTGATGGCTGGAGCTGGAAGGACGTCTCGGCGTTTGCGGTTGAGGACGGTGCTCTCGCCGTCACCTCGACCGATGGTGAGCGGGTTTCTCTTGCTGATGCTGCGCATTTTGCCGGCTATCAGGGCGACGGCTCCGCACCGACGCACATCCTGCTGAAGAACAACGGCATCCATGTCGACATTGTCATCGATGCCTCGACTGCGATCGGCAAGAGCGACCCGGCCCATATTTCGGACGTCTGGCTGGAATCTGCCATCACGACGATCATGGATTGCGAAGACTCGGTTGCCGCTGTTGATGCCGAGGACAAGGTTGTCGTCTATCGCAATTGGCTGGGCCTGATGAGGGGGGACCTTCAGGAAGAGGTGTCGAAAGGCGGCGCGAGTTTCATCCGCAAGCTCAATCCCGACCTGCAGTACAACGATGCATCGGGTGTGCCGTTTGAAGTGCATCGCCGCTCGCTTATGCTGGTTCGCAACGTCGGCCATCTGATGACGAATCCGGCTATCCTTGATCGCGACGGCAATGAAGTGCCTGAAGGGATCATGGACGCAATGATCACGGGCATGATCGCACTCTACGACGTCGGCCCGAATGGCCGCCGCAAGAATTCCCGCACCGGTTCGGTCTACGTGGTCAAGCCGAAGATGCACGGACCCGAGGAAGTTGCCTTCGCCGCCGAGATCTTCTCGCGCGTTGAAGATTCTCTCGGCATGGCGCGCAACACGATCAAGATGGGCATCATGGACGAGGAACGACGCACGACCGTCAACCTCAAGGAATGTATCCGCGCCGCCCGCGAACGCGTCGTCTTCATCAACACCGGCTTCCTCGACCGCACCGGCGACGAGATCCATACGTCGATGGAAGCCGGGCCGATGATTCGCAAGGGCGACATGAAGCAGGCTGCCTGGATCGCGGCCTACGAGAACTGGAACGTCGATATCGGTCTCGAATGCGGCCTTTCCGGCCATGCGCAGATCGGCAAGGGCATGTGGGCCATGCCGGATCTGATGGCGTCGATGCTGGAGCAGAAGATCGCGCACCCGAAGGCCGGCGCCAATACCGCCTGGGTTCCGTCGCCGACCGCCGCGACGCTTCACGCCACCCATTATCACCGCGTCAATGTCGCCCGCGTTCAGCAGGGCCTGAAGGATCGCGCCCGCGCCAAGCTCTCCGACATCCTTTCGGTGCCGGTCGCAATCCGGCCGAATTGGACACCGGAGGAAATCCAGCGCGAACTCGACAACAATGCCCAGGGTATCTTGGGCTACGTCGTTCGTTGGGTCGACCAGGGCGTTGGTTGCTCCAAGGTCCCTGACATCAACAATGTCGGCCTGATGGAGGACCGTGCGACGTTGCGCATCTCCGCTCAGCACATGGCGAACTGGCTGCATCACAAGGTTACGACCGAAGCCCAGATCGTCGAGACGATGAAGCGCATGGCTGCGGTCGTCGACCAGCAGAATGCATCCGACGCGGCCTATACGCCGATGGCTGCCGACTTCGACGGTTCGATCGCCTTCCAGGCGGCGCTCGATCTTGTCTTGAAGGGCAGGGCGCAGCCGAACGGCTATACGGAGCCGGTCCTGCATCGCCGTCGTCTGGAACTAAAGGCCAAAGCATCGGCGTGATTGCCGAACACGCAAAAGAAAAGGCCGCCGGGACGAAAGCTCCGGCGGCCTTTTTTATAACGAATTTGGCGTCCAGCTTACTGGATAACGATGACCTTGGAGGTGTTCTTGCCCGGACGAACGCGGTTGTAGAGGTCGATGACGTCCTGGTTCATCAGGCGAATGCAGCCCGAGGAAGCGGCCGTGCCGATCGAAGCCCATTCCGGCGTGCCGTGCAGGCGGAACAGGGTGTCCTTGCCTTCTTCGTTGAAGAGGTACATGGCGCGCGCGCCGAGTGGGTTGGTCAGACCGGGGCCCATGCCTTCTTCGACGTACTTGGCAACTTCAGGCTTGCGCTCTGCCATTTCCTTCGGCGGGTGCCAGGTCGGCCATTCCTGCTTCCAGGCAACGTAGGCCGTACCGGCCCAGGCGAAGCCCTGCTTGCCGACGCCGATGCCGTAGCGCATCGCCTTGCCGCCGGGCAGGATGTAGTAAAGGAAACGCTCGCGCGTGTTGACGATGATCGTCCCCGGGCGTTCCGTGGTTTCGTAGGAGACAACCTGCCGGCGGAACTGCGGCTTGACCTTCTGGATCGGGATCGCCGGAAGCGAATAGCCAGCATCCGTCGTGACGCCGTAGGCATCATCGAAGATCTGCGCCGTCTGAACGGTCGGTCCAGCGGCGACTGCATCCCTGTTTTCGACGGAGGCGCTTTCGGAAGTCGTGGAGCAACCGGCCAGAGCGAGCGTCGCCATCAGGCCGAATACAGGAAGTGCATTGCGGATGCGCATGGATGTCTCTTAGTAATGGGGCAAGGGAGGATCGTTCTTCTGAACCATCTTTGATTATGGTTTATTTTCGATTAACTTTGCCTTTGCAAGCTGTTGCAGTGCGGCAGAGCGAATACGCAACGGCAAACTAGAACCGCATGGTTTTTTTGCAACAACAGCCGCTACCTCTCCACGGTTATCCATGACGATTTTGAGTGTTTACAATAACAATCCGTTAATCGATGGCCGGCAATCGGACAGGGCCATGCTGGTGCGTCGTGGAACGCAGATTCTACTTCATGAAATGCGTCATGCTGTTCTTCCCGAGCTGCCGCTCGCCAGCGGCCGGCGTGCCGATCTGATCACCGTTTCCGAGAAAGGCGAGATCTGGATCATCGAGATCAAGACGTCGATCGAAGATTTCCGCGTCGACCGCAAGTGGCCCGAGTATAGGCAGCACTGTGACCGGCTTTTCTTCGCCACCCACAAGGATGTGCCGCTGGATATCTTCCCTGAGGAGTGCGGTCTCTTCCTCTCCGATGGCTACGGCGCGCATATGCTGCGTGAGGCCCCCGAACACCGACTGCCGCCCGCGACCCGAAAGGCAGTAACGCTGAGCTTCTCGCGCGCGGCCGCCCAACGCCTGCTCATGGCCGAATGGGCCAATGGCAAGCCTTTCGACGTCGATGAGATCTGACAGTGCTGGTTATTTCGGCGCGCGTTTGGCAAGGATTCGCTGAAGCGTGCGTCGATGCATGTTCAGCCGCCGTGCGGTTTCGGAAACATTGCGCTCGCACATTTCATAGACCCGCTGGATGTGTTCCCAGCGAACGCGATCGGCCGACATCGGGTTTTCAGGCAATTCAGCCTTCTCGCCGGCCCGTTGCGTTAATGCCGCATAGACATCATCGGCATCCGCCGGCTTGGCCAGATAGTCCACCGCGCCGAGTTTGACCGCCGTAACCGCCGTCGCAATGTTGCCGTAGCCCGTCAGGACGATGATTCGCGTGTCGTCACGGCGCTGCCGGATGGCCTCGATGACATCGAGGCCGTTACCGTCGCCAAGCCGCAAATCGACCACGGCATATTTCGGCGGATGGCTCTTCGATTTGGCGACGCCTTCCGACACGGATTCCGCCGTCTCCACCCGAAAGCCACGTGCCTCCATCGCGCGTGCGAGCCGGCGAAGGAACGGGCCGTCGTCGTCCACGATCAACAGGCTGGCATCGGGACCGATGTGATCCTCGTTTGCCGTGGAAGTATCGTGATCCGGTTCGCTCATCATCTCAACCCTAATGCTGCCCGCCTTATTATGTCGCAGTCTTTAACTAGGCCGATACAGTTATTTTGTCGAATGTGCATCAATGAGCATGCGCGGCCATTCGACACGCACACGGGCGCCGGCTCCCTGCGGCGCCCGATTCTCGAAAATCAGCGACGCCCCTGAGCGTTCCAGCAGTGTCTTCGCGATGAACAGCCCGAGGCCGAGGCCGCCGGCACGATCCTCTCTCTGTCTTTTCGTTACGTAAGGCTCGCCGATCCTCGTCAGAATATCAGGTGAATACCCTTCGCCGTCGTCTTCCACGGTGATTCGCACGCTGCGCTGATTGTGCTCGACCGTAACTGTCACCTTGTCTCGCGCATAGTCGACGGCGTTTTCGATGAGATTGCCGAGCCCATACATGATGCCGGCATTGCGGTCGGTGACCGGCTCGCCCTTTCGAGAGTTCTTTTCGACAAGCTCCAGCTTGATGCCGAATTCGCGATGGGGCGCGACGATTTCCTCCATCATCGAGGAGAGTGGCAAGCGCCGCAGATGCGCGTCACCTTCCGCCGAAAGCGTTGCAAGCCGTCTTAGAATGTCACGGCAACGCTCGCTTTGGCTGCGGAGCAACTGCACGTCCTCGCGGAACCGTTCGTCGTCCTTCAGCTCGCGTTCCATCTCCTTGGCAACGACGCTGATGGTGGCAAGCGGCGTTCCAAGCTCATGCGCGGCCGCTGCGGCAAGGCCGTCAAGCTGGGAAAGATGCTTCTCTCGCTGCAGCACGAGTTCGGTTGCTGCGAGCGCGTCGGCGAGCTGGCTCGCCTCCATCGAAACCCGGTAGGCATAGAATGCCGCGAACGCCATGGTCGAGGCGATCGAACACCAGACGCCGAACTGCATGACATTATGGACATTGATCTCGACGCCGTCGAACCACGGAAGCGGGAAGGGCGAGAAGGCGAGAATGGTGATGCAGACCATCGCGACGAGGATCAAGGCGGTGCTGTAGCGAATTGGCTGCGAGGCGAAGGAGATGATCACGGGAACGCAGACAAGGGCTGCGAACGGATTGGCAAGCCCGCCCGTAATGAAGAGCAGCGCGCAAAGCTGTAAGAGATCGAAGCCGAGGAGAACGAAGGCGGCGCCCGGATCGATACGATGCGTCGGCGGATAGCGGATCATCAGGTAGAAGTTGACGAGGGCGAGCGCCGCAATCAGGGTCGCGCTTGCGAAGAGCGGCAACGGAAACTTCAGCCAGAAGGCAACGACGAAGACGGTCAGCGCCTGTCCGCCGACTGCCAGCCACCGTAGCCGGATCAGTGTCTGAAGCCGGAGCCTTCTGCTGCGATGCCTGCCGTCATCGGTCAGGCTTTCGACGTCATCGACCATAATCTTGTCCTTGCCGCTTTTCGGCTCATGTACCACGCGGCTTAGCCCTTGTCGTTGGCAACGCCTCTTCCGGGCGCTCCGGCCAGGGATGCCTCGGATAGCGGCCCCGCATGTCGGCGCGCACATCCTTCCACGAGCCGGCCCAGAAACCCGGTAAATCCCGTGTCGTCTGGATTGGCCGATGCGCCGGCGATGTCAGCTCGAGCAGCAGCGGCAGACGTCCACCGGCGATCGACGGATGCTGTTTGAGGCCAAAAAGCTCCTGGACACGGATCGTCAGTGTCGGCTCTTCTCCATCATACTGGATAGGATGCCGCTGGCCCGTCGGTGCTTCGAAATGCGTCGGCGCGAGACGGGCAAGGTCTCGCTGCAGCTCATGTGGTATGAGTGCGATCAGGCCGTTCGACAGACCGGAGGCCGAAATGTCCGAGATCCCCCGCGCGTCGCTCTGATAGGGAACGAACCATTCGTCCAGACGCGACAGCAACGCCTCGTCGCTCACATCAGGCCACGGTTCGCCGATGCCGCGATGAAGAAAGCCAATGCGTTCGCGGAGCTGCAGCGCTTCTTTCGAAAAGGGAAGCTGTTCCAGCCCCAACTCGCGCACCCCTTCAGCCAGCGCGCGCGTCACCGCCTCTCCCGTCGGCCGGGGAAGGGGCGCCTCGTCGAAGACGATCGCGCCAAGTCGTGTGGCCCGCCTCGCCCGGACTTGGCGGCTTTGTCGGTCGAAGAATGTCTGCTCGCCGGTCGAAATGGCGCCTGGCAGTTCGGCGTCCACCTCGGCGCGCGAGATTTCCGCCGCCGCCAGAATGCGTGGCTGGGCCGCCCGCCCGGTGAGGTCCGCGATGACAAGCATCTGGCTTGCAGCGAGCCGCTCGGTTTCCGGTAATTCCGCGCCACGCCCGTTCGCCATGAGAAAGCGGCCGCGCGCCCCGCGTTGAAGCGCGATGCGATCAGGAAAGGCATGCAGCAGCAGCCGGCCAGTGTGGCTGGGCTCAGTCGAGGTAACAGCATCGAGACCGCTGGCAAGGCGCGAAGCGAGCTGACGGGCGCCCTCGGCGCGCTCGCCGCGCTCCGAGCGGAAGCGCCGCGCTCTCTCTTCAATATCGATACTGGTTCCGCCGAGACCCTGTTCGGTCAAAAGCACGGCAAGCCTTGCCGCCTCTTTCGCGTGTCCTGTCTCGCCGGCTGAAATGACCATGGCAGCAAGACGCGGCGGCAGCGCAAGCTCGCGCATCGTTTTTCCGCGAGCTGTGAGAGCACCCTCCTTATCGAGTGCGCCGAGCTGGCGCAGCAGCATTCTCGCTTCTGAAAGTGTCGTCTCCGGTGGCTGGTCCACGAAAGACAGCAATCCTGGGTCCTGAACGCCCCAATGCGCGAGGTCGAGGACAAAGCCGGAAAGATCGCTCGAGAGAATCTGAGGCGGTGTGAAAGCGGGCAGGGCAGCGGTCTGCCCCTGATGCCAGAGGCGGATCGCGATCCCCGGCTCGGTTCGCCCGGCGCGTCCGGCACGCTGGTCGGCCGAAGCGCGCGAGACCCGCACGGTCTCCAGCCGGGTAATGCCGGTTGCGGCCTCGAACACCGGAAGCCGCTGCAAGCCGCTATCGATGACGATTCGCACGCCGTCGATGGTGATCGACGTCTCGGCAATCGAGGTCGCGAGCACGATCTTGCGAGTACCGGTGGCGGCCGGACGTATGGCTGCATCCTGCTCTCTCTGCGTGAGGTTGCCATAGAGCGGCGTGACGATGGTGTCCGGTCCGAAACGTCCCTCAAGCCGCTCGGCCGTCCGTGCAATCTCTGCCTGGCCCGGCAGGAAGGCGAGGATCGAACCCTGTTCACTCGCATGCGCATCGACGATTGCGCGCGTCATGGTCTCCTCGATGCGCTCGCCGCCAGGCCGGTCCTGATAGCGAACATCGATAGGAAAGCTGCGTCCGATGCTCTCTATGACTGGCGGCTCGCCAAGCAGCGTCGCGACCTTCTCGACGTCGAGCGTCGCCGACATGACGAGGATACGAAGATCGTCGCGCAGGGCCGATTGCACGTCGAGCGCCAGGGCAAGGCCGAAATCCGCATCAAGCGAGCGCTCGTGGAACTCGTCGAAGATCACGGTCGAAACGCCCGATAGCTCCGGATCGTCGAGGATCATGCGGGCAAACACACCTTCGGTCACCACCTCGATGCGGGTCTTGGCGGAAATGCGGGTATCTAGACGCATACGATAGCCGACAGTCTCGCCCACGCTTTCGCCAAGCAGGGCCGCCATGCGGCTTGCCGCTGCGCGGGCGGCAAGCCGGCGTGGCTCGAGAAGGATGATCTTGCCGTCGCCCCGCCAGGCCTCGCCAAGCAGGTGAAGCGGCACCAGGGTTGTCTTGCCGGCGCCCGGGGGCGCGGAAAGGACGGCCCGGCGCTCTGCTTCGAGTGCAGCACCGATTTGCGGAAGAACGTGGGAAACCGGAAGCTCCGGTAAAGGCATCATGGAATCAGGCGTCCGTCGTTATCTTATGTAAGGGGACGACAAATGCTGCCGTCCCGTGCGCTATTACAGCGACGGGAAACTACCGGGGCGGGCCTGTAGCGCGCAAGCCGTTCGATAGGGGAGACAATGGAATCCCGTTTCTGAAGCCATCGCGCGAATATCGGGCTTATGAGGAGAGCTTCCGGAGCGGAAATCGGGCCGAAAACTGAAGTGCTTGAAAATGTGACAATAGAATCATGATGTTACAAGAATATGAAAAAACTTGTGTGGGTGCTGTTGACTTAGAAAGGT